>CAVTCA010000012.1:0-330636 GCA_963733075.1 uncultured Solirubrobacterales bacterium | reverse complement strand
CCTCGTGCCATGGCTTCGCCTGGGTGACTCGATCGTGCGGCTCGAGAGCGACCGCCTGGTTGTGGTGCTCCCGGGCGCCGATGTCGACGTCGTCGCCGCGGTCTTGGCGCGAGCCCCGCTCAGCGGGCGCGCCGACCTGCTCGTCGGCTTCGCGACGTTCCCCGAGGACGGACCGACCTTTGCCTCGGTCAAGGAGGCGGCGCGACTCCGCGAGCGGCCGTGGCCGGACCGGCGCGATCCGGGTGCCGACCGGTCGCCGTTTCGCTCCCCCACGCCGGGCCCGGGCTCGATCTCGAGGAGTCGCCGGCGGATGAGGAAGGCGAGCGCCCAGTGGTGCTGTTCGAGGCGCGGCCGCTGGTCCCGCAGCCGCGCAGGGTCGTGGACCTGCTGCTGCTCGCCCTGTCGGCACCGCTCGTCGTACCGCTGGTCACGCTGCTCGCGATCGCGGTCAAGCTCGACTCGCCCGGCCCGGCCTTCGTCCGGATCAGCCGCGTCGGGCGGGACGGGAAGCCGTTCGGGCTGCTCAAGCTGCGTAGCATGGACCGTGACGCGGAACGCATGAAGGAGGAGCTCAAGCACCTGAACTCCATGGTCTGGCCCGACTTCAAGATCGCCGACGATCCGCGCGTCACCCGCCTGGGCCGGCTGCTACGCAGGTCCTCGCTGGACGAGCTCCCCCAGCTTCACAACGTGTTGCGGGGAGAGATGACCTTGGTCGGACCGCGACCGTGCTCGGTGGCTCTCGCCGACTACATCCCGTGGCAGACGGGCCGCTTGGACGTGACGCCCGGCCTCGTCGGCCGCTGGCAGGCCGAGGGCCGCGGCAGCGCCGACTTCGTGGCCCGCTGCCGCCTCGACATCCGCCAGGCGCGGTCGAGATCGCTCCGCATAAGCGTTCAGCTGTTCGTCACCACGCTGCGCTCCGTGTTCCGCTCGAGAGGGGCCTACTGACGGTGGACCTGATCGCCCTTCGTTCCCGCCTCGCGCAGCGGTGGTGGCTGGTGGCGGCGGCGGCTCTGCTCACCCTCCTGGGGGCGGTGACGGCCGCCGCCGAATCCGACCGGCACGAGCGCACGGTCAGCTTCGTGATGCGCCCCGACGCCTCCGTGGTGAACGACGAACTGCCGGGCGTGCTGGAGGCGCTCGGGTCGGACGGGCCGCTGGTGCAGACGGTCGTCGACGTCCTCAACACCGACGAGCTGCTCGCACGTGCGGCGGACGGGGCCGGGGTGAGCCTGGATTCCGGCTATACGGTGGAGACGACAGGCCGGCCCGGAAGCGCCGTGATCGACTCGACCCTGTCCGGGCCCGACGAGGGACAGGTCGAGCGGCTCGCTGCCGGGTTCTCGCTCGTCGCGTCGGAGTACGTGGCGGCCAGCTACCCCGCCTACGTCCTCGAGCGCCTGTCCACGGATACCGGCGGGGGCACCAGCCCCAGTGGCCCCCAAGTGGCGATCCTCGCGTTGCTGGTCGGGCTGGGGCTCGGCGTGGCCCTGGTGGCGGTCGAGCTGCGCTTCGAGCCGCAGCTCGGGCGTTTCCACGAGCGTTTCAGACGTGCGCGCGCGCGCCGATCTCGGCGCGAGGGCGGCGCCCGTCCGGTCACTCCTGCACTCGACCGAGACTCAGGCGAGCCGCGCCGGAGGGAGGCCGGGACGGGCACCGGGCCGGCCGGGCCTTCCCGGAGGCCGGCCGGCGACCCGCGGCAGAGGGCGCCGGACAGGCCGGCCGCCCTCGCCAAGGCCGCGGAGTCGGGAAACGGTGCATCGGACGAGCGCTCGCCCGAGTCCAAGGCCGGCTCGAAGAAGGCCGACGCCCCGTCTGACACAGCAGCGCCCAGTGAGACCGAACCGGCTCCGCGGGCCGAAGCTTCGGCGGCCGAGGACGAGGACTGAACGTGGGCCCGGCGGGCCTGAGCCGCCAGGCGCCGCCCAATGCCGGCCGGGCGAGCCCAGCGCTCTGGGCCGGCCGGTTCGCCGTGGGGGTCGCGGCCGTTGCCGTGGGCAGCGCGCTCGGCCAGGCAGGCGACCCCTTGCGTCTAGTGGTGCTCGCGCTGGTCGCCGGGCTGGCGATCGCCGCGGCGGTCGCGCGTCTCCGCTGGTGCCTGGTGGCCGCCCTCTTCCTGCTGGTGGCGTACGTACCCGACGCGCTGGCCGGCGACCGGAGCCGCCCAGGGGCTGACCGCCGTCCTCGTCATCGGCGTGCTGGTGCGGTGGGCCAGCGACCGGGAGCGCCTGCGCGTGCCCCGTGAGCTGGCGGTCGTCGCGGCGCTCGTAGGTGCCTACGTCGTCGCCTCGCTCTTCGCCGCCGACCGTGGTGCGGCCGGCGCCGAGACGCTCGACCTGATCAGCTACGGAGCGGTCGTCGGGCTGCTGATTGCGCTGCTCGATACGCCGGCCTGGCTGCGGCGCGCCCTCTGGGCCGTCGTCGCCGGCGTCGGTCTGCTGGCCGCGCTGGCCGTCCTCCAGCAGCTCACCCAGACGTACGGGGCGTCCTATGCCGGCCTCGCGAGGGTTCTCCCGGCCGGCGACGCGTTGCGCAGCGCCGGCCCCCTGAACCCGAACCCCTTCGGTCAGGTGCTGGCGACCGCGGCCGTGCTGGCGCTCTACCTCACCCGGATCGAGACCCGCGTGCCCGTCCGCGCGCTCGCGGCGGCGATCGCCGTCGCCTGCGCGGTGGGAGTGGTCTACACCCAGTCTCGGGCCGCCCTGATCGCGCTCCTGCTCGCGGCCGTGGCGGCCGCCGCACTGCGCGGGGTGCGCCTGCGCGTGCTCGCCGTGGGGGTCTGCGGGGCCATCCTGCTCGGCTCGATCGCGCTTCCGCAGACCGTCCGTGAGCGCGTGGGCGCCCTCTCCGGCATCGTCACCGGGGAGACCGCCTCACGGGCGGACAACTCGCTCCGCGGACGCCAAAGCGAGAATCTGGCCGCGCTGAAGATGTGGGCGGACCATCCAGTGGCCGGCGTGGGCCCGGACAACTTCGAGGGTCGCTACCAGCAGTATTCTGCGGAGATCGGGCTTGATCCCCGCTCGGAGGACCGCTCGGCGCACAACCTCTACCTGGAGTCGCTGGCGGAAACGGGCCTGCTCGGAACGACGGCGTTCCTCGGCGTGCTGTGGCTGGCTCTGTCCGGAGCGTGGCGAGCGCGGTCGCGACTGCCGGGCCGGGACGCTCTGCTCGGCGAGGGCCTGCTGGTGGCGCTGGGCGCCTTCCTGGTCTGCGCCGTCACGCTGCACAGCCAGTACGCGCGCTACCAGTGGATCTTCCTCGGCCTGGGCTTGGCGGCGGGCGCCCTGGCGCGCAGGGCCGCACGATGACCACGGTGGTCATTGCGATCCTCGGGCTGTCGATCGGCCTTGTGGCCTGGGTGTACGCCGGCTATCCGCTTGCCCTCGCGCTGCTCGGACGTCTGCGTCCTCGTCCCCGCCGACGAGCTCCGCTCGAGCTGCCGCTGTCGGTGATCATTGCGGCGCACGACGAGGTCGCGGTCATCGCCGGCAAGGTCGCCAACGTGATGGAGTCCGACTACCCACCATCACTGCTCGAGCTCATCGTCGCCTCCGACGGCTCGCGGGACGGGACCGCCGAGGCCGCGCGGCAGGCCGGCGCGACGATCGTGCTCGACCTGCCGCGCGTCGGGAAGCTCACGGCCCTCAACCGGGCGCAGCAGGCGTCCTCGGGCGAGATCCTGGTCTTCACGGACGCCGACTCGCTGTTCGAGCCCGACGTTGCGGCGGCTGGTCTCGAACTTCGCCGACCCGCAGGTGGGCGGGGTGGCGGCCAACGTCGTTCGCTACGTCGCGGAGGACGGACGGGGCGTCGCGCGCGGCGAGGGCCTGTACTGGCGCTACGAGCGCCTGCTCAAGCGGCTCGAGGACCGGGTGGGTAGCGTGGTCTCGGCCAGCGGGCACCTGTACGCGGTGCGCCGCAACTGCTTCACGCCGGCCACCCAAACCGCCGGTACGGACGACTTCCTGATCTCGAGCCAGGTGGTCCAGGGCGGGCGCGCGGCTGGCCTTCGATGAGCGGGCCGTGGTCCTCGTGGCGACGCCCGAGGAGGGCGGCACGGAGCTGCGGCGCAAGGTCCGGGTGATGAACCGCGGGCTGCGCTCGGCCCTCGCGTCTCGGCACCGACCTGCTGCCTACCCGGACCGGCCTGTACGGGCTCGAGGTGATCTTCCACAAGCTGCTCAGGCGCCTCGTCGCCTTCTTCCTGGTCGCGGCGCTGGCCAGCAGCGTCGCGCTGGCGTCGGCGGACCCGGTGTGGTGGGCCGCCCTCGCGCCCCAACTAGCCTTCTACGCGCTCGCCCTGGCTGGCGCCCTGGTGGCCCACACCCGCTGGAGCCGGATGAAGCTGCTCTGGGTCCCGTACTACTTCTGCCTGGCCAACGCGGCCGCTGCCCTCGCCGTGCTCTCCCTGGTGGCCGGCGTGCGCTTCGAGCGCTGGGACCCGGTGAGCATGCGAGGGCGCCCGCATGACCATGCGGCGAGGAGCTGAGCCGGTGGCGCTTCGGCCGATCACGGTGCCGGTGTCGGCGCGCCGGCGCGCCACGCGCATCGCCGGCTACGGAATCCGCCGCCTCCTGCCGCCGCCCGAGCTCTCGCGCCGGCGCGCGGTGCTCTGCTACCACTCGGTCAATCCGTCACCGAGCCCCCTGTCGCTGAGCCCGGCTCTATTGGACGAGCACCTCGCCTGGCTGCGGGAGCACGCCCACGTCATGGGATTGGAGGAGCTCGTGGCCGGACCGGTGGGCAACGACGGTCCTTACGTAGCGATCACGTTCGACGACGGCTACGAGGACAACCTCGTCCATGCCCTGCCCCGCCTGGCTGCGAGCCACCTGACGGCGACCTTCTTCGTCGTGGCGGGCTTCCTCGCCCGTGACGACGAGGTCATGGCCCATCTGTCTCGAGTCTGGCACACGCCCGTGAAGCGGTTGCGGCCGCTGTCCTGGGAAGGGCTGGCGGAGCTACATGGGGCGGGTATGTCGATCGGCTCGCACACGTGGAGTCACCGCAACCTGGCCCGCTTGCCGCTCGCCGACGTCACGAGCGATCTCGCGCGCGCGCGCGAGACACTCGAGGAACGCCTCGGCCAGCCGGTGCGCGCGGTCGCATATCCGTGGGGCAAGCTCGGGCGCCATGTGACGCGCGAGACGCTCCTGGCCGCGGGTCGCGCGGGCTACGAGCTGGGCGTGATCTCGCTCCCGCGCGCCGCGCGCGAGTCGGACGGGCCCCTGCGCGTGGCCCGCTTCGGAGTCGGCGACGAGCCGGTCGAGAGCCTGGCCGCCAAGGTCGGCGGGTCGATCGACTGGCACGCCTACCTGCACGAGCGCATCCCGGCGCCGGTGGCACGCAGGCTGTTCGACGACCATGCCTAGCCCGGACGGCGCGAGCGCCGGGCCGGCCGTCGACGCCATCGTCACGTGCCACAACTACGGACGCTTCCTGCCCGAGGCGCTCGACAGCGTCCTCGCCCAGACGTACCCGAACCTGACGATCCTGGTGGTGGACGACGGATCGACCGACGACACGGCCGAGGTTGCCGCCCGCTACGCCGAGCGCGGCGTGCGCTATCTGTACCAGCCGCAGGCCGGCGCCGGGCAGGCGCGCAACGCCGGACTGCGCGCCACGTCGGCGCCTCTGGTCGCGTACCTTGACGCCGACGACGCCTGGCTTCCGCACCGGGTGGCGGCGGGGGTCGCGCACCTGGAGCGCCATCCGGGCGCTGCCTTGGTGGCCGCGCACGCGTTCGCGTGCGACGAGCGGATGCGACCCTCGAGCATCATGCACACCCTCGGGGGCCCAGCCTGCGGCCCGGCGTTCGAGCCGCTGCTGCGACACAACGTGGTCCTCAATCCAAGCTCCGTGCTCATCCGGCGGTCGGCCCTCGAGTCGGCGGGGGAGTTCAGCGAGCTCCCGATGGCCGAGGACTGGGACACCTGGCTCGCGATCGCGCGGCGCTACCCGATCGGGTTCATCGACGAGGTCGTCGCCCTGGTCAGGCGTCACTCGCGCAGTGTCACCCCGCGGAGCGGGCGCTCGCGGGTCGACGTCCCACTGGCGATCGTCGATCGCCATCTCGGCGACCTCTCGCCGGCGTGGAAGCGGCCGCTCGTCCGTCGCAGCGCCGCGTCTGCCGCCTACCTTCACGCCGGCCTGGGGAGCGCGATCGTGGGCCACCGGCGGGTGGCGCGGCGCTACGCGCTGGAAGCGCCTCGCCCTCGACCCGATCACGCTGGCGCGGCGAAAGCTCGCCCTGCTGGTCCGCGTGTTCGTGTCCGAGTCCCTCGTGGTGCGTCTGAGTCGCGCTCTCAGACAGGACGCGCGGCTGGCCAGGGACCTCACGGGCCATGAGCTTGTGAAACCCGATGCGTGATCTCCGCCGGCGGGCGCTCGGCGGCTTCCTGTGGGCGAGCGCGGGACACGTCGGTGGCCGGCTCCTGGTCTTCGCCGCCACCCTCGTCCTCGCGCGCCTGCTGGTGCCGAGCGAGTTCGGCCTCGTCGCCTTCGCCCTCGCGGTCATCTACTACCTCGAGTACGCAGCCGACCTCGGCCTCGGCGCCGCGCTGATCTACCGCTCCGACGCCGAGGACGAACGGGTCTCCTCCACCGCGTTCTGGATCGGGATCGCCGGCTCATTCGTGCTTTTCGCCGCCTGCTGGTTCGCCGCCCCGCTGCTCGCGGAGATCGGGCCCGGTGACGAGGTCGTGCCGATCTTCCGCGTCCTCGCCCTGCAGTTCCCGCTCTCCGCGTTGGGGAAGGCACACGAGTACCGGCTGCGCCGAACGCTGGCGTTCCGCACGCTGTTCGGCCCCACGTTCGCCGGAGGAGCGGTCAAGGGCGTGGTCAGCGTCGTGCTGGCGGTGGCCGGAGCCGGCGCGTGGAGCCTCGTGATCGGCCAGCTGGCCGGCACGTTGGTCCAGTCGGTCGGGCTCTGGCTGGTCCACGAGTTCCGGCCCCGGTTCGCCGTCTCCCGTGGCCACCTCGCGCCGATGCTGCGTTTCGGCCTCGGCATCGTCGCCGTGGGCATGCTCGGCCAGGGGGCGAAGAACTTCGACTACCTCGTGATCGGCGGCAAGCTGGGAGCGTCCGCGCTCGGCGTCTACTACCTCGCCTTCCGGCTGCCCGAGCTGGTGATCCTCACCGGCTTCCGCGTCGCAGGGGACGTGCTGTTCCCCTTCTACGCGCGGCTGCGGGAGGGGCAGGTGGTCGAAACGGCGGACGAGGACCTGCGGCGGGGCTACCTGCAGACCGTTCGGCTCGGCGCGATCGTGGCCTGGCCGGCCGCGCTCGGGATGGCGGCGCTCGCGGTGCCGCTCGTGCTGACGCTCTACGGCGAGCGCTGGCGCGCGGCCGCCGATCCACTCGCGCTCATCGCGATCTGGGCGGGCCTCGCGTCGCTGGCCACGATGCCGGGAGCGGTGTTCAAGGCGCTCGGCCGCTCGTGGTTGCTGACCGCCACCGGCGTGATGCAGATCGCGATCCTGTTCCCGGCGATCTGGTTCGCCGCTCCGTACGGCATCACCGCCGTCGCGGCGGCACAGGTGGGGGAGAAGCTCGTCTCGCTCGCGCTGCTGGGGGTGATCGTCGGGCGTGTCCTGGGCATCCCGTGGCACGCGAGCCTCGCCGTGGCCACCCCCGCGTTGGCGCTCTCGTTGCCGATGGCGGGCGTGCTCTACGCCCTGGCCGCGGTTCTGCCGCCGGGGCGGCGCTGGCGTTGGGCATCCCGCTCGGGGCGGGGTTCTACCTCGTCCTGCTGCGGCTGCTGCTCCCCGACGCGTTCGCGATGCTGGCCCGGCCGGCGCTGGACCTGGGCCGCCGCATCGCGGCTCCGGCCAGCTGGGGCTGCTGCTGCTCGCGCTCGGGCTGACGTTCCCGGCGTGCGAGACGAGCTCCGACCGTGAGCCGCGCGCCGCCGGCTCGGCCGAGCCTCCCTCGAACCCGCGCCGCACCTTCTACGTGGCGCCCGACGGCTCCGACGCGGACCCGGGCACCCGCCGGCGGCCGTTCCGGACGCTCGCGCGAGCGCTGACGCGCCTGCGATACGGCCAGCGCCTCTACGTGCGCGGCGGGACCTACCGGGAGCGGGTCAAGGTGAACGTCGCCCCGGGCCGGAGGCGCGCGCGAGTGCTCGTGAGCAACTTCCCCGGCGAGCGGCCGGTCCTGCGCGGTCAGCTCTGGATCGGCAACCCGAGCTACTGGACGATCCGCGGGCTCGACGTCGCGCTGGGCCGCCGACAACCCGAACGAGCCGCTCGTCCGCATCTTCGGCGGCACGGGCTGGAGGCTGACCCGCGTCGGAGATCTGGGGCGCGCGCTCCACCTCCGGCCTCCAGATCGACGACGGGCCCCGCAACAACCTCGGCCGCTGGGCGGTCAGGCGCAACTGCATCCACGACACCTTGCCGACCAACGGCCTCAACCAGGACCACAACATCTATGTGGCGGACATGAGCGACAGCCCGCGCCCGCGTGGGATCGTCGCGCGCAACATCCTCTTCAACGCCGAGAACGGGCGCGGCATCAAGCTCGGGCCCGGGCGGCGTGACCGGGCGGCGCGGTCAACGTCGCGGTCCGCTTCAACACGATCTACAACAGCTCGCAGAACGTGAGCCTGTCGCGCGACACCTCGCGGGTGCTCATCGAGCGCAACATCCTCGTGAAGGCGCGCGAGTCCAACATCACCGGCTTCCGGCTGCGCGGCCGACGGCAACGTCGTCCGCCGACAACGTCGGCGTACGCGCGCCCCGACCTTCCTCGACCGGACGGGCGCTCCCGGGAGCCTCGTCGACGGCGGCGGCAACCTCCGACGTCGCGGCCCGCGCTTCGATTCGATCGGCTGCCGGGCTTTCGCACGTGAGCCGGTACCGCGCCTACGGGGCCCACGGCTATGCCATCGCTGGCGGACCGGTTTGCGCCGAGGTATCCGTATCTCGGGCCGGATCGCGGACAAAGGAGGTCCTCGGGATGGGCACCTGCTAGAGATCGACGCATCGGCGCTTCAGCGAGCGCGTTCGCGCGCCGCTCGATCGCGGTCGGCCACGACCTGGTCGACCATCCGCTGTTCACGCTGGACGCGATCGCCGAGCTCGCCGACCGGCTGCCGCCCGAGTCCGTCCGGCGCGAGCGGGGCGACCTGCCGCTCGTCAACCGCGACGGCTACGTGGACGTGGGCGATGGTCCGCCGTCGGCGACGATCCGCGACGTCGAGCGCAACGGCTTCCGCATCTCGCTGCGCGACATCCAGCAGGATCCGCGTCTACGCCGAGCTGATCGACGAGTGCCTCGACGAGGTCGAGGAGATCCTGCTGCGGCGCCGGAGGGCGGCATGCGGCGCCGCACGGGCTATCTCTTCATCACCGCGCCCGCCTCGAACACGCCGATGCACTTCGATCCCGAGCACAGCTTCCTGCTCCAGGTCCGGGGGGTGAAGCACGTCAGCGTCGCCGCCTTCGCACGACGACTGCCGTCCGCCAGCGCGAGCTCGACCACTACTACGACGCCGAGGAGTGCGACTTCGCGGCGATGCAGGCGGTGGCCGAGGATTTCCGGCTCGACGCCGGCGCCGGGGTCTACCTGCCGTCGTTCGTGCCGCACTGGGTCACCACGGAGGCCGGCATCTCCGTGTCGTTCTCGATCCCGTTCTACACGGAGTACAGCGAGCGGGCCGAGTCCGTCAACCGGATCAACAGGCGGCTGCGCAAGCTGCACCTCTCTCCCCGCGGGCCGGGCCGGTCCGAGCCCGTCGACCGCGTCAAGGCCGCCGGCTTCGAGCTGTGGGGCAAGCTGCGCGACGCGCGCCGGAAGCTGCCCGCCTAGCGCCGGGCGCCCGTGCGCAGCCCGAGGTCGTCGACCTCGAGGAGTCGCGGTGCAGCCTCGAGCGCTCCGCCGCGACTGGCTGGAGCTCGCGGCGCGCTGCGAGGACACCTCGTACTTCCAGACGCCGGACTGGGTCCTCGCGTGGTGGGAGCACGGTCGCCGACGCGGCCGCCGACGCGCCTCGCCGCGTGGCGCGACGCCATCCGGGCGGCTCGAGGCGCTCGTCGCGTTGAGCCGCGATCGCGAGCCGCTGCACCGCGCGGCTCCCGGTCGCAGTTCCCGGTCTGCGCCAACGCGGGCAGCGGCGCCGGCGACGCCGACCACTGTGGCTGGCTGGTGCCGCCCGAGCACGCAGGGGCGGTGTGCGGCGTGGCTCGCGGACGCGATCGGCGGGCTCTGCGCTGCTGCTGCGCAGCGCCGACCCGGCCTGGCCCGAGGCGAGCCCTGCCCGCCGGCGCGCGGGTGGTCGACGTGACCGCCTGCCCGCGCGTCGCGCTGCCGCTGCGCCACGGTAGCCGGATGGACCGTCGGGATCGTTCGTTCGCCAGCTGCGGCGCTTCGCCCGCCGACTCGCGCGCGAGGGCGTGCGCTTCGAGTGGGTGCCGCCGGCGCGCGTCGACGAGCCGCTGCTGGTCGCTCTGTTCGACCTGCACGCGCGGGGCCGGGCGGATCGCGCGGCGGATTCGTTCGGCGCAGCGATCAGCTCGACCTCCATCGGCGGCTCGGCCGGCGCCGCGGGCCGCCGGTCGCGGTCCCGCGGCCGTCGTGGCTCGCCGCGGGGAGGCCGGATCGTCGGCGTCCTCTACGGCTTCTGGTGGGGCGACACCTTCGCCGCCTACCAGTCGGGCTGGGATCGCGACGTATGCACGCCACGGCCTGGGCAACGTGCTCGTCCTGCACGCGCTCGAGTTCGCCGCCGAGCAGGGTGCGCGGACGTTCGACTTCCTGCGCGGCACCGAGGCCTACAAGTACCGCTTCGGCGCCCGCGATCGCCGGGACCGCGACCTGGCTCGTGCCGCGCGGCCTCGCGGGCGCCCTGCTCAGCGCCCGCGACCGGACGCGCGGTACCGGCGCCGGCTGCGATCGAGGCGGCGAAGAGGTCGCCCAGCCGCTCCGCCTCGGTGCGCGAGGTTGAACGAGCGCTCGACCAGCTCGCGGCGCCCGTCGCGGCCAGCCGCGCAGCGAGCGCCTCGTCCTCGAGGAGTGCGGCCAGCGCCGCTGCGAGCGCCCGGACGTCGCGCGGTGCGCACGAGCAGACCCGTGACGCCGTCGTGGACGAGCTCGGGATGCCCGACAGCCGGGTGGCGACCACGGGCACGCCGCCGGCCATCGCCTCCATCAGCGCCACTGGGATGCCCTCCATCCGGCCGCTGGGCAGGCGCACGGACGCCAGCGACGAAGACCCGCGCCCGGGCGAGCGCCGCCCGGACCTCCTCCGCCGGCAGCGCCCCGAGCAATCGCACCCGATGCGCTACACCGCGCTCTCGGGCTCGAGCGCAGGATCCGCTCGCGCTCGGGGCCCGTCGCCGACGAGCTCGAGCGACGACCCGCGGACGGCGCTCGGCGAGCAGCGCGAGCGCGTCGATCAGGTGCAGCGTGGCCCTTCTTGGCCGAGAGGCTGGCCACGCACACGGCGCAGGTCCGGCGCTCGGCCGTCCACTCCTCGTCGGGCGATGGCGCTCGACGTCGACGCCGCAGTGGACGACCTCGACTCGCGCGGCCGAGGGACAGCGCCTCGAGCAACGTCCGCCGGTTGTACTCGGAGATCGCGACGACGAACCGCGCGTCGGCGACCTTGCGGTCGAGCAGCGCCGGGCGCGGCGAACAGGTCGTTGGCGTGGGCGGTGAAGCTGAACGGGATGCCGGTCAGCCGGTGCACGACCCACGCCGCGGTGGCCGGATGGTTGGCGAAGTGCGCGTGGACGTGGTCGACGCGCTGCGCGCTCCGCGGTGAGCGCCAGGGCCGCGGCTTCGAGGAACACGATCAGCTCTTTGGCCGCCTGCCGGGGCGGCAGCGCGAGCGCTGCGCGGAAGACGGCGAGTAAAGCCGACAGGTACCTCGCGCGGCCGCCCAGCGGCAAGGATCGGGTGGGCCGCGAGCCCCCGGGGGACTTGCGAGTTGAGGAAGCGCACCCGGGGCAGCACACGCCGGGACTCGGCGTGCACGGGCGGCTCGCCGCTGTGCCGCAGCGCCGCGAGCGCCATCCGGAAGCGCCGCGAGAGCACCAGCCACTCGTTGACGCACGAAGGTCTCGGTGACCGCTGGGAAGCGCGAGACCACGTACAGGACGAGCGGCGGGTCGCTCACGCCGTCCGGGCGGGGACGCCGGCCACGACCGCGTAGGCCCGCGCCAGCCGGTCCGCGGCCGCGTCCAGCGACAGCCCTTCGGCGACGAACGTCGCCGCGGCGCCCCGGTCTCGGCACGCAGGCTGGGTTCGTCGATTAACCGCCTGATGGCCGCCGTCCACGCGGCGGCGTCCCCGTCAGCCAGCAGCAGCCCGCGTCCGTCGCCCAGCAGCTCGCCGGCGCCGCCCACCGAGCGGCTGGCCAGGCACGGCAGCCCGCACGCCATGGCCTCGAGCAGCGCGTTGGACATGCCCTCGCCGTGCGAGGACAGAAAGAAGGCGTCCGAGGCACGCAGCACGTCGGCCACGTTGGCCGAGAGGCCGCGAAAGCCGCACGCGGTCGCCGAGGCCCAGCCGCGCGGACTCCTTCTCGAGACGTCTCGCGCTCCGGGCCGTCGCCGACGATCACGAGCGTCAGCTCCGGGATGCGCGCCGCCGCCGCGAGCAGCGTGTCGACGTCCTTGACTGGGTGCAGGCGGCCCACGAAGGTCGCCGACGAACCGGTCGTCCGGCAGCCCGAGCTGCCCGCGCAGGCGCGCGCGCTCCTCCATGGTCGCGGGACGGTGCGCCGTCGACGTCGACCCCGTTGGGGAGCGACAGGATCCGCGCTGGGGGCACGCCGTGCGCCAGGAGCTCCTCGCGCGCGTCCGCGCTCAATGCCGCGAACCAGGCCGAGCGGAACAGCAGGCCGCGCCCTCAGCCGGCCGACCGGCTTGCGGACCAGCCGGGCCAGATCGCCGCGGTCGCCGGTGCCGAGGACGGTGACCAGGCAGGGCAGGCCGAGCAGTCGGGCGCCGAGGCGCGATCGTGGCAGGCGATAGCGCGCCATGGGCGTGGACGAGATCGATTCGGGCGCGGCGACGCGAGCAGGTCGCCCAGCGCGGCGGCGACGTAGGCGATCGACGCGAGCGGCGACTCGCCCGGCGACGGGCCGTCCGGTGCACCACCGAGCCGGCGATCGTCTCGCGGCGTGCCCGGCCCGGGACCGCGCGGGTGATGATCTCGGGTGCGCACCCCGCGCTCGGCGAGGTGCGGGACCAGGCGCTCGAGCTGCAGCTCGGCGCCTCCGACGTGGGGCCGGAAGGTCTGGATGCACGACGCGTGGCGTCGAGCCCGTCGCCGCGGGAGCCTCACGCGAACTCTGCCCACGGCAGGCGGGCTCGCGACCGCTCGACGACCGCCTCCCCGGCCTGGGCGGCGAGGCCCTCCTCCAGCGACGTGGTCGGTCTCCAGCCGAGCTCGGCGCCGAAGCGACACGTCGGCGATCGTACGACGCGCGTCGCCGACCGCGGCCGGACCGAGGCGGACGTCGAGCGGGCGACCAACGATCCGCTCGCAGAGCTGCAGCGCGTCTCGCAGCGACACCTCGGCGCCCCCGCCGATGTTGTAGACGCGGCCCGCGGGGGCGCGCTACATCGTCGCCAGCGTGGCGTCGACGACGTCGCCCACGTAGGTGAAGTCGCGGGTCTGGTGTCCGCCCAGAAGGCGGAAGGGACGGCCCGCAGCGAGGCATTTGAACGCCCGAGCGAACGCCATGTCGGGGCGCTGGCGGGGGCCGTAGACCGAGAAGTAGCGCAGGCCGACCGCGTCCAGGCCAACCGAGCGCGCGTAGGCGCCGGCCAGCGTCTCACACGCCAGCTTGGTCACCCCGTACGGTGACACCGGCGCCGGCGTGGCGTCCTCGACGAGCGGGTAGGCGTCGGCCTCCCCGTAGACCGAGGAGGAGGACGCGTAGACGACCCGCAGTCCGCTCCGCACGGCCGCCTCGAACACCTGCTGGGTCACGAGCAGGTTGTCGCGAGCGTAGCCGACGAAGCTCGACCCCCAGCTGGCCCGCACGCCGGGTCGGGCAGCGAGATGGAAGATGCCGTCGACACCGTCCAGCAGGGGATCGACGGGCTCCTCGACGAGGTCCAGCTCGGCGAACCCGACCTCGCCCGAAGCGCGGCACTGGCTGAGGTTGAGCTCCTTGACCGAGCGGCGGTAGTTGTCGGTGAAGGTGTCCACCCCGACGACCGAGCAGCCCCGAGCGGTGAGCGCCTCGACCAGATGCGAGCCGATGAAGCCGGCGCACCCCGTCACGAGGTAGCGCCCGCCGGGCGCGAGGTCGATGGTGTCCCGAGGGTGACGAAAGCGACCTGCCGCGTTGTTCGTCATGGCTCGTCACCATCTCGGACGGGGATCCACATCCCTGGCTCCGTTGCTTGTCAATGACGCTGTCGAGAAGGTCCTACCACGGATGCGGCGATTGAATTCCCCAGCAGCGAGAACCAGACTATTTTCCGCCCTCCTTGGGCGGCGCTATGGGCCCGACGCGGGCTGGCGCCGTCAGGCCTGACGCATCCCGTCTTCCCACCCGACGAGCACCCCGCCGAGGTCATCGCCTGGCTCGAGCGCATGCGTAGACCCAGCGGCAGGAGACCTATCGCGGGCACGAAGAGATCGAGGCCTTCTGGCACGCGGCGAACGAGCCGTGGGAGAGCTTCGAGATCGAGCCGCGGCGGACGGCCGCTCACGGCGGATTGCGTCGTCGCGGAAGTCCGGTTCACGGGCCGCGGCGCCGGCAGCGGTGTCGAGGTGACGATCGACCGGGCACCTGGTGAGGTTCCGCGACGGCCTGATCGTCGAGTTCTCGGCCTACGCGTCGTGGGAGCAGGCGCTGGCCCAGGGACGGTTGCCTCGCCGATGCCGCCGCCGTCGCGGATCGCCCGTCGGCCCTCCGCTAGGGCCCGCGCTTGGGCGCTAGCCTTACCGCCCCGCGGCGAGATAGCTCAGTTGGTAGAGCACACGACTGAAAATCGTGGTGTCCCCGGTTCGATTCCGGGTCTCGCCATCGCGACTCGCCCGTCGAAACCGGAGACCCAGTGACGCAGCTCGACATCAAGCAACTCGACATCCGAAGACGAACGTCGCCGTGCGCGAGTTGCTCGAGGTCACCGAGAACCCTCGCCACCGGTATCTCCTGCAGGCCTATGACCGCCATCGCAACCTGGAGCATGCCGGCCGCTTCGAGGAGATCTTCACCCCCGAGATGACCGTCGAACGACCCGTCTATCGGTTCAACATGATTGGCCAGCCGCCCATGCAGCTCGAGGGCCGCGAGCAGGTCGAGCCCCTCTACCGGCTGTGGGCCGAGACCAACCAGTCCATCTTCTACAACGAGAGCGAAACGGTGGCCGTCGGGGACCGGATGGTCGTCAGCACCATGGTCGGCTATCAGCAGACCTTGGGCTCCGCCCTGGTCGCGGGCGGGATCGAGGCCGACGAGGACGCGATGTACCTGCTGAGGGGCCGGGTCGCGATGATCTGGCCGTACGACGAGCGGTGCCGCCTGGTCGGCGAGAACGTCTGGGAGTACGACGAGAGCGAGCATCGGCTGATCAAGCTCGATCCGGATGACGTCCTGACCACGGACCGAGCGGCCGAGCTACTCGAACCGTTGATCGAGCCGATGCCCCCGTTCGACGACAGCCTGCTGCCCGGGGGGAAGGTCGCCGCGCAATGAAGGCGGTCGCCTGCGAGAACGCGGAGCTCGCGGTGGTCGACCTGCCGGACCCCGAGCCGGCCCACGGCCAGGTCCTGCTCGACGTGCTGCGCTGCGGCATCTGCGGATCCGACCTCCACGCCCGCCATCACGCCGACCAGGCCGCGGACGTCCTGGCGGAGGCCGGCTACGACGGGTTCATGCGCTCCGACCAGCGGGTGGTGCTCGGCCACGAGTTCTGCGGCGAGGTCGCCGACTACGGTCCGGGGAGCAGGAGGAAGGTCGCTACGGGCACCCCCGTCGTGGCGCTGCCACTCCGCAGACGCGGAGGGGAGACGCACGCCGTCGGCCTCTCAGCCGCCACCCCCGGCGCCTACGCCGAGCAGGTGGTGGTGGAGGAGTCGCTCATGTTCGCCCTTCCGAACGGGCTCGAGCCCGAGCTCGGCGTCCTCACCGAGCCGATGGCGATCGGCTGGCACGCCGTCCGCCGCGCCGAGATCAAGAAGCGCGACGTGGCGATCGTGATCGGCTGTGGCCCCGTCGGCCTCGCCGTGATCTGCATGCTGAAGGCGCAGGGGGTGCGCACGATCGTGGCCAGCGACTTCTCCCCGGGGCGCAGACGGCTCGCCACCGCGTGCGGGGCTCAGGTCGTCGTCGACCCGAGCGAGGGCTCTCCATACGATGCCGTTCCCGGCGACCACGGTCATCTGAGGACCGTGCCGGAGGCGGCCGGGCTCGCGGTCGAGACGACCGAGAAGCTCAGGCGGCTGCCGGTGCCGTGGCACCACGTCTGGCGCACCGCGGAGCGGCTCGGGGTCGCGCCGAAGCGGCCGGTCATCTTCGAGTGCGTCGGCGTCCCCGGCATCCTCGACGGGATCATCGCCAGCGCCCCGCTCTGGTCGCGGGTCGTGGTCGTCGGGGTGTGCATGGAGCCCGACAGGATCCGCCCCGCGATGGCCATCAACAAGGAGATCGACCTGCGGTTCGTGGTGGGCTACACGCCGCTCGAGTTCCGCGACACCCTGAGGATGCTGGCCGACGGCAAGGTGAACGCCGGACCGGTGGTCACCGGAACCGTGGGCCTCCCCGGCGTGGAGAGCGCCTTTGATGCGCTGGGCGACCCCGAGACGCACGCCAAGATCCTCATCGATCCGAAGAGCCCGGCCGCCGAGCCGGTGTCGGCAGCGGCGCCCGGCTAGCCCCGGTTACGGCATCACGAACGTATCCGGGTCGGGCCCGATCCGGCCGCCCGCGTCGAGCGTCTCGATCGCGCCCATCTCCGCGTCCGAGAGGTGAAAGTCGAAGACCTCGAAGTTCTCCCGGATCCGCTCGGGGGTCACCGACTTGGGGAACACGACGTTGCCGATCTGCAGGTGCCAGCGCAGCACCACCTGGCCGCTGGTCTTGGCGTGGACCCCGGCGATCTCGGCGAGGGCCGGGTCGTCGAGCACCTGACCCTGGGCAAGCGGGCTCCAGGCCTCGGTGACGATCCCCCGGTCGCCGTGCTCGCGGCGCAGGCCTCGCTGCTGAAGGCGCGGATGCAGCTCGACCTGGTTGACCGAAGGGGTGACCCCGGTCTCGTCGATGATGCGCGCGAGGTGCTCGGGCTGGAAGTTGGAGACGCCGATCGAGCGGATCAGGCCCTCGGCCCGCATGTCGATGAACGCCCGCCAGGTCTCCACGTACCGGTCGCGGGTGGGCACTGGCCAGTGGATCAGGTAGAGGTCGACGAAGTCGAGCTCGAGGCGTTCGAGGCTGTCCCCGAGCGCCCGCCTGGCCTCGTCGTACCCGTGCGAGTCGTTGAAGCACTTGGTGGTGATGAAGACCTCGTCGCGGGCGAGCCCGGAGGCGCGGAAACCCTGGCCCACCTGGGCCTCGTTCCCGTACGCGGCCGCCGTGTCGATGTGTCGATAGCCGGTCTCGAACGCCTGCGCGACGATCTCGGCGGTTTCGGGGGCGGGGACCTGAAACACGCCGAAGCCGTGCTGCGGGATCTCGACCCCGTCGTTGAGGGCGATCTCCGGGACCTTGGTATCGATGTCGCTCATCTCGATCGGGTGCCCGCCCTCGCCGGTCTCGAAACACGCCGCGGTGCCGGTGACGCTCGAGCGGGTATCAATCACCCGTGACGGTCGACCGCCCAAGCCGGATGACCCCGCGCGCCTGGTGGCACGCGCTGCGCGACGCCGTCGCCGAGTTCCGGGCCAAGGACCTGGGGGACAACGCCGCCGCGCTCACCTACTACTCGGTGCTCTCGCTGTTTCCGTTCCTGGTCGTCCTCGTCTCGCTGCTGGGCGTGCTCGGCTCGCAGGAGTCGATCGACGGGATGCTGCGGATCGTCGACGATCTCGGCTCCGGCTCGGCCGCCGAGACGGTCGAGCCGGTGATCGAGAACATCGTCGACAACTCGGGCGAGGCCGGCGTCGCGCTCGTGCTCGGGACCGCCGTCGGCCTCTGGTCGGCCTCCGGCTACATCGGCGCCTTCATCCGCTGCTCGAACGAGGTCTACGACGTCGACGAGGACCGCCCGTTCTACAAGCTGCGACCGGTGCAGCTCCTGATCACGCTGGTGATGACGCTGATCGTCGCCTTCGTCCTGATCACGCTCGTCCTCACCGGCCCGCTGGCAGAGGCGATCGGCGACGAGATCGGGCTCGGCGACACCGCCGTCGAGCTCTACTCGATCCTCAAGTGGCCGGCCCTGTTCGTCGTCGTCGTGCTGGTGATCGGGCTGCTCTACCGGTTCGCCCCCAACGCGCAGCACGCCGGCCTTCGCTGGGTGCTGCCGGGCAGCCTGCTCGCCACCGTGCTCTGGCTCGTCGCCTCGGCGGGCTTCAGCTTCTACGTCGCGAACTTCGGCTCCTACTCGGGCACCTACGGCAGCCTCGCCGGGGCGATCGTGTTCCTCGTCTGGCTCTGGCTCACCAACCTTGCCATCGTCTTCGGCGCTCAGTTCGGGGCCGAGCTCGAGCGCACGGGCGCCGCGCTCGAGGGGGCGACCCCGCCCTCCGAGTTCGCCCCGTTCGTCAGCCCTGCGAAGGACCCGGACCCCGAGCCCTCGGGCGGCTACTCGGCCAGCACCGAGCCCGCCGACGCGGGTTCGACGACGGGCTCTGCAGGCTCGACCGGAGCCGAGGCCTCGTCCGGCTCGAGCCCGCCCCAGCGCCGGTAGACGACCAGTCCGCCGAGGGCGACGATCACCGGCACCGCGCCGGCGATGGCGAGGGTTGCGCGCCCGCCGATCGCCGCCACCAGTAGGCCGCCCGACGCCAGGGCGATCATCTCGGCACCGTTTCGCAGCCCGTTGTATGCGGCGAAGGCGCGCCCGTGGATCGCGTCCGGCACCCGATCCTGGATCAGCGTTCGTACGAGCACGTTCTTGATCCCGTGGCCGACCCCGCCGACGAAGAACATCGCCCCCGCGAAGCCGGCCGCGAGCCAGGTCGTCGGCGCGCCGAGCCCGACACCCTGGACCGCGGTGGCGATCAGCGCCGCGCCGACCAGCGTCCCGGCGGTGATCCGCCGCGAGATCGCGACGGCGCCGACCACCATCCCCAGTGCCCAGCTGGCGAAGATCGCGCCGTAGACGAAGTCGCCGACCTCCAGGTCCTCCTTGAGGAAGAAGACCTCGGCCGTGATCGAGGCGCTGAAGAAAAGCAGCGAGACGAACGCGACCGTCAGCACCAGGGCCAGGGCCCGGTCGCGGAACAGGAAGGCGACGCCGTCCCGAGCGCGACCCGTCTCGATCCCGTGGTCGGCCGCGCCCGTCCGCGGAGGCCGGCGCGCGCGCAGGGCGATGCCGGCGACGGCGACCACGCCGAAGGTGGCGGCGTTCACGAGCAGCGCCGCCTCCGTGCCGCCGGCCGCCGCCAGCAGCCCGCCGAGCAGCGGGCCCGCGGTCATCCCCGCGTAGCGCGCGGTCTCGACATAGCCGTTGACCTCGGTCAGCCGCCCCAAGTCGTCACTGCCGGCGACCACCGGCACGAGGGCGAACTCGGCCGGCTGAGAGACCGAGAACAGGACCCCGAGGATGGCCGCCAGGATCAGGATCGCGAGCAGGGAGTCAACCGCGAGCGCGAGTCCCGCCGCGACCGCGACTTGGGCCACCGAGGCGAGCACGAGCACCCGCCGCGCATCGTGGCGATCGACCAGGAGGCCGGCCACCGGCGCCAGCAGGACGATCGGCAGCCAGAGCGCGATCATCAGCGCCGCGACCGCGATCCCCGAGTCGGTCATCGCCTGGATGTGCAGGGTCAGCGGGATCCAGAGCAGGATGTCCCCGAGCGCCGAGATGCCCACGGCAGCGACGATCAGGGTCACGTCCCGGTCGGCGAGGATGCCCCGCTTCATCGCCGGTTGAGTATCGAGGAACCCGCTGCGGGTCAACCCGTGTCAGCAACGGCGAGCACCCGACGACCTCCTGTTTGTGAGCACAGAACAGAGAAATGGATCGTCCGGGCCTCTCTCTAGTTTGGGATCGATGAGTGGCCAGGGTCCGATTGAGGCGTTGCAGGCGCCGCTGGAGGCGACTCCGGTGGCCCTGCCGCTGGTGCGGACGTTCGTCCGCGACCTCGCCGAGGGCGACCCAGTCGGCGCCGTGTTCTGCGTCCGCGAGCGCGAGCGCCGGACGCGCCGCAACGGCGACGACTTCCTCCGCCTCGTGGTCGCGGACCGAACCGGGTCGGTCGAGGCGGTGGCTTGGGAAGAGGTCGACGAGTGCTTCGAGCGCACCGCCCCCGGCGCGATCGTGTTCATCGAGGGGCGCTTCTCCGTCCATCCCCAGTACGGTGCGAAGGTGACGATTCGCTCGCTTCGCGTCGCCGCCGCCGACGAGTACGAGCGCGATGACCTCGCCGAGGGGCCGGTCGTCTCGGTCGGGCAGCTCGAGGCGGAGCTGCGCGAGCTGGTGTCGACGATCCAGAACCCGCAGTTGAAGCGGCTGCTCGAGCGGATCTTCGGCGCCGACTCCGAGGTCTGGCAGCGGTTCCTGGTGGCCCCCGCGGCGAAGTACTACCACCAGGCTTACGCCCACGGGCTCCTCGACCACACCGTCTCGGTCGCCCAGGCGGTGAGCGCCGCGGCCGGAGCCTTCCCCGAGGTCGATCGCGACATCGCGATCACCGGGGCGCTGCTCCACGACATCGGCAAGACCCAGGCCTACAACGACGACCCGCTGGCGATCGACCTCACCGACGCCGGCCGGCTGATCGGCGAGATCCCGCTCGGCTACTACCTCGTGCGCCGCACGATCGAGACCATCGACGGGTTCGACCCGGAGCTCGCCCAGGCGGTGCTCCACATCGTCCTCTCCCACCACGGCAAGCTCGAGAACGGCTCACCGGTCGTCCCGGCTACCCGTGAGGCGACCCTCGTGCACGCGATGGACAACCTGGGCGGCACCCTCGGCAGCTTCGACCGGATCGAACGCGAGCTCCCTGAGGGCGAGCGCTGGTCGCGCTTCGACCGCGGGATCGATTCGGCCGCCTACTTCGGTACCCGAGCCGCCTGACGCGCCCCCGCCGTCGCCGGGCGGCGTCATCGGTCGCTCGCGTGCATAGCACGCCACGCTCTCTGCTTCCTTGCCCGGCTTGGCGGGGGCGCGTCAGGTCGCGTAGCGGCCCCTCGGCGTGCGGTGGTCCGCTACGAACCAAGCGGTTCACGCAGCGCTCGATCCTCCGCTGATCGACGTCGCTCCCGTTGATGGCCCGGCTGGTTCGCCGCAATTAGCGCAGTTTGCGAACCCACCCGGCGAGGTCGGACCAGCGCCCCAATAACCTTGCGCCGGCAGATGGCGAAGGACACCGAGAAGCTGATCCGCCAGCTCTCGCTGATCTCGTTCCTGATGGCGAACCGCCGTCCGGTGTCGGCGCTCGAGATCAAGCGCGAGGTCGAGGGCTACAGCTCGATGAACGAGGACGCCTTCGCGCGGCGCTTCTACGCCGACCGCGCCGAGCTCGAGAGCCTCGGGATCTCGTTGCAGGTCGAGAAGCCCGCCGAGGGCTTCTTCGAGGCGGAGCTGTACGCGCTGCCGCCGGAGAACTACTACCTGCCCGCGATCGAGTTCACCGACTCGGAGCTCGCCGCGCTGCGCACCGCGCTCGGCTTGCTCGACGGTGAGTTCGCCTACGCCGAGCCGCTCCGGCTCGCCCTCCAGCAGGTCTCCTGGGGCCGCCCGAGCCCGCTGACCGAGGAGGATGAGGCCCCGATCGACGTCAAGCTCTCGACGGCCGGCGCGGGGCGCGAGCTCTCGCAGCGCCTGGCCAAGATCGAAACCGCGATCTCACGCCGCAAGACGATCGAGTTCTCGTACTACTCGCTGCAGCGCGACGACGTTTCGGACCGCAAGGTCAACCCCTATCACCTCGTCTTCCGCGAGGGCCAGTTCTATCTGATCGGCTTCTCGCACGAGCGCGACGAGGTCCGCGTCTTTCGGCTGTCGCGGATCCGCGCCAAGGTCTCCTACGCGACCAAGGCCGAGCACGACTTCACCGCCCCCGATGACTTCGACCGCCGCGACTACGCCAAGCGCGCCGATTGGCAGATGGGCGAGACCGAGGGCACCGCGAAGGTCTTCCTGCGCGAGCGGATCGCGTGGCTCGTCGAGCGCGACTTCGGCCGCCACGGCAGCCTGCGCAAGCCGGTCCGCGGCGATGGCGTCAAGGGGCGGGGCATGGTGTTCGAGACCGAGTACTCCTCCGCGCGCCAGCTCATCTCCTGGGTGCTGTCGTGGCGCGAGAACGCCCGCCTGCTCGATCCGCCCGAGCTCGCCGCCGAGGCCGACGAGCGCCTGGCGCTGCTCCGCGAACGCCACCGCGAGGACTTCGACGTCGCCAAGACGGTGAGCAGGCCGGTCGCCGAGGGCGGCGGGAACGGACGCCGCAACGGCGGTGCGCGGGGCTCCAACGGGCGCTCCGAGTCGGTGATCCGCCCGGAGCGCTTCGCGCGCCTGGTCACCCTCGCCGGGCTGTTGATCGGGGCCGCACGCGAGTCCGGCAGCCTGCCGACCCGGCAGGTGCTGGACGAGCTCAACATCTCGCTCGAGGAGCTGCACGAGGACCTCGACGTGCTCAACGTGGTCAACTTCGGCGGCGGCACCTACGTCCTCTACGCCGAGATCTCCGGCGACCGGATCGAGGTCGACCCGGACACCTACGGCGACAACTTCGCTCGCCCGGCGCGACTGCTGCCGTTGGAGGCCAAGGCGCTGGTCGCGGCGATCGACCTGTTCGGCGACCACCTGCCGCAGTCCGGGCTGCAGTCGGCCCGCCGCAAGATCGTCGGCGCGCTCGGCCACGACCCCTCCGAGGAGGGCCTGGAGATCGCGCCGGGCCGCGACGACTCCTCGGTCGTGCGAACCGTCAACCAGGCGATCCAGCGCCGCCGGGTGCTGGAGCTCCAGTACTACAAGGAGAACGAGGACGATTTCGTCAAGCGCGAGGTCGAGCCTTACCAGCTCGTCAAGGGCCCGGAGGGCTGGTACCTCGGCTGCTTCGACCTCGGCCGCTCCGCGACCCGCCACTTCCGCCTCGACCGGATGAAGGAGGCGACCGCCACCGAGCGCGAGTTCGAGCCCCGCGAGGGCGTCGAGGAGGTTCTCGCCGAGCAGGAGTGGCTGGTCCACGGCGAGGTCACCACCGCCGGGATCGCCCGTGTCTGGGTGGCCCCCGATCGGGCGCGATGGCTGCGCGAGCAGCGCACCGTGGTCGAGGAGCTCTCCGACGGGGCGGTGGTGGTCGAGCTGCCCTACGGGTCGAACGACTGGCTCGCGCGAGAGGTGCTGAAGGGCGTCGGCGACCTGGTCGTGCTCGAGCCGTCGGAGGCTCGCGAGGCGGTGCTCAAGGCAGTCGGCAGCAGGCAGTAGGGGTGATGGACTTCGAGCGGCTGGTGGCCCCGAACCCGGGCCCGATGACGCTCGAGGGCACCAACACGTACGTAGTCGGCCGCGATCCGGCCTGGGTGATCGACCCCGGCCCAGACGACGCCGGTCACCTCGACCGGGTACGGGCCGCCGCCGCCGCTCGCGGCGGCATCGGCGGCGTCCTGCTCACCCACGGCCACGCCGACCACAGCGCCGGGGCGGCGGCGTTGGCAGCTCCGGCGGCCGGCGATCACCCGTTCGAGGTGATCGCGACGCCCGGGCACGCGGCCGACCACGTCTGTTTCGTCGCCGACCGGACCTGCTTCTGCGGCGACCTGATCCTCGGCCATGGCTCGGCGATCGTGCCTCCCGCCTCGCACGGCGGCTCGCTCACCGACTACATGCGCTCCCTGCGACTGATCGCCGGACTGGAGCTGGACCTGCTGGCGCCCGGCCATGGCGAGCTGATCACCGATCCGGCGGCGAAGATCGCCGAGTACGTGGAGCACCGCACGGCGCGCGAGCGAGCCCTCGTCGACGCGCTGGAGGCGGGCGAGCGCTCGCGCGGGCGGTTGCTCGAGATCGCGTGGTCGGACGTCCCCGAGGCGCTGCGCCCGGCCGCCGCCGTCGCGATGCAGGCCCACGTCGAGAAGCTCGAGTCGGAGGGCGGCCTGGACCCGGCCGAGTTGGTGGACTGACGGCGATGACGAGCAGGCGCGATCAGATCAAGCTCACCGCCGCCGAGCAGAGGGAGTTGCTCGAGACGGAACGGATCGCCGTCGTCTCCACCAACGGCCCGCGCGGGTGGCCGCACTCGATGCCGCTCTGGTACGTGGTCCAAGCGGGCGAGATCTGGAGCTGGACCTACGCCAAGTCGCAGAAGGTCCGCAACCTCGAGCGCGACCCTCGCGCGACGGTGCTGGTCGAGGCGGGGACCGAGTACACCGAGCTGCGCGGGATCCAGATCGAGGCCGAGGCCGAGCTTCACCGCGAGACCGAGCGCGTCGCCGAGTTCGGAAGGCGGCTCGCGGCCCGCTACTCCGAGGGGATCGACTCGATCGAGGGTGACGCCGCGGCGGCGCTCGAGGCCCAGGCGGCGAAGCGGGTGGCGATCCGCTTCAAGCCGGTCCGCGTCGCGACCTGGGACCACCGCAAGCTCGGCGGCACCTACTAGATCGCCGAGCGCCGGCGCCGAGCCGCACGTCGACCGTCCAGGGACGGCTGACGTGCGACCCGACCCGGCGCCGGCCGCGTGGCCTAGTGCTTGCCGGCGCTGCCTCCGGTCAGCTTGGTGAACGCCTTGTACGCGGGCTTCGCCTTGCCGCTCTTGGTCAGGAGCCCGGAGCTCTTGCACCAATCGCAGATGCTCTCGGGCGAGTCCTGCCAGCTGAACCAATTGACGGTTGCGACGTTGAAGGCGTTCCGCTTCTTCAGGAAATACTTGTAGATGTCCTTCAGCAGGTTCGCCTGTCCCTTCTTCCCGCGGTTGAGCGGGTTGCCGCCGCTCGCGGACCCCGCGCCGATCTCGGTCACGTACATCCCGGCGCCGCTGTCGCCGCCTCGCTTCATCGCCTTGCGGTAGAGGTCGACCTGGGAGCTCACCTTGGCGACCGAGGCCCCGTAGGGATGCGGGGCGACGGCGTCGAAGCTCTTCTTCGCGCCCTTCACGCGGTAGAGGTCCGCGAGGTACTCCGACCCCGGGATCGCCTTCCGCGAGCCGGCGAGCTCCGCCATCCCGCCGAGGACCACGTCGGCTCCCGCGTCACGGGACGTGATCGCGCGCGCCGCGGCGGCGAGCAGCTTCGCGTAGCCCTTCGGGCTCGGCTTCGGCGCGTAGAAGCTCTTCGAGTTCTGCTCGTTCCAGATCTGCCACGCGAGGATCGGGGTCTCGGGCACCTTCGGGTGCTCGGCCCAGAACTCACCGTTCGGACCGTAGCGATCGACCGCCTCGCCCACGAAGCTCTCCCAGGCGTCCAAAGCGGCACCCGACTTCGGCGCCGTGATCGAGCACTTGGCGCCGCCGCAGTTGCTGTTGTCGAGCTCCTTGGCCACCCACTGCGGCGTACCGAAGATGAACGGCAGCACCTCGACGTCGTTGCGGGCCGCCTCGAGCACGATCGGGTCGAAGCTGGCCCAGTTGTTGTCGGCGGTACCCGGCTCCGAGTCGATCGCGGCCCAGTTGACCCAGGAGCGCAAGGTGCCGACCTTGCCGTTGCCCATGCGCTCGAGATCGGAGCTACCGAGGGTCGTCTGCGGGACGACGCCGTAGAACGACGCCGGCGCCTTCGCGGCGCCGGTCGCGGCGCCCGCGGTCAGCGTCGTCAGCGCGGCCAGTGCCAGCGCGGCGATGGTCATGCGTGCCTTCTGTCTCAACATCTTTTTGCTTCGACCTCCGTCTTCTCGTTGCCTTCAGCCCCCAACACCGGCCCCCGTCAGAGGTCGCGGTGGTGCCGGCGACGAAGTTCCCCAAACGGGTGAAATCGACGTCGTCCCTGCGGTCCGCCGTGTGGCGTGGACCCGCCGCCCCGGCTCGCTCGGCGATGCCGAGTCGGAGTGCCGCGGGCGCTCGGCCGGCGACCGCAGGGTAGCGGGAGCGGCGCTACGGGGCGCTCCCGAGCTTGTCAACGGCTAGCCTCCCGGACCGATGGAGGCGCTCAAGGGGCTGATCCTGTCGGGCGGCGCGGGGACCCGCCTGCGTCCGATCACGCATACCTCGGCCAAGCAACTGGTGCCGGTCGCCAACAAGCCCGTGCTCTTCTACGGGATCGAGGCGCTGGTCGATGCCGGGATCACCGAGATCGGGATCATCATCGCCCCCGAGACCGGCGGCGAGATCCGCGAGGCGGTGGGCGACGGGTCGCGGTTTGGCGCCGAGATCACGTACATCCCCCAGGACACGCCAGCCGGGCTCGCCCACGCCGTCCTCACGGCCGAGGGCTTCCTGGGCAGCTCACCGTTCGTCATGTACCTCGGCGACAACCTGCTGCGCGATGGGATCACCGACCTGGTCGGAGGCGTTTCGCGAGCACCGCCCCGACGCCTTGATCCTGCTGACCCCGGTCCCTGACCCCTGGCACTACGGCGTCGCGGAGCTCAACGGCGGCAGCGTCGTGCGCCTGGTCGAGAAGCCCAAGGATCCGCCCAGCGATCTCGCGCTCGTGGGGGTCTACATGTTCACCCCCGCGATCCTCGACGCGTCGCGGGCGATCGAGCCGTCCGGCCGCGGTGAGCTCGAGATCACCGACGCGATCCAGCAGCTGATCGATCGCGGCGCCAAGGTGGAGAGCCATACCGTCAGCGGGTGGTGGAAGGACACCGGCCAGCTCGCCGACATGCTCGAGGCCAACCGGCTGGTGCTGGAGGAGCTCGAGCGCTCGGTGGAGTGCGAGCGCGACGAGGCGAGCCGGATCGAGGGCAGGGTCCAGATCGCCACCGGGGTGACCCTGGAGCGCTCGGTGATCCGCGGCCCGGCGATCATCGGCGAGGGCGCCCGGATCATCGACTCCTACGTCGGCCCCTACACGTCGATCGACGCCGGGGTCGAGATCGTCGGCTCGGAGGTCGAGCACTCGATCCTGCTCGCCGGGTCCAGCCTGCGTGACCTCGAGGTGCGGATGGAGGCGAGCCTGCTGGGTCGCAACGTGAAGCTCTCGCGGGGCACGGAGATGCCGAAGACCCTGCGGATGATCGTCGGCGACAACTCGCAGATCACGGTCCCGTGAGGGTGCTCGTCACCGGGGCCGCCGGGATGCTGGGAGGCGACCTGCTGGATGCGCTGAGCGCTCGCGGGCACGACCCGATCGGCCTCGCCCGGGCGGACCTCGACATCACCGATGCTCCAGCGGTCGAGGACGCGATCGCCGAGCTTGAGCCCGAGACGGTGATCAACTGCGCCGCCTGGACCGACGTCGACGGCGCCGAGGCCGACGAGCGCGGCGCGATGCGGGTCAACGACACCGCCGCGGGAATCGTCGCGGCGACCGCGGCCGCGCACGGAGCGAGCGTCGTCTACGTCTCCAGCGACTACGTCTTCGACGGCACCAAGGGATCGCCGTACGTCGAGTCCGACATGCCCGGGGCGATCTCCGCCTACGGGCGCTCGAAGCAGGCGGGCGAGACCTCGACCCAGACCGCGAACCCGCGCCACTTCATCGCCCGCACCTCGTGGTTGTTCGGCGCCGGCGGGCCGAACTTCGTCGAGACGATGCTCCGGGTCGGCGGCGAGCAGCCGGAGGTGATCGTCGTCTCCGACCAGATCGCCAGCCCGACCTACACCCCGCACCTCGCCCAGGCGCTGGCGCTGCTGATCGAGGGCGACGAGTACGGGATCCACCACGTCGCCGCCTCCGGGCGCTGCTCGTGGTTCGAGTACGCGCAGGAGATCTTCGACCAGGCGGGGGTCGAGTGCCGCGTGATGGCGGGGACCACCGAGATGCTCGCCCGGCCCGCGCCCCGCCCGCCGTTCTCGCTGCTGGTCTCCGAGCGCCCCGACCCGATCACGCTTCCGGACTGGCATCAGGGGCTGGCGGAGTACCTGACGGCGCGCGAGGCGAGGACCGCAGCGTGAACGTGCTCGTCACCGGCGGCGCCGGCTTCATCGGCTCGGCCTACGTCCGCCACCGCCTCGACACTCACCCGGAGTTCTCGGTCCGGGTGCTCGACAAGCTCACCTACGCCGGCCGGGTCGAGAACCTGGAGAGGCTGGATCAGGCGAGGCTGGAGCTGGTGACCGCCGACATCGCCGACGCCGAGGCGGTCAGGGCGGCGCTCGACGGCTGCGAGGCGATCGTCAACTTCGCGGCCGAGACCCACGTCGACCGCTCGATCGAGGCTCCCGGGGAGTTCATCCAGACCGATGTCTTCGGCACCTACGTGCTGCTCGAGGCCGCCCGTGAGGCCGGCATCAGACACCTGCAGATCTCGACCGACGAGGTCTACGGCTCGATCGACGAGGGCTCGTTCACGGAGAGCTCGCCGATCGACCCCTCGTCGCCGTACTCGGCCTCGAAGGCCGGCGGCGACATGATGGTCGGCGCCTACCGCAACACCTACGGCTCCGAGGCCCTGATCGTGCGCGCCTCGAACAACTACGGCCCGCGCCAGTACCCCGAGAAGCTGATCCCGCTCTGCGTCCTCAACGCCCTCGCCGGCGACCCGCTGCCGGTCTACGGCGACGGCATGCAGGTCCGCAACTGGCTCTGGGTCTCGGACTTCGCGAGCGCGATCGACACCGTGCTCGAGTTCGGCGAGCCGGGCGAGGTCTACAACGTCGGCGGCCCGGACGAGCTCCCCAACATCGAGGTGGTCAAGCGGATCCTCGAGCTCACCGGGCGCGACGAGTCCCTGATCTCATACGTCGACGACCGGCTCGGTCACGACCGGCGCTACTCGCTGGCGTCGGCGAAGACCGAGGCGCTGGGCTGGAAGGCGGCGGTGGACTTCGACGCCGGGATCGAGCGCACGGTCGAGTGGTATCGCGAGAACGAGTGGTGGTGGAAGCCGATCCGCTCGGGCGAGTACCGCGAGTACTACCAGCGCCAGTACGGGTCGGCCCTGGGCTGATGCCGGTGCGGCTGGAGACGAAGCTCGACGGCCTCGTCGCGCTGGAGCCGGTGGTGCACGGCGACGAGCGCGGCTTCCTGCTGGAGAGCTTCAACGCCATGGCCTGGGCGGAGGCCGGCGTCGAGGTCGAGTTCGTCCAGGACAACCACTCGCGCTCGCGCGGCGGGATCCTGCGCGGTCTGCACTTCCAGACTCAGCCGGGCCAGGCGAAGCTGGTCCGTTGCGTGCGCGGGCGGATCTGGGACGTGGCCGTCGACCTGCGCCGCGGCTCGCCGACCTACGGTGCAGTGGGAGGGATACGAGCTCGACGACGTCGCGCACCGCCAGCTCTTCGTGCCGGTCGGTTTCGCGCACGGCTTCTGCGTGCTCTCCGAGCTCGCCGACGTCCACTACAAGGTCTCGAGCTACTACGACCCCGAGACCGAGGCCGGGATCGCCTGGGACGATCCCGACGTCGCCGTCGAGTGGCCGCTCGCCGAGCCGCAGGTCTCGGAGCGCGACGCGGGCGCGCCGAAGCTGGCCGAGGTCCGCGACTCGCTCCCGTTCTGACCTAGCTGAGCCGCAGGCCCGAGGAGCGCTCGGCGTCCTCGCGGTCGCGCCAGTTCTCGACCGTGTGGGCGAGCCCGTCGTCGCCGAAGCGGTAGACGACGTAGGTGTCGACGTGGAGCTCGATCCCGCTGCCGGCGCCCTGGGCATGAAAGCGGCCATGGACGAGCACGGTGCCGCCCTCCTCGACGATCTCGAGTGGCTCGAGGCGCTGGCGCGCCCAAGCCTCCGGGCGAAAGAGCTCCCTCACGGCCTCGCGCCCGTGGATCGTCCCGCCCTCGTCGGGAAGGCCGTCGACGCGCTTCCATGTGACGTCCTCGGCCACGGTGTCCAGGACGCGCTCGAAGTCGCCGGCGTTGTAGGCCTCGATGCCCTCGCGGACGCGATCGGAAGGGAGCCCGCTCACTGAAGCCGCCTCAACAGCGGCGGGGTTCGGCTACGCCTCACTGCGCGCCGGCCGCCTCGACGGCGGCCTCGAGCGTCGGGTACTCCTGCAGCGCCACGGCGAGGTCGCCATCGAAGGTCCAGAGATGGGCTTCGCGGCGCTCAACGCCACCGCTGGCGCCGGCAGGGGTGGCGCTGTGGCGGACGGCCACGACCAATCGCTCGCCGACCGTCCGGACCTCCTCGACCTCGGTGTGAAAATCGTCGAAGGCCCCGATCACGTCGCGCACCCGCGCCATCGCGCCGCTGGTCCCGTGCCGGACAGCGGTGTCCGGCTCACCCGGGTTCGGGGACCACTCGAACCGCGCAGAGACGAGCTCGGCCACGGCGTCGAAATCGCCGCGGTTGAACGCCTCGTACACGGCCCGGACCTGTGGCTCGCGATCGCGCATGGTCCCAGTATCGCCGTCCGCGCGATCCGTAAGATCAATCGGTTGAGCACCGTGGCGAACGCGACAGCGAAATCCAACACCTTCGAGGGCTTCAGCGAGCGCACCAGGCGCTGGTTCGAGTCCTCGTTCGAGGCGCCCACCCCGGCGCAGGCCGCCGGGTGGCCGAAGATCGCCTCCGGGGCCAACACGCTGATCTGCGCACCGACCGGCTCCGGCAAGACGCTGAGCGCGTTCCTCTGGGGGATCGACTCGCTGGCCAGGCGTCCCGAGGAGCTCGGAACCGGGACCAGGATCGTCTACGTCTCGCCGCTCAAGGCGCTGTCCTACGACGTCGAGCGCAACCTGAGGGCGCCGCTGCAGGGGATCGGCGCCGAGGTCGCGGTCGGGCTGCGGACCGGGGACACGCCGCAGAAGGAGCGCCAGGCGATGCGGCGCACGCCGCCCGACATCCTGATCACGACACCCGAGTCGCTCTATCTGATGATCACCTCGCAGGTGCGCGAGATCCTCACCGGGGTCGAGGCGGTGATCGTCGACGAGATCCACGCCGTAGCCCAGTCCAAACGCGGCGCCCACCTGGCGCTGACGCTCGAGCGGCTCTCCCGGCTGGTGACCGCCGAGGGTGACCCGGACCCGCAGCGGATCGGCCTCTCGGCGACCCAGCGCCCCCTGGAGCGAATTGCGCAGTTTCTCGTCGGCCCCAAGCGCGAGTGCGAGATCGTCAACGCCGGCACTCGCAAGGACCTCGACCTCGAGATCGTCGTCCCGGTAGAGGACATGTCGGAGCCCGGTCTCGCTGCCCCCACCGCCGGCGACGGCCAGGTGATGCCGGACCTTTCCCCCGACCGCATCGACCCAGGCCCGATCGAGGCCTCGCTCGACCCGGCCTCCAACCCGCGCTCGATCTGGCCGGCCATCTACCCCGAGCTGCTGCGGCTGGTCCGAGAGCACACCTCGACCATCATCTTCGTCAACAACCGCCGCGGCGCCGAACGCCTCGCCAAGCGTCTCAACGAGCTCCACAACGAAGTCCCCCACGAGGAGCTCCCGGCGACCGAGCACGCCGGCAGCGAACCGAGCAACGAGCAACGAGCAACGAGCAACGAGGATTTCGAGGAGATCGCCCGGGCCCACCACGGCTCGCTCGCTCACGAGGAGCGCGTGGTGGTCGAGGAGCTGCTCAAGTCGGGCAAGCTCCCGTGCCTGGTCGCGACCTCCTCGCTCGAGCTCGGGATCGACATGGGCGCGCTCGACCTGGTGATCCAGGTCGAGTCGCCGAAGTCCGTCTCGAGGGGCCTACAGCGGGTCGGCCGCGCGGGCCACCAGCTCAACGAGGTCTCGAAGGGGCGCATCTTCCCCAAGTTCCGCGCCGATCTGCTCGAGTGCACCGTGGTCGCCAAGCGCATGCGCGACGGCGCGATCGAGGAGACGGTGATCCCCCGCAACCCGCTCGACGTGCTCGCCCAGCACCTGGTTTCGATGGTCGCCGACGAAGAGTGGCAGGTGGACGAGGTCGAGCGGGTGGTGACCGCCAGCGAGCCGTTCTCCGAGCTCTCGCGCGAGCAGCTCGAGAACGTCCTCGACATGCTCGACGGGCGCTATCCGTCGGAGAAGTTCGCCGAGTTGCGGCCGCGGTTGGTCTGGGACCGCACCGCGGGCACGGTTCGTGGCCGCAAGGGCGCGCGCCAGCTCGCGGTCACCAACGCCGGCACGATCCCCGATCGCGGCCTCTACGGCGTCCACCTGCCCGACGGCCGCCGGGTCGGCGAGCTCGACGAGGAGATGGTCTACGAGGCGCGCCCGGGTCAGACCTTCCTGCTCGGCGCCACCACTTGGCGGATCCAGGACATCACCCGCGACCGCGTCATCGTGGTCCCGGCGCCGGGGGTGCCGGGTGCGGTGCCGTTCTGGCGCGGCGACGGGGTCGGGCGCCCGCCGGAGCTCGGACGGGCGATCGGCGCCTTCGCGCGCGAGGCCGTTGGCCAGGAGCCAGATGCCCTCGCGGCCGAGTACGACCTCGACCGGCGAGCGGCCGGGAACCTGGTCGCCTACCTGCGCGAGCAGCAGGCCGCGACCCGGGTCGTGCCCTCAGACGAGACGCTGGTCGTGGAGAAGTTCCGCGACGAGATCGGCGACTGGCGGCTGTGCGTGCTCTCGCCCTTCGGTGGCCGCGTGCACGCCGCCTGGGGGCTGGCCCTGTCGGCGCGGATCCGCGACGAACTCGACCTCGAGGCGGACGCGATCTGGTCCGACGACGGGATCGTCGTCCACCTCCCCGACGCGGACGAGCCGCCCGACGCCGACCTGGTGCTGCTCGAGCCCGACGAGATCGAGGACCTGGTCGTGCGCGAGCTCGGCGGTTCCGCGTTGTTCGGCGCCCGCTTCCGCGAGAACGCCGCCCGCAGCCTGCTGATCCCGCGCGCGTATCCGGGCAAGCGGACGCCGCTCTGGCAGCAGCGGCTGAAGTCGCAGAGCCTGCTCGAGGTGGCCAAGGACTTCCCTCGCTTCCCGGTGATCCTCGAGACCTACCGCGAGTGCCTGCGCGATGTGCTCGACCTGCCGGCGCTGGTCGAGCTGCTGCGCGACCTGCACTCGCGCAAGATCACCCTGGTCGAGGTCGAGACGCAGACCGCCTCGCCCTTCGCGTCCTCGCTGCTGTTCGACTACGTCGCCACCTACATGTACGAGGGCGACACGCCGAACGCGGAGCGGCGAGCGGCGGCGCTGGCGCTCGACCGCGACCTGCTCTCGGAGCTGCTCGGCGCCGACGAGCTGCGCGAGCTGATCGACCCGGAGGCGCTCGACGAGGTCGAGCGCTCGCTTCAGCTGCTCCATCCCGACGTTCTGGCCAAGGATCGTGACGCGCTGCAACAGGTGCTCCGGCGGCTGGGAGAGCTCTCGGCGACCGAGCTCGAGGAGCGGACCGCGGAGGGGTTCTCGGCCACCTCGATGCTCGCCAAGCTGGAGAAGGAGCGCCGGGCGGTGGCCGTGCGAGTCGCCGGGGAGGAGCGCTGGATCGCCGCCGAGGACGCCGGCCTCTACCGCGACGGGCTCGGGGTGCCGCCGCCCGGAGGGCTGCCCGAGTCCTACCTCGAGCCGGTCGAGGATGCGATGGCGGCGATCGCGCGCCGCTACGCGCGAACCCATGGTCCGTTTCCGACGGCGCAGATCAACCGCCGCTTCGGCATCGACGTGACCCCCGCCCTGAAGCAGCTCGAGCGATCGGGCGAGCTGGTCCGCGGCGAGCTGCTGCCGGGCGGTTCGGAGCGCGAGTGGTGCGACGCGGACGTCCTGCGCCGGGTCCGGCGGGCGAGCGTGGCGGCGCTGCGCCAGGAGGCCGAGGCCGTCGATCCCGCCGAGCTGGCCCGCTTCCTGCCCGCGTGGCAGAACGTCGACGCGCACCGGCCGGCCGGCGCCGGCCCGGACCGCCTGCGCGAGGCGCTGATCCCGCTCCAGGGGGTGGCGCTGACACCGGAGGTCTGGGAGCAAGACGTGCTGCCGCGCCGCCTCGGCGCGTACAGCCCGACCTGGCTCGACCAGCTCACGACTAGCGGCGAGATCGTCTGGATCGGCGCCGGCCCGCTGGCGCGAACCGGGCGGGTCGCCCTCTACTTCCGCGAGGACGTCCACCTCGCGGGCCCGCCGCCCTCGAACGCGAAGCTCGACCGCCCGGAGGGCGAGGTCCACGACGCGATTCGCGAGCGGCTCGACGCGACCCCGTCGTTCTGGCTCGACCTCGTGACCGAGCTCGAGCATGAACGCGAGGAGTTGCACGCGGCGCTCTGGGACCTGGCCTGGGCCGGCGAGGTCACCAACGATGCCTTCGCGCCCCTGCGCGCTCGCCGGCTCGCCGCGGTCGGCCGCGAGCGGCGGCCCGCGCGCCGCTTCGCCTCCCGGCGCAACCCGGCGCAGGAGGCGATCGTCGGGCGCTGGTCGCTGACCGAGACGCTGTTTCGCAACGCCCCGGCCGAGGGCCCGCGGGTGCGCGCCCAGGCCGAGCTGATGCTGGAGCGCTACGGGATCGTCACCCGCGAAACGGTGCTGGCCGAGGGCGTGCCGGGCGGCTTCTCGAGCCTCTACGGCGAGCTCTCGAACCTGGAGATGCTCGGCACCGCCCGCCGTGGCTACTTCGTCGAGGGCCTGGGCGGCGCCCAGTTCGCGCTCGCCGGTGCGGTCGAGCGCCTGCGCGGCCTACCGCACCGGGAGAACGATTACCTGATCCTCGCCGCGACCGACCCGGCACAGCCCTACGGCGCCGCTCTGCGGTGGCCGAAGCGAGCCGAGGGCCGCAGGCCGGCGCGGACACCCGGCGCGTACGTGCTGCTTCGCGACGGCAACCCGATCGTCTACGTCGAGCGGGGCGGCAAGGGCATCGTCAGGCTGGTCGAGCTCGACGGCGAGTCGCTGGTCGAGGCGATCGCTCGGCTCGCCGAGGCCGCCCGCGAGAAGCTGATTCCGAAGCTCGGGATCGAGCGCGTCGACGGGGAGCCGGTGATCGGCTCGGGGCTCGAGGAGCAGATCATCGCCGCCGGGTTCTCGCGCCAGCCGCGCAAGCTGGTGGCGGCGGCGGGCTGAGCCGAGCCGCGGCGTGCCGGAGGGAGACACGATCCACCGCGCCGCGCGGCGGATGAACGCGGCGTTGGGCGGCCGCAAGCTCGAGCTGGCGGACGCACCGAATCCGCGCTCGCCGCTTCATGCGCGCGCCGCCGAGCTCGAGGGCCGCACCTTCGGTCGCGCCGAGGCCCACGGCAAGCACCTGCTCGTTCACGTTTCTGACGGCCTCGTGGTCCACAGCCACCTGGGGATGAACGGGCGCTGGTGGATCGCCGCCGACGGCCGGCTGCCCTACGGGCGCCCGTGGCTGCGACTCGCGTCGGGACGGGCGATCGCCGCCCAGAACGGCGGCAAGGTCCTGCGCCTGGTGAGCGAATCGCGAGCGCGCAACGACCCCGTGCTGGCCCAGCTCGGGCCGGACCCGCTCCGCCCTGGGTTCGACCTCGCCGACGCGGCCGCCCGTCTGCGCGAGCTCGGCGCCGGTCGCGAGCTCGGCGTGGCCCTGCTCGACCAGCGGGTCATCGCCGGACTCGGGAACGCGATCAGGGTGGAGGCCTGCTTCGGAGCGCGAATCAGCCCCTGGCGCTGCGTCGACGAGCTTTCCGATGCCGAGCTCGAGCTGGTCGTCGCCGAGAGCGAGCGGATCATGCGCGCCTCGATCGCCAAGGGCCGGCGCCCGCGCTCGATCTACCGCGCCGAGCGCAGCGGCTGCCCGGCATGCGGCGGTCGGGTCGAGTCTCGCGGGCAGGGCGACGACAACCGCACTGCCTACTGGTGCCCACGGTGCCAGCCGTAGGGCGCCCGAGCGGATCGGCGCGCCGTGCTCGACGCCCCGATCCGCCTCGGTACACGCTGGGCTAGGGCTTTGCCTTGACCGTCGCCTTGCCGAGGTCGGCGCCGGTGAGGTCCGGCAGCCCGAACGTCGCCGACAGCGCGGCAGCGGCCCGCTTCGCCAGCAGGACCTTGACGTTCGAGATCACGACCTTGCCGCCGTTCTGCCTGACCTTGGCCTTGTCGAGATCGAGGTCGGCGAGCCGCACCTTGCCGCCGCCGGCGACGCTCGCGCGGATCACGCTCTTGGACCCGACCTTGACGACGAAGTCCTCCACGGTCAGCGACGCGCCATGGCCGGAGAGGGTCAGGCCGCCCGAGTGCTCGATCTTGCCGGTGAGGTTCTCGAGGTTGAGCTTGCCGCCCGTGATCGGGAACGAGATGCCCTTGCTGCCGGCGCTCGCGTCGCCCGAGGGCGCCACGGTCACACCGGCGGCCGCCAGCGCCTCGAACGTCGCCGCCTGCGGTGCCAGGGTCGTCTTGCCGCCGAGCTTGGCCGCCGCGGGCGCGGATGCGGCGACCATCAGGGCTGCGACCAGCGCGGCCGCCGCGAGACCGCCGAGCCAGGCCACCAGCGGTGCCCGGCGTGACGCTTGCGTCTTGTTCATCAACGCCTCCTAGGGGTTGAGGTCATGGGTTCGAGGTCTATACGGGCGACCTCGCCCCGGCGGTTGCGTTTGTTGGTCGCTCATCCGCGAGCCGGCCCGACCGCGTACCGGATAATGCGATGACAACCGAGATCGCACACGACGGCCTCGCCGCCTGCGCCATGATTGGCGGCGCCCTGACGGAGCGCAGCTCAGAACACCCGACCGCCCCCGCCGGGGACGATCTCGTCGAGCGCCTGATCGCGCGCGACCCCCGCGCGCTCGCCGAGGTCCACGAGCGCTTTGGCTCGGCCTGCTTCGGCTTCCTCGTCAAGATGCTCCGCGATCCCCAGGCGGCGGAGGACGTGCAGCAACAGGTCTTTCTCGAGGTCTGGCAACGCGCTCCGACGTTCGACCCCGACCGTGCCGGCCTGCTGACCTGGATCATGACGATCGCGCGCAGCCGGGCGATCGACCACTTGCGCCGCCGCGTGCCCGAGCCCGCCGGCACGCTCGCCTCCGAGCCCGGGGCGGCGCGCGTCGACGCCGAGGCGGACCGGCTGATCGAGCACTGGCACTTCGTCGGCCTCCTGGCCCAGCTGCCCGGCGACGAGGCGCGGGTCCTCCGCCTGCGGTTCTACGACGAGCTGACCCAGGTCGAGATCGCCGAGCGCACCGGGATCCCGCTGGGCACCGTGAAGTCGCGGATGGTGAGCGGCCTCGGCCGCCTACGCGTGCTGATCGAGCAGCAATGAGCGGTCCGGGGCAAGATCGCGAGGAGCTCGTCGCGGCCTACCTGCTCGGCGAGCTGGACGAGGCCGGGCGAGAGCGCTTCGAGCGGCGGCTCGCGGCCGAGCCCGAGCTACGGGCGGAGGTCGAGGCGATGACGCCGGTCGTGCAGCGGCTCGAGGCCCTGCCGGACGAGGCCTGGGAGCCCCCCGAGCCGCCACCGTTGACGCTGCCCGTCACGGAGATCCCGGTCGCGAGCGCCGCCGAGCCCGCCGCGCCGGCGCGCTGGAGTCGGCGCCGGTGGGGCGCCGCGATCGCCGCAGGCGTCGCGTGCGCCGCTGTGGTCGCCGGATTGTGGATCGGCCTCGACGGCGACGAGAACCCCGCCGCCGAGACGATCGTGCTGGCGCCCCTCGACTCGACCCCGCAGCCCGCGCGGGGCGAGCTGACGCTCGAGGCGGACGGCGAGGATCGGGCGCGACTGAGCGTCGGCGGTCTGAGCGCCAGCGAGGGGGACTTCTACGAGGTCTGGCTGCTCGGCAGGAAGGACCGCCTGGTCTCGCTGGGGTCGTTTCGGGTGGGCGCAAGCGGCGACGCGGAAGTCGAGATCCAGCTGCCCGTCGACACGTCCGGCTATGAGTACTTCGACGTCTCACGCGAGCCCGACGACGGCGACCCGGGTCACTCCGGCGACTCCGTGCTTCGCGGGCCGGCCGTTTCCTAGGGGCCTGCCCAACCGAACCGCGTCCGGCAAAGCGCGATAATCCAGCCATGGGTGGCGAGCCCGCAGAGCTGCTCAAGCGTGTACCGCTGTTCGCGGAGCTCTCGAGCAGCGAGCTCGACCGGATCGCGACGGTGGCGATCCCGCGCTCCTATCCCAAGGGAGTCCGCGTCTTTCACGAGGGCGACAGCTCCGACGCGTGCTACATCGTCCGCGAGGGCGACCTCCGCGTCACCCGCGAGCACTCCGACGGCCGCGCGATCGCGCTGGCGACCCTCGGTCCCGGCGACATCTTCGGCGAGCTGGCGATGCTCGACGGCGGCGCCCGCTCGGCCAGCGTCGAGACGCTCACCGACGCCGAGCTGCTCGGCCTGCCCGCGTCGGACGTGCGCCGGGTGATCGCCGCGCACGGCGACATCGCTGCGAAGCTGATCGTCGCGATCACCCGCCGCCTGCGAGAGACCAACGAGCGGGTCGCGCGGCAGTCGTTTCAGACCGTTCCCAGCCGGGTCGCGGGGGTGCTCTCGCAGCTGATCGCCGAGGAGGCCATCCCCGTCGAGCGCAGCGGGATCACGGTGCGCATGACCCAAGCCGACCTCGCCCAGCTCGCGGGCACGTCGCGGGAGAGCGTCAGCCGCTTTCTCGCCACGCTCGAGCGCGCCGGCGTGGTCGCGGTCGGGCGCGGCCGAGTGACGGTGCTGGAGCCTCGACGGTTGCGCGCCTACATCTTCTAGAGGGCTCCTGGGACGGCCATTTGCGGCGACCCTTGGCGTGAGGTACCACTAGTGGTCTGACCGATTTCGAGCGTCAGCGAACGAAGATGGTGGAGCGCCAGCTCCGCCGGCGCGGGATCGCCGACGAGCGCGTGCTCGCGGCCATGGCCGAGGTTCCGCGCGAGCGCTTCGTCGCCGAGCGGCTCGGCCGCCGCGCGTACGCGGATTCGGCCCTGCCGATCGGCGACCAGCAGACGATCTCCCAGCCCTGGGTGGTGGCGGCGATCTGCGAGGCGCTCGAGCTCACCGGGGTCGAGCGGGTGCTCGAGATCGGCACCGGCTCGGGCTACTCGACCGCCATCCTCGCTCGGCTCGCCGCCGAGGTGGTCAGCGTCGAGCGCTTCGAGGGGCTCGCCACCGAGGCGCGCGAGAGACTCGCCGAACTGGGCGGCGAGGATGCGGCGACGGTCGAGGTCCGGGTCGGCGACGGCACCATGGGGGTTCCCGATCGCGCGCCGTTCGACGCGATCGCGGTTCACGCGACCGCCCCGGCGCCGCCCCCGAGCCTGCTCGAGCAGCTTGGTCCCGACGGGCGCATGGTCCTGCCGGTCACCGAGCAGGGGGCCGACATGCTGACGGCGATCACCGCGACCGCGGGAGGCTACGAGCGCCGGGTGATCGCTCCGTGTCGCTTCGTGCCCCTGGTCGGCCGGGAGGGCTTCGGCGAGCGATGAACTAGGCTGGCGCCGTCATGTCCCGCGGCTTCTACGCGCTCAACTTCTTCTCCGCGGCGTTCGTCGATCAGCTCAAGCGCGGTCGCAAGACGGCGACGATCCGCCTGGGCGACAAGTCGCGCAAGTACGAGCGCGGCCAGCTGCTGTGGGTCACGGTGGGCCATCAGCACAGCCCGCGGGAGAAGATCTTCACCGCGGTGATCGACGACGTCGAGGTGAAGAAGGCCCGCGAGCTCTCGCCCCGCGACATCGAGCACGACAACCCGGAGTTTCGCCGCGTCGACGAGACGCTTCACTTCATGCGCCAGATCTACGGCCGCGAGATCGATCTCGACGAGACCGTGACCGTGGTCCGCTTCTCGCGCGTGCACGAGCCGCCGCCGGGGTTCGGCAACGGCGAGCCGCCCTCCCGCAACTAGATGAGTGCTTAGGTGCCGTGGCGATCGAGTACCACTTCCTGACCACCTGGCTGCTCGAATCGCGGCGCGCGCCGGTCTGGGACGCGATCTACGACCAGGAGGCGTGGCCTGAGTGGTGGCGGGGGGTCGAGGACGTGGTCGAGCTCGAGCCCGGCGACGAGACCGGCGTCGGCTCGCACTCGCGGCTGACCTGGCGCTCGCGGCTGCCGTACGACCTCGTCTTCGAGGCGAGGACCGTCACGGTCGAGCGGCCGCGACTGATCGAGGCCGATGCGTTCGGCGAGCTCAGCGGCCGGGGCCGCTGGCGGCTGTTCGAGCAGGACGGGGTCACCGCGGTGCTCTATGAGTGGAACGTGCACACGTCCAAGCGCTGGATGAACGCGATGGCGCCGCTCCTGCGCCCGGCGTTCGAGTGGAACCACAACTGGGTGATGCGAAACGGCGGCACCGGGATCGCCGGGCTGCTCGGCTGCCGGCTGCTGGCGTCGGACTGAGTCGGACCGCTTCGCCCTTCGATCTAAGTCTTCACGGCTTAGATACTTGACGGCCGGCGGGGGTCCGCTACACTCCGCGGTCGCGGCTCTGGCACTCTCAGATATAGAGTGCCAAGCGAGACTTCCCAGAATCCACTACCCGGAGGTAACCAGGAATGAATCTGAAGCCCCTCGGCGATCGGCTGATCGTCAAGGCCATCGAGGAGGAGGAGACGACCGCGAGCGGGCTCGTCCTTCCCGACACCGCCAAGGAGAAGCCCCAGAAGGGCACGGTCGTCGCGGTTGGCGACGGCGCTTGGGACGAGGACGGCGAGAAGCGGATCCCACTCGACGTCGCCGAAGGCGACGAGGTCCTCTACAGCAAGTACGGCGGCACCGAGATCAAGGTCGACGGTGATGACCTGCTCGTGCTGCGCGAGTCCGACGTCCTGGCCAAGGTCGTCTGACCCCCACTACTTAGAACCACAGGAGGAACTGAAACATGGCTCACAAGGAGCTCAAGTACGACGCGGAGGCCCGGGCTGCGCTGCAGGAAGGCGTCGACGCGGTCGCCAACGCGGTCAAGGTCACGCTCGGCCCCAAGGGCCGCTACGTGGTCCTCGACAAGAAGTTCGGCGCGCCGACGATCACCAACGACGGGGTGACGATCGCCCGCGAGATCGAGATCGAGGACGTGTTCGCCAACCAGGGCGCCCAGCTCGTCCGCGAGGTCGCCACGGCGACCAACGACGTCGCCGGTGACGGCACGACGACCGCGACCCTGCTGGCGCAGACGATCGTCCGCCACGGGCTCAAGAACGTGGCCGCCGGCGCCAACCCGCTGGCCCTGCGCCGCGGGATCGAGAAGGCCGTCGATCAGGTCGTCGACGACCTGCGCGACAAGCAGTCGAAGGAGGTCGGTGGCAAGGAGCAGATCGCCCGCGTCGCCGCGATCTCGGCTGCCGACGAGGAGATCGGCAACGTGATCGCCGACGCGATCGAGAAGGTCGGCAAGGACGGCGTCGTCAACGTGGAGGAGGGCCAGACCTTCGGGATGGAGCTCGAGTTCACCGAGGGGATGCAGTTCGACAAGGGCTACATCTCGCCCTACATGATCACCGACCAGGACCGGATGGAGGCGGTGCTCGAGGACCCGTACATCCTGATCGCGAACCAGAAGATCGGCTCGGTCCGCGACATCCTGCCGGTGCTCGAGCAGACGATGCAGTCCGGCAAGCCGCTGGTACTGATCGCCGAGGACGTCGAAGGCGAGAGCCTCGCGACGCTGGTCGTGAACAAGCTCCGCGGCACCTTCACCGGCGTCGCGGTCAAGGCGCCCGGCTTCGGCGACCGCCGCAAGCGGATGCTCGAGGACATCGCGATTCTCAGCGGAGGCGAGGTGATCACCGAGGAGATGGGCCTGAAGCTCGAGAACACGCAGCTCTCGCAGCTCGGGCACGCCCGTCGCGTCGTCGTCTCCAAGGACACGACGACGATCATCGACGGTGCCGGTGAGAAGTCGGGGATCGAGGGTCGGATCAACCAGATCCGTCAGGAGATCGAGAACACCGACTCCGATTTCGACCGCGAGAAGCTCCAGGAGCGCCTGGCAAAGCTCGCGGGCGGGGTCGCCGTGGTCAAGGTCGGCGCCGCCACCGAGACCGAGATGAAGGAGAAGAAGCACCGGGTCGAGGACGCCCTGCAGGCGACCCGGGCGGCGCTCGAGGAGGGCATCGTCCCGGGCGGTGGCGTCGCGCTGCTGAACGCGGTCGGCGCGATCGACTCGAAGGACCTCGAGGCCGACGAGGCCACGGGCGCGGAGATCATCCGCCGCTCGCTCGAGGAGCCGATCCGCCAGATTGCCACCAACTCCGGGCTCGAGGGCTCGGTCGTGGTCAACAAGATCCAGGGCCTGAAGGCGGGCGAGGGTCTGGACGCGGAGACCGGTGACTACGGCGACCTGATCAAGGCCGGGGTCATCGATCCGACGATGGTCACGCGCTCGGCGCTGCAGAACGCGGCCTCGATCGCCAAGAACATCCTCACGACCGAGGCGATCGTCGCCGAGCCGCCCGAGAAGGAGGGCGCCGGTGCGATGCCCGGCGGCATGCCGGACATGGGCGGGATGATGTAGGGCAGCTGCCCTACCGTTCTCGCCGACAGGCGAGTGCCTCCGCGAGGAGGCGACTTCGGGAGGCCCGGGCCGCAAGGCTCGGGCCTCTTCGCGTTCGGTCACCGCGCCTCGAGAGGCAGGTCTGCCCCGAATACGTGGGTCAACCTGCCTCTCGGCGGCCGCTGGCCGAGACACTGGGTGAGCGATGGGCCGCGGGGGCGCCGGTGTCTAGCGCGCCCCGCCGACGTAGAAGCCGACCACGGCGCCGATCGCGCCGCCGGCCAGGACGTCGCTGGTGTGGTGCGCATCGGTGAGCACGCGCGAGTAGCCGACGAGGCCGGCCACCGGCGTCATCGCAAGGCCAACGATCCGGTCGCAGCGATAGGCGGAAACGGCGAAGGCCGCGCCCGTGGCGGTGTGGCTCGAGGGAAACGAGCTCGAGTCTTCGTCGGCACCCGAACCCGGACCGGTCTCTTCGCGGTCGGCAGGCCGGGTCCGGTCCACGAGCGGCTTGACGACCGCATGCGATGTGATCCACGCGGCGAGCACCGCCTTCAGCGTCGTTCGGGCGATTACCGGTCCTCGCTCCGGTGAGACGAATCGAATCAGCAACGCCAGTCCCGTCCACAGCCTGCCGTAGGTGCTCGCCTCTCCGAGCCAGAGAGCGATGCTCTTGACTACGCGTGCGGCGCGCGCTGCCCGCGAGCCACCGTCCACGAGGGTCGCGTCATCCGGTGCGCCCGAGCCGTCGATCACCCCCCGAGCACCTCGCCCATCGCCCGCGGGCTGACCCCGAGCGCCTCGGCGTCCGCGGTCCCGCGCTCGGAGACCATCGGCACCTCCATCAGCTCGGCCTCCTCCCAGGTCGCGAACACGGCGTCGCCGACCACGCGCCGCAGCCCCGCGAGGCCGTAGTGCACGAGCCCGAGCGGGACGTGGACCAGCGGGCGGTCGCGACCGGCGGAGCGGGCGATCAGGCGCGCGATCTGGTCGTAGGTGAGCGTTTCCGGGCCGGCCAGCTCCAGCCTGCGCGATCCGCCGCCGTCACCGGCGCCGAGGTCGGCGAGCACGCAGCGGGCGACGTCCTCGGCCCAGATCGGCTGGTAGGCGCCCTCGCCCTCGCCCGAGATCGGGATCACCGGGAGCAGCGTCAGGCGGCGCATCGTCGTCATCCACGGGTCGTCGCGGTCGTAGACGATCGAGGGCGCGAACACGGTCGCCTCGAGCTCGGAGGAGAGCACCGCGCGCTCGGCGAGCGCCTTGGCGCGAAAGAAGCGGGTGCGCTGGAACTCGGTCGCCCCGATCGCCGAGAAGAAGACGAACCGGTCGACCCCGGCGGCCTCGGCGGCGCGCAGCAGGCGCGCGGTCGCGAGGCCGTTGAGCTCCTCGACCCGGGCGTGGGGCTGGTCGCGGATCGAGGCCGCCAGGTGGATCACGGTGTCGACGCCGCGCAGTGCCTGGCGCACGACCCGCGGATCGGCGAGCTCGGTCAGGTCGCCGAGGGCGATCCGCACCTCGACCCGCAGCCGCCCGAGCTTGCGCGGATCGCGGACCAGCACCCGGACGTCGTCGCCGCGCTCGAGCAGCTTCGGCACCAGTGTCTGTCCGACGGTTCCGGTCGCGCCGGTGACCAGGATCATCCCCGCAGACTCTAGAATGCAGCGCTCAGCACGCAGCGCACCGGGACCACAAGAAGGAAGGGCATCGAGCTTTGGCATACGTGATCGCCGAACCGTGCATCGGGCAGAAGGACAACTCCTGCGTCGAGGTGTGCCCGGTCGACTGCATCCACCCGACCCCGGACGAGCCCGACTACGACAACGTCGAGCAGCTCTACATCGACCCCGACGAGTGCATCGACTGCGACGCCTGCGTCGAGGCGTGCCCGGTCGACGCCTGCTTTGCCGAGGACCAGCTCCCGGAGGAGTGGCAGAAGTACACGCCGATCAACGCCGAGTACTTCGCCGGCAAGTAGCTGCGCTCAGGCGCGCCGGGCGCGCAACGAGAACATCAGCGGCAGCCGCGGCGTGCCCTCGGGCTGGCGGAAGATGCGGCCGTCGTCGGTGACCAGATGCGGCCAGCGGGGGGACACCGTGTAGTCGTGCTCGTGGAAGAGCTCGAGGTGCAGGCCGGCGCCGAGCACCGCGGTGAGAACCTCCGAGATCGGATGGGACCACTCGTGGGTGACGTTGACCGAGGTCCGGGCGGTGAGGTCCGCGTAGGTGCCGCCGTCGTCCTCGAGCCGGATCCCGGCTGGATCGTGAAAGTAGTCGTATTCGACGGTCAGGTCCTCGTCGGCGAACACGTCCGCGAACGGGTGGAACTCCGCCAGGTAGAGGAAGCCGCCCTCGGCGAGCAGCGAGCCGACCACCGCTGACCATCGCCGTAGGTCCGGCAGCCAGTTGAGCGCTCCGAGGCCGGTGTAGACGATGTCGAAGCGCTCACCGCCGAGCGCGTGCACGGCGTCGTAGACGTCGGATTGGACGAACCGCCCGTCGAGGCCGGTCTCCGCGGCGAGCGCGTTCGCGGCCGCGACCGCCGGCTCGGAGAAGTCGAGCCCGACCACCGAGGCCCCGAGCCGCGCCCACGAGAGCGTGTCGAGGCCGAAGTGGCACTGGAGGTGGACGAGGCGCTTGCCGGCGACGTCGCCGACCTCCTCGAGCTCGAACGGCTGCAGGCTGCTCGCCCCCGACCTGAACGCCTCGACGTCGTAGAAGTCGCTGGCGGTGTGGATCGGGACCCGCTCGTCCCACCAGCGGCGGTTGAGCTCGCGGTGCTCCTCGCGCACTGGGCGCTCTTAGCCCTGGACCTGGACGACCGGGAGCTCGGTGCCGCAGATCGGCCCCGGCGCGGGCGCAGTCGGTGTCTCGGCCTGCATCACCGGCAGCGCCTGGGGCGTCATCGCGACGATCCCGCGTGCCGCCTGGCGGATCGCCACCGACGCCGGCGCGTCGGGATCGGCGAGGACCAGCGGCGTGCCCGTGTCGGCGTGCTCGCGCAGCTCCTCGGAGAGCGGCACCTTGCCGAGCAGGGGCACGTCGAGCTCGTCGGCGAGCAGCTGGCCGCCGCCCTCGCCGAAGATCGTGAACCGCTGGCCGTCCGGGGTCGTGAACCCGGACATGTTCTCGATCACCCCGAGCAGCTCGAGGTCGACCTTGGCCGCCATGTCGGCGGCGCGCCTGGCGACCGACTGGGCGGCGGGCTGGGGCGTGGTGACGACGAGCACGCGGGCCTGCGGAAGCAGCTGGGCGAGCGTCATCGAGACGTCACCGGTGCCCGGCGGCAGGTCGAGCAACAGGTAGTCGAGCTCGCCCCAGGCGACGTCCTCGAGGAACTGCTGGATCGCCTTGTGGAGCATCGGCCCGCGCCAGACGACCGCGGCGTTGCGCTCGAGGAAGAAGCCGATCGACATCACCTTGATCCCGGCGGGCCCGAGCGGCGGGATGATCTTGCGCTCGCCGTTGACGTCGGGCTTGCTGTCGACGCCGAGCATGCGCGGGATCGAGTAGCCGTAGACGTCGGCGTCGAGCGCGCCGGCCGAGTGGCCCTCGGCCTGCAGCGCCGCGGCCAGGTTGGCGGTCATCGTCGACTTGCCGACGCCGCCCTTGCCGGAGGCGATGCAGATCACGTTCTTGACCGCCGCCAGCGCGCCCTCGGGCAGGCCGCCGGGGCGGCCGAGCGCCTGCTGGAGGTTCGCCTTCTCGGAGTCCGAGAGCACGTCGAAGCCGACGCCGACCTCGGTCACCCCGTCGAGCGCGGCGACGTTCGCGGCGACGGCCTGCTGGAAGTGGCTGCGGATCGGGCAGCCCGGCGTGGTCAGCGAGACGACCACCTCGACCTTGCCCGACTCGCGGACCTCGATCGAGCGCACCATGCCCAGGTCGACGATCGAGCGCCGCAGCTCGGGATCGATCACGGCGCGCAGCGCCTCGGTCACCTGGTCCTTGGTCGGCAGGGCCATCGACTCAGTCTGACAGGGGAGCCCGAGAAAGCGATCGACCGGCAACGGTGCCGGTCGATCGCGGAGGAGAGGTTGCTGTTCTGCCCGCGAGAGATGGATGCGGACAGCTTCTCCGGACGCGCCGCCAACCTCGTGCGGCGGTCCGGGCTAAGCGCTGGCTACGCGGCGCGCGCCGGGACCCGCTCCTGAACGGCGGTGCGGGCCTTCTTCAGCTGCTGCTCGGCCTTGGTGCGGTTCTGCTTGACCGCCTTCTCGACCTCGCGGCGATTCGCCTTCACGGCCTTCTCGACCTCGCGCCGGCGGCTCTTCACCTCGCGCTCGACCCGGTTGCGGGTGGAGCGGACGCGCTGGTTCGCCTGGCGACGGGCCTGGCCGCCGCGACGCTCGAACCTGTTGAGCTCGCGGGTGACCTGCGTGCGGAGGCTCTTCAGCTCCCGCTCGCGGGTGGTCTCGCTGGTCCAGGGCTCGATCGCGTCCTCGACGCGGTCGCGGATCGTCAGCGCGGCGCCGACGGGAACGTCGACCGCGCGCTCGGCCGCCGTGACGGCGATCGAGACGGCGCCGTGGCGGGCCTTGGTGACGCCCTCCTTGACCTGCGAGGTGTCGCTGTTCGGCGCCGTCGCGGTCCGGGGCTTGCTCTTGGTGCTCTTGGAAGTGCTGTTGGCGGTGGCCATTGTGTCGGTCAACCCCTTCGGGTTCGTTGTTTGTTTCTAACTTCCTTACTTCTAACGATGTTCAGCTTAGCAAAGCGAACACCTGTTTGTACCCTGGGCGTCGCGTCGGGTTACACGGCCTGCCTGGGCATGTCTCAGGCGGGCACGGCGGCGACCCGCTCGAGCCAGCGTCGTGGCGCCTCGAGCTCGGCGAGATCCGGAAGGTCGGCGGCCGAGCGCCAGACGATGCGCAGCGCGTCGGTGCCCGCCTCGTCGACGACCGCGTCGCAGAACGCCTTCCCGGCCTCGTACTGACGCAGCTTCAGGTCCATGCCGAGCAGCCGTGCGATCAGGTCGCCGAGCCCGCCGCGGCGCGCCCGGCGCTCCTCGAGGCGCCGGCGAAGCTCGGCCAGCTCCGGGCCGTGGTCGGCGGCGCAGGCGTCCATCACGTGCTCGGCGTGCCCCTCGATCACCGACATCGTCGCCTGCAGGCGGTCGAGCAGCCGGCGCCGAGGCGGGTCGGCGAGGGTCCGGGCGAGCTCGCCGCGCAGCAGCGCCCGGACGAGCTCGCGGGGGTCGCGCAGCAGCCGCCGGCCGATCGCCGCGAGGCCGGTCGCGTCGATGCCCGGCCGCGGCGCCGGCGATCAGCTCGCCGGCGAGCGCGCGCAGGTGGGGCGCCAGCCACTCGACGCGCTCGAACTGGATCACGTGCGTCGTCTCGTGCAGGGCCACCCAGCGCAGGAAGAGCTCGCGATCGGCGTCGAGGTTGCGTCTCGCGGCGTCCAGGTTCGGCGCCACGAACAGCAGCCGCGCCGGGCGCGGGCGCCCGAACAGGGCGACGTCGTACTGGCCGAGCACCCGCTTCGCGGCATAGCCGGCGGCGAGCCCGGCCTCGGTGCCGACGGCGGCCCCGAGCCCACGCCGCGCGAGCGCGCCGAGGGGTCCGGGAAGCGCGAGGTCGGCGGCGATCCTCCGCTCGAGCGGTGCCGCGGCGTCGGCGAGGGTGGCGAGCGCGTTCGCGGCCCACGCCCGGCGGTCGATCAGCTCGGCGGTCGGCGGCTCGGCCACGGCGCCGAGGCCCGCGTAGTCGGCGGCGGTCTCGATCGCCTCGGCGCAGGCGCGCTCGACCTCGGCGGCCGAGTAGCCGTCCGCCGGCGGCCCCCGTCGTCGGCCGACAGCCGCGGGAGGCCGGCGATCACCGCCGCGGCCACGCGCTCGCCGAGGCCCCAGTCGACGACGCCGCTCATGCCGGCTCCTGGGTCGCGGCCGCGTCGCGCTGAATCTCGAGCAGGGTCGCGAGCATCTCCTCGTCGAGCGCCGCGGCGATCGGGAAGCGGGCGTCGAGGCCGAGATCGACCTCGGCCGGCGTCAGCTCGCCGAACTTGACGCTCGCGCCGGCCTCGCGCGCGATCAGCTGGGCCGCGGCGACGTCGACCGAGCGCGAGGGGCGGGCGCTGAGCATGCCGTCGAAGCGGCCCGCGGCGACGTAGCTGATCGTGATCGCGAGCGAGCCGACGCCGCGGCAGCGATAGGCCTTGCCCCGCAACCCGGCGACGATCGGCAGGATCAGCTCGGGCTTCGCCGCCTCGAGGCCGACCAGCTCGAGCCCGTAGCCCGGGCCCCGCGCGAGGATCTGCTCGCCGTCGAGCCTCGCACCGCCGTCGCGTTCGCCGACGAACTCCTCGCCGGCGCCGAAGTCGTAGACGAAGCCGAGCTCGACGTCGGCCATCGACGGGCCCGACGCGACGGCGACGCTGAGCGCGAACGAGGGCAGCGTCCGGCGGGCGTTCAGCGACCCGTCGATCGGGTCGATGACGACGCGATTCGGCGACGAGCCGTCGCCGAAGACCTGCTCCCCACGCTCCTCGGAGATCGCCGTGAACCGGGCGCCGGCGCGGTGCAGCGCCTCCAGCTCGGTGAAGACGATCTCCTCGGCCTGACGGTCGATCACGAGCGAGTGGTCGCCGCCCTCGCCGACCCCGGCGTACTCGGTCCGCGCGCGGATCCCGCGCGTGCGCGCGTAGAGCTCGGCCTGCTCGGCGACCATCCGCCGGCAGGCGTCGAGCCAGGCGTCGGCGGGGAGTCCGGCGTGCTCCGATCCGGCCATCGGGCCATGCTAGACATGAGCACGGTGCCCCCGAACGGCCACACGCCCACCGATGCGCAGCGAGCGGTCGCCGCGCACGGGGAGGGCCCGCTGCTGGTCCTCGGCGAGGCCGGGTCGGGCCGCACCGAGGCGCTGGCGCTGCGGCTCGAGGCGCTCGTCGCCGCGGCGACCCGCGCCGAGCACGTGCTCGTCCTCTGCCGCTCGCGAGCGGCGCGGGCTCGGCTTCGCGAGCGCGCCGAGATCCTCCTCGACCGCCCGCACGAGGAGCTCTGGATCCACACCTACGAGGAGGCGGCCGAGGCGCTGCTGCGCGAGTACTCGATCGAGGCCGGGCTCGACCCGTTCTTCGCCACCGTCGGCCCTGGCGACCGGCTCGCGATCCTGCTCGATCGCCTCGACGAGCTGCCGCTGCGCCGGCACGAGATCCGCGGCAACCCCGCCGGGCTGCTCGCCCGCCTGCTGCGGCGGATCGACCTGCTCAAGGCCGAGTCCGTCGCCCCCTCGGCGCTGCGCGAGTGGGCGGTCGCCGCCGAGCGAGCCGCGTCGAACGCCGCCGACCGCGAGCGAGCCGAGCGCGAGATCGAGTTCGCCGAGCTCTACGCCCGCCACGACCGGATCCTGCGGGAGGCCGGCAGCCTCGACGGGGGCGACCTGGTGCTCGAGCTCGGCAAGCTGCTCGCCCACCGCGCCGACGTCGGCGGCGGCGGTCACCGAACGCTTCGGCGACGTGCTCGCCGACGAGCTCGAGGACGCCGGGATCGCCCACCGCGCGGTGCTCGAGGCGATCGGCGCCCACCGCAACCTCGTCTGCGCCGGCGATCCGGCCCAGGCGACGCGGCGCTTTCGCGGCGCCGGCGAGGCGAGCCTCGATGCCTTCCGCGCCGCCCGCCCGGAGCTTCGCGAGATCGACCTCGGTAGTTCGCTGCGCGCACCGGGTGTGACCAGGTTCTGGCGCTGCGAGAACGATCGCGCCCAGGCGCAGGCCGTCGCCCGCGAGGTCGAGCACCTGCTCGCGGCCGGCGAGGTGCGCGCCGGAGCGCATCTGCGTGATCGCCGGCGCCGGCTGGCGCGAGGGACGGCTGGTCGCCGCCGCGCTCGAGGAGCGCAGCGTCCCCTTCCGGTTCGCCGGCGACGCGGCCTTCTTCCAGCGCCCCGAGATCCGCGACGTGCTCGCCTGGCTGCGGATGCTGGCCGACCCCGGCGACGCTGCCGCGGTCGTGCGAGCGCTCACCCGGCCGCCGGTCGACCTGCGCTCGGTCGATCTGGCCAAGGTGACGACGATCGCCCGCCGCCGCAAGCTCGACATGATCTCGGCGCTCGACGCCGCGCTGGAGAGCCCGCAGCTGCCGCCCGAGGCCCGCGACCGGATCCAGTCCTTCCTGCGCCTGCACCGCGCGGCGGCGAACGCGCTCGAGCAGCTGCGCGCCGACGTCTTCGTCCGCCGGCTGATCGAGCGGGTCGGGCTGCGCCGCCACCGGCTGTTCGCCGCCAGCCCGGAGACGGCTGAGCGCCTGGTCAACCTCTCGCGGCTGGCGGAGCTGGCCGCGGATTGGTCGCGTCGCGAGCCGCGCGGCTCGGTCCGCGACTTCGTCCGCCACCTGAACGCCGTCGCCGAGGCCGGCGAGCTCGGCGGCGAGGACTGCGACGGCCCGTTGCCGGGGGCGGTGATGGTCGCCGAGCCCGAGCAGGTCAAGGGCTTGGAGTTCGACCACGTCTACCTGCTCGGCCTCCGCAGCGGCGCGGTCGCCGCCCGTCACTGGGAGGACACCTGGATCCCCGACGAGCTGATCGGCGAGCCGCTGCCGCGGCCCGGCGACGAGCTGACCACCGAGCGGCGGCTCCTGCTCGCGCACGTGGCGATGACCCGGGCCCGATCGGCCCTGGTGCTGTCCTGGCCCGAGCGGCCCGAGGAGGGGAGGACCGTGCCGTCGCGGATCTACCGCGCGGCGCGCGAGGCGCAGGCGGCCGAGGAGGAGTTCCACGAGGAGGAGCTGTTCGGTCCCGCGGAAGGCCTTCACTCGACCTACCGGATGCTTCGCGACGAGGTGCTCGAGGCCTCGTGGAGGGCGGGCTCGGCGGTCTCGGAGATGCGCCTCGACACCGTCGACGACGTCAACGCGGCGGTCGCGCGCTACCTCGAGCTGGTCAAGCTGGCGGCGCTGATCCAGAGCCCGGGCGCCGAGCCGGAGCCGGAGGCGATCGACGCGATCAACGAGCTCCTCGGCCGGGTGGCCTCGCCGGAGCAGCGGATCGCGATCGAGGCGTCGGCGCTCGACGAGTACGTGCTCGGCGAGGAGCGCGAGCGAGACGCGCTCCGGGCCCAGGTGGCGGCTCGGCGCGAGCCCTCGCTCGAGCAGTTCCTGCCCCGGCGCCAGGGCGGCCTCGGCCTCTCGGCCTCCGACATCGACCTCTACCGGACCTGCCCGCTGAAGTACAAGTTCGCGCGCGTGTTCGCGATCCCGCAGGAGCCGACGATCAACCAGCGTTTCGGGATCCTCATCCACCAGGTGCTCGACAGGTTCCACGCCGAGGAGCTGCGGGCCGCGGCGGGCGGGGTCGAGCCGATGTCGGCCCCGGCGGGCGGGCTCGAGCGGCTGCTGGGGCTGTTCGAGGCGGGCTGGCGGCGCCAGGGCTTCGGCGCGTCCGACGACGAGCTCCAGTACCGCGATCGCGCCGTCGCTGCGCTCGCCCGCTACCACGAGCGTCACGCGCGCTCGAGCTCGCGCCCGGTGTGGCTGGAGCGCAACTTCTCGTTCGCGATCGGCCCGCACCAGCTCCGCGGCCGGGTCGACCGCGTCGACCGCCATCCCGACGGCGGCTACGAGGTGATCGACTACAAGACCGGCGACCCGGGCTCGGGCCCGAAGCTCGCCGGCGACGTGCAGCTCGCGCTCTATCGGCTCGGCGCCCGCGAGGCGTGGCAGATCGAGGCCGACCTCGGCAGCTACTGGTACGTGCTCGCCGACGAGCGCGTCTCGATCAGCCCCGAGCCCGACGACGCCGAGCGGGTCGAGCGCACGGTGCTCGAGGTCGCCGCGGGGATCACCGAGCAGGACTTCGAGCCGCGCCCGTCGCACGAGATCTGCTCGTGGTGCGACTACCGCCTGATCTGCCCGGCGAGCGAGGCCTGAACGGCGGGCGCTCGGCGCGATGCGGCGCAGGATCGGCCGGAGCGCCGCGCTCGGCCGGGCGAGGCTGGGTAGGGGAGGGCGGCTCGCACCCGCATGACCTCACCCTCGCCGCCTTCCCGTCGACGCGCGTGAGGTTATGCGTGCTCCAACACGTACAACCTCACCCCGGTCGGCCCGGACGGAGCGCGGGTGAGGTTTCCCGCGTGTGCCCCCGGCGGCTGGACCGCCACCCCTACCCTGCCAATATCGCTTCGTACTCAAGCGCGCTCGGCGAGAGCCGGCACCGCGCCCGCCGCCGCGCGCGGCTAGTCGTCGCCGTCGGAGCGCTGGCGCAGGAAGCGCTGGAAGTCCTGGGCGATCGTGTCGCCCGAGGGCATGTCCTGGGCCTCGAGCTCGGCCTCGTCGGCCTGCTCGGACTCGAGCCTTCGAACCAGCTCCTCGATCTCGGGGTTTGACGCGACCGCGCGATCGACCTGGGTGTCGAAGCGTTCCATCGCCTCCTCGAGCTCGGAGGCCTCGATCGCGATCCCGGTGAAGCCCTCGAGGCGGCGCAGCAGCGCCAGCGCCGCCTTCGGGTTCGGGACCGCGGCGACGTAATGGGGCACGGCCGCCCAGAGGCTGGCAGAGGTGAGGCCGCGGCGCCGGCAGGCGTCGTGGACGATGCCGACGATCCCGGTCGGGCCCTCGTAGCTCGAGCGGCTGAGCGAGAGGCGCTCGACCAGCTCCGCGTCGGAGGCGAGGCCGGTGATCGGCACGGCCCGCGTGTGAGGGACGTCGGCGAGCAGGGCGCCGAGCGTCACCACCATCTCGACGTCGAGTCGCGCGGCTGCCTCGACCACCGCTTCGGCGAAGGTCCGCCAGCGCAGGTTCGGCTCCACGCCCGAGACCAGCACCAGGTCGCGCTCGGCCGTCGGAGCGAGCGCGGTGTAGACGGTGTTGGCGGGCCAGTCGACCTGCCGCGCCTCGCCCTCGCTCATCCGGATCGTCGGGCGGGTGACCTGGAAGTCGTAGAACTCCTCCGGATCGATCTCGGCGACCCGCTCGGCCTCGAGCGAGACCGCGACCGCCTCGAGCGCCGTGGTCGCAGCGCTGGCGGCGTCGTTCCAGCCCGCGAACGCCGCCACCAGGACCGGCGAGCGAAGCTCGGGCGGATCTCGATCCCACTTCAGCGCGTCCACGGTTGCGAGGCTAGCGGCTGGTGCCCATCCGCTGCCCCGGTCGCGGGCAGTCGCGTCCGCGTCGCCGGGCAAGATCGACGGGATGGAGGCGGCGGTGGCACAGATCCATCCCGAGGTGGCCGAGCTGCGCCCGGGACAGCGGTTCGAGGGCAGGTTCGCCTGCCTGTCGAAGGAGCGCCAGACGGCGCGCAACGGCACGTCCTACCTGTCCCTGCGGCTGCGTGACCGCAGCGGGACGATCGCCGCCCGGGCCTTTCGCGACGCCGACCGGATCGGCCTGCGGTTCGAGGCGGGGGACGCGATCGCCGTCCGCGGCAGGGTCGAGCGGTTCCGGGGCGAGCTGGTGATCGAGCTCGAGGATGCGAGGCGTCTCGATCCGGCCGGCATCGACCCGACAGAGTTCCTGCCGGCCGCGTACCGGTCCGCCGACGAGCTCGAGGGCTTTCTCGAGCACCTCGTCGCGCGAGGTCCACGATCCGGCGCTGCGCGCGGTCGTCGACCAGGTCGTCTTCAGCGGCCCGCTGGCGGCCGAGTTCCGGCGCGCGCCCTGCACCCGGCGCTCGCACCACGCCTACCTCGGCGGCCTGCTGGAGCACACGGTCGCGGTCGCCACGCTGGTGCTGGAGACCTGCACGCTGCACCCGCGCCTCGACTCGGACCTGCTGATGGCCGCGGCAATCCTCCACGACGTGGGTCGCGCGCGCGAGTTCACCTACGGGGCCGAGTTCGGGCTCAGCGACGAGGGGCGGATGCTCGGTCACCTCGCGCTCGGAGCGGAGACCGTCGGCGCGATGGCCGGGGGCCTCGAGCCCGAGCGCCGGCTGGCGCTGCTCAACTGCGTGCTCTCCCACCACGGCCCGGACGCCGGGCCCGGTCGCGCGCAGGGGGCTCGCCACGGCGCGAGCCACGGTTTCGCCTCACCCGAGGCGCTCGCTCTCTACCGGCTCAACGCCCTCGACGCCTCGGTCAAGGGGGCGCTGGAGCACGGACCGCCCGCCTGAGCAGCTGCGCGGCAACGAACAGCACCACGGCGGCGAACGAGAGCTCGAGCACGCGCTCGGACACGGCGTTGGAGAGCAGCACGCCGGCGAGGACGCCGAGCGGCGAGAGGGCGCCGACGAGGAGCCCGTCGCGCAGGCTCACGTTGCCGAAGCGGTGCTGACGCCAGGCGCCGACCAGCGCCACCGGGACGATCGCGAGCAGCGAGGTTGCCTCGGCGCGGATCTGGGGCTCATCGAGAAAGATCGCCAGCGCCGGGACGAAGAGGATGCCGCCGCCGACGCCGAGCATGCCGCCGACCGCGCCGCCGGCGAAGCCGAAGGACGCTGCGAGCACGTACTCCATCAGCCCGCCACGAGCTGGATCGCGACGACGATCAGCAGGAGCGCGAACAGCAGCGAGATCAGGCGCTCCGGCACCCGCTGCTGGAGCGCCGTCCCGGCGACCACTCCGCCGACGGCGGGCAGCCCGACGAGCGCCGCCTCGAGCAGATCGACGTTGCCGTAGGCGCCCTGCCCGATCGCCGCCAGCAAGGCGATGACGACGATCGCCGCGAGGCTGGTCCCGGTCGCCAACCGCTCCCCGTATCCGAACCAGAGGATCAGCAGCGGCACGATCACCGTCCCGCCGCCGACCCCGAACATGCCGCTGAACGCTCCCGCGGCGGTGGCGACCACGGCGAGCCTGAGGATCCGATCGCGGGCCATGCGCCGCGATACTAGTGCCGTGTCGCGCGACCTCACCCCCGAATCGGCGCCCCCGGATCACCGCCATTCTGCGTCCTCAGTCGCCCGAATAGCGCTGCTATTCGGGCTCCCTGCGTCCTTACCTGGCGGCGCCTGTGCCTCGCCGTTTCAGGCGCGAGGCCGCGAGACCCGGCACTAGGCCGCGCGATGGCTGCCGACCCGATTCTCGAGCCGCTGCGGGCCGATCCGGGCGCCGCCGCCCTGCTCTGCGACATCGACGGCACCCTGGCCCCGATCGTCGACGACCCCGAGGCGGCCATCGTCCCGCCGGAGGCAAAGGCGGTGCTCGCCGAGCTCGCCGGCCGCTACCGGCTCGTCGCCTGCGTCAGCGGCCGGCGCGCGAGCGCCGCCCGGCGCATGGTCGGCCTCGATCAGCTCACCTACGCGGGCAACCACGGGCTCGAGCTGCTCGGCCCCGGCGACGACCGGCCGCGCGTCGATCCCCAGCTCGGCCACCGCGCCACGGCGGCGGCCGGGTTCGTCTCCCGCCTCGACTGGGAGCGACTGCGCCGGGTCGGGCTGCGGCTCGAGGACAAGGGCCCGATCCAGGCGATCCACTGGCGCGGCGCCGCCGACGAGCGGACTGCCGCACAGCGGGCGCGCGAGCTCGGACTGCTCGCGGAGGAGGAGGGCCTGGTCCCGCACCTCGGCCGGATGGTGCTGGAGGTGCGGCCGATCGCCACCGTCCACAAGGGGATCGCGGTCCAGCGGCTGGTTCGCGAGGCGGCGGCGAGCGCCGCCCTGTTCGGAGGCGACGACCGCACCGACCTCGACGCCTTCGGAGCTCTGCGCGCGCTCGCCGACGCGGGCGAGCTCGACCATCGGGTCTGCGTCGGGGTGGCCTCGGCGGAGGGCCCGGTCGAGATCGAGCGCCGCGCCGACCTGGTCGTCGCGGGGCCGGAGGAGTTCCTTGCGCTCCTGAGGAGCCTGTAGGTGCTGTTCTGCGACCTGCTGCGGGTCTCAGTCCTGCTCGTGGCCGGCGTGGCGACGGCGCTCGGCGTCGTCAGCGTCGTCGTCGCCAACCAGGACGCCAACGAGCTCGGCGCTCGCGCTCGCGGCCGGCTGGTGGGTCGCCGGCGCCGCGATCGGGATCTGGCTCGGCCGTCCCGCGCGGGCGGCGGAGGCGATCGCGCGGCTGCTCGCAGGCGCCCGCACCGCGACCAGCCTGCCGCCCGAGAGCCCGGGCCGGATCGCGATCACGCGGCTGTGGCCGATCGGCGCCTTCGCGCTCGTGGTCGGCATCGCGGGCTGGTTCGCCCCGCAGGTCGCTGCGATCGGCGCCGGCTACGCGATCCTGATCGCGCTCGCCTGGCGCGGTCGCGAGAACGCCGTCGCCGCGATCGAGGAGCGCGACGGTGTTCGCTTCTACGTCGAGCCCTCGTCGGCGCTCGAGCCGGTGAGGCTGATCCGGACCCCTGGCCTCTACCGCGACCGCGCCCCCTCCGTCAAGCCACCCCCGCCCCCGCCCGCCGAGGCGGGGTAGGAGGCCGAGCGCGCCGCGCTCGCGGACCGCGCGCAGGGGGCTGAACTCGGGGTCGCGGCTGCGGGCGAAGGCGATCCAGCCTCCGATCCCGGCGGCCGTCGCCGCGAGCCCGGCCAGCACCAGGCCCGAACGCGGCCCCGCGACCTCGGCGAGCCAGCCGACGATCGGTCCGCCGATCGGAGTCGAGCCAAGGAAGACGACCGAGTAGAGCGCCATCACCCGGCCGCGCATCTCCGGGCTGGCGCCGAGCTGGAGGGTCGAGTTGACGCCGGCCGCGAAGATGACGCTGACCAGGCCCAGGGGAACCAGGGCGAGGAGCTCGAGCGGCAGGGTCGGGGCGGCGGCGGCGAGCAGAGCGAAGAGCCCGAACGCGACCGCCGAGCCGCTGATCAGCCGCTCGCTGACCCGCCCGCGGGCGCCGGTGACGAGCGATCCCGCAACGGAGCCGACGGCCATCGCCACGGCGAGCGCGGTGTAGGCGGCGGCGCCGCCGTCGAAGGTGAACCGCCCGAGCAGTGGCAGCAGCACGTGGAAGTTGAACGCCAGGGTCCCGATCACGGCCATCATCGCGAGCGGGATCAGCAGGCTCGGCTCGCCGCGGACGTAGCGCAGCGCCGCGCCGACGCCGCCGCGATCGCGGCCCTCCGAGCCGGGGGTCGAGAGCCGCCCGGGGTCCATGCCGCGCAGGGCGACGATCATCGCCGCGAACGTCAACGCGTTGATCAGGAAGCACGGCGCGACGCCCACGGTGGCGATCAGGATCCCCGCGCTCGCCGGGCCGAGGATCCGCGCCGAGTGGATCAGGACGCTGTTGAGGCCGACGGCGTTGACCACCCGGTCGGCGCCGACCATCTCGATCACGAAGCTCTGGCGGGTCGGGTTGTCCACCGAGTTGACCGCGCCGCGGACGAAGACCAGGGCGAACACCATCCACGGCTCGATCGCGCCCCCCGCGGTGAGGCCCCACAGCGCCAGCGCCGGCGCCGCCATCGTCGCCTGGGTGACGATCAGCAGCGAGCGCTTCGGCCAGCGGTCGGCGAGCACGCCGCCCCAGGCGCCGAACAGCAGGATCGGCAGGAACTGCAGCGCCGACGTGACCCCGACGGCGACGCCGCTGCCGGTGAGCTCGAGGATGAGCCACATCTCGGCGACCATCTGCATCCAGTTGCCGCTCAGGGAGACGATCTGGCCGGCGAAGTAACGCCGGTAGTTGGGGATCTGGAGGGAGGTGAAGGACCTGCGCAGCGCGGCGCTCAACGCGGGTCCCTTTCGAGCAGCCGCTCGAGGATCTCGGCGGCGCGCTCGAGCGTCGCCACCTCGTCGGGATCGAGGTTGCGCATGCGCTTCGCGAGGTAGGCGTTCTTGCGCCCGCGAAGGCGCTTGAGCAGCGCTCGGCCCTCGGCGGTTGGCGCGACCAGGAAGCCACGGCCGTCGGCCGGGTCGGGGGTGCGGGTGACGAGGCCGAGGTCGACGAGGCGGGCGACGATCCGCGTCGCGGTCGGACGGCGCACGCGCTCGCGCTCGGCGAGCTCGCTCGGCGTCAGCGGCCCGTGGGTCTCGATCGTCGCCAGGGCCGCCGTCAGCGTGGGGCTGAGGACGCCCCCACCCTCACCCTCGAGCGCGTCCTGGCGCAGCCTCCGCGCCGTGCGCACGACGGCCAGCCGCAGCCGTGCGGCGATCTCGGCGACCTCGGGCGACGATGCAGAAGTGGTTACCATTGCTAATTAGCATAGCAAACTAGTTCGACCGAGACCGCAGCAGGCGGGTCTACTCGGTGCGCCCGCGCAGCTTCAGGAGCTGCTTCCAGGTCCGCGTGTTGGCGATGTCGGCCCTGGTGAGCCAGGCGCGACGCGCGGTCGCGATCCCGTACTGCATGTTCGCCAGCGTGTCGACGCCGTGGGCGTCGGTGTTGACGACGATGCTCACGCCCGCGTCGCGCGCGAGCCGCGCGTGCGACTCCGAGAGGTCGCGGCGGTTGGGGTTGCCGTTGATCTCGATCAGCGTCCGGTGCTCGGCGGCGGCGGCTGCGACCGCCTCGACGTCGATCTCGTAGGGCTCGCGCCTGCCGATCAGGCGCCCGGTCAGGTGGCCGATGCAGTCGACCCGCGGGTTCTCGATCGCGGCGATCACCCGGTCGGTCATCTTCTTCGGCGAGATCCGGAACGAGGTGTGCACGCTCGCCACCACCCAGTCGAGGCGATCCAACACCTCGGGGTCGTAGTCGAGCGAGCCGTCGGTGCCGATGTTCACCTCGGAGCCTGCGAGCAGCCGGAATCGCCCCTTCGACGAGGCGTTGTAGGCCTCGATCTCCTCCACCCGCTCGAGCAGCTGGTCGGCGGTGACGTCGTTGCCGAAGCCGTGGCTGGCCGAGTGATCGGTGACGGCCAGGTACGCGTAGCCGCGAGCCTTGGCCCCCTCGGCCATCTCGTCGAGCGTGTTGCGGCCGTCGGAGAGCGTGGTGTGGCAGTGCAGGTCACCGCGGATGTCGTCCTGGGTGACGAGCTCGGGCAGCTCGCCCTCGGCGGCGGCCGCGATCTCCCCGTTTCCCTCGCGCAGCTCCGGCTCGATGTAGGCGAGCCCGAGCCGCTCATAGACCTCCGCCTCGGTCGCGTAGCGTCCGACCTCCCCGGACTCGGTCTCCAGCACCCCGTGCTCGGAGACCGAGAGGCCCATGCGCACGGCGCGCTCGCGCAGGTCGATGTTGTGGGCCGCCGATCCGGTGAAGTGCTGGAGCAGGTTGCCGTAGGCGTCCGGCTCCACGATCCGCAGGTCGACGGAGATCCCGTTGTAGGTCGTGATCCTGGACCCCGAGCTGCCGGCGGAGCCCGCCTGGGCGGCGAGCTCGTGCTCGGTCATCGCCACCGCGAGCGCCTCGGGGTCGCCGGCGGTGGCGATCAGGTCGATGTCCTTGCAGGTCTCGGCCCGGCGCCGCGCCGAGCCCGCGACCTCGACCGCCTGCGAAGCCGGGTGGTCGCGGAGCGCCGCAGCCAGCTCCTCGGCGACCGGGAGCACGTCGGAGAGCAGCAGCCGCTCGGCCGGTCCCTCCTCGCCGAGCTTCGCCAATGCCTCGAGCACGTTCTCCTCCGCCTTCGGCCCGAGCCCCTTGAGCGCGCGGATCCGCTCGCCCGCGGCCGCCTCGCGGAGCTCATCGAGCGTGGTCACGCCGAGCTCGTCGTGGAGCTTGCGCACGGTCTTCGCTCCGAGCCCCGGAATCCGGGTGACCTCGATCAGCGAGGCGGGGAACTTGGCCTTCAGCTTGGCTGCGGCCGGGATCTCGCCGGTGGTCACCAGCGCGACGATCTTCTCCTGGAGGGTCGCGCCGATCCCCGGCAGCTCGCTCGCCTTCCCCGCAAGCGCCAGCTCCTCGACCGAGACCGGGCTCTGGCGGATCACCCGCGCCGCCTCCTTGTAGGCGATCACCCGGTAGCGGTTGGCGCCGTCGAGCTCGTACAGGGTCCCGAGCTCCGCCATCGCGGCGGCGATCTCGGCGTTTCGCATCGGCATCGGCCGGACTCTAGTGGTGCCTCTCGTGGGTACCACTAGATTGCGCGCGTGCCCGCCAACGAACCGGTCTGGCTCGTGTTGCCGACCTACAACGAGGCCGCCAACCTGGAGCCGATCGTCGCCGCGATCCGCGAGCGGCTGCCGGCGAACCGCCGCGTGCTGGTGGTCGACGACGCCTCCCCCGACGGCACCGGCGAGCTCGCCGACCGGCTGGCCGCAACCCACGACGACGTCGAGGTCCTGCACCGCGCCGGCAAGCTCGGTCTCGGCCCGGCCTACGTCGAAGGCTTTCACGCGGCGCTCGCTGCAGGTGCCGAGCTGATCGTCCAGATGGACGCCGACTTCTCCCACGACCCGGCCGACCTGCCGCGGCTCCTCGCCGCCGCCGAGGAGGCCGACCTGGTGCTCGGCTCGCGCTACGTCGCCGGCGGCGGGGTCTCGGAATGGGGCCCGTTGCGGCGGCTGATCAGCCGCGGCGGCAGCGCCTACGCCCGCACCCTGCTCGGCCTCGGGATCGGCGACCTGACCGGCGGCTTCAAGGTCTTCCGGCGAGCGGCGCTCGAGGCGATCGGGCTGGAGACGATTCCCTCGCTCGGCTACGCGTTTCAGGTGGAGACCACATACCGCGCCGTGCGGGCCGGGTTCCGCGTGGTCGAGGTCCCGATCATGTTTCGCGACCGCCGCGTCGGGGAGTCCAAGATGACCGGGTCGATCGTGCTCGAGGCCGCGTTGCGCGTGCCGGCGATGCGACTGTCCGGGCGCCGCCCGTAATGCATATTGTTCGGGTCCGACGCTTGCGGCGGGTACTATATTTTCTGAAGTAGCGAGTCCGCTCAATCCGGACAGCATCGATAGCCGTAGATGAGGGTTAGGAGACCTAAGTGACAGGCACACTCCCGGACGTGACCGACGCCACCTTCCAGACCGACGTACTCGATGCCGACACACCGGTGCTGGTCGACTTCTGGGCCCCGTGGTGCGGCCCGTGCCGTGTCGTCCACCCGATCCTCGAGGAGATGGCGGCGGAGCGCAACGAAGAGCTGCGGATCGTCAGCCTCAACGTCGACGACAACCAGCAGACCGCCGGCCGCTACGAGGTGCTCTCGATCCCGACGCTGATACTGTTCCGCGACGGATCGGAGGCGAAGCGGATCGTCGGGGCACTGCCGAAGCGACGTCTCGAGGCCGAGCTCGAGCCGGCCCTGGTGTGATCATGGGACGACGTCTGACACTCCTCCTCACGGTGGCCGCGGCCGCGGCCCTGCTCACCGTCGCCCTCGCCAGCGGGCGCGCCTCGAAGACGGTCGAGGTGGGCGACGACTTCTTCAGCCCGTCCAGCCTCTCGGTCTCCAAGGGCACGAAGGTGAAGTTCAACTGGACCGGCAGCGACGAGCACGACGTGGTCAAGAAGAAGGGCCCGGGGCCCGGCTTCGCGTCCGGAGCGACCGACGCCGACGGGGTCAACTTCAAGTACAAGTTCACGAAGAAGGGCAAGTACAAGATCATCTGCACGCTTCACGAGCAGATGAAGATGAAGATCAAGGTCAAGTGAGCCGGCCCGCGGGCTAGCTCCTGTTGATCCCGATCCTCAGCTCGCGCCCCTCGATCTCGGCCGCCGCCGGGAGCTCGCCACCCTCGTAGCTGACCGACGTCGCCAGCACCTCGCCGGCGACGTAGGCCTGGTGCGCGCGCGCGGCCTCGACCAGGCCGGCGTCGCCGCCGAGCGTCAGCGCGATCCGGTCCGAGACGTCGAGGCCCGCCCGCTTGCGCGCGTTCTGGACCGCGTGCACGATCTCGCGAGCGAGCCCCTCGCGCACCAGCTCGTCGTCGAGCTCGAGCGCCAGCGCCACCGCGCGTCCCGCCTCGGCCTCGACCTCATAGCCCTCGAGCGGCTGCATCACCAGGGTCAGGTCCTCGGGCTGGAGGGCGTGGTCTGAGCCGTCGACGTTGACCCCGATCCGCCGCTCGCCGCGGATCGCCTCGGCGACGTGGCCAGGGTCGAGGGCCTCGACCGCCGCGGCCACCTGCGGCATCGCCTTGCCGAACCGCGGGCCCAGAGTCCTGAAATTGGGCTTGACCGCGTAGCGCACCAGCTCGCCCTCCTCGGAGACGAACTCGAGCTCCTTGACGTTGAGCTCGGCCCGGACGAGCTCCGCCAAGCGTCCGATCTCGACACGCTCGGCCTCGGTGGCGACGATCACCGCCCGGCGCAGCGGCTGGCGGTTCTTGACCTTCGCCTGGGCGCGCGCGGCGCGCCCGAGCTCGATCGCCCGCATCGCCGCCTCGACCCCGGCCTCGAGCTCGCCGTCCTCGAGCGCCGCCTCGGGCTCCGGGAAGTCGGCGAGGTGGACCGAGTCGCCGTCGCCGGTCAGGTTGGCGTGGATCTCGTCGGCGACGAACGGGGTGAACGGAGCCAGCAGCTTCGCGAGCTCGAGCAGGCAGTGGCGCAGGGTGGCGAAGGCGGCCCGGTCGCCGTCCCAGAACCGGCGGCGGTTGAGCCGCACGTACCAGTTCGAGAGCTCGTCGACGTAGGCGGCGATCGCGCGACCGGCCGTCGTGCAGTCGAAGTCGTCCATACGCTCGATCACCGTCCGCGTCAAGCCCTGGAGACGCGACAGCGCCCACCGATCGAGATCGGTGACGGGCGGCGCGGCGCTGACGCTCGCTTGTGGCGCTGCGCCGGCCTCGAGGTCCGCCGGCCCGAGTCCATCCGCGTTGGCGTAGAGCACGAGGAACGAATACGTGTTCCACAGCGTGAGCAGGAACTGGCGTACCGACTCGCCGACGGTCTCGGGGGAGAAGCGATAGCTCGACCACGGCTGTTGGGTCGAGAGCAGATACCAGCGGAAGCCGTCGGCTCCCTGGGTGTCGAACACCTCCCACGGGTCGACGACGTTGCCGCGGCTCTTCGACATCTTCTGGCCCTCGGGGTCGAGGATCAGGCCGAGGCAGACGCAGTTCTCATAGCCCGAGCGATCGAAGAGCAGCGTCGACTCGGCGAGCAGCGAGTAGAACCAGCCGCGGGTCTGGTCCTGGCCCTCGCAGATGTAGTCAGCGGGGAAGCGCTCGTCGAACAGGTCCTCGTTCTCGAACGGGTAGTGGAACTGCGCGAACGGCATCGCCCCGGAGTCGAACCAGGCGTCGATGACCTCCTCGACGCGGTGCATCTCGCGGCCGCACGATGCGCAGTCGACGACGACCTCGTCGATGAACGGCCGGTGCAGGTCTTCGGGCACGTCGGCGCCGCGCTCGCGCAGCTCGGCGATCGAGCCGGCGCAGAACCGCTCGCCGCACTCGGCCGACTCGCACTGCCAGACCGGCAGCGGCGTGCCCCAGTAGCGCTCTCGCGAGAGCGCCCAATCGACGTTGCCCTCGAGCCACTTGCCGAAGCGACCGTGCTTGACGTGATCCGGGCGCCAGCCGATCGCCTCGTTCTCGGCCAGCATCCGCTCGCGGACGTCGGTGGTCGCGATGTACCAGCTCGACTTCGCGTAGTAGAGCAGCGGCGTGCCGCAGCGCCAGCAATGCGGGTAGGAATGCTCGTAGACCTCGGCCCGCAGCAGGCGGCCGGAGTCGCGCAGCGCCTCGACGATGTCGGGGTCGGCATCCTTGACGAAGCGCCCGGCGAAGTCGGTGACCCGGTCGTCGAACGTGCCGTCGGCGCGGACCGGGTTCTGCAGCGTGATCCCGTACTCCTCGCCGAGGCGGAAGTCGTCCTCGCCGAAAGCGATCGCCGTGTGCACGATCCCGGTGCCGTCCGCGGTGGTGACGAAGTCGCCGAGCAGCACCGTGTGCCCGCGCGGCCCGTAGTCGGTGACGTAGCTGAACGGCGGCTCGTAGCGAACGCCGGACAGCGCCGAGCCGGGGAAGTGGGAGATGACCTCGGCGCCCTCGCCGAGCACGCGCTCGACCAGGTCGCCGGCCAACACGAACACCTCGCCGCCGAGCGACGCGCGGACGTACTCGATCTCCGCGCCCACGGCGAGCGCCGCGTTCGAGATCAGCGTCCAGGGCGTGGTCGTCCAGGCGAGCAGCTGGTCGCCGGGGTCCACCGGCGGCTCGGGGATCGCGTCGTTGGGCGGCGCCTCGATTACGGGCATCCGCACGTAGACCGACGGGTCCTCGACATCCCGGTAGCCCTGGGCAACCTCGTGCGACGAAAGCGCCGTGCCGCAGCGCGGGCAGTAGGGGACGACCTTGTGACCCTCGTAGAGGCGGTCGTCGTCCCAGATCTTCCGCAGCGCCCACCAGACGGACTCGATGTAGTCGTTGTCGAGGGTGACGTAGGCGTCGTCGCGGTCGATCCAGAAGCCCACCCGCTCGGTCATGCGGTTCCACTCCGAGACGTAGCGGAACACGGATTCGCGGCAACGGGCGTTGAACTCGGCGATTCCGTACTCCTCGATCTCCGCCTTCGAGGAGATTCCGAGCTCCTTCTCGACCTCGAGCTCGACCGGCAGGCCGTGGGTGTCCCAGCCCGCCTTGCGGGGCACGTAGTAGCCGCGCATCGCGCGGTAGCGCGGATAGACGTCCTTGAACACGCGCGCGAGCACGTGGTGCGCGCCGGGCTTGCCGTTCGCCGTCGGCGGGCCCTCGTAGAAGCCCCACACCGGGGCGCCCGCGTCGCGGCGCTGGGCGAGCTGGCGCTCGAACACGTCCGCCTCACGCCAGCGCTCCAGCACCTCGAGCTCGAGCTCGGGGAAGGATTGCTTCGGGTCGACGGGGCGAAAGCCGCTCACGGAGCGAGCGATTCTAGGAGCGAGCCCGGGTAGAGCCCGCTCACCACACGATCAGCACGTCCTCGGGCGCGCTGTAGCTGTCTGCCGCCCCCAGGCGGCCAGGCGTACCCGCGCGCCCGGCACGTTGGCGGAGTCGCGCATCGCAGCGCCCTACGATGGACGCGTGCGGACGAAGCTCACCCTGGCAGGGGCGGGAGCGCTGCTGGCGCTGGCCGCCTGCGGCTCCTCGGATTCCCCCGAGACGCCGGTCGCCTGCCTCTCGCCCGCGTCCACGTACCTGGATGCGCTCGAGGCCGCGCCCGCCGAGGTCCGGCTGGACGGCGCGACGGCGATCAGCGCATGCCTGGTACCCGAGCAGGGGTCCGGTGCGCTGCAGACGGTCGGCAAGTCCGTGGTGGACGCCGCCACCCGGCTCAACGCCGAGGTCCGCCGCTCCGGCGACGCCGAAACGATCGTCCGCCTCGGTTACCTGGTCGGCGCCGTCCAGGAGGGCGCGTCCGCGACCTCGGGAATCCACCAGGACCTCGTCCTGCGGCTGGACTCCGCCGCTCGCTATACCGGCCCCGACGGCGAGCCGTTCGGGGCCGGTTTCGAGCGTTCGTTCGGCGAGGGCTACGCCGCCGGCCAGGCCGGCGGCTGAGCGGCTAGCGCCGCTCGCCGCGTGAATGCCGCATCCGCGTGCGGCTCCTGTTGGGCCGGCCGGAGCGGCTCGTCCGCTCGCGCTCGGTCCGGGTCGCGTCCATGAACATGAGCATGAGAGTCGGGTGCATCACGGCCTCCTAACCGGTGAATTGCTTTCGATAGTTATAGCACATCGTAACCCGTGTATGTAACATGATGGTTATGCCGACCGATCAGACGGCACCCGCCGAGCTCGAGCTCGTGCGCGAGTTCGTCAACACGTGGGACGTCGAGGAGGACACCGACGCCCTCGCCACACCGGCCGCCGCGGCCGCTTGGCTCACGGCCCACGGGCTCGACGGCGGCGAGCGCACGATCGCCGAGCAGGACCGCGGCCGGCTGGTCGAGGTCCGCGAGGCGCTGCGCCGCCTGCTGCTGGCGAACAACTCCGGCGACCCGGTGGCGCCGGAGGCGCTCGCGGTCCTCAACGAGCAGTCGGCGGAGGCCGCGGTTGTCCTGCGCTTCGACTCCGGCGGCGCCGCCCTGGTGACCCGCTGCGGCGGCGCGGACGCGGCGATCGCGCGGCTGCTGGCGATCGTCCACGGCTCGATGAACGACCGCACCTGGGCACGGCTCAAGGCCTGCCTCGCGGATGACTGCCTGTGGGCCTTCTACGACCACTCGCGCAACCGGTCGGGCACCTGGTGCGAGATGGGGGAATGCGGCAACCGCGCCAAGGCGCGGCGCTGGCGCGAGCGCCACCGGGCGACCGGTCAGGGTCGCGGGCGATAGCCTCAACCCAGGAGCTGAACCGATGGCGGAGGCCCGATTGACCGAGCAGCTGTGGGGCGCGGAGACCGCGAAGGCGGTCGAGAACTTCCCGGTCTCCGGGCACCCCGTGCCGGCCGCGGTGGTCCACTGGCTGGGCCGGATCAAGGGCGCCGCCGCGCGCGTCAACGCCGAGCTCGGCAAGCTCGATCCCGAGCTCGCCGAGCGAATCGCGGAGGCCGGAGACGCCGTAGCCGAAGGCCGCCACGACGACCAGTTTCCGGTCGACTGCTTCCAGACCGGCTCCGGGACCTCATCGAACATGAACGCCAACGAGGTGCTCGCCAACCTCGCCGGCGACGCCGCGCACCCAAACGACCACGTCAACATGGGCCAGTCCTCCAACGACGTGTTCCCCTCGGCCGTCCACCTGGCCGCCCTCGGCGAGGCATCCGCCGACCTCTTGCCGGCGCTCGACGGCCTCGCCGGCACGCTGGCGGTGAAGGCCGACGAGTTCTCCGATCACGTCAAGTCGGGCCGCACCCACCTGATGGACGCGGTCCCCGTCACGCTGGGCCAGGAGTTCGCCGGCTTCGCCGCCCAGATCCGTCTCGGGGCCGAGCGGGTCCGCGACACGCTCGGACGCGTCGGCCAGCTCCCGCTCGGCGGCACCGCGACCGGGACCGGGATCAACACGCACGCCGAGTTCGCGGAGCGGGTGCGGGCCAAGCTCACGCACGCGACCGGGCTCGAGATCTCGGCGCCCGAGGACCCGTTCGAGGCGAACGGCAACCGCGACGCCCTGGTCGAGCTCTCCGGGGCGCTCAAGGTGGTCGCCGTCTCGCTGATCAAGATCTGCAACGACCTCGCGCTGATGGGCTCGGGCCCCCGAGCGGGCCTCGCCGAGATCCGCCTGCCCGAGCTGCAGAAGGGCTCGTCGATCATGCCCGGCAAGGTCAACCCGGTGATCTGCGAGGTCGTGATCCAGGTCGGCGATCAGGTGATCGGCAACGACGCGGCGATCGCGATCGCGGGCACCCAGGGACAGTTCGAGCTCAACGTCAGGGTGCCGCTGATCGCCCGCAACCTGCTCGACTCGATCAAGCTGCTGGCGGCCGCGGCGCGGCTGCTCGACGAGCGTTGCGTGAGCGGGATCGAGCCCAACGAGGAGATGCTCCAGCGCCACGCCGAGTCGACGCTGCAGGTCGCGACGGCGCTCACGCCGCACATCGGCTACGACGTGGCGACCGAGATCGTCAAGGAGGCGGCGAGCTCCAACCGCACGGTGCGCGAGGTGGCGACCGAGCGCGGCGTCGACGACGCGGTGCTCGCGCAGGCGCTCGACTTCGTGAAGATGGCGCGCCCGCACGGCTGATGTGTAACGGCGGACCGCCTCAGGAGACCGAATGACATGACCGAAAACACCGCAAACGAGACCACCGGAACCGAGAAGGCGACCTTCGGCGCGGGCTGCTTCTGGCAGGTCGAGGAGACCTTTCGCGCGCTCGACGGCGTCATCGACACGGCCGTCGGCTACGAGGGGGGCGAGCTCGAGAACCCGACCTACGAGCAGGTCTGCACCGGCGACACGGGGCACGTCGAGGTCGTCCAGGTCGAGTTCGACCCGAGCCGGGTCGCGTACGAGGACCTGGTCCAGAAGTACTTCGAGATCCACGACCCGACCCAGCTCAACCGCCAGGGACCGGATGTCGGCTGGCAGTACCGCTCGGTGATCTTCACCGAGGACGAGGCCCAGGCCGAGACCGCGCGCCGGGTGCTCGACGCCAACCGCGCCCGCCACCGCGGCGAGATCGTGACCGAGATCGAGCCGGCGAAGCCGTTCTGGCGCGCCGAGGAGTACCACCAGTGCTACCTCGAGAAGCGCCGCTCGGCCCCCGGGCTGCTGAGCCAGCTGCTCGGCCGCTAGCCGGGCATCCGCGTCGACGGGCGGAAAACGTTGCGTAGCTCATCGTGATCCGCCCATCGGCGGTTGGTGCGCGCTACAGGTTCACCGCCACGTACTTGGTCTCGAGGAACTCGTGGATGCCCTCGTTGCCGCCCTCGCGGCCGATGCCGGACTGCTTGACGCCGCCGAACGGGGCGCCGGCGTTCGAGACCATGCCCTGGTTGAGGCCGATCATCCCGGTCTCGAGGCCCTCGCAGACGCGCAGCGCCCGCTTCAGGTCGCGGGTGTAGACGTAGGCGACGAGGCCGTACTCGGTGTCGTTGGCGGCGGCGATCGCCTCCTCCTCGGAGCCGAACCCCTTCACCGGGGCCACCGGGCCGAAGATCTCCTCCGAGAGCACCCGGGCGTCGTCGGGGACGTCGGCGAGCACCGTCGGCTCGAAGAAGTAGCCGGCGCCGTCGCGGGCCGAGCCGCCGACGACGCACGTCGCGCCCTTGTCGACTGCGTCGGTGACCAGCTCGGCGACCTTGTCGCGCTGGTCGCCGTCGATCAGCGGGCCGACGTCGACGTCCTCCTCGGTCCCGCGACCGAGCTTCAGCGCCCCCATGCGCTCGCCCAGCTTCTCGGCGAACTCGGAGGCGACGCCCTCGGCGACGTGGAAGCGATTGGCCGAGGTGCAGGCCTCGCCGATGTTGCGCATCTTCGCGATCATCGCGCCCTCGACCGCGTCGTCGATGTCGGCGTCGTCGAAGATCAGGAACGGGGCGTTGCCGCCGAGCTCCATCGAGACCTTGAGCACGTTGTCGGCGGCCTGGGCGATCAGCTTGCGGCCGACCTCGGTCGAGCCGGTGAAGGAGAGCTTTCGCAGGCGCGGGTCGCCGATGATCGGCTTCGAGATCTCGCTCGAGGAGGAGCCGGTGACGACGTTGAGCACCCCGTCGGGGAGCCCGCAATCGGAGAGCAGCTTGGCCAGTGCGAGCATCGACAGCGGGGTCTGCTGCGCGGGCTTGACCACCATCGTGCAGCCGGCCGCGACCGCGGGGCCGATCTTGCGCGTTCCCATCGCGTTGGGGAAGTTCCAGGGGGTGATGAAGTAGCAGGGCCCGACCGGCTGGCGCATCACCAGCACCCGGGAGGCGGCGTTGCCGGCCGTCTTGTAGTAGCCGTCGATCCGCAGCGCCTCGCCCGAGAACCAGCGGAAGAACTCGGCGGCGTAGACGATCTCGGCCTTCGACTCGGCGTGGCCTTGCCCATCTCCAGGGTCATCAGCAGCGCCAGGTCGTCGGCGCGCTCGGTCAGTGCCTCGAACGCCCGATAGAGGATCTCCGAGCGCTCGTTGGGCGGGCGTCGCCGCCCACTCGGGCTGGGCGTCGCAGGCGGCGTCGATCGCCGCCTGGGCGTCGTCCGGGGTCGCGTCGGCGATCTCGCAGACCGTCTCGCCGGTCGAGGGGTCCTCGACCGCCAGGGTCGCACCGCCGCTCGCATCGCGCCACTCGCCGCCGATCAGTAGCTGGTTCGGCGCCTCGTCGAGGACCTCTCGCTCCCGCTCGCTGCTGCTCATCGGACCTCCATCTCGATCTCGTCGCAGCGTATCGACCGATCTCGCGGCCGCGACTCCGCGCTCCCTAGGCTGTTGAGGCTCTGGGGGCCCCAACCTTGACTTCGACCAAGCGGATCGCGCCGATCGTCCTCGCAGCCGCGCTGCTCGCGCCGGCGGGGTCCGACGCGTCGTGGACGGTCAAGGGGCACGGATTCGGCCACGGGGTGGGGCTCTCCCAATACGGGGCATTCGGCTTTGCCGAGCGCGGGCGAAGCTACCGCCAGATCGTCGACCACTACTACGTCCACACCAGGCTCGGCCGCGAGACCGGCAGCGTCCGGGTCCTGCTCGGCTCCGGCGAGGGCTCCGTCCGCTTCACCGGCGCCGCGCGCGCCTGCGGCAAGCGGCTCGAGCGGCGCCGCGACTACACCTTCGGCGTCGAGTCGGGCGAGGTGCTCCTGCGTGGCCAGGGCGGCGACCGGGTCGCCAACTGCGGGAGCGAGGGCAAGGCCTCGGCCGGGATCAGGATCACGGGCCTCGGCAGCTACCGGGGGAGCCTCGTCGCCCGCGCCACCGGAGGGAACCTGCTGGTGATCAACCAGCTGGGATCGGAGGACTACGTCAGGGGCGTGGTCGCCAACGAGGTCCCATCCTCATGGCCGGCGGCGGCGCTCCAGGCGCAGGCCGTGGTCGCCCGCTCCTACGGCCTGGCGACCGGGCAGAGCGGGCCCTTCGACCACTACGCCGACACGCGGAGCCAGGTCTACGGCGGGCGCGCCTCGGAGACGAAGGCGACCAATCGCGCCGTCGTCGAAGACCGCGAAGCAGATCGTCACCTACCGGGGCGAGCCCGCGATCACCTACTACTTCTCGACCTCCGGCGGGCAGACCGAGAACTCGGAGTTCGGCTTCGCCGGCGGCAACGCGGTGCCCTACCTGAAGTCCGTCGACGACCCCTTCGACGACGCGTCGCCGGTCCACGACTGGACCGAGCGCTACTCCGACGACGAGCTCGAGTCGAAGCTGGGCGGCCTCGTCGACGGCAAGCTGAAGCGGATCGAGGTGCTGAAGACCGGCAAGTCGCCGCGGATCGTCAGCGCGCGCGTGATCGGCAGCTCGGGCTCGAGCACGGTCACCGGTGACACCCTGCGCTCGCGCCTCGGCCTGCGGTCGACCTGGGCGCGGTTCACCCACCGCTGATCGGCGGGCCGCTTAGCCGCTAAATCCCGGGACCGATGTTCGGGCCGAGGTTGCGCATCGCGCTCGAGCGCGGGTCGTCGCCGGTCGCCGGCTTCTCGTCGGCGCGGGTCTCCGCGGTCCTGGCCGGGTCGCCGGGCGCCAACCCGACCTTGACCACCGACCACTCGCCGTCCGGCCCCTCGCGAGGCAGCCAGCGGTGGGTCTCGCGATCGGGGTGCTCGGCGGCGAGCCGGGCACATTGAGCCTCTGCCTCGGCGCGGATCACCCACCCACGGTAGCTTGAGTCGCACCATGGCGACCGCCAGGAAGACGATCAGCCCGGAGGGGAAGGCCAAGGCCGAGGCCGAGCTGCGGCACCTGAAGGAGGAGCGCCGGCCGGAGATCGTCCAGGCGATCAGGACGGCACGGGAGTTCGGGGACCTGAAGGAGAACGCCGAGTACCACGCCGCGCGCGATTCCCAGGCGATGAACGAGTCGCGAATCCGGGTGCTGGAGCACCATCTCGCCGAGGCGGTGGTCTCCGAAGCGGCCGGCGGCGACGAGGCGGCGATCGGCTCCGTGGTCTCCTTCCGCGACGGCGTCGCCGGCGAGGTCCAGGAGGTGATCCTCGTGCACGCGCTCGAGGCCGACCTGGCGGCCGGCAAGCTCTCGGCCGAGAGCCCGATCGGTGCCGCGTTGCTCGGTGCCAAGGAGGGCGACGAGGTCAGCTTCGAGACCCCGCGCGGCAAGGCCAAGCGGCTCGAGGTCCTCGCCGTCGGTTAGCCACGACGGCCGCGATCAGCGCGCTCAACCGTCGGCGTACGGTTGCAGCGCCAGGCCGTGGTCGGTCTCGCGCATCCCGATCTCGTAGGCGGCCGCGCCCACGCACCGCAGCCGCCGGATCTCGGCGCCGCGGCCGGCGACCGTCAGCTCGAGGTCGGAGATCGAGCAGTTGAGCGTGTTGTGCGCGGGCCCGACCGGGTCGGCGTAGACCCAGGCGACGAAGTTGCGCGGCTCCGAGGAAACCTCGCCTCGAACCTCGAGCCCGTCGCCGGCGAGCTCGAACTCGCACGCGGTCGGCTCGTCGTGGACGCGGGTGGAGCGGATCCGGCCCAGTCCGCCGAGCCGGTGGCGCTCGCCGTCGATCTCCAGGGCCGCGGTGGCGATCCAGGGAGTGGTCAGCGGGCCGACCTTGATCCGGCCGAGAGCGGCGTCGAAGAACCCCTCGCCGCCACGGAACTCGTTCGCCTGGATCCAGCTCCAGCGCTCCGCGTGCTCGACGCCCCAGTTGTGACCGACCATCCCGGGCCAGGCGTCGACCTCGAGCCGCTCTCCGGCGACCGTGACCGCGCCCGAGAAGCGCGCGTCGGGGTGCGGCGAGAGCAGCTTGGTCTTCGGCAGCCGCGCGCGGTAGAGGCGCTCGTGGGGGAGGTGGCGCCAGGCGTCGGTGCGGTCGTCGAAGCGCAGGTCCCAGCTCACCTCGAGCTCGTCGGTCCGCGCCTCGCCCCGGGCGACGCCCGGGGCGAGCAGCGCGCCGGCAACGTCGATGTAGCCGCCGGGGGGAGTGGAGACCCGGCTCGCGGGCACGGTCACCTTGGTCGCTCGCGGGCCGGGCGCGTCGGCGTCGAAGAGGGTGAACCACAGCGAACCGGTGAGCTCGGCGCCGGGGCGCTTGTGGACCGTGTGGCGGATCCAGATCCCCTGGCCGCCGCCGGGGCGGGTCGCCTTGACGTAGAAGCTCTCGTAGTGGCCGGCCCGGCGGTCGACCCCGGGAAAGCGCGCGGCCGTGTTCACCTGTGGGCGGCTACTGCTTCGGGATCACGATCCGCCCGCAGGGCGGCGCCCCCGGCACGGAGGTGTCGCCGGTGTCGAGCACGGGCTCATCGTCGATGTCGAGCAGGTCGATCGTCAGCCGGCTCTTCGTGACCTCGACCTGGGCGTAGCTGAACTGGTCCATCGAGGCGCACTGCATCCCGACGCCGCCGGGCGGCTGCGGCTTGAGGAACAGGCTCTGCGCGAGGGCGCCGGCGGCCGGGACACCGAGCGCATCGCTGATCTCGAGCGAGTAGTTCGCGGTCGCGATCGGGCCCGAGGTCACGTCGAGGATCCCCGAGTTCTGCACCCCGCCGGGGCCGAGGGTGTTGAAGCGCGCGTCGTTGACCAGCGACGCGTGCACGTCGGCGGTCAGGAAGACGACGTTGTCGACCTTGTCCTGGAGGTGATGGAGCACCGCTTGGCGCTCGGCCTCATAGCCCTCCCAGCGGTCGTAGGGATCGATGTAGTACTGCTGGATCGGGAGCTCGTTCATGATCACCTTGAAGGTGGCGTCGGAGTCCGCGATCTCCCGCTTGAACCGCTTCAGCTGCTTGGAGCCGAGCAGGGTCCGGCTCGGGTCGTTGATCGAGTCCAGGCAGGCCTGGGGGACCGGGTTGGCGAGCGACGGGGCGATCGCCGCGAACGCACTGCGGACGCTCTGCGGCGCCGTCGGGGCGAAGTCGCGGGTCCCGGGCGGGTTGTCGCAGACGCTCGTGTAGTCGGAGGCGAGGGAGCGGAACGAGCGCTCGTCGAGGAAGAAGATCTCGAGGTTCTTGCCCCAGCGCACCGAGCGGTAGATGCCCTTGTTGTCGCTGTAGGTGACCGGGTTGTAGTCCGCGAACGCGCGGACCCCGCGCTTATAGAGCGTCTCGCCGTCGATGTTCACGGTGCCGACACCGAGCGGGAAGGTGTTCGCCCCCGGGGCGAAGTCGTTGATGAACTCGTGGTCGTCCCAGTGCGCGTAGTAGGCGGCCGAGCCGCGCGCCTTCGCCCACGGCCGCAGCGCCAGGTTGGTCCTGTAGGCCTCCCACTTCTGCTTCACGGTGAGGGCGACGTCGTCGAGGCCGTAGCCGGGGACCTCGGTGTCGGAGTACATGGTGTCGCCCATGAGCACGTTGAAGTCGTTGCCCTGGTCGCGGATTCGGTTCCAGATCTCGAAGTCGTTCCAGTACGGCTGTGTCTCGCCGGGCGCGGGCCGGGCGTCCTGGTCGCCGGAGAAACCGAAGCGGATCGTCTCCCTGTCGTTCGGCGTCGGGGGCGGTGGTGAACTTGCCGGTGTCGGACTTGCGCCCGCCCTGCATGCAGAAGCGGTACTTGTAGCGCCTGTCGGAGTCGAGCTTCTTGACCAGCAGCTGCACCGTGTTGTCGTTGTTTCGCTTCGCCTTCACCGCGGCCACCGAGTGCGCCTTGTCGCAGGCGCCGAAGCCGCCCTTGGCGGTCAGCTGCAGGTAGGTGGTGCCGCTCTTGTTGGCCTTCGCCCAGAGGATCGCCGAGCTCGAGGTGACGTCGCCGGCGGTGACCCCGTAGCTGAACCCCTTGGCCTTCGCGCCGGCGACCGGGGCGGCGCCGAGCGCGACGACCGCGGTGAGGCCGACGGCCGTTGCGAGCAGGTGCGTCCGCGTCCTTGCGACCACGGCGCGCAGCCTAACATGAGCCGTCGTGCACGACTCCGAGCGCGGCAGGGGAACGTTCGCTCGCGCGGTCGCCGGCACGCTGCTGCTGGTTGCGGCGGCGGCGGCGATCGCGGCGATCGCGCTCGCCCTCGGCCTCGGCGATCGCGAGCCGCTGGCGCTGCAGGTCGCGCGGGTCACCCGCGAGGCGAGCGCGGCCGCCGAGCCGGACGCAGACCCGCTCGCCTGGGACCGGTCGCGGCGCGCGGAGCTCTCCGAGCGCGCGGCGACCGGCCTCTCGCACGTGATCTACGAGATGAGCCCCGGCGGCGTGATCGCGTCGGCGAAGCGCACCGCCGCCTACCGCGAGTCGATCGAGGCTGCCGCGCGGCGCCACGGGGTCGACGCGGACACGCTGGAGGCGGTGATCTTCCTCGAGAGCGCCGGGCGCCCGAACGTGATCGCCGGCCCGACCCCCGAGTCGGCCTCCGGGCTCGCTCAGATCATTCCCTCGACCGCGACGGAGCTGCTCGGGATGAGCGTCGACCTGGCGGCGAGCATCGAGGTCACGGAGCGGATCTCACGCTCACGCTCGCCCGCCGAGACCGATCGGCTGGAGGCCGAGCGTGGCCGGGTCGACCAGCGCTTCGACCCCGCCGCGGCGATCGAGGGCGCCGCCCGCTACCTGGAGATCGCGGGCGATCGCTTCGGTGACGAGCAGCTCGCGGTCGTCTCGTACCACATGGGGATCGGCAACCTGGAGGGCGTCCTGCGCGCCTACGCGGATGCGAGCGAGTCCGTCCCGATCGGTGAGCTGGTCGCCGAGCGCCGGCTCTCCTACCCGCAGGTGTACTTCGACTCCGGGCTCGACTCGCATCGCGATGCCTACGAGCTCCTGAGCGGCTTCGGCGACGAGTCCGCCGACTACCTGTGGAAGGTGCTCGCCTCGCGCGAGATCATGCGGCTCTACCGCGAGGATCCGGAGCTGCTCGCGAGCACCGCCGAGCTGGCGACCAACAAGGCGACGATGGAGGAGGTCTTTCACCCCGAGAACGAAACCGAGGTGTTCGACGATCCCGAGGCGATCGAGGAGGCGACCGAGGACGGCGATCTGCTGCCGCTCCCCGACCGGCCGGTGCTCGGCTGGGAGCCCGATCCCGACATCGGCGAGCTCGCCACCGAGCTCGACCAGCCGCCGGAGCTCTATCGGGCGCTGCGGCCCGAGGCGCTCGCCACGCTCACCTACCTGGCGGGCCTGGTGCGCAACCTGAGCGGGGCGGCGACGCCGCTACAGGTGACCAGCGCGGTGCGCGACCGCGGCTACCAGGAGCTGCTCGTGCAGACCAACCCGCAGGCGACCGAGGAGTACTCGCTGCACACGACCGGGTGGTCGTTCGACATCCGCCGCGACTACGAGTCGCCGCGCCAGGCCGAGGCCTTCCAGTTCGTCCTCGACCGCCTCCGCGCCCTCGCCCTGCTCGACTACGCGACCGAGCCGGGCGCGATCCACGTCACCGTCTCGAGCCGCGGCGGAGAGCTCTTGCGGTAGCGGGCTAGGTGGTCTCGGCGGACCCGTCGGGCCCACCGGGCGGCTTGCGCATGCGCCAGGCGGCGTATCCCGCCGCGACGGCCGCGCCGGCCACGAGCACGACGACCACCACCGGGAAGCCGCTGGAGTCGGACGAACCGTCGGGGCTCGGGCCCGAGGGCCCGCCCTGCTGGTTGTTCCCCGATCCGGGGAGGTCGAGGTTGTACTCCTCCTCGGCACCGCCGCCGGCGAGCGCGGCTGCGGGCGCGGTCGCCGCCAGCGCGCATAGCGCCACCAGGATCAGTGCGAGTTTCCCCATCATGGTCATTGACTAACTCCGGCCCCCCGTTGTAACTACCGTGGATCGCGAGAACTACCGCTAGACCTTGATCGTGATCACGTCGCCATCGGCGACCGGGTAGCTGCGTCCCTCCGTCCGCAACACACCACGATAGCGGGCTTCGGCGTAACCCCCCGCCTCGACCAGGTCCTCCCAGCCGACGACCTCGGCGCGCACGAAGCCGTCCTGGATCTCGGTGTGCACCGCGCCGGCGGCCTCCCAGGCGGTCGAGCCGCGGCGCAGCGCGTGCGCCGTCGCCTCCTTGTGCTCGTCAGCGGTGAAGAAAACGTTCAGCTGGAGGAGCTCGAACGCGGCGCGGATCAGCCGCGCCAAGCCCGACTCGGAGATCCCGAGCTCGAGCCGGAGCTCGGCCGCCTCCGCCTGATCGTCGAGCTCGCCGAGCTCGACCTCGATCCGGGCGGAGATCGCGACCGCCGCCGCCCCGGCGCCGCTCGCGTGCTCGGCGACGGAGTCCGGCACGCCCCCGACCCCCTCGTCGACGTTGGCCACGTACAGCACGGGCTTCGAGGTGAGCGCGAACAGGCGGCGGGGCGCGTGCGCGGCGGCCTCGGGCACGGGCACCTCGCGCACCGGCGTGCCCGAGGCCAGCGCCTCGACCACGTCCTCCAGCCACGCCTGCTCGGCGATCGCCCGCTTGTCGCCCGAGCGTGCCTGCTTGACCACCCGCTCGAGCCGGCGCTCGGCCTGCTCGAGGTCGGCGGCGAGCAGCTCGGTCTCGATCAGGTCGATGTCGGAACCCGGGTCCAGGCGGCCCTCGGGGTGCGGCACGGCCCCGCTGGAGTGGCAGCGGACGACGTGACAGATCGCATCGGTCTCGCGGATCGCGCCGAGAAACCGGTTTCCCAGTCCCTCGCCCTCCGCGGCTCCGGGGACGAGACCGGCGATGTCGTGGAACTGGATCGTCTCGTGGACGACCTCGCTCGATCCGACGACCTCGGCGACCCGCTCCAGGCGCCGGTCGGGAACCTCGACGACGGCGACGTTGGGGTCGATCGTGGTGAACGGGTAATCGCCCGTCTCGGCCCCCGCCCGGGTGAGGGCGTTGAAGAGGGTCGACTTGCCGGCGTTGGGCAGGCCGACGATGCCGATCTTCACGCGGAGGCGGGGCCGGTGTCGGCCTCCGCCGCGCCCGGCTGCGTTGCGCTCGGGCCGACGGCCACCGCGCCGCCGTTGCCACGCGCCCGTCGCCCCGCCCGGGCGCGTTCGTTGGCGTCGACGGCGAGCTCGAGCATCCGCTCCTCGGCGGGCGGGGTGCCCAGGCCGGGGACGACCGCCCCGAGGCAGAGGCCGAGCGCGGCGCCGGCGAGGACGTCGGACGGGTAGTGCATGCCGAGGTAGGGCCGGCCCACGCAGATCGCCGCCGCGAGCGTGCGCAGGTAGGGCCGCGCGCGCGGCTGCACCCGGCCGAGCGCGGTCGCGGCCGCGACCGACGACGTCGCGTGAGCCGACGGGAACGAGAGCTTCGTCGGCGCGCGCGCCAACGGTGGGTGATCCTCGATCAACGGCCGTTGCCGCCCGATCGAGACCTTGGCGAGGAAGTTGACGCCGATGGCCGCCGGCCCGGCGAGGCCGGCGGCGAGCCACTGGCCTCGACGCCGCTCGTCGACCGAGGCGCCGATCGCGCCGATCCCGATCCACACGGCGCCGAACTCGCCCGCGTGCCCGAGCGCCTTGGCGATCGTCTCAACCGGCTCCGCGTGGCCGCGGGTCCGCAGAAAGCGAAGAACCGCCTGATCGGCATCGCCGAGCGCAGCGAGGACCGGGTTCGTGCGGGCGATGCGGCGCCCGGGCAGGACGCCGAGCGCGCGCTGGCGGCGGGTCGGCTTGGCTCGCTTGCGCACCGGGCCAGGATACGGGCGTCAGAGCTCGCGGCGAAGCACGGCGGTCGCCGCCTCGCCGGCACGCTGACGCAGCGAGCGCTCGTCCCAGCGCCCGGCGTCGATCTCGTCCGAGCGCTCGAGGTCGCGGGCGAACGCGTCGCCGAGCTCACCGGCGAAGCGGCGGTCCCAGACGCAGAGCGTGACCTCGTCGTGGAGCTGAAACGAGCGGTTGTCGAAGTTGATCGTGCCCACCGATGACCAGGCGCCGTCGACGCAGAGCGTCTTCGCGTGCAGCATCGTCGGCTGGAACTCGTAGATCCGCACGCCCGCCGCGAGCAGCTCGGCGTAGGCGGCCCGGCCGCCGGCACGGACGACGCCCTTGTCGATGTAGGGACCGGGGACGAGGATGCGCACGTCGACGCCGCGATCGGCGGCCGCGCAGAGGGCGTCGGTGAACGCCGGCCGCGGGACGAAGTAGGCCGCGGTCAGCTCGATCGACTGCTGCGCCGAGGCGATCGCCAGGTAGTAGAGGGCCTCGGCGTTGGTGTCGCCGACCTTGGCGCTCGAGCGCACGAGCTGCATCGGCCCGCCGTCGTCGACGGGCTCGAGCTCGGGCAGGTACCCGTCCCCGGCGAGGACCTCGCCGGTGCCCTCGAGCCAGTTCTCGGCGAACGCTCCCTGGAGTCCGCGGACGACCGGCCCGCGGACGCGCACATGCGTGTCGCGCCAGTTGTCGGGGCCGTCGGCGTCGCCCATCCACTCGGCGGCGATCCCGACGCCGCCGGTCATCGCGACCCGCCCGTCGGCGACCAGGATCCGCCGGTGGCTGCGGTTCGCGACCCGTTTGATCGCATACGGCTTCGGCGGCCTGAACAGCAGCACGTGGGCGCCCGCATCGCGCATCTCCCGCAGCTGCGAGCGCTCCATCTGGGCCGACCCGAGCGCGTCGAGGATCACGTTGCAGCGCACGCCCTGCTTCGCCTTCTCGCCGATCGCCGCCGCCACCTCGCCGGCGATCTCGCCGCGCCAGTAGACGTAGGTCTGGACGTTGAGCGTCCGCTCCGCCGCGGCGATCGTCTCCAGGAAGGCGGGGAAGATGTTGTCGCCGTTGATCAGCAGCTCGGCCTCGTTGCCCTCCGTGATCGGCGCCCCGGTGAGCGCCTCGGAGGCGCGCAGGAAGTCCGGCGAGCCAACCTCGAGCTCGGGCTCGATCTCGTATCCGAACGCGCCCTCCCGACGATGGCGAAGGCTGTCGGCCGCATACCAGCCGAGGGCCGCCGTCCCGGCGACGCCGAGCGGCCAGTACTTGCGCCCGGCACGGCGCCAGCCGGGCTCGCGCGTGCGGAGGCGCGGCGGCCGGAGCGTGAGCTTGCGCGGGTCCACCGTCACCTGCCGACCACGACCTCGAACGCCCGCGGCTCGACCGAGAACTCGAGCGCTCGCTCGCTCAGCAGCTCACCGTCGACGTTGAACCCGGCCTCCCCGTCCGTCTCGACCGCGATCCGGCTGCCGCGCGCGTTGAATACCCCCTCCTGATCCTCGACGCGTCCCGAGCGCAGCCCGTAGCCGTGGACGATCAGGCGCGCACGCGACCCGGCCTCGATCGCGACCAGGTCGAGCCGGCCGTCCGCGGGGTTCGCGTCGACCTCGGCGCCGCCGCCGAACGCTCCGGTGAGCCCGACGATCACCTGCCACGCGGAGCCGTCGAACGCCCGCTCGCCGTCGACGGTGACCCGCGCCGCCACCGGCTCGGCGAACAACCCGGCGCGCAGGGCACCGGCCGTGTAGGCCAGCGATCCCAGGACTCGCTTGAGCCCGTGGGCGCTGCGCGCGGCGACCGGGGACAGGCCGGCGCTCGCCGCGTTCACGAACGGGCGCTCGCCGGCGCGGCCGAGGTCGAGGCGGCTGGTGCGCGTGCCGGCGGCGGCGAGCTCGACCGCGGGTTCGATCTCGGTCGGCAGCTCGAGCGCGCGTCCGAAGTCGTTCGCCGTCCCGACGGGAACCACCCCCAGCGGGACCTTCGCCCGGGCCGCGACCGCCGCCGCGCAGCCCACGGATCCGTCGCCGCCGGCGACCACCACTCTGCGCGGTGCAATCGAAACGGCGTCGTCGGCGTGATCGAGGTCGAAGCGTTCAAGCTCGAGCCCGCGGGCGCGCAGCAGCCGCTCGACCTCCTCGGCCTCGCCCGACCCGGAGCCCGGGTTGGCGAGCAGCGCGATCGCGCCCAAGGCTCAGGTGGGCATCTTCGAGCGACCCTCGCGGCCCTTCTGGGCGCTCTTGTTGGTCGCTTTGCGCGAGCTCTCGAACGGCTTCTGAGCCAGTTCGCCCACCTTGCCGGGGAGGTTCCCGGCGGCGTCCTGGCCGGCGCCCAGGGTCTTGTCGACGCCCTTCTGCGGCCAGATCGAGGTTCGCGGCAGGAGGAAGGCGAGGATCGCCAGCACGATGCAGACTGCGACGATGATTGCGATGGTCACGAGAGGGATCTCCCTTCCCTGGCTACCGGTGCGATCAGCACCTACCCGGCGCGACGGCCGGGAAACCGGGCAGAGTGCGCGGTGAATGCGGCTGCGGGCGGCGCATCGAGGCGGCGCCCGTGATCGGCGCGACGATGGTCCCGGGCTTCCGCCATCTCCCGGGCAACCACTGCGGCTCGACGGCGCTCCGCAACCTGCTCGACCACGCCGGGGTCGAGATCTCCGAGGAGATGGCGCTCGGCCTCGGCGCCGGCGTCAGCTTCTATTACCTGCACCTGGACGACCAGTCCCCCTCGCGGTTCACCAACGGGCGGGTCGGGCGACTCGAGGAGCAGTTCCTCGAGCTCACCGGGCTGCCGCTCGCCTTTCGCAGCTTCGAGAGCAGCGAGCAGTCCTGGACCGCCGCCCGGGAGGCGGTCGACGGCGGCCGGCCGGCGCTCCTGCTCACCGACCTCTTCTATCTCGACCACTACGGGAGCTCGGCGCACTTTCCGGGACACGCGGTCGTCCTCGCGGGCTACGACGACGAGCTCGCCCACCTCTCGGACACCGGGTTCGAGGAGCTCCAGACGACGCGACTCGAGAACCTCGCCAGAGCACGTCACGGCAAGCACCCCGTGTTCCCCCTCGACGGGCAGATGCTGACCGTGCCGGGGGACGCCAGGCTCCGTGATCCCCGCGGCGCGGCGGACGCGGCGATCGTCCGCAACGCGCGGCAGATGCTCGAGCCGCCGCGCGGCGTCTACGAGGGCCTGCCGGCGCTCCGCCGGTTCGCCGCCGAGCTGCCGGCCTGGCCGGACGAGGTCTCGGACTGGCAGTGGTCGGCGCGCTTCTGCTACCAGGTGATCGAGCGTCGCGGGACCGGCGGCGGCAACTTCAGGCTCATGTACTCGCGCTTCCTCGCGGAGGCCGGCCGCGACGAGGCGCGGATCGCCGCGGAGGCGGCGGCGGGATGGTCGGCGCTGGCGGCCGACCTGCTGGCGGCCAGCGAGTCGGAGGCGCCCGAGGCCGCGGCGTGGCGGCGGATCGGCGAGCGCGCCGGCGCCGTGCTGGCGACCGAGGAGCGGCTCTGGGAGTCGCTCGCGGCCGCCGACTGAGCGATCGGCCTACTCGAGCAGCCGCAGCACCGCGCGCTCGATCTTCTCGCGGTCCACCCACTCCCCGGGGCCGGTTCCCGCGCGCAGGCGGGCGAGCGAAAGGCGGATCGTCTCGCCGCTGTCGTAGCGGTCGAAGACCCGCGGGTCGATGTAGGCCTTGCGGCAGACGGCCGGGGTGTTGTGCAGGTACTCGGCCACGCGCTTCGTCGCCGCCGTCGCAGCGCGCTTCCGGGCCGTCTTCGTCTTCGCCCCCTGGCCGTTCTCGGCCAGCTCGACCGCCGCGAGCACGGTCGCGTTCCAGGTGCGGAAGTCCTTGGCGCTGTAGTCGCCTCCCATCACCTGCTTCAGGTAAGTGTTGATGTCGGCCGCCTTGACATCGACCCACTCGCCGCTCTGCTTATAGGCGAGCAGCTCCAATCCGCCGCCCTTCCGGTCCTTGAGCGCCTTGATCGTCGGCACCACCAGCGGGTCGGTGATCGGCTGGTCGTGATCGAGCGAACCCTTCGCCTTGTACTTGAAGATGGCCTCTCCGCCGCTGACGGTCACGTGCTTCCGGCGCAGGGTGGAGAGGCCGAAGGTTTCGTTCTCCTCCGTGTAGCGCTCGCTGCCGATGCGAAAGAAGCCGACGTCGAGCAGGCGCACCGAGCATGCGAGCACCCGATCGCGGACCAAGCCGCGCCGGGCGAGGTCGGCTTCGGTTCGCTCGCGCATCTTCGGCAACGACCTGGCGAACGTCTCCATCCCGGCGAACTTCTCGCGGTCGCGGTTCTCGCGCCAGGTGGGGTGGTAGAGGTACTGCTTGCGCCCGGCGGCGTCCTCACCGGTCGCCTGGATGTGGCCGTTCGGGTGCGGGCAGATCCAGACTTCCTTCCAGGCCGGCGGGATCGCCAGCTCGCGGATTCGCTCGAGCACCTCGCGGTCATGGATCGTGGTCCCGTCGACCTCCTCGTAGCTGAACCCGCGCCCGCGGCCCACCCTGCGGATTCCGGCGGCGGAGCAGTCGGCGCGTCGAAGTCGCGGCATGGACTTGCCTTCTACCCTGCGCTGATGGCGCGAACCCTGCTCGCGGGCGGTCAGGTCCTGGCCGGCGACCCTGGAGCCGGGTCGACGCGTTCGAGGCCAACCTCGCCGAGGCGCCCGGCGTGAAAGGCTGACGCGATGGCGATGATCGACCTCAGCGCCCCGATCGAGCCGAGCCCCGACGATCTGCTCGAGCCGCTGAAGGTGAAGATCGACTACGACGACCACGCCGCCGGCGCCGCCCAGATCGAGGCGCTCTTCGGAGTCCCGTCGCGCCTGTTGCGCGACGGCGAGGGTTGGGCCAACGACGAGTTCACCCAGCTCGGCACCCACAGCACCACCCACGTCGACGCTCCGTGGCACTACAACTCGACCATCCGCGGCGAGCCCGCGAAGCGGATCGACGAGCTGCCGCTCGAGTGGTTCTTCGCCGACGGCGTGCGGTTGACGATGACCGGCCGCGACGACGGCGACGTGATCACCGCTGCCGAGGTCGAGGCCGAGCTCGAGCGCATCGGCCACGAGCTGAAGCCGCTCGACATCGTCCTGGTGCACACCGGTCGCGACGAGTTCTACGGCCGGCTCGACTACATCGCCCGAGGCCCCGGGGTGAGCGCCGAGGCCACCCGCTGGCTCCACGACCACGGCGTCCGGGTGATGGGCATCGACGCCTGGGGGTGGGACCGGCCGCTTCACCTGCAGGCCGCCGAGGCGATCGAGCGCGACGAGGCCGGGATCTTCTGGGAGGCCCACCAGGCGGACCTCTCCTACTCGCAGATCGAGCGGCTGGTCAACCTCGGCGCGCTGCCCGACGACGGCTTCAAGGTCGCCTGCTTTCCGTTGCGGATCGTCGGCGCCAGCGGCGCGCCGGCGCGCGTGGTGGCGATGGTTTCCTGAGCCGATGCCGACCGCCCTCGAAGACCTGGACCTGCCCGACTTCGACGAGCTCGACCCGAGCCTGCGGGGACCGGCATTCGACAGCCGCATGGCCGAGCTCGCCGCCGAGAGCTGGCTCGCCCGTGCCCGCTTCGGCCCCGTGGTGCTCGAGCGCGACGCGGGCGAGTTCTTCCTCCGCTCGAAGCAGGCGACGTTCCCCGGCAAGGCGTTCGCGGAGCTGTTCGAGATGAAGGAAGGGGCCCTCGGCGAGGAGGTCGCGCGCAACATCCTCCACATCGACGGCGACGATCACCGCCGCCTGCGGAACCTGGTCAACCCGGCGTTCACCCCGCGCGCCGCGGATCGCTGGCGGCCGCGGATGCGGGAGTTCGTGGCCGAGCTGTTCGACGGGGTCGCGGCCTCGGGCGAGTGCGACGCGGTCGCTGCCGCTGACGCGGCCGTACCCGGCGATGACGATCGCCACCGTGGTCGGCGCGCCGATCGCGGACGCCGAGCGGCTGGCCTCGTGGTCGCGGTGGATCCAGCTCCAGTTCGACGGGCCGACGCTCGCCGAGCACCGCGAGGAGGTCGAGCGGGCCTGCGAGGAGCTCTACGCGTACCTCGACGTGCTGGTCGCGCGCAAGCGGGCCGAGCCCGGCGACGACCTGCTCTCGACCCTGATCGCGGCGCGCGACGGCGAGGACCGCCTGGACGACGCCGAGCTGCGAAACCTGATCCTCAACGTGCTCGTCGGGGGCGTCGACACGACCCAGTCGCAGCTCGCCCACGCGCTGCGCATGTTCGCCGGCCACCCCGAGCAGTGGGAGCTGCTCGCCCGCGAGCCCGACCGGGCACCGAACGCCGTCTCCGAGGTGATCAGGGTGGCGCCGGTGACCCCGTTCACGGCCCGGATCCTGGTCGAGCAGGTCGAGTACCGCGACGCCGTCTTCCCGGAGGGGACGATCGTCTTCATCTGCGCCCACGCGGCCAACCGCGACGAGGCCGGCGGTGGTCCGGGCTTCGACATCACCCGCGAGGACGCCGGCAAGCGGGCGCTCACCTTCGGCGCCGGGATCCACTACTGCCTCGGCGCCAATCTCGCCCGCGCCGAGCTCGGCGAGGCGCTCGCCTATCTGGCGCCGCGGATGCCGGGGCTCGAGCTCGCCGGGGAGCCCGGCTACGACTCGGTGCACGGGGTCTACGGGCTCACCGAGCTGCCGCGTGCGCTGGCGGCGCTGAGGGGCGAGTTCCAGTCGCTATCCGACTTCAAGTCGCCACGAGCCGCGCGAAGTAGCCGATCGCGGGGCCGCTGCGGCTCTCGAAGCGCAGACCGGCCGCCTCGCCGCGGTCGCGCAGGGCGCCCGGCGAGGTGAAGTGCGGATCGCCGATCAGCTCGCCGACGACGAGCCGGCCGCCGGGGCGCAGGACCCGGGCGATCTCGCTCAGGGCGGCATCCTGGTCGGGGATCTCGCCGAGGACGGCGGTGAGCACGACGGCGTCGATCGAGTCGTCGTCGTACGGGAGTGCCGTGGCGTCGCCCGGGTCGGGACGACGTTGGCGATCGCGCGCTCGCCGGCGCGGCGCATCGTGTGATCGAGGAACTCCTGCTGGAGGTCGAAGATCTCGATCGTCCCGCCGGGCCCGACCCACTCGGCGAGGTCGAGCGTGTAATAGCCGGTGCCGGGGCCGATCTCGAGCACGCGCTCGCCGGGCTGCGGGCCGCAGGACCTCGCGCAGGCGGTCGCGGGTGATCAGCGGGTGCGGCGCCTCGACCCAGAATCGCTGCCCGTACGGGCACGCCGACGGGTTCTTGCGCCACCACAGCGAGGCGGCGCCGATGCCGCCGAGCAGCCCGAGCAGCGCTGTCCTGGGTCGGATCAGCCCGCGAACCCGATCGAGTGCGCAGCGTCGTCGACCCGGATGAAGACGACGGTCGCCAGGTTGAGCGCCACCGTGCCCTCCTGGGTCTTGAGGTCGAACCAGCCCTTGCCGCTCTCGACCGCCTTGCGCAGGTCGGTGAGCTCGCCGTCGGCCAGCTTCACCGAGAGCACCTGCCCGATCCCGAATCCGATCTCCACCTTGGTCTGCTCGTCCGCCATCACTGTGCCTCTCCCTCCGCAGGTTCGACGATCTCGGTCAGCACCCCGCCGGTCGACTTCGGGTGCAGGAACGCGACCCGGCTCATCCGGATCCCGGTGCGCGGCTCGGTGTCGATCAGCGCCACGCCGTCGGCGGCGAGCTGCGCCAGCACCGCCTCGATCTCGTCGACGCGGTAGGCGACGTGGTGCAGTCCCGGCCCCTTGCGGGCGAGGAACTTGCCCACCGGGGTCTCGGGGCCGAGCGGCCTGAGGAGCTCGACGTGGCAGGCGCCGACGTCGAGCAGGACCGCCTCGACGCCCTGCTCGGCGACCGTCTCGCGATGAGCCAGCCGGCATGCCGAAAGGTCCCCTCGTAGAGGGCGAGCGCGGAATCGAGGTCCTCGACCGCGACGCCGACGTGGTCGATCAGCCCGAACATCGGGCGCTGAGATTACCCGGGCTCGCGCGGCGGTCTCGAGGCCAGCGCCTCGGCCGGGGTGCCCGGGGCGGGCTCGACGATCTCGGTCGGCCGCTCGCTCGCGTCGCGGCCGGTGGCCATGATCTCCTGGATCTCCTCGCGCTCGATCACCTCGTGGTGCAGCAGGCGCTCGGCGATCTCGTCGAGCAGGTCGCGGTGGTCGGTGAGCAGGTCGGCGGCGCCGCGATAGGCCTCCTCGGCGATCGCCTGCACCTCCTCGTCGCGCGTCTGGCGCAGCGACTCGGAGACGGTGTAGTCGTCGCCGGGCACCTGGTGCGAGCGGATCGAGGTCCCCATCCCGTACTCGTGCACCATCGAGCGCGCGATCGCGGTCACCCGGCCGAGGTCGTCGGCGGCCCCGGTGGTCACCCGGCCGAAGGTGATCTGCTCGGAGACCCGCCCGGCGAGCAGCACCTTCATGTAGTCGATCAGCTCCTCGCGCGACTTCAGGTAGCGGTCCTCCTGGGGCAGGTTGAGCGTGTAGCCGAGCGCCTTGCCGCGAGGAACGATCGAGACCTTCTGCACCTTGTCGACGCTCACCAACAGCTCCGAGACGAGCGCGTGGCCGGCCTCGTGCCAGGCGACCACCCGCTTCTCGTGATCGGTGATCACCTTGCGCGACTGCAGTCCGGCGACCACGCGCTCGAACGCGTCCTCGAAGTCCGCCTGGGCGATGAACTCGCGCTTGTTGCGCCCGGCCAGGATCGCCGCCTCGTTGGCGAGGTTGGCGAGGTCGGCGCCGGTGAGCCCGGCCGCGTGGCGGGCGACCCGCCTCAGGTCGACGTCCTGGGCCAGCGGCTTGCCGCGCGTGTGGACGTCGAGGATCTGGCGGCGCCCGTTCATGTCCGGCGGTGGCACGAACACCTGGCGGTCGAAGCGGCCGGGTCGCAAGAGCGCCTTGTCGAGCTTCTCGAGCAGGTTCGACGCCGCCATCACGACGACGCTGTCGCGGGCGTCGAAGCCGTCCATCTCGACCAGGAGCTGGTTCAGCGTCTGGTCGCGCTCGCCGGAGATGTCGGAGCCGCGCTGGGCGCCGACCGCGTCGAGCTCGTCGATGAAGATGATCGCCGGAGCGTTCTCCCGCGCCTCGTTGAACAGCCGCCTGATCCGCGCCGCGCCGAGCCCGGCGAACATCTCGATGAACGAGGAGGCCGACTGGCTGAAGAACTGTGCGCCCGACTCGTGCGCGACGGCCTTCGCCAGCAGCGTCTTGCCGGTCCCGGGAGGGCCGTGGAGGAGGATCCCCTTCGGCACCTTGGCGCCGAGCTGCTTGAACCGCTTCGGGTCGGTGAGGAACTCGACCACCTCGCGCAGCTCGGCCTTGGTCTCGTCGACGCCGGCGACGTCGGACCAGTTGACGGCGCTCTTCGAGCGCGGGCTGATCTCCTGTGGCTTGGTCCGAGGCATCAGCCTCAGCATCCGCCACATGAAGTAGATGATGATCCCGAACAGCAGGATCGGCGCCCAGGGGATCAGGATGTTGTCGAGGAACTCCTGATAGGAGTCGACGCCTAGGAAAGCGATCGTGGCCATGCTCGAATTACGCTTCTTCCTGCCTAAACGGTAGCGCTGGTCGACTGCTCGATCCGCAGCACCTCGCGCAGGGCGGAGACCCCGACCTCGAGCTGCTCCGAGGTCGGCTCGCGGGTCGAGATCAGGCGCTGGATCTCGAAGCCCGGGCCGTGGACCGCCCTGGCGACCGGCGACCCCGGGTTGCGCTCGGCGAACACGAACAGCTCGACCGCGCCGCCGACTCCGGCCAGCGCCGCGATCCCCCGGGCGAGCGGGCCGGGCTCGGCGACGAATCGCTCGGTGAGCAGCTGCCCTGCGATCGAGAACGCGAGCATCGGCCCGATCAGGTTCGAGCCACAGCGCCGGTGCTCCTTCGGCACCTCGTCCGGGTCCCGCCCCTGCTCGTAGCCCCCGATCGCCTTGTGCTCGACCGCGTGATAGGAGGCCAGTGCCGGGTCGCGCAGTGCCGCGAGGGCCGGCAGCGCGCCGAGCAGGGCCACGGCGAGCTCGCGGCCGACGGTGGCGGGCCCGCGCCGGCGAAGCAGGTTGGAGCCGACGACGCTGGCGGCGGCGACGCCGAGCACGGCGGGGTCCTCGAACGGCAGCCGGGCCGAGGCGAGTCGCATCCGCGCCAAGGGGACGATCGCCAGCGCCTCGGCGAGGCGCAGCGGGCCGCGCAGGATCGGCGTCGAGCCCAGCCGACCGCGAGCCAGCGAGGGCTTCGGGCCCGAGGCGACCTCGATCCCGCCGTCGGGGGCGCGCGCGGCGACCGCCCACGAGGTCGGTCCGTGGATCAGGAGCCCGTTGCGAAGCGCCATCCCGCCGAGCCGAAGCCGCTCGGCGCCGGCGCCGTTGGAGCTCGGCGAGCTCACGCCAACACCCGCCGGCAGAGGTCGGCGTAGAAGCCCGCCGCGAGCTCGACGTCGGCCACCGCGGCCCGCTCGTCGGCGCCGTGGATCAGGGGCGCGGCGTCGAGCAGCCCGAGCTCGCGCTGCGGGCAGAATCCGTAGACGGTGGCGGCGCCGAACGCCTTGCGAAACCAGTGGCTGTCGCTGAACCCGGGCATCACGATCGGGACCAGGGCGGCGCCGGGGTCGAGCTCGGCCAGCGAGGCGGCGATCGCGTCGGCGAACGGCGACTCCGCCGGCGAGCGGTTGCCGCTGACCCGCTCGGTGAACTCGATCTCGACGTCGCCGGCGAGCGGGCCGAGCAGGGCCTCGGCGGTCTCCCTCGCCTCATCGGCGCCGCCGCCGGGCGGCACGCGGCAGTCGACCAGCACCTCGGCCCGCGAGGGGATCACGTTCTCCTTCTCGGACGCGCGGGCGGTCGTCGGCACCATCGTCACCCGCAGCATCGGCTCGGCGATGTATGCCGCCAGCGGCCCCGAGAGGCCGCGCAGCCGCTCGACCGCGCCCTCGAGCTGGGTCCCGTCCGCGCCGTCGAGCTCCTCGTCGAGCAGGATCGAGAGGAAGGCGAGGCCCTCCGGGTTCGGCTTCAGCGGCGGTTGGTCCATCAACCTGACCAACGCGGGAGCGAGCTTCAGGAGTGCGTTGTCGCCGAGCGCCGGCACCGAGGCGTGCCCGGCCGTGCCTCGCGCCCGTAGCAGGAAGCGGTTGACGCCCTTCTCGCCCACGCAGAGCGGATAGAAGCGCCTGCCGGCGAGCTCGAACGAGGCGCCGCCGCCCTCGTTGACGACGAGGTCGCTGCGCACCGCCTCCGGGTGCTCGGCGCACAGCCATTGCGCACCCAGCGCCGCGCCCATCTCCTCGTCGGCGGTGATCACCAGCTTCAGCGAGCCCGCCGCCGGCCGCCAGCCCGAGGCGGCGAGGGCGATCGCGGCGCCGGCCTCGGCCGCCACCTGGCCCTTCATGTCCTGCGCGCCACGACCGCGCACGGCGCCGTCGACGACCTCGCCCGACCAGGGGCTGAAGCTCCACTCGGCGGCGTCGGCCGGCACGGTGTCGACGTGCCCGAGCAGGCACAGGGTCTGGCCCTCCGCCTCGCCGGGGAGATCGGCGATCAGGTTGGGCCGCCCGGGCTCCGCCGCGCGCAGCGTGACCTCGAAGCCCGCGTCGCGCAGCCGCTGGGCCAGCAGCTCCTGCGCCCGCTCCTCGTTCCCGGGCGGGTTGACGGTGTTCTCGCGAATCAGCTCGCCGAGCAGCTCGACCGCGCCGGACCCGAGGTCGCTTGGCGCCAGCGCGCCCTGCTCGCCCATGCGGTCAGGTTAGACCGTCGCGAAAGCCGCGTCCGGAGCAACGTCGTCGCGCGGCCCTCCATACTGGGAGCGATGCCGAGCCCGCGTGCCGAGCGATGAGCGAGCGCCTCTTCGACACCGGCGACGACCGTGGCGCGCAGCGCACGCCGGTGCCGGCGGCGGAGGCGCCGCTCGCGGTGCGCATGCGCCCGCGCTCGCTGGACGAGCTGGTCGGACAGCAGCACCTGCTCGGGGAGGGATCGACGTTGCGGACCGCGATCGAGACCGGCGAGCCGCACTCGATGATCCTCTACGGGCCGCCGGGGTCCGGGAAGACGACGCTGGCGCGGATCGTCGCCACCGCGGCCCGCGGGGCGTTCGAGGAGGAGTCGGCGGTCAACGCGGGACGGGCGGAGGTCCGGGCGATGATCGAGCGCGCCGCCGAGCGCCGCCGGGCAACGGGCCAGCCCACGATCTTCTTCCTCGACGAGATCCACCGCTTCAACAAGGCCCAGCAGGACGCGCTGCTGCCGGCGGTCGAGGAGGGCCTCGTGACCCTCATCGGGGCGACGACCGAGAACCCGTACTTCGAGGTCAACTCGGCGCTGCTCTCGCGCAGCCAGATCTACGAGCTGCGCGCGCTCGAGCCCGCCCAGGTGCGCGAGCTGCTCGAGCGCGCCCTCGCCGACCCCGAGCGGGGGATCGCCGAGGCGCCGGCGCTCACGGACGACGCCCTCGAGCTGCTCGCGCAGCGCTCGGGCGGCGACGCGCGGACGGCGCTGGCCGCGCTCGAGCGGGCCGTCGAGGCGGCCGCGGCGAGCGGCGAGGAGATCGACCTGCAGACGGCCGAGGACGCGTTGCAGCGCAAGGCGGTCACCTTCGACAAGCAGGGGGACCGCCACTACGACTACGCCTCGGCGCTGATCAAGGCGATGCGGGGCTCGGACCCCGACGCGGCGATCTACTACCTGGCCGCGATGCTGGAGGGGGAGAGGACCCGCGGTTCATCGCGCGGCGGATGGTCATCCTCGCCTCCGAGGACATCGGCAACGCCGACCCCGGAGCGCTCGAGGTGGCGACGAACGCCGCGCTCGCGGTCGATCGGGTCGGCCTCCCCGAGTGCGCGCTCAACCTCGCGCAGGCGGCCGCGTACCTGGCGCTGGCGCCGAAGTCCAATGCCTCGACGCTGGCGATCTCGCGGGCGATGGCGACGATCCGCGAACAGGGGGCGAAGCTGCCGCCGGACTACCTTCGCGACGCCCACTACCCCGGGGCGAAGAAGCTGGGCCGCGGCCAGGGCTACAAGTACGCCCACGACGAGCCGGGTGGCGTCTCCGATCAGCCACTGCTCCCCGACGAGCTCCAGGGCGCGCGCTTCTACGAGCCCACCGACCGCGGGCTCGAGGCCGAGCTGCGCGAGCGCCTCGACGCCGCCCGGCGACGGCGAGGGGATGCGTAACGGCCGCCGTCGGTAGTCTGCGAGCGGCTCGGCCCGCTCGCGACGGCAGGCCGACGACGGCCGCACCTCCCCGGTACCCGCCCCGCGCTCATAGAATCACCCCGGATGGGGACCCTCGAATCCTTCAATCCGGCCACCGGCGAGCTCGTCGGCACGGTCGAGACGATCACCCCCGACCAGGTGCAGGGAGTCGTCGACGACGTCGCCGAGGTCCAGCCGTTCTGGGCCCAGCTCTCGCTCGCCGACCGCGCCGGCTACATGCGCCGCGCGGCCGAGGTGCTGGTCGCCGACATGGAGGAGGTCGCGAGCCTGCTCACCCGCGAGCAGGGCAAGCCGCTGACCGAGAGCTACGTGATGGAGCTGATCCCGACGATCGACGCCCTGCACTGGTGCGCCGACGCCGGGCCGAAGATCCTCGCCGACGAGAAGATCCGCTACCCCCAGGCCTTCCTGAAGACCAAGCGCAGCTTCTTCAGCTACGAGCCGCTCGGGGTCGTCGGTGTGATCGCGCCATGGAACTATCCGTGGTCGATCCCGTTCGGCGAGATCGCGATCGCCCTGATCGCCGGCAACGGGGTGGTCCTGAAGCCGGCCAGCCTGACGCCGCTGCTCGGGGAGCGGATCCAGCGGGTCTTCGACGACGCCGGCCTTCCCGAGGGGCTGGTGCGCACCGTCCACGGTGGCGGCGCGATCGGCCAGGCGCTGTGCGAGGCCTCGACCGCGAAGATCTTCTTCACCGGCTCGGTCGAGGTCGGCCGCAAGGTCGGTGAGCTCTGCGCGGAGCGGATGAAGGGCTGCGTCCTCGAGCTCGGCGGCAAGGACCCGCAGATCGTCTGCGCCGACGCCGACCTCGCCAACGCCGTCTCCGGGTGCGTCTGGGGCGGCTTCGCCAACGCCGGTCAGACGTGCTCCGGGATCGAGCGCACCTACGTCGTCGAGGCGGTCGCCGACCGCTTCCTCGAGGGGGTCCGCCGGGAGACGGAGCGGCTCACGGTCGGCGACCCACTCGACTGGGAGACCGAGATCGGCCCGATGGTCTCGGCCGAGCAGGCCGACCTGGTCACCGGGCTGGTCGACGACGCGCTCGCCGCGGGTGCCGAGCGCCTCACCGGCGGCCCTCGCGAGGTGCCCGGCTACAGCGGCCGCTTCATCGCTCCAACGGTGCTCGCCGGCGTCGGCGACGAGATGCGGATCATGCGCGAGGAGATCTTCGGCCCGGTGGTGCCCGTGATCGTGGTCGCCGACGAGGCCGAGGCCCTCGAGCGCGCCAACGACTCGAGCTTCGGCCTCGGGGCCTCCGTCTGGACCACCGACCGCGCCAAGGGCGAGCGGATCGCGCGCCGGATCGAGTCCGGGATGGTGTGGATCAACGACCACTCCTACTCCCACGGTGCCGCCCAGTGCTCGTGGGGCGGGGTCAAGGACTCCGGACTCGGGCGCTCCCACTCCAAGTTCGGCCTCTATGAGTGCGTCAACGTCAAGCACGTCGCGTGGGAGCCCGGGCTGACCCGCGACTTCTGGTGGCAGCCCTACGACGACGATCTCGGCGCCGCCCTGCGCTCGTCCGCCCGCCTCCTCTACGGCCGCGGCGCGACCAGGGTCAAGGGCCTGCGCGAGGGGCTGGTGCCGCTGGCCAAGGTCGGCGCGAGGACGGTGCGCAAGGGCAGGTAGGTCGGGACGACGGCGACCCGGGGCTAGACGGGCTCGGCCAGGTAGCTGCCGCGGTCGAAGCGGCGGGTGCGCCGCCACAACCGCAAGGTGAAGCCGGGCCACCAGACGTAGTTGCGGCCGTTGTGGTCGAGGTACCAGCTCGCGCAGCCGCCGGCGTTCCAGACGCTGGCGGCGAGCCGCGAATCGGTCTCGCGGTTGAAGGCCTCGTAGACCTCGGGCCGCACCTCGACGCTGGCCACGTTCGCCCGCTCCATCTCGCGCACACAGCGGGCGACGTAGTTGATGTGGGACTCGCTGCTGAAGATGATCGAGTTGTAGCCGCCGGCGCTGTTCGGCCCGACGAGGAAGAACAGGTTCGGGAAGCCGGCGACCGCGGTGCCGAGGTAGGCGCGCGGACTTCCCTCCCAGGCCTCGAGCAGGGTGCGCCCGTCGCGGCCGCGGACAGCCGCGAAGCCGGGGTTGTCGAAGACCTTGAACCCGGTCGCGAGGACGATCGTGTCGAGCTCGCGCTCGCGACCGTCGGCGGTGCGGATGCCGCTCTCGCGTGACCTCCACGATCGGCTCGGTGACCACCTCGGAGCTGGGCTCGGCGAGGGCCGGGTAGTAGGTGTTCGACATCGTGATCCGCTTGCAGCCGAGCGTGTAGGTGGGGGTGAGCTTCGCCCGCAGCTCGGGATCGTCGACCTGGCGGCGGAGATGGTGGCGGGCGACCTGCTCGAAGATCCTGGAGATCCGCCGGTCGATGATCGTTCCCAACACGGTCGACTCCTGGAGCAGCGTAGATCAGCCCGCGAACCGCTCGCTGAGCGACCGGCAGCCGCCGGTAGAGGCGCCGCTCGCGCTCGCTCACCGGCGCGATCGGCGTCGGGCATCACCCAGACCGGCGTGCGCTGGAACAGGTGCAGCGAGCGCACCCGCGGCTGGATCTCGGGGACGATCTGCACCGCCGAGGCCCCGGTTCCGATCACCGCCACGCGCTCGCCGTCGAGGTCGTGCGCATGGTCCCAGCGCGCCGAGTGGAACATCGCCCCCCGGAAGCGCTCGAGGCCGGGGATCTCCGGCGCTCGGGGCTCGGTCAGCCCGCCCATCGCCGCGACGAGGACGTTCGCCGTCAGCTCGCCGGCGGAGGTCTCGAGCCGCCAGAGCTTTGCCTCATCGTCCCAGCGAGCTCCGTTGACCTCGTGTGAGAAGCGGATGTGGGGGACGACTCCGCGCTCGTCGTGCCACCCGGTGCAGGTACTCGCGGATCTCCGACTGCAGGGGATAGGCGCGGCTCCAGTCGGGATTGGGCGCGAACGAGAACGAGTAGAGCGCGGAGGGGATGTCGCACTGGCACCCGGGATAGGTGTTGTCGCGCCAGGTGCCGCCGAGCTCGGTCGCCCGCTCGAGGACGAAGAAGTCGTCGGACGCCGTCCTCCAGCAGTCGCGCCGCCATGCCGATTCCCGAGAAGCCGGCGCCGATGATCGCGACCCGGGCGTGCGTCGCGGGCCGGTCGCCGTTCGTGGACGCGGTCGCCATCCGCGGAGGTACTAGCCGCCGGCGGTCAGCTCGGCCAAGAGCTGCTTGGCGCGTGCCGACACCTCGTGGTCGACCTGGAGCTCGTAACGCTCGGCCTGCATCGTGCTCACCGAGGCGAAGTCGCGTCGGCCTCCCTGCATCGCCTGACCGATCGCCGCGAACACGGCACCGAAGATGAGCCCGGCCACGAGCCCGTAGAGGAGCACGCCCCAGAACGCCGGGCCCTCGAAAAAGAGCCCGAACAGGAGGCCGAACAGCAACCCCACCATCGCCCCCTGAGCGGCTCCGAGCGCCGCGGCGCGGCCGGTGGTCATCCGTCCGGCGATCTGCTCCACGGTCTTCAGCCCGGTGCCCACGATCGCGGCGCGCTCGACCGGGAACTCCTTGTCGGAGAGGAAGTCGACCGCGCGCTCCGCCTCGCGGTAGCTGGTGTAGGTCGCGACGGTGGTCCGCGCCTCCGCCGCCGGTGTCGCTGAAGCCTCGATCTCGACAGTATGTCGCACCGACGCGAGGCTACGGCGCGATCCGGGCGTGCAAATGGTTGTCGTGGTTGGCGAGCGGGATCACGACCCCGGGCGGCCCATGGAGCGGGAGGTTCGGCCCGACGTAGATCGTCGTCGCGCCCGCCGCGAGGAAGCCGTCGACCAGGGCCTGCGCGAGGCGGACGTCGACCTGGCCGGGGATCCGCGGCGGCTTCTCGCGCCGGTCGAGGCGTGGGTAGTAGACGTCCACGTCGAGGCCGTTCTGATGGGTCGCGTGGCCGATCCCGCCGCTCACCTCGGGCCCGAAATAGCCGCCCCGCGGCAGGCCGAGGTCGCCGACGCCGACGCGCGGTGCGCCCGGGTGCTCGCGCGCGAACCGGCGCAGGACCGCAAGCGTCGTGCGCACGAGCTCGTCCGTGCCCCAGCGCCGCCAGTCGCGGTCGGGCCGGCGCTTGAGCACGGGGTCCCAGGTGAAGAACGTTCGGCCCTCGGCCGGCAGGCGTACGCCCCGGACGAGGCTGCCCGCCTCCGGCGCCCCGACGGCGACCGAGTCGCGCCACTCGATTCGCGGCTCGCCCGGCTCCCGTTGCTCGGGCTCGACGGAGGCGGAGCCGGCGAGCGCGGCGAGTGCGATCGCGATTGCGATTTTCGCCCACACGGGGTGGATACGAACGCGGCCGGCGCCGGGGTCCGCGATCCTTGCGTGGTGAAGAGCTCGCCCGAATCGCCTGCTCCGACGGATGCCGTGGACGGCTCGCCGGCAGTCGTCCTCGCCGGCCTCCGGCGCGACTACGACGAGCGCCCCGTGCTCCGTGGCGTCTCGCTCGAGCTGCCCCGCGGGCGGACGCTGTGCGTGATCGGGCCCAACGGGGCGGGCAAGAGCACGCTCCTGCGAATCCTCGCCACGCTGCTGCGACCGACCGCCGGCGAGGTCGAGGTGCTCGGGGCCGCGCTGCCTCGCCGGGCGTGGGCGGCGCGCGGGCGGATCGGCTACCTGGGCCATCAACCGCTGCTCTACCGCGAGCTCACCGTGCGCGAGAACCTCGAGTTCAACGCCCGCCTGCACGGGGTCGAGCGCCCGGAGGAGCGCGTCGACGGCCTGCTCGAGCGCGCCGGACTGCTCCGCCGGGCGACCGAGCCGGTGCGAAACCTCTCCGCCGGGATGCTCCAGCGGACGGCGATCTGCCGCGTCCTGGTCCACGACCCCGAGCTGCTGCTGCTCGACGAGCCTCGCTCGCACCTCGACCTCGGCGCCGCCGCGGTGGTCGACGAGCTGCTCGGGCCGGCGCCGGGTCGCTCGCGCGTGCTCGTCACCCACGACGTCGAGGGCGGGCTGGCGGAGGCGGACCTGGCGCTGGCGCTGCGCGCCGACGGTTCGGTCGCTCACGCCGGGCCGGCGGCGCGGGCTCGCGGTGACCGAGGCGCGCGCGATCGTCGGAGGCAAGGCTTGAGCGCGTTTCGGGCGATCCTCGCCAAGGACGTGCGCACCGAGCTGCGCACGCTCGAGTCGGTGCCCGCGATGGCGCTGTTCAGCGCCACCACGTTCGTCCTCTTTCGCTTCGGGCTCGACCGCGACAGCCTCGAGGGCAGCCTCGCCGCGGGCGTCCTGCTGGCGACGGTGCTGTTCGCCGCGATCCTCGCGATCAATCGCGTGTTCGTCGACCGAGCGCGAGCAGGGCGGCTTCGACGCGATCAGGCTGGCGCCGGTCGACGCGACAGCGCTCTACGTGGCCAAGGTCTGCGTGCTGATGCTCTACCTGGTCGCCTTCGAGCTGATCGCGGTGCCCGTCTTCGCGGTCTTCTTCCTCGACGGCGCCGGCGGCCTGCCGGCGCTCGCCGGCGTCCTCGTGCTCGCCGATCTCGGGCTCGCGGCGATCGGCGCCCTGGTCTCGTCGATCGCGGTCAACTCCCGCGCCCGGGACCTGATCGCGCCGTTGCTCCTGCTGCCGCTGCTGGTCCCGGTGATGATCGGCGCCGCCGGCGCGGCCGAGCCGCTGCTGCTCGCCGACGGGCCGTCATACGACGGTTTCGGCAAGTGGATCGCGGTGCTCGCTCTCTACGATGTCGTCTTCTGCCTCGTGGGCTATGCCGTCTACGAGTACCTGCTCGAGGACTGAGCTGAGACCCTCAACCGCATGAGCTTCCGCGCCCCCAGAATCCTGCCTCTGCTCGCCGTCGTCGCGCTGACCGCGGGCTTCGGGCTGGTGTTCTTCTGGACGCCGAACGACGCCGATCAGGGCTTCATCCAGAAGATCTTCTACCTGCACGTGCCGATCGCCAGCTGCGCCCTGATCGGGTTCATGGTCGCGGCGGTGCAGGCGATCCTGCACCTGCGCACCGAGCAGCCGAAGTGGGACGTACGCGCCTACGTCTCGATCCACATCTCGGTGATCTTCGGCATCGCGGCGCTGCTCACGGGGGCGATCTGGGCCAAGGCCTCGTGGGGCGAGTGGTGGGTGTGGGACGAGCCGACCCTGGTCAGCTTCCTGATCGTCTTCCTCCTCTACTGCACGTATTACCCGCTGCGCTACGCGATCGAGGATCGCCAGCGCCAGGCCCGCTACGCGTCGGTGTTCGCGATCATCGCCGGCGCCTTCGTGCCGCTCAACTTCATCGCCGTGCGCCTGGCCGAGACGCTGATCCACCCGCGCGTGTTCGCGACCAGCGAGGGCGGCCTGCCGCCGAAGATGATGTTCACGTTCCTGGTCTGCTTCGCCGGGATGGCGCTGCTCTGGGAGACGCTGGTGCGGCTCGAGCTCGCGACCAAGTCCTCGCGGGCGCGGATCGGGCGCCTGCGCCGCGCGCTCGAGGGCGACGAGGTGGCGACGGCGAGCTCGCGGATCGCGCCGGTCCCGCAGGAGCAGGGCTGATGCCGGCGCTGCCGCTCGACGAGGCCGGCGAGTACGTCGCCGGCGCCTACGTCGTCTTCCTCGCCCTGCTGCTGATCTACGTCGCGATCATGACCGCGCGGCTCGCGCGGATCGACCGCGAGCTCGCCGAGCTCGCGGAGCTGGCTGAGAAGCGCCTCGAGCGACAGCCTGATGGCGCGGACGCGGGAGCACGAGAAGAGGCGCGAGGCGTAGCCGAGCGCAATGTGTTCGGAGCGGAGCAACCATCAGGAGGTGTTCCCCGTGGCTGAGCTCTTGGCGCTCGGCGTCTCGCACAAGACCGCGCCGTTGGAGCTGCGCGAGCGGATGGCGCTGACCGAGGGCCGTGCCGTCGGCATCCTCGGCGAGCTCGTCGAGCGCGCCGAGGTGCTCGAGGCGGCCGCGATCTCGACCTGCAACCGGACCGAGCTCTACCTCTATGCGGCCGACCCGGTGGGAGCCGAGGCCGGCGCCCTCGGCCTGCTCTCCCGCGAGGCCGAGACCCAGCCCACCGAGCTCGTCGGCCACCTCTACTCGATCCGCGGCGCCGCCGCCGCGGAGCAGCTGATGCGCGTCACCGCGGGGCTCGACTCGATGATCATCGGCGAGGCCGAGATCCAGGGCCAGGTCAAGCGCGCGTACGAGCTGGCGCTGGTCGAGGGGGCCACCGGCCCGATCCTCAACCAGCTCTTCCGCGCGGCGCTGGCGGCCGGCAAGCGGGCGCGGACCGAGACCGGGATCTCGGAGCGCTCGATGTCGATCCCGTCGGTCGCGGTCGAGCTCGCTCAGCGGACCCTCGGCGAGCTCGACGACCGCCGCGTGCTCGTCGTCGGGGCCGGCGAGACCGCCGAGCTCACCGCCCGGGCGCTGGCCGCGAAGGGAGTGCGCGCGATCTTCATCGCCAACCGCCACTACGACCGCGCGATCGGTCTCGCGCAGCGCTTCGGCGGGCACGCGGTGCGCTTCGAGGAGCTCCCGGAGGAGCTCACCGACGCCGACATCGTTGTCGCCTCGACCAGCTCTCCCCACCACGTGATCGAGCGCGAGGCGCTCGCCGAGGTCGTCGACGCGCGCGGCGGCAGGCCGCTGCTGCTGATCGACCTCGCGGTGCCGCGCGACATCCATCCCACCTCGCGGGAGGTCCCCGGGGTCAGCCTCTACGACATGGACGACCTGCAGACGCTGGTCGAGCGCAACGTCTCCGGCCGCGAGGCCGAGGCCCGCCATGCCGAGGCGATCCTGCGCTCCGAGCTCTCCCGCTTCGACCGCTGGTTGGCCGCCCAGGACCTGACCCCGACGATCGCCGCCCTGCGCAAGCGCGCCGACGAGGTGGTCGAGCGGGTCCTGGACGAGAACGAGCAGCGCTGGGAGGGCCTCGGCGAAGCCGACCGCGAGCGCCTCCGCACCGCTGCGCGGGCGATCGCCTCGCGGCTCCTGCACGAGCCGACGCTGCGGCTCAAGCGCGACGCCGGCGCCTCCGATTCGTACGTCAAGGTGGCCGTGGTTCGCGAGCTGTTCGGCCTCGATGCCGGCAGCGAGCCGCTGGAGCCCGCCGGCGCCGAGGTCTCGGACCTCGACGAGCGCCGCAGCAAGCATCTCGGCCACGGCAGGTGAGCCGGCTGCGGCTGGGCTCGCGCGGGAGCGCCCTGGCCCTGATCCAGGCCGAGCGCGTCGCGGCCGCCCTCGGCGGCGCCGACGTGGTCCCGGTGAGGACCGCGGACGGCGAGCCCGGGGACAAGTCGCGCTTCGTCCGCGGGGTCGAGCGCGCGATCCTGGACCGCGACGTCGAGCTCGGCGTGCACTCCGCCAAGGACCTCCCCGGTGAGCTGCCCGAGGGACTGGCGCTGGTCGGCGTCCCCGGGCGCGAGGATCCCACCGACGCCTTCATCGGCTCCGCCGGCTCGCTCGACGAGCTCGCCGAGGGGGCCAGGGTCGGGACCTCGAGCCTCAGGCGCGGCTCACAGCTCCGGGCCCTGCGTCCCGACCTCGAGATCGTCGAGCTGCGCGGCAACGTCGATACCCGGCTGGCGAAGCTGGCCGAGGGCGGGTACGACGGCATCGTCCTCGCGACGGCGGGGCTGGCGCGGCTCGGCCGCGTGGACGAGGTCTCGTTCCGGTTCGAGCTCGAGCAGCTCACCCCGGCTCCGGGACAGGGCTGCCTGGCGATCGAGGCCCGGGCCGACGACGAGCAGGCGGCGGCCGCCGCAGGCCGGATCTCCGACCGGGGCGCGCTGGTCGAGCTGACCGCGGAGCGGGCGGCGGTGCGTGCGCTCGAGGCGAGCTGCGAGACCCCGGTCGGTGTCTGCGCGCGGGTGAGCGCCGACGAGCTGGTTCTGCTCGGCTACGCGGGCTCGGCCGACGGTTCGGAGTGGGTGCGCGACCGGGTCGCCGGCGACCCCGAGCAGCCGGCGGCCCTCGGCGAATCGCTGGGGCAGCGGATGCTCGCCGCGGGCGCGCGCGAGATCCTCCACGGCGAGGTCGAAGCGCGGCCATGACGGCCCGCCCCGGCGTCGTCTACCTGGTCGGCGCGGGCCCCGGCGACCCGGGCCTGATGACAGCGCGCTCGCTCGAGCTGCTCGCCGGCGCCGACACGATCCTCTACGACCGCCTGATCGCCGACGATGCGATCGGGGGCGCCCGCGCCGACGCCGAGCTGATCTACGTCGGCAAGCGGCCGGGCGAGCGCGCCGCCGAGCAGGACGAGATCGAGGCGCTGATGGTCGAGCGGGCTCGCGCCGGGCGCAGCGTCGTCCGCCTCAAGGGCGGCGACCCGTTCGTCTTCGGCCGGGGCGGCGAGGAGGCCGAGGCCATGGCCGCGGCCGGGGTCGCGTTCGAGGTCGTCCCCGGGGTCACGGCCGGCGTCGCCGTCCCCGCCTACGCCGGGATCCCGGTGACCCATCGCGACGACGCCTCGGCCGTCGCCTTCGTCACCGGCCACGAGGACCCCGAGAAGCCCGAGACGGCGCTCGACTGGGAGGCGCTGGCCCGCTTTCCCGGGAACCCTGGTGCTCTACATGGGGGTCAGGAACCTGCCCGCTGATCGCCGAGCGCCTGGCGGCCGCAGGGCGGGACCCGGGCGAGCCCGCGGCGGCGGTCGAGCGAGGCACGCAGCCCGGGCAGCGGACCGTGGCGGCGACCCTCGCCGAGCTCCCGCGGGCCGTCGCCGAGGCGGGGCTGCGCGCGCCGGCGATCCTGCTCTTCGGGCCGGTCGCGGCCCGGCGGGAGACGGTCTCGTGGCTCGAGCGCCGGCCGCTGCACGGGCGGCGGGTGGTCGTCACCCGCGCCCGGGCCCAGGCGAGCGGGCTCGCCGCGACCCTGCGAGCGCTCGGCGCCGAGGTGGTCGAGCTGCCCGCGATCCGGATCGAGCCCCGGCTGGACAGCGAGGAGGTGCGCGACGCGGTCTCCGACCTGCACACCTACGCGCTCGTCTGCCTGACCAGCCCCAACGGCGCCCACCTGCTGTTCGAGGCGATGGCCGCTCAGGGCCGCGACGCCCGAGCGCTCGCGAACGCGGTGGTCGCCGCGATCGGCCCCGGGACGGCGGCGGCGCTCGCGGAGCACGGAGTGATCGCCGACGTCGTCCCGGAGCGCTTCGTCGCCGAGGCGCTGGTCGAGGCCCTGGCCGGGGTTGACGTTGCCGGGCGCCCGGTGCTCGTCGCCCGCGCGGCCGAGGCCCGCGACGTGCTCCCGGACGCCCTCGCCGAGCGGGGCGCCAAGGTCGACGTCGTCCCGCTCTACGAGACCGTGCGCGCGGACCCGGAGCCGAGCGCGATCGAAGCGGCCGAGTCGGCCGACTACGTCACCTTCACCTCGTCGTCGACCGTGCGCAACCTGCTCGCGGCGATCGGCGAGCGGTTTCCGCGCTCGGCTCGGGTCGTCTCGATCGGCCCGGTGACCAGCGCGACCGCGCGGGAGCTCGGGCTCGAGGTTCACGTCGAGGCGGAGCGGCACGATCCGTCGGGGCTGGTCGAGGCGCTGGTCGCGGACGCTGCGCGCGACCGACCGGCGGGGCCCGGGTCGGATTAGATTCACCGGGCGTGCCCCGTCCGATCACCTTTCTCTCCGACTACGGGTCGAGCGACGAGTTCGCCGGCGTCTGCCGGGCGGTGATCGCGCGCATCGCGCCCGACGCGCGGGTGATCGACCTCAGTCACGGGATCGCCCGCCACGACGTCCGCCACGGCGCGGCCGTGCTCGCGAACGCGGTCGGCTTCGCCCCGCCGGGGGTGCATCTCGCCGTCGTCGACCCCGGGGTCGGCACCGAGCGGCGCGCCGTCGCCGTCGCGAGCGCCTCCGACGACCGCCTCTTCGTCGGCCCCGACAACGGCCTGCTCTCGCTCGCGCTCGAGCGCTTCGGTGGCGCGGCCGAGGCTGTCGACCTCGGCCGAATCGCCGGCCCGCCTGGACCCCGTCTCGGCGACCTTCCACGGCCGCGACCTGTTCGCCCCCGTCGCGGCGCACCTCGCGCTGGAGACGCCGCTCGCCGAGCTGGGCGAGCCGATCGACGCGGCGGGGCTGACCCGGATCGACCGTGGCGAGCCCGTGGTCGAGGCAGGCCGCCGGCTCGAGGCCGAGGTGGGCCACGTCGACGCGTTCGGCAACCTGTCGCTGGTCGCGACGGCGGCCGACGCCGACGACGCCGGGATCGAGCCCGGCAGGCGGCTTCGGGTCGAGGGACCGCGGCGCACCGACCAGGCGCTGTTCGTGCTCACCTTCGCCGACGCCGACCCGGGCGAGGTGGTGCTCCTGGTCGACTCGGCGCGCTCGCTGGCGCTGGCGGTCAACCGCGGCGACGCCGCGCGGCAGCTCGACCTCTCGCCCGGCGAGCGGGTCCTGCTGACCGTGATCCGACGGCCTGTGACCGAGTTCGGCCACCCCCACCTGCACCTGCGCGAGACCGGATCGACCAACGAGCGGGCCCGGGAGCTGGCCGAGTCCGGGGCGCCGAGCGGGACGGTGGTCACCGCGGACGAGCAGAGCGCCGGCCGCGGCCGCCGCGGCCGCGCCTGGACGGCGCCGCCGGGCAAGGCGCTGCTCTACTCGGCGATCCTGCGCCCGCTCGAGCTCGAGCACGTGCTCCTGCCGCTCTCGGTCCCGGTCGCCGTCTGCGACGCGATCGAGGCGGTGGCGCCGGTGCGAGGTCCGGATCAAGTGGCCCAACGACGTCTGGATCGAGGAGGCGAAGGTCGCCGGCGTGCTGATCGAGGCGCGACCACCGCGTTGGGCGGTGATCGGAATCGGCGTCAACGTGGCGATCGAGGCGCGTGAGTTCCCGGACGACCTGCGCTGGCCGGCGACCTCGATCGGGGGTGGCGTTGCCGTGGACCGGGTCCGCGGCGCCCTCTCGGCGGCGCTCGGCCGCTGGGTCGAGGCGCCGGATGCCGAGGTCCTGGCGGAGTTTCGCCGCCGCGACGCGCTGCGCGGCCGCGAGGTGGGCTGGGAGGGGACGGGGACCGGACCGGGCGCCGGCGTCGCCTCCGGGATCGACGATCGCGGCAACCTCATGGTCGAGCTCGCCGACGGCGAGCGGATCGCCCTCGGCTCCGGCGAGGTCAGCCTGCGCCTGGGCTGATCAGCTCGGAGGCGCGTAGCGGTGGTGGATCGCGAGCGCGTTGCCGTCCGGGTCGGCGAAGAACGCCTGGTGGCAGACGCCCGAGTCGAGCGTCTCGCCCTCGAACTCGACTCCGCGCGACTCGAGCTCGGCGCGGGCGGCCTCGACGTCGTCGACGCCCAGCTCGATCGGATGGTTGTTGGCGCGGAACTCGAGCCCGAAGGCGTCGGACTGCATCACGGCGATGGTCAGGTTGCCGGTCTCGAACTCGGCAGCGGGCCGGTCGCCCCACCGCTTCGACTCCGGCAGTCCGAGCACGGTGCCGTAGAACTCGACCGCGGCCTCGAAATCCCGGGTCGCGACCGTGATGAAATCGGTGCCGGTGACGAGCGGGGTCGAGGCCGCCATCAGTCGTCGTCGCCGGGCAGGTGGCAGACGGCCTCGATGTTGTTGCCGTCCGGGTCGAGCACGAACGCGCCGTAGTAGTGCTCGTGGTAGATCGGGCGCGGCCCGGGCTCGCCGTTGTCGCGGCCGCCGGCGGCGAGCGCCGCGTCGTGGAAGGCGTCGACCGTGGCCCGGTCGGGGGCGGCGAAGGCGATGTGTGCCGAGGGCGTGACGGGGTCCCGCTTGCGCGATCCAGAAGTAGGGCTTCTGGTCGTCGCCGAAGCCGCAGGCGACACCCCTCGAACTCCATGATCGGCTTGATCCCGAGCGGCTCCAGGGCCCCGACGTAGAAGCTGCGCGCCGCGGCGAGGTCGCTGACGTTGACGCCGACGTGGTCGAGCACGAGCGCGATCCTAGTCGTCTTCGCCGCTCGCCGCCGGCGCGTTCTCGCCGCCGTCGGGCGCGCTCTCGTCCCCCTCGTCGAGACGCTCGCGCTCGCGCCCGTTGCCGGCGGACGCGTTCGCCTTGCCGGAGTCACGCTTGCCGCGGCGGCGGCGGCGCTTGCCGGGCTTGGGGAAGTTGCGAAGCAGCTCCCGCGCGACCGCCGACGGCTTGCGGGCCATCCGCATCCGCGCCCCGCGCAGCACCTCCTCGGCCTCGGGGGTGTGGGCGACGGCGGCGGCCAGCAGGGCGACCGCGAGCCGGCGGTCCTGCTGGCGCGCGGCGTGGACGATCCGCCGGGCGTTGCGGCCGTGGGCGCGGCCGGAGGAGTTGACGAACAGCCCCAGCAGCCGCTTGGTCTCCGGCCAACGCTGGACCGCGTACTCCTCGTGCAGCTCGCGCGTGATCTCCGCCAGTCGCCAGACCCACGCCTGAGCCTGGTCGCGGCGCCCGATCCGCTTCTCGGCCAGCGCCTGGAGCAGGGCCTTCGCCCCGGCGCGGCGCTCGTCGCGCGGCCAGGTGGCGACGACCTCGACGGCGTCGTCGAACGGCTCGGCCTCGCGCAGGGCCGCGATCTCGGTCAGCGCCTTGAGCTTCAGCTGGTTGCTGCGGTTGCGCTGCAGGCAGGTGAGCAGGAAGCGGCGTCGCAGCTCCTTCGCCTGGTCGTGCTGGATCATCGCCTTCGCCCGGCGCCAGTTGTTGGCGGTCACGCGGGCGCCGGCAAGTGCCGCCCAGGCGTGCTGCTCGGAGTAGTTGAGGTTCTCGACCGCGATCCGCCAGAGCTCGCGCTCGAGCACCGCCAGCCGCCGCTCCGGGTCGGCCGAGACCGGGAGCACCCTGCGCTCGACCCGCACGCGGCGCCCGCGACCGCGCCGCACCGGGCCGACGACGATCGCCCCGCCGCGATAGACGTCGCGGTCGAGCAGGCTGTGCAGGGTGACGATCGTCTCGTCCGAGGTGGTCGCCGGGTGGACGAGGTCGATCACCAGCCCCGCCTCCTTGCCCGGGTTGCGCCGGGTGACGCGGCCCACGCGCTGCTGGTAGACGCGGCGCGAGGCGGTCGGCGCCAGGTGCATGCAGATCGTCGCCCGGGGCGAGTTCCACCCCTCGGCGAGCAGCATCGCGTTGCAGAGCACGTCGACCTCGCCGCGCTCGAAGCCGGCGAGGATCTCGGCCAGCTCGCGCTTCGGTGTCTCGCCGGAGACCGCCCGCGCGTTGATGCCGGCGTTGCGAAAGGCGGCGGCGACGTTGTTCGCGTGCCTGACCCCGGCCGTGTAGACGACCCCCGGCACGCGCTTGAAGCGCGACTGGTAGAGGTCGGCGACGGCGACGTTGAACGGCTCCTGGTCGAGCAGCGCGGCCAGCTCCTCCTGGTCGAAGTCCTGGTCGACCTCGCCGCGGCGCAGCGGCACCTTGGCGATCGTGCGCACCCCGGGGCCGGGAGGGATGCGGATGCAGCGAAGCGGCGCGATCACCCCTCGGCGGGCCGCCTGGGCGAGGTCGAAGCGCGAGGTCTGGGTCGGGAACAGATCGGCGACGTGGCGCGCGATCAGCGCCCCGGTCGCGGTCATGCCGATGAAGACCGGGTGGTCCCAGTTGCGGATGCAGGCGCTGGTCTTCTCGCCCAGGGCCGTGTGGGCCTCGTCGCAGACCACGATCGAGTACGCGTTGGAGACGCGGCCGGCGTTGCGCACGAACCACTGGTAGGTCTCGACGGTGACCGGGCCGTACGGGTGGTCGGAGCCGTCGAGCAGCGGCGGGGAGAGCCGCTCTTTGTAGCCGCGGTCCGAGATCTCGCCGATGAACTGATCGACGAGGTTGCGGCGGTGGGTGAGGATCAGGATCCCGCCGGTCCGCGAGGCCTCGATGAAGCCGACCGCGGCGACCGTCTTGCCGGCGCCCGTAGCGTGCTCGAACCAGAACCGCCGGCTCGCGCCCGGGTCCTCCGGCGCCTCGGCGACCAGGTCGTCGGCCTCGGCCTCGGGCTCCTCCCAGTCCTGGGGCTCCTCGTCGGGCGCCAGTACGTCCTCGGACTCCTCATCAGTCGTCGCGGCGGCCCCGTTGCCGTTCCCGCTCTCGAGGCTCGCCTCGCCGTTTGACTTGGCGCCGTTGCGGCCGTTCTGGCGCCCGCCGCCCGCCGGGCTCTCGAGCTCGGTGACGATCGCCGCCAGGGTCCCGGAGAGGGCGTCGACCTGATGGTCGTTGAGCTCGGCGCCGTCGAGGAGCGCGGGCTCGTCCTCGTCGAGCAGCCGCTCGAGCCCGAGCAGCAGCGAGTAGTTACCGCGCCACTCGACGCTCGGCGCCTCGGCGTCCGCGTCGAGCTCGGCGAGCGCGTCGTCGACCGCCAGCCGGCGGGCGCTGCCCGGGCTCAGGTCGGCGATCGTCTCGCCCGAGAGCAGGATCGGCTCGCGGGTGAACTTCCGCACCCGATCGAGGTCGGCCTCACTCAGCGCGCCAGCCGCGCTCGCGGCTACGTCAGTGGTCTTAGCCATTGGTCAAGGATGTGACCCGCGCTCGCCGGTTGATCCAGGTCGGAGACGGCGAGCGAAGTAAGCTCGGAAGAGGCGGGCGCCGGGCCGAGTCCCCCTGTGGCCGGACCGGCGTCCCCCGTGGTCCAAGAACCGCGGGACCAGCGCTTATTGAACCACACACGGCAGCGAATGGCACGTCAAACCAAACTCGCGATCGGCGTCGTGCTCGCGATCGCGATCGTGGGTCTCGCCGTCTGGGGGCTCGCGTCGGGCGGCGACGACGGCGACCCGGGCGCGGGCAACCCGGAGTCGAAGGCCACCGACTACGGGCAGGCGCTGGCCGACGCGCCGCCGGCGCTCGCCGCGCTCTACGCGAACGGCGACGAGATCGTCGAGGGCGGCGTGGCGGAGTTCGAGCGACAGCTCGCTGCGCTCGAGGGGTATCCGATCGTCGTCAACAAGTGGGCTTCGTGGTGCGGGCCGTGCCGGTTGGAGTTTCCGTACTTCCAGGCGGTCGCCGCGGACCGCGGTGACGAGATCGCGTTCCTCGGCGTCAACTTCAACGACTCCGTGGACGCCGCCGAGACCTTCCTCGGGGAGCTGCCGCTCCCGTACCCGAGCATCCGCGACCCCGACGACGAGATCGCCGAGCTGATCAAGGGCTATTACGCCCCCTCGACCGCGTTCTACGACGAGCGGGGAGAGCTGGTCTACACCCGCCAGGGTCCCTACGAGTCCGAGCAGGACCTGGCCGACGAGATCGACAAGTACCTCGGCTGAGCGCGGATAATGTCGGCGATGGCCCGGCGCGCACAGATCTGGCTCTGGCTCGTGCTGATCGCGTTGCTCGCGCTGGCCCCGGTCGGCGATGCCCAGAGCCCCGACCAGGTCCCCTCGATCGAGCTCTCGGGGACGATCGACCCGGCGACCGAGAAGTGGATCGGGGCGGCGCTCGACCAGGCGGCCGACGACGAGGCGCCGCTGGCGATCATCCGCATCGACACGCCGGGCGGGCTCGACAGCTCGATGCGGGCGATCGTCTCCGACATCCTCGAGGCGCCGATGCCGGTCGTCGTCTACGTCTCGCCCGACGGCGCCCGGGCGGCCTCGGCCGGGGCGTTCATCACCGAGGCGGGCGACGTCGCGGCGATGGCGCCGCAGACGAACATCGGCTCGGCCAGCGCCGTGACCGCGACCGGCGAGGACATCGGCGGCACGCTCGAGATCAAGATCGAGAACGACGCGGCCGCCTTCATCCGCGCGCTGGCCGAAGGCCACGGCCGCGACGGCGCCCTGCCGGAGCGGATGGTGACCGAGGCCGAGAACGTGACCGCCGCGGAGGCGCTCGACGCGGGCGCGATCGACATCGTCGCCGCCGACGAGGAGGAGCTCCTGGCGCAGCTCGACGGGTTCGAGGTCCAGGGGCCGAAGGCGCAGACCCTCGCCACCTCGGGCCTCGTGATCGACGAGCGGCAGATGAGCTTTCAGTACGAGCTGCTGCAGCTCCTCGTCAACCCGACGATCGCCTACCTGCTGCTGCTCGTCGGCCTGGTCGGGATCGCGATCGAGATCTTCAGCCCGGGCCTGATCATCCCCGGCGCCGTCGGCGCCGTCTCCTTCCTGCTCGGCGCCTTCGGGACCGCGCAGCTGCCGGTGACCGCGGCCGGGATCGTCCTGCTGGTGATCGGGATCGCGATGATCATCGCCGAGGCGCACCTCGACACGCACGGGATCGTCGGCGCGATCGGGGTGATCGCGCTCGCCGCGTCGGGCCTGTTGCTGTTCGACACCGACTCGAGCGAGCTCGAGGTCTCGGCGCCGGTCGTGATCGCGGTCGCGGTCCTGCTCGGCGGCGGGCTCGCGTTCGCGGTCTCGAAGGCGGTCGAGGCCGGCCGCGCGCCGGCGCAGACCGGGCGCGAGTACCTGGTCGGCGCCAGCGGCGACGTCCGCGTGCCCCTGACCCCGGTGGGCCAGGTCTACGTCGACGGCGCCCTCTGGCGGGCGACGCTCGCCGACGACGCGAGCGACGACGAGGCCGAAGCGGGTGCGTGGGCGCGGCGCTAGAGTGCGAGTCGAGGCGGTCGAGGGGTTGACGCTCCGCGTGCGGCCGCTGGCGGAGATGGTCTCAGCCACCGAGGAAGGAGCCCGTTCGTGACAGTCGCCCTCGCGATCATCGCCGTCGTCGCGGTCTTCATCGTGATCATCCTCGCCGCGTCGATCCGGATCCTGCGCGAGTACGAGCGCGGGGTGATCTTCCGGCTCGGCCGGCTGATCGCCCAGAAGGGCCCCGGGCTGATCCTGCTGATCCCGTTCATCGACCAGATGGTCCGGATCGACCTGCGGACGGTGACCCTGAACGTGCCGCCGCAGGAGGTGATCACCAAGGACAACGTCACCGTGCGGGTGAACGCGGTCGCCTACTTCCGCGTCCTCGACCCGAACAAGGCGATCACCGAGGTCGAGAACTTCCTCCTCGCCACCTCGCAGATCTCGCAGACGACGCTGCGCTCGGTGCTCGGCAAGGCCGAGCTCGACTCGCTGCTCGCCGAGCGCGAGCGGCTCAACCTCGACCTGCAGCAGATCATCGACGAGCAGACCGAGCCGTGGGGGGTGAAGGTCTCGACGGTCGAGGTCAAGGACGTCGAGCTGCCGGTCGAGATGCAGCGCGCGATCGCCCGCCAGGCGGAGGCCGAGCGCGAGCGACGGGCGAAGATCATCGCCGCCGACGGCGAGTTCCAGGCCGCCGAGAAGCTCTCCGCAGGCGGCGAACATCATGAGCCTGAACCCGGCGACGCTGCAGCTGCGCTACCTGCAGACGCTGGTCGAGATCGGCGTCAACAACAGCACGACGATCGATCTTCCCGCTGCCGATCGACCTGCTCAAGCCGCTGCTCGAGGTGCATGCGGCACCGAGCGTCCCGCCGCCGGAACATCCCAGCGCACGCACCGCCACGAGTCCTGAGCCCGCCCGAGGTCCGCATCGACCAGCTCACCGGCCTGCGGGCGATCCTCGCCCCGGGCCGCGCCGAGCGCCCCGACGCGTTCGACCCGAGCCCGCCGGAGCCACGGGCCGACGCGGCCGAGCGCTGCCCGTTCTGCGAGGGGCGCGAGGACCGGACCCCGCCCGAGGTCTGGGCCGAGCGGCCCGGGGGCGGGGCGCCGGACACGCCCGGGTGGACGGCGCGATCGGTGCCGAACCTGTACCCGGTCGTCGGCGACGCGGCCGAGCGGCGAGCCGCAGCGGCGAGTCGGCAGCCGGCGGAGACCGGACTCGCGAGCTCGATCGACCCGCTCGGCGCGGCGGGCCGGGGCGAGGCGGACCTGTTTCGCTCGCAGCCCGCCCAGGGCGCGCACGAGGTGATCGTCAGCGGCCCGGAGCACGCGACCTCGCTGGCGCAGCTCTCCGACGAGCGGCTCGCCGGCGCGGTCGCCGCCTGGCGCGAGCGCATGCGCGCCCACCCCGACGCCGCCTACGTGCACCTGATCGTCAACGAGGGCCCCGACGCCGGCGCCTCGCTCGAGCACAGCCACGCCCAGCTCTACGCGCTCGGGTTCGTCCCCGCGGCGATCGCTCGCGAGCGCGAGCGCGCCACCGCCTACCACGAGCGAACGATGGGCTCGCACCTGCTCGGCGACGTCGCGACCGAGGAGGTGCGCCGGCGCGAGCGGCTGGTCGCGGTCGACGACGAGACCCTGCTCGTCTGCCCCTGGGCCTCGCGCTCGCCGTTCGAGCTGCGCGTGATCCCGCGCCGGCCGCAGCCGCGGTTCGAGCACGACGAGGGCGGCGCGGCGATGATCGCCACGGCGCTGCGGGCGCTCGCCGGCGCGCTCGGGGCGCTGCCGCAGCTCAACCTCTGGGTACGCACGGCCCCGCGCGGCGCCGAGGAGTTCTGCTGGCACATCGACATCGTCCCCAGGCTCACCGTGCGCGCCGGGTTCGAGCTCGGCACCGGGGTCGACATCAACGTCTACGCGCCCGAGCGCGCCGCGGCGGATCTCCGCGACGCGCTCGGGTAGGCGGACGCCCGGCTACTTCGTCTGGAATTCGCCCGACGACAGCGTCTGGTTGCCGCTGCGCTCGATCGCCAACACCTCCCACTCGTACTTGGTCTGGCGTTCGAGGAACCCGTCGGGGATCTCGACCTCCGTCGTGGACGGCGGCAGGTACAACTGCAGGCCGAACTTCCCGATCATGTGCTTGTGCGGATCGACGACCTTCTCGATGATCAGCTGGTATGCGATGACCTTCACGGGGTCACCCGTGATCGTCTTGCGCACCGGCCTCCAGTCTGCGACCTGACCGGTTGTCTTCACCCTCGCGTCCTCCGCGGGCGAGACGAGCCTCGGGCCCTTGGGGATGTCGTGCGTCAGCAGCGCCGTCCCCGAGGTCTGGCCCATGCTCACGCCGTTCTCCTGCGCGGGCCCGGAGATCGTGTAGTCGCCCTCCGGGAGCTTCGCGAGCATGTCGTTGATCGACGTCTTGGCGTTCTCGGGCTCGACGGTCTCGAAGAACAGCTCGGTCAGGCCGAGGTCCGCGAGCGATCCCTGGCCCTCGAACGAGAGCACCTGGCCGTTGGGACCGGTGACGTCGAGATGCTGCCAACCCTCGCTGTCGATGAATCCCTGAAAGCCCGTGTCCTTGTCGGTCGCGTTGTGCTCGATGTTGAGCTTCGCGTCCTTGAGCGGTATGTCGGGGGCCTGGGCCTCCGTCCGCTCGACGGACAGTGCAACGGTGACGATGAGTGCCGCGGCCGACAGCGCGGCAAACAGCACGAGCGGAAACGAATGGACTGGACGGGTCATGATTGCCTCCCTCGGGGCGTTGGATACGTCACCCGTCCGAAGCTAGGCTCGCACGATGAAAGCGCGCTGAAAGGAGCATGAGTCGATGTCGGTGGAACAGGCGCTGTCGCAGTTCAAGGAGACCGAGGGCGGCGAGACGTTTCGGCTGCAGAACTCGAAGCTGCTCAAGGTCGAGCTGGCCGGCGAGGAGATCCAGACCAAGCTCGGCGCGATGGTCGCCTACCAGGGCGACGTGCGCTTCGAGCACGCGGGCTCCGGCGGGCTCTCGCGAATGCTGAAGAAGGCGGTCACCAACGAGGGCACCCGGTTGATGAAGGTGAGCGGGACCGGCGAGGTGTTCCTGGCCGACACCGCGCAGGAGATCCAGCTGCTGACGCTCGACAACGAGAAGATCACCGCCAACGGGCCGCACGTGCTCGCGTTCGAGACCGGGATCGACTGGGACATCAAGCGGGTCGAGGGAGCGTCCGGCGCCCTCGCGGGCGGGCTCTACAACATGGAGCTCTCGGGCACGGGAACCGTCGCCCTGGTCTCCGACGGGCCCCCGGTGCTGATCGAGGTCGACGGCGCCGACACGTTCGCCGACCCGCAGGCGGCGATCACGTGGTCCGAGGGCGTCTCCAGCTCGGTCAAGACCGACGTCAACCTGAAGACGTTCATCGGCAAGGGCTCCGGCGAGTCGGTCCAGCTCTCGTTCTCGGGCAAGGGCTGGCTCCTGATCCAGCCGTCGGAGGGCAGGGTCACCCCCGGCGCAGGCTCGGGCGGCGGCGGGGCGCTCGGCAACCTGCTCGGCGGCAACTGAGCGCGGAGGACGCCCTCCCGACAGGTACGCTGGCCAGCCGATGCCGCCGACCCGCAGGCCATTTCCCGCGGTTCATCGCCGACGCCTCCCAGGAGGCGTCGCCGTACGGCCGCTGGGAGGACCGCCTGCGCGCCGAGTTCGCGAAGGCGTGCGAGCCGCTGGCGGCCGAGGCGGGCTCCGCGCTCGACGCCGAGACCGTGCGCTGGTTTCCCGACCGCGCCTGGGGCGGGCGCGTCTACGTGCCCGCAGCCGGCCGCGCCGCCGAGGAGACCACCGACGAGGACGGCGAGGCGGTGCTGGCCGAGTTCTACGGCTGGGTCTCCTTCGACCCCGGGAGCAACTCGGACGAGCCGACCGACCTGCGCTCCAAGGTCGACTTCACCGACGTCACCGCCGAGGACAACCCCGAGTGGAAGATCGACATCAACGACGACGTGATCGGCAGCTGGCGCACAGACGGCGGCCGGGGTGGCGACGTGACCCTGATCTGGGGCCTGCCGCTGGTCCGCGGCGCGGTCGCCGCCACCGCGGAGCTCGACGACGAGCCGCTCGACCAGGCTCCGGTCGACCGACGGGCGCTTCACCCTGATCGCGGTCGACGCGGTGCACGGCTTCGGCGACGACCTCTACCTCGAGGTCAAGCTCTGGAACCGCGCCGTGCGTGAGCTCGCGGCGGAGAGCCTCTACGCCGACCCGCCCGGCGAGGAGGAGCGCGAAGGCGACGAGCCCGGGTGAGCCGCTGGCTCGCCGGCGCGTTCGCGATCGTCGCCGTGGTCGGCTCCGCGATCGCCGTCTGGGTGGTCGTGGTCGAGGGCGACGACGGAGGCGGGTCGGGCCGCGACACGGCCGAGGCGGCGACCACCACTACCGAGACCGCGGCGAAGCCCGAGCGACCGAAGGCGGCGCACTTCACCGTCTCGGCGAGCGGTGACCTGCTCATGCACCAGCCGCTGCTCGACCGCGCCCTCGCCAACGGCGGCGGCGACGAGTACGACTTCGCACCCTTCTTCAAGCGGATCAAGCCCTACGTCGAGCGGCGTCGATCTCGGCCTCTGCCACGTCGAGACCCCGATGGGCCCGGGCCCGCCGTCGAGCTACCCGATCTTCAACACGCCGACCGACCTCGCCGGCTCGATCCACCGCAGCGGCTGGGACGCCTGCTCGACCGCCTCCAACCACTCCCTCGACGGCGGCCAGGCCGGGATCGACGGGACGGTGAAGGCGCTCGACCGCGCCGGCGTCGCCCACACCGGCTCGTTCGCCTCCCGCCGCTCGAGCCGCAGGCCGACGATCCTCCGGGTCGGCGGGGTCAAGGTCGGCTTCGTCTCCTACACCGACGCGACCAACGGCTTCACCGCCCCGCACTCGTGGTCGTTGAACGAGTACTCGGCCGACGATCCGAAGGCCGGCGCGAAGGCGATCATCCGCGACGCTCGCGACGCCCGCGACGCCGGCGCCGACGCGGTGATCGCCCAGCTCCACTGGGGCGACGAGAACTCGCAGACCCCGAACGCGTCCCAGGTCGCGGTGGCGAAGAAGCTCACCGACGCGAAGGTGATCTCGGTCGTCGTCGGCCAGGGCCCGCACGTCGTGCAGCCGATCGAGCGCGTCAACGACAAGTTCGTCGTCTTCAGCGAGGGCAACCTGGTCTCCAACCAGAGCCCGGCCGCGGGCCTCCCGGCGGAGACCCAGGACGGGATCGTCGCCCTGCTGCACTTCAAGGCGGTCGGCGACCGGGTCACGGTCCGCCGCGTCACCTACATCCCGACCTGGGTGCGGATCGGCGACTACGTCGTCCTCCCGGCGAAGCCGTCCGGCGGCGGGGAGCTGCGCCAGTCCTACGAGCGCACGGTTCGGGTCGTCGGCAAGGGCGAGGGCTTCGGCCCGGGGCTGTGACGCTGGTCTGGCACCGCCCTCCCGAGGCGCTGGCGCCGTCGATCGGAGCGTTAGGTTGCCGAGATGCGCTACACGCTCGCTGCCATCGCCGCGTCGGCCGCGCTTGTCCTCGCCGGGTGCGGAGACGAGGACTCGACGCCGGAGTCGAACCCGGCGCCTGAGCAGGCCGGCGGCTCGAACGAGCTCTCGGCAAAGGACGTAGCGGCGTACCTGGATCGGGAGTTGGAGTTCGACTCTCCGATTACGGCGAGCGCGGAGCAGGCCTCGACCGCGTTTCGAGATGCCGATGTCCTGGTGCGCGTCTTCGACTCCGAGTCCGAGCTCGATGAGGCACAAGAGAAGGTCACAGCCGCGCTCGGAACCTGGCACCGAGCTTTACCAATTGCGGCGTGATCGAGGTCTCGGTGGTCGCCGACGAAACACCTCAGCGCGCCGAGGTCGAGGCCGAGTACGTGCGGCGGTTCGACGAGGCGCTACAGGCCTGCCGCAACCGTCGCGGTTACCAGCCCGAGGCCACCGATCGCCGCGAAGACGCCGAAGTCGGCCACCAGCGGGCTCTCAGCGAACTCCTGGATCAGGTTTGCCCGATCCCCTGGTCTGCCGCGGGAAGGTCTACCTTGTCGACCAGGACGCCGTTGGCGATCCCCTGCAGCGTCTCCCAGGCACCGTAGAAAACGACGAACGGGATCAAGGCGATGCGACAGACCCGGGCCGCAGTCGACTCGATGCCTCGGACCAGCAGTCATAGAGCAAATCCGCGCTCGTGCTCGCTTCACTCCTGCGCCCGATAGTGGCCCAAACGCCTGCGCCGTGCGTCCGTGATCGGCCTCGAACGCACCCAGCCGCCGGGCGATACCAGCCCCCGCGCCCTGGCGCGCCAAGCAGCGATGATGAAGTTGGAGCGCGAGGGCCTGCGCTGCGTCGAGCTGCCGCAACCGATGCTCGCCTCTGTCCCGCCTCCAGCCCCTTCGCCAGGCGGTCGATCAGCGGCTCACCCTGCCCGACGACCCCGAGCTGGCCCGGCACGCCGCGAACGCCGTCCAGCGTCAGGTGCGGCGGGGTTGGCGGCTGGAGAAGCCCGACCGCACGTCGCCCATCGACGCGATGATCTTGCTGGCGATGGGGCTGGATCGGATCGAGCAGCTGCCCGAGCCCGCGCGGCTGGGTCGGCTGGGTCTAGAAGGTCGCGAGCACGACCACGGCGACCCCGAACACCACTGAGGCGGTGCAGAGCGCCCCGATCTTGATGATCCAGAGCTTGCTGATCCCGGCGATCCCGAAGAGGAAGAGCGAGGTCGCGAGGATCACCTCGGCGAGGGTGTAGCTGGTAGCCCTTTCCTGGTGATCCTCGGCGTCGTGTTCGGCCTGCTCGGCCAGCGCCTCAAGCTCTCTGCCCCGCGGCGTGGTGATCCCGGCGCCCACGGCGGACACGAGGTAGGAGGTCGCGGCGTGGAAGTCCTTCGTCGCCTTGTGGTCCTCTTGCTCGTTGCGGTACACGGCGGCGGCGGTGACGATGGCCGCGAGCCCGAGCGCGACCGCGATCAGGATCTGGATTCGCGTTTCCCAGGGGTGGGAGGAATCGTCGCTTGGATCGGACGTCGGTTGCTCTGGTTCGGACGTCGGGTGCTCTGGTTGTGGGTACCGCCGTGCCATCGCGACCTCCTGATGCTGCGGCCGCAGGGAAGTTGAACGACAAGCCGTGGGCCGCTCCGAGATGGACCGTAGCGCCCTTGCCGTGGGGCTAGCGGCGTTGCGACGTCGCCCGATCTGGCAAGAGCGCCGTATTGCAATACGAACCGCACGCGCGCGCACCCGAAGTTTGCGCTCAGGCGGCGGGCGATGTCGGCGCCAGCACCCTCGATCAGGGTGCCGTACACCCGCTCGATCATCGCCACGCTCGTGCCCATGATCCTCGCCAGCTCGAACACCGACGCGCTGGCCGCGAGCGCGTTGGAGGCGAAGGTCGAGCGCAGGGGCGAGTTTCGAAAACCGACGTACCTACGCGTGCGAAGGCGCGAACCGTCAGCCCGAGGCTAGGCCGCTAATCCGGCTGCCGCTGCGCCAGCGGGTCGAGCACCGCGCCGCGGAGCCGCTCGACGAACTCCAGGGTGGTGACGACGCCCTGCTGCCAGGCGAAGAGCACGTTCTCCGCGACCGCCTCCAGCACTTCATCGCCGTGCGCCGTCCGCTGCTCCACGAGGGCCATGAACTCGTCCCGCTCCCACTACGACGCCGCTACGCCGGCGAACGGGTCAGGCGGCGCGCAACTGGGAGGCGCGCATGGACAGGAGCTGGACGACCTCGTCCGTGCGGGTGAACGGGTCGGCGATCCGGCTGCCGTCGGAGAGCGAGATCGCGGCGATCAGGTGGCCGTCGACCTCGGCGCCCAGGAGCTCGCCGGCCGGGGTCTCGCTCGAGTCGCGGCCGGCGAGGCGCTCGACCTCACGGTCGTCCGCGACGTCGAGGCGCCGAATCTCGACCGCGGCGGCGATCCGCTCGGCCCGGTGGGCCGGCCGAGCTCGGCGCCGCTTGGCGAGCCGGCGACCTGCCGCGTACTCGCGCAGCTCCTTGTTTCGCTGGTTCGAGATGCTGGTGATCAGTGCGTTCATGGCCTTGCCTTCCGTGTTCGCTTGCCTCATCACCAAGCTACGGCTAAGAAACGGCTTGCACATCAGGTTTTCGGGCCGATCTCGCACCCTCGACCCCTTACTTTTCGCGGCCGACCCCTTACTTGCTCGCGGCGCGTCGGGTGGCCATACTGGAGGGGTGGCTCAGCGCGTCACCGCCAGCCGCTTCGTCGGTCGCCGTCGCGAGCTCGAGGAGCTCGATCAGGCCCTCGCGGACGAGGCCGAGCTCCCGGTGCTGTTCTTCGTCGCCGGCGAGTCGGGGGTCGGCAAGACCCGCCTGGTGCGCGAGCTCGCCGCGGGCGTCGAGCGCGGCGGAGGCCGGGCGATCGGCGGGGCCTGCATCGAGCTCGGCGAGGACGAGCTCCCGTACGCGCCCCTGGTCGCGGCGCTGCGGCCGCTGCAGCGCGGCGGCGAACCGGTGCTCGACCAGCTCTCGGACGCGACCCGGGCCGAGCTCGCCCGCCTGAACCCCGAGATCGGCGAGCCGTCGACCGAGGGCGAGACCGAGCGCGGCGACGCCCAGCGGCGCCTGTTCGAGGCCTTCCTCGAGCTCGTCTCGCGCCTCGGCGCCGAGCGCCCTGCGCTGCTCTCGATCGAGGACATCCATTGGGCCGACCGCTCGACCCGCTCGTTCCTGCGGTTTCTCGCCGCCAGCCTCACCGACGAGCGGGTGGTCGTCGTCGCCAGCTACCGCGCCGACGAGCTCCACCGCCGCCATCCGCTGCGCCCGTTGCTGGCCGAGCTCGAGCGCGCGCCGCGCTCGCGGCGGATCGAGCTCGAGCGGTTCGATCGCGACGAGCTCGCCGATCAGCTCGCCGACATCCTGGGCGAGTCGCCCCGGGCCGACGTGGTCGACCGCCTCTACGCGCGCAGCGGCGGCAACCCCCTGTTCACCGAGGAGCTCCTCGCGGCCGGGGTGGACGGGCGCGGCGCGCCGCCCCCCGGCCTGCGCGAGGCGCTGCTGCTCCGGGTCGAGCAGCTCTCCGACCCGAGCCGGCAGCTGCTGCGATTGCTCGCGGTCGCCGGACGGGCCGACGACCGCCTGCTCGGTGAGGCCGCGGGGATCGGGACGGCCGAGATCTCCGCCCGGATCCGGGAGGCGGTGGACGCCCAGATCGTGGTCACGGTGGACGCGAGCCGGTTCGGCTTTCGCCACGCCCTGCTGCGGGAGGTCGTCTACGACGATCTCCTCCCCGGGGAGCGCGCCGAGCTCCACCTCGCGCTCGCCGCCGGGCTCGAGCGGCTCGATGGCGATGGCGAAGCGGCGTGGTCGGCGACCGGGATCGCCCATCACTACTACTCGGCGGGCGACCAGCCGCGGGCGCTGAAGGCGGCGCTGGACGCCTCCCAGGCGGTTCGCGGGCTGCATGCCTACGGCGAGGCGGCCGGGTTGCTCGACCGCGCGCTCGAGCTCTGGCCCAGGGTCGAGGCCCCCGAGGCCGTGACCGGGATCGACGAGGGGGAGCTGCTCACGCGAGCCGCGCGGATGCACTACCTCGCGGGGGAGGACGCGCTCGGCGAGGCGCTCTACGCGCGCGCGGTCGAGGCGATCGGCGAGGACGCCGACCCCGAGCGCCTGGCGACGGTGCTCATCGCGCTTGCGACCTGCCAGTGGTCGCTCGGCCGTGCCGGGCGCAGCCGCGAGACTCAACGGCGCGGGCTCGCGTTGCTGCCGACCGGGACCGACTCGCCGGCCCGCGGCCGGCTGCTCGCCCAGCAGGTCAGGTTCCTGCTCCTCCAGGGACGCTTCCGTGAGGTCCTCGAGGCCGCGCCCGAGGCGCTCGAGGTCGCCGAGCGGCTCGGGCTCGACTCCGAGCGCGCCGGGGTGCTCAACCGCCTCGGCTGCGCCCTCTTCGCGCTCGGGCGACGAGCGCGAGGCACGCCTTCGGATGGCCGAGTCGATCGAGCTGGCCGAGCGGACCGGCTTCACCGACGACCTGGCGACCGCCTACCTCAACTTCGCCGACGCCCTCCACCTGGCGGGCCGCGGCGCCGAGGCGCGAGAGGTGGCCGAGCTCGGCTTGGCGCGGGTTGAGGACAAGCTCGATCTGAGCGCAGGCGGCTCGGCCCGCCCGATGCGCTTCATCCGCCTCAACCTCGCGGAGATCTACTTCGACCTCGGCGACTGGAAGCGGGCGGACGCCGAGCTCGAGGCGGCGGGGGCTTCCAGCCAGGGGGTCGGGGCCGCGCACGCGAGGTTGCGCGCGGCTCAGCTCGCGCTCGCCCGGTCGGACGTCGAGCAGGCCCGCGCCGACCTCGACCGCGCCGAGCCGCCGTTGCGCGATGCGCTCGAGCCGCAGTACATCGCGACGCTCGCGGTCCTGCGGGCGGAGCTCGCGCTGCGAACCGGAGACCTCGACGCGGCACGCGCGTCCGTCGACCGCGGCATCGACCGGATCCAGTTCTGCAGCGAGGACGGGGGCCGGATCGCGCTCACCGCCGTCGCCGGACTGACGGTCGCCGCGGAAGGCGCCGAGCGCGCCCGCGACCTCGGCGACGACGCGGCCGAACGCGACGCCATCGACCGCGCCCGCTCGCTGGTCGAACTCGCCCGGGCGGCGGCCGAGGACGACGGTGGCCCGGTGGAGAGCGCCCTGCTCGCGGTCGCCGAGGCGGAGCTCGCCCGGGCGTCAGGCGACGACGAGCCGGCGCTCTGGGACGCCGCGGCCCGGGCCTGGGAGGCGATCCAGCGGCCCTATCCGTACGCGCTCGCTCGCTGGCGCCAGGGCCAGGCAGAGCTCGGGCGGGCCAACCGGGACGCGGCGCGGGTCTCGCTCGCGGATGCCGCCACGGTCGCGGAGGACCTTGGCGGCGCATGGCTGTCGGCCGAGGTCAGCGGCGTCGCCACCCGGGCCCGCCTCAGCCTCGATGGGCCGAGATCGGAGTCGCGGGATGCCGCCGGCGAGCCCGACGAGACCCCGTTCGGGCTCACCCCGCGCGAGCTGCAGGTACTCGAGCTGGTCGCGTCGGGCGCCACCAACCGCGAGATCGGCGAGCGCCTGTTCATGGCCGAGAAGACGGCCAGCGTGCACGTCTCCCGGATCCTCGGCAAGCTCGACGTCCGCGGTCGCACCGAGGCGGCCGCGGTCGCCCACCGCCACGGCATCGGGCTCGAGGCCCCGATCGAGGACCTAGGTTGAGAACCCATGGCCGATAGCGACAGGCGCTTCGCGATCACCCACCTCGACGAGCTCGAGCGGGTCCCGCTCGAGGACATGCTCTGGCGGCCGATCCGCCGCACGCTCGGGGTCACCGCCTTCGGCATCAACGCCTACACGGGAGCACGGGTGGGCGACTCGGTGATCGAGCCCCACGACGAGACCAGCGCCGGCGCCGGCGGCCACGAGGAGCTCTACGCGGTCGTCTCCGGAGCGGCCGAATTCACGATCGACGGCGAGCGGGTCGAGGCGCCCGCGGGCTCGCTGATCCTGGTCGCGGTCGGCTCGCACCGCGCGGCGACAGCCACGGCCGACGAGACCACCGTGCTGGTGATCGGCGGCGAGCCCGGGAGCGGCCTGCCGGCGTCGCCGTTCGAGCACTGGTACGCGGCCCAGGGGCCGTACGCGCGCGGCGACTACGACGAGGCGGTCGCGATCGCCTCCGAGGGCCTCGCCGACTACCCCGAGCACCCGACGCTGCACTACCAGCTCGCTTGCTTTCACGCCCTCGCGGGCCGCCCGGAGGAGGCGCTCGAGCACTTCGGCGTCGCCGCGCGCGGCAACCCCGAGGTGATCGAATGGGCGGCCGACGACGAGGATCTGGACTCGATCCGGGACGACCCGCGCTTTCCCCGGGCCTGAGCGCTCCCTTCGGTCAGCTCGGCTTGAGCTCCTCGAGCGCCTCGGGGAGGAATTCGATCAGCCGCCAGGCGTCGGGCATCTGGTCGCGATCGGTGACGATGCCGATGTCCATGCTGCCGCAGTAGCTCATCACGGTGATGTTGAGCCCCATGCCGTCGGTGACCACGGAGACCGGGTAGTTGGCCTTCAGCCGTGCGCCGGCGCAGTAGAGCGGGAACTGCGGCCCGGGGACGTTCGAGATCACGAGGTTCCAGGTCGGGCGGCCGCGCTGGCTCGAGGCCAGGGTGAAGGTCGCGCGCGCCGCGCGGGCGAAGACGGCCGGGGGGATGAAATGGTTCGCGTCCTGGAGCAGCTCGGCCGGCATCGCCCGGTGGCGCTTCTTCATCGAGGCGAGCGCCTCGTGCGTCTCGTGCAGGCGCTCGACCGGGTCGACGATGTTGGTGAACAGCGGCGCGCTCATCAGCATGATCCGGTTGCCGTAGGTGCCCTGCTGCTCGGTGCTGCGCACCGAGACGGGAATCTGGGCGACGAGCGGGTCGGCCGGGAGCTCGGTGTGGGAGATCAGCCAGCGGCGCACGGCGCCGGCGCAGATCGCGACGACGACGTCGTTGACGGTGCAGCCGTGGAGGTTCTTGACCTCCTTGACCTCATCCAGCGACATCTGGCCGAAGACGAACCGGCGATGCGGTGAGACGCGGCCGTTGAACGACGTCCGCGGGGGCCTGAACTTGCCGCGCTCGAGCTCGCCGCCCTCGCGCTCGCCGCGGATCGCTCTTGCGCAGCCGCTCGGAGGCCTTGGCGATCGTCTCGGCGCCGGGGATGGTCCCGAACGGGGTCTCGTCGAGGTTCGGCAGCGCGCCGGGAAGCGAGCGCAGCATCCGCACCGGGTAGCGCGGAAGGCCGAGCAGTCCGCGGGCGAGCATCTCGACCTCGCCCGGCTGGCTGCCGTTGCGGCGCCGGCCGGGGTCGGGCGGCTCGCGGCCCTCCGGCTGGAGGTCGAACAGCACCCCCATGATCTCCGCCCCCGAGAGCCCGTCGATGGCCGCGTGGTGGATCTTGGTGAGCATCGCCACCGAGCCGTCCTCGAGCCCGTGGATCAAATACAGCTCCCACAGCGGCCTGGCGCGGTCGAGCGGGCGGGCGACGATACGGGCGACCTGCTCGGCGAGCTTCTCGTCGGTCCCGGGCGGCGGCAGGGCGAGCTCGCGCACGTGGAAGTCGAGGTCGAAGTCGGGGTCGTCGACCCAGTAGGGGTAGTCGAGCCCGAACGGGACCTCGACCAGGCGCCAGCGCATCGGCGGCAGCAGCGGCAGCCTCTCGGCGATCATCTGCTGCACGTCGGCGAGCTCGAGCTTGCCGTTCGGGGTGGTGCTCGGGTCGAGGATCGCAAGCCCGCCCACGTGGCCGCTCTGGCGCGCGTTCTCGAGCGCGAGGAACTGGGCGTCGACGCTGGTCAGCTGACGCATGCGCCGAGTTTCTCATGCCGCGCCGCCGCCGAGGCGCCGCGGGGCTCACGTTCCGGCGCTCGGCGACGTTCCTGGTGCATGGAGATCGAGCTCGGCTACAGCCCGCCATTCGACGCCGCCGGCCTGATCGGCTTCCTCGAGCGCCGGGCGGTGCCCGGGGTCGAGCAGGTCGAGGGCGGCGTTTATCGGCGCAGCCTTCGGCTTCCGGGTGGCCCGGCCACGATCGAGCTGCGCGCGGACGGCGCGTTGCGCCCGGGCGCGCCTGCGGCCGGGGCGCGAGCGCGATCGAGCCGCGGGGGAGGCGGCCGCGCGGGCGCTCTTCGACCTCGATGCCGACCCGGACCCGGTCGTCGCGACGCTCGGCGCCGACCCGCTGATCGGACCGCTGGTCCGCGCCAACCCCGGGCGCCGGATCGCGGGGCATGTCGATCCCGGCGAGCTTGCGATCCGGGCGGTGATCGGGCAGCAGGTCTCGCTCGGCGCCGCACGGACGATCGCCGGCCGGCTGGTCGCCCGCCACGGCGAGCCGCTGACCGAGCCGTCCGGCTCGGTCACCCACCTGTTCCCGTCGCCTGGCCGGCTCGCCGTGCTCGGGCCGGAGGACCTGCCGATGCCGCGATCGCGCGCGCGGGCGCTGACCGGCCTCGCGGCGTCGCTGGCCGCCGGCGAGCTCGTCCTCGATCGTTCGGCGGCGCCCGCCACCTGTCGCGCGCGGCTGCTGGCGCTCCCCGGGATCGGGCCGTGGACCGCCGGCTACGTCGAGATGCGCGCCCTCGGCAACCGCGACGCCTTCCTGCCCACGGATCTGGGGGTGCGGCGGGCGCTCGAGCGCCTTGGCGAGAACGGCTCGCCCGCCGCCGCCGCGGCGACGGCCGAGCGCTGGCGGCCCTACCGCGCCTACGCCCTTCAGCACCTGTGGAGCACACTCGGATAAAGGAGACGAACATGACCACCATCCACCGCACCGAGACCACCGTCTACTGGACCATCGAGAGCCCGATCGGCGAGCTGCTGCTCGCCGGCGACGGCGAGCGCCTCCAGCGCCTGCACATGCAGGGCGGTAAACGGCCGGCCGCGATCGACGCCGACTGGGAGCGCGCCTCCGAGCCGTTCACCGAGCTGTGCGAGCAGCTCGACCAGTACTTCGCCGGCGAGCGGCGCGAGTTCGACCTCGAGCTCGACCCGCACGGGACCGAGTTCGAGCGCCGGGTCTGGGAGGCGCTGCGCGAGATCCCCTACGGGGAGACCCAGTCCTATGGCGAGCTCGCAGAGCGCATCGGCCACCCGGGCCGAGCCCGCGCCGTCGGCGCCGCCAACGGTCGCAACCCGATCGCCGTCGTGGTTCCGTGCCATCGCGTGATCGGCGCCGACGGCAGCCTCACCGGCTACGCCGGCGGACTCGAGCGCAAGCGGCTGCTGCTCGACCTCGAGGCGCCGCTGGCGCAAGTTCGACCTCGACTCCCCTCCACGCGGTGACGAGCTGCAGTCGGATAGCGACTGAAAATCGCCACCTGGCTCCGTTGCCTCAGCCCCGCGTGAGCTCCTCCAGGGTGAAGACAAAGCTCTCGTAGGCGCGGCCGGTGCCCTGCTGGAGGCCGATCTCGCAGGTGCGGTTCGCGCACAGGTGGGCGTCGAAGCGCCGGCCGGAGAGCTCGGCCGCCTCGTCGGCGGTCGCCGCCGGGGGCAGCTCCGGGTGGAGCATGCCGCGGTCGCCCGCGAACCCGCAACAGGTGGCGGCCGCCGGGATCACGACCTCGTCGGCGAGCTCGGCGGCGATCGCGGCGAGGTCGGAGTCGAGGGCGAGATGCCGGCTCGCGCAGGGTGGATGGACGGCGACCGACTCGAGCCTGCGCGCGATCTCGAGCCGCGGCATGAGCCGCTCGCGCGCCCAGGCGATCGAGTCCACCAGCCGCAGGTGGGCGTGGCGCTCGACGTTGAGCTCGCTCAGCAATCCCTCCACCTCCTCCGCCAGCCCCAGGGTGCAGGAGCTGGCGTCGCAGACGATCGGCAGCTCGCCGCCGTCGCTCCAGCGCCAGAGGGCGTCGACCGTGTGGTTGGCCATTCGCCGCGCGCCGGCGGTGAAGCCCTTCGACGTCCACGGGGTTGCGCAGCAGTGCCCGGCGACGTCGGGCGGGATCCAGAGCGCCAGGCCCGCTCGCGCCGAGACGGCCACCAGCGCCTCCGCCAGGCTCAGGCCTCGGCTCGGCGCCCTCTCGCGCCCGGCCGAAGATCCGGTTGACGCACGCGGGCAGATAGACGGCCGCCGCGCCCTCGCGGGTCGTCGGCGGCAGCGTCGGCGGGGCCGGGTGCGGCATGTTGCGTGGCCACTGCGGCACCAGCTCATCGCTCACTCCCTTGCGGGCCAGGCGACTTGCGCCTCGGATCGCCACCCGCCCCGCGCGGTGATCGCCGAGCTCGATGCCGCGGCGGGCGGTCCGCTCGACCGCGGCCCAGCGTTCGGCGAACCGCAGCGCCACTTTCTCGGCCCGGGGGCCGTGCTGGCGCGCCCGCAGCGACTTGACGAACTTGCCGGTGTCGATCCCGAGCGGGCAGGCGAGCATGCACGTTCCGTCCGCGGCGCAGGTCTCGAGCGCGTCGTACTCGTACTCGTCGAGGAGCGCCGCGAGGACCGGCGACCCCGGCGCCTGGCGGGCCATCTCGCGCCGCAGGACGATCCGCTGACGCGGGGTCGTGGTCAGGTGCCGGCTCGGGCAGACGGGCTCGCAGAAGCCGCACTCGACGCAGGTCGTGACCTCCTCTTCGATCGCCGGCGTCGTCTTGAGGTTCTTCAGGTGGACGCCCGGGTCGTCGTTGATCAGCACCCCCGGGGCGAGCACGCCCTCGGGGTCGGCGAGCCGCTTGACCCGTCGCATCATCTCGGTCGCCTTCGGCCCCCACTCGCGCTCGACGAACGGGGCCATGTTCACCCCGGTCCCGTGCTCGGCCTTGAGCGAGCCGTCGTAGCGATCGATCACCAGCGCGATCAGGCCCTCCATGAAGGCGTCGTAGCGCTGCAGGTCGTCGGGCTTGGAGAAGTCGGGCGTGAGCATGAAGTGCAGGTTCCCCGCCGAGGCATGGCCGGCGACCCCGGGCAGGAAGCCGTGTTCGACCAGCAGCGCCTGCAGGTCCTTGGCCATCTCCGCCATCTGCGCCGGGGGCACGCACACGTCCTCGACGATCAGCGCGGTGCCGGGCGCGCGGAGCCTGCCGACGAGCCCGTGCATGCCCTCGCGCACCGTCCAGTAGACCTCGATCGTCTCCGCGTCGCGGTGGAACTCGGGCTCCCGGAGCAGCTCGTGGCCGGCGAGCACCTCCGCGGCGCGGGCCTCGGCGGCGTCGAGCTCCGGGTCGTCGTCGCCGCCGAACTCGACCAGCAGCGCGGCCGAGAACGGGTCGAGCTCGCGCCAGCTCTCCGGCGCACGGCGGATGTTGTGGCTGGCGAGGATCAGCGCCGGCGCGACCATCAGCTCGACCGCGCGGGCGCCCGCGGCGACGAAGTCCCGGACCGGCGCGATCGCCGCGTCGACGTCGGGGAAGTGAACCCAGGAGACCGTGGTCCGCGGCGGTTGGGGGACGGTCTCGAACACGGCCTCGGCGATGAAGCCGAGGGTGCCCTCCGAGCCGACCAGCAGCCGGCGGAAGATCTCGACCGGGGTCTCGGCGTCGAGGAAGGCGCAGAGGCGGTAGCCGGTCGTGTTCTTGATCTCGAACTTGCGCCGGATCCGCGCGGTGAGCTCGGCGTCGGCGAGGATCTGGTCGCGGATCTCGAGCAGGCCCGCCGCGAGCTCGGGCTCCGCGGCGGCGAAGCGCGCCTCGGCGTCGGGCGCGGCGGAGTCGACCACCGTCCCCGAGGCGAGCGTGAAGGTGAGCGCGCTGACCGTCCGGTAGGAGTCGTGCGTGACCCCGCACCGCATCCCGCCCGAGTTGTTGGCGATCACGCCGCCGACGCAGGCGATGTCGGTCGAGGCGGGGTCGGGGCCGAGCCTGTGGCCGTAGGGGGCGAGGACGCGGTTGGCGTCGCCGAGCACGGTCCCGGGCTTGACCCGCGCGCGGGCCCCCTCGTTCTCGACCGTGACACCGCGAAAGTGGCGGCGGACGTCGACGAGAATCCCGTCGGCCTGGGCCTGGCCGTTGAGGCTCGTGCCGCCGGCGCGAAACACGACGGGGGTCGAGCTGCGGCGACCGTACGCGAGCACCTTCGCGACGTCGGCGGCATCGCGTGCCATCACCACCGCCTTCGGGAACAGGCGGTAGGGGCTGGCGTCGGACGCGTAGCGGACCAGGTCGGAGGCTCGGGCGAGCACCCGGTCGGCGCCCAGCAGCGCGACGAGCTCGCTGCGCAGCGGCTCCGGGGTGCCGGCGGCGACCCAGTCCGGGGCAGCGTCGGCGCTCACCGCGCCCGCATCCGGGGCGAGGGGGGCGACCTTCGGCGCGAGCAGGGCCATCACAAGGCGCCTCAACAGCGGCGCGGCTCGGCTTCGCTTCGCTCCGCCTCACAGCTCAGAACAGCCACATCCCCGGCGCGACCCCGACCTCGACCAGCCGCGGCCCGTCGGCGGCGACCGCGGCGCCGAGCGCATCGCGCAGCTCCGCCGCGCTGTCGACCCGCGTCGAGGCGACGCCGTAGGCGGTCGCGACGGCGGCCGTGTCGAGCGCAGGCAGGTCGAGCCCGGGCGCGCCCTCGACCCCCTCGATCGCCGAGAACCACTTGAGGATCGCGTACTCGCTGTTGCGCAGGACGAGGAAGGTGACCGGGGCGTCGTAGGCGACCGCGCTCCAGAAGGCGGTGACCGCGTACTGCACCGAGCCCTCGCCGACCACGCAGACCACCGGCCGGCCGGGCTCGGCGAGCTGCACCCCGACCGCCGCCGAGAGGCCGAACCCGAGCCCACCGCCGGCGCTGAAGTAGTAGCTGCCCGGCTGGGAGAGGCGCAGCTGATTGCGCAGCGCCAGGGTGGACGAGGGCGACTCGAGCACCACGATCCCGTCCTCGGGGAAGGCCGCGCGCAGGGCGTGCATGGCCGCCGTGCCGGTGATCGGGTCCTGCTCGGGGCCCTCCTCGGGCTCCGGCAGCGAGGCCCCCGGGTCACGGTCGGCCTCGCCGACCTCGTCCAGCAGCAGCTCGAGCGTCAGCCTCACGTCGGCGACGATCGCGTCGCCCATCGGCGCGCGCGCGGCCTCGTCGGGGTCGGAGGTGATCTGGACGAGCGCCGCGCCCTCGGGCAGCAGGGGTCCGGGGATGTTGGGGTAGTAGGGGAAGACCGAGGAACCGGCCACGAGGATCAGGTCGTGGCCCGCGAGCGTCTCGGAGATCGGGCCGATGGCCGGCGGCAGCACGCCGCGGAAGTTCGGGTGGCCCTCGGGGAAGCCGAGCCGCCCGCCGCCGGTCGCCGGGATGGCGAAGACTGGCAGGCGCTGGCGCTCGGCCAGGGCGACGGCCGCGTCCCAGCCGCCGGCGGCGTCGATCTCGGGCCCGGCGACCAGCACCGGGTTCGCGGCTGCCTCGAGCCGCCGGGCGAGGTCGGCGACCGCCTCGGGATCGCCGGCTGCCCGCCCGGTGGTCCTGCGCTCGATCGCCGCCGCCGCGTCCGCGTCGTCGACCTCCGCATCCCAGTCGTCCATCGGGATCGAGACGAAGGCCGGGCCCCTGGGCGGCAGCGTCGCCGTGTGGGTGGCGCGGGCGAGCGCGAGCGGCACGTCCTCGGCCCTGGCGGGCTCGTAGCTCCACTTGACCACCGGGTGCGGCATCCGGGTGGCGTCGCGGTTGGTCAGGTTCGCCTGCAGCGTGACCAGCGAGCGAGCCTGCTGGCCGGCGGTGACCACCAGCGGCGAGTGGTTGGCCTGGGCGTTGAAGATCGCCCCGATCGCGTTGCCCACCCCCGGCGCGGTGTGCAGGTTGACCAGCGCCGGCCCGCCGCTCGCCTGCGCGTAGCCGTCGGCCATCCCGACGACCACGGCCTCCTGAAGCCCGAGCACGTAGCGGAAGTCGGCGGGGAAGTCGCGCAGCATCGGCAACTCGGTCGAGCCCGGGTTGCCGAACATCGTCGTCATCCCGTGAGCCCGAAAGACGTCGAACGATGCCTCGCGGACGCTGGTCATCCGAGACGACTCTATGCCTCTGTCACCCTTGGGGGCGTGGCGGGACACTTCGACGATGCGTCGCTGATCCGGCGCGTGCATCGCGAGCGGGCGCTGGCGCTCTACGGGCCGCGGGCGCTGCTGATGCAGGCGGCGCATCCGCTCGCCGTCGAGGGGCTGCTCGCGCACTCGAGCGGGCTCGAGGACCCCTACGACCGGCTCGCGCGCACGGCCCAGACCATGGACACGATCACCTTCGGCAGCCGGGAGAGCGCAGACCGCCTGACGAAGCGCGTGCGGGCGATGCACTCGCGGGTCCGCGGCCGAATCGCCGAGGCCGTCGGCCCGTACCCCGCCGGCACCCCGTATCGCGCCGACGATCCCGAGCTGCTGCTCTGGGTGCTGTTCACGCTCTTCGATTCGGCGGTGGTCGTCTATCGCACCTATGTCGGCTCGCTCTCGGGCACCGATGAGGCTGACCTTTGGGACGACTACCGCCTGGTCGGGCGCCTGTTCGGGCTCGACCGGTCGGAGATGCCGGCGACGCTCGCCGAGGTGGACGAGTACCGCCGCGAGATGCTCGAAGGCAACCGGTTGCATGTCACCGATTGGGCGCGCGACCGCGCCCGCCGGATCGTGCTCGAGCCGCCGGCGCCGCTCGCCGCCCGGCCGCTGGTCGAGGCGGCCAACCTGATCACGATCACGCTTCTGCCACGTCGGATCCGGCGCGCATACGGATTCGCGGCCGTTCCGCCGCAGCCGGTGCGCAGCGCCCTGGTCGCGGGCGGCGCCGAGTACGTGAAGCGAGTCGTGCTCCCGGTGCTGCCCGGACGGTTGCGATTCTCCGGCGCCGCCCGCGCCGGCGTCTAGTCGTTCGGCCGAGCCTGGCGAGTTGCAGCCGTATAGCGACTGAAAGTCGCCAACGCCCGCCGGTCAGCGGTCCGGGCGCTCCGGGTAGACGTCGTCGATCGTCGTCAGGGCCTCGAAGGGGGCGTCGGCCGCGGCGGCGATCGCCTCGGCGCCTCCGGCGAGCCGATCGACGACGGCCAGGGCGCCGACGATCTCGAGCCCGAGCTCGCGGATCCGCTCGATCGCGGCGACCGTCGAGCCGCCGGTGGTGACCGTGTCCTCGACCACCAGCACCCGTGCGCCCTGGGCGACCGGGCCCTCGACCCAGCGCTGCATCCCGTGCTCCTTTTTCTCCTTGCGGACGAAGAAGCCGACCAGCCCTTCGCCGCCCGGGACGGCGATCGCGGCGCAGGCGAGCGGGATCGCCGCCATCACCGGCCCGCCGACCGCCTCGGCCCCGCGGCGCACCGCGGCCGCGGCGATCAGCTCTCCGGCGGCGCGAAAGCCGGCCGGCCGCATGAGCGCCCGGCGGGCGTCGACGTAGTACTGCGCCGTGCGCCCGCTCGAGAGGGTCACCTCCCCGATCGCCAGCGCGTGCTCCCGCAACTCGGCGATCAGGGTCTCGCGCGCGTCGACGGAGGCGCTCATTCCGTGAACCTATAGCCCGTGCTGCGCGGCGTTAGCCGTACACGTACATCTTGTCGCCGAGGTCGATCCAGTTGTAGATGAAGATCGAGTCCGGGATCGGATTGCGGATGCAGCCGTGGCTGGCCGGATACGGCGGCACGGAGTGGTAGCCGTGCGTGGCCTCGCCGCGGTTGTAGTAGACCGAGTAGTACATCCCGACCGAGTTGAAGCCGGGATCCTTGCGGTAGAAGGTGAAGGCGCCGTGGTCGGACGGGGTCGCGGCGGCCCCGGTGGCGATGTGGAAGGTGTACTTCACCTCCCCGCCGGAGACGAGCGCCATCACCTGCTTGGAGATGTCGACCTCGACGTGCTTGCTCGCGTTCGGGTACTTGGCGGCGAAGCCGCCCTTGCCCTCGGCCAGCGCCTTGAAGATCCCCGGCGTCGCCTGGAAGTTGCGCGCCATCCCGTTGACCTTGCGGAAGGCCATCACCGCGCGCTCGGTGTGCGAGCCGTAGCGGTTGCGGTCGGTGTCGTAGTAGCCCTCGTCGCGCAGCAGGTCGTTGAACAGGTCGACCGCCGGGCCGCGGTCGCCCGGGTCGAGGTCGATGAACTTGAGCGCAAAGCGCTTCGACTTCGCGGTCCCGCCGGCCTGCGCCGCGGTGGCGGCCTTGCGCGCCCGGGCGCGGTAGTGCCCGGGCTCCAGCAGGGGCCTGGAGCGCAGCTTGAAGCGGCCGAAGCCCTTGCCCTTGACCTGGCGCACGTAGGGGTCGGCCTTGAGCACCGTGTCGCCACCCGTGCCGAGGCGGACCTCGACCCGCTGGTGGCCGACGAACGGGGTCACGGTGCCGACCACCTCGACCCGATCGCCGACCTTCGCCTTGCCGCCCTTGAGGCCGGTGACCTTGAGCTCGATCCGCGCCGGCGCCGCGCCGGGGTCGGCGCCGCCGCCCTCGGATCCCCCGCCGCCCTGCGCGGGCGCGAGCGTGGGGAAGAGGCCCATCGCGAGCGCCGCCAGCATCCCCGCGGCGACCACAAGCGAGGCGTAGCCGAGCCGCGGCGCCGTTGAGCCGCCTGATTGGGGCTTGTTCACGCCCGGAATTGAAGCAGGCTCGCTCGACGGGTTGCGCCGTACGCTCACGAGCTGATCAGGATCGTGAACGCGATCGCGTTGTTGACCGCGTGCACCGCGATCGTCGGGTAGATCGAGCCGGTGCGCTCGTAGAGCCACGAGAGCCAGAGCCCGAACACGGTGATCTGGGCCACGACGCCCCAGCTGCCCGCCCCGGTGTAGTGGAACAACCCCCAGATCGCGCTCGCGATCAGCGCCCCGACGGCGACCGGCATGGCCCGCCGCAGGCCGGCGAAGAGGAAGCCGCGAAAGAAGATCTCCTCGCTCAGCGGGGCGATGCCGACGATCAGGATCCCGGCGATGATCGTCCCGAGGGCGCCCTCGTCGCCACCGAGCTCCCTGGTGATGTCCTCCTGCTCGGGCGAGAGCACCAGCGAGATCGCGATCGCGCAGGCGACGTAGCCGAAGTAGGCGATCACCGAGAGCCAGATCGCCTTGCGCAGCGGCCTTCGCAGGCCGAGCGCCTCGCGAGGAGCGAGGCTGCGCAGACCCGGGCTGGCGAACAGGAACGCGGTCAGGACGAGGGCACCGGCGAGCAGCGCCTGGAGCGAGACCTGAGCGGCGAGCGATTCGACCTCGGGGTCGAACGCCACCACGATCACGCCGAGCAGGATCACCGCGACGACCAGGAAGGCGAGCCCGCCGAAGGCGCGGCCGGCCCCCCAGGTCGCGTCTGCGAGCGCCGGCCCGTCCGGCGGCGCGTCGGGGGCCGGCTGCCCGGCGCCGCCCAGCGGCGGGGTGGTCGGGGGCGGCGGCTGGCTGACCGCGTCGCTGCGGTAGGCGGGCGGCGTCGCCGGCTCGCTCACCGGTGGTGGCGGCTGGCTCGGGCTGCTGTCGGGCGGGTCGATCAAGTTCGAAGGTGCTGCTCGATCTGGGCGAGCGAGGCTAGCTGGCCGCCGCCATCGCGATCGATCAGCAGTGCCTCGATCCCGGCGGCGCGGGCGCCCTGGACGTCCTCGGCGAAGCTGTCGCCGACGTGCAGCGCCTCGGCGGGCCCGCAGCCGGCGAGCTCGAGCGCGGCGACGAAGATCGCCGGGTCCGGCTTGCGCGCCCCGGCGCCGGCGGAGGTGACCACGCCGTCGAGCGCCTCGGCGAGCCCGCAGCCCGCGAGCACGTCGGGCAGGGCGTAGTCCCAGTTGGAGACGCAGACCAGCGCCAGGCCGCGGCGACGAAGGACCGCCAGCGCCGAGGCGGCGTCCGGGTAGGCGCGAAACCGGATCGAGGCCATCATCGTCTCCACCGGGACCGGCCGCCCGAGCTCGCGCGACAGCAGCTTGGCGCAATCGGCGCGCAGCTTGGCGAGCGCGGCCGGGTCGACCGCCTCGTGGGCGTGCTCGCGGTAGTAGGCCATCTCGGCGCGCATCGAGTCGACCAGGCGCTCGTCGCCTGCCTGGAGCCCGAGAGCGGCGGCCAGGTGCACCCACGGGGGCTCGAGCTCGACCAGCGTGCCGAGCGCGTCGAAGAACACGGCCTTGGTCGTCACGAGGCGGTCAAGACTGGCAGGATCGGGGCCATGGAGGAGACCTTCTGGGACTCGAACGGCGACTGGATCTCGGCCGCGATCACGCTCGTGGCGGCGTTCACGCTCGCCTTCGTCGTCGATCGCTTCGTCATCGCGCGCGGCGCCCGGGTGGCCTCCAGGGTCAGCGACACGACCGTCTCGCGGGCGACGACCACGCGCCTGCGGATGGTCCGCCGCCTGGTGTTCGCGGCGATCATCGTCGTCGGCATCGGGATCGCGCTGAGCCAGTTCGACAAGCTCGACAAGCTCGCCAACGCGCTGCTGGCCTCGAGCGCGGTGCTCGGGCTGGTGCTCGGCTTCGCCGCGCAGAAGATCCTCGCCAACCCGCTCGCCGGCATCCTGCTGGCCGTCTCGCAGCCGATCCGGATCGGCGACTCGGTCACGATCGAGGAGGAGACCGGCCGGGTCGCCGACCTCACCCTGTCGCACACGTTCATCGACACCGGCGACGGGCGGCTGGTGATCGTGCCCAACGAGACCGTGGTCACGAACGTGGTGGTCAACCGCTCGACCGGCAACCTGAGCGCCCCGGTGATGGCCTCGGTCTGGGTGCCGCCCGACGCCGACCTCGCTCGTGCCCGGGAGGCGCTCTCGGCGCTCGAGCCGTCGCAGGTCGAGGTGGCCGAGGTCACGCCTGACGGCGCTCGGCTCGAGGTCCACGGGCCGCGGCGGCCGGGCGGCACGCGGGCGTCGGGCGAGGAGGCGGCGCTGCGCGAGCGCGCGCAACGCGCGCTTCGCGAGGCGGGGGTGCTCACCGGCGGATAACGGGCCCTCGGTACCCTTACCGGTTCGCCATGACCGCTCGCCAACGCAGACGGCACCGGCGCTCCCAGGGCGGTTCGGTGGGCAAGAAGATCCTGCTCGCGCTCGGGGTCGTGCTCGCGATCATCGGGGTCGGGCTCGGGGCCGTCGGGCTCTGGGTCCAGGACATCCGCGCGTCGGCGCCCTCGATCGACACGCTGGAGCCCGCCGAGAGCGGCGCCAGTTCCGAGGTCTTCGCCGCCGACGGGACCAGCTTGGGCTACGTGCAGTCGAGCATCATCCGGGATGTCGTCGACCTGGAGAAGATGCCGAAGGTGCTCCAGAACGCGACGATCGCGATCGAGGACGAGAACTTCTACGAGCACGATGGCGTCGACTACAGCGCGGTCGTCCGCGCCGCGCTCGAGAACGTCGAGGCCGGCGAGGTCAAGCAGGGCGGCTCGACGATCACCCAGCAGCTCGTGCGCAACCTCTACATCGACGACCCCGAGGACACGATCAAGCGCAAGATCATCGAGGCGGAGATGGCGCGCGAGTACGAGGACGAGCACACCAAGCAGGAGATCCTCGGGGAGTACCTGAACACGGCGTCCTACGGCACCAACGACGGCAAGACCGCGATCGGGGTGCAGGCGGCGTCGCAGGTGTTCTTCAACAAGGACGTCTCCGAGCTCAACCTGGGAGAAGCGGCGCTGCTCGCCGGCCTGCCACAGGCCCCGACCGACTACAACCCGTTCATCAACCCCGAGGGCGCCGAGCGCCGCCGCAACCAGGTGCTCGACGCGATGGCCGAGCAGGGCTACATCTCCGCCGCGACCGCCGAGCGGGCGAGGTCCGACGGCCTCGGCCTCGAGCGCGGCTTGAAATACGAGTCCCGGACCCAGCAGTACTTCTTCGACTTCGTCCAGCAGGAGCTGATCGACGAGTACGGAGTCCAGACGGCACGCGAGGGGGGGCTCGAGGTCTACACGACGCTCGACCCGCGGCTCCAGGCGGTGGCCGAGCAAGCGATCGCCGCGCACCCGACCTCCGGCGCCGCGCAGGCGCTCGTCTCCACCGACGTCGACACCGGCGAGATCATCGCGATGGCGTCGTCGGAGTCATACGAGGACAGCCAGTTCAACCTGGCCGCCCAGGGGCGGCGGCAGCCCGGCTCCTCGTTCAAGCCCTACGCGCTGGTGACCGCGATCGACCAGGGCATCGATCCCGACTCGACCTACTACTCCGCGCCGGCGTCGATCACCCTCTCCCCGTACGGGTCCTACGGCGAGACCTGGACCGTGTCAGGCGGGGGCGGCACGATGAGCCTACGCCAGGCGACCGCGAACTCGATCAACACCTTCTTCGCTCAGCTGGTCATCGACATCGGCTGGGAGGAGATGGACGAGATGGCGAGGCGGATGGGCGTGTCGAGCCCCCTTGCGGAGGTCCCCGCCGACGTGCTCGGCGCCAGCGACGTGACCGTGCTCGACCAGTCGAACGGCTTCGCCACGATCGCCAACGGCGGCGTCCATCATGACCCGACGGCGATCAGCAGGGTCGAGTTCCCCGACGGCGAGGTCGACGAGCCCGAGAACCCCGAGGGGACGCGGGTGGTCTCCGATGGCGTTGCGTACACGGCGGCCGACGTGATGAAGGGGACGCTCGAGTACGGGACCGCGGCCGGGAACGGGATCGGCTGCCCGGCCGCCGGCAAGACCGGGACCACCGAGGAGCAGGCCGACGCCTGGTTCGTCGGCTTCACGCCGCACGTCTCGACCGCCGTCTGGGTCGGCAACCCGGATGAGCGCGTGGCCCTCCCCGGCTACGGCGCCGACCTCGCGGCGCCGATCTGGCACGACTACATGATGGTCGCGGCCACCGAGCCCTGCGACGACTTCCCCGCGCCCGAGAACCCAGCCGACCTCTCCGGCTTCACCAGCGAGCAGACGGCCGACTCGAGCTACGACCCGAGCTACGACTCGACCGAGACGACCACCACGGACGACGCGACCGACGACGCGACCGACGAGGAGGGCACCGATGGGGCCGAGACCGGCACCGGCGGCGACTACGACTCCGATCTCTACGCGCCGGGCGCCGGCCAGGATCCCGCGCCGATCCCGGACCCGGGCACCGACGGCGGGGTCGACCCGAATCGCAACGGGGGCGTCCAGCCGTAGCCGCGGCCCTGCCCACGGCGGCGCGGTTGAATGTCGACGTGAGCGATGAGTTCGAGCTGATCGCGGCGATCCGCGAGCGGATCGCCCTCGCCGGCGCGCCCGACGTCTCGGCCGCGCTCGTGCTCGGCAGCGGCGACGATGCGGCGATCACGGTCCGCGACGGCGCCAGCGTGACCAGCGTCGACGCGCTGGTGGAGGGCGTCCACTTCCGGATCCCGCCGTTCAGCTTGCGGCAGGTGGGCGCCAAGGGGCTCGCGGTGGCGCTGTCGGACCTCGCGGCGATGGGGGCCGAAGCGGGCGAGGCCTACGTCCAGCTCGGCGTGCCTGAGGACCGCGGCGAACCCGAGCTGCTCGAGCTCGCCGATGGGCTGGCGGAGGTGGCGGCCCTGCATCGGGTCGCGATCGCCGGTGGCGACGTGACCGCGGCGCCCGCCCTGCTGCTCGCTGTGACGGTGGTCGGAGCGGGCGATCCGGGCCGGCTCATCCGCCGCTCGGGCGCCCGGCCCGGGGAGCTCCTGGTGGTCACCGGCGAGCTCGGCGGGGCGGCGGCCGGGCTGCTCCTGCTCGAGCGCCCCGAGCTCGGAGCCGAGCTCGACGACGAGGTCGCCGCGGCGTTGCGGGCGCGCCAACTCGAGCCCGTCGCCCTGCTCGCCGCCGGCGCGGCGCTCGCTCGCTGCGCGGCGACGGCGATGATCGACGTCAGCGACGGGCTGGGCGGCGACGCCGCACACCTGGCGAGCGCCGCCGGCGTCGGCCTCGAGATCGACCTCGAACGCCTGCCGGTCCAGGTCGGTGTCGGAGAGGTGGCGAGCGCCGCAGGCGCCGACCCGCTCGACCTCGCGGCCGCGGGCGGAGAGGACTATGAGCTGCTCGCCACGCTGGCGCCGGAGCGACTCGATGCGGCCCGCGACGCCGTCGCGGCGACCGGATCGACTCTGACCGTGATCGGCGAGGTCTCGGCGAGCGGCGGAGTGAGCCTCAGCGGCCCGGGCGCCGATCGAGCGCCGGAGGGATTCGATCAGCTTCGGCGGCGAGCGCCAGGCGGCCCTGCCTGACGAGACGGAGCTTGCTCAGGATCGCGTCGGCGACCGCGCCGGCATCGACGTCGTAGCGGTTGAGTGCGATGTCTTGCTTCAACTCCTTCAACCTTCCTCTGATCTCCGTCGGATCGTGTGGTTCGCGGCTCGTCGTCACGGCGTCCGACCGTCCCGCGCTGTCGGTCTCCGTCATTCCATCGGCCCTACCCGGCGCGGGCGGGATTGGAACTTCGTCCACCTCAACGCTCGTCCGATCATCCGGGTGCTCACCCGGTCCTCCGGCTGAGGGGTGTCCACTAGCCATCGGCCGGGACCTCCCCCGGATGGCCCAGCGCGAGCGCGACCACGCCCGCGACCACGCCCGCGAGAAAGCAGAGGCCGAGCATCGTCAGCAGCCCGATCTGACCGTCGGCGATCATCAGAACGAACGTCCAGGGTGCCTCGAGGCCGAGGTCGAGCTCGCGTGCGACCGCGATCACGGCACCGACCAGGGGCAGGCATGCAAGCGCGGTTGCAGCCACGGCGATCGTCCGCCTCGGCCTCGACGCCACGCCGGCGAGCGGAAGCCAGGCGTGGGCGAGCGGCGCCGCCAGCAGCGCCAGGTAGGGATTGGCGAGCCAGACCGCGGCCGCCGCCGTCGCGGCGAGCGCCCCGATCCCGCAGATCACCGGCGCCGGGGCGCGGCGAGCGGTGACCCCGCGTGAGCGCAGCAGCCAGGCGCTCGCGGCGCCGGCGCCGGCGATGAGCACGAATGCCGTCGCAGCCCTCGTTCCGACTCCGTAGAGCCCGGGGTCGAACGGGAACTCCGGGCGCGGGATCGCGCCGACGATCGCGAGCGCGTAGAGCGCCGCGAGCGCCCCGATGAAGGGCAGGCTGCGCGCGGCCGCCCAGGCCAGCGCGGCGCCGATCGCGAGGCCCTGGCGTCCGGCGCGAGCGCACGCGTCGACGGCTGCGACTCCCGCCGGCAGGATCAGCGCCAGCGCCAGCGCCGCCAGCGCCCAGCCGGGAACCAGGTTGTCGCCGAGCTCGATCTGCGTCGTCGGCCCGTGGATCGGTTCGGCGACCGCGACGTCGAGCGCGGCGACCGTCGACTGCGCCGCGCGACCGAAGTCATCGACGCTCTCGGTGGAGAGATCGGCGGGCTCGCCGCCGTCGGTCAGCGGGCGCTCGCCCGCGGACGAGATCGCGACCGCGTCGATCCCGTCGGCGATCAGCGGCGCTTGATCGCCGAGGCCGGAAGGGATCGCCAGGCGGGCCAGCTGGAGGAAGGGACTTTCCTCGCTGGGTGGCGCGCCCGTCTGGGCCTCCACGGCGCTCTCGGCGCTCAGCTCGAGCTGCACCGAGCCGCTTCGCTCGCCGCTTGAGCTGGTGACCACGTGTGGCGGCTTGCGGGCCTGCGAGCCCGGCTGTGAGATGACGACCACGGCGGCGATCGAGTCTCGCTCCGGGAGGTTCTCCACCAGCGCCCGGGCCCCCGCCGCTCCGGCCGCGGAGCCGCTGGTCGAGGCGAGCACGTACGTCTTCTCGTGGCTCACCCGCAGCGCGTTGGCAAGCTCGACCAGGATCCCGGTGGCGGCGGCGCTGGAGGCCGTCCCCGGGCCGCGCGCCGAGTCGCGGGGCGCAGCGATCACGATCGTCGCCCCGGGATCCCCCGGCAGGGTGAGGAGGACGTTTCGCAGCGATACGTCCTCGCCTTCGAAGGAGGCCTCGAAACGCTGCTCGGACACGGCTCCGGCGGGAACGTCCTCGAACCTGTCCGCGACCAGGGCCGCCACCGCGGCGTCGCCCTCCGAGCCCGGCGCCCGCTCCGGGGCGACGGTCGCGATCTGGCGCGCCACCGCGGCCGCGCGATCGCCCTCGAAGGTGCTCGGCGGGGTCACCGGCTCGAGCGGGTCGGGCGCGCCCTCGAGCGAGAACATGGCGACGATCACCGCCAGCAGGGCGGGCAGGAACGCGAGGCGGTAGAGGCGGAAGTCGACCACTGTCTGGGGGATCGCGGGTCTGCATCTTGGCGACCGGGAGTGGCGGCGGTTCGTGATTACGCTTCGGTGCATGACGCCCGGCGCCTCGACCGCGGCTGAGAAGACGGCGCGGATCCTGCTCGTCGACGACGAGCAGTCGATCCAGACGCTGCTCGCCTATCCGTTGCGAAAGGACGGCTACGAGGTCGTCGCGGCGCTCGACGGCAGGGATGCGCTCGACCGGTTCGCCGAGCGACGCTACGACCTGGTGGTGCTCGACGTGATGCTGCCGAAGCTCGACGGGATCGAGGTCTGCCGGCGCCTGCGCAGCCGCAGCCAGGTGCCGATCATCATGTTGACGGCCAAGGACGACGAGGTCGACAAGGTGGTCGGCCTCGAGATGGGCGCCGACGACTACATCACCAAGCCCTTCTCGCTGCGCGAGTTCCGCAGCCGCGTGAAGGCCGCGCTGCGGCGCTCGGAGATGCGCCGGGGCCATCCCGGGGGCGAGCCGATCGTCGCCGGCGCGATCGAGATCGACTTCGAGCGGCGCGCCGTCAGCGTCCGCGGCGAACAGGTGCGGCTCACCTACGTCGAGTTCGAGCTGCTGTCGTCGCTGGCCGGCGCGCCGGGGAGGGTGATGACGCGCGAGATGCTGCTCGAGCAGGTCTGGGGCGACTCCGCCTACCGGGACCCCCGGACGATCGACGTCCACATCCGCCATCTCCGGGAGAAGCTCGAGCGCGATCCCCGCCGGCCCGAGTACCTGTTCACCGTTCGCGGCGTGGGCTACAGATTTCGGGACCAGGAGTGAACTCGGTCCGCAACAAGCTGGCGCTGGTCTTCTTCGTGATCACGGCGGCAGCGGTCGGGTTCATCTACCTCTACGTCGTCCCGCAACTGCGGTCCAGCCTGACGGCGGAGGAGCTGCGACGCCTCGAGCAGGTGGCCGTCGCCCAGCGCGACCGGCTCGCGGACGCGATCGCCGGCGACGCCTCGCGCGCGCAGCTGCTCGCGGTCCTGAGTGAGATCGACCAGCGCGCGGGCGCCCGCGTGACCGTGCTCGAGCTGCGGGGCTCGGCGCCGGAGGCAGCGACGGTGATCGCCGACTCTGAGCGCGGGCCCGGCGCCGGCGCGGAGGGCTTTCCGGCCGCCGCGACCGCGACGACCGCCGAGCCGGTCAGCGTCGTCGAGGGCGCCGGCGACGCTCGCGTCGGCCAGACCGCCGTCGGCCTCGGCGACGCAGGGGCGCCGGGCCGAGTGGCGGTCTTCTCCACCAGCCTCCAGGAGATCGAGGACAGCGTGGCCTTGATCCGGCGTCAGATCCTGATCGCCGGGGCGATCGCCCTCCTCGCGGCGCTCGGCGCGGGCTACCTGGTGGCCGGCGCGCACGCACGGCGCCTGAGGCGGCTCGAGCAAGCGGCCGAGAAGGTGGCCGACGGCGACTTCTCGACCCCGATCCCGGTCGACTCGGCCGACGAGGTCGGCCAGCTCGCGATCAGCTTCAACGAGATGCAGAAGCGTCTCGCCGTGCTCGACAGCGCTCGCCGCGAGTTCATCGCCAACGCCTCCCACGAGCTCCGGACGCCCATCTTCTCGCTCTCGGGCTTCGTCGAGCTGCTCGCCGACGAGGACCCGGACGCCGAGGCCCGTGGCCGGTTTGTCGACGAGATGCGGGCCCAGGTCGATCGGCTGACGAAGCTGACTGTGGACCTGCTCGACCTTTCGAAGCTCGACGCCGGCGCGCTCGAGATCCGCCGCGAGCGCGTGCAGCTCGCCGACCTCGCGCGGCGGGTGGTCGCCGAGTTCGAGCCGACCGCCGAGCGACACCGATCTCGGATCAGCGTCGAGGCGGGCTCCGGGGCGGCCGCCGCCGACCCGGACAGGGTCGCGCAGATCATGCGTATCCTGATCGACAACGCGCTCATCCACACGCCGGAGGGAACGGCGATCACGGTAGGGACACAGACAGCGACCGACAATGGCTCGGCGAGCCTCTTGGTGACCGACGACGGGCTCGGGATCGAGCCGGGCGCGCGCGAGCGCGTCTTCGACCGCTTCTACACCGGCGACGAGGTTTCGGGGTCGGGACTCGGGCTGGCGATCGCGCGTGAGCTCGCGCTGCGGATGGACGGCACACTCGAGCTGCGGACGCGGACGGGGAACACCGAGTTCGAGCTCCGGCTCCCGGCGGCGGACCCGGTGCCCCGATGACCGACCGCCGCCGGCGCCTCGCGGCGACCGCGGTCGCCGCCCTGGCGCTGATCGTGCCGACGATCGCCGGCTGTGGCGGTGACGATCCCGAGACCACCACGGTGACCGCGGGCGCAACCGACACGACGAGCTCCGCCGACGAGGCGCAGAGGGTCGTCGTCGAGGCCGAGGAGGGCGCCTTCGACGCGCGGGCGATCTACGAGAGCGCCTCGCCCGGCGTGGTCACCGTGATCTCCGTCTTCGAGAGCTCGGGGACCGACGTGTTCGGGGGCGGCGCCCCGGGCGGCGGCCAGGGATCGGGCTTCGTGATCTCCGATGGGGGCGAGATCCTCACCAACGCGCATGTGGTCACCGACGCGGCGACGACCGGCAGGTCGAGCCGTCCCCTGCACGAGGCGGACGAGATCTACATCCAGTTCGCCGACCGCAATCAGGTCGAGGCCGAGGTCGTCGGCTTCGATCCGTTCGCCGACGTCGCCCTGCTCGAGGTCGAGCCTGACGGCCTCGACCTGCAGCCGCTGCCGCTGGCCTCCGAGACCGACGTCCAGGTCGGCGAGCCCGTGGCGGCGATCGGCAGCCCGTTCGCGCAGAACCAGTCGCTATCGGTCGGCGTGGTCTCGGCGGTCGATCGCTCGATCGAGTCGCTGACCCAGTTCGGGATCGAGGGCGCGCTGCAGACCGACGCCTCGATCAACCCCGGCAACTCGGGCGGCCCGCTGCTCGACGCGGACGGCCGGGTGGTCGGCATCAACCAGCAGATCCAGACCTCATCGGGTGGCAACGAGGGGGTCGGGTTCGCGGTCCCGATCGACCTCGCCGAGCGCTCGGCCGACCAGCTGCGCGAGAGCGGCGAGGTCGCCTACGCCTACGCGGGCGTCACCACCGAACCGCTCTATCCGCAGCTCGCCGAGCGGCTGGGGGTCGACGCAGAGACGGGTGCTCTCGTCGCCAGGGTGGTCCCAGGTAGCCCGGCCGACGACGCCGGGCTGCGGGCGGGCGACGAGACGATCAGCTTCCAGGGCCGCGAGCTGCGGGCGGGAGGTGACGTGATCACCGCCGTCGACGGCGAAACGATCGCCGACAACGCCGACCTGCCGCGGATCGTCTCCCAGCTCGATCCCGGTGACGCGGTCACGCTCGACGTCGTCCGCGACGACGACACCGAGCAGATCGAGATCACGCTCGGCGAGCGCCCGACCTCGCTCACTCCCTAGCCGGCCGCCGCCCCGCAGCCGATAGCCTGCCGCGCTGTGCTCCAAGAGGTCCCCGTTGGACATAAGTCGATCGCCGACTACACGCACATCGCCGGCCGCGGGCTGATCGAGCGGATTCGCGAGCTCGCCGAGCCCCTGCAGGGCAAGTCCGTCCTCCACGTCAGCGCGACGGCGTTCGGGGGCGGCGTCTCGGAGATCCTCTACACGCTGGTGCCGCTGATGCGCGACGTCGGCCTCGATTGCCACTGGCAGGTGATTCTCGGCCAGGAGGAGTTCTTCAACGTCACCAAGCTGATGCACAACTCCCTCCAGGGCGACCCGCAGGCGATCACCGACCAGCAGTGGGAGGTGTTCGAGGCCTACAACGTGATGAACGCCCAGAGCCTCGAGGGGGAGTGGGACGTGGTCGTCGTCCACGACCCGCAGCCGGCGGGGATGAAGGGCATCGCCGGCGAGCACGCGCGGCGCTGGATCTGGCGTTGTCACATCGACCTCTCGACCCCGAACCCGTCCACGATCGAGCGCCTGAAGCCGCTGATCACGGACTACGACGCCAGCGTCTGGCACCTCCAGCAGTACGTGCCGGACGGCCTCGACGGAGGCCGGATCAAGATCTGCCCGCCGGCGATCGACCCGCTGTCGCCGAAGAACATGGCGCTGTCGCCCGAGGACGCCTCGTTCGTGTGCGAGCAGTTCGGGATCGACACCGACCGGCCGCTGATCTGCCAGGTCTCGCGCTTCGACCCCTGGAAGGACCCGATGGGGGTGATCGACTGCTACCGCCAGGTCCGCGAGTCGATCCCCGATGCGCAGCTGGCGCTCGTCGGCTCGATGGCCACCGACGATCCCGAGGGCTGGGACTTCTTTAGCCGCACCTTCCGTCATGCCGACGGCGACCCGGACATCAAGATCCTCAACAACCTGAACAACGTGGGCGCGATCGAGGTCAACGCCTTTCAATCGCAGGCCGACGTCTGCATGCAGAAGTCGATCCGCGAGGGCTTCGGGCTCACGGTCAGCGAGGCGCTCTGGAAGGGGCGCCCGACGATCGGCACCGACGTCGGCGGAATCCCGCTGCAGATCATCGACGGCGTCTCCGGCTTCCTGGTCGACTCCCCCGAGGCGGCGGCGCGGCGCTCGATCGAGATCCTCGAGGACCCGGAGCTGGCGAAGCGGCTCGGGCGAGCGGGCAAGGAGCACGCCCGTGAGCACTTCCTGACCCCGCGGCTGCTGCGCGACTGGCTCGACCTGTTCACCGAGCTAGAGACCTAGACTAGAGGCGGGTAGAGGGCTGGGATGAACGACCAGCGACTCGTGATCGTCTCCAACCGCGGGCCGGCCGAGTTCCGGCTCGGGTCCGACGGCGAGCGTGCGGCCCAGCGCGGCGGCGGCGGTCTGGTGACCGCGCTCTCGGGGCTCGTCGCCCACCGCGGAGCGCTCTGGATCGCTTCGGCGATGACCGAGGAGGACGTCGCCGTCGCCCGCGAGACCGACGGGTCACCGATCCGGGTCGAGCTCGACGACGTCACCTACGACGTGCTGATGGTCGAGTCCGACCCTGAGGCCTACGACCGCTTCTACAACGTGGTCGCCAATCCGATCCTCTGGTTCGTCCAGCACTACCTCTGGGATCTCTCGAACGCGCCCGACATCCGCCAGCAGGAGGCCGACGCGTGGGACCTCGGCTACGCGGTCGTCAACCGCGACATCGCCGAGGCAGTCCTGCGGACGATCGAGTCCGAGGACGAGCCGCTGGTGATGTTCCACGACTACCACCTCTACACCGCGCCGACGATCGTCCGCGAGGCGCGGCCGGACGCCTCGCTGCAGCACTTCGTCCACATTCCCTGGTCGCAGCCCGACAGCTGGCGGATCGTCCCCGGGCACTGGCGAGAGGGGATCTATCGGGGCCTGCTCGCCAACGACATCATCGGCTTCCACACCACCGCCTATTGCCGCAACTTCCTCCACTGCTGTCGCGAGCTGATGGAGCTCGAGGTCGATCACGAGCGCGGCGCGGTGCTCCACGACGGCCGCGAGACCTGGGTCCGCGCCTATCCGCTCGGGATCGACGCGAAGCGGCTCGAGCGCGCCGCGGCCTCCGAGCAGGTGGCCGAGTTCGAGCGCGAGCTGTTGCGCCGCCGGCGCGACCACCTGATCATCCGCGTCGACCGCGCCGACCTGTCGAAGAACGTGCTGCGCGGGTTCACCGCCTTCGACGTCTTCCTCCAGCAGCACCCCGAGTTCCGCGAGCGGGTCACCTTCATCGCGCACCTGCAGCCGTCGCGCCAGGACGTCCCCGAGTACGCGGAGTACCTGGAGCGGATCGAGGCCCTGGTCGCGGTCGTCAACCACCGCCACGGGACCACCGACTGGATGCCGATCGACCTGCGCATCTACGAGAACTTTCCCGAGGCGGTGGCGCGCTACAAGCACTTCGACCTGCTGATGGTCAACTCGATCTTCGACGGCATGAACCTGGTCGCCAAGGAGGCGCCGGCGGTCAACACCCGCGACGGCGTCGTGATGCTGTCGGAGAACACCGGCTCGCACGAGGAGCTCGGCGACTGCACGCTGACCGTCAACCCGTTCGACATCCAGGAGCAGGCCGAGACGATCCATCGGGCGCTGACGATGGAGCCCGAGGAGCGTCGCCTGCGCGCCACCCGGCTGCGCGAGATCGTCCGCCAGCGCGACCCGGGCGTGTGGATCTCCGAGCAGCTCGACGACATCCGCGCCAAGCGGGGAGCCGCCGACGCCTGAAGCGGCCAGCCCTCGCCGGCGCGTCCGCCGGCCGTGGAGACGCTCAGCGGCGGTCGGCGCCGCCTGCCCGCCGCGGCTCGAGCTCGACCCTCACCGTCCGCGAGTGGCCGCGCTCGTAGGGGTAGCCGGCCTGTTGCGGGACCAGGGCACGGAAGCGGTAGCGCTTCGCGCGCTCGGTCTCGCGCAGCTTGTACCGGGCGGTGAAGGCGCAGCCGCGGTCCGCGCGATCGGTGCGAAAGACCTGCCAGCGCCGCTTGCCGATCCGTGCCTGGACCTTGACCACGCGGTCGAAGCAGGCCGGGCCCGGGAGCACCCCGCTGAAGTAGAGCCGGTCGCGGGCGCGGACGCCGTGGTCCGGTAGGACCTCCAGCGAGGGCCGTGCCGAGGCCCTCAGGAGCAGTCCGTGGCGGGCGAGGACCCGGTCGCCGGCGACGTAGTGGACGTAGACCTCGCGGCTCGCCCCGGGCGGGAGCTCGATCGCGTAGGCGCCGTCGGCATCGGTCGTCGCGGTGGCGGCGACGGCGATCCGATGACCGCCGGCGAGCACGCGGGTGAGCGCGCAGACCGTCGCTCCGCCCGCCGCGCCAGCGAGCCGGCCGCTGATGATCGCGCGCTCGTCGGAGGCGAACCGGGCTGAGGCGCCATCGTCGCCGAAGCCGGCGCTCAGCTCAGTGCCGCCCCCGACCGCGGACGCCGGGCAGGCGTTGTCGACCCACACCCGGCGGCGCACGCACGCGCGGTTGGCGTGGCCGTCGAGCGCCAGGTCCTCGACGCAGGCGATGACCGTGTTCGCCGGCCCGGTGACGAACGCGGGGTGTGCGGTCGGCACCGCCGCGGACTCCAGCGTCGTCGCCGGGCATGGCCGCACGGCGATGGCGTAGCCGGCGGCGAGGGCGCAGTTGCGGATGTCGGTGACCAGCGGTACGCCGTTCGCCTCGACCCATACCTTGCGGATGCCGCCGCCGACGTCGGCGGCGGCGAAGCTGAGGGCGCGGACGCCGCGGACCACCGGTGCGTCGAGCAGCGAGCCGCCCGTGGCCAGCAGCCTCGGCTCGACCCGGTCCTCGGTACGCAGGTAGACGCCGCGGACGTAAGCGTGGGCGCTGTCGCCGCCGGCGCGGCCGCACGGCTGGCCTGGCCCCGGGGCGACGCAGCGCAGCCAGCTGTGGAACTGCGCGAACTCGCCGCCGATCGAGTGGACGCGAAAGTCGGCGTGCTCGGAGCCGAAGCCGACCGGCTCGCCGCTCGGACGAGTGGCGACGAGCTCGCCGTGGTGTCCCGCCTGGTGGGTGAGGCTGGCGTTGGCCTGAACGGCGGTGAACACCGTTCCCGGCGGCGCGCGCCAGACCCAGGCGCCGTAGTGCCCGAGCCCGGTGGCGTCGGCGCCGTGGACGGCCTGCAGCCCGTCGCCCCCGCAGAGCGCGCGGCCACGGTAGTGGTCCGAGCTGCGCTCCCACCTCGCCTCGAAGTACCCCGTCACCGAGCTGCACTGGGTGACCACGTAGTTGCCCGCCTCGGCGGGCCGGGCGAGCGTGAGCGCCACCGCCGCCGCGACGACCAGCACGATCGCGATCAGCCGCGCCCGTCCGATCCGCCGCCGCCCGGTGAACCGGTCCTCGGCGCGCTCGCCTGGCATCGGCTCGGCGCTCAATGCTCGAAGCCGAACTGGCTCGGGCTCGGCGGTGGGGGTGGGTCGGGTGGGGGCGATGCGTCGGCCGGCGGATCGGGTGGCTGATCGGGAGACGGCTCGGGCTCGGGCGCCGGCTGCGGTGCCGGCTGCGGCTCCGGGGGGACGGAGGCGGGCGTCGGGGCGGGCGCGGGAGCCGGTGCGGTTGATGCGGGGGGTGGCTGCGCGGGCGGATCGTCGGGCCGCGCCGCCGGGGGCGCGTTCGCGGCCTCGGTCCGGTCGGGTTCGGCCCGTCGCGGCGGCTGCGGTGATCGCTCGTGGGGTCGCGAGGGGCTCCGGCCGGGGTCGCGGCGGGTGGCGCGCCGCGGCTGCCGCGGTCCGCGGGTGGTCGGGGCCCGGGCGCTGGCGCCGGCCGCACCCGACCGCAAGCCGACGTCGGCGGGCAGCGGCGGAGGCTCGGGAGCCTCGAGCAGCCCCGGGACGACGGCGATCAGCAGGCCGCCCGCGCCGAGCCCGCCGACCAGGCGCCCGAGGTTCGTCCAGCGTATGCGCGTGCCGTCCATCCGGCGCCTACAAGCCCGGGGCGGGGCCGGATGCCCCCCGCTATAGTCATCCGCCGCTTGGCAACCAGTGCCCAATACGAACTAGTGCTGATGCTCGATCCGGAGGCTCCGGACGAGCGCCGCGACCAGATCGCCACCGAGGCTCGGGGGCGGATCGAGTCCGGCGGCAGCCTCAAGGCCGAGAAGGCCTGGGGCCTGCGCAAGCTGGCCTACGAGATCGCGCGGCGCAACGAGGCCGACTACCGCTTCTTTCGCTTCGAGACCGAGAGTCCGCTGCTCGACGAGCTCGACCACAACCTGAAGATCACCGACGGCGTGCTGCGCTTCCGGATCTTCAAGGTCGACCCCGACTCGCCGGTGATCGAGCCGCCGCCGCCGGCCCCGCTCGCCAGCTCCGCCCCCCGTGGCCCCGGCGGTCGCCGCGGCCGCGGACGCGACGGCTACGAGGACCGCGACGCCGCACCGGCCCCGGCCGCACCGGCCCCGAGCCCTGCGGCGCCAAGCGCTCCGGCGCCGGGTGGCGCCCCCGCGGCGCAGGAGGCCGCCGCCGAGTCGACCGCTGCGCCGGCATCTCCGGCCGTCGAGGCCACGCCTGCGCCCGCCCCAGCCGAGGGAACCGCGGCCGCTGAAACCGAGCCCGCCGCGGCCGACGAGGGCGAGCCCGCCGCGGCCGACGAGACCCGCTCGGCCGCCGACGGCGAAGCCGAACCCGCGTAGTCCCGCAGCTTCCGCCTTTTTCGTGTCCGCGGGGGGCGAGAACACGCCGATGCCGGTCTTAGACTTGGGACCGATCAAGCAATCAGAGAGGTAGATCCAAGTGGCAGCGAGCAACGTCAACGTCGTCGTGATCACGGGCAACCTGACCCGGGACCCTGAGCTGCGAAGCACGGGCGGCGGCACGCCCGTCTGCGACATGCGGGTGGCGGTCAACTCCAGGCGCAAGGACCAGAGCGGCAACTGGGTCGACAAGCCCAACTACTTCGACGTCACCGTGTTCGGCGCGCAGGGCGAGAACTGCTCGACCTACCTGTCCAAGGGCCGCCCCGTGGCGGTCGAGGGCCGGCTCGACTGGCGCGAGTGGGAGGCGAAGGACGGCTCGGGCAAGCGCCAGGCCGTCTCGATCATCGCCAACTCGGTCCAGTTCCTCGGCAGCCGCGACGGCGGCGGCGAGGGTGGCGGCGCCAACCGCTTCAACGCCCAGTCCGACACCCCGGCCGACACCTCGGACTTCGATTCGCCCGAGCCGGCGGCAGTCGGGGCTTCCGACGACGACATCCCGTTCTAGGGACGGGATAGCCGTCGCGAGGCGGCGTCATCGGTCGCTCGTGTGCAGAGCACACGTCGCTCCCTGCTTCCTTGCCTCGCTCGGCTCTCCCGTCCCTGATCTGAGCGGCGAATGCCGGCGCTCTCGTCCGTCCTGAGGCGGCGGCGGCTAGAATCACGCCTCCGCGTCGCCACCGGCGGCGCGTTTGCGCGAGATGAACGGCTTTTCCGACCACGAGAGCGACTTCGGCTGATGGCCCGCAAGCAGCGAGCGCAGCCGAGCCAGGCCGGGCCCGGGGGGCCGGGGGGCCGGCGGCGGGGCGGGCGCTTCGGCGATCGGTATCGGCCGCGCAAGTACACGCGGATCAACGTCGAGAACATCGACTACAAGGACCTGACCACGCTGCGGCGGTTCATCAGCGACCGCGGCAAGGTTCGCTCGCGGCGGGTGACCGGCCTCTCGCGCCGCCACCAGCAGCAGCTCGGCCTGGCGATTCGCCGGGCCCGCGAGCTGGCGCTCCTGCCGTACGTCGGCGAGCGTTGAGCTGGCCGATGGCCCAGGCGATCCTGCTCAAGGACGTGGAGAGCCTCGGCGAGGCCGGCGAGGCCGTCGACGTCTCGCCCGGCTACCTGCGCAACTACCTGGTCCCGCGCAAGCTGGCCCAGCCGGCCACGGACCGCTCGCTGGAGGAGGCCAGACGCCGCCGGGAGGCGGCCGAGCGCGCAGCGCGGGAGGCGGCCGAGCGGGCCGAGGAGACGGCCGCGCTGCTCTCGAAGACCGTGCTCACGATCCAGCACCGCGCCGGCGAGGACGGCAAGCTCTACGGCTCGGTCACCAGCGCCGAGATCGCGGACGCGATCTCCGAGGCCCGCGGGCTGAAGGTCGATCGCCGCAAGATCAACCTCGAGGACCCGATCCGCGAGGTCGGCACCTACATGGTCGAGGTCGAGCTCCCGGGCGGCGCCACGGCGTCGGTCAAGACGATCGTCGCCGAGCAGAAGTAGCGCCCTTCGCCCGTCGCGGCGGGGCGACGAGAGGCACCTCGCTACCGACAGCCGCGAGCGAGCTGCCCTTCGGCCGCTTCGCCGGTCGCTCAGCCGAGCACGCCCGGCAGCCACTCGCGCACCGCCGCCGCGACCGCATCCAGGTCCGCCTTGAGGCCGTGGTTGCCCGCGACCGTCGCCACCTCCCGGCCCGGACCCGCCGCCGGCATCCCGAACGGGTCGCTCGTCCCCTGGACGACCAGGACGGGCACCTCGACCGCGTCGAGCTCGCCCTGGCGGCTCTTCGACGGGTCGTCGCCCTTGCCCGGCGGGTGGACGGGGAAGGCGAGGCAGAGGACGGCCGCTGCGCCCACCGCCTCGACGGTGCGACAGGCGACCCGGGCGCCGAGCGAGCGTCCGCCGGCGATCAGCGACCCCGCGACCAGCTCGCGCTCCCGCAGGTCCTCGATCACCGCCTCCCATGCCGCGTCGAGCTGGCGCGCCGGCGCCGGGCTGCGCCGGCCGGCGACCCGATAGGGCTGCTCGACCAGCGCCACGGTCAGCCGCGCTTCGCGCGCGACCTCGGCCGCGGTCGCGATGTCGACCGCTTCGACGCCGCCGCCGGCACCGTGGCCGAGGACCAATGTCCCCGCCGGCTTGGCCGCCCGGTCGAGGTGGACCCTGGCCGGGCCGTGCGGCGTCTCCACGTCGAACGAGTCCACGGGGGGACGATACGCGGCGCGTCGCCGCGGGTCGCCTTCTGTGCGGAGGGAGCGGGAACTCCCCGGGCGGCTCGGCGGCCGCTGTGGTTTTCTGAGAGCCGGGGCTCCGAGGGGCGATTCTCCCGCCGCGCGACCCTCTAAACAAAGACAGCCGATGGAAGCCGCCACCGCCCACGTGCCCCCGCAGAACCTCGAGGCCGAGGAGTCGGTGCTCGGCGCGCTGATGGTCTCGGAGATGGCGATGAATCCGGTGATCCTCGACGTGCGCCTGTCCGAGGACGACTTCTACCGTGACCGCCACCGGCTGATCTTCAGCGCGATCAAGCGCCTCTACGAGCGCAGCGAGCCGATCGACGCGCTCACGGTCTCCGAGTTCCTCAGCCAGCAGGGCGAGCTCGAGCAGGCCGGCGGCCGAGACGCCGTCTCCAACCTCGCTTCGACCGTGCCGGTGCCGGGCAACGCCAGGCACTACGCCCGGATCGTCCAGCAGAACTCGCTCCTGCGCCGGCTGCTCGCGGCCTCGCAGACGATCCAGAGGTCCGTCCACGACCGCGAGGGGGCGCCGCAGGAGCTCGCCGAGCGGGCCGAGAAGCTGCTCTTCAACGTCGCCCACGAGGAGCAGGCCGAGGATTTCCACGTGCTCAAGGACATCCTCTCGCGCGAGGTCGACCGGCTCGAGGACCTGGCCAGCGGCAAGGCCGAGGTCACCGGGACCCCGTCCGGCTTCACCCACCTCGACAAGATCACGGGCGGGTTTCAACCCGGCAACCTGATCATCCTCGCCGCGCGCCCGGGCATGGGCAAGTCAGGGTTCGTCGCCAACATCGCCGAGCACGTCGCGGTCAAGCAGGGGCGGCCCGTCGCCTTCTTCTCGCTCGAGATGTCGGATTCCGAGCTCGCTCAGCGGCTGATCGCCAAGCGGGCGCGGATCTCGAGCGACAAGCTGCGCAAGGGACAGGTCGGCGAGCGCGAGTGGGCGAAGGTGCTGCGGGTCTGCAACGAGCTCGAGGACAGCCCGTTGTGGATCGACGAGTCCTCCGACCTGAGCCTGCTCGACCTGCGCGCCAAGGCCCGGCGTCTGCACGCCCAGGAGCGGTCGAACGGCAACGGCGGGCTCGCCCTGATCGTGCTCGACTACATCCAGCTCATGCGCGCCGAGGATTCGCGCGTGAACCGGGTCGAGCAGGTCGGCCAGATGAGTCGCGGCCTGAAGATCCTCGCCCGCGAGCTCAAGGTCCCGGTGATCGCGCTCTCGCAGCTCTCGCGCGCGCCTGAACAGCGCACGGGCCGCGACAAGCGCCCGATCCTCTCCGACCTGCGCGAGTCGGGCAACCTCGAGCAGGACGCCGACCTCGTCACCTTCATCTATCGCGAGGACTACTACAAGAACTTCGGTGACGATGATGTCGATCCGGCCGAGCGAGAGGAGCTGAAGGGAATCGCCGAGCTGATCGTGCGCAAGAACCGCAACGGCCCGATCGACACCGTCAAGCTCGTCTTCCAGGAGCAGTTCGCGTCGTTCCTGACCATGACCGGAGCGGACGCCGGGCTGCAGCGTCCCGATGAGAACGCGCCGCTGATGAGCGCGGCCGACGATCTGTGAGGCGGAGGCCGACAGGCCGAAGCCGAGCCGCCCTCGCCGTTGAGGGGCCGTCTGTGAGCAAGAGATGAGCGCGGTCACGCCGCTGCCGCAATCGTGCCCGCTCGCGCTCTGCGACGGCAGCGGCTGGATCGTGGACGCCGGCGACACGGCGCGGCCGTGTGAGTGTCGGGAGCGCCGCATCAGCCAGGCCCGGACGAGGGGCGTGCGCACCGTGCTGCCCGCCAAGTATCAAGGCGTGTCGTTCGACCGTCCGCCGGTCGCGGACATGGCCCGAGATCCCCAGCTGAGGATCGTCCTCGACGCCGTCCGCGCCTACCTCGACGAGCTGCCGGCCAGGATCGGCGACGGCCGCGGCCTGTGGCTCGAGGGCGACGTCGGCACAGGCAAGACCACGCTGGCGATGCTGGTCTCGAAGACGGCGATCGAGGCCGGGCTACTCGGTCGCGATCTACTCGCTGCCGCGGCTGCTTGCCCGGATCCGCCGCACGTACGACGCCGACGCGAGCGAGCTCTCCTATCTCGAGTTCTTCCGGCGCCTGACCTCGGTCGACCTGCTGCACATCGACGATCTCGGGCGCCGAGAAGCGCTCCGACTGGGTCCTGGAGCAGCTCTACGCGATCGTCGACGAGCGCTACGCGACCAACCGCTCGATCGTCGTCACGACCAACATGAAGGTCCCCGAGCTCGAGGACCAGATCGGTCAGCGGACGGTCTCGCGGCTGGCCGAGATCTGCGAGACGCTGCCGATGTACGGCGGCGATCGCCGCTACGCCGCCTGATCAGGGCCGCGCTGCCTGCATAATCAAGCCGCGATGCCGGGCATCGTGATCATCGGGACCCAGTGGGGCGACGAGGGCAAGGGCAAGGTCGTCGACCTGCTCGCCGATCGCGCCGCGATGGTGGTCCGCTTCCAGGGCGGAAACAACGCCGGGCACACCATCGTCCGCGACGACGAGACCTTCAAGTTCCACCTGATCCCGTCGGGGATCCTGCACCCGGGCAAGCTCTGCGTGATCGGCAACGGCGTGGTCGTCGACCCGGCGGTGCTGACCTCGGAGATCGACGGGCTACGCCGCCGCGGCGTGGACGTCAGCGGGCTCAAGCTCTCCGCCAACGCCCACCTGATCATGCCCTACCACGTGATGCTCGACACCGCCGGCGAGGCGAAGCTCGGCAAGCTCGAGATCGGCACCACGAAGCGCGGCATCGGCCCCTGCTACGCGGACAAGTCGGCGCGCCTGGGGATCCGCGTCCAGGACCTGCTCGACGCCAAGATCCTGCGCAAGAAGATCGCCGCGGCCCTGGAGCCCAAGCAGCAGTCGCTGCGCCCGTTCGCCCGTGACCCGAAGCTCGACCTGCACGCGATGACCGAGGAGTACCTGCGCTACGGGCACCGGCTCGAGCCCTACATCGCCGACGCCTCGCGCCTCTGCTGGGAGGCTCTCGACGGCGGGCAGACCGTGCTCTTCGAGGGCGCGCAGGCGGCGCTGCTCGACCTCGACCACGGCACCTATCCGTTCGTCACCTCCTCGAATCCGGTCGCCGGCGCGGCATGCGTGGGCGCCGGCGTCGGCCCGGCGGACATCGACGAGGTCTGGGGCGTGTGCAAGGCCTACACCACCCGCGTCGGCGCGGGGCCGTTCCCGTCCGAGCTCACCGACGACGTCGGTGACCACCTGCGCGACCGCGGGCACGAGTTCGGCACCACAACCGGGCGGGAGCGCCGCTGCGGCTGGCTCGACCTGGTCGCGCTGCGCTACGCGACTCGCCTCAACCGGCTCTCGGCCCTGGCGATCACGAAGCTCGACGTGCTCTCCGGCCTCGACCCGCTCCGGGTCGCGGTCCGCTATCGGGGCACCGAGGGAGCGGTGTTCGACGAGTTCCCGTACCACCAGTCGATCCTGCACTCCGCGGTGGCCGAGTACGAGGAGCTGCCGGGGTGGGAGGAGGAGATCAGCGGCGCGCGCAGCGAGGGCGACCTGCCGCCAGAGGCGCGCGACTACCTGGCGGCGATCTCCGAGGGCGCCGGCGTGCCGATCGCCCTCGTCGGCGTCGGCCCCGGCCGCGAGCAGGTGATCCGGGTGCAGGCGCCGGCGCTCGAGGCGGCCTGAGCTCGCTCACCGCTTGCGGCGTGATTCGTCGAAGCGCAGACGTCTTGGCGTTCGGGGATAGCTGCACGTTGCGTTTTCGTCCATAGCGCTACTCCTGCAGCCCGGCGGCTTCGAGCGGCTTCGGCGCGCTCGTTGAAGTTGTGCCAGCGAGCGATCTTCCCCTCTCGGATCGTGAAGACGTGCGCGTCCGTCTGGTCAATCTCGATGCCACTGCCCGCCCCACGACCGACGAGGTGAAGCGCAGCCAAAACGCCATCGTCCGTGTCCACGACCTCAACGACGTCCGCATGGTGAAACTCCCACGCGGCGAGGAACGCCTCGGCCCAACGTCTCAACTCGGCGTGACCGTGGAAGGGGCCAGGTTCGGGGACGTCAGGCGGGAAGACGACCTCGCACGCGGAGTCGAAAAGGGCGAGCACCCCGTCGATGTCGCTGCGGTTCCAAGCGTCGACGAGCTCGTGCACGATCGCGTGGTTCTCGGTCGACATCGCCCGCGAGTATCTCGCGAAAGGTGCACTTTCCATGCAAAGCAGAACGTTCGCGGTAAGGGCCTCAGCTAGCCGGAGCGCCGGCGCTCGGCGAGCGCCAGCGCGACGATCCCGGCGATCACGGTCAGCGGCGCGGCTGCGAACCCGACCGTCGTCAGCCAGTGTCCGGCGTGGGCGATTACGACGCTCATGCGGTCGCCTCGCGCGCGCCCGCTCCGCCGGGTGCCTGGCGGCGGCCCCCCGGTCGCTGCTCCTCCGGCCGCGCGATCCGGTTGAGCACCCAGCCCAGCAACAGCACGATGCCGAGGACGATCGCGGCGACCACCGAGTAGGCGACGCCGGCCAGGTAACCCGGCACGTCGGCCTTCAGCTCGCGCTGGAGGATCTCGGTCTCGTCGACGAAGGGGCGCTCGAAGCTCGCCGGCGCCGTCACCGCGGGCGCCGGGATCGCCGAGTCCCGCGGCAGGTAGACCGGCAGCCCGGCGACCTGGTTGTCGCGCTGCAGGCGGATCAGCGTCTTCCAGGTCCCGTGCACGGGCAGCGGTCGAGTGGTCTCATAGACTCCCGGCCCGACCCGCTCGAGCTGGTCGACGACCAGGCCGCCGCCCTGCCAGGCGATCGCCTGGATCCAGAACGCGTCCTCGGTCAACTCCCCGGGGTCGAAGCGGACGGTCGCGTCCACGGTGCGCTCAGGGCCGGACTTGACGTCGGTCAGAGTCACCTGGCCGCTCCAGCCGCGCGGCGTCTGGTCGCCGACGTTGAGGCCGACGACGGCGACGATCGCCACCGTGGCGACCGCCGCGGGAACGATCGCGGGCGCCCCGAGCGACCGATCGCGGCCGCGGGCGGCCACGAACGAGGCCCCGAGGTAGGCACCGAGCAGGCCGGCGGCGATCGCGGTGATCGCGGCCGGGACCAGCGCCTCGGCGATCAGGCTGTCGGGCCAGGGCACCGGCATCCAGAGCTGCGACCACGCGTACTCGGCGAAGAAGCCGACGGTGCCGATGAGCAGGCCGCTGACGGCCCCGAACAGGTAGGCCCGCCGGGTTGAGATCACCAGCGCGACGCCCTCCACGCAGAGCGCCTCGACGAGGTAGAGCGGCATATGCGGGGTGGTCTCGCCGAGCACCGGCCCGACGATCAAGGCGACGATGCCGCGGACGGCGACGAAGAACAGGGCCGCGCCGAGCGCCGCTCCCGGTCCGATCCAGATCCGCGCCGCGACCAGCGCGATGCCGGCGGCGAACGCGAGCATGATCGGCTCGAGCACGAGTTGGAACTGCGGCACGCCGAAGTCGAACTCGGCCTGGAAGGTCGAGAGGCCGATCAACAGCCCGCCCACCGCGAAGGCGCGGCGGTAACGGGCCGCGGCGACGACGAAGCGGTCGACGAGACCAGGGGAGGCGGCCGTCTCGGACTCGGCGACGGTCTCGCCGCGACCCTCGACGATCAGCAGGGAGCTGCCGATCAGGGTCAGGGCCGCGCCGCCGATCAGCATCAGGTGCGTCGGGCCCCAGAGGGTCACGTCCTGGCCGAAGATCCGGTGCCAGACGTCGTCGAGCGGAAAGCCGATCAGGGCGAAGGCGGCGGAGGCCATCATCGCGACCCCGCCGAGCGGCGCCCACCAGTCGCCGGTGATGCGGATCGCGCGCGGGCTCGGCTTGCCCTCGGGGAGGACGATCGCGAGAAAGCCGGCGACGAAGATCCCGTAGAGGCCCGCGAGGATCAGGTAGTGGGCCGGGTTGGCCAACGGCCCGGCATCGCGCCCGTCGTCGATGTGCAGGGAGATGTCCCAGTACATCCCGAGCAGGGCGACGAGCAAGGAGCCGGCGGCGATCAGCGACGGCAGCGCCGCCCAGGGCGCGAACCCGCTGCCGCGAGCCGCGGACGCCGCGATTCGCCTCAGCAGGTCGCTACGGCCGCTGCGGTGCGCCCAGCCCAGGTAGAGCAGGATCGCGGTCGCCAGCAGGGCCCCGCCGGTGGCGAGAAGGACCTGGCCGAGCTCCGCGCCGGCGGCGGGGGCTGAATCAACGGGGTTCATTTCGGTCTCCTTCGGTGCAGGGCAACGCCCTCTCCATACCCTGTCATTCTCCTATGTTACACCGAAAGATGTCACGATTAACGTGATCCTCGTCACGCCCGGGCAGGTAATCTGCCGCGCGTGTTCGAGAAGGTCCTGGTCGCGAACCGGGGTGAGATCGCGATCCGGGTCATGCGTGCGCTCGAGGAGCTGGGGATCGCGTCGGTCGGGGTCTACTCGGAGGCCGATCGCGAGACGCCGCACGTCCGCGAGGCCGACGAGGCGTTCCTGCTCGGCCCCCCGACCCCGGCGGAGAGCTACCTGTCGATCGAGAGGATCATCGCGGTCGCCGAGCAGTGCGGCGCCGCGGCGATCCACCCGGGTTACGGCTTCCTGGCCGAGAACGCGGCCTTCGCCGAGGCGTGCGAGCAGGCGGAGATCGTGTTCATCGGCCCGCCGGCGTCGGCGATCGAGGCGATGGGCTCGAAGACGCGCGCGCGGGAGATCATGCAGCAGGCGGGCGTCCCGATCGTGCCCGGCTCGACCGAGCCGTCGCCCGACCTCGCGGCGGCCGGCGAGGCCGCGGAGGAGATCGGCTACCCGGTCGCCTGCAAGGCCGCCGGGGGAGGAGGCGGCAAGGGCTTTCGCGTGGCGCGCACGGCCGACGAGCTCGAGGAGGCGTTCGAGGGCGCGGCACGGGAGGGGGAGAAGTTCTTCTCCGACGACCGCGTCTATCTCGAGCGCTACCTCGAGGACCCGCGCCACGTCGAGGTTCAGGTGCTCGCCGACTCGCACGGCAACGTGATCCACCTCGGCGAGCGTGACTGCTCGCTCCAGCGGCGCCACCAGAAGCTGATCGAGGAGGCGCCGGGGCCGCATGTCAACGCGGCGATGCGCGAGCGGATCGGCGGGATCGCGACCGAGGCCGCGCGCGCGGTGGACTACCGGAGCGCCGGAACGGTCGAGGGGATGCAGGTCGGCGAGGACTACTACTTCCTGGAGATGAACACCCGGATCCAGGTCGAGCACTGCGTGACCGAGATGGTGACCGGGATCGACATCGTCCGCGAGCAGGTCGCGATCGCCGCCGGCGAGCCGCTCTCGATCGCCCAGGAACAGGTCGAGCTGCGCGGCCACGCGATCGAGTGCCGGATCAACGCGGAGGCGGCGCACAAGAACTTCGCCCCGGCCCCCGGCAGGATCGATCACTACATCGAGCCCGCAGGCCCCGGCGTCCGCGTGGACTCCGGGCTCGAGGCGGGGGCCGAGGTGACGCCCCTCTACGACCCGATGGTCGCCAAGCTGATCACCTGGGACAACGACCGGGAGAAGGCGACGGCCAGGATGCTGCGGGCGCTCGGCGAGTACGAGATCGCGCCGCTGACGACGCTGATCCCGTTCCATCGCGAGATCCTCGCCACCGACCAGTGGGCGAACGGCGAGACCTGCCGCGATCTGATCGAGGACCGCAAGTGGCTCCAGCGGACCGCCCCCGACGGCACCGCCGTTCCGGCTCCCGTTCGGTCCGAGGAGGAGCCCGAGGAGACCGTCGAGCGCACCTACTCGGTCGAGGTCGACGGGCGCCTGCACGCGGTGAAGGTGATCGGCGCCGCCGCGGCGCCGGCAGCGGGCCCCGGGCGGCGGCCGCCGAAGCGCGAGCGGGCGGCCGGTCCGAGCGGGGATTCCGGTGGTCCCGCCCTGCCCTCGCCGCTACAGGGCACGATCCTCAAGGTCGCGGTCGAGCAGGGCGCCGAGGTGCAGCAGGGCGCACTGATCTGCGTGATCGAGGCGATGAAGATGGAGAACGAGATCACCGCCCACCGCGACGGCAAGGTCAGCGAGCTGAACGTCGCCGTCGGGGCGGCGATCAACTCCGGCGACCAGATCTGCGTGATCGAGTGACGACCGACGTCCCCGAGCCGCGCGGCTTCGCCACTCGGTGGGAGTCGCGATGAAGGGACTCCCCTGGCGCGGACCGGGTGATGGACGCCCCGAACTGCCGTTGCCGCCCGCGAAGGTGCCGCTCCGCAGGCAGGGCAACTGGCGCAAGCGCTGGCGCTACCTGGGCGTCTTCGGGGGTGAGGTGATGGTGTGCGCGGCACGGGTCCAGGTCGGACCGTTCGGCCAGACCTTCTGGGCGATCTGGGATCGCGAGCAGCGCAAGCTGCACGAGCGCACCCGCCTGACCGCGCCGATGCTCGCCCGGGGCGAGGTCTGGACCGAGCTCGCGGACGGGGAGCACACGGGGCGAATCGACTGGGCACCCGATCGCGGCGGGACGTTGGTGCGGATCGAGGCCGCGCCGAAGGGCGCGGAGGACGAGCCGATTCGCGCCTTCCTGCGGGCCGGCGAGGGCCGCTGGGCCGAGGCGGTCTGTCCCACCGGTGAGGCGGAGGGCTACGTCTGGACCCGCAAGCGCGTCGTCGAGGTCGAGTGCGACGTGCGGATCGGCGAGCGGCGGATTCGCTGCCGGGCACGCGGGGTCGAGGACGAGTCGTGCGGCTATCACCCCCGCCACACGGTCTGGGACTGGTCAGCGGGTGTCGGGCGGACGACCGACGGGCGGCCGGTGGGCTGGAACCTGGTCAGCGGCATCAACGACCCGCCCGAGCGCTCCGAGCGGGCGATCTGGGTCGACGGCGAGCCGAGCGAGCCGGGCCCGGCGAGCTTCGACGGGCTCGAGGCGATCGAGGTCGACGGCTCGCGGCTCGAGTTCTCCGCCGAGGCCGAACGGCGCCGGGAGGAGAGCAAGCCGTGGGCGCGCTATGAGTACCGCCAGCCGTTCGGCACCTTCACCGGCACCTTGCCCGGCGGCCTCGAGCTGGCCGAGGCGTACGGGGTGATCGAGCACCACGACGCCCACTGGTGACCGGCGTGCTGCGCGGTCACGGGTAGACCGACTCGACCCGCCAGCGCCACGGCGGCTCCTCGCCTGCCACGAACTCGTACTGGTTGCGTCCGCCGAGCGTTTCCAGCGGCACGAGCGCGGGCACGGCAGCTTCGAGCAGCGGGGTCGAGGCGAGCGCCTCGACCTCGCTCGACTCGGCGAGCCGCGTGACCGCCTCCCAGCCTAGCCCCGGGCGGTAGAGCCAGTATGTGATTTCGGCTAAGCCCGCGCTCGGGCGGCGGTCGACGACCGCGACGAACGCGGTCACGCGGCGGTTGGATGCGGTGAGGCCCGGGCGGGCGCCGGGGGCGGCGCAGCTCGCTGAGCGACAGCGGCGAAAGTCGACCGGGAGCAACGGTGAGCCGCCGGGACCGCGGCGGGCGACCGGCGCGGGCGCGAGAGCGCGGACCGCCCCGGCGAGCGAGCGGCCGTAGGCGGCGGTCAGAGGGTCGCGCCAGCACGGCCCGGGGCCGACGGCGGCGCAGCGCAGCTTGCGCGACAGAGTCGAGCCGAGCTCGCGTCCGCTGCGATCAGCGCCCGCTGCGATCGCCGCGATCGCGGCGACGAGCAGGAGGCAGAGCATGAGTGAGATCCCGGCGTGCTCGACAGTCGCCGCACCGGATTGCGAGGCTGGCCGCCGCATGCGCCCACCGTAGGTGCCCGCGACCGACGCGAGGCCGGCGAAAGTGCCGGCTCAGTGACCGCTCAGGAGAGACCCTCGCGCGCCTCGCGCACGAGGGTGACCGACTCGGGGAAGACGACGCGGATTGCGTCGCGCACCTGCATCGCCTGCTCATCACTGGAGCCATGCAGCTCGAGCCGGGCGATCGCGGCGACCGTGATGTCGACCGCGAGCTTGATCGCGTTGTCGGCCCAGGCGACCTTCTGCGCGCCCTGCATCTGCTCGGCCATGTCCGAGAGCCGGGCCCGAAGCTCATCCGGGTCGCCGAAGAGGCCGAAGGGATCGCTTCCTTCCATGCGTCGATCATAGACGGGCGGCACCTCGCGTGCCGACGCTGCAGGCCTCAGCGTGCGCGGCGCTTGAACACCCGCCGGACCGTGGGTTCCTTCGGGACCTTGGGCACCAGCGCCTGCTGGCTCCCGATCAGTCCGCCGGAGCCGCCGAGGAAGGCGCTCGTCTGCGTCTCGTCGAGACCGGTCGCGTACGGGTGCTCGCAGACGTCGGCCGGGAAGCGCGAGGGATTGGCGGCGCCCTGCTTGCGCCGTCCGCCGTGCGCGATCGCGTCCGCGAACGCCGCGAAGGCCACCGAGTCAACGGCGGTCCCGATGTGGGTGGTGGTCCGACCCGGGCACACGTCCTGAATCAGGATGTTGCGGGCGCCGTCGAGGGCGGAGGTGGGCCGCTTGCCGCCCTGGGGCTGAACGGTCTCGTCGACCAGCGAGCGCACGGTCGTGTACGAGACGTCGCCCGGAGTCTCGTCCGGCTGAGCGTTGATGGCGTCGAGCAGGTTCGAGTGGCGCAGCTGCTGCCAGTTGGCCGGGGCGCACGGGCTCGCGGCCGAGCAGCCGCGCGAGATCGTCGTCCCGTGCTGGGTACCGGCAGCGGCGAGAACGTCGCTCACCTTGCGCCGCAGGTCGGGCCAGTACGTGAGCGCGAAGCGCGGCAGGAGCCCACCCTGGCTGATCCCGAAGACCGCGACCTTGCGGCCGGCCAGCGCGTACTCGCGGCGCAGGCCGTACACCAGATACTGGACCGAGACCTGGATGTCCGCTGTGGTGAAGTCCGGGAAGTTGACGTAGCAGACCGGATGCCCGTAGGCCTCGAACGCGTCCTGTCCGATCAGGTAGCCCTGATCGCCCGTCGCCCCGGTCCCGGTGACGAACATCAACGGCGTCCGGGTGGCGTTCGCCGGATCGATCGGGCACTCGAACGCCGCCTCGAGCTCGCTTTGCGGCACGGTCAGCGCGGGGCCGGCCGCGCCGGCGGGCGAGGCGACCACCGCGCAGGCGACGGTGGCCAGGAGGAGGATGCGGCTGCGGGCGCGGATCACGGGGGCGAACACTATTCGTCGCGGCGGCGGCGGCCCGGGTCGCTCAGCGGCACGGCGGGCGGTGGCAGCGAGCTCGCCGCCGCGCCGGGCGAGCGCCGCCCCGAGCTCGAGCGGCGCCGAGAGCAGCAGGACCAGCGGAGCGCCGAGCACCGTGACCACCACGTCGATGCCGAAGCGCAGCCTTCCCCGACCGGATCCCGGGCGCAGCCGCCCCGCGCGGACCTCGCGGGCGAAGTTGCGGTGGAACGTGAGCCCGTTGAGCATCGTCTGCCACATCCACACCTGGGCGCGACCGGAGACCGGGGTGCGGGTGCGCTCGAGCCCGGTGGCCGTTGTCGAGCGCGAGCAGCTCGAGGCTGGCCGGGGTGTGCAGCAGCCTTCCCGGATAGCGGTCGATCGCCGCCCAGCCGACCTCGCCGATCCAGGCCTGGAGGCTGATCCGGTTCGGGATCGAGATCTCACGGACGCCTGGTTCGCCGGGGCGGCAGACCGCCTCCCACTCGGCGACGAGGTCGATCTCGCGGTCGCGCTCGAGCGCGACGCCGCAGTTCTCGCAGCGGTCGATCACCCGCTCATGGGCGGCATCGTCGAGCGGCAGGCCGATGCTCGCGTCGGAGCCCGCGGCGGGCAGCGCGATCCAGCCGTAAAGGGGTTGCCCGCACAGCGGGCAGGGCCCGGGCTCGGTCACGCGTCCGCGATCCGCTCTGATGCCGCCGACATGGACGCCGGATCCTAGAAACTCACTCAGCCAACCGCCCGGATATCGTTGGGCCCATGCAGGTTCGCGAGATCATGACCGCCGGCGTGGTCACCGCCGGCCCGGAGGCGGACGTGCTCGGCGTCGCCCAGCTGATGCGCGACCACTCGGTCGGCTCGGTGGTCGTCTGCGACGGCGAGGGCGAGCCGGCGGCGATGGTCACCGACCGCGATCTGACCGTCCGGGCGCTCGCCGACGAGCGCTCGCCGAGCGAGTCGGTCGCGCGAGCACTGCTCGCGGCCCCTGGTCACCGGCGAGCCCGCGATGGACCTGGAGGAGGCCGCGGCGCTGATGGTGCAGCATCGGATCCGCCGGCTGCCGATCGTCGAGGGCGATCGGCTGGTCGGGCATCGTCACCCTCGACGACATCGCGGTGCGCACGGGCAACCTCGAGGTCGCCCAGCGGATGACCCAGGAAGTGATCGAGGGCGCGCTGCCGGGCTTCTTCTTCCACGAGCGCGGCTGATTGAGCTCCGGTGACGCCCCCGACCCCGCAGCAGGTGCGGACCCGCGCCCGCTTCGAGGCCCTGATCGGCCTCGGCGCGCCGGTCCTCGACCTGGTGCTCGCCGCCGGCGAGCGGGTCTCGCGGATCGCCGGGCGCGAGGACGACTACATCCCGATCCGAGCGGCCGCGGACCGGCTCGAGCTCGGGCCGTCGAAGCGGATCACCGCCGGCGCGGAGAGCGACTGAGGCCGGCTTGGCGCTGAGTCGCCGGGAGATCCTCGAGCGCGAGCGTCGCGGTCAGCGGCTCGCCGCCTACTCGGCGATCGCGGCCGCGCCGCTGCTGATCGCCTCCTCGATCGTGCGCCAGAGCGCGTCGGTGCCGTTCACCGGCCTGACCACCGAGCAGTTCCGCGCCCTCGATGACGCGTCCGGCCAGCTCCTGCTCTCCACCGTGCTCTCGAGCGCCGCGATCCTGCTCACGATCTTCCCGCTGCTCTACCTGTTCCGCGCCGCCCAGGCGCGCAACGAGCGGGTCAGCGGCCCGATGGTGGGCTTCGTCTTCATCGGCCCGGTGCTGCTGGCGCTCCAGGGGATCGTGAGCTGGATCTGGCAGACCGGGGTCGCCTCCGACTTCGTCAGCCAGGCGGGCGCCGGCGGCGACCTCTACACCCTGCTCGACGACCTGATCGACGACAGCACCCTGGCGCAGTTCTCGGCCAGCCTCTACATCCCGGCGAGCATCGGCTTCGTCGTCGCCACCTTCTACGTACCCCTCCAGGCGATGCGGGTGGGTCTGCTCACCCGGCTCACCGCGACGCTGGGGATGGCGCTCGGGGTCTCGACGATCGTGCTCCCGCCCGGGATCCTGGGGCTGATGATCTGGTTCGGGTGGGTCGGGTTCACGATCCTCGACAAGACCCCCAAGGGGCGCCCGCCCGCCTGGGCCGCCGGGGAGGCGATCCCCTGGCCGAAGCCGGGCGACGAGCCGCAGCCGGCGGTCGCCGCCGAGGCCCCGGTCGACGCCGAGGCGACCGAGGTGTTCACGGAGCCCGCGCCGGCGGAGGATCATTCCGCGCGGCGAGAACGGGCCCGCAAGCGCAAGCGCAAGCGGCGTCGGTAAACGATCGGTTACCATCGGTAAACAGGCGTTTACCAGATGGTCAGAGCGGGCGACACCCGAGCGCGCATCCTCGCGGCGGCGATCGAGCTGTTCGCGGAGCGGGGCTACAGCGGCACGCTCGATCGGCGAGATCGAGTCCGCCGCCGGCCTCGCGCCGCGCTCCGGGGCGCTCTACAAGCACTTCGCGAGCAAGGACGACCTGCTCGAGGCGGCGCTCGCGGAGCGGATCGCGGCGATCGACGCCTTCAACCAGCGGCTCGAGCTCGAGCCGCTCGGCGACCTGCGCGCCGAGCTGACCCTGGTCGCCCGCTGGGGCCTGGCCGAGCTCGAGCGCGAGCGTCGAGCTGGTCCGGATCGTGATGCGCGACGGCGGCCCGCGTGCCGAGGCTCGCCGAGCGCTTTCACGCCACCATCGTCCGCCGCGGGATCGAGCTCGCGACCCGGACGCTGGAACGCTACGCCCGCGAGCGCGGCGCCGTGATCGCACGACCCCGAGGCGCTGGGTGAGGTCGTCTGCGCCTCGCTGGTCGGATTCAGCCTGCAGCAGACCCTGTTTGGCGAGCGCTTCGCGGAGGTCGACGCCGAGCGCTTCGCCGCCGCGTGGGTCGACGCGTGCGTGGCCATCATCGACAACCTCGAGAGGAGCCCAGCCCATGCCTGATCCGCATTCGACCCCTGACCCGCCACCGGACCGCGATCCGCTTCACCCTCGTCGCCCTCGGGCTGCTGCAGGTCTTCGACGGCCTCTACGCCCTCCTCGCCCCGACCTCGTTCTACGAGGACTTCCCGCTCGGCCGCGGATGGGTCGAGCTCCTGCCCGCCTACAGCGAGCACCTGGTGCGCGACGTCGGGGGGCTCTTCCTCGCCACGGGGGCCGTGCTGCTGGCGGCCGCGTGGGTGCTCGAGCGGCGGCTGGTGATCGTCGCCGCGGCCTCGTTCCTGCTGTTCTCGCTCCCGCACACGATCTACCACGTGCTCAACCTCGGGCCGTACTCGACCGGCGACGCGATCGCCAACGCGCTCGGCCTGGTGGCGACCGTCGTGCTTCCGATCTGGGTCCTGTTCGAGCTCCGGCGCCAGGGTCGGCACCCCGTCGTCGAGGCGCGCTCGTCGGCGCCCGGAGACGGCAACGCCCGCATCGCCGGGGTCCCCGACGATGCCCGCAACCCGCTCGTCCGGCTCGCCTATCGCGAGTCGCGGCGCCGCTACGGGGCGGTGATCGACCCCTGCGGGTCTACGCCCACAACCCGAAGGTGATGGCCGGCTACGCGGCTTTCGAGACCGCGTCGGAGCGCTCCACGCTGGTCGACGAGCGGCTCAAGCACCTGGCGCAGGTGAGGGCAGCGATGGTCTGCGGCTGCGAGTGGTGCCTGGACTTCGGCTCCTCGATCAGCGAGTCGGCGGGGGTCGGCGAGGACGACCTGCGGGCGCTCCCGGCCTACTCGACCAGCGACCGCTTCTCGGAGCTCGAGAAGCTGGTGCTGGACTTCGCGACCGGGATCTCGCGCAGCCCGGTCGACGTTCCCGATCAGCTCTTCGATCGCCTGCGAGCGCGGCTCGGGCCCGCCGAGCTGGTCGAGCTGACGAACGTGATCGCGCTCGAGAACTACCGCGCCAGGTTCAACTGGGCGTTCGGGATCGAGGACCAGGGCTTCGCCGAGGGTGGCTTCTGCGTCCCGGCGGATGCCCGCGCCGGCGCGACCGCAGCCGTCCCGTGAGCGCCGCCCCGGCCCGGGTGCGGATCCTCTACGACGCCGACTGCGGCTTCTGCCGCTGGTCGCTCGCCTGGCTGCTGCGCTGGGATCGCCGACGACGGCTCGAGCCGGTCGCGCTCCAGGACCGGCGCGCCGATGAGCTGCTGGGCGGCATCGACGAGGAGCTCAAGATGGCCTCCTGGCATCTGGTCGGAGCGGACGGCGGGGTCGCCTCCGCGGGCGCGGCCGCGGCGCCCGTGCTGCGGCTGCTCCCCGGGGGCGCGCCCCTCGCCTGGCTGTTCGCGCGCCTGCCGGGCCCGATCGAGTGGTCGTATCGGCGCGTGGTTGAGTTCCGCGGCCCGCTCGGTCGGGGGCTGAGTGAGGCCGCGCTCGCGCGAGCCGATCGGCTGATCGCCGAGCGCCGGCCGCCCTAGCTCAGCCTCCGAACCCTCTTGCGCGGACGGGCATCCGGCTGCGTTCCCAAGCGGGCCCCCGTCGTGTGAGATAGTCACCTCGACACAGCGTCAAACGGCTGAAGGGAGCGTCGATGAAGGCGATCACGAGGGAGCAGGCTCCGGTCGCGATCGAGGGCGACGGCGTCGAGCTTCGGATGCAGGAGATCGGCGGCGACATGACGACCGCATTCGTCCGCCTACCTGCGGGCGCGGACCTAGGGCCGGCTCTGGTCGGACAGCCTGACGACCTCTGCCAGTGTCCGCACTGGGGATACCTGTTGAAGGGCCGGGTGAAGATGCGCACCAAGGACGGCGAAGAGGTGTACGAGGCGGGTCAGGCGTTCTACTGGGCGCCCGGTCACGCGCCGCAGGCGCTCGAGGACTCCGAGTACGTGGACTTTTCCCCGACCAAGGAGTTCAACGAGGTAATCGAGCACGTCAAGTCGCAGGGGGGTTGACCCGGGGCGACCAGAGTCGGCGTCTCGTGTCTGCCGTCGGCGGACCCTGGAAAGCACCGCTTTGGACGAGACGCGGGCTCACCCCGGATCGACGGAGGGCGCATTGGCCGCGCGTCCAATCTGAGCGAAGGAGAAGAGCAACGATGGACGCACCGGAGTCGGTTTCACCCGAGCAGTGGGCCGCCGCCCGTGAAGAGCTGCTTGGCAAGGAGAAGGAGCTGACCCACGCCCGCGATGCACTCGCGGCCGAACGCCGACGGATGCCCCGGATGGCCGTCGAGAAGGAATATCGCTTCGAGGGTCCCCGCGGCTCAGCCAGCCTGCTCGACCTGTTCGAAGGGCGGCGGCAGCTGATCATCTACCGGGCGTTCTACGCGCCGGACGTGACGACCTGTGCGCCGGGCACCTCCTACCCGGAGCGGGCCTGCCTCGGCTGCTCGATGGTCGCCGATCAGGTATCGCATCCAGCTCACCTCAATGCGCGGGACACGACGCTTGCGTTCATATCCCGTGCCCCCCAGACCGACATCCGCGCCTTGAAGGAACGCCATGGGTGGGAGCTCATCCCCTGGTACACGATCACCGACGACTTCGATGCTGACTTCGATGTCGATCAATGGCACGGCCACAACGTGTTCCTTCGAGAGGGGGATCAGATCTTCCGCACCTACTTCGTCGACGCACGCGGCGACGAGGCGCTGGGCAGCACTTGGAGCTACCTCGACGTGACTGCGCTCGGACGCCAGGAGGAGTGGGAGGACTCGCCGGAGGGTTACCCGCAGACGCCGACCGGCCGATGGTTGAACTACCACGATGCGTACGGCGAGGACACAACCGGCTCCCAGACCGGGTCGAGTGACACGTGATCAGTCCGTCCGCCGGGCGGGCGATCACTTCTGCGAGCGGCAATGCCGCTTCTTGCCATCCGAAGCGATACCTCTGCTTCTCCAACAGCCGACGCGTCACAGCCGGATTCGAACGCTCAGACCAGGGTAGTCGTCGAGCACAACGATCCGCCTGGAAGGAGCCCGAATGGCGAAGACCAAGACCAAGCCGGATACCAAGCTCTACGACAAGTTGCGGGATAGCGGGGTGCGCAAGAAGGTCGCTAGCCAAGTGGCCGATGCGCTGCCGCAGAAAGGCAACAAGAAGCCGTCGAGGGCCGAGAAGGTTGCAGACCAGCTTTCCGCCGCCGCCGACTCGATCCGCGACCGAACCGGGGGCGGCTCTCACAAGCGCAAGGCGGCGGCTAAGAAAGCTGCCCGCTCTCGCAAGGCCAAGGCGGCCAAGCGACGCTCGTCGGCGCGCAAGGGCGCCAAGGCGCGGGCGTAGAACCTAAGCTGCCGCGTGGCGAGCAGCCTCCAAGGCCGGTAGCCGCCTTTCGTCCAAATGCTGGTCACCCCCTGCTTCCTCATCAGGGTCGTTCCGGCGGCAGGTTAACGGCCCAACGGCCGAAGCCCTGACGGGTTTCGCCAGGGCTTCGGGTCGATGGGGTTCTTGGCGCGCCTATGCAGCCGCGCCGACGTTCGCACGCACCGCTGCGATAACCAGCTTCGCCGCGGCTTCGGGCTGCGACACCATCGAGGCGTGCGACGCCGGGGCCTCCTCGATCGTTGACTCTGCGCGCTCTGCCATGTAGCGCTGCGTCGCCGGCGGGATCGCCTTGTCCTCGGTGCCGAGCAGGTACCACGAAGGGACCGACTTCCAGGCGGGTGGTCCCGACTCCGCGCCGAGCGCTGCGGCACTCCACGGGCGCAGGGCGGCCGCCATCACGCGCGCCATGTCGTCGTCAACGTCTCCGGCGAAAACCTCGGGAAACGCGTCCTGGTCGAGATACAGATCCACGCCTTCGGAGCCGTCAGGGTTCGTAAACGGCACTTCCTGCAGCGCGGTCGGAACCAGGCTGCCCTCGTTCAGCTCCAGGAGCTGTCCGATGCTTTCCCCTTCGTCCAACGCCCACCCGGCGAGATATACGAGCCCAACGACCTGGTCGTTGCCAGCGGCGGCATTCGTGATCACCGCTCCGCCATACGAGTGACCGACTAGCACGATCGGCCCCTCGATCGTCTTCAGCAGGTCAGCGAGGTACTGCGCGTCGCCTTGTAGTCCTCGCAGCGGGTTCGCAAAACCGATTGCGCGGTAGCCCTGGTCGTGCAGGATGCGAATGACGCCATCGAATCCAGTGGCATCTCCCCAGGCACCGTGCACCAGGACGACCGTCGGCTGGGAGCCGTTCCTGCTCTCCATGTTTCCTCCTTGATCTGGAGATGGCCCGCCCGCTGCCAGCCTACCTCGCAACGTTCGGGTCCGCAAGGGTGGCTTCTCACGACCAGTGCGATCGCTCGCGCGATTCGAGCCGTCACAGTGCCCTGCCGGGATGGGAACCGCGTGGAGCACACGCGACGGCTGTCCCGGTCCTAGCCGGCGTCGAACTCGTCGGCGAAATCCCAGATCCGGATGTGGTCGGGCTCGAGCCGGACGATGACATCCGCGCCTCGGAGGGTCTCCGCGTCAGCCTCGGCTTCCTCATCGCCGGGGTACCTGGCCACGATGCGGCGCGCGATTTCGGTGACGCCGTCGTCGATGAACTGTGCCGAGCCTCGGACCTCGACGCCACGCAGTGGCGGTTCGGACTCGGCCACCAAGATCGTCGCCCTGGGGTCGCGCCGCAGATGCCGAGCCTTCACATTCTGCGTCTCGATCACCACATTGAATGCGCCCTCGCGCCATTCGTGGTAGACGGGAGAGAGCAAAACGGTTCCGTCGACCCTGAGGGTGGCCAACACCGCCACCCGCGGCTCGTCGAGGAAGGTGCCCAAGTCCTCAACGGACAGGTTCGTCCGCATCGGCCCAGCGTATCGGGTCTGCACGTTGCTACACGCAACGCGGCGCCTCCGAGCCGCCATCGCCTCTCGCTTCGCGCGACAAGGAGAAGCGCCGGCGATTCGTGTTGCTTCCCATGCAAAGCGGAACTTCCGAGATACCACCTCTAAGCGGGGGAGCGAGACCTCAGCCGAGCGTGCTGACGCCGGGCGAATCGCCGGGCGCCCGGGCGGCGATCCGCTTGCGGTGGGTGCGAATCTCGCTGAGGATGCGCTCGAGCCGGGGCTCGGTGGTGGAGTCGACGTGTGACATCGCCGCGCCGATCGCCGGGTGGACCTGGGAGATGCGCTCGTGCATCGCCTGGGCGACGGCTCGGTAGGTCGGGTGGCCCTCGCGCCCGGAGCGCAGCTCGCACAGGTGCATCGCCTCGCGGGCGTTGAGGTCGAGCACGTAGCGGATCCGATAGCCCAGGCACAGGGCGTAGGGAGCCGCGGCGGCCAGGCCTGCGACCTCGAGCCGGTCGAACTCGCGCCGCGAGAGCTCGAGCGCGCGCTCGTACTCGTCCCCGGCGCCGGCCTCGCGGACCTCGTCGGGGACCCCGGCGCCGAGCTCGGGCCCCAACCGCTGCCACTGGCAGGTCAGCATCCGATGGCGCTGGAGGTCGCGAAAGCCCCCGTAGTCGGAGACGATCTCGAACCGGTAGCGGACCGCCTCCCAGCCGCGCCCGGGGCGATGGCGGCGATTGCGCCGCTCGCCCGCCAGCTCGCCGATCAACTCGGCGCGCTCGATCGGGTCCAGCGCCGCGAGCCGAGCGCGGATCTGAGGCTCCGAGGCGCCCGCGGACTCGTACAGCGAGGCCGCGAGCAGGTCGTCCTCGGTGCCGTCGACGTGGACCAGGTCGACCGACGGCACGGGGTCGCCGCCGCGCCGGTCGAGGCCGAGCCGCGCCACGGCTCGCTCGGTCGCCTCGCGGCGCTCGCGCAGGTGGGCGACCCAGTCGCCGCCGCGATCGGGGCGTTCGACCCTGGCGACGAAGCTCGGGATCACGTGCTTGAGCTCGGCGAGCAGCAGCTCACCGTACTCGCGGGCCTCGGGCAGCGGCGAGGCCGCTAGCCGCAGCAAGAGCTGCTCGTAGGCCTGGCCGGAGGCGTAGATGCCGACGTGGCTCAGGGTCGCGGCGGGCAGGAGGCCGCGCAGCAGGTCGAGCGCCTTCGCCCGGATCGAGCTGCGCCAGGCGCCCTCGGGCTGTTCCGCGTCCCGGGGCCAGCGCTCGGCGGCCCAGCCCTGGACGGTCTCGAGGCTGCGCGAGTAGATCGCGAACAGCTCGTCCATCGCCGCGGCGTAGGCGGGCCCGAGCTCGGCGTCGGCGAAGTAGCGGTACCCGCCACCGTCCTCCATCGGCAGGTCGTAGGGGATGTAGCGGGTCGACTGCTCTAGATAGGCGGCGAGCCGGCCGCGCTGAAGCAGCTTGGTGAGCACGTTGGAGACCCACTCGCAGGCGACGTGGGCGCCGCCCACCTGGGCGATCGAGTCGTCGCCGTAGCCGATGAAGACGCGCTCATAGAGGCCGGCCGCGCGCTCGCCCTCGATCCCGTCGAAGGGCCGCTCGCCCGCCGGCACGTCGTCGGCGAACTCCTCGAGAAAGAGGCGGCGCAGGGTCCCCGGGTAGCGTGAGTAGCGCGCAAACAGAGCCCCCTTGACCGTCTCGGGCAGGTTGACGAGCCCGAACACGGGGCGGTCGAGGTTGGTGAAGTGAGGTTCGAGCAGGGCCCGCTCGGCGGCGGTGAAGCTCTCGACCGGGTAGCGCACGCGGGCGATCGTAGTGATCGGCGCGGCGGGCGAGCCCACCTGCGGCGCAGCCCCGCCGGCGATCAGCGATGGCGCGGCGGCGGCGACTCCATCAGCTCGACCCGATGACCGCCGGGGGCGACCGCAAACGCGCGCCGCGCCCCCCACAGGGAACGGCTCTCGCTGACCTCGTGCCCGCCGGCGGCGACCCGCTCGAGCGTGCGCTCGAAGTCGTCGACGACCACCGCCGCGTGTCCGAGCGCCGGGACGCTCGCCTCCTCGGTGTGGATCAGGTGGATCTGGGTCCCCTCGCGCTCGAGCCAGGTGACGAAGCCGGCGACCGGCTCGGGCGCCTCGACGGTCTCGAACCCGAGCAGGCGCCAGAACTCGACCGTAGCGCGGGCCTGATCGGGCGGGACCTCGAGCGAGACGTGCTGGAGCATGGCGCCCGGTTCAGGAGGCGAGGCCGGCGGCCCGGCGCGCCTCGTCCCAGTCGGCGAAGGCGTCGATGCGAGCGACCTCGTCGCCGCGGAAGGTGGCCAGGTGGGCGTAGGGGGTGGTGATCTCCTCGCCCGAGTCACGCTCGGTGCCGTGGAAGGTGAGCAGCGCCAGCACGCGATCGCTCACCGGCCTCGTCGAGCGACTCGACCTCGAGCCGAAACAGCGCCCAGGGTTCCTCGATGAACGTGGTCCAGAACTCGACCATGCCTTCGCGCCCCTCGTAGAGGGGCTCGATCCCGGGAAAGATCTGGGCGGTGTGAAACTCGAGATCGGGCGCCGCCTGCTCGAGGATCCAGACCAGGTCGCGTCGGTTCCAGGCCTCGAGCGCTTCGCGGTAGCGGTCGACGTTGTCGCTCACCCATCAATCACTATCACGACGACGCAGGGACGATGAGCTCGCCACCACCACCCTCCGCTCTTTGGCATGTGCGCTCGGCTGCGGTGGTCAGCGGGCTGGCCCGTCTGGCGGCGGGCTGGTGATCCCGGCCTCGGCGCAGACCTCCGCCAGCGCCGCGACGGCGGTCTCGATCTGGGCTTCGGTGAGCGCCGCGGAGACCTGGAGCCGGACCCGGGCGGTGCCCTCCGGCACCACCGGGTAGCCGAAGCCGGTGACGTAGACCCCGCGGTCGAGGAGCTCGCGGCTGATCTCGATCGCCTTCGCCGTCTCGCCGACGATGATCGGCAAGATGGCGCTCTCGCCCTCGAGCGGCTTCAACTCGGCCGCCTCCAGGCGCTCCCGCATTGCCGCCGTGTTTGACCGCAGCCGCGCGACCAACTCGGGGTCGTCGCGCAGCTCCGCGAGCGCCCGGCGCGCGCTCGCGGCGACCGTCGGCGGGATCCCGTTCGAGTACAGCTGTGGCCGCGAGCGCTGCTCCAGCACCCAGCAGAGCGCCTCCCCGCCCGCGACGAAGCCGCCCGCGGCGCCGCCGAGCGCCTTGCCGAGCGTGCCCGTGATCACGCTCCCGGACCCCAGTAGGCCGAAGCGCTCGAGCACGCCGCGCCCGGTCTCGCCGACCACGCCGATCCCGTGGGAGTCGTCGACGATCAGGGTCGCATCGTGCTCCTCGGCGACCGCGGCCAGATCGTCCATCGGCGCCAGGTCGCCCTCCATGCTGAAGACGCCGTCGGTGACGATCAGCCGTCGCTGCATCTCGGGCGCCTCGGCGAGCGCCCTGCGCAGGTCGGCGACGTCGCCGTGCTCGTACACGTCCTTGTGGCCCGGCCGGGCGAGGCGGATGCCGTCGATGATCGAGGCGTGGTTGAGGCGGTCGGAGAACACGCGCCGTGCGCTCGTCGCACAGGGCGTCGAGCAGGGCGGCGTTCGCGGTCCAGCAGGAAACGAAGGTGAGCGCGGCCTCGGTCCGCAGGAAGGCGGCGAGGTCGCGCTCGAGCGCAACCTGGGGCGTGAACTTCCCGCAGATGAAGCGCACGGACGCCGTTCCCGCGCCGTACCGCGCGAGGGCATCGGCACCTGCTCTGACCACGTCGGGGTGGTTGGTGAGCCCCAGATAGTCGTTCGAGCACAGGCAGAGGACCTCGCCGCGCCCCGCGATCTCGACCGTCGGCCCCTGGGGCGAGTCGAGCACCGGGATCCGCTTCAGCGTGCCGGCGTGCGCCATCGCCTCGAGCTCTGCGCGCAGCTCGGTCTCGAGCGCGGTCACTCGCGGAGCGCCGCTTCGATCGACTCACCGACGATCGCATAGACGCGGTCGAGGTCGGCGGACGGCATCACCAGTGATGGCTGCACGTTGAGCGAGGCGGTCGAGGAGTCGGCGATCACGCCGCGACGCAACATGCCGGTGGCGACGGCGGTCTGGAGCTCGGGATCGAGCGTCCGGGTCTCGTGATCGCGGACGAACTCGATCGCGTGGAAGCAGCCCTCGGCGCGCACGTCGCCGATGCGCTCGAAGCGGTCGCGCAGCTCTCCCAAGTGCCCGGCGGCGACCCGCTCGAGCTCGCGCACGTTCTCGAGCACCGGCTCGGTCGCGAACACGTCGAGCGTGGCGAGCGCCGCCGCGCACGAGCCCGGCAGCCAGGCCCAGGTGCTGCCCGTAGGCACGTCGTCGAACGCGCCGAGCACGGCCTCCGTGCCGAGCAGCGCGCCGATCGGCATCACCCCGCCGCCGAGCGCCTTGCCGAGGCACATCAGGTCGGGCTTGACTCCCCAGCGCTCCACCGCCAGCAGGTGTCCGGAGCGGCCGATCCCGGTCTTCACTTCGTCCGCGCACAGAAGCCATCCGTGCTCGCGGCAGAGCTCGGTGAGCGCCGGCCAGAAAGCGTCGGGCGGCGCGACGCAGCCGCCCGATCCGAGGATCGGCTCGATCACCACGCCGGCGACGTCGGCGGGGTCGAGCGCGTGGAAGAGGACGTGGTCGCGGATGTAGTCGACCGTCGCGTCGCCGCTGCCGCCGGGCCGGGGATCGCGCAGCGGCGTGCGAGTCGGGTGCGGGTAGGGGACGTGGACGAAGCCCGGGACCAGGCCCCGCAGGCCGCTGGAGATCTCGGCCGCCTCGGCGCCCAGCGCTGCCGTGAGGGTCGACTCGCCGTGGTAGGAGCCGTGGAAGGCGATGATCACGGGCCGCCCGGTGGCGCGGCGCATGAGCTTGATCGCGATCTCGACCGCCTCGGTGCCGTTCAGGGCGATGTCGTAGCGGCCGAGCCCGGGCGGCGCCACCGCCAGCAGGCGCTCGCCGAGCTCCGCGGTGAGCTCGGAGACCAGCGCGTGGCTGTCCTCGTTGCCATAGCGCTCGATCGCCGCGATCGCGGGCTCGAGCACCTCAGGGCGGCCGGCGCCCAGAGGCACCGAGGCCGAGGCCGAGGCGCAGTCGAGGTAGACGTTGCCGTCAAGGTCGGTGGCCGTCCACGCCCGCTTGGAGGCGAGCGCGAACGGCGTCAGGTGCCCGCCGGTGCCCGGATAGGCGGTCGCCTCGACCCGGTCGAGCACCTCGCGGCTGCGCGGCCCCGGGGGCGTGACCGAGATCGCCGGCGCGGCGATCTCGTCCCACTCGGGCGGGTAGAGAGGGCTCACCCGCGCAACCCTCGCAGGCGCGCCCGCGGACCGCGGGCCTCGCGCAGCACCTCGCGGGCGCAGTTGCGGCCGTTGGCCCCGGTGACGCCGCCGCCCGGGTGGGTGCCCGCGCCGCACAGCCACAGGTCGCGCACCGGAGTGCGGTAATCGGCCCAGCCGCGCACCGGCCGCAGGTTGAAGAGCTGGTCGAACGACATCTCGCCGTGGAGCGCGTGGCCACCCCAGATCCCGAGGCGCGACTCGAGATCGGTCGGCGCCAGCACCTGGCGGTCCGTGATCGAGTCGGTAAGGCCGGGGAAGTAGCCCTCGAGCTTGGCGACGGCGCGGTCGGCGACCTCGTCGCGGATCGAGTCCCAGTCGCCCTCGGCGAGGGTGTAGGGCTGCGAGTTGACGTCGATCGTGACCACGTGCTTTCCCTCCGGCGCCAGCGAGGCGTCGTGGACGGTCGGGATGCAGAGCTCGATGTGCGGATCGCCGGCCGGACACCCCGCGCGGGCTTCGGCCTGGGCCCAGTCCATCTCGGCCACCGTGGGATTCACCTCCATGATCCCGCGGTGATAGGGCTGGACGCCGCCGCCGGCGATCGCGGCAGCCGCCGGCAGCCGATCGACCGCGAGGTTGATCTTCACGCTGGTGCCCTCGCAGCGGTAGGCGCAGACGCCGGCTCGGAACTGGCGAGGCAGCGCGGCCTCGTCCACGAGCCGCAGGAAGGTGGTCTTCGGATCGGCGTTCGAGAGCACCCTGGCGGCGCGGAGCTCCTCGCCGCCCTCGAGCTCGACGCCCGCGGCGCGCCCGTCCTCGACCAGGATCTCGCTGACCGGGGCGCCGACGCGGATCTCGGCTCCGGCGTCGCGGGCCGAGTCGGCCATCGCCTCGGTCAGCCGGCCGATTCCGCCGCGCACGAACCCCCATTGACGGATACCCCCGCCCGACTGCTCGGAGGCGTGGTCGTGCAGGAGCACGAACGCCGTCCCGGGCGTCGATGGCCCCCCCGTGGAGTCGTTGATCGCGTGCCAGCCGAGCGAGGCGCGCACCTGCTGGCTCGAGAAGTACTCCGCCAGGTACTGGTCGGCCGAGGTCCCGAAGAGGAACAGGGCGTCGGAGATCCGCGAGCGGTTGCGGGCGGCGAGCCCGCCGAGCTGGGCGAGCTGGCGCGGGCGCAGCCGCCGCGGATCGGGCGGCGTGGTGTCGAACAGCGGGAGGATCAGCTTCGCGATCTCGGCCAGCTCGGCCTCGAACCCGGGCAGGGCGCGGGCGTCGGCGCGGCTGAACCGCCGGATCCCCTCCTGGGTCTTCGCGAGGTCGTCGTCGAGATGCAGCGTCGAGCCGTCGGCGAACAGGTTGAGGGCCGGACCCGCCGGATCGACCTCGATTCCGCGCTCGACCAGCCGCAGGTCGCGCCAGACCGGCTCGCGCAGCATGCTGAGCACGTAGGCGCCGGTCGAGGCGCGGTAGCCGGGCGCGAACTCCTCGGTGACGCAGCAGCCGCCGACGATCTCGCGCCGCTCGCAGACGACGCGTCCGCAGCCCGGCCGAGGCGAGGTAGTGCGCGGCGACGAGGCCGTTGTGGCCGCCGCCGACGATCAGCGCGTCCAGGTGGCGCCGTTCGCGCTCACGTCTCGAGCTGCTTGATCTTCGCCAGCCGGTAGGCGATCACGGCGAAGATGCCCGAGGCGAGCAGCATCAGCAGGCTCATCGCCGCGCCGCCGTTGAGGTCGCCGGTCTCGAGCACCAGGTCGTTGACCACCTGGCCGAGCATGTAGCCGCTCGGTGCCGCCGACCAGCGTCGGGCTGGCGAAGTCGGTGAACAGCGGGATGTAGACCAGCAGCAGGGCGACGAAGATTCCCGGCGCGATCAGCGGCAGCAGGACGCGGCGAGTCGTCGTCCACCAGCCGGCGCCGAGATCGCGCGCGGCCTCGAACAGGTTGCGTGTCGACCGCCTTCATCGCCGCGTAGATCGGGATCACCGTGTAGGTGAGGTAGCTGGTCGAGAGCACGACGATGACCGCGAACTTGCTGAACAGCAGCGCGTCGATCGGCGGCGTCGATCAGTCCGATCCGCTGCAGGCCCTCGTTGATCAGCCCCTCGCGGCCGAGCAGCATCCGCCAGGCGTAGATTCGGACCATCGGGTTGAGCTCGTCGGCGAGCACGAGGAAGAGCAGCAGCGGCAGCTCCCAGCGCCCCGCCTTGATAGGCGAGCACGTAGGCGATCGGGACCGCGATCGCGAGCTGGATCAGCATCGCGATCGTCGCGATCTGGAACGTGGTCCAGGCGACGTCGCGGTAGAGCGGATCGGCGATCACGTCGGTGAAGTTGGTGAGCGTGAAGCCGGCGTCGCCGCTCAGCACCCCGTGCTGGAGGCTGATCACGAGCATCGCGATCATCGGGCCGAGGAACAGCACCAGCAGGAGTCGCGGTCGGCGCGGCCATGAACGCGAGCGGGCGCAGCAGCGAGCGCCCGCGACGGGGTCGGTGTCGCACCGGGAGCGAGGCGGCTTCCATCAGCGCGCGCCCCCGGTGAGCAGGTCGGTGAGCGCCGTGTCACCGCCGCGATCGCGGGTCAGGCGCTTCATCAGCCGCCATCCGGCGAAGACGACGATCACCTGGGCGAGCGCGATCACGGTCGAGACCGCGTTCACCATCGGCAGGTTCTCGGACTGGCGCAGGATCGAGAACACCCAGACCGGGAACGTCTGCTCGAACCCGCCGGTGAAGAACGAGACCTCGAAGTTGTTGAACGACCAGGCGAAGGCGAAGATCGCGGCGGCCGCCAGCGACGGAGCGATCTGGGGTACGACGACGTAGCGGATCATCTGCGCCTGCGAGGCGCCGAGGTCGATCGCGGCCTCCTCGACCGAGCGCGAGAAGCGGACCAGGCCGGCCGAGATGATCGCGACAACGAGCGGGAAAGGTGACCACGAGCTGCATCAGCGCGACCGTGGTCAGCGAGAGCGCGACGCCGCTCTCGCTGAAGAAGATCAGCCCGGCGACCCCGATGATCAGCCAGGGCACCACGAGCACCGACCCGTGCAAGCCGGCGAGCGCCGCCGCGGCCGTGAAATCGCAGGCGGGTCAGCCCCCAGGCGGCGAGCGTGCCGAGCACGAGCGAGCCGGCGGTGACCACGGCCGCGACGACGAGCGAGTTGACAATCGCCTCCCGCGCCTCGTTGGTCTCCCACGCCTCCTCGTACCAGCGCGTGGTGAACCCCTCCCAGGGCAGCGAGATGATCGACGAGTCGTTGAACGAGAACAGGGCCAGCATCAACACCGGCCCGAACATGACCAGCGCGCGCGAAGGCGATCACGCCCACGCTCGCGACCGCGGGCAGGCGGCGGCGGATGCGGGCCCCGAGCGTGCGGCGGTGGACGACCGGCGGCTGGCCGGTGGCCGGCACTCGCGCCGCTGTCGCCGCTCCGCTCACCCGGCGGCGACCTCCTGCCAGGCGCGGTCGTAGAGCTCGGAGGCGGTCGGCTGGGTCTCCGGAATCGCCGTCTCCAGCGAGCTCGGATCGGCGGTCTCGCGGTACTCGGGCGCCATCAGCGGCAGCGCCTTCGGCGTCATCGCGACGAAGCCCTGCTCGCCGGAGATCGCCTGCGCCTCGGGGGAGGCGTAGTAGTTGATCAGCTTGTAGGCGGCGTCGATGTTCTCCGCCGACGAGGTGATCGCGAGCCCGCAGACCCAGGAGAGCACGCCCTCGGCCGGCGCGATCCACTCGGCCGGGACGCCGTCGCGCTTCATCGCCTCGGTGGTTCCGCGGCCGCCGTCGGCGATCACCGCCTCGCCCGACTTGAACAGGTTCGCCATCGAGGCGTCGGACTCGGGGAAGTCGCGGAACTGGTCGCGGTGGTCGAGCAGGTACTGCTTGACCTCGTCGATCTCCGGCGGCGGTGAGGTCCATCGGGTCGTTGCCGACGCCGATCGCCATCGAGGTCACCCCGATCGCCGTCAGCGGGCTCGACTCGAGCGCCGCGTTGCCGGCGTACTGCGGGGTCGAACAGGTCGGCGTAGGAGTCGACCCCCGCCGACCTCCTCGGTGTTGACGATCAGGCCGTGGGGCCCGGCCGAGGCGGGCACGAACAGCACCTCGCCCGGCTCGTCGCGGACGTCGTCGGAGTCCGAGAACGCGAGCTCGTCGAATCCTTTGACCGCCTTCGGGTCGAGCGGGCGGATCAGGTTGCGGGCCAGGATCGGCTCCATCTCGTCGGTGCAGACCTCGACCACGTCGGCCTCGAAGCCGCCGGCGAGCTTCGCCGCCGCGGCCTTGTTGGAGTTGAAGCTGGCCTTCTGGAGCTCGAGGTCGGGGTTCGCCCGCTCGAACGGCGCCAGCATCTCCTCGGTCATCGTGTCGCCGTAGGCGAAGAAGCGCAGCGTCCCGGTCGCCGGGGCGTCGGGATCCTCGGGCGGCGGAGCCACGCTGGTCTCGCCCTCGTCGCGGCCGCAGCCCGCGAAGGCCAGGATCGCCAAGATCGCCGCGAGGACCATCAGTGGGCGGAGGCTCATCGGCTGATCTCCGCGACGTCCTCGAGCAGCAGGCTGTGGCGTGCGTGCCAGCTGAGGACGACGCTGTCGCCGGGCTCCGGGCGCCTCGCGCTCGTCGTCATTGAGCTGGTGGACGATCAGGCGCTCGCCGGTGACCACCTCGACCACGGTCTGCGAGAGCGAGCCCAGGTAGACGCTCTCCACCACGGTGCCGGGCGACACGCGAGCACTCGCCTTCGAGCTCGGCGTCGATCCGGATCTTCTCCGGTCGCACCGTGATCCAGTCGCCGGCGCCATCGGGGCCGACGATCCGCATGCCGTCGCCGAGATCGAGCACCGCGGCTCCGTTCGTGCGCGCGGCGCCGGCGAAGCCGAGCAGGTTGGAGGTGCCGATGAAGTCGGCGACGAAGGACGTGCCCGGCCGCTCGTAGAGCGCCCGTGGGGCATCGACCTGCTGGACGACGCCGCCGTCCATGACCGCGATCCGATCCGACATCGTCAGCGCCTCCTCCTGGTCGTGCGTGACATAGACGAAAGTCGTCCCCGTGCTCTGCTGGATCCGTTTCAGCTCGAGCTGCATCTCGCGGCGCAGCTTCAGGTCGAGCGCCCCCAGCGGCTCGTCGAGCAGCAGCGCCGCGGGACGGTTGACGAGCGCCCGCGCGAGGGCCACGCGCTGGCGCTGGCCTCCGGAGAGCTCGGCCGGGCGCCGGTCCTCGTAACCGTCCGAGGCGCACGACGCCGAGCATCTCGGCCACCCGCGAGCGCCGCTCGGCAGCGTCGACACGCCGCAGCTTGAGGCCGAAGACGACGTTCTCGGCCACGGTCATGTGCGGGAACAGCGCGTAGTCCTGGAAGACCATGTTGACGTTGCGACGCTTGGGCGAGACGAAGGTGACGTCCTCGCCGTCGAGCAGGATGCGGCCCGCGTCGGGCTCCTCGAAGCCGGCGATCATCCGCAGGGTGGTGGTCTTGCCGCAGCCGCTCGGGCCGAGCATCGAGAAGAACTCTCCTGGCGCGATCTCGAGGCTGATGTCGTCGACCGCGCGCACTTCGCCGAACTCCTTCACCAGCCGCTCGACGACGATCATCGGTTCAGTGCTCATGCGTTCCCCTCGATCACGATTGCGAACAGGTCGTTGACGTTGGTCCCGGTGGGGCCGGTGACGAGCGTGTCCTCGAGCGCTGTCAGCGCGACCTGAGAGCGATGCTCGAGCAACGCCGAGCGCAGGTCGATGCCGGCGGCCAGGGCGCGCTTCACCGTTTGCCCGTCCACGATCGCGCCGGCGTGGCCGGTGCCTCCGTCAGAGCCGTCGGTGTCGAGGAAGACGGCGGCCACCGCGGCCCCATCGAGCTCGAGCGCCGCCGCGATCGCCGCCTCCTGGTTGGGGCCACCCTCGCCGAAGGCACCGTCGCGCGCGAGCGTCACCGTGCTCTCGCCTCCGCAACCGAACATCGCCGTGCCGGGCCGAAACGGTGCGCCGCGCTCGCTCGAATGGCGGGCTAGGTTGGCGAGCAGCCTGCCAACTTGGCGCGCCTCGCCCTCGAGCGTCGTGGAGATCACCACCGGCTGCAGTGAGAGCGCGGCGGCCTCGAGCGCCATCGCTTCGCAACCGGTCGCCCCTGTGGCCAGCAGCACGGTCTGGATCTCGGCGCGGGTCAGGTCGGGCGACTCGGCGGCCGCGGTCTGCAGGTGCTCGCGGATGGCCGCCGGTGCCCGGTCCCACAGGCCATGGCCGTGGAGGATCGCGATCGCATCGGCGGCGCGGGAGCTGTCGGGAACGGTCGGATCGGTGATCGCGTCGACGTGGTCGCCGGCGACGTCGGAGACGGTTAGGTTGATCAGTCGCGCCGGCGCGAGCGCTGCTGCGAGCCTGCCGCCCTTGATCGCCGAGGCGTGCTTGCGCACCGTGTTGACCTCGACGATGCTGATCCCCGAGGACAGCAGGAGCTCGTGCAGGTCGCGCTTGTCGGTCGCCGAGACGCCCTGCGGTGGCAGACTGGCGAGAGCTGAGCTGCCGCCGGTAAAGCAGGCGATCACGACGTCGCGCTCGCCAGCCCCCTCCGCGAGCGCCCGGAGGCGTCGCGCGGCTTCGATCGAGCGCTCGCTCGGCAACGGGTGGTCGGACGCGATCACGTCGATCCGCCCGACGAGCTGCGGAAGCTCACCGCGGATCGCGATCGCGCCGCCGTCGAGACGGTCGCCGAGGATCCGCTGGAGCTCGGTGGCGATGGCGAGTGACGCCTTTCCGGCGCCGATCACGAGCACGCGGCCCCCCGGGTCGAGCTCGTAACGCTCGCCGGCGACGATCAGCGCGTCGCCGTCGAGCACGACCGCGGCAGCCGTGGCGCCGGCGACGTCGCACGCGGCGAGCCCGGCGGCGGCGAGGCGCAGGGCGGCCGCACGCGCGCCGGCCTCGCCCCTCGCGCCGAGCGCCTCGATCCCCTCGATCACGGGAAACGTCCTCGGCACAATCGCGGCGGCGGCGGGAGCTGGATCGGCGGCGGCCATGCGCTCCCGCGCCTCAGGCGGCGACCGCGGTTGCCGCGAGCGCTTCGCCCGGGTAGACCGCCGTCGAGCCGAGCTCCTCCTCGATTCGGATCAGGCGGTTGTACTTTGCCGTGCGCTCGCCGCGAACCGGGGCGCCGGTCTTGATCTGGCCGGCGCCGAGGGCGACGGCGAGGTCGGCGATGATCGGGTCCTCGGTCTCCCCGGAGCGCTCGGAGACGACTACGGCGTAGGCGCTTCGGTGAGCGAGGTCGGCCGCGTCAATCGCCTCCGAGAGGGTGCCGATCTGGTTGACCTTCCACAGCAGCGCGTTGGCGGCGCCGCGCTCGATTCCGGTCCGCAGGCGCTCCGCGTTGGTGACGAACAGGTCGTCGCCGACGATCTGGATGCCGCTCTCGGCAGTGAGCCGGGCGAATCCCTCGAAGTCCTCCTCGTCGAGAGGGTCCTCGATCGTGATCACGTCGAACTCGCGGATCAGCTCGGCGTAGAGGTCGATCATCCCGTCGGTGTCGCGGGTCTCGCCCGCGATCAGGTAGGTGCCGGCCTCGCGGTCGTAGTAGTGGGTCGCCGCGCAGTCGAGCCCGTAGCGAAAGCGGCCTTCGTGCCCGGCGTCGGTGACCGCCTCGTGCAGCAGTCCGAGCGCCTCGCGCGGATCGGAGATCGCCGGGGCGTAGCCGCCCTCGTCACCCGTGTTGAGCGCGCTCTTGCCGTAGCGCTCGAGCAGGATCTCGGCCAGCGCCAGGTTGACCTCGCTCGAGATCTGCAGCGCCTCGAGGATCGAGCCGGCGCCGACCGGGACCACGATGAACTCCTGGAAGTCGAGGTCGTTGGAGGCGTGCTTGCCGCCGTTGATCAGGTTGACCAGGGGGACGGGCAGGACGTGGGCGTTCGCGTTCAGGGCGCGGTAGAGCGGGGTCCCGGAGGCCGCGGCCCGCACTCGGGCGGCCGCCAGCGAGACGCCGAGGATCGCGTTGGCGCCGAGCCGGGACTTGTCCGGCGTACCGTCGAGCTCGACCAGCCGGCGGTCGAGGGTGCGCTGGTCCGGCAGCGGTTTGCCCACGAGCAGCTCCGCGATCTCGCCCGTGACGTTGGCCGCCGCCTCGCGGACGCCGAAGCCGCCGAAGCGGTGGCCGCCGTCGCGCAGCTCGTGGGCCTCGTTGGAGCCCGTGGATCGGCCGGACGGGACGTCCGCCGTCCCGGTCACGCCGCCCTCGAGGTCGAGGTCGACTTGGACTGTGGGCAGCCCGCGGCAGTCGAGCACCTCGCGGGCGCGGATGGCCGTGATCAGGGACGGATTCCTCACAGGGTTACCTCCTCGGCGTTCTCGCCCTCGCCGGATGCGAGGGCGCTGCTCAAGTTCTCGACCGCCTCGGTGAGGTGGCGGCGAAAGAGATCCTCGGCGTGGCCCGGCTTGCCGGCGTCGATCGCGGCGAGCAGCTCCGTGTGCTCGGCGGCGACCTGCGACGGACGCTCGTAGTGCGCGCGCAGCTGGACCATGCAGAGCTCGATCTCGGCCTGGACTCCGCTGTAGGCGCGCGCGATCCGCTGGCTGCCGGCGGCGTCGATGAAGGCTCGGTGGAACCTCATGTCGGGTTCGACCACGTCGCGCCAGGGAGCTCCGTCGGGCACGGCGGAGAGGTCGTCTACCGCCTGGCGCGCCTCATCGGGGATGCGGCCGGCCGCGATCGCGATCCGCACCGCCTCGACCTCGAGCGCCGCGCGCAGCCGGAACGTGTCGAGGATGTCCGCGGCCGTCAGGACCGTCACCTGGACCCCCCGGTGGGGTTCGCGGCGAAGCATGCCCTCGGCGATCAGGATTTGGGTCGCCGCGCGGAAGGTATGGCGGGCGATCCCCAGGCGCTCGGCGAACTCGGCCTCGCGCAGACGCGCCCCCGGCTCGAGCTCGCCGTCGAGGATCAGCTCGCGCAACGCGTTGGCGGCGGCCTCGACGGTGGAGACTGTGTTGAGCCGGACGCTCGCCGCCGGCTCGCTTGAGATAGCGTCCATCTGTCACATTATTCCACAATTAGACAAACTGTGAGAGGCGACTTGGTGAGCGAGGAGGAAAGATGGGATTTGCGGGCAAGAACATCCTGGTTACCGGAGGGGCGAGCGGGATCGGGCTGGCGATCACGCACGCGTTCCTCGCCGAGGGCGCCCGGGTCTTGGTTGCCGACCGAGACGGCGGCGGGCTGGCCGCCCTGCCGGAGCGGGTCGCCGTCCCCGACCGGCTCGAGACGCTCGAGGTGGATCTCGCGGAGCCGAGCGCGGCGAGCGAGCTCGGCGAGCGCGCCGAGGCGGAGTTCGGGCCGCTCGACGTGCTCGTCAACAACGCCGGTCTCATGCAGCAGACCCCGGTCCTCGAGATCTCACGCGAGGAGTGGGACCGGCTGTTCGCGGTCAACCTGCGGGCGGTCTTCTTCCTCACCCAGTCGGTTGCGCGCGCGATGGTCGCGCGGGGACGCGGTGCGGTGGTCTCGATCGCATCGGTGAACGCGCTGCGGACCGAGTCGCCCGAGGCTCACTACAACGCGACCAAGGCGGGTATCGTCGCGATCATGCGCTCGTTCGCGAACGAGCTCAGCCATCACGGGCTGCGCTTCAACTGCGTCGCGCCGGGCGAGACGGTGAGCGCCGCCGAGGCGGCGACCTACACCGACGAGGACCGCGCCCGAACCCGCGAGTACCTACTGCGGGTGCCGCTGCGCCGGGTTTCGCGCCCTGCCGAGCAGGCGCAGGTGGTCCTCTTCCTCGCCTCCGATGCCGCCTCCTACGTGAACGGGGAGACGATCGTCGCCGACGGCGGCGAGCTCACCGGCGACTGGTACGACACCGCGCGCCGGCCTCCGGTGCCCGAGCGACTCGAGGGGGTCGAGGACGAGCGATGAACAAGCCGCTCGACGACGTCGACCGCCGGATCATCGACCAGCTTCAGGAGGAGGGGAGGCGGCCCTACACCGAGATCGCCCGCTCGCTCGGGCTCTCCGAGGGCGGTGTACGCCAGCGGGTCGCGTCGCTCACGGAGCGCGGCGTGATCCAGGTCGTCGCCGCGACCAGCCCGATCGCGCTCGGGATGATTCAGGCGTTCGTCTCGGTGCGGGTCGCGGGTGCCGGGCTGGAGGCGGTGGCGGAGCGGATCGCGGCGATCCCCGAGGTCGACTACGTCGCCGTGTGCACCGGCCCCACCGACCTGCTGGTCGGCGCCGTCTGCCACGACAACCAGCACCTGCTCGAGGTGGTGACGCGCGGGATCCGCGAGGTGCCGGGGGTCGTCGAGACCGACACCGCGGTGATCCTCTCCGAGCTCAAGGACTCCTACCGCTGGTCCGACGCGGTGCGCTCCGAGGCGGGCCTCGGCGACTGAGCGTGCCGACGCCGGCGCCCGAGGTGGCGCCGGTCCGCCAGCACGCGCGCGGCGCAGTTGCGACCGTTGGCGCCGGTGACGCCGCCGCCCGGGTGGGTGCCGGCGCCGCAGAGGTAGAGGCCGGCGACCGGGGTGCGGTAGCCGCCGAGGCCGAGCACCGGGCGCAGCGGCCCGAGCTGGTCGGGCGACATGTCGCCGTGGAGGTGGTGGCCGCCGGTGAGCGCCAGGGTGCGCTCGAGGTCCAGCGGGGTCAGCACCTGGCGGGCGATCACCGAGCCGGGAAGGTTGGGGATCATCGTCGCGAGCTCGTCGATGATCCGGTCGGCGACGCGCTCGCGCTCGGCGTCCCAGCCCGAGTCCGCCAGCCGGTAGGGCTGGGAGCGCACGCCGAGGGTGATCACGTGCTGCCCTCCGGAGCCAGCGAGTCGGGTCGAGCGCGCTCGGCACGCACATCTCGACGTGCGGCGTCCTCGGCGGCGACGCCCGTCGCGGGCGCCCGCCTGGTCGGCGTCCATCTTCGCCAGCGGCGTGGTGAGCTGGACCAAGCGCGCGGTGGTGGCTCTGCATCCCGGCCGGGGTGCCCGCGATCCGCGGCAGCTCGCCGACCGCGAGGTTGATCTTCATGCTCGCGCCCTCGCACTTGTAGGCGCGCGAGCGCAGCGCGCACCTCCGGCGGCGAGCGCGCCTCGTCGACGAGCCCGAGCAGGGTGCGCTTCGGATCGGCGTTGGAGAGCACCGTCGGGGCGGCGATCGCGTCGCCGTTCGCGAGCGGACCGCGGTTGTGCGCCCGCCCTCGATCTCGATCGCCCTCACCTCCGCGTCGGTGCGGATCTCGGCGCCGGCCTCGCGGCGGCCTCGGCGAGCAGCCGCGTGACCTCGCCCATCCCGCCCGCGGACGAACCCCCAGGTCTGGCCGCCGAAGGCGGCTCGCGGCGTGCTCGTGCAGCAGCGCATAGGCGGTGCCCGGGCGTCGCCGGGCCCGGCGAGCGTGTTGGAGATCGAGTCCCAGCCGAGCGCCGCGCAGACCTGCTCGGAGCGAAAGCGCTCTCGAGGTACTCGCGGGCCGAGGTCGCGAACAGCCGCGCGGCCGCGAGGCCGTGGCGGCGCGCGGGCCCGAGTCGCGGCGACGAGCGCGCGTAGCGTCCCGCGCTCCGAGCCATCCCGGAGCCCCCGGCGGCGGTCGGTCGAACCACGGTCCGAGCAGGCCGCCGACGCCGTGCATCTCGGCGCTGAAGCCGGCGAACGCGCGACCGTCGGCGGGGTCGAAGCGGGCGAGCTCGGCGGCGGTCGCCGCCGGATCGTCGTGGAGCGTGAGCATGGGAGCCGTCGCGGAAGACGTTCAGCGTCGGCGCCGCCTCCAGCACCTCGAGCCCGCGACGGCGCAGCGAGAAGTCGCTTCCAGATCGCCGGGCGCAGGAGGCTGAGCACGTAGGCGCCGGGCGAGGCGCGAAAGCCTGGCGCGAACTCCTCCGTCGTGCAGGCGCCACCGACGATCGGCGCGGCGCTCGCAGACGACCGTCCGCAGTCCCGGCGCGCGCCAGGTACGCGGCGGCGACCAGGCCGTTGTGGCCGCCGCCGACGATCACGGCGTCGGCGCTGCCCTCCGCTCAGCCATCGGTGGCCTCGAACGGTCGCTCGCGGTCGAGCTCGCGCAGCGCGTTCTCGGTCACCCGTGCGATCGGGTTCGAATCGTCGTCGGCGAGGCAGCCGCGTCCAGGCGATCGAGCCGACCGAGAACACCGTGCCGCCGCCGGCGACCCGGCGCAGGACGATGTCGGCGCGGCGCTTGGGCGCCGCCGCCGGCCCGTCGCGGACGTCATCGGGCCAGATCGAATACGTCGGAGCCGACGGTCGCCGAGGCGAGCACGACCGAGTCGCCGGGCGAGCCGAGCAGCGGGTCGTGGTTGTCGACCTCGAAGCCCGGCGGCGCCGCCGAGCACGGCGCCGCGGTGCGCCGACCGCGGCCTCGGGCATCGAGCCCGGCGAAGACGATCGCGGCCGCCGGGTCGTCGCGACGCGGCGCGCTCATACGACGCCGCCGGCGCCTCGCCGAACGCCGACGAGCCCGACGCCCGAGGAAGGCGTGCTCGGGATGCCCCTGGCGGCGCCAGTCGCCGCCGTAGGCGCCGGTCGCGGCGTGGTGGTGCTCGCCCGGCAGCGCCTGCCAGGCGAGCCCCTGGGTCTCGTTGCGGCGCAGCTCGGCGACGTGCGGGCGCGCCGGATCGACCGAGACGCGGCCGTTGAGCCCGTTGCCGCCGAGGTAGGCGAGCGAGTCGCCCGCGCCGACGTGAGCCTCCAGCGCCTCGAGCAGCTCGAGCGTGGCGTACTCCGGGTGCGCTCCGGTGATCACGGTACGGTACCCGGCGAGCGCGGCGATGCCCTCGGCGTGCAGGTCGTGGTCGGTGAGCAGATCGGCGGCGAGCCCGCGGCGGTCGAGGAAGCCGAGCAGGATCAGATCCTGGGCGAGGCCGTGCGGTCCGCCGTGCTGGGGACAGCGATACGCCGGGGCGCAGCTGGGTCAGCGGCCGCAGCAGCGACGCCTCGTAGGCGCCGCACCCGTCGGCGTAGCGGTCGTAGAGGCTGCGGAGGCCGTGCTCGCGGACCCAGCGTCCTCGGGCTGGTCGGAGCGGGCGAGCCCCTCGCGCGTCGCGCTCACACGAGTAGGCGAGGTAGGTAAAGGTCGGCAGCAGGACGGCCCGCGGCGCGGGCTCGCGCCGCGCCGCCGCGGCGGACGACGAACGGCACCAGGTCCTCGGCCTCGCCGCAGCGCAGCATCGACCGCGTAGACGCCGCTCGGGCACCCGTCGGTCGATCTCGAGCTCGAGCGTCGGCTGCCAGTCGAGGTCGTCGACGGCGTCGGCGTGGAAGTGCATCGCGTCGTAGCCGCGGGCGGCGCAGCGCCAGTCGTGGACGTCGCCGCTCCAGCGCCGGACCGGTGACCGCCCGCAGTGGCCCGTTGACGCAGCGCCCGTCGAGCCCGTGCGGGCCGTGGTCGGGAACCAGTCGCTCGCGACCCTCGCCGAGCTCCCAGCGCGGCGACCGGCCGCTCGCCGCCGGGTCCGGCGGCGATCCGCGGCCCGGCGAGCTTGCCGTCGAGGTGGGCGCTCGCCTCCGCCTCGTCGCCCGGGCGCTCGGCGCCCAGAACGAGCGGCCCGGGGTCCGTCCCCGGTGCGACGAGCGCGCTCTCGGCGCGCGACCTCCCAGCGCCGCTTGCCCGCAAGGTCGAAGGCCGCGATCCGCAGCTCGCCCGCAGCCGGATCGAGCGCGGCCCTCGAGTCGTCGCCAGGAGTCGCGCGGGAGCGGCTCGGCGGCGACGACACGGGCGCGAGCCCCGGCCGCGGCAACCTCGAGGCAGGGCCGGCCCGCGGCGTCGAGCGTCAGCGCCCACCCGTCGTCGCGGCCGGGCCCCCAGCTCGCGAGCAGCGCCCGTCGGCCCCGGCCAGGGGCACCCGGGGCGAGCCAGACCCAGGTCGAGGTGACCAGGCCGTCGCCGGGTCGCAGCTCGGCGTGGTGCGGAGCCTCAACCCGCGACCCGGTCCGCACACGGTTCACGAACCGGGTCGGCGAGCCGCGCGATCGCGATCGGGGCCGGGCCGCCGCCGGCCAGCTCCAACATCCGTGGTTCGAGCTCGCCCGCGCACGAGACCATCACCCGCAGCCGCTCGCCTGGGCGGGCGGAGAGCCGCTCGGCGTAGCCGACGACCACGTGCCAGTCGGCGCCCGCGGGCACACTGCTCAGGCTTCGGCGGGTGGGTCGGCCGCGATCTCCTCGACCGCGTCGGCGACCCGCTCGCACGACCAGCGGAAGAGCTCCATCGGCTGATTCAACGCCGGCTGCAGGCGGTACACCCACTTGCCCTCCTGAGTGATCCCCAGCACGCCGCGGCGCAGTGCCGCGTGGTGGACTGCGAGCTGGAATGCGGGTGCGGGCATGATCGTCTCCATGTCGGTGACGAACTCGACGCCGACGAGCCCGCCGGCGGCGCGCACGTCGCCGACCTGCTCGTAGCGGTCGACGAGTGGTCCCAGGACCTCGAGCGCGATCCGCTCCATCTCCTGGACGTTGGCGAGCACGTCGTCGCGCAGGATCGCCTCGATGTTCTCGAGCGCCGCCACGCAGGCCGCCGGGGTCCAGCCGAAGGTGGCACCGACGTGGCTGGTGGCGTGGGCCATCATCCGCTCACTGCCGAGCGTCCCGCCGATCGGCATCACGCCGCCGGCGAAGCCCTTGGCGAGCAGGATCAGGTCCGGCTCCAGGTTCCAGCGCTCGACCGCGAACATCTGGCCGCAACGCCCGATGCCGGTCTGGACCTCGTCAGCGATCAGCGCCCAGCCGTAGCGCTCGCAGAGGCCGGCCAGCCGCTCCCAGAAGGCGGCCGACGGGATCACGATCCCGCCCTCGCCGAGCACCGGCTCGATCAGCACCCCCGCGACCTGCTCGGGGTCGACCTGGTGGCGCAAGCAGCACCTCCTCGAGGTAGTCGACGTAGAGCGTGTCGTCGTATGGGCCCGGGCCCTTGTGGAAGGGCGCCCGGAACCTGTTGGGGTACGGAGCGAAGACGAGCCCGGAGACGTACTGGGCGGAGTTCGAGGTGACCTCGGAGAGGTCGGTCGACCCGGCTGCGGTCAGATAGGTGGACTCGCCGTGGTACTGGCCGAGGAATCCGAGGATCATCGGCCTTCCGGTCGCCTCGCGAGCGAGCTTCACCGCACCCTCGACCACCTCGGTGCCGGTGATCCCGCTCGCTGCCCGGGTGATGCTCGCTGGAGCGAGCTCGACCAGGCGCTCGGCGAGTTCGATCGGCGGCGGGCTGCGGACGTAGTCGGTGATCTCGAACCCGTAGCGGTGCATCGCGGCGATGGTCTGGTCGAGCGCCGGCTGAGGCTGGGCCCCGAGCGGGTTCGACCCCCAGCCCGAGACGTGGTCGACGTAGGTGTTGCCGTCGACGTCGCCGATCAGCCAGTCGGTCTTGTGATCGATGTAGAGCGGCACCGTCGAGTGCTCGCGGTACGGCCCGTACATGATGGCGTCGTTTCTCGCCATCAGCGCCGCGCTGCGGGGGCCGGGGAGTTCGGTGCGGACGCGGGGGAAGTCCGCGGTCTGGGCATCGGTCACAGCGTCTCCTTGAAGTTCGTCGGATATAGGCCCTTGAGCTACGAGATTCGCACTTGTCCCGCGGATAATCTCACAAATTCGTCCGGCTTGACGCATTGTTGACTAATGTGACAAACTCTGCGCATGCTCAGGAGGGGCATCGCTGCCACTTGCGCCGCGCTCGCTGCGCTCGCGGTTGGTTGCGGCGGCGACTCCGGCACGACCGAGATCGCGGGGGCGCCCGCCGATCCGGAGGCTGAGGTCAGCGGGACCCTGCGCGTGTTCGCCTACGAGGACAGCGTCACGCCGCAGATGATCGACCCCGTGCTCGAGGACAACCCGGAACTTCAGATCGAGACGGCCACCTTCGACTCCAACGAAGAGGCGGCGGCGAAGCTGGCCGGCGGCTTCGAGGCGGACGTGGTCGAGATCTGCCTCGACGAGATGACCCCGCTGGTCAAGCAGGATCTGCTGCGCCCGATCGATCCGGAGGGGATCACCGCGTGGGACGAGCTCGAGTTCACCGACGCCGAGGGCATCGTGCTCGACGGGAAGACCTACGGGGTCCCGCTCTCCGCCGGGCTGGAGGGCCTGGTCTACAACGACCAGGAGGTGCCGGAGGGCATCGACGAGCTCACGGACATCTTCGACCCGCAGTTCAGCGGCCGCTCGACGATCCACGGCTCCTACGCGCTGCCGGCGATCGCCGAGACCGCGCTCGCGCTCGGGATCGAGGACCCGTTCGCAATGGACTCGGAGCAGCTCGAGCAGACCAAGCAGTACCTGATCGATCACAAGGATCAGTTCCGCTCGCTTTGGGGATCCGACTCGGACCTCGTCAACCTGTTCAAGTCAGGCGAGGTCGTCGTCGCCACGGCCGGCCCGCAGCTCGCGCAGCGGATCATCGACGCCGGCGTACCGGCGAAGTGGTCACCGGCGAAGGAGGGCACCCTTTCGTGGGTCTGCGGCTTCGCGCTCACCTCCAACGCTCAGAACACCGACGCCGCCTACGCGCTGATGAACTGGCAATCGTCTGCGGAGGCGCAGGCGATCCGCGCCGAGGACGGCTACTTGGTCACCAACCCTGAGGCGATCGAGCTGGCGCCGCCGGACTATCCCGATCGCGCGGGTGTTGATACCGCCGACGAGGCGATCCCCGAGACCTACCCGCCCGACTATCCGGACTGGGTCAAGGCTTTCCAGGAGTTCAAGTCGTCGTAACCGATTCGAAACGGAGTCCGAAGGATGATCACTCGTAGGCAGGCGCTGAAGCAAGGATTGGCAGGGGTGGCCAGCCTCACGGCGGCCGAGCGCCTGCTCGCCCACGGAGGCGCGAACGAGGCGCTCGCCTCGCTCAGGCCGACGTCCGGGCGTCCGGGCTACGGGCCACTGCAGTACCAGGGGGCCAAAGCGTTCGCGCTGCCCAAGGGGTTCAGGTACGTGCGCTTCGGCCGCGCCGGCTCGAGGATGTCCGACGGCCTGCCGACGCCGCCGTGCCACGACGGGACCGGTTACTTCAAGGGCCGCGGCGACACGCTCTGGATCGCGCGTAACCAGGAGGGCTTTCATCCCGGCAGCGCGGCGGGCCCGAAGGACGCTTACGACCGCGTCGCCCAGGGCGGGGTCACGGTCTCGCACTTCGACACCGGCAAGGGCAGGCTGCTGGGGAGCGCCCTGGTGCTCAACGGCACCGACAACAACTGCAGCGGCGGCGCGACCCCGTGGGGGACGTGGCTGTCCGGCGAGGAGAACACGGTCGGGCCCGACCAGGGTTACGAGAAGAAGCACGGCTACGTGTTCGAGGTCCCCGGGCGCGGCACGCACACGGTGGAGCCGGTACCGATCAAGCCCATGGGCCGGTTCGTCCACGAGGCCTGTCCGGTCGACCCGAGGACCGGGGTCGTCTACATGACCGAGGACAACGGCGACCCCGGCGACGGCTTCTACCGCTACCTGCCCGACCACAAGGGCAAGCTGCAACGCGGCGGCAAGCTGCAGATGCTGAAGATCAAGGGCAGGCCCGGCTTCAACACCGTGCCCGAGTCCAAGCACGGGAAGCGGTGGGAGTGCGAGTGGGTCGACATCGACGACCCCGATCCCAACGGCGCCGACGAGTTTCCGCAGGCGGTCTACATGCAGGGCCGCCACAAGGGCGCGGCCAAGTTCAGCGGGCTCGAGGGCGGCAGCTTCTCGAAGGGGAGCTGCTACTTCACCGCCTCCGACGGCGGTCCCTCGGGACAGGGTCAGGTGTGGCGCTACACCCCCGACCGCAACTTCAAGCGCGGCGAGCTCGAGCTGCTGGTCGCCTCACCGCGCGGCCGGGTGCTGAACAACCCGGACGCGGTCATGCTCAGCCCGCGCGGCGGGGTCGTCCTCTGCGAGGACGGCGAGAGCGAGGACATCGACGGCCGCAAGGCGTTCGTCCGCGGGCTCACCCCCGACGGCGAGATCTTCGACTTCGCCGAGGTGACCGAGAAGATGCCGCTGCACAACAACTTCGGCGAGAGCCTCTATCCCAAGGTCGACAAGCGCCGCTGGGACCGTCCGCCGCGCAAGGGGCCGATCGGCGCCTCGGAGACCGCGGGCGTCGGGTTCAGCCCCGACGGCAAGTGGATGATCCTGCACCTCCAGTATCCGGGTGAGACGTTCGCGATCACAGGGCCCTGGGACAAGGGTTGGCTCTGAGCCGGCCCGTGCGCGAGACTGCCGCGGTGGCGGCGATCGACCAGGACCGGATCGCGGAGCTCTCCCGGCGGGAGCGCGAGCGCTTCGCCGCCGAGCACCCGCGATCACGCGAACTTCACGAGCGCGCCGAGGCGTCGCTGCTCTCGGGCGTGCCGATGAACTGGATGACGCGGTGGCCGGGCGACTTCCCGGTCTTCTTCCAGAACGCCGAGGGCGCCGAGCTCGCCGACGTCGACGGCAACGTCTACGCCGACCTCTGTCTCGGCGACACCGGGGCGATGACCGGCCATGCGCCGGCGGCGACCGTCGCGGCCGTCAACGAGCGCCTCGCCCGCGGGATCACCGCGATGCTGCCGACCGAGGACGCGGCCGAGGTCGGCGAGGAGATGCAGCGGCGCTTCGGGTTGCGCGATTGGCAGTTCACGCTGTCCGCTACCGACGCGAACCGCTTCGTGATCCGCATCTGCCGCCAGATCACCGGGCGACGGAAGATCCTGGTCCACAACCACTGCTACCACGGAAGCGTCGACGAAACGGTCGCCACGCTGGTCGATGGCAGGGTCCGCCCCCGGGAGGGCAGCGTCGGGCCCGCCGTCGACGTCGCCGAGACCACACGGGTGGTCGAGATCAACGACCTCGACGGCCTCGAGCGCGAGCTCGCGCACGGCGACGTCGCTTGCGTGCTGATCGAGCCGGCACTGACCAACATCGGCATCGTCCTCGCCGACGACGGTTACCACGCGGGCGTCCGCGAGCTCACCCGCGAGAGCGGCACGCTCCTCGTCATCGACGAGACCCACACGCTCTGCTGCGGCCCGGGCGGCTACACCGCCGCTTGCGGCCTCGAGCCCGACTTCCTCACGATCGGCAAGCCGATCGGCGGTGGAATCCCGACCGGCGCCTACGGCTTCAGCGCCGAGGTCGCCGACCGGATCATCGACCACACGTTCTGGAAGGAGGCCGACGTCGGCGGGGTGGGCGGCACGCTTGCCGGCAACGCGCTCTCGCTGGCCGCGGTGCGCGCGACGCTCGCCCAGGTCCTCACCGCCGAGGCCTTCGAGCGCATGATCGATCTCGCCGAGCGGTTCGAGCAAGCCGTCGCCGAGACGATCGCCGAGTGCGGGCTGCCCTGGTCGATCACCCGGCTCGGGTGCCGCGCCGAGTACATGTTCTCGCCCACCCGGCCACGTACCGGCGCCGAGGCGGCGGCGGCGATGGACGCAAGCCCTCGACGCCCTGCTTCACCTCTACATGCTCAACCGCGGGATCCTGTTGACCCCGTTTCACATGATGGCGCTGATGTCGCCCGCGACGACCGAGGCGCAGGTCGACCGCCACACCGATGCCTTCCGCGAGGCGACCGCCGAGCTCACCGGTGGCTGAACCGCTGGTCGCGCGGGTCACCGCCGCCACCGCGGAGCTCGTCGACGAGCCGCTCGACCCCGATCAGGTGATCGCCGGGGAGCCCTGCACTTCGTCATTCGTGCTCACCGAGTCTCCCGGCGGGACCGAGAGCGGAGTCTGGCGCTGCACGCCGGGCGTGTTTCGCGACGTTGAGTCCGACGAGCTATTCGTCGTCATCGAGGGCAGGGCGACGATCGCCTGGGAGGGCGGCGAGATCGAGGCCGGGCCCGGCGACGTTTGCACACTCGCGGCCGGCACGGCGACGGTCTGGACCGTCCACGAGACCCTGCTCAAGGGCTTTCGGATCGAAGCCTAGGCCCGGATCGCGACGCCGCTCAGTCGAGGAAGGAGCCGATCGCCTCGCCGGCCGCGGTCGCCCACTCGACCAGTGGCGAGGGGATGATGCCGAAGAAGACGGTGGCGGCAGCGGCGATCGCGATCAGGCCGAGGATCACCTTGCAATGCGCTCCCGTGATCTCCGCGTCGGCCTCCTGCGAGCCGCCGGCGATCACCGGCGCCGCGACCGGGGACGGCTCGGCGCCCGGGCGCATCCAGACGGCCGCGATCACCCGCAGGTAGTAGGCGAGCGAGATCATCGTGCCGATCGCGATCATCACCCCGAGCCAGGTGTAGTCCGCCTCGACCGTCGCCTCGATCAGATAGAGCTTGCCGATGAAGCCCGCGGTGCCGGGGAGGCCCGCCAGGGCAAGCATTGAGATCGTCAGCGCCGCCGCCAGACCGGGGCGCTCGCGCCCGAGGCCCTCGACCGAGCGGATGTCGTCGCCGAACGGCGTCTCGCGCTCGCGGATCGTGATCACCGCGAACGCCGCGAGGTTCATCAGGGCGTAGGCCGCGAGGTAGAAGACCAGGGCGCTCACGCCGGCCTCGCTGGCGGCGACGACGGCGACCATCATGTAGCCGGCCTGGGCGACGCTCGAGTAGCCGAGCAGCCGCTTGAGCGAGCTCTGCCCGAGGGCGCCGGCGTTGCCGACCACGATCGAGACGGCCGCCAGCGCCGCCAGGGCCGGCTGCCAGTCGCCGGCGGCGGGGCCGAGCGCGACCTCGAAGAAGCGCACCAGGACGCAGAACACGGCCGCCTTGGTCGCCACCGACATGAACGCGGTCACCGGGGTCGGCGCGCCCTGGTACACGTCCGGCGTCCACTGGTGGAAGGGCGCGACCGAGAGCTTGAACGCGAGGCCCGTGGCCGAGAGCGCGATCCCGATCAACAGCAGCGGGTCGTCGAGCACCGAGGTCCCGGTGGCCGCGCGGATGCCGGAGAAGTCGGTCGACCCGGTGGCCCCGTAGACGAACGCCAGCCCGTAGAGCAGCGTCGCCGACCCGAGCGAGCCGATGATCAGGTACTTGAGCCCGGCCTCGAGCGAGGCCTGCTTGCGCAGCGCCGCACCGCAGAGGACGTAGAGCGGGATCGAGAGCAGCTCGAGGGCGACGAAGAAGGCGATCAGGTTCTGCGCCTGGGCGATCAGCGTCATCCCCAGCACCGAGCAGATCAGCAGCGCCTGGAACTCGCCGTGGTTGCTCGGCCCCAGCGGCCGCTCGAACGCCTCCTCCCGCCAGGAGAGCGGGATGCAGAAGGCGGCGGCGCCGATCGCGATCAGGCTGGTCGCGATCGCCAGGTCGTCGAGGCGCAGCGCGCCGGCGACCAGGTTCTTGTGCGCGCCCCACTGCGCGATCAACAGGCCGGCGGCGGTCGCCAGGGTGCCGAGCCCGACCACCGAGACGACGATCCGCTGGCGGTCGCGGCTGCCGCCGAGCAGGCCGGCGAGCAGGGTCAGCACGAGGCCACCGGTGAGCGCGACGATCGGCGAGATCCCGGCGTAGTTGATGTCCGGGGCGTCGAAGCTCATGGTTCGGCCACCGGGCCGTAGCCGGTCCAGCCCGGGCGTTCGGCCACCGCGGGCTGGTCGCAGAAGGTCAGCACGTAACCGCCGTCGGCGTTCGTCGTCCCCGGCTCGCACGCGGCCGCTTCGATGCTCTCGCTGACCGACGCCTCGCCGCGCTCGAGGATCAGGCCGGGCCAGAGCGCGAGGGCGACGATCACCGCCACCAGGGGCGCGAGGACGAGCCCGTCGCGGACCGAGATCTCGCGCGACTCGGCCCCCTCCGGGAGTCGGTTGTGCATCACCCGCTGGTACATCCGCAAGCTGTAGAACGCGGCGAGGGCGATCCCGATCGCGGCGACGAAGGCGAACGCGACCTTCGCCTGGAAGACGCCGTTGAGGATGTAGAACTCGCCGATGAAGTTGGCCGAGCCGGGGATCGCCAGGTTCGCCATCGCGATCACCAGGAACAGCGCGGCGAGCACCGGAGCGCGCATCGCCTGGCCACCCATCTCGGTCACGTCCTCGGTCCTGGTGCGCTCGTAGATGATCGCGATGACGAAGAACACGCCGGCGACCACGAGCCCGTGGTTGACCATCTGGAGCACCGCGCCGTCGGCGCCGTCGGCGCGCAGGCTGAAGATCCCGAGGGTGATGAAGCCGAGCTGGGCGATCGACGAGTAGCCCGCGATCAGGCGGATGTTGGTCTGGGTGAACGCCATCACCGATCCGTAGAGGATCGACGCGAGGGCGATCAGCATCACCAGCTCCTGGAACTCGGACGTCGCCTGCGGGAACAGCGGCAGCGCCACCCGCAGGAAGCCGTAGGCGCCGACCTTGGAGAGCACCGCCGAGAGCAGGATCAGCACCGGCAGCGGCGCGGCGCGGTAGGCGTCCGGCATCCAGCCGTGGATCGGGAAGGCCGGCATCTTGACCAGGAACGCCGCGGCGAAGAAGCAGAAGATCCATTCCTGGCTGCCGCCGGAGAGGAGGTGCTCCCGCAGCAACGGGATCGAGAAGCTCAGCTCGCCGATGGAGTCGGAGGCGAGGACGGCGGTCGCGATCGCGCCGACCAGCATCAGCAGCGAGCCGACCAGCGTGTAGACGATCATCTTCGTCGTGGCGGCGATCCGGTGCTCGCCGCCGAAGGTCCCGATCAGGAAGAAGAACGGGATCAACATCAGGTCGAAGAAGAGGACGAACAGGAGCAGGTCCTGGGCCATGAACGCGCCCAGCGCCGCGGTCCCCGCCAGGCCGGTGAGGAAGTAGTAGAGCCGCGAGCGCCCGTCGCCGGGCTCGCCGCGAAGCGCCGACCAGAGCGTGACCGCGAACCAGAGCAGCGCCGTCATCAGGACGAGGAAGACGCTGATTCCGTCCACGCCGAGCGCGTAGCGAACGCCGAGGTCGGGGATCCAGGACTCGTCGACGACGTGCTGGAGCCCGGCCGCGTCGGGGTCGAAGTCGGCGGCCACCCCGATCGCGAGCGCGAGCGCGACCAGCGCCCCGGCGACCGCGATCCAGCGGGCCGCGGCCCGCGGCGCGACGAGCGCGACCACCCCGGCGACCAGCGGCGCCCACAGGACCACGTTCAGCATCGTCCAACCCCGAGCAACGAGCAACGAGCAACAGCCAACGGATGAGCAACGAGCAACGAGGTCATCAGTTCGCCACCACCAGGAAATAGGCGCCGAGCGCCGCGAAGCCGCCGACGAGCAGCAGCGCGTAGGCGCGGACGAGCCCCGACTGCGCCCCGCGGACCACCGAGCCGGCGCCCCTGACCACCCCGACCGCCCCGGAGACGATCCCCTGGACGACGTAGCGCTCGAAGATCGCGTTGGAGAAGCGCCCGATCGCGATCGCCGGCCGGTAGACGAGCGCGTCGATGAGCTCGTCGAAGTACCACTTGTGGAGCAGGAACCCGTGGAGGCCGCGGAAGCGCTCGGCGAGCCGTACGGTGACTCCGGGGCGCCGCACGTAGCAGAGGTACGCAAGCCAGACCCCGGCGATCGCGATGGAGCCGCCGACCGCCAGCCCGAGCCACGAGTCAGCCGTGGAGGGCTCCTCGTGGTAGAGGGCCGAGCTCTCGAAGGTCCCGTCGAGGAAGCTGGTGACGACGTGGTCGACACCGGGGACCTGGATCAGGCCCGCGAACAGGGCGCCGAAGCCGAGCACCGCCATCGCCGCCCGCATCGGCCATTCGCGCTCGGCGATGTGGTGCTCGGGGCCCGGGAAGCCGACGTCGGTGTCCTCGGCCTCGCCGGTGTGAGGGTTGGTCGGCGCGGCGTGGTGGATTTGCCCGCCCTCGAGCTCCTTGGCCTCGTCGCAGGGCGGGCCGGCGACCACCCGAAAGCCGATCCTGAACGAGTAGAAGGCGGTCATCAGCGCGCCGAGGTAGCCGCCGATCGCGCAGATCCAGTAGATGCCGCCGCGGTTCGCGGCGAAGGCGAGGATCTCGTCCTTGGAGAAGAACCCGGAGGTGCCCGGGAACGCGGCCAGTGCCAGGCAGCCGACGATCAGCAGGCCCGAGGTGAACGGCAGCGCGCGGCGAAAGCCGCTCATCCGGTCGATGTTCTGGTTGTTGGCCATCGCCGCGATCACCGAGCCGGCGGCCATGAACAGCAGCGCCTTGAAGAAGGCGTGCGCCATGAGCATGAACATCCCGCCGGCGTAGGCGCCGATCGACACCCCCATGACCATGTAGCCGATCTGGCTCATGGTCGAGTACGCGATGATCCGCTTCAGGTCGGTGACCGCGAGCGCGATCGTCGCCGCGATCAGGAGGGTGGCGAGGCCGACGAAGGCGGCGACGTCGGCGGCCGTCGGCGCCAGCTCGAAGTAGGGGAACATGCGCGCGATCAGGTAGACGCCGGCCGTGACCATGGTCGCTGCGTGGATCAGCGCCGAGACCGGGGTCGGGCCCTCCATCGCGTCGGGCAGCCAGGTGTGCAGCGGGATCTGGGCCGACTTGGCGAAGGCGCCGACGCAGATCAGCAGGCAGATCGCGATCACCACTCCCTGGTTGGTGGAGAAGCTCTCGCGGGCGGCGTCGAAGCTCGCCAGGTAGTCGAGGGTGCCGAGCTCGCGGAAGACGAAGAAGGCGGCGAGGACGAGGCCGATGTCGCCGACGACGTTGATCACGAACGCCTTCATCCCGGCCTCGGTCGCGGTCTCGCGCCGGTACCAGAAGCTGATCAGCGCGTAGGAGGCGAAGCCCACGAACGCCCAGCCGACGATCAGGAGGGCGAAGTTCCCGGCCAGGACCAGGAGCAGCATCGAGAAGACGAAGAAGTTGAGGTAGGAAAAGAAGCGCGCGTAGCCGCGGTCGGAGCCCATGTACGCGAGCGAGTAGAGGTGGATCAGCGCGGAGACCCCGGTGACCACGAGGCACATGTAGACCGAGAGCGGGTCGACCAGGATGTTGAGCTGGACCTCGAGCCCGCCGGCCGAGGCGTAGGTGTAGAGCGAGTCGCTGAGCTGGCGCTCCTCCACCGGGTGGTCGAGCAGGGCGATCAGGGCGCCGAGCGAGCAGACGAAGGCGAGCGCGATCGAGGCGGTGCCGACCCACGCCGACGTCCTGCCGGGCATCGCGGCGCGCCCGAACGCGATCACCATGCTGCCCGCGAGCGGGAACCCGAGCACCAGCCAGCTCCACGTCGTGGCGCTCACCCGCGCAGCTCCCGGATCTCGTCAACGTCGAGCCTGATCCGGCGGCGGAACATGGCGACGATCAGGCCGAGGCCGACGACGACCTCGCACGCGGCGACGACCATGACCACGAGCGCGAACACCTGACCCTCCTCGTTGCCGGTCGAGCGCGAGAAGGCGACCAGGGCGAGGTTGCCGGCGTTCAGCATCAGCTCCAGGCAGAGCAGGATCACCAGCGGGCTGCGGCGGATGAGGACCCCGCAGGCACCGGTCGCGAACAAGAGCGCGGAGAGGACCAGGTACCAGGAGACGTCCATCGTCAGGCGGCTTCTTCGCGGCTGGTACCCGGCGCGCCCGGACGCGAAGCGGAGGACGTGCCGGAGTCGTTCCGTTTCCGCCCGGCGAGCACGATCGCCCCGACGGCGGCGATCAGCAGCAGCATCGAGGCGGCCTCGAAGGCGATCAGGAAGCGCTCGAGCAGGAGCCGCCCGATCGAGCCCGGGGAGCCGAAGCCGGCCTCGATCGTCGGGCCCTCCGACTCGATCGAGGCCAGCGAGGTGCCGATCACGGCGATCGACACCTCGACGAAGAGCGCCACCGCCAGCAACGGTGCGAGCACACGCTGGCCCGGGATCGACTCCCAGAGCGGCTCCTGTGCGCCGCCGACATAGGCGGCCACGAACAGGTAGAGCACCATGACCGCCCCGGCGTAGACGACGATCTGCGCCGCGGCGATGAACTCGGCGTGCAGGATCAGGAACAGGCCGGCGAGCGAGATCAGGTGCACGATCAGGGCGAGCACGCTGTAGAAGGGGTTGCGGAGCGCGATCACCGCGATCGCGCCGCCCAAGGCCCCGATCGCGCCGGCGAAGAACGCGACCTCGACCATCAGCCGAGCAACGAGCAACTAGCAACTAGCAACTCGTCACTCACCCTCCCGACGAAGGGGCGTGCGCTCGATTGGCTCTGCCAAGAGCATTTCCTTCGTGAAGATCAGGTCGCTGCGGTTGTAGTCCGCCAGCTCGTACTCGTGGCCCATCGTGATCGCGTCGAACGGGCACGCGACCTCGCAGTAGCCGCAGAAGATGCAGCGGGCGAGGTTGATCTCGTATACGGCCGCGTAGCGCTCGCCGGCCGAGACCCGGTCGGCCGGGTCGTTCTCGGCCGCGACCACGCGGATGCAGTCGGCGGGGCAGGCGGCCGCGCACAGCGAGCAGCCGACGCACTTCTCGAGCCCGGTGTCCTCGAAGCGGTGCAGCTTGTGCCGCCCGCGAAAGCGCGGGTAGACGGGCGTCTTCTCCTCCGGGTACTGGATCGTCACCGGGCCCTCGATCAGCCGCGCCATCGTCGTCTTCAGCCCGCGCAGGGTCTCGCCGAAGGCGCGGTAAGCGCCCTTGGCGCCGCCCGGGTCGGGGCCGCGCTGGACCGACACCACCTCGGCCTCGTTCTCCAGGTATGGGAACCGTTGCTCGTTGCTCGTTGCTCGTTCCTCGTTCATGTCGCCACCACCAGGACCGCGGTGACGAGGATGTTCAGGGTCGCGAGGGGCAGCAGGACCTTCCACCCGAGGGACATCAGCTGGTCGTAGCGCAGCCGCGGCAGGGTCGCCCGCACCCAGATGAAGACGAGGATCAGGCAGAGGATCTTGGCGATCATCCAGATCGGGTCGAGCCACCCCGGGCCGGGGCCCATCCAGCCGCCGAGGAAGAAGGAGACCGCGATTCCAGAGACGACGAACATCTCCAGGTACTCGGCGAGCAGGAACGACGCGAACCGGGTGCCCCCGTACTCGGTCTGAAAGCCCTGGACGAGCTCGGCGTCGGCCTCCGGGAGGTCGAACGGGGCCCGGTTGGTCTCGGCGAACCCGGCGAGCATGAAGACGAGGAAGCCGACGAACTGCGGGACGATGTACCAGACCTCGTCCTGGGCCTCGACGATCGAGACCAGCGAGAGCGAGCCGGCCATCATGATCGCTCCCAGCAGCGAGAGCCCCATCGCGATCTCGTACGAGATCAGCTGCGCCGCCGAGCGCATCGCGCCGAGGAAGCTGTACTTGGAGCCCGACGACCAGCCCGAGAGGAGCAGGCCGTAGAACGAGATCGAGCCGAACGCGAAGAAGTAGAGGACGCCGATGGGGACGTCGATGCCGTAGAAGCCGACCCCGTCCTTGACGTCGCCGAACGGCAGGATCGCGATCGTCGTGATCCCGGAGAAGATCACCAGCGCCGGCCCGAGCGCGAACAGGAACGGGATCGCGGCGTCGGGGCGGAACATCTGCTTGCCGGCGAGCTTGAGGATGTCGGCGAGCGGCTGCATCATCCCGTGGGGCCCGACCCGGTTGGGGCCGTAGCGGTGCTGGAAGCGGCCGATCAGCTTGCGCTCGACCACCGTCAGGACGGGCACGATCATGAACACGACGAGGAAGATCACGATCGACTTGACGACCATGATCCAGGTGGCCTCGGCGAAGTTGACGTCGGCCAGGATCACCGCTTCTCGATCTCCACCGTCTCGGCGCCGTTGAGCAGATTGGCGTTGTCCGCCGCGGTTCCCTCGATCAGGAAGGCCGCTCCGGGACGCGTCCGCTCGCGCAGCGCCACCCGGGCCCTGACGCTCGACCCGTTCGACCTCACGTCCACCTCGTCCCCGTCCTTCAATCCCAGGGCCTCCGCATCCGAGGGCGCCAGCTCGACCCGCTGTTCCGCGGCCAGGAACCGCAGCGCCACGTTCCGATCCGTCGTCTCATCAGCCCAGAGATCGCGGTAGGTCCCCAGTCGGAGCCCACGGGCGGTGCCGGGGGGTGGGTCGGAGGAGACTGCGCGAGCCGCGGCCACTGCTCGCCCGTTTTCTTCCGCACCGTCCTCAGCGCGGCTTGCCTCCGACGGGCCACCCCCCGGCATCGCCCACGCTTCGGCCTGCGGCCGTTCCTGCCAGCGAACTCCGGCGCCGCCGATCTCCTCGAGGGTGAGCCCGGCGTAGAAGGGGACCTCGGAGGCGATCGCGGCGAGTGCCTCGGGGACGGAGTCGATCCCCGTCTCGTGGCCGAGCGCGGCCGCGAGCTCGGCGAGGACCTGCCAGACGGGGCGGACCTGGTCCGGGCGCGGCACGGCCGGGCGCAGGCGCTGCAGGCGGCCGTCGGGGTGCGTGACCGTGCCCTCCTTCTCCGCGTAGGCCTCGGCGGGGAGGACGACGTCGGCGGCCTTGGTGGAGGCGTCGTCGAAGCTCGAGATCGCGAGGACGGTGCGCGAGTTGTTGAGCGCCTTGGCCCAGCCGGGGCCGTCGGGCAGGTCGCGCACCGGGTCGGCGTGAAGGAGGATGACGCCGTCGAGGTCGCCGTTCGTGAGCCCCGCCTTGATCCCGTCGAGATCGCGGCCCGGGTCGACCGCGGCGAAGCCCGGGCCGGCGCCCGGCAGGCAGCCGACCTCGCGGATGCCGCGGGCGTTGGCGCCTTCCGGAACCGAGAAGAGACCGCCGGTGTCGCTCGAGCAATGAAGGACGGTGGAGATCGCGAGCAGGGACTCCAGCGCTTGGGCGCCGTCGGGCCCACGACCGAGGCGCTCGCCCCAGATGACGAGGGTCTTGCCCGGGCGCAGCTCGCCGCCGAGCCGTTCGGCGTCGGCCTGGTGGGGGCTGTCGAGCGTCGATCCGGGGCCGAGCTCGGCCGCGAGCGCCGCGAGGAACCCTGCCGCGTCGCCCGGCGCGTAGCGCGCGGTCTCCTCGGCGCCGCCGTCGAGCGCGGTCGGGCGGTCGGAGGCGATCACGAGGCGCAGCTCGGAGTGGCGGACTGCCTTGCGCAGCCGCAGGTCGAGAATCGGCATCGCGTTCAGCGGGTCGGCGCCGATGAGGAGCACCGACTCGGCCGAGTCGATCGCGGCGATCGGAGCGCCGAGCTCGGCGGCCGAGAGCGCGGCCACCCCGCCATCGAGCTCGTCGAGCGCGGTCACGTGCGGCGACCCGAGCGCCCCGCGGACGATCCGCTGGACCAGATAGGCCTCCTCGTTCGACGCCTGGCCGCCGACGATGGCGGCGATCCGCCGCTCGCCCGATCCCAGCCGCTGGGCCGCGGTCGCCAGCGCCGTCTCCCAGTCCGCGCGGTTGCCGCCGAGCCGCGGCTCGGTGATTCGCTCCTCCGACGAGATCATCCCGAAGCCGAAGCGGCCCTTGTCGCACAGCCAGCCGTTGTCGACCTCGTGGTTGTCGCGGGCGAGCACCCGCTGCACACGCTCGTCGCGGACCGTGAACATGACGTTGCACTGGCTCGGGCAGAGGGTGCAGATCGAGCCCGAGTCCTCGATTTCCCAGGGCCGGGCGCGGAACCGGTAGGCCTCGGCGGTGAGGGCGCCGACCGGACAGAGCTCGATGATGTTCCCGTGGAACGGGGCGATGTAGGGGCGGTCGTCGAACGTGCCGACATAGCTCGAAGCCCCGCGCTCGAGCAGCTGTAGCTGCTCGTCCTCGGCGACCTCCTGGGAGAAGCGCACGCAGCGGTAGCAGAGGATGCAGCGCTCGCGATCGATGCGCACCAGCGGCGACAGCGGCACCGGCTTGCGGAAGTGGCGCTTCGGGTCGCTCACCCGGCTGCGTCCCGGGCCCCAGCCCATGGCGATGTCCTGCAGCGGGCACTCCCCGCCCTTGTCGCAGACCGGGCAGTCGAGTGGGTGGTTGACGAGCAGGAACTCGACCACCGCGTTCTGGGCCTCCTGCACGCGGTCGGTGCGCGTATAGACGACCATCCCGTCGCGGATCGGGGTCGAGCAGGCGGTCTGGAGCTTCGGGATCCCCTCGATCTCCACCAGGCACATGCGACAGGCGCCGACCGGTCCGCCGAGCTTCGGCTCGTAACAGAAGACCGGGATCTCGACGTCGCCGCCCTTCGCGGCGTCGACCAGCATCTCGCCCTCGGGAGCGGTGACCTCGACGCCGTCGACGACCAGGGTCACCTGGCGGTCCTCGGTCACGCCACGACCCCCGTGGTCAGCGGCCGGTCGATCGGGGAGGCGTCGAACTCGCCCGGGCCGGGTTCGCGGGCCGCCTCGATCGCGGCTTCGAACTCGCCCCGGAACTTGCTCACCATCGCGCCCACCGGCATCGCCATCGAGTCGCCGAGCACGCAGAGGCAGTGGCCGATGATGTTCTCCTGCACCGAGGCGATGATGTCGAGGTCCATCGGGGTCGCCTCGCCGCGGGTGATCCGCTCGAGCATCTTCACGGTCCAGTTCGTCCCCTCGCGGCACGGGCGTGCACTTCCCGCACGACTCGTGGTGGTAGAAGCGCGCCGTGCGCAGCGCCAGGTGCGGGATCGAGACCGTGTCGTCGGCGACGATGATCGAGCCCGAGCCCAGCATCGAGCCGGCCTCGGCCATCGCCTCGAAGGTGTACGGCAGGTCGAGCTCGTCCTCGGTCAGCACCGGCGAAGAGGAGCCGCCGGGAAACCAGGCCTTCACCCGCCGGCCCTCGGCGGGGCCGCCGGCGAGGCCGAAGATGAGCTCGCGCGACGGGATCCCCAGCTCGACCTCGTAGTTGCCCGGCCGCTGCACGCACCCGGAGACCGAGACCACCTTGGTCCCCGGCGACTGCTCGGAGCCGAAGCCCTTGAACCAGTTGGCGCCGTTGTTGACGATGTGGGGGAGGTTGGAGAGCGTCTCGACGTTGTTGATCAGCGTCGGGCCGCCGTAGAGGCCCTGGATGGCCGGAAACGGCGGCTTCAGCCGCGGGTTGCCGCGCTTGCCCTCGAGCGCGTCGAGGAGCGCCGTCTCCTCGCCGCAGATGTACGCGCCGGCGCCGCGATGGACGACGAGCTCGACCTTCGTGCCGGTGTTGAGGACGTTGGCCCCCAGGTAGTCGGCGTCGTATGCCTCGGCCACCGCCCGGTCGAGCACGTCCGCGATCTCCCAGTACTCGCCGCGGATGAAGATGAACGCCTGCCCGGCGCCGACCGCGATCGCCGCGATCGCGACTCCCTCGATCAGCTGGTGCGGGTTCTTCATCATCAGCTCGCGGTCCTTGAACGCGCCCGGCTCGGACTCGTCGGCGTTGCAGCACACGTACTTGCGCATGTCCCCGTGCGGCAGGAACGAGCCCTTCTTCCCCATCGAGAAGCCCGCGCCGCCGCGGCCGCGCAGGCCCGAGTCCTCGAACGCGGCGAGCAGATCGGTCGGGTCGAGCTCGCGGGCCGCACGCTCGAGCGCTGTGTAACCGCCGTGGCCGCGATAGCCCTCGATCGTCGCGAGCCCGGGCTCGTCGATGTGGCGGAAGAGGACGCGGGTCTCCCTGGCCGCGCTCTCAGGCAAGGTCGGTCCCTTCCAGCCGCGGGTCGGGGTCGGGCTCGGGGCCGCCGGCGGCCGGGCGCCTGCTGAGCTCCTTGTCGGGCAACGGCTCGGCGCCCGAGCGCATCGACTCGATCGCCGCGAGCGCGTCGGCGTCGGTGAGCGGGCCGTAGTAGCGGGCGTCCAGCGAGGCCATCGGCGCCAGGTCGCAGGCGCCGAGGCACTCGAAGCCCTTGACGAAGAACTCGCCGTCGGCGGAGGAGGCGCCATGGTGCGACGCCTCGTGGTGGTCGGCCCCCGTGGCCTCGCAGAACGCCTCGAGCAGCTCGTCGCCGCCGCGCATCCAGCAGGAGATGTTGGTGCAGACCAGCACCCGGTGGGTGCCGACCGGCTCGGTGGCGAACAGGTCGTAGAACGAGGCAACCGACTGGAGGTATGCGGGGGTGACGCCCATCACCGCAGCCGCCTGGCGGATCCCGTCCGGCGAGCACCAGCCGTAGCGCTGCTGCACGGCCCACAGCGCCGGGATCGAGGCCGAGCGAAGCTGCGGGTAGCGCGACATCGTCCGCTCGATCTGCTCGCGCAGCTCGTCGGGGATCTCGACCTCGTGCAGCTCGGGGACGCCCTCGGCGTCCGACGGGCGCATCGAAGCGATCAGCTCCCGCCGCTCCTCGGCGGTCAGATCGTCCGTCGGCTCGATGAGGTGCGCGGGCTGTTGGAGCTCGGAGCTCATCGGTCGATCCCGCCCAGGATCGGGTCGAGCATCGCGAGGTTCTGGATCAGGTCGGCCACGTAGCCGCCCACGCACATGTCGCGGAGCATCTGGAGGTTCACGAACGAGGGGTCGCGGAAGTGGACGCGGCACGGCTTCGCCGAGCCGTCGGCGAGGACGTAGCAGCCGAGCTCCCCCCGCGGCGACTCGATCGGATGGTAGGTCTCGCCGGGGGGCACCCGGAAGCCCTCGGTGACCAGCTTGAAGTGATGGATCAGCGACTCCATCGACGTCGAGAGCTCGTCGCGCGGCGGCAGCACGACCTTGCGGTCGTCGGCGATCCACGGTCCCTCCGGGAGCCCGTCGAGGCACTGCTCGATCAGCCGCACCGACTCGCGCATCTCCTCCAGCCGCACGCGGAAGCGGTCGTACCCGTCGCCGACCGTGCCCACCGGGATCTTGAAGTCGAGCTCGTCGTAGGCGAGGAACGGCTCCGCCTTGCGCAGGTCCCAGGGCTCGCCGGCGGCCCGCAGCAGCGGGCCGGTGACCCCGAGATCGAGCAGCCGCTCGCGCGGGACGATCCCCACCCCCTTGGTCCGCTGGAGAAAGATCTCGTTGCGGTCGAGCAGTGCGGCGTACTGATCGATCCGGGTCGGCATCTGGGCGCAGAACTCGCGCGTCCGCTGCTCGAAGCCGACCGGGATGTCCTCGAAGACGCCGCCGACCTGGAAGTAGCGGGTATGCATCCGCTGGCCCGTCGCCATCTCGAACAGGTCGAGGACCGTGTCGCGCTGGCGAAACGTGTACCAGAGCATCGAGACCGCGCCGAGGTCGAGCGCCGACGTGCCGAGCCAGATCAGGTGCGAGTGGATCCGGTTGAGCTCGAGAAAGAGGGTGCGCAGGTACTTGGCCCGCGGCGGGATCTCGAGCTCGAGCAACCGCTCGACCGCGCCGCAGAACGCCTCCATGTTGAAGAAGTAGGAGACGTAGTCCATCCGCTCGACGAAGGGGATGACCTTCCAGTAGCTCTTGTCCTCGCACGACTTCTCGATCCCGGTGTGCACGTAGCCGATCACCGGCTTCAGGTCGAGCACCTCCTCGCCCCGGAGGCTGACCAGCAGCCGCAGGACCCCGTGGGTCGCGGGGTGGTGCGGCCCCATGTTCACCGTCAGCAGTTCGTGCTCGGGCTCGAGCACGTCGCCGGCCTCGGTGCGCTCGATCGGCGACGCCCCGACCACCGTCGCCGAGGTCGCCGCGATCACGTCGCCGCCGCTGGCCGGCGCGCTGCCGTGCTCGTGCAGGTCCGTCACGTCAGCGCCTCAACGGCGGCGCGGCTCGGCTTCGCTTCGCTCCGCCTCACTGCGACCACCCGGGGACCTGGTGTTCGTTGTGGGTGAAGATCACCGGCTCGCCGCCCACCGGGAAGTCGCGCCGCTGCGGCCAGCCGACGTAGACCTCGGGCAGCAGCACCCGGCGCAGGTCGGGATGGCCGCGAAAGACGATCCCGAAGAAGTCGTAGACCTCGCGCTCCTGGAACTCGGCGGTCGGGAAGAGCGGCACGCAGGATTCAAGGCTCGGGAGCTCCTCGGCTTCGCCTCCGGGGGCGGCCGGGTCACCGGCGGGGTCCGCGAGCGCCGCCCGGACCCGGATGCGCTCCACCCGGTCGCGGTTGAGCAGCTCGTAGTGGACGCCGAAGCGCGGCTCGGCCGGCAGGTAGTCGACCCCGTGAACGCTGGCGAGGAACCTGTACTCCTGGCCCGGCGTGTCGCGTAACCAGCGCAGCACCGGCAGGATCAGCTCCGGATCGACGATCAGGCACGCCTGGTCGTGCTCGTGGTAGGTGCCGAGCACGCTGTCGGGGTGCGCTTCCCGAAGCTCGCCGGCGATCAGCTCGAGCCCGGGCGCGTCCGGAGCCACCGCTACCGCGTTCCCGCCCCGCGCAGCGGCGGGGCGCCCGGGCCCTCGGGACCGGTCGACTCCGCCGACTCCGCGACCGCCTGGCGCGCGCGCGCGTAGGCGGCTTCGGCAGCCGCGGACGGCTGGCCGGCGATCACGTCGTCGCGCGCCCACTCCTCGGTGCCGATCGCTTTGTAGCGGCGGCGCCAGCCGAGGTCGGGGTTGCCCATGATCTGGCGCTGGAGCTTGTTGAAGCCGTAGATCAGCGCCTCGGGCCGGGGCGGGCAGCCTGGGACGTGGACGTCGATCGGCATGAACTTGTCGGCACCCTGGACGACCGCGTAGTTGGCGAACATCCCGCCCGACGACGAGCACGCGCCCATCGAGATCGCCCAGCGCGGCTCGAGCATCTGGTCGTAGAGACGCCGGACGACGGGAGCCATCTTGATCGACACACGCCCCGAGAGGATGATCAGGTCGGCCTGGCGCGGCGAAGCCCGCAGCGCCTCGGCGCCGAACCTGGCGAGGTCGTTTCGCGGCGACCCCACCACGGCGATCATCTCCATCGCGCAGCACGCGAGCCCGAAGGTCATCGGGAACATCGAGTTCGTCGCGCCCCAGGCGAGCAGCTTCTCGAGCGAGGTCGTGAGCACGGACTGCGACACGTGCTCCTCCAGCTCGGCGTCGTCGAGGTCGCCGCGCAGGAGGTCGCGGGCGCGCAGCTGGCGCACCCGCAGGTGCTCGGGAGAGCCCGGCTCGGCGAGCGGCGCGAGCCCGCGCAGCTTCTCGCGCCTCACCTCCAATCGAGCGCACCTCGGCGCCAGACGTAGATCAGCGCGACCAGCAGCAGGGCGACGAAGATCAGCAGCTCGACGAGCACGAAGACGGAGTCCGCGCCGGCCAGGATCACGCCCACCGGGTAGAGGAACACGACCTCGATGTCGAAGAGGATGAACAGCATCGCGATCATGTAGAAGCTGACCCCGAAGCGGAAGGTGCGCGAGATCTCGCTCGGCAACCCGCACTCGTAGGGATCGGCCTTGGCCGCGCGGCTTCTCATCCGCTTGCGGCCGACGACCGCGTTCAGCAGTGCGAAGGCGCTGCCGACGATCGCACCGAGCGCGACGAACACGAGGACGGGCAGGTAGCTCTGAAGCACGCAACCCGAGTTGTATCCGACCTTGTGCAGGTTTGCTACATAGTGAGCTTCCGCATCAGAAAGCCGAAGATCCCGACCGCGCGCCTGATTTGATCCGCCGGTGGAAGCGGTCCACCTGACCCTCGGGATCGCCGTCCTCGCCACCAACGCGCTCGCCGGTGGCTGGGGCGGGATCGCCTGGCTGCGCCGCCGACCGAGCGTCGCCTTCTGGTACCTGCTGCGGGCGGCGCAGGCCGCCGTGGTGCTTCAGGTACTCGCCGGCAGCGTCCTGGTGCTGCTCGGCAACGAGGCCCCGGACAGCCTCCACTACGTCTACGGGCTGACGCCCCTGCTGGTCACTCTGCTGGCCGAGGCGGCCCGCGTCGGGGCCGCGGGGCGCGAGCTGGAGGGCGTCGACTTCGACTCACTGCCGAAGGACCGCCAGCGCCGCTTCGCGCTCGCGATCGTCCGCCGCGAGACCGGGATCATGGCGGTCTCGGCGCTCGTCGTCCTCGGGCTCGCCCTGCGCGCGGCCGGGACCGGCGACGCGCTGCTCTGAGCGGGCTCGAGATTCCTTAACGCCGCTACTTCCGCGCGGGTGGTCGGTTGTGTGAACAGATGCCCGAACAGCGCACCAACTCAACCCAGGCCCGGGATCGCCGCGCCGGCCGGCGCACCGAGAGCCCCGCCGAGGCCGCCCGCCGCGAGCTGATCGAGTGGTGCGAGGCGCACCGCCTGCCGGTCCCGGCCGAGCATCGCCGTCAATCGAGCGGCCGGTAGCGGCCGCCGAAGAAGACCAGCGGGACGCCGCCGTCGCCGCCGGCCGCGAGGACCTCGCCGACCGCGATCTCGTGATCGCCGCCCGGGTGCAGGTCGCGCAGTGAGCAGGCGACCCAGGCGAGCGCCCCGTCGAGGATCGGCACGCCCTCGCGCTCGCTGAACGCGACCTCACGGAACTTCTCGGTGTGCGGCGCCTTGCTGGCAAACCCGCGCGCGAGCTGCTCGTGACCGGCGCCGAGCACGCTGACCCCGAAGGCGCGCCCGGCGCGGAGGATCTCGAGCGTCCGCGACCCGCGGTCGAGGCAGGCGAGGACGAGCGGCGGATCGAGCGACAGCGAGGCGACCGCGTTCGCCGTCGCCCCGGCGGGCCCGGCGTCGCCCGCGGCGGTGACGATCGTGACGGCGGTCGGCGCGTGCGCCATCACCTTGCGGAGCTGATCGGGCGTCGGCGCGGCCACGGGGCCAAAAAGTATGATGCCGCCGCGGTGCGACCCCTTCTCGCCTCCACAGCTGCGGCCGTGGCCGCGCTTGCCCTCGGCGCCTGTGGCACCGAGGGCATCCAGCTAGCCGAGGACGATCCGAACTACGCCGGCGCGGTGCTGTTCGCCGAGCGCTGTTCGGGGTGCCACTCGCTGAAGGCGGCCGGCGCGCAGGGCTCGGCCAACCGGGCGCTGCGCAACCAGGGCCCCAACCTCAACGAGCGCATGGAGAGCGCCGAGGACGTCCTCTACGCGATCCGCAACGGCGGCTTCTCCGGGGCGATCATGCCGCAGAACATCCTCGTCGGCGACGAGGCGGAGGCGGTCGCCGAGTTCGTCGCCGCTTACTCCGGCGACGAGGTCGACCGCCCGCCGCAGCCCGGCGACGCCAGCGAGATCCAGTCCGAAGAGCAACAGGCCGCCGCGGGCGGCGGCTAACGCGCGGCGGCGCCCGCAAGGTGCTCGACCTGCGCGCGATTCGCGAGCACCCGGGACCCGCCCGGGCCGCGCTGGAGCGGCGCGGTGCCGCCGAGGCCCTCGACGAGCTGCTCGCCCTCGACGCCCGCCGGCGCGAGCTGCTGCCCGAGGTCGAGGGCCGCCGGGCCGCCCAGAACGCGGCCTCGGACGAGATCGCGGCGCGCAAGCGGGCCGGCGAGGACGCCGGCGAGGTGATCGAGCGGGTCCAGGGGGTGGCGGCCGAGCTCAAGCGGATGCAGTCCGAGCTGACCGCGGTCGAGCAGCGCCGCGACGCCCTCGCCGCGACCCTGCCCAACCTCCCGCATCCGGAGGCGCCCGACGGCGGTCCCGACGACGCGCTCACCGTGCGCGAGGTGGGCGAGCCCCCGGCCTTCGACTTCGAGGTCCGCGATCACCTCGAGCTCGGACTCGAGCACGGCTGGATCGAGGTCGAGAAGGCCGCCGCCGCGTCGGGATCCCGGTTCGCGTACCTGCTGGGCGACCTGGTGATGGTCGAGCTGGCGCTGATCCGCCTCGCCGTGGAGACGGTGCGCGCGGAGGGGTTCGAGCCCGTGGTCCCGCCGGTGCTCGTGCGCGAGGGCCCGCTCTACGGCACCGGCTTCTTCCCGGGCGAGCGCGAGATGATCTACGAGGTCGAGCGCGACGAGCTGTTCCTCGTCGGCACCTCCGAGGTCTCGCTGGCGGCGCTGCACGCCGACGAGATCCTCGCGGCCGGCGACCTGCCGCGGCGCTATGCCGGGATCTCGACCTGCTTTCGCCGCGAGTCCGGCGCCGGCGGCAAGGACACGCGCGGGATCTTCCGCGTCCACCAGTTCGACAAGGTGGAGATGTTCTCGTTCGTGCGCCCGGAGGACTCGGGCGCGGAGCACGAGCGCATCCTCGCGATCGAGGAAGGCATCCTGGGCGCGCTCGAGCTCCCCTACCGCGTGGTCGACATCGCGGTCGGCGACCTCGGGGCCCCGGCGGCCCGCAAGTTCGACTGCGAGGCCTGGATCCCGAGCCAGGGCCGCTACCGCGAGCTGACCTCGTGCTCGAACACCACCGACTACCAGGCGCGGCGCCTGGGCGCCCGATTCCGCCCGGAGCCTGAGGCGCCGGCCGAGGTCCTGCACACGCTCAACGGGACCGCGGTCGCGATCGCCCGGACTCTGATCGCGCTGGTCGAGAACGGCCAGCAGGCCGACGGCAGCGTGCGTCTGCCGGAGGCGTTGGTGCGCGCCGGCGCACCTCCGCTCATCCCTTCGGATTGAAGTCCAGCGAGCAGGAGTTGATGCAGTAGCGCAGCCCGGTGGGGTTCGGGCCGTCGTCGAACACGTGCCCGAGATGTCCCCCGCAGCGCTTGCAGACGACCTCGGTGCGGCGCATGAACATGCTGTTGTCGGGCCGGGTCTCCACCGTGTCGTGCTCCATCGGGTCGAAGAAGCTCGGCCACCCGGTGCCCGAGTCGAACTTCGTGTCGGAGCTGAACAGCTCTGCTCCGCAGCCGCGACAGCGATAGACGCCGTCCTCCTTGTTGTCCCAGTAGGCGCCCGAGAAGGCTCGCTCCGTGCCCTGCTCGCGGAGCACGTGGTACTCCTCGGGCGAGAGCTCGGCCCTCCAGTCCGCCTCCGTCTTGTCGACCTTCTCCATCGCTCGTCTCCTAGGTTAGTGCGCTGATGTCCGCTGCCTTCTATGTCCCCGAAGGGGGCGATTTCGTTTCAACCGAGCTCACCCGAGGGCCCCGGTGGGTCGGGCTCGACGCAATCACGATCCCGCAGCCGAACGGGATCGGGCTCGCCGACACCGCCCTGTACGACGAGCGCGGCCCGCTCGGGCGGGCGATTCAGACCCTGCTCGTACGCAGCCGCTGAGGCGGCGTCTCCGCTTCCATCGGCGAACGTAAGAGAATGCCGCAGATGCGAGTCGAGCGGGTCGCCCAGCGCGCCGCGAGAGCGGTCTACGGCTCGATCATCGCGCTCGCGGTGATCCTCGTCCTCGAGGACGCCGGCTCGGAGGCCGACGAGGTGATCGCGGCCGGCGTGGCCTCGGTGATCGCGGCGATGCTCGCCGAGGGCTACGCCGAGTACATCGCTGCCGTGATCCGCGAGCGGCGGCATCCGAACCGAGCCGAGGTCGTCGAGCAGACGAGCGACATCGCCGCCGGAACCCTGGCGGCTCTGGTGCCGCTGATCCCGTTCGTCGGCGTCGAGCTGGACGTGATCGAGGTCGAGGCGGCTTATGACATCGCCCCCTGGCTCGGGCTCGGGGTGATCGGCTTCTACACGCTGGTCGCCAACCGCCTCGCCGGGCTCTCGACCCTGCGAACCGCCCTCGTCACCGCGGCGGCGCTGGCGATCGGTGTCGCCTTGATCGCGATCAAGGCCTTGGCCCACTGACGGGCAGGGCGGACGAATAGAGTCGCGCCGATGACCCCGCAACCGAGACGAGGCGCAGGGCGCGGTGGCGGACGTGGACGCGGCGGTGGCGGAGGGCGCGGTGGCGGGCAGCCGCGGTCCGAGCCCTCGATCGTGGTCGGCGCGACGGCGAACAAGCCGGAGCTGCTGGAGACCGTGCCGATCGTCACCGCGGCCGGCAAAGGGCGCCGGGTGGCGCTCTCGTTCGGCCCGCAGACCCGGACCGAGACGCCGCTGCCGGAGCTCGCCGCCGGCGACCGGTTGCTCGCCTTCGCCGAGCTCGAGCTGACCACGGATGCCGAGGACGCGAACCACCCGGGCAGGATCGGCAACGCCTACTCGTACTCACCAAAGGTCGAGGCCACGCTGCTGCTCGCCGCCGATCCGGGGGTCGTCGAGGCGAAGCGTGGCCAGGCCCTCGAGCTCGGCCAAGGGCCCTGGCGCCAGGCGATCAGCCACCGGCGCCATCACGCCGTGGTCACCTTCGGCGACGCCGAGCTGCGCGTCCCCGCCGGCGGGCTGCCGTGGCGGGGCCCGGCGCACGTCAACCTCGTCGTCAGCGCCCGGCACCCGGACGCGAGGCCCGGCGACGTGCTGCTCGTCGGCCAGAACGAGAAGACGCCGACCGTGGTCCAGGACATGGCGGGAATCCGGGTCGTGCGCTTTCGCCCGGGCGATGCCCCGGAGCCGGCCGCCGAGCGCCAGGCGGCATGCCTGTGCACGGCGGTGCCGATCGCCAAGCAGCAGACCGTCGTCCTCTCGCACGAGCTGCCCGGGCTCCGGGAGGGCGAGCAGATCCTCGTCCGCGGGCGGTTGGTGACGGACGCCGCGGGCCTCGGCGGACCGGCGAGGATCTCGACCAGGATCTTCCTCGCCGATCGGCCCGACCAGACGGAGCCGGGCGGGACGGCGGCGGGCAGCGTCACCTGGAAGGGACACCTGTCGAAGTTCACCGGCTTCAACTGCCTCCCTGACGAGGGCCCGCAGACCTCGAGCAAGTACGGTGTCGCCACCGTCCGCCGGGCTCCCGGGCGCAGCCTCTACGTGAACCTCGTGGCGGTCAGCGCGGCGCCGTTCGGCGGCACCCGTCCAGGGGACGGGCTGCGCATCGACACCGCGCGCAGCGCCCTCGATGTGACCAGGTTCTGAGCCCTCGCGGTCAGGCCGCGGCGCGCCAGCCCGAGAGCGAGCCGTCGGTGGCCAGCCGGGCGAGCGCCCGGGCCTCGAGCTCGCGCGCCCTGTTCTGGGTCACGCCGAGGGCCCGTGCCGCCTCGCGGATCGAGAGCTCCGGCCTGCCCCCGGTGCCGAAGCGCGCCTCGATGATCTGGCGCTCGGCGTCCGGGAGCCTCGCCAGCGCGGTGCCGACGGCCTCCTCCTGCTCGCGCTCGAATACCTCGTCCTCGAGGTCGGCGGTGCTCTCCGCGTGGAGCTCGCCCAGCGTCGTGTCGCCCTCGCCGACGGGCATGTCGAGGCTGGTCGTCACCCTGGTCAGGTCGCGGACGGCCATCACCTCGTCAAGCGGCAGCTGAGCCTTCTTCGCGACCTCCTCGTCGGTGGGCTCGCGATTGAGCTTCACCGCGAGCTCCGAGGTGGTCCGGTTGACGGTGCGCTCGCGCTGGGCGATGTGCGCCGGGATCCGCACCGGGCGACCGGTGTTGTCGAGCCCGCGCTGGATCGACTGCTTGATCCAGAGCACGGCGTAGGTGGAGAACTTGTAGCCCCGCCGCCAGTCGAACTTCTCCGCCGCGCGGATCAGCCCCAGCATCGCCTCCTGAACCAGGTCGCCGAGCGGCAGCCCGAAGCCCTGGTAGCGGCGGGCGAACTTGATCACCAGCCGCAGGTTGGAGTTGATCAGGCGCTCCTTCGCCTCCAGGTCACCGCGCTCGATCCGCTGCGCCAGATCGATCTCCTCGGCGGCGGTGAGCAGGGGGTAGCGCATCGCCTGGTTGATGAACAGCTGCAGGCTGTCCGTCGTCGGCTCGGCGACGGCATGCGTGTCGGTGCGGTGCTGGGCACGCGCACCCGAAGTCTTGTTGTTGTCGTGCGCGCCGCGCTTGCGGCGTACTTGGCGCTGGTCGGCAGCGCCCCTCTGGCGAGGCATCTTTCACCCCTCGTTATCGGTTTACGTACCCCTGCCCAACGACCCCTGGCTTCACAAAGTATAGCGAAAATTAGTTGCTCGGGCAAGCATGCTGGCGGCGCTCACGCCGCGAGCGCCTGCCGCGGGGCCGCCGCAGGCTCCAGGGCCAGCTCGAGCACCTCCTCGATCGACAGCACTGGGTGGAAGCGCAGCTGCTCGCGGACCTCGTCGGGAACGTCCTCGAGGTCGGCGCGGTTGCGCTCGGGTATCACCACGTCGGTGAGCCCCGCCGCGTGCGCGGCGAGCACCTTCTGCTTCAGCCCCCCGATCGGCAGCACCCGGCCCTGGAGGGTGAGCTCGCCGGTCATCCCGACCGTGTGCCTGACCGGCCGGCCGGTGAGCAACGACACCAGCGCCGTGGTCATCGTGATCCCGGCGCTGGGGCCGTCCTTGGGGATCGCCCCCGCGGGGACGTGGATGTGGAACTCGCGCTCGGAGAACTCCGAGTCCTCGAGTCCCACGGCCTCCGCATGGCCACGGACGTATGAGAGCGCGATCCTCGCCGACTCCTTCATCACATCGCCGAGCTGGCCGGTGAGCACGAAGCCCTCCTTGCCAGGCATCGAGGTGGCCTCGATGAACAGCACGTCGCCGCCGGCCCCGGTGACCGAGAGTCCGGTGGCGACGCCCGGAACGGCGGTGCGCTCAGCCGCCTCCTGGAAGAAGCGCTGCTTGCCGAGCGCCTCGCGGACGGCGTCGTGGTCGATGTCGACCGGCGGCTCCGCCCGCCCGGAGGCGATTCCGGTCGCGGTCTTTCGCAGCAGCTTGCCGAGCTCGCGCTCGAGCCCGCGCACGCCCGCCTCGCGGGTGTACTCGGTGACGATCTGCTCCAGCACCGCGTCGGAGATCTCGACCTCCTCAGGACGCAGCCCGTTGCGCTCGGTCTGACGCGGCCACAGGTAGCCGCGGGCGATCGCGACCTTCTCGTCGGTCGTGTAACCGTCGAAGCGGACCACCTCCATCCGGTCGAGCAACGGCCCGGGGATCGTCTCGGCGACATTCGCGGTGGCGATGAACAGCACCTCGGAGAGGTCAAGCTCGACGTCGAGGTAGTGATCACGGAAGGAGTGGTTCTGCGCCGGGTCGAGGACCTCGAGCAGGGCCGAGCTCGGGTCGCCGCGCCAGTCGGCGCCGACCTTGTCGACCTCGTCGAGCATGATCACCGGGTTCATCGTCTTCGCGTCCTTGAGCGCGCGCACCAGGCGGCCCGGGAGGGCGCCGATGTAGGTGCGGCGATGGCCGCGGATCTCGGCCTCGTCGCGGACGCCGCCGAGCGACATGCGGACGAACTCGCGTCCGGTCGCCCGGGCGATCGACTCGCCGATCGAGGTCTTGCCGGTGCCGGGTGGCCCGATCAGGGTCAGAATCGCGCCCGCGCCCCGGCCCTCGTCGGAGAGGCCGCGGTCGCGGCGCAGCCCGCGGACGGCGATGTACTCGGTGATCCGGTCCTTGACGTCCTCGAGGCCGGCGTGGTCGGCGTCGAGCACCTCGCGTGCGTCCACCGGGTCGAGCTTCTCGTCCGAGCGCTCGCCCCACGGCACACCGAGCAGCCAGTCGAGGTAGGTGCGGATCATCGACGCCTCGCCGCTGGCCTCGCCGGTGCGCTCGAGCCGCCCGAGCTCGCGCTCCGCCTGCTCGCGGACGGCGTCGGGCATCGCCGACTCGGCGATCTTCGTCGCGTACTCGTCGACGACCGAGCCGTCGTCCTCCCCGAGCTCCTTGCGGATCGACTCCATCTGCTTGCGCAGGAAGTACTCGCGCTGCTGGGCCTGGGCGCCGGACTCGACATCGTCACGGATCCGCTGGCGCACCTGGAGCTCGGCGAGGCGATCGCGCTGCAGCTCCAGCGCCAGCTCGAGCCGCTCGGTCACGTCGACCGTCTCCAGCAGACGCTGCTTGTCGGCCAGCGAGAGATCGGGGCTGTAGCCCGAGGTGTCGGCAAGCGCCCCCGGCTCGGCGATCGACCGCAGGAAGGCTGCCACCCGCCCGTCGTCGCCGCGCAACTCGAGGATCTCCTCAACCACGGCGCGGTACTCGCGCTCGAGCTCGCGGATCCGCTCGCCCGAGGAGACCCCATCGGGCAGCGGCTCGACCTCGATCGCGAGCTCGCCGTCGGGCGCCGGTGAGGCGGTGCCGGCACGGCCACGCTCGAGGCCGGTCAGCGTGACCGCGTTGATGCCGCCCGGCAGGCGGCCGGTCTCGACCACCTCGGCGATCGTGCCGACCCGCCCGTACTCACCCGTCGGGGCGGGGAAGCAGGAAGACCTTCTCGGCGTCGCCGACGTCGGCGGCGATCGTCGCGGTCATCCCGGGGAAGAGGATCGAGTCGTCGAGGGGTACGAGCAGCAGCTGCATGGGTCGTTGTCCTTTGCCTGAGCCCGCCTCGGCGAGCATCGCTTCACTTTCTGAAGCAATGATAGCGATCGACTTAGATCTTCTGCTCGAGCTCGTGGCCGAGCCACGCGGCGATTCGCTCCAGCTCGGCTCGCAGCGCATCGTGCGTTTCCGAGGGCGCGCCGGCCTCGAGGTGGTGCGCGCGCACCCGCAGCACGCCCTCGGCGCGGTCGGCCTTCAGGTCGACCCGGGCGACCAAGCGGTCGCCGAGGAGGAAGGGCAGCACGTAGTAGCCGTGGCGGCGCTTGGCCGCCGGGACATAGATCTCCAGCCTGTAGCCGAAGCCGAAGATCCGCTCGACCCGGCTGCGCTCCCAGATCAGCGAGTCGAACGGGCCGATCAGGGCCGCGGCGTCGACTCGGCGCGGGATCCGCGCCGACGCCGAGAGGTAGCCGCCGGTGCGGCCCCAGCCCTCGACCTCGACCGGCAGGAGCTCGCCGGCCTCCACCAGCTCCGCCACCCGCGCCCGCGTCTCGGCGGTGGGGAGGCGGAAGTAGTCGCGTAGGTCACGCTCGGCGCCGACCCCGAGGCAGCGGGCGGCGATCCTGACGAGCTCGCGCTGCGCCTCCGCGACGGGCGGCGTCGGCCGCGCCAGGACCGCCTTGGGCAGCACCCGCTCCGGCAGGTCGTAGAGGCGCTCGAAGCGCCGGCGTCGCGCCGAGCTCACCTGGCCGGACCAGAACAGCCACTCGAGTGCCCGCTTCGAGTCCGACCAGTCCCACCATGGGCCGGACCGGCGAGGTCGCTCGGCGGTCAGCTCCGAGGCGGCGATCGGGCCGCGGTCGCGCACCTGCGCGAGCACCTCGGCGACGAGCCCGGGTCGCCGCTCGGCCACCCGCCGCATCCCGCCCCACGCATCGTCGGCGGCACGCTCCATCCGCCAGCGAAGCAGCGGCTGCAGGTCGACCGGCAGCAGCGACGCCTCGTGTCCCCAGTACTCGAACAGGCGCCGGGGCGCGCGGTGAGAGAGCCGGTCGAGAAGCTCGCGGCGGTAGGGCCCGAGGCGGCTGAACGCCGGCAGGTAATGGGCCCGCTCGAGCACGTTCACCGAGTCGATCTGGAGCAACCCGACGTGCGTGAGCACCCGGCGCAGGTCCCACCCGTCCGGCTCGCAGGTCGGGCGGGGATCGGCGAACCCCTGCGACGCGAGCGCCAGGCGGCGGGCTTCGGCGACGGAGAGGCGCTCACGGGTCACGGACGGGATCCAATCGATTTCGCTCGGCCTCCGTCCGACGGCCAAGCGCGCCAGAATATGAGCCATGCGCAGGGGCATGGCAGCAGTTCTCGTGACCGCGATCGCGATCGACGCCGGCTCCACTACCGCCGCCAGCCGGAACGCGACGGACCCCGAGGCCCGCGATGTCGAGCTCGGCGACTGCCCGAAGAAGATCCGCCCGAAGCGGCTGCGCTGCGGGAGGCTCTGGGTGCCGCTCGAGCGCGCCGACCCGTCGAGCGGCAGCATCCCGATCACGTTCGCGGTCCGCGAGCGAACCGACCGCACCCGTCCCTCGCTGGGGACGATCTTCGCGGTCGAGGGCGGGCCGGGCTACGGCTCGATCGCCAGCGCCGTCTACTACATCCACATGCTGGGGCCGCTGCTCGAGCGCCGCGACCTGGTCACGGTCGACATGCGGGGCACCGGGCACTCGCGTCCCGATCGACTGCCCGGCCTCCAGCAGGGCCGCGGCAGCGTCGCCCATGGCGTCAGCCGGTGCGCGCGCACCCTGGGCGACGACTTCGTCTCGTATCGCACCTCGGCGGCTGCCGATGACCTCGACGCCGTGCGCGAGGCGCTCGGGCTCGAGTCGATCGAGCTGTACGGCGACTCCTACGGGACCTACCTCGGCCAGTCCTACGCGTATCGTCACGGCGACCGCCTCGACGCGCTCGTCCTCGACGGCGCGTATCCGGTGCGCGGCGAGAGCGGCTGGGTTCCCAGCACGACGCGAACGAGTATCCGCGCGCTGGCGATCGTCTGCAGGCGCTCGAACCGCTGTCACGGCCCGGCGCGGGCACGGCTCGCCCGCGTCGTCGAGCTGCTGCGCCGGACGCCGCGCGGCGCCGGGCCGCTTCTGTACGCGATCGGCGGCGCGGGCTATGAGCCGCCGCGCCGGTACTACACCGAAATCAACGAGGCCGTCTCCAGCTACCTGCGCGGCGACCGGGCCCCGTACCGGAAGCTGATCCGGAGCCGGGAGCATCTACGAGGGCGGCTCCGGGAGCCCGCGCGCGTATTCCGCCGGCGACGAGTTCGCCGTCACCTGCAACGACTACCCGATGCTCTGGGACAGGGACTCGTCCGAGAGCGCTCGGCGCGCCCAGCGACGGGCGGCGATTCGCGCGTACCCGAAGGATCGGTTTCACCCCTTCACCCCGGCCGAGGTCGCGACGCAGAGCTTCTCGATCTATCACCAGTGCCTTCACTGGCCGCGGCCCACGCGGCTCTACGAGCCGCCGGCCCCTCCCGGGTCCGAGGCGCCTGCGGTCCCGACGCTCGTGATCTCGGGCGAGCTCGACGGCGTCACGAGCCCGACCGAGGGCGCGGCCGTGGCCGCCGCCTTCCCGAACGCGCAGCTGCGCGTGGTGCGCAACGGCGGGCACATCCCCTCGCTCTACGGCGGTCGCTATCCCGCGCGCGACTGGGTGCGCCGGTTCCTGCGCCGCCACTGAGCTCGGCGAAGCCCTCCCTGCCATCCTCGTTCGAGTGGACGTCTACGCCCGGATCCTGCGTACCCCGCACGTCGCCGTGCTCACCGGCGCCGCGCTGCTGACCCGGTTGCCGTTCGCGATCAACGGCCTCGCCGTGCTCCTCTTCCTGCGCGAGGAGACAGGCTCGTTCGGGACCGCCGGGCTGGTCTCGGGCGCGCTCGCGCTCGGCGCCGCCGCCGGTGCCCCGTTCGCCAGCCGCCTGGTCGATCGGCGCGGAGCGCGGATGCTGGTGCCGCTCGGGATCGTGCACGCGAGCGCGGTGCTCTCGATCTGGGCGCTGGGCGCCGCCGGGGCGCCGCCGGCGCTGATGGTGCTCGGGGCGCTCGCCGCCGGCGCCTCGTTTCCGCCTGCGGGCGCCGTGCTGCGCTCGCGCTACCCGGAGTTGCTCGACGACCAACAGCTCGTCCACGGCGCCTACGCGCTCGACTCGGTGACGATCGAGCTCGCGTTCGTCTCGGGGCCGCTGCTGACCGCCGTGGTCGTGGCGCTGGTCGGTCCCGCGTACGCGCTCGGGCTCTCCGCGGCGCTGGTGCTCATCGGGACGACACTGTTCAGCGCCCGGTTGCCGGGCGCCCGCGAGGCGCATCCGGCGGCCGCCGAGCACTCCGGATTGCTCGGCGCGCTCGCGGACCCCGGGATCCGCATGATCGCGCTGAGCACGGTCCCGGTCGGCTTCTGCCTCGGAGCGGTCGAGGTCGCGCTGCCGGCGTTCAGCGAGGAGCAGGGCAGCGCGGCGCTCGCCGGCGTGCTGATGGCGATCTGGTCGGCGGCCAGCGGGATCGGTGGCCTCGTCTACGGCGTCCTCGGGGCGCCCGCGGCGCGCGGTTCGAGTCCTTCCTCCGGATCGCGGCGCTCTTTCCGCTCACCTGCCTGCCGCTGCTGGCCGCCTCCTCGCCGCTGACGATGGCCCTGCTCGTGGTCGTCGCCGGCGCGCCGATCGCTCCCCTGATCGCGAGCCGCAACCTGGTCGTCGGCGCGCTGGCGCCCGGCGGCACCGCGGCCGAGTCGTTCACCTGGCTGATGACCGCCCTGGTTGCGGGCCTCGCGGCCGGCACCGCCGCGGGCGGGGCGCTGATCGAGGCCGACGGGTGGCAGGCGGCCGTGCTCGCCGGCAGCTTGGTGGCGATGCTCGGCGCCGCGATCGCCTTCGGCTTCCGCGGTTCGTTGCGCCCGCGCCTCGCGACCGGCTGACCGTCGCCCGCCCGAGGCCTGGGCTAGGGCTCCGCGGCGGTGGTCGTCACCGTGCTCGTCTGCGGCGGCGCGGTGGTCGTCTCGGTGACCGTCTCGTCGGTGGTCGTGGTCGTCTCGGTGGTCGTGGTCACGGTCGTGATCGTGGTCGTGGTCGTGGTGGGCGTCTCGGTCGAGGTCTCGGTCTCGGTGTCCGTCACCAGGACCTCCTCGGTCGGCGGGTCGGCGAGGATCAGCGCCAGGGCGATCCCGAGCCCGGCGGCGAGCGCCGCCAACCCGATCAGCGCCGCCTTCGTCCTGCGATCCTGCCCCGGCTCCTCCTCGGGTGCCCGCTCGCGAACCTCGTTCTCGCTCCCGCCGCTGAGCTCCACCCGCCGAGTTCTACCAACGGCGTCGGTCGGCCCTGCCGCGGGTTACGGGAGCGCGTTGCGGCGCGCGATCCGGGCGTAGAGCCGGGCGCTCGGCCGCGCCGTCCGCTCGAGCGTCCGCGGGTCGAAGGAGTAGAGGCCGAACTTCGGCCCGTAGCCGTACACCCACTCCAGGTTGTCGACCAGCGACCACTGGAAGTAGCCGCGGACGTCGGCGCCGTCCTCCTCGATCGCCGCCTGTAGCTGGGCGAGGTGATCACGCAGGTAGGCGGGGCGCTGGTCGTCGTCGGAGTCCGCGATTCCGTTCTCGGTGACGTACACGGGCAGGCCGTAGCCGTCGGCGACCCCGATCACCTGGCGAAATCCCTCCGGGTAGATCTCGGCGCCGAGCTCGCTGCACGCGGTCGGGCAGGGAGGCAGCCCCGGGTTCTCCGGGGTCGCGTACGAGGTCGCGGGGAGGAAGTCCAGGATGGGGATCTTCGGCGTCAGCGGCGCGCCCGCCGCCGTGACGCGCCCGCGGAAGTAGTAGTTGAGCCCGACGAAGTCGGCCTTGCGGCGGTGGCGGGCGGCCTCATCCGGCCCGATCGCGCCGTCCGCGTTCACGTCGATGTCGCCGCGGACGACCGCGTTCAGGAACAGGCGGTTGAAGAGATAGTCGGCGTGCCCGGTCGCCGTCACGTCGGCCGGGGAGGACGGGTCGGCCGGGGTGAAGGCGATCATGTTCATCACCGCGCCGACGCGGGCGTCGCGCCGGTCACCGTCGGCGTCGTCGCGATCGAAGCGCTTGAGGGCGTCGTAGGCGACCGTGTTCGCGCGCTCGAGGTTGAGCAGCGCCGTGATCGCAGCGGTGAAGCTGAAGGCGCCGGGCGGCCAGTAGGCCTCGACCAGCCCGGGGACGTTGGCGAACCCGTTGGTCACCTGCACCAACGGCTCGTTGAGCGTGTTCCAGTAGTCGGCGTCGGCGCCGAGCTTCCAGCCCAGGTACGCCGCGTACTTCTCGAACTCGCCGACCGTCGCGGGATCGAGCCAGCCGCCGGCGGCGAGCGGCGGCAGCTCGGCGTTCGGGTCGGCGCCTGCGAGCGCGTCGCGGGTGGCGAGCGGGTCGTGCAGCCAGGTCGGGATCGTCCAGTGGTGCAGGGTCACGAACGGCGTCAACCCGCGCTTCGCCGCGCTCTCGAGCAGCTTGCGGTAGTGGCGCAGCGCGCGCTTGTTCGCGCGGCGATCGAGGCGTTCCAGGTCCCGCTTGCCGATCGTGGCGCCGACGTCGATGCCCTCGGTGGAGCGCGGGAAGATCCGCGGCCACTCGATCGAGAAGCGAAACGCGGTGTTGTCGAGCTCGTCGGCGGCCAGCGAGAGGTCGCGCCTGTAGAGCCTCCAGAAGCCCGGGCCGTCCTCGGGCTGGTCGCCGCTGACGATCCCGCTCGAGACGTTCGACCCGTCGTGGGTCCAGGCGAACCAGTCCGAGTTCGGATCGACGTCGCGGCCCTGGCCTCCCTCGGCCTGAAAGCCCGCGTTCGCGGTTCCCCAGAGGAAGCCCTCGGGGAAGTCCTGGGCGCCGGCGGGCGCGGCGAGCACCAGCGCCGCCGCGGTCGCCGCCACCGCTCCGATTGCCGCGCGCGTCGCTTGGCGCTCCCTCGCCATGCGACTGAGCCTAGCCCCCGCGTGGCTCAGGCGGGCGCGGCGGTCCCCTCGCGCTCGGCGGCGGCGGCCTCGACGAGCTGCTGGTAGCGAACCTGCTGGCCCGCGGCGCCCCAGTTGCCGTCCGGGACCTCGCGGATCACGGTCCAGACCCTGATGCCCTCGCTCTCGTCGAGCCCCGCGGCGTCCAGGACGGCCCGGTTGACCGAGTCGACGAGGATGCCCTTGCGGCGGTCCGACAGCGCTCCGTCGGGCACGGTGACCAGCACGCGGAAGCGTGGCTCGCCTCCGGGGCGGCCCCCGACCGCGAGCGAGGCGGGATCGATCTCGTTCGCGTACACCCAGGTGATCGAGCGGAAGAACTCGGTGTCGGGCGCCTTCTCCGCGGCGAGCATCTTGGTGGCGAGCTCCTCGAGCAGCTCCTCGCGGGCCGCGGGGGCGATCGAGCCCTTGGGATACGTGAGGTCGATCATCGGCATGTCAAAGCCTCCTGGCGGGTCGTGGGTTTCGTCGCCGCGAGCATACGGGCGAAGCGCGGCGCCGGCGCGTCGACGGCCTCAGCGGCGCGCCCGGGCGCGCTCCCACGTCCGCAGGTAGGCCTCGGCCGAGCGGAACAGCGTCCGCATCGCGGCCTCGCCGCTCGGCCCACGCTGCATGTCGGCGAGCAGGTCGGCGAACAGGCCGTAGTGGGCCACGCCGTCGGCGTTGAGGTCGAAGTACCGCTCGCCGGTGTGCTGGCGGCTGAACCTGATCTCGCCGTCGTAGGAGCGGAACGGGTACCGGAGCGGGTCGGTCGCCGCGTCCTCGCGCGGCCCCGGAAGCGAGGAGAAGCCGCCGGTGTCGGTGCCGAGGCCGACGCCGAAGTAGTGGCTGCGCGCCGCTGCGGTACTGGCGGAACGCGAGCAGCTTGGCGGCGAGCTCGGGCGCGAGCGCCGGGGTGGCCGACGCGATCCCGCCGGCGCGGTAGAGCGCCCTGAGCTCGTCCGCCGTCCAGCTCCCGCCGGTGCCGTTGTGGCTCGACACGAGGGGGTAGCCGCGCGCGGCCGTGATCCTCAGCACCTGCGCCCGCGCGAGCTCGCTCATGTGGTCGATCTCGATCAGCATCCCCCGGTCGATCATGCGGCGGATCAGGTAGGCGCCGAGCTTGGTCAGTCCCTTGGAGTTGCACCGCCTGCCCTCCGGGTACTCGGGCATCGGCGGGATCCCGGCGGCCGCGGGGAAGAACTGGGTCAGGATCTGCGTCTCGACCGGGCCGATCGTGTCGACCTCCTCGCCCTGGCCCGGCGCGGGGCAGGGGCGCGGTGCTGAAGTAGTGGCCGGTCTGGAGCTGGTTGAAGATGTTGATGAAGACGCCCTTGGTGCCGCCCTCGAGCGCGGCGCCGGCGAAGGCGTTGTCGACCCAGTGGGCGACGAACATGCTGCGGACGCCATGGCGCTGCATCCGCGCGAGGCCGCGATCGACGTCCCGGCGGTCGCAGTCGGACGTCTCCGAGCAGCCGAACGGGTTCGACGACTCGACCCCGATCACGACCGCGAGCTTGCCCTCGGCGATCACCCGCCGCGCCTGTCGCGGGCTGCGGACCAGCCGGAACCAGCCCTGGCCGGGCCCGCCGCTCTGGGCGTCGACGTAATCCTGCAGCTGCTCGAGCCGGCGGATCTCGAGCTCGATCGTCTCGGTCTCGTCGCACGAGTGGGAGGTGAGCGGCTCGATCCGGCAGATCGGCTCGTCCTCGACCGCCTGGGCGACGACGAGGCGCAACCCCGCGGCGTAGGCGCGCTCGAGCCAGCCGTAGTAGACCTGCTGATGGGTGTTCGTGTCGTGCACCGGCCACCCGGCGAAGGTCGGCCAGCCGTGCGTGTCGTGGGTGCCGAACGGGATCCCGTCGCGCAGCAGGTTGCCGGTCACGTCCTCGCTGCCGTCGAGCCCGTGGTCGTCGGCGTCGTGGCCGAGTGCCTCGGTGATCCCGAAGCGGTCGAACGCCTCGCCGTGGATCACCCGGCCGCCGGCGCGCAGGTCCGCCGTGATGTGCAGGTGGGTGTCGGCGAAGCCGAACACGGTGCCGGCGGGCGCGGTGCCGCGAAACGGCCGGCCGGTGGCGCCGGAGCCCGCCTCCGGATAGGGACGACAGCCGCTCGCCGCGACGAAGCGGAAGTCCCCGCCGCCGTTGCGTGCGAGGCGCACCCGCCCGCCCTTCCCGGCGAGCTCGAGGCTGCGGCGGTCGTGCATCAGGACCGAGGCCTCCCGGCCGACACGCGATCGCCGTCCACTCGGCCTCGGGGCCCGGCGTCGACGATGCCGTGACCCGGCGCCCTGCGGCGGTCATCAGCCGGGCATCGGAGTCGGAGAGCATGTAGGTGAACTCGACGGTCGTCGGCTTGAGCCAGAAGCGCTCCGCCTGCGCGGATGCCGCGGGCCGTGGCGGCGTAGGAGCCGTCGGCGAAGGCGAGGTACCGGCCGGTCGGGATCGCCTCGATCGCGAAGCAGTCGTTGGCGAGGATGAGGCTCTCGCGGTCGCCGCCCGCCCCGGCGCCCCCCGCGGGCGCGGTCGAGCCGATCAGGGAGGCCGCGAGCAGGAGGAGCCCGGCGATCGCCGCAGCGCCCCGACCGGCTCCCCGCCTGGCCGGACGATCAGCCGCCCTCGTCACGAGGACGACTATATGCCTCGCGCGGACATGCCCTCCGCGGCCGGATGCTGGGCTGGCCGCAGCTGACGCTACGGGAGCCGTCAGATCAAGGAAGACGAGGCGAAGCGTGCTCCGCACGTAAGCCGAGGATGACGCCGAGCTGGCGCCTCCCGTCCGCGTCAGCCGCAGCCGGTGTTGTTGCCGCAGCTCGAGCAGGTGTAGCAGGAGCCGGTGCGCTGCATCATCCCGCCGCACTGCTCGCAGGCGGGGCCGAGGTCGCCGCCGGGCGAGACCTTCGCCGGGATCACCGGGGGCGTGTCGGTCATCGCTTCCGCGGCGGCCACGGTCTTCCCGGGTTGGTGCTTGGTCTCCGGCCGAGCCGTTGCCGCTGCCGCCGTTGCCCGCGTGCCGCCGGCGCGGAGGTGTCGTCGGTGAACATCGCCAGCTGCGCCTCCTTGCGCGCCCGCACCTCGGGCGTGAGGATGCCGAGGTCCTCGAGCTCGTCGAGGTCGTCGATGAAGCGGCTGCCGAGCCAGCGCATGATGTAGTCGGGCATCGACTTCGCGAACGGGATCTCCGGATTGCCGGTGATCCCCTCCGGGTCGAAGCGCATGTAGCTGAACTTCTTCACGAAGGTCTCCAGCGGGACGCCGTACTGGAGCCCGATCGAGATCGCGGTCGCGAACGCGTTCAGCATTCCGCGCAGGGTCGAGCCCTCCTTGCCGATGTCGGTGAGGAAGATCTCGCCGATCGAGCCGTCCTCGTACTTGCCCGCGGTGATGTAGCCCTCGTGGCCGGCGATCGAGAACTTGTGGGTGATCGACTCGCGCTCGCGCGGCATCCGGCGCCGCTCCGGCTTCGCCGGCTCCGGCTCGCCTGCATCCGCCGCGGTCTCGTCCTGGGCGTCGGTGCGAAGCGCCTGCGCGGTCTTCGAGCCGTCGCGGTAGATCGCCAGCGCCTTGAGGCCGTGCTTGTGGCCCTCGGTGTAGGCCTCGGCGATGTCGTCGACGGTCGCCGTCTGCGGCAGGTTGACCGTCTTCGAGATCGCACCGGAGAGGAACGGCTGGGCCGCGGCCATCATCTTGATGTGGCCCATGTGCGAGATCGCCCGCTCGCCGACGGCGACGTCGAAGACCTCGAGGTGTGAGTCCTCGAGCCCGGGCGCGCCGACGATCGTGCCCTTGTCGTTGACGTAGGCGATGATCTGCTCGCGGGCGGCGGCCGAGTAGCCGAGCGTCTCCAGCGCCATCGGGACCGTCTGGTTGACGATCGTCATCTGCCCGCCGCCGACCAGCTCCTTGAACTTGACCAGCGAGAAGTCGGGCTCGATCCCCGTCGTGTCGCAGTCCATCAGGAACGAGATCGTCCCGGTCGGAGCGAGCACCGTCGCCTGGGCGTTGCGGTAACCGTGCTCGTCGCCGAGCTCGACCGCCTCGTCCCAGCTCCGTCGCGCCGCCTCGACCAGCTCCCCCTTGACGCCCTCGGGGTCGAGCTCGTAGGAGGCGTCACGGTGCATCCGCATCACCGCGTTGTGGGCATCGCGGTTCTTCGGGTACTCGTCGTAGGTGCCGACCGCCGCGGCGATCTCGGCCGACTTGCGATAGCCGCGCCCGGTCATCAGGGCGGTGATCGCGCCGGCGATGTTCCGGCCTTCGTCGGAGTCGTAGGGGACGCCGTCGGACATCAGCAGGGCGCCGAGGTTGGCGTAGCCGAGGCCGAGCTGGCGGAAGGCGCGAGCGTTCTCGCCGATCTCCTCGGTCGGGTAGCTCGACGGGCCGACGACGATCTCCTGGGCGAGGAAGACGACGTCGACGGTGTGCTCGAACTCGGCCGCGTCGAAGGAGCCGTCGGCGCGCCGGAACTTCATCAGGTTGATCGAGGCCAGGTTGCAGGCCGAGTCGTCGACGTGCATGTACTCCGAGCACGGGTTGGAGGCGTTGATCCGGCCCGACTCGGGGCAGGTGTGCCAGCGGTTGATGATCGAGTCGTACTGGACCCCCGGGTCGGCGCACTGCCACGCCGCCTCGGCGATCTGGCCGAGCAGCTCGCGGGCCTTGAGCGTCCTCGTGGTCGAGCCGTCCTTGCGGGCGGTCAGGTCCCAGTCGGCGTCGGCCGCGACCGCCTCCATGAACTCGTCGGTGACCCGGACCGAGTTGTTGGCGTTCTGGTACTGGATCGAGGTGAAGCCGTCGCCGTCGATCGACATGTCGAAGCCGGCGTCGCGCAGCGCGTTCGCCTTGCGCTCCTCCTTGGCCTTGCACCAGATGAAGTCCTCGATGTCGGGATGGTCGACGTCGAGCACGACCATCTTCGCCGCCCGGCGGGTCTTGCCGCCGGACTTGATCGTCCCCGCCCAGGAGTCGGCGCCGCGCATGAAGCTGACCGGGCCGGAGGCGAGCCCGCCCTTCGACAGGTGCTCGACCGAGCCGCGGATGTTGGAGAGGTTGATGCCCGAGCCGGAGCCGCCGCGGAAGATGATCCCCTCCTTGGTGTTCCAGTCGAGGATCGACTCCATCGTGTCCTCGACCGAGAGGATGAAGCAGGCGCTGCACTGCGGGTGCTCCTCGAAGCCGACGTTGAACCAGACCGGGCTGTTGAAGGCGGCCTTCTGGTGCAGGAGGACGTGGGTGAGCTCGGCCTCGAAGGCGTCGGCGTCCTCGGCGGAGGCGAAGTAGCCGCCGTCGCGCCCCCAGCCGGCGATCGTGCCGGCGACGCGGGAGATCATCTGCTTGACCGAGCGCTCGCGCTCCTCGGAGCCGAGCCGGCCGCGGAAGTACTTCTGGGCGACGATGTTGGTGGCGTTCTGCGACCAGGCGGCGGGGAACTCGACCCCGCGCTGCTCGAACGCCGGGAGCGGACGGATCGCCGATCACGGCGTCGCGAAGCTCCCACTCGACCTCGTCGAAGGGGTGCACGCCGGGGGTCGTGTGACGGCGCTCGCAGATCAGCCCGCCCTCCCTCAGATCTACGGTGTTTGCAGCGCTTTCCGACATCCGATCTCTCCTCTTCTAAAGCCTTTGCGTGCCGCTCAGCCGGTCTCGGCGGGTAACGATGAACTCTTACGAGCGCCGCGGACAGAACCGGCCGGCGACGACTCCGCAATTTCCGCGCTCGACGCCGCCGACGGCAGCGTCCCGAGGAACTGCAGGTAGGCGCCGTGGTCGAGGTCGGCGAGCCCCTGGAGGCAGAGCTCGCCGATCCGCTCGGCGCCGAGCTCCCCGCCGGCCGACTCGATCGCGAGCTCGACCCGGCTGACCAGCGCCTCGACGTCGACGGCGCTCACCGGGCGCTTGTGCGCGGAGTGCAGCAGCGCGGCGCGCAGCTTCAGCCGCTCGAAGCGCTGGCGCTCGCCGTCGCGCTTGCGTACGTAGAGCGGCTCGCGGTCGCGCCGCTCGTAGGTGGTGAAGCGATCGCCGCAGGCCGAGCACTCGCGCCGGCGCCGGATCGAGTCGCCGTCGTCGGCGCGCCTGCTCTCCAGCACGCGGGTGGGACGGTCGCAGCGCGGACAGTTCATCGTCCGCGAGATTCTACTAGAGCTAGCGTTTTCCTTCTCCAGGCGAACGCTACATGTAGCGTGGCGCGCGCGGCGCTCCAATCCCATGCGTGCCGGGGCGCGCGGCCGCTCCCGGCACACCGCCCCGGCTTTATCCTTCGCCCGGGGAAGCAGACGATGAGCCCGCGCGAACGACTCAACGAGGCCCGCGAGGGCGCCGCCGAGCGGATGGCCGACACGCGCGACGCCGCGCTGGAGGCGATGGGGGAGAAGCGCGACGCCGCCCTCGAGGCGATGGGAGAGCGCCGCGACGCCGCGATCGAGAAGGTCGCCGACGCCCGCGACGCGGCGGTCGAAACGCTCTCCGACGCCAAGGCGGCGGCCGCCGAGCAGATCGCCAAGGTGAAGCCGCGCCTGCGCGGGGTCTCACACGAGTACGCGTTCTTCGCCTCGCTGGTGCTCGGCGGGGTGCTGATCGCGCTCGCCAAGGGCGCCGAGGCGCAGGTGGCGATCGCGATCTACGCGGTCAGCCTGTCGGCGCTGTTCGGGGTCAGCGCCCTCTACCACCGGGTGGAGTGGAAGCGGCCGGAGGCCCGGCGGTGGATGCGAAGGCTCGACCACACGATGATCTTCTTCCTGATCGCCGGGACGGTGACCCCCTTCGCCCTGCTCGTGATGGAGGGCTCGCTGGCGACGGCGCTGCTGATCGCGGTCTGGGCCGGGGCGCTGGCCGGGGCGATCGTCGAGCTGATCTGGATCGACGCCCCGAAGTGGGTCTCGGCGATCGTCTACGTCGCGGTCGGCCTGATCGGGGCGATCGGCTTTCCCGCGATCGTGGTCGAAGCCGGGATCATCGCCGGCGTCCTGATCGCCGGCGGCGGCGCGCTCTACGCGACCGGGGCGGTCGTCTACGCGGCCCAGCGCCCGGACCCGCGGCCGGCGGTGTTCGGCTACCACGAGATCTTCCACGTGCTCGTGATCTGCGCGGCCGCTGCCCACTTCGCCGCGATCGCGCTCTACGCGCTGCCGCGGTGAGCCGCGTCTAGTTAGTTGATGAACCTGTAGGCGCAGGCCTGGCATTTCGACCGGCCGAGCTCGACCTGGGCGCCGCAGGCGTGGCACTTGCGCGTCGCGTAGTAGCGGTTGATGTAGACGCCGATCGAGAGCGCGATCATGATCGCGGCGCAGATCGCGTAGATGACGATCGGTGGCATCAGGCTCCCGGGGCGACGGCAGCGCCTTGCGATCGCTTCGCCGCCTCGATCAGCTCGACCACGTCCGCCTCGCGCCCGGCGCGGATCAGCTCGACCGGGTCGGGCTCGCCGTTGACGATCCCCTCGAAGAACCGCTTGCGGTCCTGGTAGGTCGGCAGGTTGCCCTTCGCCCAGCCGCGGGCATCGTTGAGCAGCACGGCAAGGCGGGCGTAGGGCTCTCCGAACGCGTCGGCGATCTCGCGCTTGATCCGCTTCGCCAGCGCCGGCGAGGCGCCCGCGGTCGAGATCGCGATGGCCAGCGGCCCGGTGCGCACGATCGCCGGGAGGATGAAGTTGCACAGCGACGGCACGTCGACGACGTTGACCAGCATCGCCCGGCGCTCGGCGGCCTCGTAGACGGAGATGTTGACCTCGGTGTCGTCGGTGGCGGCGATCGCGAGGAACTTGCGCCCCAGGTCGGCCTCCGCGAACTCCCGCTGCTCCCAGGCGATCGAGCCCTCCTCGGCGAGCAGGCGCAGCTCGTCGACCACCGCCGGGGCGATCACGGTCACGCGGCCGTCGCAGGCGAGCAGCCCTTCGACCTTCTCGAGCCCGACCTCACCGCCGCCGACGACCAGGCAGTCGCGCCCGCTGAGGCGCAGGCAGGCGATGTAGAACGGGGTCTCCAGCATCCCGCGGACACAGCTCTGATCGCAGGTGCCGCGCTGGTACTGGCAGACGCATTCCTTGCCCGCGTATGACTGTGCCGGCATCGCCAGACAGGTTAGTGGCCGTCCTCCGCGCCGCCGAGACCGGCCGCGCCCACGTCTCGGGATCCGGTCGGGGCCGTTTTGGGCTGCTGCTACTCTCGCGCCGCCATGAGGCTGATCATCACGGAAAAGAACAACTCGGCGAAGAAGATCGCCGAGATCCTCTCCGGCGGCGCCGCCGCGGCCGACGCCACCTACAAGGTCCCGTTCTACACCTGGACCGACGCCGACGGCGAGCAGATGACCGTGGGGCTCAAGGGCCACGTGATGGGCGTCGCCTTCCCCGAGGGCTACTCGAACTGGCAGGAGACCGACCTGCACGAGCTGATCGACGCCCAGCTCGTCCCCGAGCCGACCGACAAGAACGTGGTCAAGGCGGTGCGCAAGCTGGCCAAGGAGGCCGACTCGATCGTGATCGCCACGGACTACGACCGCGAGGGCGAGCTGATCGGCCTCGAGGCCCTGCAGCAGGTGCTCGAGGTGAATCCGCGGATCGCCGACGCGGAGCTCGCGTCGCGCCCGCCGATCGCCCGCGCGAGATACTCCGCGCTCACCAAGGGCGAGATCGAACGCGCCTTCGCGAACCTCGACCAGCTCTCCTACGACCTCGCCTACGCCGGCTCGGCACGCCAGGACATCGACCTGATCTGGGGCGCGACCCTGACCCGCGCGGTCTCGCTCGCCAGCCGGCGCTTCGGCTCCAACTTCCTCTCGGTCGGGCGGGTGCAGAGCCCGACCCTGGCGCTGGTCGTCGAGCGCGAGCTCGAGCGTCGCGCCCACGTGCCGAAGCCGTTCTGGGAGCTGTACGCGAAGTTCGCCCATCCCGACGGCTCGTTCGAGGCCCACCACGCCACCGACAAGTTCTGGGACAGGGGCGAGGCCGACGCCGCGCTCGCGGGCACCTCGAGCCCCGGCGTGGTCACGGAGGTCGCGTCGAGGCGCAACACGCGCAAGCCGCCGGCACCCTTCAACACGACCGCCTTCACCACCGACGCCTCCAGCCGGCTCGGGATCACCCCGGCGGCGGCGATGCGGATCGCCGAGGACCTCTACATGGACGGCTACATCTCCTACCCGCGCACCGACAACACCGTCTATCCACCCAGTCTCAACACGGGGGAGCTGATCGCCTCGCTGGTCCGGATCCCCGACTTCGAGGCGGCTCGGGGCCTGCTCGACCAGGGTCCGCTGACCCCGACCCGGGGCAAGAAGGAGACCACCGACCACCCGCCGATCTATCCGACCCAGGCGATCTACCCGAACGCTCTCGACGGGCCGAAGCGACGCGTCTACGAGCTCATCGTCCGCCGCTTCCTCGCCACCTTCTCGCCGCCGATGATCACCGAGTCGACCCGAGCCGACATCGAGGCCGGCTCGGAGGCCTACTTCGTCCGCGGCTCGGTCGTCGTCGACCCGGGCTACGCCGGCATCTACACCTACGCCCGCTCCGCGGACGAGGAGATCCCGAAGCTCGAGGAGGGCCAGAGCCTGGACCTCGACGGCGAGCCGTGGATCGTCGACAAGGAGACCCAACCGCCGTCGCGGATCAGCCAGGGCAAGCTGATCGAGCTGATGGAGGAGCGTGGCCTGGGGACCAAGGCGACCCGCGCCGACATCATCCAGAAGCTCTACGACCGCGGCTACGTGTTCTCCAACCCGCCCGAGCCCTCGGAGACGGGGATCGCGATGTACAAGGCCTTCCACGACTACGTGCCGCGGATGGCGACTCCGGAGATGACCGCCGAGCTCGAGCGCGACATGGACCAGATCGCCGCCGGCGAGACCTCCAAGGACGAGGTCGTGCGGATCAGCCGCGAGATGCTGCACGAGACCACCACCGAGCTCGAGCAGCGCAAGGACGACCTCGCGAAGCAGATCTGGGCCGGGATGGACGAGGACAAGTTCCTCGGCCCGTGCAAGGTCTGCGAGGAGGCCGGGCGCACGCGCGAGAACGGCGAGCCCAACCGGCTGCGGATCATCGACCTCAAGGGCGGCAAGCGGATGTACGGCTGCGAGGGCTGGAACCGCGACGACCCCGAGGCGCCCGACTCCTGCCGGGTCAGCGGCCCGCTGCCCGGTCGCTTCTTCGAGCTCTGGCGGCTGGAGGAGCGCTGCTCGGTCTGCGGCGAGCGCCCGCGGCTGACGGTGAAGAAGCGAGGACCAGGGCGCCCGTGGAAGCTCTGCCTCAACGACGACTGCCCGACGATGGTCGAGATGCGGCGAGAAGCGGGCCGAGCGCGAGGCCGCCAACGAGGCCCGCGAGGCGGCCAAGGAGGCCGGCCGAGGCAAACGGCGAGCCGGTCGCCGACGGACGCGAGCCCGACGCCGAAGCGCGGCGCCCGCCGGCGCCCGAAGAAGCCGGCGCCCACCACCGCGCGTACCAAGCGGGCCCGCTCCAAGACCTAGCAGCTCGTAGACGGTGTTCATCACCCTCGAGGGCATCGACCGCTCCGGCAAGACCACCCAGGCGGCGATGCTGGCCGAGGCGCTGGGCCCGCGCACCGTGCAGCTTCGCGAGCCGGGCGGGACGCCCGCCGGCGAGCGGATCCGCGACCTGCTCAAGGACCCGGCGCTCGAGCTCGGCGCCGGCGCCGAGCTGCTGCTGTTCAACGCCGCCCGCGCCCAGCTCGCCGCGCGAGGTGATCGGCCCGGCTCGCGAACGCGGGCTCGACGTCGTCTGCGACCGCTACGTCGACTCGACCGTCGCCTATCAGGGCGTCGCCCGCGGGCTCGGGGTCGAGCTGGTCGAGCGGCTCACCTCGCTGGTCGTCGGCGACTGTATCCCCGACCGCACGGTGCTCCTGCGGGTCGACCCGGATGCCGCGGCGGCTCGCGGCCAGGCGCGGCTGGCCGCCGGTGAGCGCGACGGCGACGATCGCTTCGAGGCCGAGGGACTCGAGTTCCAGCGCCGGGTCGCCGCCGCCTACGAGGAGCTGGCGACCCGGCACCCGGAGCGGATCGTGGTCGATCGACGGCGCCGGGACGCCGGAGCAGGTGCACCGGCGGGTGATGGAGCAGGTGGCAGGTAGCCGGTAGACCTCGACTCGCCACCTCTACCTGCTACTTCCTAGCTGCTGTGTTGACCTCCACCGAAGTCCCCGTGAGCATTCGCGACGCGACCGCCGACCAACCGGCCGCGCGGCCGGCGCTCGCGGCCGCGGTGGCCGAGCCCTTCCACGCCTACCTGCTCGCCGGGCCGCGCGGGCTCCGGCAAGGCGGCCGCGGCACGGGCGCTGGCGGCCGAGCTGCTCGCCGGCGGCTCCGACGATCCCGCCGACGCCCGCCGGCGGGCGCTCGCCGACCCGTCCCCGCATCCCGACCTCGTCTGGCTGCGCCCGCCCGGCACCCAGCACCTGGTCGACGAGGTGCGCGAGCGGGTGATCGGACAGGTCTTCTACCGCCCGTTCGAGGGCGAGCGCCGCGTGTTCGTGATCGAGGACGCCGACGCGATGGCCGAGGAGAGCCAGAACGCGCTGCTGAAGACGCTCGAGGAGCCGCCGCCGTTCGCGCACCTGATCCTGGTCAGCGCCGAGCCCGAGGCGCTGCTGGAGACGGTGCGCTCGCGCTGCCGCGAGGTTCGCTTCGCGCGGCTCGGCCCGGAGGCGGTCGAGGCGCGGCTCGCCGACCGGCCGGCCGGCGCCGAGCGCCGCGCCGCGGCCAGGCTCAGCGGCGGCGACGCGGCGCAGGCGTCCTTTCTGCTCGATGCCGAGGGCCGCGAGCTGCGCGCCGCGGTCGAGCGGCTGGCGCGGGCAGTGCGTCAAGGCGACCTCGCGGAGGCTCCCTGGGAGGCGCTCGCCGAGGCGGCCGACGCGGCCGGCGAACGCGAGGCCACGGCCGTCCGCGCTCGCGCGGCCGCGGCCGAGGAGGCGGTGGCGCAGAGCGGCGGCCCTGCCGCCCGCCGGCGCGCCCGGGAGGCCGACGAGGTCGCCAAGCGGGCCTCGCGCCGGGCGCGAAACGCGACCCTCGACCTCGGGCTCGGCCTGTTCGGAGCCTGGATGCGCGACCTCGCGGCGGTCGCCGAGGGCGCGCGGGAGCTGGTGCTCAACTGCGACCGCGTCGACGAGCTCGAACGGCTCGCCGGCGGCCTCGATCCGCGACGCGCCCGGCGCGCGGGCGAGCTGGTGATCGAGACCCGCCGCCGACTGCAGGTCAACGTCTCCGAGGCGCTGGCGCTCGAGGCGCTCGCGTTCCGGTCCGAGTACCTGCTCGCACCGAGCTGAGCGGACGACGCTCCGATCGCATCCGCCGTGGCGGGATAATCCGGCCATTCGTGGCACGGACGGGAAGCTCGACCACACCCCGCTCGGTGCGCCGCCGTCCCTTCGGCGTGCGCCTCTACCTCGCGCTCGCGTTCGCCGCGGTCGCCCTGATCACCGCGGGGCTCGCCTACCTGCTGGTCTCCGACACGGGTGAGCGCGCCGCCGACGAGGACCTGACCCAGCTCGCGATCGGGCGCACCGTCCAGCTCGCCGACGAGATCGGCAACCGGCCACCCTCCGCCGCCGCGGACACGCTCGCGGGGATCTCCGAGCAGGGCTACTCGGCCTGGGTGTTCGATGCGGACGGGCGGCTGAGGACCGAGAACAGCTCCCAGGGGGTCGAGCTGCTGGTCGTCCCCGGCGCCCGCCGCGGGGTCCGGGCCGCGCTGATCGGCAGCCGCTACGTCGACGAGCTCCCCGGCGGGGTGACCGTGGTCGCGGTGCCGATCTTCCGCGACGGGACCATCGACGGAGCGCTCCTCGGCCGCTCCCAACGCGCCCCCGAGGTCCAGGAGGCGATCGAGTCGCTGCGCGGCGACCGCCTGACCGCGCTCGGGGTCGCCGTCCTGGTCGCGGTCCTGGTCTCGTTCCTGATCGCGAGCGCGATCACCTCGCGGGTCAAGCGGCTGGCCGAGAGCGCCGCGCGGATCAGCGAGGGCGACCTCGACGAGCCGCTCGAGGGCGCCGGCGGACGCGACGAGATCACCGACCTGGGCCGGGCGCTGGAGACGATGCGCGGCGCGCTGCGCCAGACGTTCAGCGCCCTGCGCGAGGAGCGCGATCGGCTCTCGGCGATCTTCGAGGCGCTCTCGGACGCGGTCATGGTCGTCCAGCCCGACGGAGAGGTCCGGTTCTCCAACGCCGCGGCGCGCCCGCTGATCGGCGTCGACGGGCGCGCGATCGGCCCGCTGGTCCCCTGGCTGCGGCGGGCCGCGCGGCGGGCCGTGGCCGAGAACGACGCGCTGCGCGTCGGCGACCGCGTCTACTCCCTCAACGCTCGCGAGCTGCCCGCCGAGGGCGCCGTGCTGGCGGTGGTCCGCGACCGCACCGAGGAGCTGCGCCGCGAGGTCGCCGAGCGCGAGTTCGTCTCCAACGCCGCCCACGAGCTGCGCAACCCGATCGCCGGCATCTCGGGCGCGATCGAGGTCCTGCGCGCCGGCGCCAAGGATGACCCGGAAGCGCGCGAGCACTTCCTCAGCCGGCTCTCCGAGGACGCCGAGCGGATCAGCCGGCTGACCGAGTCGCTGCTCACGCTGGCGCGCATGGAGGCGGTCGGCGAGGGCGGGGCCGAGGCGCTCGACGTCGCCCTGGTGATCGAGGAGGCGGCCGAAGCCGTCGCCGCCCCCGAGGGGATCGAGGTCGCGGTGGAAAACGGCAGCGACCTGGTCGCGCAGGGCGATCGGGTGCTTCTGCGGCAGGTGCTGATCGGCCTGCTGACGAACGCGTTCAAGAACACCCCGGCGCCCGGGCGTGTGATCGTGCGCTCGATGCGCGGGTTGGGCGGGGACGTGCGGATCGAGGTCATCGACACCGGCAGCGGGATCTCGCCGACGGAGATCGACCGGATCTTCGAGCGCTTCTACCGCGGATCGGGCTCGCTCGAGCAGGAGGGCTTCGGCCTCGGCCTCTCGATCGCCCGCCGGATGGTCGACGTGATGGGAGGCGAGCTCGGGGTCGAGTCGATCGAGGGCCGGGGCAGCACCTTCTGGGTCCGCCTTCGCGCCGCCCAACCGGCGACGACCCCTGTAGCGTGAGCCCGCGATGAGCGACAGGATCCTGATCGCCGACGACGAGCCCTCGGTGCGCGACGCCGTCGGCTACGCGCTCCGGCAGGAGGGCTTCGACGTCACCCTCGCGGTCGACGGCGAGGACGCCGACGGCAAGCTCGGCGGGGAGGATCCGGGCTATGACCTCCTGATCCTCGACATCATGATGCCCGGTCGCTCGGGGCTCGACATCTGCCGCGACATCCGCGCCCGGAGCCCGGTGCCGATCATCCTGCTGACCGCCAAGGACCAGGAGGTCGACAAGGTCGTCGGCCTCGAGGTCGGCGCCGACGACTACGTGACCAAGCCGTTCTCGGTCCGCGAGCTGCTCGGCAGGGTCCGCGCCCAGCTCCGCCGCCGTGAGCTCGACCGCTCGAGCACCGTCACCGAGGCGAAGACGATCGACGCGGGCTCGGTGCGGATCGACCTCGCCCGTCATCTGGTCGCGATCCGCGGCGAGCCCGTGAACCTGACCCGCTCGGAGTTCCAGGTCCTGCGCCTGCTGGCCGAGCGCCCCGGTCAGGTCTTCAGCCGGCTGGAGATCATGGAGGAGCTGTGGCAGTCGGAGTTCTCCGGCGACGTCCGCGCCTGCGACGTGCACATCTCCAACCTCCGACAGAAGGTCGAGCGCGACCCCCAGGAGCCCGAGCTGGTGCTCACCGTTCGCGGCGTCGGCTACAAGCTCGCCGAGGGGTAGCGTCCCCGCGAGGCGTAGCCGAGCCGCGCCGCTGTTGAGGCGCCTAATTACACTGGGCCGCGGGCCGGCGTAGCTCAGTTGGTAGAGCACTTCACTCGTAATGAAGGGGTCAGCGGTTCGAGTCCGCTCGCCGGCTTCGTCAACGTAGGCGTTCCCGCGGTGCTAGAGTCGGATACCCCCTAGGGGTATTGCGCAAGCGGAGGAACCGTCCGATGGAAGCCCACGCCGAGCACGCCCACCATCACCACGAGCTCCCGGCCGAGGGCAGCGCGCTCACCGCCCTCGCCGTGAGCGCGACCCTGCATTGCCTCACCGGCTGTGCGATCGGCGAGGTGGCCGGCGTCGCCATCGGCACCGCCCTGGGCTTCTCGGACCTGGCGACGATCGCGCTCGCGGTCGCGCTCGCGTTCACCTTCGGCTACGCGCTGACCAGCCTGCCGCTGCTGCGCGCGGGCCTCGCGCTGGCGGCGGTGGTGCCGATCGCGCTCGCCTCGGACACGCTCTCGATCGCGACCATGGAGGTGGTCGACAACGCGATTCTGCTCGCGATCCCGGGAGCGATGGACGCGGGGCTCGACACGGTGCTGTTCTGGGGCAGCCTCGCCTTCGCCCTGGTGATCGCGTTCGTGCTCACGGTCCCCGTCAACCGCTGGCTGCTCGCCCGCGGCAAGGGCCACACCGCGGTCCACAACACGGGGATCCACGGCGGGCCTCCGACCAAGGTCGTCGGCGCCGCGGTGATCGTCGCCTTCGTCTTCGGCAGCACCGTGCTGATCGCCGAGGCCGTCGGCGACGACGACGGCGCGCCGGCCGGGCACGACGGCGCGACGACTCACGCCGAGTGACGCCCTGAGCACCTATACGGTGCTCGACGCGACACTCGGCCGACCCCGACCATGCCAACGCTCTCCGTCGTCATCGTCTCCCACGACTCTCGCGAGGCGATCGCGGCGACGCTTCCGGCCGTTGCGCAGCAGCTCCGTGACGGCGACGAGCTGATCGTCGTCGACAACGCGTCCGGCGACGGCAGCGCGACGGCGGCGCGCGAGCTGGCGCCGGCGGCGATCGTGATCGATGCCGGCGACAACCTCGGCTTCGCGGCGGGCTGCAACCGCGGCGCCGACGCCGCCTCCGGGGAGCTGCTCTGCCTGCTCAACCCCGACGCCGTGCCGCAACCCGGCTGGCGCGAAGCGATCGAGCGACCCCTGACCACGGGGCGGGCGCCCGGGGCCTGGCAGGCGCTGGTCACGGCGGGTGGCGGGCGGGAGATCAACACCCGCGGCGGCGTCCTGCATTTCACCGGGATCGGCTGGGCGGGCGGCGCAGGGTCGGAGATCCCCGAGCTGCCGGCGGGTGAGTCGCTGGCGCTGGAGGAGCCCGGGTTCGCCTCGGGCGCCTGCCTGGTGATCGGCCGCGAGCTCTATCAGCGCCTCGGCGCGATGCCCGAACCATTCTTCCTCTACCACGAGGACGTCGACCTCTCGCTGCGGGTCCGGCTCGCCGGCGGCCGGCTCGCGGTCGAGCCCGCGGCTCGGGTCGACCACGACTACGAGTTCGGGAAGGGAAACCAGAAGTGGCGATATCTCGAGCGCAACCGCTGGGCCACCCTGGTCCGCACGTATCCGGGAGCGTTGCTGGCGCTGCTGATGCCCGCGCTGCTCGCCACCGAGGTGGCGATCGTGATCGCCGCCGCCGCCGGCGGCTGGCTGCCGCAGAAGCTGCGCGCGTGGGGTGAGACGCTGCTCTGGCTGCCGCGGCTGCTCGGCGAGCGGCGCCGGATCCAGGCGACTCGCGAGATCAGCAGCGCCGAGTTCGCGGCCGGTCTGAGCGCCGGACTCGACTCGACCTACCTCGGCCGCGCCGGCCGCTCACGGGCGCTGGCCGCGGTCCTCGGCGCCTACTGGTCGGTCGTCCGCAGGGTGCTCGGCGTCGGCGGGCTCGGCTGAGGCGCCGTTGCCGCTCGCCACGTCGCCGCGCGCGACGCGCAGCTCCTGCTCCAGCCGCGCGGTCTCCTGGGCGAGGATCTTGGTCTCCTCCGAGAGCCGGGAGGTGGCGACCGAGAAGTTGAGCAGCAGCAGGAACACGGTGCCGAAGGCGAGGATGAAGATCGCGTTCGCGGGCTCCTCGATCCCCATCGCGTCGGCGATCACGTTGAGGCCGTCGGTCCAGATCGCGAGCACGAACAGGACCGTGGCGACCGAGATCCAGAGCAGCGCGTAGCGCTCGACCAGCCGCCGGCGCCGGACCAGCTCCAGGATCAGCAGCAGGATCGCGAGGGTCGCGATCAGGGCGATCACCTGCGCCTTGGTCTCGATCTGCGATCCGTCGTCGCCCTCCGGCTGCTTCGCCGGGGCGACGGTGAGTCCGGAGTACGTGATCCGGTCGAGCGCGTCGCCGCCGCCCGACGGCTCGATCGTGGTCCGGTTGACGCCCGCCCCCCGGAGGACGTTCCGCTGCTCGATCAGCGTGTCGCCGTTGGTGAGCAGGTAGGTGCCGGCCGGGATCTCGATCGTGTCGCCGGCGCCGGCGTCGAGGATCGTCCGGCCGAGTGAGCCCGCGCCCTCGTCGGCCTCAGAGGTGACCCGCAACGTGTCCGCCGCCGCGGGCGCGCACAGCGCCAGGAGCGCCGCGGCGCAGGCGATCACCAGCCTCGTCCTCATCGAGCCTCCGCCGGCGGGCCGACCCCGGGCTCGTCCTCGCCCGTCGCCTCGACCGGGGTCGGGCGACGCCGAAAGAGGCCGACGAACAGCGCCAGCATCACCTTGAGCATGTAGTAGGCGCTGCGCGGATAGTCGATCGAGCTGGCCCCGAAGCCGCGGGCGTTCATCCGCACGTGGACCTCGTGGATGCGGAGATGGTGGGCGTGGAGCATCAACAGCGCCTCGACCTCGGGGTAGTCGTGAGGGTAGTCGCGCGCGAACAGCTCGATCCCGCGGCGGTTGGTCATCCGGAAGCCGGAGGTCGGGTCGGTGATCTTCTGGCGGGTGAGCGCCGAGAGCACGACCGAGAAGATCATGTTGCCGAGGCGTCGGCCGATCGGCACCTTGTAGCCGGGGTCGCCGCGGAAGCGGCTGCCGTAGACCATGTCCGCCTGCTCGCCCGACGTCTGCAGCGCGTCGAGCAGCTGCGGCAGGTACTCCGGCTTGTGCTGGCCGTCGCCGTCGACCTGGACCGCGACGTCGTAGCCGTGGCGAAGCGCGTACTTGTACCCGGACTGGACCGCGCCGCCGATCCCGAGGTTGTACGGATGGCTGATCACGACCGCTCCCTCGGACTCGGCCTCCGCGGCCGTCGCATCGGTGGATCCGTCGTCGACCACGAGCACGTCGAAGCCGGGGGCCTCCCGGTAGATGTCACGAACGACCCGGCCCACCATGCCCGCCTCGTTGTAGGCGGGCACGATCGCGAGCTTGGTCAGTTCGGCCCCGGGCGCCATCGGCAGCAGCGTCAGCGTAGAGCGGCCGCAGGCGGGGCGCTCGGAGAGCCCGGGCTCAGCCGCGCTCCTGCAGCGACCGACCGCGGCTCGAGCGCGTCGCTCAACGCGACTGCGAGGCGGTGGGCGCGGCCTGCGCGGCGGTCCGCGCGACCGACGCCGCGGTCTCACCGGGCGTCTCGCCGGAGACGCCGCCGCTCGCGAGCTGCGGCAGCAGGACCAGGTGCTGTGCCTGACAGCCGGCGATCTCGGCCGCGGTGGTCGAGAGGTCGGAGCTGTCGAGCGCCGGGCCGTCGCCGGCGTAGTAGGTGAGCTGATCGGTCTCCAGTGAGGTCAGCAGGTCGACGAAGTCGTTCTCGGACTTCGCGTCGTCGATCCGCCCGAGATCGTCGCCGAGCCGCTTGGTCGCGTCCTCGGAAAGCCCCTCGACGTCGTCGAAGACGGACGTGTCGGCGGGCGAGTCCGGGGCCTCGGGCGGGTCGAAGCCGAGCTCGTCGATGGCGCTGCGCAGCGCGTTCGCGTGCGCCTGCTCCTGGTCGCGGAGCCGCTCGTAGGTGCGGCGCAGCTCGGTGTTCTCAGCTGCGTCGGCGGCGCTCGCGTAGGCGAGTACCGTGACCTGCTCGAGCCCGATCGCCTCGACCAGGAAGTCGCGCAGGTCCTCGTCGTCCGCCGACTGCGCGGCCGCGGGCGCCGGGCGCAGGAGGCCGGCGCCGGCGATCGCGCCGGCGACGACGGCAGCGCGGCGGAGTGCCTCGCGGCGGCTGGCGGCGGCCTCGGTCACGGTTGCTCCTCCGGCGCAGTGGTCGCGGGGGTCGTGGTGCTCTCCGCGCCGGCGGCCTCGTGGGGCGGGTCCTCGCCGCCGGTCACGAACGCTTCCGGCGCCACGGGGGCGCCGGAGAAGTGGTTGACCGCGGCGAGCTCGGCGGCGCAGGCGATCAGCGACGAGCTCGCGAGCGCCCGAGACTCGGTCTCGTCGAGCAGGCCGGCCCCCCGCCGGTGGGCGGCGATCGCGCGATTGGCGAGTGTCGCCGCCGCGGCGAGCGCCTCCGGGGAATCGGGGCCGCCGTCCGGGGCGGGGGCGTCGGAGCCGGCATCCGGATCGGAGACCAGGTCGCGGAACTGGGCGGCGCGCTTCTCGGCGGCGGCGGCGAACTGCTTCAGCGCCGCGGCCTCGCCCCCCGATCCCAGCGTGCCGGCGGCCTGCCGATAGGCGCCGGCAAGCGCCGTCTCGGCCTCGAGCTCGGCCTGGAGCAGCTCGTCCTGGGAGGTGTCGGCGCGCGGGTCCGCCGCCGCTCCGCAGGCCGCGAGCGCGACCCCGGCGGCGCCGGAGCCGCCGAGGGCGATCAGGCCGCGACGCGAGAGGGTGAGCATTGGCGGCACCCTACTGAGGCTGATGACCGCGAAGCCCGCCAGCCGCGAGGACCTCGCACTGCTCCACGCGGGGGTCGTGGACTGCCGCCGCTGCCCGCGACTGGTCGGCTGGCGGCAGGCGTGTGCGGCCGACCCGCCGCGGCGCTATCGCGGTGAGCGCTATTGGGCGCGGCCGCTGCCGGGGTTCGGCGATCCCGGGGCGCGGCTGGTGATCGTCGGGCTCGCGCCGGCCGCGCACGGCGCCAACCGCACCGGGCGCATGTTCACCGGCGATCGCTCCGGGGAGTGGCTCTACGGCGCCCTGCACCGGGCCGGCTACGCGAATCAGGCGACGGCCGAGCGCGCCGATGACGGTCTCGAGCTGCGCGACGCGTATCTGACCGCGGTCGTGCGCTGCGCGCCGCCGGCCAACAAGCCGACCCCCGCCGAGCGGGACGAGTGCCTGGGCTGGCTGCGCGCCGAGCTGCCCCTGCTCGAATCCGCCCGGGTGATCCTGGCGCTTGGCGCCTTCGCGTGGGACGGCGTCCTGCGCGCGCTGCGCGAGCTCGGCCGGCCGGTGCCAAGGCCGAAGCCGAGCTTCGGCCACGGCGCCGAGGCCCAGGTCGGCGACTACCGCCTGCTCGGCTCCTACCACCCGTCGCAGCAGAACACCTTCACCGGCAAGCTCACCCGCGAGATGCTCGACGGGGTGCTTGCGCGAGCGCGCGCGCTCGGCGCCTAGAGGTCCAGCGGCAGCGCGATCGGCGGGGCCACGCCGGCCTCCACCGCGGCCCGGGCGGCGCCCTCGATCGCGCCCAGGTCCAGCTCCTCGACCTCGAGGCTGACGGCGAGTCCCCGGGCGCTCAGCTCCTCGGCGATCTCGCATTGGTGATCGTCGACGTTCTCTCCGTAGCGCTCGAGCCGGGGTACCAGGATCGGCATCCGGCCCGCGTCCAGGGCGAGCAGCGCCGTGCCGACGCCGGCATGGGAGACGACCACGTCGGCCGCCTCGATCTCGGCGCGCAGCTCGTGCTCGGGCACGAACGCGTCCGCCTCGATCGGCAGGTCGTCGACCTCGGTCGCTCCCGTCTGCCACACGACCTCCGCCTCCGGGGGCAGGATCTCGACCGCGCGCTCGACCATGCGGCGAAAGCTGAACTCCTTCATCAGGCCGACCGTGACGACGACCCTGAGCGGCCCGCTCGGGGCCGGCCGCGTGCTCGCGACGTACCCGTCGAGGACCGAGCCGGCGAATCGCCAGCGCCTGGATTGCAACGAGGGGTACTGGGTGTAGAAGCGCACCCCCGGCACGACCCGCAGCACCCTTGCGGTCACCGACGCTCCGGTCCTGCGCGCGGCGGACTCGATGTAGACGCACGGGAGCCCGAGCATCCGCGCGGGCACCATGAACGAGAGGGCGATCGCGGCGCCGTTGCTGATCACCGCGGTCACGCCGCGGTCGCGCAGGATGCGTCGCGCCTCGACCGCGTTGGCGAGGGCCGGGCCGAATTGCCGGGGCCCCATGTAGCGGACGAAGATCACGTCCTCGCCCTCGAGTACCGACCTGCTCTGGGGCGAGTCGAAGGTGATCCAGACGACGTCCTCCACCTCCCGGAGCCGCGGCCGCAGCCTGACGAGCTCCGCGAGATGGCCGCCGGTCGTGGTGACGAGCGCCACGGTCACGGCGGAGAAGCTACCCGTGCCGGCGCGGGGCCACGCCGCCAGGGGTGTTCGTGGAGGTACGACGCTGGCCGCGGGCACCGGCGCCGCCATACTGGACGCGATGTTCCCGGTCAACGTCCCGAACGTGCTGACGCTGCTGCGGATCGTCGCGGTCCCGGTGCTGGTCGTCGCGCTGCTCGACGAGACTCCGGACGGCGATGTGATCGCGGCGGTCGTGTTCGCCCTCGCCGCGCTGACCGACGGCCTCGACGGCTACATCGCGCGCCGCCGCCAGCAGGTGACCACGTTCGGCAAGCTGATGGACCCGCTGGCCGACAAGCTGCTGGTGATCGCGGCGTTGATCTCGCTGGTCTCCCTCGACCGCCTCGCCGCCTGGATCGCGATGGTGATCATCGCCCGCGAGCTCGCGGTCACCGGGCTGCGCAGCATCGCGGCCGAGCGTGGCGTCGTGATCGCGGCGAGCTGGCTGGGCAAGCTCAAGACGCTGCTCCAGGTCGTCGCGATCTTCGCCCTGATCGCGTTCGACCCGGCGCCGACCTGGGTCGATGTCCTGCTCTACGTCGCCGTCGCGGTGACCGTGATCTCCGGCGCCGACTACTTCTTCGGCCTGCGCAAGCGGCTGGAAGCGGGCCGGACGGATCGGAGCCCGCGTCCCGCCGCGAGCTAGGGCCTGAGCCGCGCCGCTAGCCGCCGTTGGCGCAGGGCGCCTCGAGCCACTCGCGCTCGGTGGTGTGACGGCGCGAGTGCTCGCCGGTCTCGAGCTCGTCGAGGATCTCGGTGAGGGCACCCGAGCGCTCGGCGACAACCGAATGGCGGTGGATCGTCTCCAGGTTCTCCTGCCGGGCGAGGACGAATCCGCCCTCGCGTAGCTGCGGGAACGCCTCGGCGACGCGCCGGATCATCTCCCTGACCACGTCCTCGACGAAGCGGGGATTGCGGTGCGCCTTCTCGACCACCGCGGCCTCGTCGGAGCGCTTCATCAGCTCATAGATCTCCGAGCTCATCGAGGCTTCGACGATGTGGAGCAGGTCGCGTGCGTCGATCGCGACCTCGGCGCCCTCGGGACGGCCGATGTGCAGCGAGCCGATCCCGCGCTGGTTGTGGGTGGCGACGGGGACGGCGTCGAATACGCGCTCGATCTCGTCCTCGGTGAAGCCGTCGGCGATCAATCGCTCGCGCGCGTTGCCTGCGAGCAGCCCCTGGGCGCACGGACACGCCGTCATCCCCTGCGCCTCGACGCCGGTCAGGGTCCGGGTCCCGCGCTCGGAGGCGACCGCGGTCCCGAACAGGGTGTAGATCTCCTGGGTGGCCAGCCCGGAGACGGGAGTGGGCACGGTCTCGGGGTAGCGGGCGGCGATCGTGACCTCGGCGCGCAACCCGTCCTGGCGCAGGCGCACCTGCTCCGCGATCCGGCCCGCCAGCTCCTCCGCACGGAGCGTCTGATCGAGGACCACGTTGTCGATCGCCTCGTTGACGATCTCCTCGAAGCGGGACATGTGAACTCCGGCCTGCTGGGGGTGGAGGTCGACGAGGCAGCTGAGCTCGGCGAAGTAGAGCTGTCCACCGCGCTCGTCCCCCTCGCTGCCGGGAGCGGCGGCGACGTGGACCACTTTCTCGACGCCCTTGACCCCGACCCGGGTGAGGCTGACCTCGGTCGCCGGGCGGGCGGCCTGGACGTCGCCGTCGGGGCCGGGCACGGGTTTGGATTCGATCGTCGCCATTGCCTAAGGGTACGGCTCCCGGCTCGCGGCAACAGGCATATACTTGCGCCGCCGCACAGAGAGGACAGGCGATTGGCTGAGAAGGCGAACGTGCTTCTCGTGGAGGACGCCCCGGACGGCCCGGAGGCGAACGGGGGAGGGCCGCTCGAGGCGGGCGAGGTGACGCTACCCGACTCCGAGGACCTCCGCGGCCTGATCGCGACCGGTCGCGAGCGCGGTTACCTGACCTTCGAGGAGATCTCGAAGACGCTCGAAGAGGTCGACGTCACCAAGGAGCAGATCCAGGGGCTGCACTCGCACCTGATCGAGCACGGCGTCGACGTGATCGCCGAGGACGGGCTCACCGCCTACAAGGAGGCGAAGGGCGAGGCCACTCCCGACCAGGCGAAGAAGCCAGAGCTCGATCTCACGGTCGAGCCGAGCCTCGACTCCCTGCGCCTCTACCTGCGCTCGATCGGCCGGGTGGAGCTGCTCACCGCGCAGCAGGAGATCGACGCTCGCGAAGCGGATCGAGCGGGGCGACATGTCCGCGAAGCGCCACATGGTCGAGGCCAACCTGCGCTTGGTCGTTTCGATCGCCAAGGGCTACCTGGGGCGCGGCCTGAGCTTCCTCGACCTGATCCAGGAGGGCTCGCTGGGATTGATCCGGGCGGTGGAGAAGTTCGACTACCGGCGCGGCTACAAGTTCTCGACCTACGCCACCTGGTGGATTCGGCAGGCGGTGACCCGGGCGATCGCCGACAAGGCGCGGACGATCCGGATCCCCGTGCACATGGTCGAGAAGCTCAACCGGGTGGCCCACGTCGAGCGCCAGCTGGTGCAGCGGCTCGGGCGGGAGCCGGAGGCCCACGAGATCGCGGTCGAGCTCCAGCTCACGGTGCGCGAGGTGCGCGACATCCTCCGCGTCGCCCAGATGCCGATCTCGCTCGAGAAGCCGGTCGGGGACGAGGACGAGTCCGAGCTCGGCGACTTCGTCGCCGACGAGCGGACGGAGGAGCCGTTCGAGACGGCGACCGAGAACCTTCAGCGAGAGGACATCCAGCGGGCGCTCGATGCCCTGCCCGAGCGTGAGCGCCAGGTGATCGAGCTCCGCTACGGCCTCCGCGGCCACGAGCCGCTGACGCTGGAGGAGGTCGGGCGCGCGTTCGGCGTCACCCGCGAGCGCATCCGCCAGATCGAGAACAACACGCTGAAGAAGCTCAAGCAGTTGCCCGAGGCACAGCGCCTGCGCGAGCTGGCTTAACGGCGGGCTGCGCGCTACTCGCAGAACGGGCTGGCGGCGGGCGGGTCGCGGTCGGCGATCCCCGAGCAGCGGCGCAGCGACTCGAGCCTGGCGGCGAGCTCGGCCTGGAGCGGCGACGGCGTCGAGACCGCCGGATCGACGGCGCGGTTGCGGAGCTGGTGCGGGTCGCGCTCGAGGTCGTAGAGCTCGTACTCGGGCCGATCGCACTCGCCGGTGTCGCGGTTGACGCGGTCGAGCTCGACGTAGGTGTAGCGCCGGGTGCGCAGCGCGTCGTAGAAGTTCCTCAGTCCGGGCTCGACCGGGACCACGCCGCATTCGCGGATGCCGCCGAGCTCGTAGAGCAGCGCTCGTCCCCGCGACCAGCCGGGGCGCTTGCCGTTCAGCAGGGGGCGCAGCGAGCGGCCGTCGAGCGTCCGGCAGGGCGCGGATTGCGCGCATGGCGAGGCGCCGGCGAGGTCGAGGATGGTGGCGGTCAGGTCGAGGTTGTTGACCAGGGCCGGGACCTCGGCGGGCTGGCCGTGTCGGCGGGCCCCGGGGCCGAGCAGGCCCGGCGGGATCCTGGCGAGGAGGGGCACTCGCAGCGCCTCCTCGTAGGGGTAGACCTTGTTGAGGAAGATCCGGTGCTCGCCGAAGAAGTAGCCGTTGTCGGAGGTGAAGAAGATCGCCGTCCGGTCGAGGTCGCCCTGGCGCTCGAGCCGGTCGACGAGCTCGCCGACCCCGCGGTCGACGGTCGCCAGCGTGGAGAGCGCGCAGCGGTAGCCGAGCTTCAGGTCGCGCCGGCGGTCGTGGCCGAGGTGGGGGCGGGTCGCCACCCACTGGGGCTTGTCGCCGATCCTGCGCTCGTCGAACGACGCCGGCTTCGGCAGCTTGAGGTCGCGGAACGGCCGGTACGCGCCGGTGTCCTCGGGGATCGGCAGGCCGCCCTTGCCGCAGGGCCCGGGCGCGGTCGCGTTGCTCGAGTGGGGCGCGAGGTGGGCGACCATGAGGAAGAAGGGGCGGGGATCGGTCTTCGCCGCGCGGACGAAATCGAGCGCGCTGCGATTGATCATCCGGGTCGAGTAGCCGGCCTTCCCGGCTCCGGCGACCGCGGGGGTGCCGTTGTCGGAGAAGGTGGCGCCGGTATAGAGAGTCTGCGAGCCGATGTAGCCGTACCAGTCCTCGATCCCGGGCGGCGCGGCGAAGCCGGCGTCGGTGTCGCCGAGCTCGTCCGGGAGCGGCTCGCGGTCGTAGTTGAGCAGGAAGCGCCCGGAGTGGCCGGTGCGATAGCCCGCGGCCTGCAGCCAGGAGTAGATGGTCGAACCCTTGTCGGTGAGGGCCGGGTACCCGGGCTCGTTGTCGAGCACGCCCGAGTTGTGCGGGTACTGGCCGGTGAGAAAGCCCGCTCGCGACGGGCAGCACAGCGGGCTCGAGACGACGCTGTTGGTGAACGTGGTGCCGCCCTCGGCGAGCGCCCTGACCGTCCGCGGCATCGTCTCCGGCGAGAGCTCGGCGACGGTCTGGTCGTCGGTGAGCACGACGATCACGTTCGGGCGCTCGGGCGCCGCCCCCGCCCCGGCCGGCGTTCCGATCGAGAGCGCGAGCGCGAGCGGACAGAGGCAGGCGGCGAGCGCGAACCATGCTCGCGGTCGGCGCCTGGAGAGCGTGTGGTGGCCTGGTCGCATCAGCGGATGAGCCGTCCCGCGGCCGGCTCACAGTCCGAGATGAGCACGCAGATGGCGACGGAGTTTCGGCGGCGCCGGGAGCGACGTGACGCCGGACGGGCGCGAGTGCAGGCTATGGCCCCGGCGACTCGATCCGTTCCATGATCACCCGGCCGGGGCCGTCGGCGCGAAAGCGGATCCGGTCGCCGATCTCGAGGCCCGCCTCCGCGAACGGCCGATGCGGCACGGTCATCAGGCGCTTTGGGCGAACAATCGCCTGGCCGCGTCGCCCGAGCTTGCGCTCGAGCGGGGCATCCGCGGCCGGACGGGCGGAAGATGGGGGAGACAGGATTCGAACCTGTGAAGGCTGAGCCTGACGGTTTACAGCCGCCGTCCTTTGACCGCTTGGATACTCCCCCGGTCGGGTCGATGATTCTAGGGCGGGCTCGTCCAAGCCGTAGACCAGATCGAGCAGCGGCCGGCCTGATTCGATCTCGAACTCGGAGTACTTCGGCCCGCCGAGCGTGACGCTCTCGCGCGCCTCGACGACCTCGGATGGGATGAACCAACGCCGTCCGTCGCCGACGAGCACGAACAGGTACTCGACCTTCGCCGGATCGAAAAGCTTCGCCTGTCGGTTCCAGCTCTGATTGCCGCCTGCGGTTGCAGACCGACACGGACCAGCGGAGACCGTCCAGCTTTCGCACCGAGAAGGTCGTGGTCTTGACCTGGACCGAGACCATCCGCCGCTCGAACACGGCCACGAGATCGACGTCCGGGCTGTGGCCGATCGGGACGCAGACCACGGCGCCGGCAGAGGTCAACCACTCGATCGCCGACGCCTCGCCGAGGTCGCCCTGCTGACCGCGATTGATCAGCCGCTTCCTCACGAGCTCAACGTAAAGCGTGGGTAGCGCACACGTGGCGCGCGAACCGTGCGGACTCAGTCGCCGCCGTGATGCACGAGCCGCGAGAGCACCACCTGCGAGCGGGTGCGCTCGACCAGGCCGTTGCGCTGCAGGTCGATGATCAGCCGCTCGAGGTCGGCGTTGTCGGCGGTCCGCACCCGGGCGATCGCGTCGGCCTCGCCGGTGACGCTCCACGCCTCGGCGACCTCGGGATGCTCGCGCAGGGTCGTCGCCACCTCGTCCAGCTTCGTCCCCGGTCGGTAGAACAGCTCGACCAGCGCCTCGGTGTTCCACCCGAGCGCCGAGTGGTCGACGAGGGCCGTGTATCCCCGCAGCGCCCCGGACGCCCGCAGCCGGTCGACCCGCCGCTTGACCGAAGGCGCCGAGAGCTTCACCCGGCCGGCGATGTCGTCGTAGGTCCGCCGGCCGTCCTCCATCAACAGCGCGAGAATCCTGCGGTCAGTGGGGTCCATACGCAAGATTCTTGCGCAGCAATGCGGCAAAATCAACATTGACGCGCCTGAAAACAGCGACTACCGTTGATTGCGATGACCGACTCCGCCGTTCGCCACCGTTCGCGTCCTCTTCGACGAATCGCACTCCGAGGCCTGGACGATCCGGCCCGAGGTGGCGGACGCGATCCAGCCCACCCACCCCGGTGACTCGTCGCTCGCGCGCGCCGCCGAGGCGCTCTCCGAGCGCGAGTTCGCGGTCGACGTCCACACCGACGGCCCGCTCACCGCCGCGCTCCTCGCCCGGGCGTCGGTGCTCGTCATCGCCCACCCCTCCGATCCCAAGTGGGAGGCTACGGTCGACGGCGGCTCGCCGCTGCTCGAGCCCTCCGAGATCGAGGCGATCGACGACTTCGTCCGCGCCGGCGGCGGCCTGATCGTCCTCGGCGAGACGGAGCAGGACAAGTACGGGTCGAACCTGAACGAGCTCCTCTCCCGATTCAACGTCCGGATCGAGTCCGCCACCGTGCAGGATTACGAGCACCACCACGGCGACGCGCCTTCCTGGATCCTCGCCTCCCTCGGCGACACCCTCGGCGGCGAAGTGCCGGCGGGCGCCGACCCGTTGGCCGGGGTCGAGGCGGCCTGCTTCTACCGTGCCGGCGTTCTCAGCGCCGAGCCCGTGGACTCGCGCCCGGGCTCGAGCAACGGCTCCGTTGGTGACCCGGGCGCTCGCGCCCGCGTGATCGCTCGCTCGCAACCGACCTCGTCCCTCCCCAACGCCCCCCTTGCCGTCGTTGTCCCCCACGGCGAGGGCCGCGTCGTCGTCACCTCCGACTCCGACCTGTTCGGCGACGACTGCATCGCCGACCTCGACCACGAGACCCTCTGGCTCAACCTCGTCTTCTGGACCGCCCAATCCGCCTTCGCCGCGGACGGCGCGACACCCGAGTCGGCGGTGACCGCCGATCCCGCCTGGGCCCGGCTCAAGACGGCGGTCGAGGAGCTCCGCCCGGCCCAGGCCCCGGACGGCTCGATCGACACCTCGCAGCACGACCCGACGGCCCTTCGCGAGCTCGCCGTCGCGATCGCCGACTCGGCGCAGGCGCTCAAGCCCCGCTTCCCACACCAGCAGGAATACATCGACGCGCTGTCGGCCGACACGCTCGCCTGGGCCGACGCCGGCTATCCGAAGCCCGCCTTCGACCGCTCGATGGAGGCGTTCCGCCCGGAGCGCGAGCGCCGCGACGGGATCGAGCACCTCGCCGTGTTCCCGATGTACAAGCAGAACGCCTCGACCGAGACCTGCTTCGAGGCGCTCGTGGTCCGCGTGCCCTGGCCCGAGTGGATCTCGGAGCTCGAGCGCACCCGCTTCGACAACCCGAAGTTCCTGCCCGTCACCTTCGTCGATCGCACCACCGGCTACGACTCCGAGTGCGCGGTGCTCTTCCCCGAGACCTTCTCCACCGCCGAGCGGCCCACCGACTATCACTTCGGCGCGATCTTCTGCGACCGCGAGGCGGAGCGCTTCCGCCGCGTCTGCGGCGCGGCCGCCGAGATCCTGCGGCTCAACCTCCCCCCCGACGCGGCCTGCCTGCTCGCCTCGCGCGAGCTCTCCCAGTCGGCCTACATGCTCTGGGACCTGGTCCACGATCGCACCCACATGCGCGGCGACCTGCCCTTCGACCCGTTCATGATCCGCCAGCGCAGCCCGTACTGGATGTATGCGCTCGAGGAGCTGCGCTGCGACCTGACGGCGTTCGCCGCGGCGGCCGAGCTCGAGCGCGAGGGCTTCGCCTTTGCGCGCCACGCGCAGTACGCGATCCTCTTCGATCGCCTGTTCCGCTTCCCGGTCACCGGCTCGCGGGTGCGCAACTACGACGGCCTCGGGGGCCAGCTGCTGTTCGCCTTCCTGCACCGCGAGGGGTACCTGCACTGGACGGACAACCGGCTGACGCTCGAGTGGGGCCGGATCGCCGAGGGGGTCGGGCGCCTGCGCGATCGAGTTCAGGGCCTCTATCACTCCGGCATCGACCGCTCGAAGCTCGGCCAGTGGATCGCCGCCCATGACCTCGTCGCCGAGTACGTGGCGCCGGCGGAGAGCTCGGTCTGGGCGCGGGCGAGCCGCGCCCTGCCCGAGGTGGACGAGCCCAAGCAGCTCGTCGACCTCGTCCGCGACGACGAGTTTCCGCTCAGCCTCTTCTACACCCAGCTGGCGCCGAAGCTGGAGTCGGCGCTGCGCCCGGGCGAAGCTGAGCTTTAGGCGCTCGCCTACGCTTTCGGGCATGGACGGACGCCGGCTGCGGATCGACCCTTTCGCGATCGCCCTCGCGGCGCTCTCCCTGCTCACCTTCGGCTTCCTCGCGGCTCGCAACGGCGCCGCGGTGGTCATGTGCGGGCTCTGCTTCGCGGGCCTGATCGCGGCCCGGGTCGTCGGCTTCACCAATCGCGCTCTGGTCCCGCTGACCGCCGGCTTGGTGGTGCTCCTGTGGGTCCTCTGGGTGCACCCGCCGGCGATCGGCCTGCCCGCGATCAGCGCCATCGCCCACTTCAGCGGCGGCCTGCTCGCCGGCTGGGCGGTGTCCGAGCACCTGCGTCGGAGGCTGGCGTGGCCGGCCTGGGCGCTGGGCGCAATCGGTGCGGTGTTCGGCCTCACGATCCTCTGGGAGCTCGGCGAGCTGCTCGGCGATCTCACCCTCGACACGGCGCTGATCGCCAGCGCGCGCGACTCGGCGCTCGACATCACCTTCGGCACCCTCGGCGGCGCGGCAGGCGCCCTGGCCGCGTCGGCGTTGCCCTCGGGGCCCGCGCGCGGATAGCGTGGTCGGCATGGGCTCACTCGACGATCGCGTGATCGCCGTCGCCGGCGCCGCCGGCGGACTCGGTCCCGAGGTCGCATCGCGGCTGGCCGAGGCCGGGGCGACGGTCGCCCTCACCGACCGCGACCAGGAGCGCCTCGACGCCGTCGTCGGGGAGCTCGGCCTCGGCGCGGAGCGAGTCGACGCGCGGGTGGTCGACCTGCTCGACGATCAGGGGGCGGCCGACTGGGCGGCTGCGCTCGAGGAGCGCTTCGGGCGCGTCGACGGCCTGCTTCATCTGGTCGGCGGGTGGAAGGGGGGAGAGCCGCTCGCGACCGCCCCCCTCGCCGACTACGAGTGGCTCCACGACCTGCTCGTGCGCACGGTGATCCACACCACCCGCGCCTTTCACGACCGCCTCGCCGCATCGAGTCACGGCCGCTTCGTGCTCGTCTCCTCCTCGCAGGCGCAGGGCCCCGCCGGCACCAACGCGGCCTACGGGGCGACCAAGGCCGCCGCCGAGGCGTGGACCCTGGCGCTCGCCGACAGCTTCCGCGAGTCCGGCTCGGCGGCCACCGCCAACATCCTCGTCGTCAACGCGATCGTCACCCCGCGGATGCGCGCCGAGAGCCCCGAGAAGCCGTTCAAGACCTTCACCTCCGTCGAGGAGATCGCCGCCGCGATCGAGTTCGTCTGTTCCGACGCCGCCCGGAAGATGAACGGCAAGCGGCTGTCCTTGTACCCGTGACCGAGCCGGTCGGCTTCGCCTCCGACAACCACGCCGGCGCCCACCCGGAGGTGCTCGAGGCGCTTGCCGCCGCCAACGCCGGGCACGCCGCCTCCTACGGCGCCGACCCGTGGACGGCGCGGGCCGACGAGTCGATCCGCCGGCACTTCGGCGAGCGGGCGCGGGCCTTCTTCGTCTTCAACGGCACCGGCGCCAACGTCGCCTCGATCGACGCGCTCACCCGCCCGTTCGAGGCCGTGATCTGCACCGACGTCGCCCACATGCACGTCGACGAGTGCGGAGCCCCGGAGCGACTCGCGGGAACCAAGCTGCTCACCGTCGCCACCGAGCACGGCAAGCTCGAGCCGGCGGATCTCGAGCGCTGGGAGGCCCGGCGCGGCGACGAACACCAGGCCCAGCCGCGGCTGGTCTCGATCACCCAGGCCACCGAGCTCGGCACCGTCTACACCGCTCGACGAGACGCGGGCGATCGCCGAGGCAGCGCACCGCATGGGCATGTACCTGCACGTCGACGGCGCCCGGCTCGCCAACGCGGCCGCTGCGCTCGGGACGACGCTCGCCGAGCTGACCACCGACGCCGGCGCCGACGTCGTCTCCTTCGGAGGGACGAAGAACGGACTCTTGTTCGGCGAGGCGGTCGTCTTCTGCCGCCCCGAGCTGGCCGAGAGCTTCGCCTTCACCCGCAAGCAGCTCGGCCAGCTGGCGTCGAAGATGCGCTTCGTCTCCGCCCAGTTCGAGGCGCTGCTCACCGGCGACCTGTGGCTGCGAAGCGCCCGGCACGCGAACGCGATGGCCGCGCGGCTGGCGGCGGCGGTGGACGGGATCGACGGCGTCGAGATCACGCACCCGGTCGAGGCCAACGCCGTCTTCGCCCGCCTCGACCGGCCGGCGATCGAACGCCTGCCACGCGTCTTTGCCCGGGGATCACCCGTTCTATGTCTGGGACGACTCCAGCGCCGAGGTGCGCTGGATGTGCGCCTGGGATACGGCCGAGGCCGACGTCGATCGGTTCGCCGCCGCGGTCGCCGCGGCCACGGGCTGACGGCGCCGAGGGCGCGGCTCGTGCACACGGCGAAGGCCCGAATGAGATAAAAACCAGGTGCGGCCTGGATGGTCGTAGGGCTAACGGAGGTGTTCGGTGAAGCGTTTCGGGATGGTGGGGCAAGGGACCCACGACGCACGGCGGCGAGGCGTACGAGGGATCGGGGCCGTCGTCGCCACGCTGACCGCGGTCGCGGCCGCCGCCGTGCTCGCGACCGCGCTGGCGGCGATGTCGAGCCCGAGCTCGTCGGGAGCCGCCGATGACCAGCGCGCAGGATCGGCCGGCGAGCAGGCGGAGGCCGCCGCGCGCCGCGCTCCCAGCCCGCCGATGTTCGGCTTCGCCGACGACATCGAGCAGCACCTGCTTTCGATGGCCGACGCCCGGGACATCGGGGCAGGCGTCGCGCGGATCTCGATCCCCTGGTACTACTCCGATTATGCGACCCTGGACGAGGTCTACGGACACTTCTACGCCAGCGGAATCCGGCCGGTCTTCACCCTCTACAACAGCCCGCCGGGCGCAGTGGCGCCCGAGCCCGCCTCGCCGCCGACCGTGATCCCCGATGCTCCGCAGGAGGGCCCGCAACCGTCGGTCCTGCCGCCGGCGCCCCGGACCGCCGACGCCTCGAACTTCCAGGCCTCGTCGTTCACCGATCAGGCCGTGTACTTGGTCGCTGCGATACCCGTACGCAAGGATTCAGCTCCTCAACGAGCCCAATCTGCCGGAGTTCGGCTCCTTTCCGGTGGAGAAGACGGTCGAGGTCGTCGCCGAGACCGCGCGCGCGGTCCACGAGGTCGCGCCGAACGCCAAGCTCATCGGCCCGTCGGCCTCGCCCGACAGGGGCCGAGGCTACGCGTACACGCGCGCGGTCTACGAGCAGCTGCCCCCGGATCTCGACTACGTCGATGCGGCGACGAACATCTATCCGGGGCCCGGGAAGAAGCGCGGCTTCCGGCACGTGAAGAAGAGCTGGCGCACCGCGGCGGCATCGGGACGCAGCGTGTGGGTCACCGAGATCAGCCCGGTCATCTACTCGCCGAGGCGCCGGCGCTGCAACGCGGTCAAGCAGGCCTTTTCGTACCTGAAGGCCCGGGAGGCGAAGGCCATTCTCTTCTACCGGCTGCGGGAGCCCGACATGGTGAGGAACGTCCAGGGCCGGCTGTGGGCGGTGAACCGCGACGGCACCCAGACCGACATCTACCGGTGCCTTTCGAAGGCCGTCGACGCGGATGGGCCTGCGTGGGCGCCCGCAACGGCCTCGGCTGCAGCTGAAGGTCGTGGACCGCACCGTCGTGGCGGGCGGGAACGCGGTTCGGGTTCGCTTCCAGATCTACGCGAGGCCGGACTACGGGTCGCTCGGACAGGGCCCGAAGGTGTCGGTTGTCGGAGCGCTGGTGCGGTACGGCGGCGAGAGCGCGCGCACGAACGGTCGCGGCCGGGCGGCGATCACCGCCACGGTCGCGGCGGCGCAGGGCGACCGGGCCGATGCCCAGCATCCGCGATACCGCGACGACTCGATCGCGGTCGCGCCGGGCCCTCCCTCGGGTTGAGCGCTGATCGCCGGGCCCCCGGGTAGGTGACCAACCTGGGCGGCGGGGGGCCAGCGGCACCAACCCGGTCGATCCCGCGCGCGTCCCTCTAGGCTCGTCTCGATGACGGCGCTGCGGCAACGCGTGCAGGCGGTCGCTGCCAGGATCCTGGCCAGGCTGCCGGTCCGGCTCGTGCGCCTGCTCGCCGGGCACCCGATCGTGATCGAGGGCCAGGAGCTCGACCCGCGGGTGCAGCTCGCGCTGCGGCTCGAGGGCTATCGGGGAGCGTTCGAGCCCGCCCCCGTGGCCGAGGTCCGCGAGCGGCGCCGAGGCGAGGCGCGGGCCTTCGCCGGCCCGCGGATCGAGGTCGCCGGCGTCCGCGAGCTTCAGATCCCCGGCCCCGCGGGACCGATCGCGGCTCGGCTCTATGCCCCGCGGACCGGCGCCCAGACGCCGCCGATGATCGTCTACTACCACGGCGGCGGGCACGTCATCGGCGATCTCGACACCCATGAGCAGCCCTGTCGGTTCCTCGCCGCCGAGGTCCCCGCCCTGGTGCTCTCGATCGACTACCGCCTCGGCCCCGAGCATCGGTTCCCGGCCGCGGTCGAGGACTCGATGGCGGCGTTCGAATGGGCGCATGCCGAGGCCGCGAGCCTGGGAGCGGACCCCGATCGCATCGTGGTCGCGGGCGACAGCGCCGGTGCCAACCTCGCGGCGGTCGTCGCCCACCAGGCCGCGACCGCGGGCGGCCCGGCGCCGGCTTTCCAGGCGCTGCTCTACCCGGTGATCGACTACTCCTCGAAGCGGCCGTCCTACGAGACCTTCGCCGAGGGCTTCTTCCTCACCCGGGCGGAGATGGACTGGTTTCGCGACCACTACTTCGCCGATCTCCGCGATCGCACCGACCCCCGAGCGTCGCCGATCCTCGCCGAGGACCTCGCGGGCGTCGCCCCGGCGCACGTGGTCACCGCGGGCTTCGACCCCCTTCGCGACGAGGGTGAGGACTACGCCGCGGCGCTGCGCGAGGCCGGCGTCGCGGTGAGCCTGCGCCGCGAGCCGGACCTGGTCCACGGCTTCGTCAACGCGGTCGGCCTCGGCGGGCGCCCGCGGGAGGCCGCCGAGGCCGCCGCGGCGGCGATCCGGGACGGTCTCCGAGCCCGGTGACGCCGGCGGGCTCGCAGCGGCTACCCTGCTGGCCCGCGCCCGGATAGCTCAGTTGGTAGAGCACCTCCATGGTAAGGAGGGGGTCACGAGTTCGAGTCTCGTTCCGGGCTCTCGAAGCTGCTCGCGCCCGCTCAGCGGCGGATCCGGGTCTTGATCTCGAACCCTGCGCCGACCGGCAGGCCGCGAGTCAGGACGGCCAGGTGCCAGGTGCCCGCCGCCGGATCCTCGACCCGGCAGGTCGCGCGCCGGTGACGCACGGGCGCGCGGCAGTCGAACAGCGCGCGCGACGGTCGCCTCCGCTGGCGGGCATAGAGGGCGAGGTTGGCGCCGCGGTCGGCGACGAGGCGCACTCGAAGCAACCGCGCCCCGCGCTCGAGCGCGAGCTTGAACCGGCGCCACTCGCCGGGCCTGCCGGCGGCCCCGCTCATCAGCTCACCGCTCCCGCCGCCCGCCTCGGGGACGCTCTGCGGCTCCGGGCTGCCGACCGGCGCGCCGACCGGCGAGAGGAAGCGGTTGAAGGGCGAGCCCAGGTTCCAGTGCGACGCCAGGTACTCGCCGGGCTCCGGCGCCGAGTCGAAGTAGTCGTCGAAGTTGCAGTCGAAGCGGAAGCTGCCCGGGCAGCGCGAGATCAACGCGCCCTGGTTGCGATCGCCCCCGTCGGGCGAGTAGCAGAGGACGTCGGCGCCCTCGTTGCAATGCCCGCCCGTCCCGGTCGAGTTCGGCGCGGTGTACTGCACCGCCCCCATCATGTGCGCGCTCTCGTGCATCGGCGACCGGCTCTCCCAGCAGGGCTCGTAGACGACGGCATAGCCGCCGCCGGCGTTGTTGCGGTTCTCGAGCGAGAGGCGATCGTCGCCCTGGTAGGAGCCGAGCCCACAGGTCGCCCCGATCGAGCTGTCGACGAAGATCAGGTGGCTGGCGTGCTCCGCGGCGAACCCCTTCGCCCTGGCCGCCGCGACCACGTCGGCGAAGCTCGCTCGCGGGACGGTGAGCCCGTCGACCCGCACCTGGTTGGATGCGTCGCAGCGCACCCGGTAGTCGGCGCCCGCCCCGCCACTGGCGATCGACTCCGCGTTCAGGACCGCGTTCATGCGTCCGATCACCTGGCGGATCTCGACCGTCGCCTGCGCGAGTCGGTCGGAGGTCCCGGTGACGTGCGCGTAGACGATCCGCTGGTGGTAGTCGGTCGCGCACACGGGCGGGCGCTCGAGCGCGCCGTCGACAAAGCCGGTGCCGTCTTCTGCGAGACCGTTGTCCCCGAGCTCGATCGCCGCCCGTAGGTCCGGGCCATGGGTGAGCAGCGGCCTGCCGAGCGACGGGGAGATCCGATAGAGGCCGTCGTCGGTCGCGACCGTGTGCTCGCCGGCCACCGCCCGCACCGCGCCGGGAGCCGGCTCCGGGCCGGTCGGCCCCGCCGAGCCGCGCGGCTCGGGATCGGCGAGTTCGGCGCCGGCCGTCGCGGGGGCGGCGAGTGCGAGCACCGCGGCGGTCAGCGACACGCTGAACCGGACCCGCGGTCGGACCACCCTGTGGTCGGTGACGCCCATGGACGGTTGATCGACAGTAGGGGGCGTACCGGCGCAACTTTTCGACCACACTCGACCAGGCGTCCAGGGGCGCGATCGGGCCGCCCGCGCGCAGATCGCGCGCTATCCTTGCGCGGTCCTCGTGCCTCGCCCTTCGGAGTGGGTGCGGCGGAGGTCTTTTTTCTGTCGGGACCGCCTGCGGCCCGCACCGAGTGACCAGGAGAGCAGATGGCTCGCGGAGACGTACGAATTGCCGTAACCCTCGCCTGCGAGGACTGCAAGCGGCGCAACTACCAGACCAACAAGTCGCGGCGCAACACGCCGGATCGGATCGAGATGCGCAAGTACTGTCGCTGGTGCGGCCACCACACCTCCCACAAGGAAACCCGCTAGCCGGGCGGTCGTGGCCAAGACCCGAGCACAGCGCAAGGCCGAGCAGCGCCGCCGGCAGGCCCAGAAGCAGCAGGGCCGCCAAGGCGACGAGCTGGTTCAGGAGTCACGCGCCCAGCACGACACCCAGGTCGGCGAGTCGGCCGACGTGATCGAGGCCGAGCTCGCCGAGCGTGGCGTCGACCTCGACGAGCTCAAGGGCAGCCCGGACGACCAGCCGGAAGCGCCCGCCCCGTCGAGAGCGGACGTCGGCGCGCCCCCGAAGGACGCGGAGCCCGCCGACAAGATCAGCCGCCGGGCCCGCCGCCAGGAGGAGAAGGAGCGACAGGCAGCGCGCCAAGGACTCCGAGCGCCGCCGGGCGCCCAAGGAACCGGCTCCCGCCGAGAAGCGCCAGCGCGGCGGCGTCCTCGGGTTCTTCGCCTCCTGCATCGCCGAGCTGCGGCGGGTCCAGTGGCCCGACCGGGAGACGCTGATCCAGGCCTCGGCGATCACTCTGGTCTTCATCACGATCATGGCCGCCTACCTCGGCATCCTCGACGCCGTCTTCAACTGGCTCGTCCAGCGCATCCTCTAGCGCCCGGGCCTCCGACCACTACACGAAAGCCTCCAACACGAATGTTCCGCTGGTATGTCATCAACACCTACTCCGGGCACGAGAACAAGGTCAAGGCCAACCTCGAGCACCGGGTCGAGACGATGGCCGCGCGCGGCCGCGTCCGTCACGTGGTCGTTCCGACCGAGGAGGTCGCCGAGCTCAAGGACGGCAAGCGCGAGATGGTCTCCAAGCGAACGATGCCGGGCTACGTGCTCGTCAACATGGAGATGACCGACGACGCCTGGAACCTGGTCAAGAACACGCCGGGCGTGACCGGGTTCGTGGGCTCGCGGAACAAGCCGATCCCGCTCTCGCAGCCCGAGGTGGACCGCCTCCTCCACCGTGAGACCGCCGAGCGCCCGCGCGCCCACGCGCAGTTCGAGATCGGCGAGTCGGTGAAGGTGATCTCCGGGCCGCTCTCGGACTTCTCCGGCGAGATCGCGGAGATCAACGAGGACGCCGCGAAGCTCAAGGTCCTGGTCTCGATCTTCGGCCGCGAGACGCCGGTCGAGGTCGGCTACGACCAGGTGAAGAAGGTCTAGCCGGCGCGTTTGGCGAGTCGCCGGCGCTGGGGTAGGTTCGGCGTGCCGGCCGAACCCGGCCGACGACATGCGAGCCGAGGAGGACGGTCATGGGAGAGAACGCGGACCTGGTCCGACGGGCGTGGGAGGCGTTTGGCAGGGGGGACCTCGACGGCGCTGTGGCGACGACGAGCGACTCGGCCGAGATCGTGATGCCGGAGGCTCTGCCGTGGGGCGGCACCTACACGGGCCCGGACGGATTCAAGGAGATGATCCAGAAGTTCCTGTCCAACTTCGAGAACGTCGACCCGCGACCTGAGCAGTTCCTCGAGGCCGACGACGGCCACGTCGTGGTCACGGTGGCGGGCGTCGGGACGACCAAGAGCGGCAACCAGCTCAGCGGCGACTCGATCTGGCTCTACAAGGTCGAGGGCGGCGAGGTCACCCGGGCCCAGTTCTACGGCGACACCGCGGCGGCGGTCGAGGCGATCGGCTAGCGCCCGGCCAGGATCCGAAAGCGATCCTTTGCCGGCGACGGATCCGCGTTGCCGGCCGGGTCGATCGCGCCGGGGTAGGCGGCCGGGGCGGCGCCGGGGACCGCGATGGCGAGCGCGATCGCCGCGGCGGCCGATGACCAGCCCTGTATCCTCGTCCGCCGCGCGATGGCGAAGAAGGTACTGACACTGATCAAGCTCCAGATTCCCGCCGGGGCGGCCAACCCGGCGCCCCCGGTGGGCCCGGCGCTGGGCCAGCACGGGGTCAACATCATGGAGTTCTGCAAGGCCTTCAACGCCCGGACGCAGGCCGACGCGGGGACGATCATCCCGGTCGAGATCACGGTCTACGAGGACCGGTCCTTCGAGTTCATCACCAAGACCCCGCCCGCCGCGGTGCTGATCCGCGAGGCGCTCGGGATCGACAAGGGCTCGGGCGAGCCGAACCGCGAGAAGGTCGGGATGCTGACCGCCGCTCAGTGCCGTGAGATCGCCGAGCGCAAGATGCCCGACCTGAACGCCAACGACCTCGACGCCGCATCCAAGATCATCGCCGGCACCGCCCGCTCGATGGGCGTCACGGTCGAGGGCGTGGACGCCTAGGTCGGGGGCTCCCGGGATCCGGCATCCGTTCGGGGCGCGGCGCTGATGGCCCGCAACCGAGGCAAGCGCTACCGCGAGGCGATCGCGGCGGTCGACCGCACCCACGCCTACCCGCCGGCCGAGGCCGTGGCTCTGATCAAGCAGATGGCGCAGGCGAAGTTCGACCAGACGGTCGAGGTGCACATGCGCCTCGGCGTCAACGTCCGCCACGCCGAGGAGCAGCTGCGCGGGACGCTCGCGCTCCCGCACGGCCTCGGCAAGCAGGTCACGGTCGCCGTGTTCGCCGAGGGCGACGCCGCGCGGGCCGCGACCGAGTCGGGCGCCGACTTCGTCGGCGCCCAGGACCTCGCCGGGCGGGTCGAGGAGGGCTGGACCGACTTCGACGTCGCGATCGCCACCCCGGCGCTGATGGGCCCGGTGGTCTCGAAGCTCGGCCGCGTGCTCGGCCCGCAGGGGAAGATGCCGAACCCGAAGGTGGGCACGGTCACCGACGACGTCGCCAAGGCGGTCACCGAGGCGAAGGCCGGCAAGGTCGAGTACCGCACCGACCGCCAGGCGATCGTCCATCTGACGATCGGCAAGACGAGCTTCGACGAGCGCGCCCTGCTCGAGAACTACGCCGCGATCGTCGACGAGATCGTGCGCGCGAAGCCCGCCGCGGCCAAGGGCCGCTACCTGCTCTCGATCACCCTGGCGACGACGATGGGCCCGGGCGTCCGCGTCGACCCCTCGCGCACACGCGAGTCGGAGATCCTGGCCGGGGCGCCTGCCGGCGACGGAGCCGACGCGGCCGCGGAGCCGGCCGCCGAGCCCGCTACCGCCTAACGGCCGGCGCCGGTTTCGATCCGTTCTGCGGACCGCGTGCGCGGGTCGCGGTCGATTCGCTACCATCGCCCGTCCAACCGCCCGAGACCGTCGGCGGGGCCGCCAGGCGCGGCCCGGAAGTCCGGCGCAGGTGAGTTCGAGAGCCCACGCTTGTCGAGCCTGCCTGCGCGCAGGCTCTTTTCGTTCGGCGCGGGCGACACAGACACGGACGAGACAGACTGCAGATGGACCGAGCGCAAAAAGAAGCTGCGGTGGCCGAGCTCACCGAGGACCTCAAGGGAGCCGAGGCGATCTTCGCCGTCGACTATCGAGGGATCAGCGTCACCGACGCGGCCGAGCTGCGGGGCAGGCTGCGCGAGGCGGATGCCGTGTTCAGGGTGGTCAAGAACCGGCTCGCGAAGCGCGCGGTCGCCGACGCCGGTCCCCAGGAGATCGACGGGCTGCTGCTCGGGCCGACGGCGCTCACCCTGATCCACGGCGATGCGGTGATCGCGGCGAAGGCGATCGCCGACTTCGCCAAGGAGCACTCGGCGCTCGAGTACAAGGGCGGCGTCATGGACGGCGAGGTGCTCGACCCGGAGGGCTTCGCGGTGATCGCGCGGCTCCCCGGGGTCGATGCCCTGCGCGGTCAGCTCGTCGGCGTCGCCGCGAGCCCGATCACCGGGCTGGTCCGCGGCCTGGGCTCGATGATGTCCGGCCTCGCGATCGCTCTCGGCCAGATCGCCGAGCAGGGCCTGGTGAGCGGCGAGCCGCCGGCCGAGGCCACGGCCGGCGAGCCGAGCGAGCCGCGAGGCTGCCGAGCCGAGGCCGGAGGCCGAGGAGGCCGACGAGCAAGCGAAGGACGAGCCGGCCGCCGAGGAGGAGCCCGCCGCCGAAGGGGAGCCCGCCGCCGAGGACGAGCAGCCGCCGGCCGAGCACGCCGAGGAGGAGGCGCAACCGCAGGAGCCGGAGCAGCCGCCTGCCGACGAGCCCCCCGGGGAGCTCGAGACTTCAGAGGCCGAAAACGAGGAGGGCGGCGAGCAGGCGCCCGATGAAAGCGAGGGTCAGGACTAGTGGCAACCAAGATCTCAACCGAGGACTGGATCGAGGAGCTGAAGGGCATCTCGGTGCTCGAGCTCTCCGAGCGGATCAAGGCGCTCGAGGAGGAGTTCGGGGTCTCCGCGACAGCGGTCGCCGCCGCGGCGCCGGCCGCCGGTGGCGGCGCCGGCGCGGACGACGGCGGGGCCGAGGAGTCGAGCACGGTCGATGTCGTGCTGACCGAGGCCGGCGAGAAGAAGATCCAGGTGATCAAGGCGGTTCGCGCCGCCACCGGGCTCGGGCTCAAGGACGCGAAGGCGCTCGTCGACGGCGCTCCGAAGCCGATCAAGGAGGGCGTCGAGCGTGACGAGGGCGAGAAGCTGAAGGGAGAGATCGAGGAGGCCGGCGGGACGGTGGAGCTGAAGTAGGTCGTTGTTCAAGCAACTGACAACTCAAGCGGCTTGGACCTTTGCGACCGCTCTGGTATATTTGTGCGTCGCGCGCCGTTGAGCCCTTTGCTGCCGAATCTCTCGCGCCGGATTCGTTCCCTTCGACCATCTGAGGAGTCGCCCAGTTGGCCAGATCTGCTGCTGCCCCTGTCACCCGGAGAAATTTCTCACGCCTTCCACAGCCCCTTGAAGTTCCACATCTGATCGATATCCAGCGCCGCTCGTTCGAGGCGCTGACGAACCCGAAGGACGGGCTGCTTCGGGAGACGATCAACGACATCTCCCCGATCGAGGACTACACGGGGAACCTGGCGATCGTCTTCGGCGACTTCAAGTTCGACGAGCCGACCCACACGATCGCGGAGTGCCGCGAGAAGGACATCACCTACTCGCGGCCGCTCAACGTAACCGTCGCCTTCCAGAACCGCGAGACCGGCGAGATCCGCGAGCAGACGGTGTTCATGGGCGACTTCCCGTGGATGACCGACCGCGGCACCTTCGTCATCAACGGCACCGAGCGCGTCGTCGTCACCCAGCTGGTGCGTTCCCCCGGCGCCTACGTGATGGAGCCGAAGGACCGCGAGAAGCAGGTCTTCATCGCCAACCTGATGCCCGCGCGCGGGTCCTGGCTCGAGCTCGAGATCGACAAGAAGGGCCGCGTCTACGCGCGCATCGACCGCAAGCGCAAGCTCCCGGTGACCGTGCTGCTGCGCGCGATGGGCTTCGTCACCGACGAGGAGATCCTCGAGCTGTTCGACAACTCGGTCTACATCCGGCACACGATCGACGCCGACACCGAGCCCACCCGGACCGAGGAGGGCGCCCTGATCGAGCTGTTCAAGAAGCAGCGACCCGGCGAGCCGCCCTCGGTCGACGCGGCCAGGGCCCTGCTCGAGCAGCTCTTCTTCGACGCGAAGCGCTACGACCTGACCCGGGTCGGCCGGTACAAGCTGAACGCGCGCCTCGACCTCGACGTCGACCTCGACAACCGGGTGCTGACCAAGGACGACATCGTCGCCCTGATCAAGGAGCTGGTCTCGCTGCCGCGGCTGCTCGGCGTGCCCGAGGAGATCGACGAGGAGAACCCGATCAAGGACTACGCCGCGGAGGCGATCACCTACCCCCGCGACCCGATCTCCGACCACCTCGACGAGTACGAGCACTTCGGCAACCGTCGCCTGCGCACGGTCGGCGAGCTGATCCAGGACGCCTTCCGGGTCGGTCTCTACCGGATGGAGCGGGTCGTCCGCGAGCGCCTGACCACCGAGGACGCCGACGCGATCACCCCGCAGACGATCATCAACATCCGCCCGGTCGTCGCGGCGCAGAAGGAGTTCTTCGGCTCGTCGCAGCTGTCGCAGTTCATGGACCAGACCAACTCCCTGGCCGGGCTCACCCACCGGCGCCGGCTCTCGGCCCTCGGGGCCGGCGGGCTGACCCGTGAGCGCGCCCCGATCGAGGTCCGCGACGTGCACCCGACCCACTACGGCCGCATGTGCCCGATCGAGACCCCGGAGGGGCCGAACATCGGCCTGATCGGCTCGCTCTCCTCCTACGCCGAGGTCTCCGAGCACGGCTTCGTCACGACCCCCTACCGGGTGGTGTCCGACGGCGTCGTCTCCGACGAGATCGTGCACCTGGACGCGACCCAGGAAGAGGACCACGTGATCGCCCAGGCCAACGCCCCGGTCGACGAGAAGACCCGCAAGCTCAAGGGCCCGCAGGTCCAGTGCCGCTCACGCGACGGCGAGTACGTCGTCGTGCCGCCGAAGGAAGTCGACCTGATGGACGTCTCCCCGACCCAGATCTGGTCGGTGGCGACGGCGCTGATCCCCTTCCTCGAGCACGACGACGCCAACCGGGCGCTGATGGGCTCGAACATGCAGCGCCAGGCGGTGCCGCTGCTCAAGCCCGAGGCGCCGCTGATCGGCACCGGGATGGAGCGCCGGGCCGCGATCGACACCGGCGACGTGGTCCTCGCCGAGACCGCCGGCGAGGTCACCTACGTCGACGCCGAGCGGATCATCGTCAGCCACGGCTCGAAGAAGGACGAGTACGAGCTCGACAAGTTCATGCGCTCGAACCAGGGCACGATCATCCACCAGACCCCGACCGTGACCACCGGTCAGAAGGTGAAGGCGGGCGACGTGCTCGCCGACGGCTCCTCGACCGACGACGGCGAGATCGCGCTGGGCAAGAACTGCCTGGTCGCGTTCATGTCCTGGGAGGGCTACAACTTCGAGGACGCGATCATCCTCTCGAACCGCCTGTTCAAGGACGACGAGCTGACCTCGATCCACATCGAGGAGTACGAGATCGACGCCCGGACGACCAAGCTCGGCGACGAGGAGATCACCCGCGACATCCCCAACCGCTCCGAGGAGAGCCTGCGCAACCTCGACGAGCGCGGCATCGTCCGCGTCGGCGCCGAGGTCGTCTCCGGTGACCTGCTGGTCGGCAAGGTGACGCCGAAGGGCGAGACCGAGCTGACCGCCGAGGAGAAGCTGATCCGCGCGATCTTCAAGGAGAAGGCGCGCGAGGTCCGCGACACCTCGCTCAAGGTCCCGCACGGCGAGGGCGGCGTGGTGATCGACGTGGTCACCTTCGACCGCGAGGCCGGCGACGACCTGCCCCCGGGCGTCAACAGCCTGGTTCGCGTGTTCGTCGCCACCAAGCGCAAGATCGCCGAGGGCGACAAGCTCGCCGGCCGCCACGGCAACAAGGGCGTGATCTCGAAGATCGTGCCCGAGGAGGACATGCCGTTCCTCGACGACGGCACGCCGGTCGACGTGATCCTCAACCCGCTCGGCGTCCCGAGCCGGATGAACATCGGCCAGATCCTCGAGACGCACCTCGGCTGGGTCGCGGCGAACGGCTGGTACGACGACGGCTCCGACGCCTACAAGCAGCTCCAGAGCGGCGGCCACGACCGCCTCAACGTCGCCACCTCGGTCTTCGACGGCGCGACGGTCGAGGACGTCGACGAGGCGCTGGTCAACTGGCAGGAGGAGAACGCCGACCGCGGGATCGACCTCGGGATCGACAAGTCGGCCCGCGCGGGCAGCCGGGCCTCGGGCTCGGCGCAGCTCTACAACGGCCGCACCGGCGAGCCCTACGAGGGCAAGGTGACGATCGGCCACATGTACATCCTCAAGCTGCTGCACCTCGTCGACGACAAGATCCACGCTCGCTCGACCGGCCCCTACTCGCTCGTCACCCAGCAGCCGCTGGGCGGCAAGGCGCAGTTCGGCGGCCAGCGCTTCGGCGAGATGGAGGTCTGGGCGCTGGAGGCCTACGGCGCCGCGTACACGCTCCAGGAGATGCTCACGGTCAAGTCCGACGACACCGTCGGCCGGGTCAAGGCCTACGAGTCGATCGTCAAGTCCGAGAACATCCCCGAGCCCTCGGTGCCGGAGTCGTTCAAGGTCCTGCTGAAGGAGATCCAGAGCCTGGCGCTGGACGCCAACCTGGTCGCCGACGACGGCGAGGTCGAGCTCGGCGAGGAGGACGACGAGCTCCTGCGCGCCGCCGAGGAGCTCGGCATCGACCTCTCGGGCGTGCGCGCCGACGGCCCCGACGGCGACGGCGCCGCGGACGAGTCGGAGGAGCAGGTGGTCGCCGAGGGCGAGTCGGGCACGACGAACGGGGCCGAGGCGAAGGAAGAGGCGAAGGCGGATTGATCAGTTGGTCAGTTGTTAGTTCTTAGAAGCCAGCAACCGACAACTAACGACTGACAACTCGAGCATACTTACGAACGAAGGACTGGAAACCCAATTGGACATCAACAACTTCGACGCAATCGAGATCGGCCTCGCCTCTTCGAAGAAGATCCGGAGCTGGAGCCACGGCGAGGTCACGAAGCCGGAGACGATCAACTACCGGACCCTGAAGCCGGAGAAGGACGGGCTCTTCTGCGAGCGCATCTTCGGTCCGACCAAGGACTGGGAGTGCTACTGCGGCAAGTACAAGCGGGTCCGCTACAAGGGCATCGTCTGCGAGCGCTGCGGCGTCGAGGTGACCCGCTCGAAGGTCCGGCGCGAGCGCATGGGCCACATCGACCTGGCCGCGCCCGTCTCCCACATCTGGTTCTTCAAGGGCGTCCCCTCGCGGATCGGCTACCTGATCGACATGGCTCCGAAGGAGCTCGAGAAGGTCCTCTACTTCGCCGCCTCGATCGTCACCTGGATCGACGAGGAGGCGCGGACCAAGGACATGGGCAAGCTCGAGAAGGAGGTCAAGAAGGTCCTCGACGGCTACACGGCCGACAAGGAGCAGCGCACCCAGGAGCTGCGCGAGTCGCTCGACCGCCGCATCGCCTGGATCGAGGGCGAGGGCGACCAGTCGAAGTTCGACGGCGAGGACGAGCTCTGGGCCGAGAGCGTCGGGGTCAACCCGAAGAAGCTCGACGACGCCGAGCGCACGAAGCTGCTCAAGGAGACCAAGAAGGCGGTCGAGTCGGAGATCTCCGACACCGAGGCCTACCTCGACGACGCGATCGAGCGCATGGAGGAGGTCTGGAAGATCTTCTCCGAGATGAAGATCAAGGACGTGATCAACGACGAGGCCGTCTTCCGCGAGCTCAAGGACCGCTTCGGCTCGCCGTTCGGCTGGGGCGAGTACTTCCGCGGCGGCATGGGCGCGGAGTCGGTCCGCGACCTGCTCGACCAGGTCGACCTCGAGGCCGAGTGCGAGGAGCTCGAGCAGACGATCAACACCTCCAAGGGCCAGAAGCAGGCGCGGGCGGTGAAGCGGCTCAAGGTCGCCTCGGCGTTCCTCAACTCCTCCAACAAGCCCGAGTGGATGGTGCTCGACTGCGTCCCGGTGATCCCGCCGGAGCTGCGCCCGATGGTCCAGCTCGACGGTGGCCGGTTCGCGACCTCCGACCTCAACGACCTCTACCGCCGGGTGATCAACCGCAACAACCGGCTCAAGCGCCTGCTCGACCTCGGCGCGCCGGAGATCATCGTCAACAACGAGAAGCGGATGCTGCAGGAGGCCGTCGACGCGCTGTTCGACAACGGCCGCCGCGGCCGGCCCGTGACCGGGCCCGGCAACCGGGCGCTGAAGTCGCTCTCCGACATGCTCAAGGGCAAGCAGGGCCGCTTCCGCCAGAACCTGCTCGGCAAGCGCGTCGACTACTCGGGCCGCTCGGTGATCGTCTCCGGCCCGTCGCTGAAGCTGCACCAGTGCGGGCTGCCGAAGCTGATGGCGCTGGAGCTGTTCAAGCCGTTCATCATGGCGCGGCTGGTCGAGCGCAAGGCGGTCCAGAACATCAAGGCGGCCAAGAAGATGGTCGACTCGATGATCCCGGAGGTCTGGGACGTGCTCGAGGAGGTCATCCACGAGCACCCGGTGCTGCTCAACCGGGCGCCGACCCTGCACCGGCTCGGCATCCAGGCCTTCGAGCCGGTGCTGGTCGAGGGCAAGGCGATCCAGGTCCACCCGCTCGTCTGCCACGCCTTCAACGCCGACTTCGACGGCGACCAGATGGCGGTCCACGTGCCGCTCTCGGCCGAGTCGCAGGCGGAGGCGCGGCTGCTGATGCTGTCGTCGAACAACATCCTCTCGCCCGCGAGCGGCACGCCGCTGGCGACCCCGTCGCAGGACATGGTGCTCGGGATCTACTACCTCACCTACGGCCCCGACGCCGAGGAGCTGGCGGAGATCGACGAGAAGCTGAAGTCGGCGAAGAGCGCCGAACGGCAAGCGGCCGCACATCTACCGCTCCGCCCAGGAGGCCGAGCTCGCCTACGAGAACAGGATCGTCAAGCTCCACGACTACGCCGAGTACCGGCGCCCGGGCCACGAGCACTTCCTGACCACGGTCGGGCGGATCATCTTCAACGACCGGGTCGAGCGGGCGATCGCCGCGGCGCTCGGCGACGACTGGGATCCGGAGAAGTACGAGTTCGTCAACCACTCGCTGAAGAAGCGCGAGATCAACGAGATCGTCTTCAACCTCGTCGAGGCCTACGGCGCCCCGGCGATCGCCCAGGCGCTGGACGCGTTCAAGGAGCTCGGGCTTCCACTTCTCGACCCAGGCCGGGATCACGATCTCGAAGAACAACGTCGTCTCGCCGCCGAACAAGGAGGAGATCCTCGACGGCTACGAGACGCAGGTGACCGAGATCGAGGCCCAGTACGACGACGGGCTGCTCTCCGAGGAGGACCGCAAGGAGCAGCTGCGCTCGCTCTGGGACGAGGCCACCGACGAGGTCGCCGACGCGATGCAGGACGAACCTCGACGAGCTCAACCCGATCTACATGATGGCCAACTCGGGAGCGCGCGGATCGTTCAAGCAGATCCGCCAGCTCGCCGGGATGCGCGGCCTGATGGCGAATCCGAAGGGCGAGATCATCGAGCGCCCGATCAAGGCCAACTTCATGGAGGGCCTGTCGGTGCTCGAGTACTTCATCTCCACCCACGGCGCCCGCAAGGGCCTCGCCGACACGGCGCTGCGCACCGCCGACTCCGGCTATCTGACCCGGCGCCTGGTCGACGTCTCCCAGGACGTGATCATCCGCGCCGACGACTGCAAGACCAAGGACTTCGTCGAGTCGCCGCTGCGCGACGACGAGGGCGACCTGAACCCGAACCTGATCGGCCGGATCGCGGCGAAGAAGTTCGCCACCAAGCGCGGCCGCGAGCTGCTCAAGCGCGGCCAGGAGATCGACGTCCCCGAGCTCGAGGAGATCGCCGAGGCGTTCGGCGACGAGGAGGTCAGCGTCCCGGTGCGCTCGGTGCTCAAGTGCGAGCTCGAGAGCGGGGTCTGCCAGGCCTGCTACGGGCGCGCGCTGGCCACCGGCGCGCTGGTCGAGCTCGGTGACGCGGTCGGGATCATCGCCGCGCAGTCGATCGGCGAGCCCGGCACCCAGCTGACCATGCGCACCTTCCACACCGGCGGCGTCGCCGGCCTCGACATCACCCAGGGCCTGCCCCGCGTGGTCGAGCTGTTCGAGGCGCGCAAGCCGAAGGGCATGGCCGAGATGGCCGAGGTCGACGGCAAGGTCGCGATCGAGGAGACCGACAAGGAGATCCGGCTCACGATCACCGACGCGAAGGGCGAGGAGCACGCCTACAAGCTCGATCGCCGCGCCCGCCTGCTGGTCAAGCACGGCGACAAGGTCGAGGCCGGGACGCAGCTCGAGGAGGGGTCGCTCTACCCCGCCGACCTGCTGCGGATCCGCGGCCGCACGGCGACCGAGCTCTACCTCGTCCACGAGGTGCAGAAGGTCTACAAGGCCCAGGGCGTCGACATCAACGACAAGCACATCGAGCTGATCGCTCGCCAGATGCTGAAGCGGGTGCGGATCGACGCCAAGGGCTCGACCACGCTGCTGCCCGGCGCGCTCGAGGACCGCCACAAGCTCAAGGTGCTCAACAAGCAGGTCAAGGACGACGGCGGCACGCCGGCCAAGGGCGAGGAGGTGATCCTCGGGATCACCAAGGCCTCGCTGGCGACCGAGTCGTTCCTCTCGGCCGCCTCGTTCCAGGAGACGACCAAGGTGCTCACCGACGCCGCCCTCGAGGGCAAGCGCGACAAGCTCGTCGGGCTGAAGGAGAACGTGATCATCGGCAAGCTGATCCCGGCGGCGACCGGCCTGCGCCACTACCGCTCGCTCGAGATCGAGCCGGTGGAGCCGGCGCAGCGGCCCGAGGAGGACCTGCTCGACGAGGACGAGCTCGCGGCCGAGCTCGGGCTCGCCGAGGACGGCGACGAGGTCGCCGAGCTCGAGGGCTTCGGCCCCTCGTTCGCCGAGGAGCTCGAGGAGCTCGCACAGGAGATCGAGACCGGCGACGGCGCCGGCGACGGCTCGAGCACCTAGAGGCGTCGCCTCTAGCGCGGCCTCGGGCGTAAGCTCGTGGCGTGGACGGCGAGGTGCAGACCGAGATCCACGACTCGGTCCTCGACCTGATCGGCGAGACGCCGCTGGTCCGGCTCTCGCGCTTCGACCCGGACCTGCGCACGCCGCTCGTCGCCAAGGTCGAGTTCATGAACCCGGGCGGCTCGATCAAGGACCGCCCGGCGCTGGCGATGATCGAGGCCGCCGAGCGCGAGGGCAAGCTGAAGCCGGGAGGCACGCTGGTCGAGCCGACCTCGGGCAACACCGGCCTCGGCCTGGCGATGGCCGCGGCGCTGCGCGGCTACAAGGTGATCGCGGTGATGCCCGACAAGATGAGCCGCGAGAAGATCGACACCCTGCGCGCCTTCGGCGCCGAGGTGGTCGTCTGCCCGACCGCCGTCGAGCCCGACTCGCCGCAGTCCTACTACCGCGTCGCCGACCGGCTCACCGAGGAGATCGAGGGCGCGTTCCAGCCGAACCAGTACTTCAACCAGGCGAACCCGGAGGCGCACTACGGCTCCACCGGGCCCGAGCTCTGGCGCCAGACGGCCGGCAAGCTGAGCCATCTCGTGATCGCGCTCGGCACCGGCGGCACGGTCACCGGCGTCGGGCGCTACCTCAAGGAGCAGAACCCGGCGATCGAGGTGATCGGCGCCGACCCGGAGGGCTCGATCTACTCCGGCGGTCCCGTCCACCCCTACCGGGTCGAGGGGATCGGCGAGGACTTCTGGCCGGAGACCTTCGACCCGAGCGTCGTCGACCGCTACGTCACCGTTTCAGACCGCGACTCGTTTCTCGCCGCGCGCCGCCTGGTCGCCCGCGAGGGCCTGTTCGCCGGCGGCTCCACGGGCACGGCGCTCTGCGCCGCGGTCCAGGTCGCACGCGAGCTCGACGACCCCGAGGCGATGGTGGTGACGATCATCCCCGACGGCGGTCGCCCCTACGTGTCCAAGGTCTTCAACGACTCCTGGATGCGCGAGCACGGGTATCTCGGCGACGACGGCGGCCTCACGGTCGGCGAGGTGATCCGCGCCCGCAGCGTCGATCGGCCGATGCTCACCGTCGGCAGCCACGACCAGGTGGGGCGAGCGCTGGAGCTGATGCGCGAGCACGGCGTCTCCCAGGTGCCGGTGGTCTCCGGCGACGACGGCCGCGCCTTCATCGGCACCGTTCGGAGCGCGGCCTGCTGATGGCCTCGGCGGAGCACCCGGGCATCCTCGGCGAGCCGGTCACCGAGGTGATCGAGCCGCCGCTGCCCGAGCTCGCCGCCGAGAGCCCGGTGAGCGAGGCGATCCACATGCTGCTCGACGAGCGCAAGCCGGTGATCGTGGTCGACAGCGGGCGTGCGCTCGGCATCCTCGCCTCCGTCGACCTGATCGAGGCCCTGAACGCGTGACCGAGCAGGAAGCTCGACACCCGGGTCGTGCACGCGGGGCTCGAGCCCGATCCCACCTACGGGTCGGTGATCCCGGCGATCCACCAGACCTCGACCTTCGTGCAGCCGGCCCCGGGCGAGTTCGTCGAGGACTACGACTACGCGCGCTCGGCCAACCCGACCCGCACCGCGCTCGAGCGGGCGCTGGGCGAGCTCGAGGGCGGGCACGGCGCCGCGTTCTCGAGCGGGATGGCGGCGACCCACGCGCTGATCACGGCGGCCCTCGACGCGGGCGACCACCTGATCCTGCCGCTCGACCTCTACGGCGGCACCTATCGCCTGGTCGACAAGGTGCTCGCCCGCTTCGGGCTCGCCTACGACCTCGTCGACCAGCGCGACCTCGAAGCGGTGCGCCGCGGCGCTGCGTCCCGAGACCCGGATGATCTGGGTCGAGACGCCGACCAACCCGCTGCTGAACGAGATCGACATCGCGGCGGTGGTCGAGGCGGCCGAGGGCCGTGCGGTGGTCGTCGACAACACCTTCGCCACTCCCGATCGTCCAGCGCCCGCTCGAGCTCGGGGCGAGCGCGGTCGTGCACTCGACCACCAAGTACCTCGGCGGGCACTCGGACGTCGTCGGCGGCGCCGTGATCACCGCCGGCGCGGAGCTCGCCGAGCGGGTCCGCTTCGTCCAGAACGCGGTCGGCGCCGTACCGGGCCCGTTCGACTGCTTCCTCGTCCATCGCGGGATCCGGACCCTGGCGCTGCGGGTCGCCCGCCACACCGAGAACGGCCGCGCGGTGAGCGAGTGGCTGCGAGGGGCGCCGGCGGTCGAGGACGTGCGCTGGCCGGGATTCGGCGGCATGGTCTCGTTTCGCCATCCGGACGCGGTCGCGCTCGTCGGCCGCACCGAGCTCTTCACCCTCGCCGAGTCGCTGGGCGGGGTCGAGTCGCTGATCGAGGTGCCGCAGGCGATGACCCACCAGTCGGTCGAGGACTCCGCCGCGGCGGTGCCGGCGGACCTCGTCCGCCTCTCCTGCGGGATCGAGGCGGCCGAGGACCTGATCGCCGACCTCGAGCGGGCGCTGAGCGGCTGAGGGTTAGTTGTAGTCGCGGAGCGGTTCCGCGGAGCCACGACCGGCGGCGACCCGAGGCGGCGCCGGTGCGGTGATCACTCGGCTGCGGCCGCCGGGCGGGCAGTCGGGAACCGGGACGGCACCCGGGCCGTGATCGCCGCGGCGTGGGCCCCGCGGGCGCTTCGGCTCGCGCCGGAAGCGCCGGAAGCGGTGGTCGTCCGCCTCGGGCGGCGCCTGCTCGGGCCGGGTCTCGGCCCTGAACGCCCACCAGACTATGTAGAGCAGCAGGCCGACCGGGATCTTCAGCACGACCATCAGAAAAAAGATCGGTAGGAAGCCGTCCACGCCCACTCTCTGCTCGCCCGGAACCGGCCCGCCCACGGCGGACCCCTCAGCTCGGAGTGTAACCGTCGCGAACCCAGGTCAGGAGCGCCTCCGTGTGGACCTCGGTGATCCCGATGTCCGGCTCGGTGGGGCAGAGCAGCGTGGGCGCGGCGCGGGCAGCCGCCCACGCGTGACAGCTCGCGTCGAGCGAGTCGTCGATCCAGGCGAGGGGGCGGTCGCGCGAGTACTCGTCGAGGGCCTCGAGCTTCCAGTGGGCGGTGCCGAACTGCGCTCGGCCGTTGAAGGTGAGCACCGGCAGGTCCCCGGCGAGCCCGAGGATCAGCGGCAGGTGGTCGTTCGCCCTGGCCTCCCAGCCGGTCGCCCAGACGAGCTCGTAGACCTCGGCCAGGCGCAGGAGCTGCGGGCCCGCCCGGTCGGAGATGCAGTGGGGCATGCCGTCGATGAGGTGAAAGCGCCCGCCGAGGTCGTCCAGCGGGCCGTCGAAGCCGAACAGGCTGATCACGCCGTCGACGTCGACGGCGAGCACCGGGCGCTGGTCGTCCTCTGGGCTCACCATCAAACCAGCGTACAAATACGGCCCTGCTATCTTCCGCCGCCGTGCCGAGCACCAACCAGCTGATCCGCAAGGGGCGCAAGCCGCCGCAGAAGAAGGTCGCCACTCCCGGGCTCAAGTCCGGCCAGGGACGCAAGCGCCGGATCTCGGCCCCGCAGCGGCGCGGGGTCTGCACCCGCGTCTACACGGCGACGCCGAAGAAGCCGAACTCCGCCCTGCGCAAGGTGGCGCGCGTGCGGCTCACCAACGGCATGGAGGTCACCTGCTACATCCCCGGCGAGGGGCACAACCTGCAGGAGCACTCCGTGGTCCTCGTCCGCGGCGGCCGGGTCAAGGACCTGCCGGGCGTCCGCTACAAGGTCATCCGCGGCACCCTCGACGCCTCCGGCGTCTCGGATCGCAAGCAGTCACGGTCGATGTACGGCGTGAAGCGTTAGCGGTGAGCGCTGCGACCACAGCGAGGCTGCGCTGATGCCGCGCCGCAACCCACCCGCGATCCGCCCCGTCGAGGCCGACTCCGTCCACAAGAGCCGGCTCGTTCAGCAGGTGGTCAACAAGGTGATGCACGAGGGCAAGAAGTCGACGGCCGAGCGGATCACGTACGACGCGCTGGCGATCGTCGGCGAGCGCTCGGGCCGCGCCCCCGTCGAGGTGCTCGAGGACTCGGTCAAGGAGCTGACGCCGGTGCTCGAGGTCCGCTCGCGCCGCGTCGGCGGCGCCACCTACCAGGTCCCCGTCGAGGTCCCGCCGCGGCGGGCGCGCACGCTCGCGGTCCGCTGGCTGGTCGGCTTCGCCCGCAGCCGTCGCGAGAAGTCGATGGCCGAGCGGCTCGCCAACGAGATCCTCGACTCGATCTCCCAGCAGGGCGGCGCCTGGAAGCGCAAGGACGACATCTACCGGATGGCCCAGGCCAACAAGGCCTTCGCCCATTACCGCTGGTAGCTCCGCTTCAACCGCCGACGGGCGGATAGCGATGAGCTACGCAACGTTTTCCACCCGTCGCTGAGATCCGGTGTGCCGTCAGCCGCGCTGGCGGGCGCGCGGGCGACGCGCGAGCCGGCTCGGGCGAGGCTCCTCGGGATCGTCCGGCGACCCGTGCGCCGAGGCTATCGGCCGGGGGCGGCTCGCCCGGCCCCGGCGAGCCGTCCGGCCGCGCTCGCCGCGAGGGTCGCAGCGCGCTCAGCTGCGCCGGGGTGAGGGTGGCGAGCGCGATCCCGGTGACGGCGAGCGCCAGCGATCCCAGCAGCTCCAGATAGAAGCCGCCCTGCGGGACCGCCTCGGCCTCGAACAGGAAGCCCTGGCTGGCGCCGCAGGCCTCGCTGAGCGAGCCGGCGGCGTCGGCGACCCGCAGGTCGCTGATCAAGAAGATCAGGAGGGCCAGGATCCCGATCGCCGCCACCGCGATCGCGGCCGGGCGCGAGCCGCCGTAGACGGCGACGATGGTGGCGATCACGGCGAACGCGGCCGTCACCATCTGGGCGTTCGAGTGCCGGTCGCCGGCGTCCTGGGCGCAGACCGCCACGCCGCCCGGCGGCGTGAACTCGAACATCGTCATCAGCTCCGAGGCGAACAGGCAGATCGCCGCCGCGACCACCGCGAGCGGCAGCAGGCGGGTGAGCCGGCCGAGCTGCGGTTCGCTCATGGCCTCACGTGCGGGCCCCCTGGACCCTGCGCTTGGCCGTCCCCGCGGTCGCTTTCGCCTCGCCGCCGGGCGCTCGCGGGTGCGCTTTCGCACCGCCGCGCCGAGCTGCTCGAACAGGGTCGGCCCGGTGCGTCGCGCCGCCTCGATCGCACGGGCGCTGGCCGGCCGCAGGTAGCGGGGCAGCAGGAGTCCGCAGGCGATCAGCACCACCGCGGCCGCGATCTGCATCCAGAAGCCTTCCAGCAGGCTGGCGCTCGCTCCCTCGTAGGTGAGCGTGGCCGCGCCCTCGTCGAGCCCCTTGGGGGCGTCCACGATCAGGCTGATCGCGATCACCGCGAGCCCGATCGGCACCAGGAGGACGGCGACCCGGCGGCGACCGGTGAGGGCAACCGCAACCACCGCCACCGCGGCGATCGCGATCGGCACCATCACCCAGGCGTGGGCGTTGCCGGCGATCTCGCTCTCCACCTCGGGCGCCGGGGCGACCGCCCCGACCTCGCCGGCGTAGGCGTCGATGCCGACGCTGACCGAGTGGTAGTCGAGCCACTGCGACGCGGCGAGGGCGCCGGCGGCGACCAGGCCGACGGCGGCGACGGCCCGCGCCGGGGTCAGATGCCGCGCGGCGAGGCGAAACGCCGCCGCCGCCAGTCGCCGGAGAGCGGCCCAGAGCGGCCGTACGCCGCGCATCCAGATCTTGAGCACGAAGGCGCCGGCGACCTCGGCGGCGGCAAGCCAGAGCTGCACCGGGATCACCAGCATCCCGCGGCCGCGCTTCACCACCTCGCCCAGCGCCGAGCCGGCGCCGCCGCCGAGCTTGCGCGCCTCGGCGACCGCGGCTCGTGCCCGCCCGCCCGCCCTTGCCGAGCGACTCGGGCTTGCGCCGGGCCGCCGCTTGGCGCGAGAACCGGACGTCGCCTTCGCCTCGGACCTCGCCTTCGACCCGGACTTCACCTTCGCCTCGGGCTTCGGCTTTGAGCCGGGCTCCCCGTCCGCCTTCCGCGTCGTGGTCGCCTTCCGCTTCGCATCCGCCTGCGCCAGCCGCTTCGCGCGCTCGGCGCGACGACGTTGCTCGCGGCGCTTGGCACGCGCCTGGGCGGAGCGCTCGCGCGACCTCGAGATCCGCTTCCGAAGGGTCATCTGCCCCCTCTGGAGCCCCTCAGGCCTCTGCTATAGTCATGCGTCGCTCGCGGCCCGTGCAGGCGCGCGGTTCGCGGCGGATATTCCTTCCATGGAGAGCCGCACGACATAGGGGCGTTCCGGGCTACTGGCGATCTCGTGCTGAGGCCCGCAAGGGCCTTTTTTGTGCGCTGAGACCGCTCTCCTGCCGGCTTCGTCCTCCTCGCGACGGTGACCAGATCGGCCACTCGAAACCTACAGCAACCCAGATTCGACTCGAAGACCAGATGCCCCGCTCCTTCCCCCTAGAGAAGACCCGCAACATCGGGATCATGGCGCACATCGACGCCGGTAAGACGACGACGACGGAGCGCATCCTCTTCTACACCGGCCGCACCCACAAGCTCGGCGAGGTCCACGAGGGCGCGGCGGTCATGGACTGGATGGAGCAGGAGCAGGAGCGCGGGATCACGATCACCTCCGCCGCCACCGCATGCGAGTGGTCCGGCCACCGGATCAACATCATCGACACGCCCGGCCACGTCGACTTCACGGTCGAGGTCGAGCGCTCGCTGCGCGTCCTCGACGGCGCGATCGCCATCTTCGACTCGGTCGCCGGCGTCGAGCCCCAGTCGGAGACCGTGTGGCGCCAGGCCGACAAGTACGAGGTCCCGCGCATCGCGTTCATCAACAAGATGGATCGCATCGGCGCCGACTTCGGCAAGGCGGTCGAGACGATGCGCGACCGGCTCGGCGCCAACCCGCTGCCGATCCAGCTGCCGATCGGGGCCGAGGACGGCTTCACCGGCGTCATCGACCTGATCGAGGACAAGGCGCTCGTCTGGAAGGACGAGCTCGGGACCGAGTTCGAGTACGAGGAGATCCCGGCCGAGCTCGCCGACGCGGCCCACGACGCGCGCACCCACCTGATCGAGGCCTGCGCCGACTACGACGACGAGCTGATGGAGATGTACCTCGACGAGCAGGAGATCCCCCACGAGCGGATCGCCAGGTCGCTGCACCGAGCGACGCTCGACCTCAAGGTCACCCCGGTCCTCTGCGGCTCGGCCTTCAAGAACAAGGGCGTCCAGCCGCTGCTCGACGCGATCGTCGAGCTCCTGCCCTCGCCGCTCGAGGTGCCTCCGATGACCGGGATCGAGGTCAGCAACAAGGGCGAGCAGGGCGACGAGGTCATTCGCAAGCCCGACGACTCGGAGCCGTTCGCGGCGCTGGCCTTCAAGGTGATGGCCGACCCGTTCGTCGGCAAGCTGACCTACTTCCGCGTCTACTCCGGCAAGCTCTCGGCGGGCAGCAGGGTGCTGAACGCGACCAACGGCAGGACCGAGCGGGTCGGGCGGCTGTTGATGATGCACGCCAACCACCGCGAGGAGATCGAGGAGTGCTACGCGGGTGACATCGTCGCCGGCGTCGGCCTCAAACAGACCTCCACCGGCGACACGCTCTCAGCCCCCGACGCACCGGTGCTCCTGGAAACGATCGAGTTCCCGGAGCCGGTGATCTCGGTCGCGATCGAGCCGAAGACCAAGTCCGATCAGGAGAAGCTCGGCGGCGGCCTCGCGCGGCTCGCCGAGGAGGACCCGACCTTCCGGATCGAGAGCGACGAGGAGACCGGCCAGACGCTGATCTCAGGGATGGGTGAGCTGCACCTCGAGGTGATCGTCGATCGCCTTCTGCGCGAGTTCAGCGTCGACGCCAACGTCGGCCGCCCACAGGTCGCCTACCGCGAGACGATCCGCGAGCGGGTCGACAAGATCGTCGGCCACTTCGTCCGCCAGACGGGCGGCAAGGGCCAGTTCGGCCACGTCGTGATCAACGCCGAGCCCGCCCCCGAGGAGGGCTTCGATTTCGTCAACAAGATCAAGGGCGGCGCGATCCCGACCGAGTACATCCCCGCCGTCGAGCAGGGAATCGAGGAGGCGCTCGGCTCCGGGGTCAAGGCCGGCTACCCGATGGTCGACGTCCGGGTCGAGCTCATCGACGGCAAGTATCACGACGTCGACTCCTCCGAGATGGCGTTCAAGATCGCCGGCTCGATGGCGATCCAGGAGGCAACGCGCCGGGCGAAGCCGGTCCTGCTCGAGCCCGTGATGTCGGTCGAGGTGGTCACCCCCGAGGAGTTCCTCGGCGACGTGATCGGCGACCTCTCGCGCCGTCGCGGCAAGGTCCAGGGCCAGGAGCCCCGCGGCAACGCGCTCGCCGTGCACGCCTTCGTCCCGCTCGGCGAGATGTTCGGCTATGCGACCGACGTGCGCTCGTCGACCCAGGGCCGCGCGACCTACACGATGCAGTTCGAGCGCTACGAAGAGGTGCCCCAGAACATCGCCGAGGAGATCATCGAGAGCACCTCGGCAGAGCCGGTCGGGGCAGGCGCCTGAGAGGCGCCGATCCGGGGTCACTGAATTCTGTAAATATCCCGGGGTTGCCCGGAGACAGCCAAGACAAGACTTAGAACAGAAAGAACAGAAGGAGCTAGAGGAACGAGATGGCGGAGAAGTTCGATCGCAGCAAGCCGCACGTGAACGTCGGCACGATCGGTCACATCGACCACGGCAAGACGACGCTGACCGCGGCGATCACCAAGGTGCTCGCCGAGCAGGGTGGTGCCGAGGCGAAGACGTTCGACGAGATCGACAACGCGCCCGAGGAGAAGGAACGCGGGATCACGATCGCCACCTCGCACGTCGAGTACGAGACCGAGAAGCGCCACTACGCGCACGTCGACTGCCCCGGCCACGCCGACTACGTCAAGAACATGATCACCGGCGCGGCGCAGATGGACGGCGCGATCCTGGTCGTCTCCGCGGCCGACGGGCCGATGCCGCAGACCCGCGAGCACATCCTCCTCGCGCGCCAGGTGAACGTGCCCTACGTGGTCGTGTTCCTCAACAAGGTCGACATGGTCGACGACGACGAGCTGGTCGAGCTGGTCGAGGAGGAGGTCAAGGACCTGCTCAACGAGTACGACTTCCCCGGCGACGAGACCCCGATCATCAAGGGCTCGGCGCTGAAGGCGCTGGAGGGCGACGAGGACTCGAAGAAGGCGATCCTGGAGCTGGCCGAGGCGCTCGACAGCTACATCCCCGAGCCCGAGCGCGATCTCGACAAGCCCTTCCTGATGCCGGTCGAGGACATCATGACGATCACCGGCCGCGGCACGGTCGCCACCGGGCGGATCGAGCAGGGCATCGTCCACACCGGTGACGAGGTCGAGATCGTCGGCATCCACGACACCACCAAGACCGTGGTCACCGGCGTGCAGATGTTCCACAAGGACCTCGACCAGGGCCAGGCGGGCGACAACGCCGGCTGTCTGCTGCGCGGGACCAAGCGGGAGGAGATCCAGCGCGGGCAGGTGCTCTGCAAGCCAGGCTCGATCACCCCGCACACGAAGTTCAAGTCCGAGGTCTACTGCCTGAAGAAGGAGGAGGGTGGCCGGCACACGCCGTTCTTCTCGGGCTACCGCCCGCAGTTCTACTTCCGGACGACCGACGTCACCGGGGTCGCCAACCTGCCCGAGGGCACGGAGATGGTGATGCCCGGCGACAACGTCGAGATGACGATCGAGCTGATCCAGCCGATCGCGATGGACCAGGGGCTTCGGTTCGCGATCCGCGAGGGCGGGCGCACCGTCGGCTCCGGGGTCGTTACGGAGATCATCGAGTAGCGACTCGAGCACAAGGGGCCGGCGACGCCGGCCCTTCGTACGGGGCGGAGAGCCTGCCCCTCAAATGAAATTGACGGATACGACCGGGGCGGCGCCCCACCACCAGGGGCGGTGCCCCGTTCGCGCCGAGAAGGACAGTCAGGACCAAAGTGGCAACGCTCGCGACAAGCAAGATCAGGATCAGGCTGAAGGCGTACGACCATGACGCCATCGATCGCGCTGCCCGCGAGATCGTCGAGACGGCCACCCGTACCGGCGCCTCGGTCTCCGGGCCGGTGCCGCTGCCGACGGAGCGCAACATCTACTGCGTGATCCGCTCGCCGTTCAAGGACAAGGACTCGCGCGAGCACTTCGAGATTCGCACCCACAAGCGGCTGATCGACATCCACCAGCCGACACCGAAGACGATCGACTCGCTGCAGCGCCTGGACGCGCTGCCTGCCGGGGTCGACATCGAGATCAAGATTTAGCTGATGGCGGCGATCATCGGCAAGAAGCTCGGCATGACCCAGGTGTTCACCGAGGACGGCACGCGCGTTCCGGTGACCGTGGTCGAGGCGGCGCCGAACACGGTGGCGGCGGTGCGCAGCGACGAACGTGACGGCTACAACGCGGTCCAGCTCGCTGGGCTGCCGATCCAGGAGCGGAAGCTGACCAAGCCCGAGCTCGGGCACCTGCGCAAGGCCGGCGCAGCCGACCCGCCGATGAGCAGGCTGATCGAGTTTCGCGACGAGGCGCCCGAGGCGCAGATCGGCGAGCAGCTGACGGTTGAGCAGTTCGAGCCCGGCGAGAAGGTCAAGGTCTCGGCAACGTCGATCGGCAAGGGCTTCCAGGGGACGATCAAGCGCCACAACTTCAGCCGCGGGCCGGTCTCGCACGGCTCCCACAATGTCCGCGCCCCCGGCTCGATCGGCGCCAGCGCCGACCCGGCGCGCGTCTTCAAGGGCGTGAAGATGCCCGGGCGGATGGGCGGCAAGCGGGTCACGCAGCGTGGCCTCGAGGTGGTCGAGGTCGATGCCGAGCGCCATCTGCTGCTCATCCGCGGAGCGGTCCCCGGGCCCAAGGGCGGGACGGTGGAGGTGCGGACCGATGGCTAGCTTGAAGGCGACGACGCTCGACAAGCAGGCGAAGACCGATCTGCCGGCGGCGGTGTTCGGAGAGGAGTTCCACGAGAGCCTCGTACACGAGGCCGCGCGCGCGGATCTCGCCGCACGCCGGCGGGGAACGGCTTCGAGCCTCGGCCGGGGGGAGGTCTCGATGACCACCGCCAAGGCCTGGAAGCAGAAGGGCACCGGCCGCGCCCGCGCCGGCGCGCTCAGCGTTCCCCAGCGCCGCGGCGGCGGCGCCGCCTTCGGCCCGAAGCCGCGCTCGCACACGTTCAAGGTCAATCGCAAGGCGCGCCGCCGGGCCCTGCGCTCGGCGTTCTCGGTCCACGCCGCCCGCGGTTCAGTTGCGGTCTTCGACGCCACCTCGTACTCCGACCCGTCGACGAAGACCGCGGCCGACTCGCTGGACAAGTGGGGCGCCGGGAGCCCGACGCTCGTGATCGTCGCCGGTGAGGACGAGCTGGCGGCGGCGAAGAGCTTTCGCAATCTGCCGTCGGTGACCGTGCTGGGCGCGGAGGCCGCGGGCGTGGCCGACGTGATCGGCCACAGGTCGCTGCTGATCAGCAAGGCCGCCCTGGGGATGCTCGAGGCGCGCGTCGGCGACGTCAGCCGGACGAGCAACGAGCGGGATGAAGGCGGTGCGAGCTGATGGACCCCCGGCAGGTGATCCTCGAGCCGGTCGTCTCGGAGAAGAGCTACGCGCTGATGGCGGACGGCAAGTACACGTTCCGAGTCGACGATCGCGCGCACAAGACCCAGATCCGTCGCGCGGTCGAGGAGATCTTCGACGTCGGCGTGGTCGAGGTGCGAACGATCAAGGTGCGTCCGAAGCCGAAGCGACGCGGGCTGCACAGCGGCACCACCCGGTCATGGAAGAAGGCGATCGTCCGGCTCGCGCCGGGCGACCGGATCGAGCTGTTCGAGGGCGCGGCGGTCGCCGAGTGAGCCAGTAGCAGGAGAGGGACTTTCAGACGATGGCGATGAGAAAGACAAAGCCGACGAGCCCGGGGCGTCGCTTCGCGACCTACCAGAAGCGCGAGGAGCTGACCGGCGGCAACGAGCCGTACAAGGCGCTGACGAAGGGCAAGGGCCGCAGCGGCGGGCGCAACTCCCGCGGGCGCATCACCGCGCGCCACCGCGGCGGCGGGGCCAAGCGACGCTACCGCGCGGTCGACTTCAAGCGGCGCAAGGACGGCGTGCCGGCGAAGGTGGCGTCGGTCGAGTACGACCCCAATCGCACCTGCTACATCGCGCTCCTGCACTACTCGGACGGGGCGAAGAGCTACATCCTCGCCCCGCAGGGGATCGGGGTGGGCGAGAAGGTCGAGTCCGGCGACTCGGCCGACATCCGGCCCGGCAACGCCCTGCCGCTGCGCGCGATCCCAACCGGCACCGTGGTCCACAACGTGGAGCTCGTGCCGGGCCAGGGCGGAAAGCTGGGGCGCTCCGCGGGTTCGGCGATCCAGGTGGTCGCCAAGGAGGGGGCGATGGTCACCCTGCGCCTGCCGTCCTCCGAGATGCGCCTGGTGCGCGCGGACTGCCGCGCCACCGTGGGCACGCTCTCCAACGCCGAGCACCAGAACGTGAAGATCGGCAAGGCCGGCCGCAACCGGCACAAGGGCAAGCGCCCGCAGACCCGCGGGATCGCGATGAACCCGGTCGACCACCCGCACGGCGGAGGCGAGGCGCACAAGACACCCGGCGGTCACCCGGTGACGCCGTGGGGCAAGCCGACGCTCGGCTACCGCACCCGCAAAAAGGGCAAGCGCTCGGACGCGATGATCCTTCGCGGCCGCCGGCGCGGGAAGAAGAAGAGGTAGCGAGGCTTTCATGGGTAGGTCAACGAAGAAGGGCCCGTTCGTCGACGAACGCCTGCTGAGGCGGATCACGCAGATGAACGAGGCAAACCAGAAGCAGATGATCAAGACCTGGTCGCGGACCTCGACCGTGTTCCCGGAGATGGTCGGGCACACGATCGCCGTCCACGACGGGCGCAAGCACGTGCCGGTGTTCGTCTCCGAGTCGATGGTCGGCCACAAGCTGGGCGAGTTTGCCCCGACTCGGACCTATCGCGGGCACGGGGGCAGGGAGCGTTAGCGTGGCCGAAGCGTCCGCAAAGCCCGAGGCGCCGATGGTGCGGGCGAAGGCGCGCTACGTGCGGGTCGCGCCGCGCAAGGCCCGCCTGGTCGCCGACCAGATTCGCGGCCTGCCGGTCGACGAGGCCCGCACCCTGCTCGCGTTCTCCAGCCGCGGCGCCGCCCGCGACCTCGCCCGGCTGCTCGATTCCGCCGCGGCCAACGCCGAGGCCAACCACGAGCTGGTCGCCGACGATCTGCGGATCGCCGACGTGCGCGTGGACGAGGGCCCGACGCTGAAGCGCTGGCGCGCCCGCGCCCGCGGCCGCGCCACCCCGATCCACAAGCGCACCAGCCACCTCTCGGTGGCCCTGACCCCGACCACGGACGCCTGAGGAGCGCTAATGGGACAGAAGATCCACCCCGAGGGCTTTCGCGTCGGCTACATCCACGACTGGAAGTCGAACTGGTTCGACGAGCGCAACTTCGCCGACCTGTTGCTCGAGGACATCGCGATCCGCGACCACATCGAGCGCAAGCTCTCGCACGCCGGCCTCTCGGACATCAACATCGTCAAGCAGCGCGGTGAGATCACCGTCGACATCCACACCGCCCGTCCCGGGATCGTGATCGGCAAGTCGGGCGCCGAGGTGGACGCCCTGCGACGCGATCTGCACAAGATCACCGGCAAGCCGGTGAAGGTGAACATCCGCGAGATCAAGCGTCCCGAGCTCGACGCGAAGCTGGTCGCGCAGTCGATCGCCGAGCAGCTGCAGAACCGGGTCGCCTTCCGCCGGGCGATGAAGCGCGCCCTGACCTCGGCGATGCGCTCCGGCGCGAAGGGCGTCAAGGTGCAGGTCTCGGGCCGTCTCGGCGGCGCCGAGATGGCGCGTACCGAGGGTTACTCCGACGGTCGGGTCCCGCTGCACACGCTGCGCGCCGACATCGACTACGGCTTCGTCGAGGCGAGGACGACGACGGGCCGGATCGGGGTCAAGTGCTGGATCAACAAGGGCGAGGTGATGCCGGAGGGCTTCCGCTCCGGCGCCGAGGAGGAAGAGCTCGCCCCGCGGTCGTTCCGCCGCCGAGGCGACCGACCGGGAGGCCCGCAACGCGGCCAGCGCGGCGGCGGGCAATCGCGGCCCGCGCCGAAGCAGCCCTCCCGGCCAGCCGAGCCCCAGGCACCCGCGGCATCGCCCCCGGCGGCTGCGCCGCCGGCCGCCTCGCCGACGGCACCCGTGGAGCCGTCGACACCCGCGGAGGCGCCTGCACCCGCGAAGGCTGCGCCCCCTGCCGATGCGCCGGCCGAGCCTCCCGCGGCTGCTGATCCCGCGCCCGAGGCCCCCGAGGCCGCGACGCCGCCCGAGCAGAAGCCGGAGAGTGGTGATAAGCCGTGACTCCTCCCACGACAGCACACCCCAGCCGGCTGCAAACCGTCGCCGGCCGTCGTCCTCGGTCGCTCACGTGCCATCCGGCACGCATCGCTCCCTGCGTCCTCGGCCCGCTCGGTTTTCGCTCGGCTGAGGCGCACTGCCGCGGAAGGAGGCACGGCTCCTGATGCTGATGCCGAAGCGGGTCAAGCACCGCAAGCAGATGCGCGGCAAGCGCCGCGGCAATACCAAGGGCGGCGCCAGCGTCGCCTTCGGCGAGTACGGGCTCAAGGCGGTCGACCGCGGCTGGATCACCAACCGCCAGATCGAGGCGGCCCGTGTGGCGATGACCCGCAAGATCAAGCGCGGCGGCAAGGTCTGGATCAACGTCTTCCCCGACAAGCCCTACACCAAGAAGCCGGCCGAGACCCGCCAGGGATCCGGCAAGGGCAACCCCGAGGGCTGGGTCGCCGTGGTCAAGCCGGGGAAGGTGATGTTCGAGCTCTCGGGCGTCCCCGAGGACCTCGCCAAGGAGGCGATGCGCCTCGCCGGCCACAAGCTGCCGATCAGGACCAAGTTCGTGACCCGTGAGGGAGCGGGGCAGTGAGGGCCACCGACGCCCACGCCCTCGGCGACCAGGACCTGGTCCAGGCGCTGAAGGAGGCCCGCGAGGAGGTCTTCAACCTGCGCTTCCGCCACGCGACCGGCGAGCTCGAGAACACCGCCGGGCTGGGCGGGTCGCGTCGCGACCTGGCGCGGCTGATGACCGTCGCCCGCGAGCGCGGAATCGACGTCGACAAGGAACTGAAGTGAGCGCGGAAGAGAACAACGAAGAGCAGTCCGAAGCCCCCGAGGTCGAGCCCGAGGTGCCCGCGGCCGACGCCCCGGCCGAGCAGGCCGATGAGGCGCCGGCGGAGGAGGCGGCGGCCGAGGAGCCCGCGGCCGAGGACGCTGCCGCCGACGATGCGCCTGCCGAGGAGGCGGCTCCGGCCGCCCCGGCGCCCGCCGACGACGGCGAGGATGTCGAGGCGCTGACGCCCAAGCAGCAGCGCAAGCTCGACCGTGCCCGCCACGCCGGCGAGCCGCGGCCCCCGCGGGATCCGGAGGAGCGCGCCACGGAGCGTGCCTCGACCCGCGCCAAAGCCGCCGCCGCGCGGACGCGCAGCCGAGCGCGCGCTCGCACCAAGCACGAGCCCGGCCAGGGAACGCCGCCCGCCGAGCACGCTCCGGGGTCGAAGAAGGTCCGCCAGGGCACGGTCGTCTCCAGCAAGGCCGACAAGACGATCACCGTCCGGATCGAGGTCGTCCGCCGCCACCCGGTGTACGAGAAGGTCGTCCGCCGCACGGCGACGATCCACGTCCACGACGAGGCCAACGACGCCAACGCCGGCGACATCGTCCGCGTGATCGAGTCGCGACCGCTGTCGCGCACCAAGCGCTGGCGCCTCGTCGAGGTCCCTCGAGCACGCGAGCTCCCGTGCGTCGCTCGGCGAGCTCGATTTCGCTCCTCGGAGCCGAAGGAGGCCCGCTCGTGATCCAGCAGGAGTCACGACTGAAGGTGGCCGATAACTCGGGCGCCCGCGAGATCCTCTGCATTCGCGTCAAGGGGGGCTCACACCGCCGCTACGCCGGGGTCGGCGACGTGATCACGGCGACGGTCAAGCAGGCGACCCCGCGGGGCGGGATCCGCAAGGGCGAGGTCGTGGAGGCGGTCGTCGTCCGCACCCGCAAGCAGCTCGGCCGGCCGGACGGGACCTACATCGCCTTCGACGAGAACGCGGCGGTCCTGATCGACCCGCAGAGCAACCCGCGGGGGACCCGGATCTTCGGCCCGGTCGCGCGCGAGCTGCGGGACCGCAACTTCATGAAGATCGTCTCCCTCGCCCCGGAGGTTCTATGAGGGCGGAGCAGATTCACCTGACGATGGGCGAAGCGCGATCGAGGTGTGTCTTAGATGGCCAAGGGCATGCACATACGCAAGGACGACAGCGTCGTCGTGATCACCGGCAAGGACAAGGGCAAGACCGGACGCGTGCTGCGCACCGAGCCGGACCGCCGTCGCGTCTACGTCGAGGGCCTCAACATCGTCAAGCGCCACACCCGGCCGCGCTCGGTCAAGGACACGCAGAAGGCGCAGGCCAGTGGCATCATCGACCAGGAGGGGCCGATCGACGTCTCCAACGTCATGCTCCTCGACCCCGCCGACAACGAGCCCACCCGGGTTGGCGTGCGCGTCGGCGACGACGGACGCCGCCAGCGCTACGCGAAGCGCACCGGCAAGGTGATCGAGTAAACCAGCAACGAGCGACGAGCGACGACGAATCCATGGAAGCAGCAACAGCCACAGAAGCGAGCAAGGCGGCGCCGCCGCCGCGGCTGCGCGAGACCTACGAGTCCGAGCTGGTCGGTGGGCTGACCGAGAAGTTCGGCTACACGAGCGGGATGCAGGTCCCGCGGCTGGTCAAGATCACGGTCAACATGGGCGTCGGCGACGCCAAGCAGGCGACCCCGATCCTCGAGGCCGCGACCGAGCAGCTGGAGACGATCACCGGCCAGCACCCGAGCGTCCGCCGCGCGCGCAGGTCGATCGCCAACTTCAAGCTCCGCGAGGGCATGCCGGTCGGGGTCTCCGTGACCCTTCGGGGCGCCCGGATGTGGGAGTTCCTCGACCGCCTGATCACGATCTCGATCCCGCGGATCCGCGACTTCCGCGGCCTCAACCCGCGCTCTTTCGACGGCCGCGGCAACTACTCGCTGGGGGTCCGCGAGCAGCTCATCTTCCCGGAGATCGACTACGACTCGATCGACGAGGTTCGCGGCCTCGATATCGCGATCACGACCACCGCGGCCACCGACGAGGAGGGCTTCGAGCTCCTGCTCGGGCTCGGGATGCCGTTCGCGGCCGAGGGTCGCCCGGGTGAGGTCGACACCGCCGCCGAGCAGGAGGAGGAGCGGCGCAAGGAGGAGGCGCGCGCCCGGGCCGAGGCCGAGGCCGCGGCCCTCGAGCAGCTCAAGGAGGAGAACCCCGAGGCCTACGCCAAGCGCGAGCGGCCCGAGGAGGGCGAGGAAGGTGAGGAGGGCGCCGAGCCCGCCGGGGACGCGGAGACGTCAACAGACGAAAGTTCCGAGGAGTAATAGTGACTCACAGGAGACACCACTAGATGGCGAAGACGTCACAGAAGGTCGCCCAGAAGCGGCCGCCGAAGTACAAGACCCGCGGGTACAACCGCTGCCGCCGCTGCGGCCGCTCCCGCGCCTACTACCGCAAGTTCGGCCTCTGCCGCATCTGCCTGCGCGAGCAGGCGCACAAGGGCTACGTGCCCGGGATGAGCAAGGCGAGCTGGTAGCCGGAGCCCCTGAGACAGATGCTCACCGATCCGATTTCCGACTATCTGACCCGGGTACGCAACGCGCTTGCGGCCGACCACACCGAGGTCGAGGTGCCCGCCTCGCGGCTCAAGAAGGAGCTCAGCCGCATCCTCACCGAGCAGGGCTACGTCAACTCCTACGAGGTCGAGCCGACAGCGGTCGGCGAGGTGATCCGGATCCAGCTCAAGTACACCGAGGACCGCCGTCCGGTGATCAGCGGCATGCAGCGGGTCTCGCGGCCCGGCCGCCGCCGCTACGTCACCCACGACGACGTGCCGCGCGTCCAGGGCGGCATGGGGACCTCGATCGTCTCCACCTCCTCGGGCGTGATGACCGGCCACGAGGCGAAGGCGCAGGGCGTGGGCGGCGAGGTAGTCGCGTACGTCTGGTAGCCCGTCCCTCGTACCTAACAACCAGCAACCAGCAACCAATCCATGAGCCGAATCGGAAAGCAGCCAATCCCGGTCCCCGAGGGCGTCACCGTCTCGCTCGGCCCTGGCCGCGTGACCGTCAACGGGCCCAAGGGCGAGCTCGAGCAGCCGGTCTCGGCCAGGATGGAGATCGTCGAGGGGGACGGCACCCTGACCGTCAGCCGGCCGACCGACCGCGGCACCGACCGTGCCATCCACGGGCTGACCCGCAGCCTGGTCGCGAACATGGTCGAGGGGGTCACGGAGGGGTTCGAGAAGCGACTCGAGATCCAGGGCGTCGGCTATCGGGCGAAGCTCGCCGGCAAGGCGCTCGAGCTCAGCGTCGGCTACTCGCACCCGGTCTCGGTCCCCGCCCCCGACGGGATCGAGTTCGAGGTCCCGCAGCCCACCCAGGTGATCGTGCGCGGGATCGACAAGCAGCTCGTCGGCGAGATCGCCTCGCAGATCCGCCGCGTGCGCCCGCCGGAGCCCTACAAGGGCAAGGGAATCCGCTACGAGGGCGAGCACGTGCGCCGCAAGGTCGGGAAGCGCGCCTAGGAAGGATCGATGAGCGTCACCACCAAGCCGAAGCAGCGCCTCCGCCGCCGCCGCCGCGTGCGGGCGAAGATCAGCGGCACCGCCGAGCGCCCCCGGCTCTCGGTCTTTCGCTCCAATCGCGGCCTGTTCGCGCAGCTGATCGACGATCGCGCGGGCACGACCGTCGCGGCGGTCTCCTGGATCGAGCCCGACCTGCGGAAGCTGGGCCCGATGGAGCAGGCGAAGCGGGTCGGCGAGCTGATCGCCGAGCGCGGGAAGGCCGCGGGCGTCGAGACCTGCGTCTTCGACCGCGGCGGCTATCGCTACCACGGCCGCGTCAGGGCGCTCGCCGACGGTGCCCGAGAGGGCGGGCTGAAGTTCTGAACCCGCTACCTTCACGGACCCGATGAAGACCAGGCACGACATCGAGCTCGTCAGCCCCCAGGGGCTCGACCTGCAGGAGCGGGTGATCGAGATCAACCGCGTCGCCAAGGTGGTCAAGGGCGGCCGGCGATTCTCCTTCACCGCCCTGGTCGCGGTCGGCGACGAGAGCTCCGTGGTCGGGATCGGCTACGGCAAGGCCCGCGAGGTCCCGCTGGCGATCCAGAAGGCGGTCGAGAACGCCCGCAAGAGCCTCGTCCGTGTGCCCAAGTTCGGCCAGACGATTCCGCACCGCAACATCGGCCGCTTCGGCTCGGGCCACGTCGTCCTGCGCCCGGCCAGCCCCGGGACCGGGGTGATCGCGGGCGGCGGCGTTCGCGCCGTGCTCGAGCTCGCCGGCATTCGCGACGTGCTCTCCAAGTCGATCGGCTCGCAGAACCCGATCAACCTGGTCAAGGCGACGATGAACGGCCTCACCGGCCTCCGCCGCCCCGAGGACGTCGCCAAGCTGCGGGGCCTGTCGGTGCATCAGGTGCTCGGCCTGGACCTGCAGCAGGCCGCGGCCAAGGAGGCCGACGAAGCAGGTAGCGCGGAGCAGGTAGAAGCTGTGGAGCCGGTGGCGGTTGCCGCCGCGGTCGAGGCCGAGCCGCCCGTTGAGCCTGAGGCGTCCGCCGAAGAGACCCCGGCCGCCCCGGAGCAGGAGCCTGCCGATGGCTGAGGTGACCCTCAAGCAGGTCCGCTCCGCGAACGGCGCGAGCCCGAAGCAGCGCGGGACGCTTGCGAGCCTGAAGCTGGGCAGGATCGGCCGCCGAGCGACGATGGAGGACACGCCGCAGCTGCGCGGCGCGCTCGACCGCGTGGCCCACCTGGTCGAGGTGGAGGAGAGCGAGAAGGCCGGCTGATGGCGCGCCTGGACCCCGAGGACATCGGCCTGCACTCGATCCGCCCGAAGCCGGGCGCCACCCAGGCGCGCAAGCGGCGGGGGCGCGGCAAGGGCTCGGGCACCGGCAAGACCGCCGGGCGCGGCCACAAGGGCGCCGGCGCCCGCGCTGGCGCGAAGAGCAAGCGCGGCTACGAGGGCGGCCAGAACCCGATCCACATGCGGATGCGCAAGCTGCGCGGCCCGAACAAGAAGATGTCGATGCCGTTCGAGCCCTTCCGCACCTACAGCCAGCCCGTCAACCTCTCCGATCTCGAGGCCCGCTTCGAGGCAGGAGCCGAGGTGACGCCCGAGACCCTGCGCGCCGCCGGCCTGGCCAAGCGCAGGCTCCCGGTCAAGGTGCTCGGCCGCGGCGAGATCACGAAGAAGCTCACCGTGCGGGTGCACGGGTTCAGCGCCGCGGCGCGCGAGAAGATCGAGCAGGCGGGCGGCACCGTCGAGGTGCTCGCCGCCTCCGGCCCCGCGGACGAAGCCGACCAGCCGGCGGGCTAGCCGATGCTGCAGACCATCGCGAACGCCTTCGCGGTCCCGGAGATCCGCCGGAAGATCTTCTTCACCCTCGCAATGCTGGCGCTCTACCGGCTCGGGGCCTACATCCCGGCGCCGGGGGTGGACATCGACACGGTCGAGTCGATCGAGGACAACTTCACCGGCAACAACGTGCTCGGCTTCCTCAACCTGTTCTCGGGCGGCTCGCTGCAGCGCCTGTCGCTGTTCGCGCTCGGGATCATGCCGTACATCACCGCCTCGATCATCCTCCAGCTCCTGACCGTGGTCGTGCCCTCGCTGGAGCGCCTGCAGAAGGAGGGCGAGGTCGGCCAGCAGAAGATCACCCAGTACACCCGCTACCTCACGGTCGGGCTCGCCTTCGGCCAGTCGATCGGCTACGTCTTCCTCTTCCAGAGCTTCCAGGACAGCGCCGGCCAGAGCGTCGTCGGCGAGCTCACCTTCGCGAAGGTGTTCCTGATCGTGATCTCGCTCACCGCCGGCACCGTCCTCCTGATGTGGCTCGGCGAGCTGATCACCCAGCGCGGGGTCGGCAACGGGATCAGCCTCATGATCTTCGCCTCGATCGCCTCCGGGATCTTCCCCGGCCTCTCCTCGTGGTGGAACAACCCCGATCAGGTGTTCGTCGTGATGATGCCGTTCATCGCCCTGGCGGTCATCGTCGGCATCGTCTTCGTCCAGGAGGGCCAGCGGCGGATCCCCGTCCAGTACGCGAAGCGCGTGGTCGGCCGCCGGATGACCACGGGCGGCTCCACCTACCTGCCCCTGCGAGTCAACATGGCCGGGGTGATCCCGGTGATCTTCGCCGCCTCGATCATGGCCTTCCCGCCGACGATCGGCCAGCTCCTCAACACCCCGGCGGCGCTCGACTTCGCCGCCTTCTTCAGCCCTTCGAGCTGGGCCTACGTGGTCGGCGAGGTGTTCTTCATCATCATCTTCACCTACTTCTACACGGCGGTCACCTTCAACCCGGTCGACCAGGCGGACAACCTGAAGAAGTACGGAGGGTTCATCCCCGGCGTCAGACCGGGGCGGCCGACGGCCGAGTACCTCGACCGGATCCTCTCCCGGCTCACCTTCCCCGGCGCGCTCTACCTGGGCGCGGTCGCGGCCCTGCCGACGATCCTGATCAACCAGACCTCGGCCAACTTCTTCTTCGGCGGCACCTCGATCCTGATCGTCGTCGGCGTCGCCCTCGACACCGTCAAGCAGCTCGAGTCGCAGCTCATGATGCGCAACTACGAGGGCTTCTTGAAGTGACCCGCGGCGCCGCGTGGCGGCGTCATCGGTCGCTCGCGTTCTAGGCTTCCCATCGTCGTGTCCGAGCTCAACCTGATCCTCCTCGGCCCGCCCGGATCGGGCAAGGGCACACAGGGTGAGCGCCTGCAGGAGGACTTCGACCTGCCCTACTACGCGACCGGCGACATCCTCCGCGCCGCGGTGCGCGAGGGGACCGACATCGGCCGCCGCGCGAAGGAGTACATGGACCGCGGCGACCTGGTCCCGGACGAGGTGATGGTCGGCGTGATCGCCGAGCGCATCGACGAGAAGGAGGCCGAGGACGGCTTCATCCTCGACGGCTTCCCGCGCACCGAGCCCCAGGCCGAGGCGCTGGCCGAGACGCTCTCCGAGCTCGGCCGCGAGATCTCCACCGTGGTCCTGATCGAGGTCGACGACGAGGAGGTCGTGCGGCGGCTCGGCGGCCGCCGCACCTGCCCGAACGGACACATCTTCCACGTCGAGTTCGATCCCCCGGAGACGGAGGGCGTCTGCGACGTCTGCGGCGAGCCGCTCGAGGTTCGTGACGACGACAAGCCGGACGTGATCCGCCACCGTCTCGGCCAGTACCACTCCAAGACGGAGCCGCTGATCGAGCACTACGAGGCCCTCGGGCTGTTGCGACGCGTCGACGGCGAACGTCCCCCCGAGGAGGTCACCGACCGCATCCGGGCCCTTGCTGGCGACGCTTGGCGATGGAAGAGGAGGCGTAGCTCGACGTGTATCGCGGCGGGATCGTGATCAAGAGCCCGGAGCAGATCGAGCGGATGGCCGCGGCCGGAGCGATCCAGGCGCGCTGCCTCAAGATGCTGCGCTCGAAGGTGCGCCCCGGGGTGACCACGAGTGACCTCGACCTGGCGGCGGAGCGCTTCATCGGCTCCCAGGGGGCGACGCCCTCGTTCCTCGGCTACCGGGGCTTTCCCGGCTCGATCTGCGCCTCTCCCAACTCGATGGTCGTGCACGGGATCCCGGGCCCGTATGAGCTGCGGCGAGGCGACATCATCTCGCTCGACGTCGGCGTCACCCACGCGGGCTGGGTCGCCGACGCCGCGATCACGGTCCCGGTGGGTGAGATCGCGCCGGCGGCGCGCGGGCTGCTCGAGACGACCGAGGCGTCGCTGTTCGCGGCCGTCGAGCAGGCGGTGCCCGGCAACCACCTCGGCGACGTCTCCCACGCGGTGCAGGCCCGGGTCGAGGCCGACGGGCTGTCGATCATCCGCTCGCTCGTCGGCCACGGCGTCGGCCGCGACATGCACGAGGACCCGCAGGTGCCCAACTACGGCGAGCCCGGCCGCGGACCCGAGCTGGAGCCAGGCATGGTGATCGCGATCGAGCCGATGGTGAACGCGGGCGGCCCCGAGGTACGGCTCGGCGACGACAACTGGGCCGTCTACTCGGCGGACGGTTCGCTCGCCGCCCACTTCGAGTTCACGGTCGCGGTCACCGAGGACGGGCCGCGGATCCTCACGCCTTGGCACCTGGACTGAGCGCCCGCTCACGTCCGCTGTCGATCCGTGGCAGGCGGCGCTACGCCCACGGTTGCTATATTTCTTCGTCGGCCTGCGGGCCGATTTCGTTGTGCCCACCGCCCGACTACTGGGGCGGACAGGGCCTTCTCACGTAAGTCTTTGACCGATACGACCCCCGAGGGCCGATGAAGGTACGAGCGTCCGTAAAGCCGATGTGTGAGCGCTGCCGGGTGATCCGCCGGCGCGGCGTCGTGCTCGTTATCTGCTCGAACCCCCGCCACAAGCAGAGGCAGGGCTGATGGCGCGGGTAGCGGGAGTCAACCTCCCCCTCAACAAGCGCGTCGAGGTCGGGCTCACTTACGTCCATGGAGTGGGCCGCTCGACCGCCAACGACGTCCTGAAGACGGTCGGCGTCGACCCCGACACCTACGTCAAGGACCTGACCGAGGAGGAGACCGTGAAGCTGCGCGACGCGGTCGAGGAGCTCGAGGTCGAGGGCGACCTGAGGCGCGAGCGCTCCCAGAACATCAAGCGGTTGTCGGAGGTCGGCTCCTACCGCGGCCTGCGCCACCGGCGCGGCCTGCCGACCCGCGGCCAGCGCACGAAGACGAACGCCCGCGGCCGCAAGGGTCCGCGGAAGATGAGCATCGCCGGCAAGAAGAAGCCGCCGGCCAAGAAGTGAGCCCGCAGCCGAAGAAGGGTCGCGCCCGCCGCCGGGTGAAGAAGAACGTCCCGTACGGGATCGCCCACATCAAGACCTCCTTCAACAACACGATCGTCACGATCACCGATCCCGAGGGCAACGTGGTCTGCTGGGAGTCCGCCGGCTCGGCCGGGTTCAAGGGCTCGCGCAAGTCAACCCCGTTCGCGGCTCAGGTGACCGCCGACGCCGCCGCCCGCAAGGGCATGGAGCACGGCGTCGAGCGGGTCGAGGTGCACGCCAAGGGCGCCGGGTCGGGGCGCGACACGGCGATCCGCTCGCTGCAGGCCGCCGGGCTGCAGGTGACCACGGTCAAGGACGTCAGCCCGCAGGCCCACAACGGCTGCCGGCCGAAGAAGCGGCGGCGGCCTTGATGCCGGCCACCACGACCGCCCACGCCGCCATGGAGGCCGGCATCTGATGGCGCGGGATACCGGACCGCAGTGCAAGCAGTGTCGCCGCGAGGGACAGAAGCTGTTCCTCAAGGGCGAGCGCTGCATGACCGAGAAGTGCGGCGTCGAGCGCCGTTCGTACCCGCCGGGCGAGCACGGGCGCGGCCGCGTGCGCGCCTCGGAGTACCGCAACCAGCTGCGCGAGAAGCAGAAGGCGCGCCGCTTCTACGGCCTGCTCGAGCGCCAGTTTCGCGGCTACTACGACAAGGCCTCCCGCCAGGAGGGCGTCACCGGCGAGAACCTGCTGCGGATCTGCGAGCGCCGGTTCGACAACGTCCTCGTCCGCCTCGGCTTCGCTGCCTCTCGGCGCCAGGCGCGCCAGCTGATCGGCCACGGCCACTGGCTCATCAACGGCCGCCGCGTCGACATTCCCAGCTATCAGGTCCGTCCGGAGGACGTGATCACGATCCGGCCCGACTCGGGCGCCGCGGACACGGTTCGCCAGGCGACCGAGCTGACGGCCGCGGTACCCCCGTGGCTGCAGGCCGACCACGACGCCCTGACGGCGAAGGTGCTGAGGCTGCCGGAGCGCAGCGAGATCACCGCGCCGATCCAGGAGCAGCTCATCGTCGAGCTCTACTCGAAGTAGCGCTCCCCCTAGTTTCGACCGAAGTGAGGAAGCAATGACCACCCTGCCCGAGTTTCAGATCCCGAAGATCACCAGCGAGGACATCAACGAGAAGTCCGGCACGTTCGTCGTCGAGCCCCTCGACAAGGGCTTCGGCTACACGTACGGGAACTCGCTGCGGCGGGTGCTGCTGTCCTCGCTCGGCGGGGCGGCGATCAAGAGCGTCCGGATCGAGGGCGTCGCCCATGAGTTCTCGACCGTCCCCGGGGTCAAGGAGGACGTCACCGACATCGTCCTCAACCTCAAGGACATCGTCGTGCGGATGCACACCGATGCCGACGAGATCGAGGCCCCGCTGGTCGCCACCGGCCCCGGCGAGGTCAAGGCGAAGGACATCGACCTGCCGGCGGGGGTGGAGATCCTCAACCTCGACGCCCCGATCGCGACGCTCGAGAAGCGGACCAAGCTGGAGCTCTACCTGACGATCGGCCGTGGCCGCGGCTACTCGCCGGCGGAGGAGAACAAGTCCGAGGATCAGCCGATCGGCGTGATCCCGATCGACTCGATCTTCTCCCCGATCCGGCGCGCCTCGTATGACGTCGACTCGGCGCGGGTGGGTCAGCGAACCGACTTCGACAAGCTCACGCTGGAGGTCGAGACCGACGGTTCGATCGAGCCGGGCTCCGCGGTGCGCGAGGCGGCCGAGATCCTGATCAAGACGATGGCGATCTTCACCGACGCCGATCGGGTCGAGGAGCTGACCGCTCGTGACGCGCTCGACGGCGCCGGGGCCGAGTTCCCGGCGGTCGGCGGCTCGCCCGCGGAGGGTGACGATCGGCTGATCGAGGAGCTGGAGATCGGCGTCCGCGCCTACAACTGCCTCAAGCGAGCCGGGATTCAGACGGTAGGCGACCTGGTCCAGCGGTCGGAGTCGGAGCTGAACGCGATCCCGAACTTCGGCAAGCGCAGTACGGAAGAGGTCATGGAGGCCCTCCACGCGCTCGGGTTGAATCTGCGGGACGAGTAGCTCGTAGCTCTGTCGCTCGGTACGCTCCGAGCGCTCGAGCACGACACGACGAGCAACGACATGCGCCACGCCAAGAAGAAAGGCAAGCTCTCCCGCGATGCGGCCCACCGGCGGGCGCTGATGCGCAATCTCTGCCGTGACGTGATCGAGCACGAGCGGATCAGGACCTCCCAGGCGAAGGCGAAGGCGGTGAAGCCGCAGCTCGAGAAGCTGATCACGCTCGCCAAGCGCGGGGACCTGCACGCGCGCCGCCAGGCGCTCTCGGAGCTGGGGCAGGACAAGTTCCTGGTCCACAAGCTGTTCGAGGAGGTCGCCCCCCGCTACGCGGAGCGCCCGGGCGGCTACACGCGGATCGTCAAGCTCGGTCCGCGCCGGTCGGACTCGACCGAGATGGTCTTCCTCGAGCTGGTTTAGCCGCCCGGGGCTTGATTTACGCTCGGGCGGTGCCCACCGCCCGGCTGAAGATCGCCTACGACGGGTCGCGGTTCGCGGGGTGGGCGGCGCAACCCGGCCAGCGCACGGTGCAGGGCGAGATCGAGTCCGGGCTCGAGCGAATCCTCGGCGAGCGGGTCGAGCTCGCGGTCGCCGGGCGGACCGACGCCGGCGTGCACGCGACCGGCCAGGTCGCGAGCTTCGTCCATGCCCGGCCGCTGCCCGACCGCCCGGCGGAGCGGTTGAACGCCGTCCTCGCGCACGACGTCGCGGTGCTCGAGGCGGCGCCCGCCGACGACGGGTTCGACGCCCGCCATTCGGCGCTGGCGCGCGTCTACCGCTACCGCGTCCTTGCGTCGCGCGTCCGCGACCCGTTCGAGGAGCGCCGGGCCCTGTGGTGGCGGGATCCGCTCGACCGCGACCTGCTGGGCAGGGCGGCGGCTGCGGTCATCGGCAGCCACGATTTCACGGCGTTCACCCCGAGCCAGACCGAGCACGTCCTGTTCGTCCGCACGATCGACCGCTGCGAGTGGCGCCTCGAGGGCTCATCCGCCGACCCCGCCGCCCCCGGAGGAGCCCACGAGGAGGGGGGCGGGACGATGGCGCTCGAGATCGAGTCGGAGGCGTTCATGCGCAATATGGTCCGGGTCCTGGTCGGGACGATGCTCGAGGTCGGCGGCGGCCGTCGCAGCGTCGAGGACTTCGAGGCCCTGCTGGAGGGAGCGCCCCGCGACCTGGCCGGCGAGACCGCCCCGGCGCACGGGCTCTATCTGGTTGGCGTGCGCTACTGACTACGAGGCGGACTTGACGACGCCGATCATGTGGCCCTCGGGGTCCGCGAACTGGCCGAGCTCGATCGTGTCCATGATCTTGTCCGGGCCCATGATGCGGGTCCCGCCGAGGCTCTCGGCCTTCGCCAGCGCCGCCTCGACGTCCGGAACCTCGACGTAGAAGGTGACGTGGCCGTCCATGCCCTCGTACCCGGCGACCCCGCCGCCGATCCCTGCGCCGTCGGCGTTCGTGTTGCCGTCACGCTGGACGATGCCGTAGTTCATCGGGTTGTCGACGTCGAAATCCCAGTCGAAGAGCTCGGCGTAGTAGTTGCGCAGCTTCTCCCCGTCGTTGCCGATGACCTCGAAGTGCACTACCGGTTGTCCCATGCGTCATCTCCTTGTCTCGCGCCGGCGCGGCCGGCGACCGCTGATTTCAACCTACCCGTAGAGACTGGCGTTTGAGCCGAGATTCATCGGCGTCCCGCCGCCCGCTCAGTCGTGGTCGCGCGGGAGCACGTCGGTGGGCCCATCGACCCAGGCTCGCACGTGGTCGCCCGGATGCCAGGCGGGGAAGCCGAGCCGCCGGGAGCGGATCGTGTGCCCCGAGCGCAGGCGCAGCTCGACCAGCTGGTCGTGGCCGAAGAACCGCCGGCCGACGACCTCGGCGCTGGCGGCGCCCTCGGGCCCGCTGATGCCGATCGCGACCGACTCGGGGCGGACCAGGACATCGACCGGGCCCGCGACCCGGTGCTCGGTCGGGAACGAGCCCAGCTCGCACTCGACGCGGCCGCCGCTCGCCTCGCCGGGCACCACCTCGACCTCGCCGAGGAAGCGCGCCACCCAGCGGGAGGCCGGCCGCGAGTAGATCTCCTCCGGCGTCCCGACCTGCTCGATCACCCCGTCGCGCATCACCGCGACCGTTTCGGCGATGCTCAACGCCTCGGCCTGGTCGTGGGTCACGAACAGGGCGGTCACCCCGGCGCGGGCGAGGATCTCGCGCACCTCCTGCCGCAGGCGGTCGCGCAGGCCGGCGTCCAGGTTGGAGAAGGGCTCGTCGAGGAGGATCAGCTCGGGGGTGGGCGCCAGCGCCCGGGCGAGCGCGACGCGCTGCTGCTGACCGCCGGAGAGCTCGTGCACGGGGCGGTCGGCGTCGGCGGCGAGGCCCACCAGCTCGAGCACCTCGGCGACCCGGTCACGGTCCGGCCTGCGACCGAGCCCGTAGCCGACGTTTCCGGCGACGTCGAGGTGCGGAAACAGCGCGTAGTCCTGGAACACCATCCCGATCCGCCGCCGCTCCGGGGCGACCCACCCCTCCGGGCCGCAGAGCTTGCGGTCCCCGATCGCGATCTCACCGGCGTCGGGCTGCTCGAGCCCGGCGATCAGGCGCAGGGTCGTCGTCTTCCCGCAGCCCGAGGGCCCGAGCAGGGCGCAGACCGAGCCCGCCTCGACCTCGAGCTCGACCCCGTCGACGGCGCGGGTGGCGCCGTAGCGCTTGCGCAGGCCGGTGAGCCGCAGCGGGGCGGCCGTGGTGGTGGCGGCGGTGGTGGTGGTCACATCAGGCGCCTCAACAGCGGCGCGGCTCGGCATCGCTTCGCTCCGCCTCACTGCGACACCGTGCCGCGCTCGGAGAGCAGGTAGAGGGGCGGCGCTGCGACCGCGAGCAGGATCAGCGCGGGGATCGCGCTCGCCTCGTAGAAGCCGAAGCTGGTCTGGTTCCAGATTTCCGTCGCCAAGGTCCTGAATCCGATCGGGGCCAGGATCAGCGTAGCCGGGAGCTCCTTGATCGCGTGCAGGAAGACGAGCGCGACCCCGGCGAGGATCCCGCCGCTGACCAGGGGTGCGGTGATCGTGCGAAAGACCTCGGTCGGCCCGCGGCCGAGCCCACGGGCGGCCTCCTCGACCCGGGGGGAGACCTGCTTGAGCGAGGCGCCGATCGGCCCGATCGCCAACGGCAGGTAGTGGACGGTGAGCGCGAAGATCAGCATCGCCAGGGTCTGGTAGAGCGCCGGCAGCGCGCGAGTCGCGAAGAAGACGAGCGAGAGCGCGACGATGATCCCGGGCAGCGCGTAGCCGGCGTGGCCGACGCGCTCGATCGTCCGGGTGATCGCGCCCGGGTACCGACCGGCGAGCACGGCCACGACGAGGGCGGCGAGGCCTCCCGCGATCGCCGCCCCGACGCCGGTCATCAGCGAGTTGGCGGCCAGCCCGACGGCGAGGTCGAAGGAGGTCCCGCCCGAGCCGAGCCCCTTCGTCGCCCAGTAGACCAGGACCCCGACCGGGAACACGAGCGCGACCAGCACCAGCGCCGAGCAGAAGCCGAGCGCCGGCCAGCGCCAGCGCCCGAGGGCGTACGGCCGCGGGGGGCGCGCCGGCCCGGGGCCGAGCCGGTGGATCGCGCGGCCGCGCAGGAGCCGGGCGTTGCCCCACAGCAGCACCAGCATCAGGAGCACCAGCACCATGCCGAGCGCGGCGGTCGCGGTGCGGTCGAAGCTCGACTTGTAGGAGATGTAGATCTCGCGGGTGAACGAGTCGAAGCGCATGATCGAGACGGCGCCGAAGTCGCTGATCACGAACAGCGCCACCAGCAGGCCGCCGACCGCGATCGCGGGCCAGAGCTGGGGCAGGACCACGCTGCGGAACGTCTGCAGCGGGCCGCGCCCCATCGCTCGGGCGGCGTCCTCGAGCTGGGGGTCGATCCGGCGCATGGCCGAGCGCACGGGCAGGAGCACGAGCGGGTAGGTGAACAGGGTGAGGACGCAAAAGGCGCCGGTGAAGCCGTAGATCGAGGGCAGTCGGCCGACCCCGAGCGCGTCCGCGAGCAGGCCGTCGGGCCCGAGGGCGGCGACGAACAGGTAGGCGCCGACATAGGTCGGGATCACGAGCGGCAACGTGCACAGGGTCGCCCACAGGCGACGTGCCGGCAGGTCCGTGCGCACGGTCAGCCAGGCGACCGGGACGGCGATCGCGATCGAGGCCGCCGTGACGGCCGCCGCGAGCCCGACCGTGCGCGCCAGCACCGCGGCGGTGCGCGAATCGAAGGCCGTGTCCAGGGCGGGCCCGAGGTCGCCGAGGACGACGACAGCCAGGTAGGCCGCGGGCAGGAGGACCGCCGCTCCGACGACGAGGCCGGCGACGAGGAGCGGCGTTGGGGGCCGACGCGGCCGCAGCGAGGGCAGCGCGGTCGGGCCGGCGGTGGCGCTCTCGATCCCTACCCAAGGCGCCTCAACAGCGGCGCGGCTCGGCTTCGCTTCGCTCCGCCTCACAGTGCCCCCGCGTCCTGCATCAGCTCGATCGTCGCCTGGGTCTCGGCGATGTCGGACAGGTCGCCCCTCGGGACCGGGATCTGCGCGAGCGCGACCTCGAGCGACGGGTCGGGCTTCGCGCCCTTCGCGACCGGGTACTCCTTGGAGGTCGAGGTGAAGTACTCCTGGCCCTCGTCGGAGAGCAGCGAGCGAACGAAGTCGAACGCCTCGGGCTTTCGCTCCGAGGACTCGAGCACGCCGACGCTGGTGAGCAGCAACAGCGAGCCGAGCCCCTTGGGCGGGTAATGGACGTCGACCGGGTAGTCCGCACCCTCGGCCGCGATCGCCTGGGCGACGTAGTAGTGGTTGATCAGGCCGGCGTCGATCTCGCCGTTGGCGATCGCGTCCCGGATCGCGACGTTGTCTGGATAGTCGACGGCCTCGTTGGCCACCATGCCCTCGAGCCACTCGCGCGCCGTGTCGTCGCCGTAGCGAAGCCGCAGCGCGGTCACGTACTGCTGCAGCGAGTCGCTCGCCGGGCTCCACCCGATCCGCCCCTTCCACCGGGGGTCGGTGAGGCCGAGCGGCGAGTCCGGGAGCTCGCTTGCGCTCACCGCCGGTCCGTAGGCGATCACCCGTGCCCGGCCGGTGACCCCGACCCATCGTCCCTCGGGATCGCGGTAGGCGGGCGGCACCCGGTCGAGGATGTCCGCGGGAAGCTCGGCCAGCAGATCCCGATCGGCGACCGCGCCGATCGCTCCCGGCTCCTGCGCGAAGAAGACGTCGGCGGGGGAGTTGTCGCCCTCCTCGATCACGGTCGCGGCGAGGTCGCCGGTATCGCCGAAGCGGACCTGGACGTCGCGGTCGGCATCCGCCTCGTAGCTGTCGATCGCGCCCCCGATCGCCGCGGGGATCCGGCCCGAGTACAGCGTGATCCCCTCCGTCTCGGGCTCATTCGAACCGTCGGCGCCGGTGTCCTCGGAGGTCGCGCTGCAGGCGCCGGCGCCGAGCGCGAAGACGGCCAGCAGGATCGAGATCGCGAGCTTCGGGGTCATCGGGGTGGGTGGCGCTCGGGCCGGCGGCGCCGCGGTGTGTTAGGGAAGCCTAATCTTAGGCTGTGCTCGCGCCTCGGATCGCAGTGCCGGCGGCGATCGGCGGCTTGGCCGCGCTCTCGCTGCTGGCCCCCTTCGCGCCCGTCTACGACCCCTGGGCGTGGCTGGTCTGGGGACGCGAGCTGACCTCGTTCGAGCTCGACACCGAAGCCGGGCCCTCGTGGAAGCCGCTTCCGGTCCTCGTGGCGGCGGTCCTCGCCCCTGCGGGAGACGCCGCTCCGGCGCTCTGGCTCGCCGTCGCCCGCGCCGGCTGGCTGGCGGCGATCGCGCTCGCCTACCGCGTCGCGTGGAGGCTGATGTTCCCGGCTCGGGTGAGCACCCGGCTCGCCGCCCGGTTCGCTCCCTCGCGCGTGCGCCTCGCCCGGACCCTCGCCGGCGTGGTCGCGGCGCTCGGCCTGATCCTGCTGTTGGACCCGTTCACCTCCTGGACGCGCCAGTTCGCCGGCGGGCTGGCGGAGCCACTGCTGGTGGCGCTGGTGCTGGGCGCCGTCGATCGACAGCTCTCCGGGCGCCACGGCCAGGCCCTGGCGCTCGGCTTCACCGCCGCGCTGGTGCGCCCCGAGGCCTGGCCGCTGCTGGCCGCCTACGGCCTCTACCTGTGGGCGGCCGAACCGCGGCTGCGCCGATGGCTGGTCGCCGGCGCCCTCGCCCTGCCGCTGCTCTGGCTGGTCCCCGACCTGATCGGCTCCGGCGACGCGCTCACCGGAGCCAAGCGTGCGCGCGAGGACACTGGGGCGCCGCTGCACGAGGGCCTGGAGTCGCTCGGGTGGTCGCTCGAGCTGCCCCTGATCGCGCTCTGGGCCGCGCGCCGCGATCGCGGTGGTCACGGCCTGGCAGCAGCGGGAGCGCGCGATCCTCGTTCTCGCGGGCGGCGCGATCGCCTGGATCGCGATCGTCGCCCTGCTCGCGAGCGCCGGCTACGCCGGGCTGCCCCGCTTCGCGGCGCCCGCGGCGGCGGTCATTTGCGTGCTCGGGGGCGTCGGCTTCGTCCGCCTGCTCGCGGCGATCGGCGGGATGCGCCAGGCCGACCGTCGCCGCGCGCTCGCGCTCGCGCTCGCCGGCGCCCTGATCACCGGGTTCGCGGTACAGGGGGCCGTCCGAGCGGCCGAGATCCCGGCCGAGCTCGACGGGGCCGCCGATCTCGGCGACCGGGTCGAGGAGCTCTCCGAGCTCGTCGACCGGGCGGGCGCCGAGCGCCTGCGCGCCTGTCCCCCGTTGACATCGACCGACTTCCTCACCCAGACGGCGCTCGCCTGGAAGCTCGAGCTGGCGATCGCGGCGGTCAACGTGCGAGCCGAGACGCCCCCGGTCGGCGGGGCGGCGATCGTCTCGGCCGCGGATCCGTCCCCCGCCGCCGCGGCGATCGCGGCCGCGGGAACTCCGATCGCGGAGCTTGGCGAGTGGTCGGCCTACGAGATCTCCTGTGAGCCGGCGGCGTCGGCCGTCAGCGGCCGCGCCATCGCCGGGGTCACCGGGGCCTTGCGGTACGGCGGTTCCTCGAGCTCGCCCTCCTCGAGGTAGGCGCCGTCGGCGTTGATCGCCCAGATGTCGTGCGCGCGGCCGTCGCAGGCGTTCTCGACCGCGCGGATCGCGGTCAGCATCGAGTGGTCGGAGTTGTTGTAGCGGTGCAGCCCGTTGCGGCCGATCTGGATCAGCCCGTCGAGCCCGTCGAGCCACGCCCGCAGGGTCGCCAACCGCCCCTCGTACCCGGCGTCGTAGATCGGATACGCCTTCGCGACGCGGACCACGTGCCCGGCGACGAGGCGATCGCGGCGTCCCAGCCCGATCGACTCGAGCTCGTGGGCGGCGCGCGCGACGAGCGCCTCGTCCGTCGACTCCCAGAGCTCGTCACCCTCGAAGCAGAAGTACTCGAGGCCGAGGCAGGTGCGGCCAGGGTCGGGGACGAGGTCCGGGCTCCAGGCGCGGAAGTTCTGGATCCGCCCGACCCGAGCCCCGGGGTCGTGAACATAGATCCAGTTGTCGGGAAACGGGTCCGGCCCGTCGAGCACCAGGGCGACGCAGATGAAGTCGCGATAGCGCAACCCGGCAGCCGCCTCCAGCACCGCCGCGGGCGGCCCCGGCTCGAGCAGGCCGGCGAGCGTCCGCAGGGGCAGCGACGAGATCACGCTCGTGGCCGACCGCGACTCCCCGCCGGCCTCGACCTCGACCGCGCCCGCGCCGACCCGGATCGAGGTGACCGGGGACTCGAGCGCCAGCTCGCCGCCCGCGGCGACGATCTCCTCCGCCATCCGCTCCCACATCTGGCCCGGCCCCAGGCGGGGGTAGTGGAACTCCTCGATCAGGCTGCGCACCTCCCCGCTGCCGCCGCCGAGCGCGGACCGCGCCGCCCGCCACAGGGACAGCCCGCGAATCCGCTGGGCCGCCCACTCGGCGCGGATCTCGGAAGTCGGCACTCCCCAGACCTTCTCCGTGTAGGTCCGGAAGAAGAGCTCGAACAGGCGGCGGCCGAAGCGCTGCGTCACCCACTCCTCGAAGGTCTCGGCCTCGGGGCGAGGACGGATTCGCGCGGCAACGTACGAGGCTCCGCTGCGGGCGACCTCGGCCGGGCCGACCTTGCGGACTACGTCCGCGGCTCGCAGCGGATACTCGATCAGCCGCCCGCGCCAGTAGATCCTCGAGAGGCGCCGGCGAAGGACCAGCTCGGGGCCGAGCAGCTCCAGCCACAGGGCCTCGACCTCGGGGCTCTTGGTGAAGAACCGATGGCCGCCGAGGTCGAACCGGTAGCCGTCGCGAACCTCGGTCCTCGCCAGCCCCCCGACCGTGTCCGAGGCCTCGAGCACGGTCACCGGGTCGCCCCGACGAGCGAGCAGGTAGCCGGCGGTGAGCCCGGCCGGGCCCGCCCCGAGGACGAGGTGGCGCTCGCGCGCTCTAGCCTTTGGCGTTCTGTCGATCTCCGACCTCAGAGGTTGGGATTCTAATTAGGTATGCCTAACTTCCGTCCCCCGACCCTGGCCGTGATCGTCCCGGCGACCGATCGCCCACCGACCCTGGACCGCTGCCTGGCGGCCCTGCGGGCGTCGAGCGAACCGCCGGAGGAGCTGGTCGTCGTCCGCGAGCCGGCGCGCGCCGGGCCGGCGGCGGCGCGCAACGCCGGAGCCGCCTCGAGCTCGAGCGACGTGCTCGCGTTCGTTGACGCGGATGTCGCGGTGGCTCCCGACGCGCTGGCGCGACTGCGATCGGTGTTCGCCGCCGATCCCGGCCTCTCGGCCGCGTTCGGCGCCTACGACGACGCACCGGCCGCGAGCGGGCGCGGTCTCGCAATTTCGCAACCTCCTCCACCACCACGTCCACGCGGCCTCGCCAGGCCCGGCCGAGACCTTCTGGGCGGGGCTCGGCGCCGTGCGCCGCGATGCGTTCGCCGCCGCCGGCGGCTTCGACGCCGAGCGCTTCGCGACGGGCGGCGGTCGAGGACATCGACCTCGGCATGCGCCTGCACGGCGCCGGGAGGTCGATCGTCCTCGACCCCGCGATCCGGGGCACCCACCTGAAGCGCTGGTCGCTGGCCTCGATGGTCGGCACCGACCTCGGCCGGCGCGGGATCCCATGGGTGCGCCTGCAGCTCGAGGCCGGCCGGCTCTCGGGCTCGCTCAACCTCGCCTGGCGACACCGGCTCAGCGCGCTCGCCGCCGTGGTCGCGACGCTCGCGGCCCTCGCCCGTCGCCCGCTGGCCGCCGTCTCGGCCGCCGGCGTCCTGGTCGCCCTGAACGCCTCCTTCTACGGTCTGCTCCGCCGTCGCGGCGGCGTCGCGCTGCTGGCCGCCGGCCTGCCCCTGCACATCGTCCACCACCTGACCGCCGTCCTCGCCGCGGCGCTGGGATCGGTCGCGCACGCCTGCGGGAGCCGTCGGGCCTCGCGGCGGCGATGAGGGTCGAGCGCCGGCCCTTGCGGTTGGGGCTGGTCGGTTGCGGCCGGCTGGCGGAGCTCGGCTACGTGCCCGCCGTCGCCGGGCTCGCCGACGTCGAGCTGATCGCGGTCGCGGACCCGGAGCCGGGCCGGCGCGAGCGGATCGCGCGGCTGGTCGCCGGAGGGGCACCACCGCCGCGCGCCCACCGCACCGCCGCCGAGCTGCTGGCCGAGCGCCGGGTCGAGGCGGTGGTCCTGGCGAGCCCGCCGGGCGAGCACGTGCGCCAGGCCGAGCTCGCGAGCCGGGCGGGGATCGCGTGCCTGGTGGAGAAGCCGCCCGCCCTGGGCCACGCGGGCGCCGAGCGGATCGCCGCCCTCGACCCGCCGCCATGGATCGGCTTCAACCGTCGGTTTCAGCACGGCGCCCGCGTGCTCGGGTCGATCCCCGCGGACGGTGGGCTCGAGCTCGAGCTCGAGCTTCGCTACCGCCGCGCCTCCTGGCGAGCGGTCGCCGTCGACGACGACGCCGTGCTCGACCTCGGGCCGCACCTGGTGGACCTGGCGTTGATGCTCTCGCGGCTCGGCGGCGGTGCGCGTGCGCTCGGCCGCCCTGACGCCGAGACGCGCGATCATCGAGCTCGAGTGGGAGCGCGGGAGGGCGCGGATCTCGTGCGCCACCGATCGGCCCCACAGCGAGCGGGTCGTCGCCCGCGACGAGCGCGGAAGGGTGCTCGCCCGGAGCACCGCGGGCGGGCCGCTCGCCGCGCTCGCCGGCCGCCTGCCGGGCCGCGTCCACCCGCTGGTGGCCTCCCTTCGCGAGCAGGTGGCGGCGTTTGCCGTCGCGCTCGCCGGCGGCGATCCGGGGTTGCTTGCGACCGCCGCCGAGGGTGCGCGGGTGATGCGGCTGATCGACGAGGCTCGGGCGAGGGCGGCGTGATCTGCGTGCTGCAGTTCGATGCCGCCGGCGTCGCGGCGATCGAGCGCCTGCTCGGCGCGGACAGGCTGCCCAACCTGGCGGCGCTGACGCGGGACGGGCGGAGGCTCGACCTCGAGACCCCGGCGGTGGACTTCGCCGCCGGCGCGTTCTACTCGCTCTACAGCGGGGTGGAGCTCGGCGATCACGGGATCTTCTACCCGTTCCAGTGGTCGGCGACCGAGCAGCGAGCGCGCTACGCGACCGCCTTCGAGGCGCCGCCCGCGATCTGGGAACGGCTCGCCGGGGCGGGACTGCGGACGCTGGCGATCGATCCGTACGAGAGCCGCCCGCCGGCTCGGGCGCTGGGCACGTTCGTCTGCGGCTGGGGGTTCGCCGATCGGGTCGTGCTGCCGCGCTGGTCGCGACCGCCCGGCGCCGGGCGCCGCTACGCGCGGCGGTTCGGGCGCGGCCCGCAGGCCACCGAGATCTTCGGCCGGCCGCGGCCGCGCGACCTCGCGGCCCTGCGGGAGAAGCTGGTCGCGGCCCCGGGCAGGACCGCGGCCCTGGCCGAGGCGCTGCTGGCGCGCGAGCGCTTCGATCTCGCCTGGCTCACGTTCAGCGCCGCGCATCTCGCCGGCCACCAGTTCTGGGACCTGTCCCAGCTCGACCCGGCCACCCTCGACCCCGCAACCAGGACGACGCTGGAGACCGCGCTCGACGACGTGTACGCGGCCGTCGACGAGGCGATCGGGCGGGTGGTCGCGGCGCTGCCCGCGGGCGCCGACGTCATCGTCACCTCGGCCGTCGGCATGGACGTCAACACGAGTCGCGCCGACCTCCTGCCGGCGATGCTCGGCCGGGTGCTCGCCGGCGGCCCGGCGGCGTCCGGCGGCGCGGGGGCGATCTGGCGCCTGCGCGGGGCGATCCCCGCCGGGGTGCGGGGCGCGGTCGCCGGGGTGGTCCCGGATCGCGCCGCCCTCGAGCTCACCGCCCGGCTCGAGCTGCGCGGGATCGACTGGGGCACCGCCCGAGCCTTCGCCCACCCGGCCGACAACCAGGGCTACGTGCGGCTCAACCTTGCCGGCCGCGAGCGCGACGGCATCGTCGGCCCGGGGGAGTCGGACGCGCTCGTGGACGAGATCGCCGAGGGCCTGGCCGGCTTCGCCGATCCCGACGGCGCGCCGGCCGTCGACTCGGTCGTGCGCGCCGCGGAGCGCTATCCCGGACGCAACGCGGACCGCCTGCCCGACCTCGTCGTCCGCTGGTCCGCCCGCCCGGCGACCCGGCTCGCCTCGCTGCACTCGCAGCGCTTCGGCGAGGTGCGCCGCCACGGAGCAGGCTCCGGCCGCTCGGGCAACCACACGCCCGGGGACGCCTGGGCGCTGGTGGTGCCCGGGGCGTCGGCGCACGCCTCCGCAGGCGATCGGCCGCCGCGGCTGGTGGACGTGGCCGCGACGGTGTGTGAGGTGCTGGGAGCCGACCGCGGTGACCTGCCCGGGCAGCCCTTGCTGACGAAGGCGCGTGGGGCCGGGTAGGGGCGCGCAGCGACCAACGACGACTTTCCCACCGTCTGGGTGGCTAACTCGCCGTCGGTCCCGCGACCCTCACATCAACCACCCTCCCTACCCGCCCCCGTAAGCCTCTCGGCCACCACCCCGGCCGCGGTCAACGCCTGCGCCCCGAGCACCAGGCTCCCGACGGCCGGCCCCTCCCGGAACCCCCGCCGCACCAGGCCCGCGTAGAACCCGGGCCGACCCAGCCGCCGCCCGCCGCCGCGCCGCGCGGTAGCGCGCCGCGCCGCGCCCGTAGCCGTACTGCTGGCGGACGAACCCGGCGGCGTCGAGCTCCTGGCGGTGGACGACGACGGCGTCGGGGACGTACGCGAGCGCGAGGCCGGCGCCCGCGGCGCGGTCGCTCCAGTCGCGGTCCTCGCCGGCGGCGCGAGGGAACGACTCGTCGAACGGGAGCGCCGCGAGCGCTTCGCGGACGACCGCGAGGTTGCAGCTCGGCGCGAATCCCAGCCGGCCGGTCGCCCGGTCGAGCGTGGCGAACGTGAGTCCCTCGACGATCGCCTGCGAGGCGCGCGCGGCCACGGACGCACCCGCCGGCGCGACGGTGCGTCCCGCCGCCGCGCCCGCGGAGGCGGCGGCCGCGGCCAGCGCCTGCTTCCACCCCGGCGCCGGCTCGCAGTCGTCGTCGGTGAAGCAGATCACCTCGCCGGTCGCCGCCCGCGCGCCGAGGTTGCGCGCGGCCGCCGGGCCTCGCCCCGCGGCGCGGACGACGCGGGCGTCGCCGGCGGCCGCGGCGACCGCCGCGCGGTCGCGGGAGCCGTCGTCGACGACGACCAGGTCGAGGTTGTCGTCGTCCTGCGCCCCCAGGGCCGCGAGGCAGCGGGCGAGCTGCGCGGGGCGGTCCCGGGTCGGGATCACGATCGAGATCTCCATTCGCGGCCGAGCCTAGTGGCCGGACCCCGTCCGTAGAATCGGCGCCCGACCGACCTCATACGTAGATGCTGGTCCTGCTCACAAACGACGACGGAATCGCAGCCCGCGGGCTCCACGAGCTGCGGCGCGCGCTCGACGAGCTCGCAGACGTCGACGTGCGGGTGATCGCCCCGCACACGAACCGCAGCGGCACCGCGCGGAGCATCACCACTCGTTCGCCGATCTGGGTCGAGGAGGTCGAGTTCGAGGACGGCGCCGCCGGCTTTGCGACCGAGGGCACCCCGGTCGACTGCGTACGCTTCGCCGAGCTCGGCCTGCTCGGCGAGCGCCCGGACCTGATCGTCTCGGGGATCAACCACGGCTCCAATCTCGGCGACGACGTCACCTACTCGGGCACCGTGGCGGCGGCGTTCGAGGGCATCGTCCTCGGCCTGCCGGCGATCGCAGTCTCCCAACAGGCGGGCGTCGGCGGCATGGGCTACGCGGGGCGCGAGTTCGACTTCACCTACTCGGCGGGCGTCGCCCGCGAGGTCGTGCGCCGGTTGATCGACGAGCCGCCCTCGCCGTCGACCCTGATCAACATCAACTGCCCCGCGGGCGAGCCGAGCGGGATCGAGGTCACCCGGCTCGGCAAGCGGCTCTACGACGACGAGCTGAAGCTGGTCGAGGAGGGCGACGAAGGGCGCCGGCGCTACAAGATCTACGGCTTCGAGCCGTCGTTCGAGGACGAGGAGGGGACCGACCTCGCCGCCGTCGCGCGCGGCCAGGTGGCGATCACCCCGATCCACTTCGACCTCACCGACCATGGCGAGATCGAACGGCTCGCCGACTGGGACCTGGTCGCGCTCGGGGCCGGGCTGGGCCTCGCGGCCCCAGGATGAGCGAGGCCGACGCCAAGCGGCGCGCCGCCGAGCTCCGGCGGCAGATCGCCGAGGCGGACCACCGCTACTACGAGCTCGACGACCCCACGATCGGCGACGACACCTACGACGAGCTGATGCGCGAGCTGCGCGCGATCGAGGAGGCGGACCCGAAGCTCGTCACCCCCGACTCGCCGACGCAGCGGGTCGGCGGGCGCGCCACCGACCGCTTCGAGCAGGTCCGTCATCTCGAGCAGATGCTCTCGCTCGGCAACGCCCGCGGCGCCGACGAGTTCCGGGCCTGGCAGGGGCGGCTCGAGAACCGGCTGCGCCGGCTCGACATCGAGCCCGGCGAGCTCACGTTCGTCGCCGAGCCGAAGATCGACGGGATCGCGATCTCGCTGCTCTACGAGGACGGCGAGTTCGTCCGCGGCGCGACCCGCGGCGACGGGGTGATCGGAGAGGACGTGACTCAGAACCTGCGCACGATCGAGGCGATCCCGGATCGCATCGACGAGGCGCCGAAGCGGATCGAGGTCCGCGGCGAGATCTACTTCCCGCGCAGCGGGTTCGCGGAGTTGAACGAGCAGCGAGCCGCCGAGGGGCTGGCGACGTTCGCCAACCCCCGCAACGCCACCGCCGGGACGATCCGCCAGCTCGACCCGTCGGTGACCGCGTCGCGGCCGCTCTCGCTGTGGAGCTATGGGACCGGCGGTCGCGACGGGATCGAGTTCGCGACCCACTCGGAGGAGCTCGAGTGGATCCGCGAGCGCGGCTTCCCGGTCAACGGCGACATCTCCCGTCACGCCGACGTCGAGGAGGTGGTGAAGCGTTGCCTGTGGTGGGAGGAGCGGCGCGAGTCGCTCGACTTCGAGATCGACGGGGTCGTGGTCAAGGTCGACGAGCGCGGCCTCTGGCGCGAGCTCGGGGTGACCGGGCGCGAGCCGCGGTGGGCGATCGCCTGGAAGTTCCCGCCGATCACCGCGACGACCAGGCTGAACAAGATCGTCTGGAACGTCGGCCGCACCGGTCGGCTGCTGCCGTTCGCGATGCTCGAGCCGGTCCACGTCGGCGGGGTCACCGTCTCGACCGCCACCCTCCACAACGAGGAGGACCTGGCGAAGAAGGACGCGCGCGAGGGCGACGAGGTCGTCGTCACCCGCGCCGGTGACGTGATCCCGCAGGTGATCTCGCCGCTGATCCAGCGCCGGAAGGGCAAGCGGCTGCGCAAGTCGCGACCGCCGAAGAAGTGTCCGGCCTGCGATACCCCGACGGTCAAGCCCGACGACTCGGTGTGGACGATCTGCCCCAACCGGCGCGGTTGTCCCGGTCAGAACTTCCAGCTCGTCAAGCACTTCCGGGGCGCGATGGACATCGAGGGCCTCGGCGAGCGCAACGCGATGCGCTTCCTCGACCTGGGCCTGATCACGGACCCGGCCTCGATCTACGACCTCGAGGCGGCGCGGATCGCCGAGCTCGAGGGCTTCGGCGAGACCTCGGCCCGGGCGCTCGTGCGCGAGATCGAGCGCTCGAAGCAGAGCCCCTTCGGCCGCGTGCTCTACGCGCTCGGCCTGCCCGGGATCGGCTACGTGAACGCGGGCGCGATCGCCGAGCACTTCGGCTCGATCGATGCCCTGCTCGACGCCGACACCGAGGCGATCACCGAGGTCGAGGGGATCGGCCCGGTGCTGGCCGAGTCCCTGCGCGAGGAGCTCGCCGACGAGGCGATCGTGGAGCTGATCGGCCGCCTGCGCGAGCGCGGGCTGCGATTCGAGCTCTCCGAGGCCGAGCGCCGCGCCGAGGGCGGCCCGCTCGAGGGCAAGACGTTCGTGCTCACCGGCACCCTCCCGGAGCTGAGCCGCGAGCAGGCGACGAAGCTGATCCGCGAGGCGGGCGGCAAGGTCACCGGCTCGGTCTCGAAGAAGACCGACTACCTGGTCGCGGGCGAGAACGCGGGCAGCAAGCTCGCCAAGGCCGAGGAGGTCGGCACCGAGATCGTCGACGAGGACGGGCTGCGAGCGCTCCTGCCCTGACGGCTCCGTGACGGATGCGGCGCTCGGCCGTAGTCGGCGCTCGCCCGCCGGGTCAGGGCCGGTAGCGGGCGATCGCGGCCGCGATCCGGTCCTGGGCCACGTGCGCCGCGCCGACGTCGACCCGGTTGTTGAGGACCGAGAAGGCGATCGTGTGGCCGCCGGCGTTGCAGTAGCCCGAGAGCGCCGAAACACCGTCCAGGGTGCCGGTCTTGGCCGCGCAGTTACCCTCGGCCGCGGTCCCGCGCATGCGGTCGGCCACGGTGCCCTCGCGCCCGGCGACCGGCAGCGAGCCGCGGAACGCCTTGCGCGTCTCGGGGTCCCGGGCCATCGCCACGAGCAGCTTCACCACCTCCTGCGGGGAGACCGAGTTGCGTCGCGAGAGGCCGGAGCCGTCGACGGCCTGGATCGAGGTGCCGACCGAGCCGGCGAACCGCTCGACCTCCGCGGCGCCGCCGATCCTGGTCCCGCGCGAGCCGTCCTCCGCCGCCAGCCGCTTGAGCAGCATCTCGGCGAAGAAGTTGTTCGAGGGCACGTTCGTCTCCTCGATCAGCGCGGCCACGGTGGGCGAGGCGACCGCGGCCAGCGGGTCGCGATCGAGCGTCGCCTCGGGGAGGTTGGTGCGGCCGACGCGCCCGTTGACCGCGACGCCTCGCTTTCGCAGCGCCTGCTTGACGGCCTGCGCGGCGACCAGCTCGGGATCGTGGGCGTAGCCGCCCTCGTCGTAGCCGTTGTTGAACGAGAGCCCGGAGAGCGGGCTCAGGTCCGGCCCCGCGCGCCGCTTGCGGTCGAAGATCGTGTCGTCGGCGAGCACCCGGCCCGTGATCCGCCTGATCCCGGCGCGGGCGATGCCGCGGGCCAGGGTCGCGACCTTGGTCACCGGCTGATCGTTCGCGCGGGCGAACCGCGTCGTGCCGAACGCCGGGTCACCGTCGCCGACGATCACCAGGTCGCCCTCCAGGGTCGAGTCGCGCCGGCCTCCGAGCTCGCCGGTCGCGTAGGCGCGCGTCTCGAGGTGCGCCTTGGGGCCGAGCTCGCCGAGGAAGGCGGCCGTCGTGAACAGCTTCTCGTTCGACGCGGGGACGCGACGCTCGTTCGCGTCGTTCCCGTACAGCGCCCCGTCGCTGTTGGCATCCACGTCGAAGACGAAGGCGCCGCTGGCGCCGCCGGCATCGCCGAGCGCCTTGGCGAGCTCAGCCCGCAGCTCGGACGCCGACAGTGCGCGCTCGGAGGCGGCCGGCGTGCCGGGCCTGGCGACCGGGGTCGCGCCGCCGTCACCGGCGGTCGCGAACGCCTGCGGGGCGACGACCAGGAGCGCGGCGAGCGCGGCAAGCAGGCGGGGAGAACGGGTCACGATTCGCTCAGGCTAAGCGTGGGTGCGGCGAAATGCCCGCCGCAATTGGAATAATCCCCATACCTATGGGGAAGGTCGTCGATTTCGAGGCTCCGACGGAGCCGAAGGGGGCTCGGCGCGGGCGCGGGCGGCGGGCGCCGTCGAAGACCGCCCTGGTGCTCGGCGGCGGCGGGTTCACGGGCGGCGTCTACGAGATCGGAGCGCTGCGGGCGATCGACCTGCTGGCGACGAACTCGACCGTGAACGAGTTCGACATCTACGTCGGCACCAGCGCCGGCGCCTTCGTCTCCAGCCTGGTCGCCAACGGGGTCACCCCCGAGGAGATGATGCGGGTGCTCAACAGCGACCTGCCCTCGCCGATCCGCGATATCGACCTCGGCACGCTGCTGAAGCCCAACTACGCCGGCTACCTGAAGGGCTCGCTGACCTTCCCGTTCAAGCTCGTGGCCGTCCTGCGCGAGCTCGCGAGTCAGGTCGGAGAGGTCTCCGCGGTCGACCTGGCGACCGGGCTCGCGGCGGCCCTGCCGAAGGGCATCTACTCGGGACGCGGGATCGAGCGCTACGTCGAGGAGGTGCTCTCGGACCCGGACCGCACCAACGACTTCCGGCTCCTCAGCCGCGAGCTCTACCTGACGGCGACCGACCTCGACACGACCGAGCGCGTGATCCTCGGCGAGGGCGAGTGGGCCGAGGTCCCGATCTCGAAGGCGGTCGCGGCCTCCGGCGCTCTGCCGGGGATCTACGAGCCGGTGGAGATCGCCGGCCGCGAGTTCATCGACGGCGGCATCCTCTCGACCACCAACGTCGACGTCGCCGTCGAGCGCGGGGCGAAGTTCATCATCGTCATCAACCCGCTGGTCCCCTACGTCAACGACTTCCAGAAGAACATCCCCACGATCACCGGCTCGCGTGCCCGGCGGGTGTCCGACATGGGCATCGGCGCGATCGCAAATCAGACCTTCCGCCTGCTGTCGCACGACCGGCTGCACCGCGCGGTCGAGATCTGGGGCGATCGCTATCCGGGCGTCGACATCATCCTGATCGAGCCGGAGCTCGACGACGAGCTGATGTTCGGGACCTCGATCCTCGACTACCGCGCCCGCCTGCAGATCGCCAAGCACGGGTTCGAGTCGGTGACCCTCAAGCTGGCCCGCGACTACGACCGCTACAAGGCGATCGCCGAGCGCCACGGGATCGACATCTCGGCCCGCCGGGTCCGGCACGTCCTGGAACAGGTCGACCGCGAGCGCGAGAAGCTCTCCGCCTGGAGACGGGTGCTCGAGCTCACCAACGCCGCGCTGCTGCGCAACTCGCCCTCGTCGCGACTCGGAACGCGAGGTCGCCGAGGAGTCCGCGGATGGCTAGCGGCAGATCCGCACCCGCCGTCGCAGGCTGAGCCGGCGGCCATCGACGAGCTCTGCCTCCGCCCGGATCTCGGGCCTGCGCTTGGCGCGCAGCCGGCGCGGCCGGAGCCGCTTCTTGAACGGGCCGGCGCGATCGGTCACCGCCTTCGCCGAGCCGACCGCGAAGCTCGCCAGGACGAGCTCGCCCGCGTCCGCTCCGCGCACCCGGGCGACGAACCCGGATGCCCGGCGGCAGGAGCGGCCACCCTCGCGGACCGGACGCGGCAGCTTCAGCCTCAGGTCCGGCTTGCCGCGACAGCTCTTGCCGGCGCAGGACCGTAGCGCCGCCAGCCGAGCGGCGAGGGCCGCCTCGGCCGCGTCATAGGCGGGGTTGGCCACCTGGTTCTGGAGCTGGAACGGATCGAGTTCGAGGTCGTAGAGCTCGAGCTCACCGGTCAGGTTCTCGACGTAGACGTAACGGCTCGTGCGCACGGCGGCGAAGGTGCCGCTCTGCGGGGTCGGATCGTCGTCGCCGTCGAGCACGTTGCCCTTCTCGAAGAGCAGCTCGCGCCCGTGGAGGCGGTCCGGGTGGGCCGCGAACGGCAGCAGCGAGCGGCCGTCCTCGGCCAGCCCCGCGCTCGCTCCGGCGGCGTCGAGGACGGTCGGGGCGAGATCGGCGTTGACCGCGAGGTCGTCGACCGTGACCCCCTTGGGAACGCCGGGGCCACGGATCACCAGCGGCACCCTCGTCGCTTCCTCGTAGACGCGGTTCTTGCCGGTCTGGACCCGGTGCTCGCCGTGGAAGAAGCCGTTGTCGGCGGTGAACACGACCACGGTCTCGTCGAGCTCGCCGGCCGCGGCCAGCGCATCGAGCATCCGGCCGACGCCATCGTCGACCGAGAGCAGGGACTCGAGCCGGCAGCGATACCTGCGCTGGATCGTCGCCGCCTCCGCCGGGGTGATCGCGGCCTGGTCGCGGACCGCCGCCGGCTTGTCGGAAACGTCGGCCTCGTTGAAGCTCGGCGGCTGCGGCAGCGGCTCGGAGTCGAAGGCCCCCGCGTGGCGCGGTGCCGGCTTGGCCGACGCGGCGCAGTCCGCCGGGGGGTGCGGGTTCGGGTTCGGGCCGCCGGAGTGGGGGGCCGTGTACATCACCCCGAGAAAGAACGGGCCGCCGGGGGCGTTGCGGTTGATCGCCTCGACGGCGAGGTCGCTGAACACGTCCTGCTTGAAGTCCGACGGGGCCGAGCCGTAGTCGACCAGCGAGCCGTTGCGGTTCAGGGTGTAGTCATAGACGGACTGGGTGGTGCCCGCGGTGGCGGCGTTCCACTCGTCCCACCCGGGGGGCACGTAGGCGGGGTCGCTGGCGTTCTGCCCGTAGCCGTTCAAGTACTTGCCGATGTGAATCGTCCGGTAGCCCGCCGCCTGCAGCCACACCGGCAGCGCGTTGGCGTCGTCGAGGCGGGCGAAGCCGCCGTCCGGGGGCTGGTTGCCGAGGACGCCGTGGTTGTGGGCGTACTGGCCGGTGTAGAAGGTCGCCCGGGAGGGGCAGCAGAGCGGCCAGTTGGTGAAGCTGTTGGCGAAGCTCGCGCCGCGGGCGGCGAGCTCGGACTGGACCGCCGGCAGCTTCTCGAGCGACGCCTGGGTCTGGTCGTCGGTCATCACCACGACCACGTTCGGGCGCTCCGGATCGGTTCCCTGGCCGGCCGCCCGATGGGTGGCCGTCAGCGCCCCGGCCAGTGCCAGCGCGCCGGCGAGCAGCATCGCCGCCCGCAGCCGCCTCATCGGCAGATCCTGACCCGTTTCTGGAGGCTGAGCTCGCGCCCGTCGACCAGCTCGGCGATCGCCCGGATCTCGGGCCTGCGCTTGGCGCGCAGCAGCCTCGGCTTCAACCGCTTCTCGAGCGGCTTGCCGGTGTCGCGCCCGGAGAGCTTCGAGCCGACCCTGAACGTGACCCGTGTGACCGACTTCGCGCCGCCGCCGCGCAGCGTGGCGACCAGGTTCGAAGGCCGGCGGCACGAGCGGCCGCCCTCGCGCACCGAGCGCGACAGCCTCAGCTCCAGCGCCGGCTTCGTCCGGCAGCCCTTGCCGGCGCAGGAGCGCAGCGTCGCCAGCCGCGCGGCGAGCGCCGCCTCGGCGGCCGCGTGCGCCGGGTCGCCGTGCAGGTTGGTGAGCTCGAAGGGGTCCGCCTCGAGGTCGTAGAGCTCGATCTCACCCGTGCCGTTCTCGACGTACTTGAACCGCAGGGTGCGGACCGCGGCGTAGTTGACTCCCGGCTGGCCGTCCTCGTCGTCGTCGCCGGTGAACTGCTCGATCAGCAGCTCGCGACCGTAGCGGCGCTCGGGGTGCTCGGCCAGCGGGATCAGCGAGCGTCCGTCCTGCGGCCGGCCCGCCTCGGCACCGGTCGCGTCGAGCACCGTTGCCGCGACGTCGGCGTTGACCGCCAGCTCGTCCACCGTGACCCCCTCGGGGACCCCTGGCCCGCGGATCAGCAGCGGCACCCTGATCGCCTCCTCGTAGACGCGGTTCTTGCCGGTCTGGATCCGGTGCTCGCCGTGGAAGAAGCCGTTGTCGGCGGTGTAGACGATCAGCGTGTTTCGCAGCTCCCCCTGGGCGCGCAGCGCCTCGACCACGCGCTCGACCCCCTCGTCGACGGCGAGCAGCGACTCCAGCCGGCAGCGGTACCTGCGGGTCGCGCCGGCGATCTGGGCCGCGCCCAGCGTCGGCCGGGTCGCGATCCCCTGCGGCTTGTCGGCCACGTCGGCCTCGTTGAAGTTGGGCGGCGTCGGCAGCGGCTCGGACCCGTAGGCGCCCGTGTGCCGGATCGCCGGCTTCGCCGTGCCGTCGCAGCGGCCCGTGTCGGGGCCGCCGCTGTGCGGCGCGAGGTAGGCGAGCGAGAGGAAGAACGGCCGGCTCTCCGGGGCCTGCCGGTTGATGAGCTCGACCGCCTTGTCGGTGAACACGTCGGTCGAGTAGGTCGCGGGCTGCGCCGGGTTGTCGGGGTCCTCGTCGAGCGAGCCGTACGTGACCAGTTGGCCCTCCTCGAGCAGCTGCTCGCCGTAGAAGGTGTAGGTGCGCTTGGTCCCGTGCCACTCCGACCAGCCGGGGGGCACGCCGACGGGACTCCTCTCGTAGCCGTTCAGGAACTTGCCGATGTGGGTGGTGTGGTAGCCGGCCTCCTGCAGCCACACGGCGAGGGTCTCGGAGTTGTCGAGGCGGCCGAAGCCCCCGAACGGCGCAGCGTTGCCGAGCACCTGGTGGTTGTGGGCGTACTGGCCGGTGAGGAAGGTCGCCCGCGACGGGCAGCAGACCGGCCAGTTGACGAACGAGTTGGCGAAGCTGGCGCCCTCGTCCCCGATCAGCTCGTTGGTGCGAGTCATCTCGGACTGCGAGACGGCGGTCTGGTCGTCGGACATGATCACGACCACGTTCGGCCGCGGCTCGCCGCCGCCCTGGGCGGTCGCCGGCTCGTCCCCGCCCGCGATCGCGACCACTGCCGCCACCGCCAGCGCTCCCGCCCCCGCGTAGCGCAACGCTCCCATCGCCCCCCGAAACCCGGACGGCGAGAGAAAGTCGCGGCGCGCCGCCCGCTCAGCCCGCGTACAGGGCCTCGATCTCGTCCGCGTACTTGTCGGCGACGATGTTCCGCTTCACCTTCATCGACGGGGTCAGCTCGCCGCCCTCCTGCGAGAAGTCGGCCGGCAGGATCGCGATCTTCTTCACCTGCTCGACCCTGGCGAACTTCTGGTTGATCTTCTCGACGTGGGCCTCGATCGACTCACGGACGCTCGGGTGGGCGGCGATCGCCGCCGGGTCGCCGGGGAGGCCGCGGTCGCGCGCGTAGGCGGCCGCCTCCTCGGGGTCGAGGGTGACGACCGCGACCAGGAACGGACGGCGATCGCCGATCACCACGCATTGGGAGACCAGCGGGTGCTGCTTGATCTCGCCTTCGAGGTTGGCCGGGGTGATGTTCTTGCCCCCGGCGGTGATGATGATGTCCTTCTTGCGGCCGGTGATCTTCAGGTAGCCGTCGTCGTCGAACTCGCCCAGGTCGCCGGTGTGCAGCCAGCCGTCGACCAGCGTCTCCGCGGTCGCCTCCGGGTTCTTGTAGTACCCCTGGAAGATGTTCGGCCCCTTGGCGAGGATCTCGCCGTCGGGGGCGATCTTCACCTCGGTACCGGGGAACGGCTTGCCGATCGTCCCGAACTTGAAGTCCTCGGGGGTCGCGATGGTCGCCGCGGTCGAGGTCTCGGTCATCCCCCAGCCCTCGAGGATCAGCACGCCGGCGGCGTCGAAGAACTCGAGGATCTCGGGGTTGATCGGCGCCGCCCCGGTGACCGCCAGCTTCAGCTTGCCGCCGAACAGCGCCCGGATCTTCGACAGCACCTGCCGGTCGGCGATCCAGTGCTGGAGCGCCAGCAAGGGCCCGGGCCGCCTGCCCTCGCGCTCGAGCCGGCGGACCTTCTTGCCCACCCCGACCGCCCAGTCGAACACGGACTTCTTCAGCCCGCCCTCCTTCTCCACGGACGCGGTCGCGGCGGTGTAGATCTTCTCGAAGATCCGGGGCACCGACGGGAAGTAGGTCGGCTGCACCTCGGACAGGTTGGGGAGGATCTTCAGCGGGTCGCGCTCCCAGTACGCGAGCGTGGCGCCGAGGTCGAAGGTCCCGAACTGGATCAGGAGCGCGAACGAGTGGGCGAGCGGGAGGAAGAGGTAGGTGACCTCGTCGTCCCCGAGCACGTTGACCGAGTGCACCATGTCGAGCATCGAGCGGTAGTTGCCGTGGGAGATCACGCAGCCCTTCGGCGGCCCGGTGGTGCCCGAGGTGTAGATGATCGTGCAGATGTCGTCGGCGGTGACCGAGTCGTAGCGCTGCTCCCAGTCGGCCTCGGCGCCGTCGGCGCCGCGCTCGGAGAGCTCGGCGAGCGAGAGCGCGTCGCCGGACGTTCCGGTCATCCGGATCACGTGCTCGAGCATCGGGCAGTCGGCGCGGACGCTGCGGATCTTCTCCAGCTGCTCGTCGTCCTCGACGATCACGGCGACCGCGTCGGAGTTCTCGAGCACGTACCGGCACTCCTCCGGCGAGTTGGTCTGGTAGATCGGGACCACGGTGGCGCCGGCCGAGAGCGCCGCGAAGTCGAAGTAGGTCCACTCCGGCCGCGTGTTGGAGAGGATCGCGACCTTGTCGCCCCTCTCGATCCCCAGGTCGATCAGGCCGAGGGACAGCTTGCGGACGATCTCGCCGACCTCGGTGTAGGTCTTCGACACCCACTCGCCGGAGTCGCTCTTGTAGACCACCGCGCGCTGCGGTCCGTGCTTGCGCGCTGCGGCGGGGAAGAGGTCAGCGAGCGTCTTGGCGCCGGTCGCCGCCTCGGTCGCGGAGCGTTCGACCGTGGCCGATTCCAATTCAGTACCTCTCCCTCGTGGATCGCCGAAAGCTGACTCGGGGCGGGTGCACGCCCGCCGGGAAAGCTACCTGAGTGCCCCGAGGGCCGAGCGGAGGCTAGGAGGCCGCCTGGGGCGTGCCGGGCGCCTGACCGACCTGGCGCAGGTTGGAGACGAAGAGGGTCTTGTCGATACGGCCCTGGAAGATCGGGACGTTCATCTCCATGCACTTGGAGATCACCTCCCGTCGCTTCATGTTCAACTCATCCGCGAGCTCGGTCGGCGTCAGGTGGTTGGGCACGTAGTCGCTCCTCTCCGCTGTGGTCAGCACCGCAATTGTTATCGCTGTAAGCGGACGTAGTCAACCGAAATCAGCGCAAACTCCGGCGGTCCGGAGGCGGCTTCGCGGTCCTCGTCGCAGGTCGCGGACTCTACGATGTCGGCGGATGGCGGACGCGCGGGCGACAAGCGGGCGCAGCGAGTTCATCGACTCGCTGATGGACACCGAGCTCTACTCGATCGGCGCCTATTTCTGCGACGAGCACCCGGAGCTCGTCGAGCAGGTGATCACCCTCAGCGAGGAGATCGAGCGCCGTGGGCTCGAGGCGTACGCCGGTGACGGCGAGGGCGGGCTCGAGCAGACGTTCGAGACCCTGCTCACCGGGCTCGCGGTGCGCTACTACAAGGCGGTCGCGGGCTGAGCCCCTGGATCCCCCGCGCGCTCCTCGGCCTCGGCCTGGTCGGGGTGATCGGCGCGATCTACTCGATCTCGGTCGGCTCCGGTGGTCCGCAGTCCCAGGAGATCGGCGGGGTGAACGAGGTTCAGCGGATCTTCGGCGGGATCTTCCAGGACGGTGCCGTCCTCGGGCCCGAGGACGCCGAGATCGAGATCACCGTCTTCAACGACCTCCAGTGCGAGCCCTGCGCGACGTTCGAGCTCGACACCGTCGACCCGCTGGTCGAGCGCTACGTCCGTCCCGGCGACGCCCGAATCGAGTTCCGCCACTTCTCGCTGGCGCCCAACGACACCACCCTGGCGGCGATCGCGGCCGAGGCCGCCGGGATCCAGGAACGCCAGTGGCAGTTCCTCGACACCTTCGTCCGCAACGTCGGGCCCGGCCGGACGCAGGCGATCGACGAGGAGTTCCTGCGCCAGGTCGCCGATGCCGTGCCCGAGCTCGATCCCGACCAATGGGCCGAGGACTTCCGTGCGGCCGAGACCGAGGAGCTGGTCCGGGCCGACGCGATGGTGGCCGCGGAGCTCGAGCTGCCGGCCGAGCCCGCGGTGATCGTCTCGGGGCCGGCGGGGGAGCGGACGCTGATCGAGACCCCGAGCCTGGAGCAGATCGAGGCCGCGATCGCTCAGGTGTCCGGCTCGGGCTGAGGCGGCTCGGAGCGCTCGGCTGATCACGCAGGCGCCGATGCACGGTCCGGGTGAGCAGCAGCAGCGCGATCAGCACGGCGGCGCCGATCCAGAGCACCGGGTCGGTGAGCGAGAGCTCTCGAGCCTGGCTGCCGAGGTAGACGAAGATCGCGGTCAGCGGCAGGTAGCCGACCGCGGTCGTCCAGATGAAGGTCGGCACAGGTCGGCGCGGGCCGCTCCGGCGACGATCGAGAACAGGCTGAACGGGATCACCGGGACCAGGCGCATCCCGAGCAGCAGCGTCGACGCCGCCCGCCTCGACCGTCCGCTCGAGCCGGTCGAAGCGGCTGCGGCCGACGAACCGGTAGAGCAGCGGCCGGGCGGCGTGGCGGCCGATCCAGTAGGCGAGCAGTCCGTTGGCGACCCAGCCCGCCATCACCAGCGCCAGGCCGCCCCAGAACCCGTAGACGTAGCCCGCCGGCGAGGTCGAGGATCTCGGCCGGGTACCAGATGACCACGTGGGCGAGCGCGAGGCAGAAGGTGATCATCACCCCGCCGAAGCCGAGCCCGCGCAGGTCCTCGCGCAGGCCGGCGGTGTCGCCGCTGACCGCGTCGCCGATCCCGGAGCGCAGCGGCTCGATCGTCGAGCACCAGGCTCGCGAGCAGCGCGATCCCGCCGACGATCCCGACGATCGCGCGCCATCGTCGAGCCGTGCGAGGGATCGTCGCCGTCAGGCCGACGTGATCGGTCGTCGGCGGTCGTCCTGCACCGGAGCAGTATGGCGGCCGGTCGACGCTCCTCGACCTCGCGAGGCATCGCAGTTTCGCAATACTGGGATCCCTCGGGGCGTGGCGCAGCCTGGTAGCGCGCACCGTTCGGGTCGGTGAGGTCCCCGGTTCAAATCCGGGCGCCCCGATTGAACTCAGTACGCGGCCTTACGTCGGCGATTCTCAGCTCAGCGACCGAAGTCGCCGCGAATGCGTCCGGCTTCGCAGTTCAACTCGTCGTCGCCCGGTAGGAGTACTTCGCGGCATTGGCGTTCATCAGATCGGAGTTGACGACCACCCCAAGCAACGGCGCGTCGAGAGTCTCGAGCTGGTCGCGAAGCTCTCTGATCGACTCGTACGTCGTCATCCCCAAACGGCCGACGACCACCACCCCACCAACTGAGTCGAACATCGGGATCACGTCCGAGACGACGGAGGCGGGCGGGGTGTCGACCACGACGAGGTCATAGGCCTTCGGCATCGTCTCGAGCACGGCCTGCATCCGGTCCGAGTCCAGCAGCTCCGCCGGATTGGAGGGTGGAGTCCCCGCGAGCAGCAGATCGACCCAGCCCGTCGGAGCGCTGCCGTTCTCGCTTTCCTTGAACCCGACCGACTGGACCGAGTCCTCGAGGTGGCCTTCCGCGGTCAGCAGCTGACTGAGTCCCGGTCCCGCGATGGCGCCGAGGCTGCGAGCGAGAACCGGACGACGCATGTCCGCCTCGACCATCAGCACCTTGGCTCCGGCCGCCGCTTCGGCGCGGGCCAGGTTCCAGGCGACGGTCGTCTTGCCCTCGCCGGGATTGGCGGACGTCACCAGCACCGATCGCGCGCTCCCTGCTTCCAGGAAGTGCCGGAGATTGGCCCGTAGCGTGCGGAAGGCCTCCTCCTCCGGCGGCGGCAGAGCGCCGGTGCCCGGGCTCGAGTTGCCGAGCCTGCGGCTCTGCGGAATCCTGGCGAGGATCGGCTGTCCAAACGCGGCCTCGAGATCGCGCGCATCCCTCATGCGCTGGTCCCGCCGCTCGAGCCAGATCGCGAACCCGATCCCGAGCGCGAGGCCGAGGAAGGCACCGATCACCGTGTTGCGCACGGGATCCGGCGATACCGGGGACGATGGGACCTCGGCCCGCCCGACCTGGCGGACGCCGATCGGGGCGACGCCGGCGATCGTGAGCTCCTTCAGCCGCTCCTTGAGCGCCTGCGCACGCGCGCCCCGGGGCTTGGGTTGTCCCTGCCCTTGCCCCGGACCCCCCGGGCGCGGTCGTGAGCGGGATCTGCGAAAGCTGCTCCTCGACGGCCTTGCGCTCCTGCTCGATCTCGCGGGCGGCTGTCTTCTCGCGGAGCGCGATGTACCCCTGAGCGAACGCATCCGCCATGCGCGCGGCGCGCTCGGGTTCAGTATCGGTCGCGGTGATCGTCGCCAGGTTGGACTCCGCCTCGGTGACCACGTCGATCTCTCCCGGGAACGGACGCTCTCGGCCCGCGTTGACTCTGCGCTCGAGCGCGTCGAGCTGCAGCAGGCGCAGATTCGTCGCCGCCTCACGATCGGGGTCCGCGGATGCGAGCACCGTGGAGCCGAGCCCCGAGTCGCGGAAGAGCAGGGAGGTCGTAGCCTCGTATTGCTTCTCCTGCTGGAGGGTCAACGCAAGTGCCGCCGCGGGGACGAGGAGCGCCGGAATCAGGATCGCCAGACAGCGCCGGCGAAGCAAGCCCGGCTACGGTCAGTGGGCGGATCTGGTCTGGGGCAGGCTGTTGCGGCATCGTGCCATCCCGTCAGTAGCGGCAACGTACTGTCGGTGATCGACACTGAACTTCGGCATAGTAGGGGAGTGACCTTCTCGAGTCGGTCGCCTCAGCCCGGTGGATAACGTGCGTGAACGTGCCGGAGCCTGCCCCGTCGCTCGGGCGTGAGGCGCCCACGGATTCGGAAAGCTCGCCCACCGGTCGACGATCCCGGAGGTAGCCTGAGCGCCGGCTCAGAGCTTGGCTGGCCAGACGTTCAAGAGCCTGCCTTTTGGACGGATAGGACGTGGTGGCGACGCGCCGGGTCCGCCTCGATCGCGATCTGGGCAGCCGCGGCAGTCGCGCTGCTCACAGGCGTCGTGGCTGCCCGGGAGCTCGGCCCGGATGGTTTCGGATCCGTCGTGCTGGCGATCGCCGTCGTCACCCTGATCGCGACTCTCCTCGACCTGACCCTGGAGCAGGCGGTCGTCCATCATGGCTATCGCGCGCTCACGGCGAAGGACTTCGGCGGCTTGCGAACGCTGCTGCGGATCGCGTTCGCGGTGGACCTGGGGATCGGCCTGGTGGTCGGGGCGTTGATCCTGGGTCTCGCCGGCCCGCTGAGCGACCTCCTCGGCAGCGGCGAGGCCGATGCATCGCTGGTCCGAATCGCAGTCGTGATCGCTTTCGCCCAAACTGTCGACGGGACGACCGGAGCGGTGCTGCTGCTGGCAGGGCGCCGCGAATTGCGCGCTTGGGTGGTGTTCGGGACCAGCGTCCTGCGCCTGATCGGCGTGCTCTGGGCGGTTGGCGTCGGAGGTCCGCAGGAGGTCTTGGTCGCCTATGCGGGCTGCTGCTTTCGCCGGGGCCTTGATTCAAGGTGGCCTCGCCTGGCGCGTCGGATGGAGCAAGTGGGACCGCGCGGAGCCGCAAGAGGGCGCACGCGAGTGGCTGGGAAAGCTGCGCTCATTCGGCATCTTCTCGAGCGTCTCATCGAGCGTCCAGGGTGCGCAACGGTCGGCGGTGCCGGTGATTCTCGGATCGCTTGCCGGTGCGCAAACGGTGGGCATCTTCACGGTGGCGTTGTTTCCGCTCACCGTGGCCAGCCTCGCCACCGCGCCACTGCGGCTCCTGCTGTTTCCCGAACAGGCGCGGCAGGCGTCCGAAGGCGATGTCGACGGTCTTCGCACGACCATCAGGGGCGCAACGCGGATCGGGTTGGCGATCGGTCTGCCGGCAGCGGTTGCCGGATGGTTCCTGCTGCCCGTCCTCTTGCCGGCCCTCTACTCCGGTCAGTTCGAGGACGCGATCGGGCCCGCGCGCATCCTCCTGCTCGCGGCGGTCGTCCATCTGGCCCTGGCCTGGGCGAAGACGTTTCTCCCGGCAATCGGCCGTCCCGGCCTACAGACCGCATACGAGGTGGCGTTCGCGGTCCTCCTGATTTCTGGGATCGCGCTCCTGGCCCGCTTCGAAAGCCACAGGGGCCGCGATCGCGGTCTCGTTCACGTACGTTGCGACCCAGGTGCCCCTGTACTTCGTGGCGAATCGGCTCCTCGACGAAGCGGAGCGCCTGCCGCCGGAGAATCGAGCACTCCGGACTGGCGACCCGGAAATCTGAGCGCAGGCTACTGACGACCGCGTAGGCCGGCGAGCCGAACGATGACCCCCGATTGCGCCGAATTGCACCACATCGCGCGCGCTGTCTAGCCGTATCACGACTCGCGACCCCTCGGACTAAGGTCTGCCGACGAGTGATTCGAGCATGAACGCCGCTGTCCTCGCCGATAGTGACTCGCGCTCGAGCGCTGCGGCTCGGCGGCGCATCAGCGGATCTCCTCCTGCTCGGCGGTTTGGCGGTGCTCGCGCTCGTCCTTGGATGGGCGGTTGCGCGGTTCGACGGGTTTGGCGCGGATCTGGATTCGGCCGTGGTGCTGACCGCCGGCGGCCTCGGGTGCGCCGCCCTGATCATGACCGGCCCGCAGACCTGCCTGGCCGCGATCGGAGCGCTGACGATCACCGGCTTCCTGCCGGTGATCGCCCAATCCGGCGATGTGGACGTGAACCTCGCCGACGTCTTCTACGTCGGAGCGGTCGCCTGGTGGCTCGTGGGAGTCGTTGAGCGCGCGGGGCGGAGCGTGCCTGAGCAACGGCCGCGGATCGCCTTCGGACAGGCCGTCGCGATCGCCTTTCTCGCCTACGCCGGGTTGACGCTCGTCACGGTCGCGAGCTCCGACTCCGGCGCTGTGGGGAGCGCGCTCGTCTCGTGGCTGCGCCTCGTCCAGACCGCCTCGCTCGCGTGGCTCGCCGCGAGCCTCATCGAGTCGAAGCGCGACATCCATCTGGTCCTGGGCGCCATCGCCGCGGCCGGCGTGATCGCGGTCGCCGACGGCGCGCTCAGCGGAGGAGGCTTGCTGACGGAACGATCTGGAGGCTCCTTGGGCCCGAACACGCTCGGCTTGGTCTCGGGCCTACTGCTGCTTTTTGCCGCCTTCGGCGGAGTGACGTCGAAGGCCCCCTACAGAATCGCGCTCGCGGCGACCGGACTCCTGGGCCTCCTGCTCACAAAGTCCGTGGCCTCACTCGTGGCGACCGGGTTCGTCCTCGCGCTCGGAGCGAGCCTCGGCGAGCAGGTCCTCCGCTGCCGCGCCACACCGTGCCACGCGCGCGGTGCTCGCGCGTGGCTCTGGCCGGGGTTCTGGTCTTCAGCGTGGTCCAGTTCCTGCGGCCCGAGGCGTCCCCGTCCTCGGAGTCGTTCAGGAGCGGCTCCGCCGCCCAGCGGATCATCCTGGGGGCGGCGGGGCTCGAGATATTCGAGCGCAACCCCATCGTCGGGGCCGGCTGGCGGCAAAGCAGCTCGCCGCAGGTGATCGGCGATCGGGAGATCGCGATGGAGGTGCGGCGACGGTTCCCCGATTTCCGTCCGATCTTCTACCCGGACGTAACCCCGGGTTCCGTCCACAACACCTACGTCCAGATCCTCGCTGACCTGGGCCTCGTCGGATTTGCCCTCCTCGTCGCGCTGATCGTGACCGTCGCCCTGCGAGTGCGAGCGCTCCTTCGCCGCCTCGGCCGAGAGCACGAGCTCTGGCCCCAAGCGTGGACGATGAGCCTCGGCCTTCTGCTCGTGCTCATCTGGAGCAACGACAATCCCCTGTTCGGTGGCCAGGTTGACACGGTAATCCCGGCCCTGTTCGTCGGCGCCCTGGCTGCGATCGCGCGGATGACCTCACCGACGTCCACATCCGCGCCGGAGCGCTGACGCGGGTCACGACCGAGTACCCGTACTCGACGAGACGGTCGCGCTGAATCTCGGACACCTCGGTGAGCTCCTCAGGCGAAGCTTCGTCGATCCACCGCGTGTTGCTACGGGCCGAGAGCGTCGGCGGGCAGCGCCGGAAGGGAAACCGCTCGGCGTCCAGGCGGCCGCGGCTGAGGACGTTGCGAATCACCCCATGGACGTCCTGGCAGAAGTCCTCGTAGCGGACCTCGAGCAGATCGATCCCCCGTGCGGCGCGGACGCTCTCGAGCACTTCGACCCAGTGATGGGCGGCGGCGAGGAGGGCGTCGTGATGCTCGAGGCGACGACGCTCGAACTTCTCCCGGATGCTGAAGGCGAGCGGGCGGCCGTCGCGGACGATGTGGACATAGAGCGCGTCGGGACAGGCAGCGTGAAGAAGGTCGAGGAATCGGTAGAAGTCGGGCCACTTGGCGACTATCCGGCGACCGCCGAGGCGCTCGCTGAACGACGCCAGGCACGAGCGCACGCGTTCGGCGTCCGTCGTCTCGTCCTCGAGCAGATACTCCCAGATCGTCGTCTCCTGACTGGGGAGTGGGACCACGAGTCGCCGCAGCCTGGACTCTTCCTTCTGCCACGGGTGGGGAATGCGCCGAAGCTTGACGTCGAGAAGGCGGGCCCCGGGACGGGTGCGGCGGCCGGGGATCTCGCCGTTACCCAGCGAGAGTTGCGAGAACCACGTCAGATCCGGATGGTAGGCGAGCATGCGGTAGAGGATCGTGGTCCCCGAGTGCGGGGCCCCGAACACGAGGACGGGTGAGAGCTCAGGTTGCATCAGCGGCTCACGGAAGCTGGCGGCGGGCCGCCAACACCAGCGGATACCCGAATCGGTTCAGCTGCTCGCGCTGAATCTCGGACACTTCCTCGAGCTCCTGGAGCGTTGCCTGGTCCACCCAGCGCGAGTTCGTCTGCGAGAGCTGTGACGGGCATCGCTGGAAGGGAAACGCCTCCGGGTCGAGGGCGGCGCGGTCGAGAATCGTCCGGATGACCCCGTGCACGTCCTCACAGAGATCCTCGTAGCGCAGCTCGAGCAGGTCGGTCTCGCGAGCCGCGTGGACCCGATCAACCGTAACGACCCAATGGCGGGCCGCGGCGAGCAGCGCACTGCGAGCATCCAGCCTCTCGTTCGAACTTCGGCCGCAGGCTGAAGGAAACGGGGCGCCCATCGCGGACTATGTGCACGAACAGGGCGCCAGGCAGGGCCGCCTGGACCGGCTCGAGAAACCGGTAGAAGTCGGGAGGAGGCAGCTTGGCCAGCACTCGTCGGCCCTCGAATTGCTCGCTGAACGCCGCCAGACACGATCGCAGCCGGTCCCCGTCGATCGTCGCGTTGGCGCGTCCTCGGGCCGCCGGAGCCCGGCGTCGATTCGTCGAGTTCCTCCACCGAGGCGAACTCGCGGCCATCGTTGATGAGGTCGGCCCAAATCGTCCGAGCCTCGCCCGGGCGAGGCGTCAGTGGCGGCCGTCGGAATCTGGGTTTCTGCTTCTGCCAGCGATGAGGGATCGACCGAAGCTGCCTGTCCATAAGGCCGGCTCCCGGGATCCGCGACCGACCCCGGATCTCGCCGCCGCGAAGCGAGAACTGAGAGAACCAAGCGAGCGCGGGGTGGTAGGCGAGCATCCGATGAAGGATCGTGGTCCCTGAATGCGCGACCCCCACCACGAAGATCGGCGAGTCGCCGCGCGGCGCGGACGCAGGGTCAGGACTCATGGGCAAAGGCGTCACCCTCGTGGAAGGCGTCGGGTGGGACGCTCGTCGAGCG
>CAVTCA010000011.1:0-34232 GCA_963733075.1 uncultured Solirubrobacterales bacterium | reverse complement strand
GGGGTCCTCCGTCCCGTTGACCGTCACCTCACTCAGGGCCGGCGTCTGGCTCGAATCGCTGGTGCTGAGCGCCGCCCGGTACTGGACGTAGCGGGAGCTGCCGGGGATGTCGCCACCGCTGGTTGCGATCGGGGTGAAGGCGCTCCAGGTCCCGTCGGGCGTCGCCGTGTTGCCGGTGCGCACGCTGAGCGCGACGCCGGTCCCGGCGGGCGTAGCCGCGGTCCAGCTCAGCGAGCCCCAATCGGCGCCCTGGCCGGCGTCGAAGACGCGAGAGTCGAAGCTTCCCGACGCCGGATAGGGGCCCATGCGCAGCCAGTTGACCGAGACCTCCGGGCCGCCGGCATTGAACTCACTGGCGACAGGGCTCATCGCGGTGCCGAAGGTCGCGGCATGGGTGGCCACGAGGCTGCCGTCGACGAAGAAGCGGACCTCGCCGGCGTCCCACTCGATCCGGTAGCGGTGCTCGGAGCCGATCAGCCCGCCGGGGATCGGGTATTGATCGCAGCCGATCCGGTGTTCGTTCGAGCGAACAGCTGGTTGTCGGTGTTGTTGGTGCTGAAGATCGCCCAGACGCTGTTGAAGTTGTCGGAGAACCCGACGTGCTCGAACGGCGCCGCACCGAAGGTCGCGGTGAACTCGAGCGAGCGCCCGGAGCCGTAGGTGGCGTCGGTGCCGGCCAGGGCGCCGTTGACGTGGAGGCTGCCGCCGGAAACCGTGGCGGCGGCGCCGCCTGACCACGACGTGCTCGTCCAGCCGCCCGGGAGCGACGAGCCATCGAACTCGGCCCCGACCGTCGGCTTCAGGATGACCTCGCCGTTGTCGGTCTCCGAGACGTAGGTGTCCGCGCCGGCCGTACCGGCGGAGAAGTCGGCGACGGTGGTGTCGGTGAAACCGAGCGCCTGACCGGCCGTGGTGAAGCTCCAGGTGTCATCGGCGCCGAGCTCGTTGCCGCTCGCGTCCTCGACCGAACCGGCGACGGTGACCTCGTAGACGGCGTTGGGATCGAGGTCGGCGTCCGGATCGAGCGTCGCCGTGACCCCGGCGTAGCTGACGCTGGCGGGAACGTCGGCGCCCGCCCCCTGCTTGCGCAGTCGCAGGCTGGAGCGCGTCGATCGTCGCCGGGTTCATCGCCTCGCTGAACTGGACGGAAACGTTCGCGTTGGTGGCGACACCGGTCGCGTCCGGGGCCGGCGTGCGCTGGCTGATCGTCGGAGGCGTGACGTCCGGGGCCGCCGGGGCATAGCCGATCGAGACCTCACCGAGCGACGGGGTGCTACCCGCGCCGCTGCTGGTGAGCGCTGCCCGATACTGGACATAGCGGGAGCTACCCGGGATGTCGTCACCGCTGGCTGCGATCGGGCTGAACGAGCTCCAGCTCGCGTCGGGGGTCGGCGTGTTGCCGGTGCGGACGCTGAGCGCCACGCCGGTGCCGGGAGGCGTCGCCGAGGTCCATGCCAGGGCGCCCCAGTCCGCGCCCTCCCCGGCGTCGAGGACCCGCGAATCGAAGCTCCCCGATGCGGGATACGGGCTCATCCGCAGCCAGTCGACCGAGAGCTCGCCGCCACCGGGGTTGAAGTCGCTGCTCAGCGGCCGCATGTTGTCGGCAAAGGCGACCGTGTGCGTCGCTACAGGGGTGCCGTCGACGAAGAACCGAACCTCGCCCGCATCCCACTCGATCCGGTAGCGATGTGAGGAGCCGAGCAGGCTGGACGGCAGCGGCGTCTCGGTGGAGACCGCGCCGTTGTGGGTGCGGGCATAGAAGAGGCTGTCGCCCTTGGTGCTGAAGGTCGCCCATGGCGGGGCGTTGAGATCGGTGGCGAAGCCGAGGGTCTGGAAGGGCGCCGCCGTGAAGGTCGCGACGTACTCGAGCGAACGCCCGGATCCATAGGTCGCCGCCGTGCCGGCGCTGGCGCCATCGACGTGCAGGTTCCCGCCGGAGACCGTGGCGGCGCCGCCGGCCGACCAGGGCGCGCTCGTCCAGCCGCCCGGCAGCGAAGCGCCATCGAACTCGGACCCCTCGGTCGGCTTCAGGATCACCTCGCCGTTGTCGGTCTGCGAGACGTAGGTGTCGGCGCCGGTCACCCCGCACCAAAGTCGGCACTGGTGGTGTCGATCAGCGAGAGCCCGGCGGTCGTGAACGTCCACGTGTCGTCGGCACCGAGCGCATTGCCGCTCGAGTCCTCGACCGTGCCCGCGATCGTGGCCTCGTAGGTGGTGCCGGGCAGCAGGTCCGCGTCCGGGTCGAGCGTCGCCGTGTTCCCGGCGTAGCTGACGGTCGCCGGTACGTCGCTGCCCGCGCCCTGAGCGCGCAAACGGACGCTGGAGGAATCAACCGTTGCCGGGTTCAGCGGCTCACTGAAGACGGCTTCCACGTTGGTGGATCGCGAGACGCCCGCCGCGCCGCCCGCCGGTGTCCGCTGGACGATCGTCGGTGCGATCGTGTCACCGCCGGTGCCGTAGCTCGCGCTCACCTCGTTGAGGCTGGAGGACAGCTGCTCGTCGCTCGAGCTGAGCGCGGCGCGGTACTGCAGGTAACGCGAGCTGCCTCCGATCGAGCCTCCTGAGCCTGCGACCGGCGCGAACGCGCTCCAGCTTGCGTCCGGCGTCGGTGTGTCGCCGGTACGGACGCTGAGGGCCACGCCCGTGTTGGCCGGAGTGTCGGCCGTCCAGGTCAGCGCCTGCCAGTTGACCTGCTGACCGGCGTCGAAGATGCGTGAGTCGAAGCTCGTGGAGGCGGGGTACGGGCTCATCCGCAACCAGTTGACCGAGACCTCCGGGCCGCCCGCGTTGAAGTCGCTGGCCGCCGGGCTCATCGCGGTGCCAAAGCTGACCGCATGCGTGGCGACCAGGCTGCCGTCGACGAAGAAGCGGACCTCGTTGGCGGCCCACTCGACCCGGTAGCGGTGCTCGGAGCCGGTCAGCGCGCCGGGGATCGGCGTATCGATCTGACCCGAGCCGGTGTTCGTGCGGGCGAACAGCTGGTTGCTGGTGTTGCCGGTGCTGAAGATCGCCCAGACGCTGTTGAAGCCGTCGGAGAAGCCGAGGTGCTCGAACGGTGCGCCACCGAACGTTGCCGAGGCCTCGAGCGAGCGGCCGGCGCCGAAGGTTGCGTCGGTCCCCGCGAACGCGCCGTTGACGCGCAGGCTCCCGCCCGAGACGGTCGCGCTGCCACCGGCGCCACCGCCCTGCGACTCCCAGCTGCTGCCGGACCAGCCGAGCGGCAGAGCCAGAGCACCCGAGAACTCCTCGCCGACCGCCGGCCGCAACATCACCTCGCCGTCCGCGGTCTGCGAGACGTAGCCGTCCGCGCCGACGGTGCCGGCGGAGAAGTCGGCCACCGTCGTATCGGTGAGGCCGGCCGCCGGGGTGGTGAAGCTGCGCGGCGCCTCGGCGCCGTCCGGATCGGTGGTCGAGTTCGAGGCCACGTCCGCCGAGGTCACCCTGTAGTAGTAGGTGGTGTTCGGATCGAGGCCGCGTGAGCTCGACGCTGTGGGAGGTGCCGAGCCCCGGTGTTGCTCTCGCTCGAGGTCAGCGAGGAGGGGCTGGTGCCGTAGTCGACCCGGGAGTCGGCCGCTTCGTTCGTGTCCCAGGTGATCGTCGCCGTGCCCGCGCCGGCGGTATGACCGACGTTCGAGATCACCGGACCCGTCTGGTCGACGTCGTAGGTCGCCTCGTAGCTACCGGGCGCGGCGTCGATGAACGCGTACTCGACCCCCTTGATCGTCTGCGGTCGTGGTCGCGATCGGGCTCGCCGTTTCGGGTCACGCCGGTGAGGGCGCCCGCCGCGGAGCTCGTCGGCACCATCGCCCGCAACCCGTTGGCGCCGGCACCGACGTCGATCGAGAACTCGAGCGTGTTGCCGTTCCACGACAGCCCGTCGAACGAGGAGCCATTGCGGCCGTCGACCCACTCGAGCATCTGCCTGCTCGAGACGACCGGCACCCCGCGCGCCTGCGCGGAGGAGACGATCGCGTCGGAGCCCGACGACGAGGCGCTGTCGGTGTGCATGTTCGCGACGTAAGCGCCGTAGTAGCCCTCGCTGCCGATCGCGCGGTCGAGCAGCGCATTGGCCGTGAACGGGTACGACTGCCCGGACTCGTCGGTCATCTGGGTCGTCGCCTGGTAGGCGTCGATCATCGTGCCGTCGAGATCGGCGAAGCGCATCGGCATCGCCGAGCCCGTGAACAGCCCGGGCGTGTCGGCGACCCAGCCGGGCGGCCAGTAGTAGTAGTTGGTGTCGAAACGGATCCCGTGGTCGCGCTCCGCCTTCGGCTGCGACGCCCAATCGCTCCAGGCGATGCAGTGGGTGCGGTTTGTGGTCGGCGGCGGAACGCTCGGATACTGCGTGGCGAACTCCGCCAGCTGGTCGTCGTAGTTCTGATCGAGCGACGTCGGCGTGAAGTTGGTGCAGTTGGTGGTGTGGTGCAGCGCGACCTCGAACCCGTCGGCCTCATAGGCGGCGGCCTGGGTGTCGGTGAGCGGCGAGTTCAGGTAGATGTACGAGGTGCCGCGCACGCACTCCCAGTCCGCGACCGAGCAGCCGGCCGGGCTGAGCGCCTTGTACTGATCGAACCGACCCGCCGTGCCGCCGCTCGCGTGGTCGTCGCCGGTCATCACGACCACGGCCTTCTCCGAGCGCGGGAAGTACCAGAACCGCGGCAGCGGCATGCGGTCGACGTTCATCTTCCCGATCAGGTTCGCGAGCAGGCGCTGCTGCTCGTCGGCCTGCGGGATCGCGATCTTGTCCCGGTCGACCCAGTCGGGCTGCGGGTCGCCCGGCGCGTCGCCGAAGAAGAGGTTGTCGGAGCGGATGGGGCCGCCTTCGCCGTCACGCGACTGCCCGGCCCAGGCCGGGTTGCCCTGGCGCGTGTAGACGATCGACCGCGCCAGGTCGTAGGTGAAGGCTGCCGCTTGGCCGCCGTTGGCGCCGACGCTGCGCAAGGTGACGGCCGGGTTCGCCGTCGGGGTCGTCGCGTCCGAGTACAGCAGGGCGATGGTGGTCGCGTCGGTGGCGGTGTAGCGGTCAGCGGTGCCGTGGAACTGCATCGTCTCGCCGACGATCCCCGCGCCGGGGCTCGAGCCCGTATCGACCTGGAGGTAGCCCTCCGACAGGGTCGAACCGGTGGAGCTGAGGCCGAGCAGGCGCCGACAGCTGCGGATCCGGGCGCATCGCGATCAGGTTGCCGCCGGCGGTGACCCAGTCGGTGAGCATCTGTGCCTGGGCGGCGCCGAGCGCCGTCTCGCCGAGAATGACCACGTCGTAGTCGGCCAGGACCGCGGCGGTGACTCCCGAGAGGTCGGTCGCGTTGAACGAGTTCAGCCCCTCCGCCCGCAGGATCTCCGCGTAGTAGCGGCTGAAGGGGTTCGACGAGCTCCCGATCACCAGGATCGGTCCACCCGGGCCCCTCGTCCGGCGGCGGCGGCGGAGCGGCGGCGGTCGTGAACGACCAGGTGTGGTCGGACGCGCGTTCGTTGCCGGCGGCGTCCTTCACCCCGCCGGGCCCCCCCTTGATCGTCGCCGTGTAGTCGGTCGAGTTGGCGAGCGCGTTGTTCGGATCCAGGGTGGCGGTGCGGTTCGCCGCGGAGTAAGCGACGGTGGCGGGAACGAGCGCGTTCGAGTCATCGCGAAGCTCGAAGCTTGCGCCGCTGATCGTCGCCGCGTCCATCGCCTCGTTGAAGGTCGCCGTGACGTTGGTCGCCCGTGCCGACGCCCGAGGCGCCGGCGTTCGGGGTGACCGAGCTGATCGCCGGCGGCGTCGTGTCCGGGCCGACGTCATCGTCGAAGACGACATCGACCCAGTAGTTGCTGGCCTCGAAGGTGCTGGTCGGGAAGACCCCGGCGGGACCGTAGTTGTAGACGCCGTTGGCGCCGTCGACGCCGTCGGCGAGCGCGTGTAGCGGTGGGCTGTCGGCCCCCTGCCCGGAGAAGTACAAGTTGGTAGCGGCGTAGCCGCCGTTCGGCGCGTGGTACGAGGCGACGTAGGTGGTGTTCGGCGTCGATCGCCACCGGCGCCGAGAACTGGACCTCCTGCCAGCCGGAGGCCGTCTCGCCGGTGAAGGTGGCCTCGGCGAGGAGCGCGCCGGCCGCCGTCCACAGGTGTCCGATGTGCGTGCCGGTGTTGCCCGGGCCCTTGTAGAAGCGCAGGCCGGTGATCTCGCCGGCGACATCGGAGCGGAACTTGACCCCGAGCTCGACCGCCGCCGGATCGTTTTCGATCGGTGGGACCACGGAGTCGCTCCAGATCGAGCACGGACAGCTCGCGGGGATCACCTCGACGGTGATTCCGGCGCCCGGCGACTCGAGGTTGCCGCTGTCGTCCACGGCTCGGGTCTGGATCGTGGTCTGACCGGTCTGGTCCGGGCTCCACGTGTAGGTCCAGTTCCCGCGCCCTTCGGCCGGATGCCAGGCGCCGTCGCCGATCTTGACCTCGACCCCGCCGACCTCGCCCCCGCCCGCGTCGGTGGCGGTGCCGGTGATCGTCGTCTGCTGGTGCCTCGACCTCGGAGCCCGCGGTCGGCGTCGTCACCTGCGAGGTCGGCGCAGCGTCGTCGGTCGAGGCGGTCGCCGCGACCAGACCCGACTGCAGGGTGTCGGGGTGGGCACCCATGTCCGCGAACAGGTTCACGGTCGCCTGCTGCATGCGGGAATCGGGCGGCGCGCTGCCCCGGTCGTGGGTGCCGTCGAGGCCCCACGACCACTGCACGGTACCCGCGCCGAATACGAGCGCATCACTCGCGGCGCGGTACAGGGTCAGGCTGTGGGTCGCGGTCGCCGAGCCATAGGTCGATCCGTAGTCCTGCAGCTTCTCGACCCCGCTCCGGATCGCCTCGGACAGCCGGACCAACCCCGGCGGCCGGGCGCCGTTGTCGACGTCCTCGTCCCACTCGTAGCCGAGCGTGCTCTCGCCGAGCATCTCGCTGTCCCCGGGCGCCAGCGAGTCGAGACCCGTGTTGCGCCACAGTCGCAGCTTGCCCTCGGCCGCCGGGACCTCGATCTCCGAGGTGCCGGAGTTGACCATGAAGATCGTGCCGCTGAGGGCGTTCTCCGGCTGCGCGCCCTCGGGGTTGAACGGTCGCGGGTCGCGCCACGTCCCGGTCCACGCCGGGCTCGGGTCGATCTTGGCGCCGGCGTGGGTCTCCTTGTAGGAGACGAGGGTGCGGTGGTCGCTGGTCGGCCCGGCGATGCTGTCCTCCCAGCGGGTCTTCCAGAAGATCTCATTGCCGCTGAGGAAGGCGAGGTCGACCCCGTCGTCGCGGGCCGCTTCGACGTTGGCGCGCTGGCCGGCCGACCAGTACTCGTCGTGCCCCACCGAGAGGAACGCCTCGTGCTCGAGGATCTCGCTGCCGTTGCGGTCCGAGTCGACCCCGGTGAAGTAGCTGACGTCGTAGCCGTTTCGCTCCAGCCAGCGGACCATCGGGTACTCCGCGTTGAAGACCGAGTCCTCGGGAGTGGGCCCTCGGGTGGTGAAGGGACGGTTGTAGCTGACCTTGTAGGCGCGACCCGCCGGCGAGCCGGCGTAGAGGCTGTTGCCCCCGTACTGGTTGTACGCCTGCCAGGTGGTGTCACTGGTCTGGAACAGCAGGTCCGAGCCGCCGTCGTCATCGCGGACGATGAAGATCACATGGCTAGCTCCCGCGCCTCCCTGTTCGCGCACGAGCCTGGCGAAGTAGATCCCGGAAACGGCATCCGTCGGAACTGCCCACGAAGCCGATTCGGCCCAGTTGCCGCAGTCGACCAAGCCGGTCGTGGCGTCGTTCAGACACTCCGGCTGCGCCTGGGGCAGGGTCGCCGAGGGCTGCACCGTCGCCACCTGGCGAGCGCCGTCACCGCCGTAGTAGCCCATCCGGTAGATGTCGAGCCGATAGTCGGTGGCATCGGTCTCGATCTTGAAGTGAACCGTCTCACCCTGGTCGACGCTGATGTCGGTGGCGTAGCCCTGGATGCTCGGGTCACCCGAGCCGCTCACGTCCCATTCGCTCGCAGGGCTCCCGGGCTTCGAGTTCTCGCAGACGATCTCGTTCTCGATCGGAACGTCGCACGGCGCCGCGTGGGCGGGGCGGGCATCGACGGCGAAGGCGAGGACGAGCACCGAAGCGACGAAGACCGCGCGCAGGCTCAGCCCCGGCAACGAGCTCAGCCAGGGGAACGATCCTCCTGCGAGGCGACTGTGGGTCCGGACCACGGATCAACGCTCGCCCAAATAGCGGCAGCGGCACATGAGTAATAGCCGCAATGTCCGCGTTCCCTGGTGTCGTGAACCTCAGGTCCAGGTTGAGCACGCCGGCGAGCGCTGACGCCGCCAAGCACCGTGAAACGAAACAAGGCGCGCCGGGATCGCTCCCGGCGCGCCTTGGTACGGGTTGCGGACCGCGGGCTAGTTGAACTGGCCGCGGACCGCGCCGTCGGGATACTTCTTCGTCGTCACGTCCGCGTAGTGCACGGTCGGCTTGCGCTTCAACCGCTTGATGATCCGTGACTTGATGTTGTGCTCGCACCCTTCCTCAGGGCTCGTCGCGCTGTGGTTGAACAGCACGGCGGCGTCGCGGCCGACCGCGCCCGCCGCGCCTCGGTGGATGAACGCGCCGGTGACGGCGTCGAGGTTCTCGAACCGGAGCACGTAGCAGATGCGCTGCTTGACCCGGTTGACCCGCAGCCGGAGCACGGCGCTGCCGTCCGGGTCGCCGCCGTTCGGGTTGACGATCTCCGAGCCGCTCATCTTGGCGGTGAGCCTGGTGGCCCCGCTCGCCATCATCGGGACCGTCAGCGCGACCGCCAGGACCGCGACGATCCCGGCGAGGATCAGCCTGTTCTGCATCTTCCCTCCATGTTGGGTGATTCTCGTGGCTGGAACGCGCCGTAGTTTCACCACGTCCCCGGCCGGCTCGCCGTCCCGCACGCGGCGCCGGGCGAGTTCGTTCACCGGGCGCCCGGCTGGGGCCGGAGGGCAAAGGTGAGCTTGGTCACAGCGAGGTTGACCGGCGGCCCGGCTGGGGATAGTTTCACCTCACCACACCACGCCACTCGATCGGGGAGGTCAGCCGATGAGCACGAACGTAGCGACACTCGAAGGAGCGCCGACCAGCCTCTCCGACGAAGCGCTCGAGGAGCTCCGTGGGCAGCTCCGCGGACCGGCGCTCACCTCCGCCGACCCGGAGTTCGCCGAGGTGCGCAAGGTCTTCAACATGATGCACGACCGCGAGCCGGCGGTCATCGTCCAGTGCACGGGCACGGCGGACGTCGTCGACGCGGTCAACTTCGCCCGCGAGCAGGGGCTCGCGATCGCGGTCCGCGGCGGCGGCCACTCGATCGCGGGGCTGTCCTCGATCGAGGGCGGGATGCTGCTCGACCTCGCGTCGATGAACGGGGTCCAGGTGGACCCGGAGCGGCGGATCGCCCGCGTCGAGGGCGGAGCGCTGTGGGGTGACGTCGACCGCGAGACCCAGGCCTTCGGGCTGATCGCCCCGGGCGGCGTCGTCTCCGACACCGGGGTCGCCGGGCTGACGCTCGGCGGCGGCTACGGCTGGGTGCGGCGCAAGCACGGCCTCTCCTGCGACCACGTGGTCGAGGCCCAGGTGGTGTGCGCGGACGGCGAGGTCCGAACCGCGTCGAAGGACTCCAACGAGGACCTGTTCTGGGCCCTGCGCGGCGGCGGCGGCAACTTCGGCGTCGTCACCTCCTTCACCTTCGAGCTTCAGGAGCTCGGGCCGATGGTCGCCTTCTCGGCGACCATGTACCCGCTGGAGGAGGTCACCGAAGTCCTTCGCGGCTGGCGCGAGTACGTCGAGCAGGCGCCGAACGAGGTCACCTCAGTCGTCGTCACGATCACCTTCCCGGCGAACCCCGAGATGCCGGAGGCGATCCACGATCGTCCGGTGGCGATCGTCGGCGGCGTCTACGCGGGCGATGTCGACGAGGGCATGGAGGCGACGAAGCCGCTGCGCGAGCTCGGCACGCCGCTGTTCGACATGTCGGGCCCGACCCCGTACGCCGCGGTGCAGACCGGATTCGACCCGCTGTTCCCCCGCGGGGCGCTGCGCGGCTACTGGAAGGCGCAGTACATCGACGAGCTCTCGGACGGCGCGATCGACGTGATCGCGGGGCGGGCGCAAGACCGCCCGGCGCCGTTGACGATGGTCAACACCTTCCTCATGGGCGGCGCGATCGCCGACGTCGGTCCCGAGGACACGGCTTTCGCCACCCGCGAGGCGCCGTACATGATCTCGATCGACGGCCTGTGGACCGAGGACCAGGCGAGCGACGAGGAGGTGGTGGGCTTCGTCCGCTCGACCTTCGACGCGGTCTCGGAGTTCGGCACCGGCGACGTCTACCTCAACTTCACCGGCAACGCCGGCGAGGACCTGGACGAGCACGTCGACGACGCGTTCGGCCGCAACCTGCGCCGGCTCGCCGAGGTGAAGGCGAAGTACGACCCGGAGAACTTCTTCCGGCTCAACAACAACATCGCGCCGGCCTCTTAGCGGGTCCTAGTCGTCGCGCTCGTCCCGCGCGGCGCGCTCCGCCGGCTCGGGCGCGGCCTCGGTCGCGGGCTCGGCCCCTGCCTCGGCCGAGTCAGGGGTCTCGGCCGTCGGCTCGGGCTCGGCCGGCGCCGGCTCCCGTTCCCGCTCAGCGGTGGTCGCCGGTTCGGTCGTCGCGGCCTGCGACTTGCCGGTCAGCGCGTCGCGGAACTCGCGCGCCTCGCGCAGGCCCCTGCCCGCCGACTTGCCGAGCGTCTTCGGGTCGGCCTTGTCGCCGACCATCTCCTGCACCGAGTCCTTCAGCTCCCTGGCGCCCTCGCCCGCCGATCTGCCCAGGGCGGGCAGCTTGCGGTAGCCGAAGATCAGCAGCAGGACGACGACGATGATCGCGATCTCGAGCGGGCCGATCATCTTGCAAGCGCGCCTTGGCCGCCCGGGACGGACCGCCTACTCGATCTGGAACTCCTGCAGCTGGCCGAGCTCGTAGTGCGGCTCGCCCTCCTTGGTCTGGAGCGGGCAGAGCATCGCGTAGGAACCCGCCTCGAGCGGCTGCTTGATCTTGACCGTCTGGGTGGTGCCCGGCTCGGCCTGGCTCTCGCCGACGGTCTCCGCCGAGCCCTTCTCGCCCTCGAGCTCGATCGCTTCGTCGAGTGTGAAGCCCTCGTTGATCTTGGCGAATACGAGGACGTGGAACTCCTTGCCGTCGTTGACGAACTCCACCGTCTTCGTGTCGGCGGCGGGGGTGGCGGAGAGGTCGAACTCGTACTCGGTCGCGGTCAGGGTCACTTCCTCGGCCGAGGCGGTGGTCTCCTCCGTCGCGCCGTCGTCGGAGTCGTCGTCGCCGCACGCCGCGAGGCCCGCGGCGATCGCGCCTCCCACGAGCACGCCGGCGGCCAGTCGACGCACGGATACTGCGGTTTGGTTCACGCCCATCAGTGTCATTGTCCCGTCTGTAGGTTGCGGCGCGGAGCCTACTCCGTGACCCGGCGGGCTGGCGCAGCCGGCACGCGGATCATCGGGTCCCGCGCCCCGGATCGGGTATATCTAGTCGATGCAGGTCGAGGGGGAGACGCTGATCCGCAAGGCCTACTCGGCCTTCGGGGACCGGGACTTGGACGCCCTCAGGACCCTCGCGGACGAGGCGATCGAGGTCTCGACCGTCACCGGCCTGCTCGCCGGACGCACCGAGCCGTACCGAGGCTACGACGGCCTCGCCCAGTACTTCGATGACCTCGCCGAGCAATGGAAGCGGCTCGAGCTTCAGCCCCAGCACTTCCATCCCGTCGGCGACGGGCAGGTGCTCGTGTTCGGCCGAGTCCGGGCCTGGCACGAGCGCGGCTTCCTCGATTCCCAGAATGCGTGGCTGTGGACGCTTCGCGGCGACCGTGTGATCGCGGTCCGCGTCTACGCCGACCCGGGTGATGCCCGGCAGGCGTTCGGCGACGCCGAGGCCGACGGCCGGTAGGGATCAGGCGTCCTCGAAGGCCTCGGCGGCGGCCCGCTTGCGCAGCGCCTCGAGCCGCGAGCGCTGATCGGCGGCGCGCTCGGCGAGCGCGGGGAAATCGGTCCCGTTCAGTCCCTCGCCGACGGCGGTGCGCAGCGATTCCCAGAGGCCGAGCTTGCCGGTCACTCCGATCAGCAGCCCCTCGAGCTCGACCACCCGGCTGAGCGGCGAGTAGCTGAGCAGGCTGTTGTTGGGCTTCAGGCGGCCGAGCTTCTCGGCGGTCCAGCCGGCCGCGTCCTTGACCGTGCTCGGCTTCACCCCGAGCCTTTCCATCACCCGCTCGAGGGCCTCGCGGTCGGCTTCGATCTCATCGGCGATCCGGCTCAGCTCGGCCCCGTAGTCGTTGCCCTCGTTGGACCCGGCGGCGCGACGCGCGAGCTCGACCCCGGCCGTCGCTCCCGCGTGGTGGTCCTGAAGGTAGGTGCGGAGCATGTCGGACACGTCGGTTACCGACCTACCCTCGCACACGCGCCCGGGTAACGCGTCGCTCGTACCGGGCGACGGCGCTGGCGATAGGTTTGGCGGGTGGACACGCGGGTCGAGCGGATCGTGCTCGAGACAGCCCACTACCGGATCGTCGGCGACGTGACGATGCCGCGCGAGGGCTACCGCAGCCGGCTCTCGGACTACCTCAACCACGGCGAGCTCGACTTCATCCCGCTCGCCAACGCGGTGGTCAGCCCGATCGGCGGGCCGGACGAGGGCGAGGCGCGCGAGTTCATCGCGGTCGCCCGCACCCACGTCCAGCTCGCCTACCCCGCCGCCCGCAACGGGCCGCGGCTCCCCTGAGCGGCTACGCGATCCGGTCGCCGGGCGCGGCATCGCGATCGGGGCGCACCAGGACCACCCCGAGCTCGTCGTCGAGCGCCCCGAGGACCAGCACCTCGGAGGTGAACGGGCCGATCCGCTTCGGCGGAAAGTTGACCACGGCGACGACCAGCGCGCCCTCGAGCTCCTCCCGCGAGTAGCTGGTGATCTGCGCGGACGAGCGGCGGATGCCGAGCTCGGGGCCGAAATCGAGCTCGAGCTTCCACGCCGGCACCCGGGCCTCGGGAAAGTCGTCGACCGAGACGATCCGCCCGACCCGCATCTCGACCGCCTCGAACTGCTCCCAGGTGATCGTCTCGCTCACTTGAGCCGCCTCAACAGCGGCGGGGTTCGGCTTCGCCCTGTCGGGCTCCGCCTCACGGTCGAAGCACGATCTTCAACGCCTCGCGGCGGTCGTAGATCGCGTACGCCTCGGCCGCCTCGTCGAGACCCATGTGGTGGGTCACCAGCGGGGCCGGGTCGAGCGCTCCCGAGGCGAGCCGCTCGAGCACCGGGTCGACGTGCTTGATCACGTTCGCGTGCCCGGTCTTCAGGGTCAGTGCCTTGATCCAGACGATCCCCATGTGGACCTCGATCCGCTCCGCGTACACCCCGGTCGCGGAGACCGTGCCCGCCTTGCGGGTCAGCCGGCAGGCGAGCTCGAGCGCGTCGGGGTGGCCGACCGCGTCGACCGTGGCGTCGGCGCCGCGACCCTCGGTCAGCGCCTTGACCGCCGCCCGCGGGTCCTCCTCGGTCAGGTGGACCGGCTCGGCGCCGAGCTCGCGGGCGAGCTCGAGCCGCTCGGTGACCGTGTCGACGGCGACCACCCCGGCGGCGCCCTCGGCGAGCGCCGCCTGCACGGCGCAGAGGCCGACCGGGCCGAGGCCCAGCACCGCAACCACCGACCCCGCCCCCACCTCGCACTCGACCACCGCGTGATAGCCGGTCCCCATCACGTCGCCGGCGAACAGGGCGACGTCGTCGGACATCCCCTCGGGTACCGGCCGCAGCGTGAGGTCGGCGTTCGGCACCAGCAGCAGCTCCGCCTGCGCTCCCTGCAGCGACCCGAGCGTCTTGCCGTGGCCGAAGACGCGACCCGAGTCGCACTTGTGGAAGTCACCGCGCCGGCAGAAGAAGCACTCGCCGCAGGCGCTGCAGTAGGTGCCGAGGACGCGATCACCGGCCGCCACCGAGCCAACATCGTCGCCAACCGCGGTCACCGTGCCGACGTACTCGTGGCCGAGGATGAAGCCCTGCTCGATCGCCACCCGGCCGTGGTAGATGTGGAGGTCGGAGCCGCAGACCCCGGTCGCCTCGACTCGCACGATCGCCTCGTCCGGAGCGCTCAGCTCGGGCTCGGCGACGTCGTCGACGCGCACCTCTCCCGGCCCCTGGAAGGTCACCGCTCGCATCGCCGCCACTCTATGGATCCCGGCGAGGATCGAGTTCGTGCGAGGATCGGAGGCACCCCGGGAAGGGGACCCGACCGCGCTGAGAGGCACTCCGCCCACCACCCGAGAAAGGCACGCATGAGCGAAGACCCCGGAGCCGTCCTGATCACCGGCTGCTCGTCCGGGATCGGCCGCGAGACCGCGACCCACCTGGCGGCGAGGGGCTGGAAGGTCTACGCCACCGCCCGCAACCTCGACTCGATCGCCGACCTGGCCGACGCGGGCTGCGAGACCCTGGCCCTCGACGTCACCGACGAAGGCTCGATGCGGGCGGCGGTCGAGGCGGTGGAGGCGGCGCGACGGCGCCGTCGGGGCGCTGGTCAACAACGCCGGCTACAGCCAGTCGGGGGCGCTCGAGACGCTGCCGATGGAGAGGTTGCGAGCGCAGTTCGAGACCAACGTCTTCGGCCTGCTGAGGATGTGTCAGCTGGTGCTGCCGAAGATGCGCGCGGCGGGCAGGGGCCGGATCGTCAACCTGAGCTCGATGGGCGGCAAGCTGGTCTTCCCCGGGGGCGGCGCTTACCACGCGACCAAGTACGCGGTCGAGGCGCTCTCCGACGCCCTGCGGTTCGAGGTCAGGGGCTTCGGCGTTCGGGTGTCGATCATCGAGCCTGGCCTGATCACCACCCGGTTCGGCGAGACCGCGGCCGGCTCCCTGGCCCATCCCGCGGACGAGGGCTCCGAGGCCGGCGACGATCCCTACGCGAGCTTCAACGCCGCCGTCGGCGCCGCCACGCTCGGCGTCTACGAGGGCCCGATGGCGAGGCTCGGCGGCGGCCCCGAGACGGTCGCCCGGGCGATCGAGCGGGCGATCTCGTCGCGCAACCCGAAGCCGCGCTACAAGGTCACGGCGTCGGCCAGGATGGCGATCGGCCAGCGGGCGCTGCTCACCGACCGCGCCTGGGACGCCGTCATGCGCAGCCAGTTCCCCAGCCCGAAGCCGGAGTAGAGGCGCCGCGATCCAGCGACGGTATCCGGGCGTCATCCGTGCGTGCGGAGAACCCGCATCACGCGTCTAGACTCGCGGCGGTGACCGGGGCCGCGTCTCGTCGAGCGAAGCTGCTCGCCTCGCTGCTGATCTGCGCCGCGGCGGCAGTGCCCGCCGGGTGCGGCCCCGACGAGGAGCCCGACGACCCGATCACGATCTCCCGCAGCGCCGGCCCGAACGATCTCGATCCCGCGCTCGCCTCGGGTGCCGGGGCGCTGGAGGCGCTCTGGCTCGTCTACACGCCGCTGCTCACCTACCGCCACGCCGAGGGCGACAAGGGCGCCGAGCTGATCCCGGGCCTCGCGTCGGACCTGCCCCGCGTATCGAGCGACGGGCGCACCTACTCGCTCCGGCTGCGCGAGGGACTCGAGTACTCCGACGGCTCACCGGTGCGCGCGAGCGACTTCGAGCACGCTCTCGCCCGGACCCTCCACCTCGACTCGGGCGCCGCGCGGCTCTACGACGGCATCGAGGGCGCCGGCGAGTACCTGGCCGCGGGCGACCCCGAGGCGGAGATCGAGGGCATCGATTCCGACGACGAGACCGGGGAGATCACGATCGCCCTCGAGGCGCCCGACCCGAGGTTCGCCGACGCCCTCGCGCTCCCGTCCGCGGCGCCGGTCCCGGCGCGGACCCCGTCTCGCGACCTGAGCGCCGCGCCCCCGCCCGGCGTCGGCCCCTACGAGATCGCCTCCACCGACGCGGACGGCGGCTTCGTGCTCAGGCGAAGCCCCACCTTCGCCGAGCTCGACATCCCCGACATCCCGACCGGCAACATCGCCGAGATCACCACCCTGGTGGTCCCGGGCGAGCGCCGCCAGGCCCAGGACGTGCTCGACGGCAAGCTCGACTACATGCAGAGCTCGCCGCCGGCCGCCCTGCGACCGACGATCCTCGAGCAGGCCGGCGAGCGGTTGATCGAGCACCCGGCACCGGCGACCTGGTACGCCTACTTCGACCGCCGGCGCCCGCCGTTCGCCGATCCCCTGGTGCGCGAGGCGGTCAACACCGCCCTCGACCGCCCGGCCCTCGCCCGGACCTACTCCGGTGATCCCGGCTGCGCGCTGCTCGCTCCCGGGGTCCCGGGCTATGACGAGGCGCTCGACACCGACGAGTGCCCCTACGGCGACCCGAGGCGGCCGCCCGACCTCGCCGCCGCGCGGGCGCTGATCCGCCAAGCGGGGGCCGCCGGCGCGAGGGTCGGGGTGGCGAGAGGGCGCGACGGCGACGGGCGGGCGCTCGCTCGCGCCTACGTCGCCACCCTGGACCGGATCGGGCTCGAGGCGACGCCGGAGCGGCGCACCGCGCGAAGCCATACCGGCATCGAGGTCCTCGCCCCCCGGCCTCCCCGGCGCGCTCGGGTTCTTCGCCGCGGCGGCCGGGCTCGACGATCCCCTGATCGCGGGCGAGCTCGACCGCCTCGGCGCCTCGGTGGAGGTCAACGCCGACTCGGAGGCCGATGCCGACGCCTGGCGCGCCCTCGACCGGTACGCGGTCTCGCCGCCGCAGAGCTACGTCGCGCCGCTGGGCCATCCGACCGTCGCCACCTTCTTCTCCGAGCGCATGGACCCGGCGAGCGCGGTCCTTCATCCCGTGTATCGCAACGACTACTCGAGCTGGCGGCTGAAGGAGGGCGAGTAGCCCAGGGCGCGAATGGGTACGAATGTCCACCGTGGCCTCGCCCCGCCCACGCTTTAGCCGCCTGAGCTAGTGTTTTTTGGCGCATGAGAGAGATGCCGGACTGAGGCGGGGGAGCGCTTGGAGGCCAGCGGATTTCGCGAGGACCACCCGGCTCCCGTCGGGGCCGGGGCCGAGCTCACCGAGATCGAGGCGGGCGCAGCGCTCCCGCGCACGCCGTGGCAGCTGTTCTGGCGGCGCTTTCTCGACGACCGGCTCGCGCTCGGCGCGCTCGTCTTCATCGTCCTGCTGATCCTGGTCGCGATCTTCGCCCCGGTGGTCGTCGACATCGCTCGGCGCGCCGGGCCCCGACGAGCGCGACACCGGCCGCGCTCGACCCGCTGTTCGCGACCCCGACCGGGCCCAGCTCCGAGCACCTCTTCGGCGTCGACCAGCTCGGCCGCGACGTCTTCAGCCGCACCGTCTACGGCGCCCGGGTCTCGCTGATCGTCGCCTTCGTCGGCGACCGTTCTCGCGACGGTCGCTCGGGATCGTCGCCGGGCTGCTCGCCGGCTACTTCCGCGGCTGGACCGACACCGTGATCTCGCGCAGCGTCGACGTCCTGCTGGCGATCCCCTACCTGCTGCTGGCGACCGGGCTCGCCGCCGCCTGCACGCTCGGCCGACCACCGGCGGCGGCGCCGGCTGCCTCGGCGGGCTGATCAAGCCCGGGCTCGGCGTCGTGATCTTCGTGATCGCGTTCACCAGCTGGACCTACATGGCGCGGATCGTCCGCGGCCAGATGCTCTCGCTGCGCGAGAAGGAGTTCGTCGAGGCCTCGCGCTCGATGGGCGCCTCGAACACGCGGATCGTCTTCCGCGAGCTGCTGCCGAACCTGACCGCGCCGATCATCGTCTACGCCTCGATCCTGATCCCGCAGGTGATCCTCTACGAGGCGGCGCTCTCGTTCCTCGGCGTCGGCGTCACCGACCAGCCGAGCTGGGGCCAGATGATCTCCGACGCGACCCCGATCTTCAGCGACGCCTGGTGGTACATGCTCTTCCCCGGCCTCGCCCTCGCTGTTCACCGTGCTCGCCTTCAACTTCGTCGGCGACGCGATGCAGGACGCGCTCAACCCGCGCAAGAAGCGGAGCTGAGATGAACAGAACCGATCACCGAACTCATCCACAACAGAAAGGACAGACGATGCGAACCAAGCTGCGATGGCTGCTTGCGCTCGGGCGCCATCGTCGCGCTGGCGCTGACCGCGTCGGCGTGCGGCGACGACGACGAGCGACGACTCCGACGACGCCAGCGACGGCCGGCGGAGGAGTTCGCGGCCCCGACCGCGGCGCCCGAGGGCGCCCAGGAGGGCGGCGAGCTGACCGTGCTCGCGGCCGCGCGACGTCGACTACATCGACCCGGGCGCCGCCTACTACCAGTTCACCTACATGGTCACGCTCGGCGACCCAGTCGCCGCTCGAGGCCTACGCGCCCGACGACGTCGAGCAGCCGACGCCGCTGCTCGCCGACCGAGGCGCCCGAGGTCTCCGAGGACGGCAAGACGATCACCTACACGATCCGCGACGACGTCATGTTCTCGCCGCCGGTCGACCGCGCGGCGACCGCGGCCGACGTCAAGTACGCGATCGAGCGCTCGCTGCTGCCCGGCGTCGCCGAACGGCTACGTGCAGACCTACCTGGCCGGCGTCGACGGGCATCGACGAGGCGGTCAAGGAGGCCCAGGACGACCCGACCGGCGGCGCGCCCGACATCAGCGGGATCACCGCCCCGGACGACACGACGCTGGAGATCAAGCTCACCGACACGAGCTCGCTCGGCGTGATCGGCGCGCTGACGCTGCCGGTCAGCGCCCCGGTGCCGGAGGAGTACGCGAAGGAGTTCGACGCCGAGAACCCGTCGACCTACGGCGAGAACCAGGTCGCGACCGGCCCGTACATGATCGAGAACGACGCCGAGCCGGCGAGCTCACCGGCTACACGCCGAACAAGGAGATCCACCTGGTCCGCAACCCGAACTGGGAGGCGTCCGACGGCGGACTTCCGGCCCGCGTACCTCGACGAGATCACGATCCAGGAGGGCTTCGCCGACACCGTCTCGGCGTCGAAGAAGATCCTCGCCGGCAGCGCGCAGGTCAACGGCGACTTCACCGCGCCGCCGACGCGCGATCAAGCAGGCGGCGACCGAGGGCGAGGAGGGCCAGCTGACGCTGACCCCGAGCGGCGGCAACCGCTACATCGCGCTGAACACGCAGATGCCGCCGTTCGACGACATCAACGTCCGCAAGGCCGTGATCGCGAACGTCGAACCGCACCGACCTGCGCAACACCCGCGGCGGTGAGCTGATCGGACCGGTGGCGACCCACTATCCTCCCGCCGGAGTTCCCCGGCTTCGAGGAAGCCGGCGGCCTCGAGGGCCCGGACCTCGACTTCATCGCCAACCCCGAGGGCGATCCGGAGCTGGCGGCCGAGTACATGAAGAAGGCCGGCTACGAGAGCGGCAAGTGCGAGGGCTCGGAGTGCGAGATCACCATGGTCGGTGACGACTCGCCTCCCGGCTCGGACACCGCCGAGGTGGTCGAGAGCCAGCTCGAGGAGCTCGGCTTCGAGGTCAACCTCCAGAAGGTCGACGCACGACATCATGTACACGAGGTTCTGCAGCGTTCCGGAGAACGCCCCGCAGGTCTGCCCGAACGTGGGCTGGCTGAAGGACTTCAACGACGGTCAGTCGATGCTCGACCCGACGTTCAACGGCGAGAACGTGGTCCCGGAGAACAACTCCAACTGGCCGCAGCTCGACGTGCCGGAGATCAACGACGCGATCAACGAGGCGACGCTGATCGACGACCCGGAGGAGCGCAACCAGGCCTGGGCCGACGTCGACACGATGATCATCGAGCAGGCCCCGGCGATCCCGTACATCTGGGACGACCAGGCCAACATCCAGTCGGCCGACGTGGCCGGCGTGATCAACAAGTTCAACGCGAACTGGGACCTCGTCGTTCACGTCGCTGAAGGAGTAGGATCGGCGCACGCTGATCCGCCTGAACGCGAACAGGGACCCGCCGCCGCCGAGCGGCGGCGGGTCCCGACCTCGCCTCCGCCACCACCGACATGGCCCGCTACATCATCCGCCGACTGCTCTGGTCGCTGCTGCTGCTGGTGATCGTCAGCGCGGTCGTCTTCGTCCTCTTCTACGTCTTCCCCTCGGCCGACCCGGCGCAGCTGCGCGCCGGCCGCCAGGCCAACGAGGACCAGATCGAGGCGATCCGCGAGTCGCTCGGGCTCGACAAGTCGGTGCTGAGCCAGTTCTGGATCTACCTCAAGGGCGTCTTCACGCCGCTCGACCTGCCGGGCACCGACTCCCACGGCCCGCTCTACTTCGGCCGCAGCTACCAGTCGAACGCCGACGTCAAGGACGTGATCTTCTCCGACCTCCCGGCGACCGGCGCTGCTCGTCTTCGGCGCGGTGATCCTCTGGCTGGCGATCGCGATCCCGGTCGGGATCATCTCCGCGGTCAAGAGCCGCTCGCTGCTCGACCGGACGACGATGATCACCACCCTCGCCTTCATCTCGGCGCCGGTCTTCTGGCTCGGGCCTCGTCGCGCTCTACCTGTTCGCCCAGGACGTCGGCGTGATCCCGATCTTCCCCGGGCATCGGCAGCTACGCCGAGGCCGACGACTTCATCGGCAAGGTCGGCTCGATGCTGCTGCCGTGGGCCGTGCTGGCGCGCGGCGACCGCGGCGATCTACGCCCGCTACCTGCGCTCGCAGATGATCGACGTGATGGGCGAGGACTACATCCGCACCGCGCGGGCGAAGGGCCTGCCCGAGCGGCGGGTGATCATGCCACCACGCGCTGCGCAGCGCGATCACCCCGATCGTCACCCTGCTCGGCCTCGACGTCGCGGTGCTGCTGGCCGGCAACGCGATCCTCACCGAGACCGTCTTCAACATCCCCGGGGTCGGCGCCGAGACCTTCAACGCGATCAAGCGCTCCGACCTGCCGATGATCCAGGGGATCACCCTGTTCGGCGCCTTCTTCATCGTCACCCTCAACCTGATCGTCGACATCGCCTACGCCTACCTCGACCCGCGGGTGCGCTACCAATGAGCCCGAGCCGCTGCTCGAGATCGAGGACCTCGAGGTCCACTTCGACACCGACGAGGGCGTCGTCAAGGCCGTCGACGGCGTCTCGTTCGAGGTCGCCCGCGGGCGAGATGCTCGGGATCGTCGGCGAGTCCGGCTCGGGCAAGAGCGTCGCCAACATGACGATCCTCGGGCTGACCCGCGCGGTCAACGCCGAGATCTCCGGCCGGATCATGTTCGAGGGCCGCGACCTGCTCGAGCTGGACGAGGACGAGCTGCGCGAGATCCGCGGCAACGAGATCTCGATGATCTTCCAGGACCCGCTCTCGTCGCTGCATCCCTTCTACAAGGTCGGCAAGCAGCTGGTCGAGGCGATCCAGGTCCACCAGGACCTCGACGACGATGCCGCCTCGGACGCGCGCGCGTCGAGCTGCTCGGCCTGGTCGGGATCCCCGACCCGGAGCGGCGCGCCGGCGAGTACCCGCACGAGTTCTCCGGCGGCATGCGCCAGCGGGCGATGATCGCGATGGCGCTCACCAACGAGCCGAAGCTGCTGATCGCCGACGAGCCGACGACGGCGCTCGACGTCACCACCCAGGCCCAGATCCTGCAGCTGATCGAGCGCCTGCGCCAGGAGTTCGGGATGGCGGTGATCATGATCACCCACGACCTCGGGGTCGTCGCCGAGGTCGCCGACCGGGTGATGGTCATGTACGCCGGCCGAGTGGTCGAGTCGGGAACGCTGGAGCAGATCTTCTACGACCCGCAGCACCCCTACACCTGGGGCCTGCTCGGCTCGCTGACCCGGATCGACCAGCCGCGGACCGCGCGCCTGGCGCAGATCGCCGGCCAGCCGCCGTCGCTGATCGCGCTGCCCGAGGGCTGCTCGCTTCCGCCCCCGCTGCCCGCACGCCTTCGACCGCTGCAGCGAGCTGCCGCCGCTCGAGGAGCGGATCCCCGAGCGCGGGCACACGCGACCGCTGCTGGCTCGCCGCCGGAGCAGAAGCAGACCCTGCGCGTCGTCGGCTCCGGCGAGATCGGCCTCGAGGAGCCGGCGGCATGAGCGAGGCCGAGGCCAGACACGCCGACGAGGCGCGCGACGCCGAGGAGGACCGCTCCGGCGACGTCCCCGCCCCGTCGGCGGCCGAGCTCGAGGCGATCGCGGCGAGGCGGCGAGGGCCGATCCTCGAGGTCGACCACCTGGTCAAGCACTTCCCGATCAAGGCGGGGATCCTGTTCGACCACCAGATCGGCGCGGTGCGGGCGGTCGACGACGTCTCGTTCACCGTCAGCGCGCGGCGAGACGCTCGGCCTCGTCGGCGAGTCCGGCTGCGGCAAGTCGACCCTGGCGCGCTCGATCCTGCAGCTGATCGAGCCGACCTCGGGCTCGGTCCGCTTCGAGGGCAGCGAGATCACCGGCGCTCAGCGCCAAGGAGTCGCGGGCGCTGCGGCCGCAGATGCAGATGGTCTTCCAGGACCCGTACGCGTCGCTGAACCCGCGCAAGCGGGTCGCCCAGATCGTCGGCGACCCGATGCGCCTGCACGGGATCGTCGACCGCGGCGGCGTCCGCGACGCGGTCCGCGAGCTGCTCGAGCGGGTCGGCCTCAACCCCGAGCACTACAACCGCTTCCCGCACGAGTTCTCGGGCGGCCAGCGCCAGCGGATCGGGATCGCCCGGGCGCTGTCGCTGAACCCGAAGCTGATCATCGCCGACGAGCCGGTCTCGGCCCTCGACGTCTCGATCCAGGCGCAGATCATCAACCTGCTCGAGGACCTCCAGGACGAGTTCGACCTCACCTACGTCTTCGTCGCCCACGACCTCGGCGTCGTCCGCCACGTCGCCGACCGGATCGCGGTCATGTACCTGGGCAAGATCGTCGAGATCGGCCCCGCCGACACGGTCTACTCAGAACCCGATCCACCCCTACACGCGTGTCGCTGCTCTCCGCGGTGCCGATCCCGGACCCGCGCGCGAACGCCGCCCGCGAGCAGATCGTGCTCGAGGGCGACGTGCCCGAGCCCGGCGAACCCGCCGGCGGCCTGCCGCTTCCACACCCGCTGCCCGCGGGCGACCGAGATCTGCTCCGAGGTCGAGCCCGCAGCTCGTCGACTACGGCGACGGCCACTGGGCCGCCTGCCACCACCCGGTGGGCCGCGAGCAGCCGGCGGCGGCCGCGAAGCTCGAGCGTCACCTGACTACCGACATCCGGTAGTCAGATGACACTCGCGCCGGAGGGGCGCGCCTGGCGGGCGGAACAGCGCACCTACATGCGTCGGTGGCCGTGGAGGACTAGGCTGCGGGGCGGTCTATTCAACGACGCCGCGGGGCAGCGGCGATCACAGAGGGAGAGGTAATGAGTCGAGTCAGTCGGCTGATGTTGGCGGCGTCGGCGCTGCCGCGATCGCGACCGGCCTGGTGGCCTGCGGTGACGACGACGATGGCGGGCGAGCGGCGACAGCTCGGTCCTGATCCACGGGACGACCGACCAGCCGGTCTCGCTACGACCCGGCCGGTTCCTACGACCTGCCCTCCTACAACGTGATCTTCAACGTCTACCAGAACCTGCTGCAGTTCCCGCCCGGCGACAACAAGCCCGAGCCGGAGGCCGCCGAGTCCTGCGACTTCACCGACGACGTCACGGTACGGTCTACGAGTGCACGCTGCAGAGCGGCGCTCAAGTTCTCCGACGGCTCCGACCTCACCTCCGAGGACGTCAAGACTTCTCGTTCGAGCGCAACCTCGAGATCGCCGACCCGCACGGCGCCTCCTCGCTGCTCCAACCTGAAGAGCGTCGAGACCCCCGACGACGACACGGTCGTCTTCAACCTCAAGGCGCCCGACGCGACCTGGCCGTTCCTGCTGACGACCGGCGGCGTCGCGATCGTGCCCGCCGAGTTCCCGGCCGACAAGGTGCAACCCGACGACGAGGTGATCGGCTCGGGCCGCTACACGGTCGAGCACTACGAGCCCGGTCAGCAGACCGTGCTCGAGGCGAACCCCGAGTACACCGGCGACGACCCGGCGCAGATCGACCAGGTGATCATCCAGTACTACGACAAGTCGTCGACGTTGAAGGAACCGGGCATGTTCTTCACCATCGAGCCGATGATCAACCTCGGCCGCCCCGAGACCAGGATCCTCGACGACGACTGGACCGCCGTCACCAAGGACCGCTCGCTCTCCGCGCAGTTCGAGCACGCGGTCGGCGTCACCGAGACGGCCTGCGAGATCTTCACCCTCTCTCCCGCGAACCGCTTCCATCCGACTTGGACGGGCGTCGGGAGCGAATGAGGGGGCACACTTGCCCCGCTCGACCAGGACACTGATTGATCAAGCCTGGCACGGAGAACGCGACCCGCTGCGCCGGGGACTATCCGATCGAACGTCGCGCGGGGGAGGTCGAGCGCCTGCGCGTCCAGAGCGCCGTCCTCGAGTCGGACGCGAGCGTCATGCTCGACCGGGATCGGCGTCGGCCCGGGCTGGCGCTGCATCGACCTCGCCTGCGGCCGCCGCCGCGCACCGCGCCAGTCGCCGAACCGTAACGAATAGCCTATATACGAGGCCGAGCACCGGCACCCCGTCGAAAGCGCGCGGAGGTTTGCGCCCCTTGTCAGCCAGTCCCGCGCCTCCGCCTCCCGCCCGCCGCAGGCTGCTGCGCCGGCTGTTCCGCGCCGCGGGCGAGCGCAGCGACGCGGACGAGATCGCCATCGCCGACGTGCTCGACAAACTCGGCGACCGCTCCTTCGGCTGGGTGCTGCTGTTCTTCGCCGTGTTCAGCCTCGCGCCGCTCCCCGGCGGCGGCCTCGTCACCGCGATCCCGCTGTTCTGGGTGCTCGGCCAGATGGCGCTCGGCTATCCCCAGGTTCGCCTGCCCGACTTCATCTCGCGCCGCCGGGTCGACCGCCGCGCCTGGCAGCGGCTGGTGATGCGCATGACCCCGGTGATCCGCCCGGTCGAGCGCATGCTCCAGCCGCGGATGGAGCATCTCTTCGTCTCCCGCAACGAGCGCCTGCTCGGGGCGTTCCAATGCGTCACCGCCTTCGCGCTGTTCCTGCCGGTGCCGCTCAGCGGCTTCATTCCCGCTGCGGCGCTGGTGGTCACCGGGCTCGGTCTCGTCGAGCGCGACGGCCGGGTGGTGCTGATCGGCGTGGCGCTCGGGCTGGTCTCGATCGTCGTCACGGCCATCTCGGTCGCGCTGATCTTTCGCGGCGTGCAGTTCGTCACCCGCTGAACGCGGCGCTTGATTTCGCCGCCGCTTCCGCCGAAGGCTTGGGGCCCCCCGTTCTCGAAAGCCGCCGATGCGCCATCCGCTCCTCGCCTGCCTCATCCTCGGCGTCCTGCTCGCGGCCTGCGGCGGAGGCGGCGCTGGCGGCGGCGGCGCGCCGCGCGAGGCGAGCCGCAGCTACGCCTGCGACGATGGCGGCTCCGGCGGGGTGATGATCGACGGCGTCTGCCTCTGAGAGACCTCTGCAAGAGGGGCGCGGTGCCCCGGCGCGGCATCTTAGCGCCGGTAAAAATTCGATGAACAAAATTTTGATTATATAGCAAAATCAATTAATTAACACGGTGGGCACGCGTGCCCACCGATGTGCCCGCCGCCCTAGGCGCCGGGCGCCAGCTCTTGCGGATGTCTCTCCAAGCCTGAAGCCGATCGGCCTTGCGCCATCCGGCGGCGCTGGCTAGCGTCGGGAGGAAACGGGGCGGGGAGGGGACTTATGCCGGGCGCGATGACGCTGGACGACCTGGCGCAGGCGGTCGCCGAAGGCGCGATCGACACCGTTCTCGTCGCGCTGGTCGACATGCAGGGCCGGCTGATGGGCAAGCGCTTCCAGGCCGAGTTCTTCCTCGAGTCCGGCCATCGCGAGACCCACAGCTGCAACTACCTGCTCGCCACCGACATGGAGATGGAGACCGTCCCCGGCTACAAGGCGACGAGCTGGGCCGCCGGCTACGGCGACTACACCATGACGCCCGACCTCTCGACGCTGCGCCGCACGCCCTGGCTGCCCGGCACGGCGCTGGTGCTCTGCGACGTCATCGACCACCACACCCACGCCGAGGTGCCGCATTCGCCGCGCGCGCTGCTGAAGCGCCAGATCGCCCGGCTGGAGGCGATGGGCTACCGCGCGATGATGGCCTCCGAGCTCGAGTTCTTCCTGTTCCGCGCAGTCCTTCGAGGAGCTGCACGACGCCGGCTACCGCGGCCTGACCCCGATCGGCGCCTACAACGAGGACTACCACATCTTCCAGACCTCCAAGGAGGAGGAGGTGATGCGGGCGATCCGCACCGGGCTGAACGCCGCGGGCGTCCCGGTGGAGAGCTCCAAGGGCGAGGCGAGCGCCGGGCAGGAAGAGATCAACGTCCGCTACGGCGAGGCGCTGGCCGCGGCGGACGCGCATGCGATCGTCAAGAACGGCGCCAAGGAGATCGCCTGGTCCAAGGGCCGGGCGCTGACCTTCATGGCGAAGTGGGACGACCGCGCCGCCGGCTCGTCCAGCCATGTCCACCAGTCGCTCTGGACGCTGGACGGCGCGCCGGCCTTCTTCGATCCGGGCGAGCCGCAGGGCATGTCGAAGCTGATGCGCAGCTACCTCGCCGGGCTGCTCGCCCATGCCGGCGAGATCACCTATTTCCTCGCGCCCTACGTCAACAGCTACAAGCGCTTCCGGCCGGCACCTTCGCGCCGACCAAGGCGATCTGGTCGGTGGACAACCGCACCGCCGGCTATCGGCTGGTCGGCGAGGGCACGAAGTCGGTGCGCGTCGAGTGCCGGGTCGGCGGGGCCGACCTCAACCCCTACCTCGCCTACGCCGCGCTGCATCGCCGCCGGCATCGACGGCATCGAGCGCGGGCTGGAGCTGGAGCCGGAGTTCCGCGGCGACGCCTACGCCGCGGCGCGCGTCCGCGAGATCCCGACGACGCTGCGCGACGCCGCCGAGGCGCTGCGCCGCTCGGAGATGCTGCGCGCCGCCTTCGGCGACGACGTGGTCGACCACTACGTCCACGCCGCCCGCTGGGAGCAGTCCGAATGCGACCGCCGCGTCACCGACTGGGACCGCGCCCGCGGCTTCGAGCGGGCATGACCCCGGCCGGCGCCGGCGCGACGGCCCGCTGGCGGGCGGACGCGATCCGTGAAAAGGCTGACCGGCGCCTGCGCATTCGGACGCGGTGCAAGGAGGAGCCCGATGTCAGGCCTGACCGTCACCTATTTCGACTTTCCCGGCAGCAGGGGCGAAGAGGTCCGCCTCGCCCTGGCGATCGCCGGCGTCGATTTCGAGGATCGCCGCATCGACCGCGCGACCTTCGCCCGGATGAAGCCCGACCTGCCGTTCGGCCAGGTGCCGACGCTGGAGATCGACGGCCACGGCGTCTTTGCGCAGTGCAACGCGATCCTGCGCCTGGTAGGCCGGCGGTATGGCCTGCACCCCGAAGACCCGTTCGAGGCCGCGCGCCACGATGCGCTGCTCGACGCGGGCGAAGAGCTGCGCCAGCGCATCGCCGCCACCGGGCGCATCGAGGACCCGGCCGCACGGCGCACGGCGCGCCAAGCCCTCGCCAGGGACTACCTGCCGATCTGGGGCGGCGGCGTCGAGCGCCTGATCGGCGAAGGGCCCTTCGCGGCTGGCGCACGGCCCAGCGTCGCCGACGTCAAGCTGCACATGCTCGAGCGCTGGGTCAACGGCGGCGGGGTGGACGACGTCCCAGCGGACGCGCTCGACGCCTTCCCGAAGCTCAAGGCGTTATCGGAAGCGGTGCGGCGCCATCCCGCAGTCCTCGCATGGTATGCTGCGGTCTGAGGGCCGCATGCGCGCCGCTCCCTTCGCCCATTCGTCCCCGAGGCTCCGCCCATGACCGATGCCATCACCTGCGTCTCCCCGATCGACGGCAAGGTCTACGCCGTCCCGCCCCGCCGAGGCCGTCGCGAGCGTGCGCGCCCGGCTGAAGGCCGCCCGCGCCGCGCAGCGCGGCTGGGCGGCGACGCCGCTCGACGAGCGCATCGCGCTGGTGGAGGAGGGCGTCGCGCGGCTCGACCGGGTCAACGCCGACCTCGTCGACCGAACTCGCCTGGCAGATGGGCCGGCCGGTGCGCTACGGCGGCGAGATGGGCGGGGTGCGCGAGCGCACCGCCTACATGGCCGGGATCGCCGCGCGGGCGCTGGCGCCCCGAGGTGATCGAGGACAGCGACAAATTCCGCCGCGTGCTCGCGCGCGAGCCGCTGGGGCTCGTCTTCGTCATCGCGCCGTGGAACTACCCGTTCCTGACCGCGATCAACACCATCGTCCCGGCGCTGATGATCGCCGGCAACGCCGTGGCGCTCAAACACGCCTCGCAGACCCTGCTCGCCGGCGAGCGGCTCGCCCAGGCCTTCGCGCATCTGCCCGAAGGCCTGTTCACCAACCTGCTCCTTGACTCATGACGCGACCGCCGAGATGATCGCCTCGGGCGTGTGCGACATCAACTTCACCGGTTCAGTCGAAGGCGGCAAAGCCATCGAACGCGCCGCCAGCGGACACCTTCGTCGGGACTGGGCTGGAGCTCGGCGGCAAGGACCCGGCCTATGTCCGCGCCGACGCCAACCTCGAGCATGCGGTCGACACGCTGATGGACGGCGCTATCTTCAACTCCGGCCAGTGCTGCTGCGCGCGTCGAGCGGATCTACGTCGATCGAGAGCCTCTACCCGGCCTTTGTCGAGAGGCTTCGTCGCCTTGACCCGCCAGTACGTGCTCGGCAATCCGCTGGACGAAGCCACCACGCTCGGTCCGATGGCGCACCGGGCGTCGCCGACTTCGTGCGCGCCCAGATCGCCGAGGCGCTGGCCCAAGGCGCCAAGGCGCTGATCGACCCAGCGCCGTTTCCCGCCGACGTACCGGGCAGCGCCTACCTCGCGCCGCAGGTGCTGACGACGTCACCCATCAGATGTCGGTGATGCGCGAGGAAAGCTTCGGCCCGGTGGTCGGCATCATGCCGGTGGCCAGACGACGACGAAGCCATCGCCTTGATGAACGACAGCGACTTCGGGCTCAGCGCCTCGATCTGGACCCAGGACCTCGCCGCCGCCGAACGCCTCGGCGACCGAGATCGACACCGGCACCGTGTTCATGAACCGCTGCGACTACCTCGACCCGGCGCTGGCCTGGACCGGGGTGCAAGAACAGCGGGCGCGGGGTCACGCTGTCGCGTCTCGGCTATGACACCTGACCCGGCCGAAATCCTTTCATCTGCGCCACGAGATCTGAACCATGGCCTGACCGCGAACTGGAACTACCCCACCAGCATCCGCTTCGGCGCCGGCCGCATCGCCGAGCTGGCCGAGGTCTGCCGCAGCCGGGGCATCGAGCGACCGCTGCTGGTCACCGACAGTGGCCTGGCCAACGCTGCCCGATCACCACCGCGGCGCTGGACGCCATGCGCGCCGCCGGGCTCGGCGTCGGCGCTGTTCTGCGACCTCCAGCCGAACCCGATCGAGCCAACCTGGCCGGCGGGCTCGACGCCTGGCGCGCCGGCAAGCACGATGGCGTGGTCGCCTTCGGCGGCGGCAGCGGCCTGGACATGCGGCAAGGTCATCGCCTTCATGAGCGGCCAGACCCGACCGGTCTGGGACTTCGAGGACATCGGCGACTACTGGACCCGCGCCGACGCCGCCGGCATCGCGCCCGGTCGTCGCGGTCCCGACCACCGCCGGCACCGGCTCCGAAGTCGGCCGGGCCGGCAGTGATCACCGACCTCGAGACCCACACCAAGAAGATCATCTTCCACCCGAAAATGATGCCGCGCAGGTGATCAGCGACCCCGAGCTCACCGTCGGCCTGCCGCCGCAGCTCACCGCCGGCACCGGCATGGACGCGCTCGCGCACTGCCTCGAGGCCTACTGCGCCCGTCCTACCACCCGTGCCGCCGAGGGCATCGCCGTCGAGGGCATCCGGCTGGTGCAGCGACGAACCTGCTCGCGCGCCGTACCGCGACGGCACCGACCTCGAGGCGCGCGCGAACATGCTCAGCGCCGCGGCGATGGGCGCGACCGCCTTCCAGAAGGGCCTCGGGCGCGATCCACGCGCTCAGCCATCCGGTCGGCGCGCTCTACGACACCCACCACGGCCTGACCAACGCGATCTTCATGCCCTACGTGCTCGACTTCAACCGCGAGACGGTCTGGGCCAAGATGGAGCGGCTGGCCGGCTGGCTCGGGATCGAGGGCGGCTACCCGGGCTTTCTCGACTTCGTCCTGCGGCTGCGGCGCGACCTCGGCATCCCGCACACGCTCGACAGGATCGGCGTCGACCGGGCGCGCTTCGACGAGATGGCGGCGATGGCCGTGGTCGATCCGACGGCGGGCGGCAACCCTCGCCGGCTCAACGAGGCCGACGCGCGCGAGCTCTACGACCGCGCGATCGAGGGCGCCGACCTGATGCTGGGTCCGGAGGGCTCGGGGACCTCACGGTTTCAGACGGCTCCGATCCCCGTGGATCGACGCGCCGGGGGTCCACCCCGACACCGAAGGCGACGGCAGGACGAGACCGACGTCCCGCCCGCAGCGCCTCGGCCCTGCGCGAATAGCACTTGCGCGATGCGCGGGTCCGACTAAAGATGGCGCGTCTGGCGAAGCTGCAATCCTCGATCGAGCCTTCGCGCCGGACGCAGATGCCGGAGCGCCGCAGAAACGCGCCGGAACTAGGGAGGGAAAGTTGGCCGCCACACCCGAAACAGGCCGCCGCCGGCGGATTTCTTGCGCGATCGAGCGCGTGGGCAACATGGTGCCCCACCCGGCCATCATCTTCTTCATCCTGATCGGCACCGTCATCGTGCTGTTCGGTGATCTTCGGCCTGCTCGGCACGACCGTCACCTACGACGCCTACGACGAGGCGCTCGGCGACATCGTCGAGCAGACCACATCGGTGCGCAGCCTGCTGTCACCCGACGGCATCCGCTTCATGCTGACCTCGCCGGTCGCGAACTTCCTCGGCTTCACCGGCGTCGGGGTGATCCTCGTCGCGATGATCGGCGTCGGCCTCGCCGAGGAATAGCGGCCTGATCGCGACGCTGGTGCGCAAGCTCGTCGCCATCGCGCCGCGCCGATCTTCACCTTCATGATCGTCATGGTCGGTGTCCTGTCCTCGATCGCCGCCGACGCCGGCTATCTCGTGCTGGTGCCGCTCGCGGCCGCGGCGTTCCACAGCATCGGCCGCCATCCGCTGGCCGGCCTCGCCGCCGGCTTCTCCGGCGTCGCGGCGGTATTCCTCGTCAACGTCTTCGTCACGCCGACCGACGCGCTGCTGGTCGAGGTCACCAACGACGCCATCCGGGCGGTGAACCCCGACGCGCAGATCAACGTCGTCGGCAACCTCTACTTCATGATCGTCTCGTCGATCGTGATGGGCCTCATCTGCACGCATCATCACCGACAGGCTGATCGAGCCCCGCCTCGGCGCCCTACACCGGCGGCGTCCCGGTCGAGGCGACGACGGCCTGTCGGGCAGCGAGCAGCAGGGGCTGAAATACGCCGGCCGCGCGTTTCTCGGCTTCGTCGTCGTGCTCGCGCTCCTGACTGCGCCGCCGATCCCCTGGGGCATCCTGCGCAACCAGGAGACCGGCGGCATCATGGCGGGCTCGCCGTTCATGAGCGGCCTGATCATCCTGATCAGCCTGCTGTTCCTCGTCGTCGGCTACGCTTACGGGCGAGGCGCGGCGACCATCGCCAACGTCACCGCCGCGATCGGCATGATCGTCAAGACCTGGACGAATCTCGCCGGGATGATCTTCCTCCTGTTCGTCATCGCCAACTTCATCGCCTTCTTCAACTTCACCAACCTCGCGACGGTGCTGGCGGTGAACCTCGCGGACTTCCTGCAGACGGTGCCGATCGGCGCCACCGGCTATATCATCCTGTTCGTGCTCGTCGTCGCGATCATCGACATCATCCTGACCGGCGCGCTGGCGAAATGGGCGATCCTCGCGCCGGTGTTCGTGCCGCTGTTCATGCGGCTCGGCGGCGATCCGAACCTGGTGCTCGCCGCGTACCGCGTCGGCGACAGCCCGATGAACGCGATCACCCCGCTGAACGTCTATCTCGCGGTGATGGTCGGCTTCGCGCAGAAATACCAGAAGGACGCCGGGCATCGGCACGATCGTCGCGCTGATGCTGCCCTACACCCTCGTCCTGCTCGTCGTCTGGACGCTGCTGCTGGTGGTCTGGTACCAGCTCGGCATCCCGCTCGGGCCCGGCTGAGCCTCACGCAAGTCGACAACGATCCGGAGGAAAACGCATGTCCGACCTCGACAAGGTGCTCGCCCATATCGACGCCGATTTCGACAACGCCATCGCGCGACTGTTCGAGACGCTGCGGATCAAGTCGATCTCGACCGATCCCGCCTACGCCGGCGAGTGCCGCGCGCGCGCCGAGTGGCTGGTCGCCGACCTCGCCCGATGGCTTCGACGCATCGGTGCGCGACACGCCCGGCCACCCGATCGTCGTCGGCCACGCTGCGCGAGGCCGGCGGGCCCGCACGTCCTGTTCTACGGCCACTACGACGTGCAGCCGGTCGATCCGCTCGACCTCTGGCACACCGACCCGTTCGAGCCCTCGATCGAGACGCAGCCCGACGGCGAGACGCAGATCGCGGCCCGCGGCGCCTCCGACGACAAGGGCCAGCTGATGACCTTCGTCGAGGCCTGCCGCGCCTGGAAGGCGGTCACCGGCGCGCTGCCGGTCGCGCGTCACGATCCTGCTCGAGGGCGAGGAGGAATCGGGCGGCAAGAACCTGCCGCCGCTTCCTCGAGGCGCAACAAGGCCGAGCTCGCCGCCGACATCGCGCTGATCTGCGACACCGACATGTGGGACGCCGACGACGCCGGCGATCACCACCATGCTGCGCGGCCTGGTCGGCGAGGAGATCGAGATCACCTGCGCCGACCACGACCTGCATTCCGGCATGTACGGCAACGCGGCGCGCAACCCCAACCACGTGCTCGCCGAGCATCCTCGCCGACCTGCGCGACGCCGACGGCACGCGTCGCCGTCCCCGGCTTCTACGACGACGTCGCCGGAGCTGCCCGACGGCGTCGCGCGACAGCTGGGACAAGCTCGGCTTCGACGAGGCGGACTTCCTCGGCGAGGTCGGCCTCTCGATCCCGGCCGGCGAGAAGGGCCGCACCGTGCTCGAGCAGATCTGGTCGCGCCCGACCGCGAGATCAACGGCATGAGCGGCGGCTACACCGGCGACGGCTTCAAGACCGTGATCCCGGCCAAGGCCACCGCCAAGATCTCGTTCCGCCTGGTCGTCGACCAGGACCCGGACAAGATCCGCGAGGCGTTCCGCGACTTTGTCCGCGCCCGCGTGCCCGCCGACTGCCGCGTCGCCTTCAACGAGCACGGCGGCAGCCGCGCGGTCGCCTTCGACACCGTCCGGCCGGCGTTCCTGAAGCGCCGCGGCCGCGCTGACCGACGAATGGGGCCAGGAGGCGGCGTTCATCGGCTCGCGGCGGCTCGATCCCGGTGGCCGGCGACTTCAAGCGCGATCCTCGGCCTCGACGTCGCTGCTGATCGGCTTCGCCCTCGACGACGACCGCATCCACTCGCCCAACGAGAAGTACAACCTCTCGAGCTTCCACCACGGCATCCGCTCCTGGGTGCGCATCCTCGACGCCCTGTCCCGCTGAGGCTCATGCCTGGACGTCGCGCACGCTCCACGAAGAGTGCCAGCCCTCCCGAACCGCTCCACGCAGCCCAAACCTGCGCTCACGCCGATTTCCCCGCGGCGCGCATCTTGCCGGTGCGCCCAGTGGCGCCCCGCGCGCGACGCTCGGCCGGAGCGCAAGCGCAAGCCGAAGGGCGCCGGGCTTGGCCGTGGCGTGCAATCGGCGCGCGCCTGCCCGGCGGCGCGGTAATGCGCCTGCCCCGGGCGGGCAGGCGCGTGCCGAAAATCGGTGGGGGCATGCGCAAACGGCGCCGGGCTGTCCTCGGCGTCGTGTTTTGGGTCGGGCGCTCCGGGTCAGTCGCTGAACCTGTGCAACCTCGGGTAGTCCTGCTAGGTCGGTCGGCGAGACTGGGGTCCTGACGGAGCGCCGATGCCTGCGATCTTTCTTCCCGGCCCGTTCGCGGATTTCGACATGCTTGAGGCGCTGACGGGCGGAGCGGCGGCGGCCGCGGCTGCGGCGGCGTTGCCCGGACATGCGCTCTACGCCGATCCGAACGGGGCGCGGCTGGCGCTGGCGGCGGAGGCGGGCGGCGTGGTCGATGGGGCGGTGATCGAGGCGACGCCGAACTCGCCGAGCGA
>CAVTCA010000010.1:0-39577 GCA_963733075.1 uncultured Solirubrobacterales bacterium | reverse complement strand
CTCGTTGCTCTGAGGCCCGTACTCCCACGGGACCCGGCTGACCACCAAGTCGCACGTTAGCCGGCTCAGGGGGGACGGTCGAGGTGCAACTCGACGTAGACCGAGATCGACGCGCCCTTCCCGTCCCGTCCCTTGATCCGATGCCGAGCCGCACCGAGCCCAACTGTGTGGTGGCTCGGGTGCGGGTGGCCGGCTATCGCCGCCCAGACCGTCGCCCGCGGTTGAGCCTTGATCCGCCCAAGCGGCACTAGGTCGGGCGAGGCGGAGCCGGCGGGCAGAACTTCGGCAGGTGTCCGAGCCGCTCCTCGAGAAACTCGCAGAGGCGAGCTTTGAAGACGAACGCCAGACACTTGCCGAGGCCCTCGAAGCCGTAGCCGCGCCAGCCGCCGCCGAAGCACTGCCGCGGTTCGGTTGGTATGGCGACCGCGTCGTGCACGGTGAGCTCTCCGGTCACGCTGGCGGCGGTCTTCGTCTCATCGAAAGGTGGAGCCGGACAGGTCGGCGGCACGGTCGGCGCGGGCTCGAGCCCCGCGCGGTCGGGTGCCCCGCCGACACCGTCCTCGACGTAGAAGAGCGCATTGGCGGGCAACACCCCCGGAAACGGGTTTGTCGCGGCAACGCCGCCGATCGTCGCCTGGTGGCCGGCGACCGAGAGACAGGTGACCTCCCAGGTGGCGATCGTCGAGCGTCCGAAGCGAGTATCGAAGTCGAGCCGCACCGTCCCGGTGGGGTTCTCCCCCGATGGGCCGCTGCTGGCGCCGAAGACGGAGAACGGCCGGAAGACCACAGGTGTCCCAGGGTTCTGAACCTCCCCGCCGGACTCCCCGGTGACGAAGTCCCGATCGGCCGGCTGGCCGTCGGGCGTGTGGGAGGCGTTTGCGCTCGCACCGCCGAGTCCAACGAGCGTGGCCGCGAGCAGGCCGAGCGCGACCAGGCCGCGAAGCGGGGAGAGCATCTGGGTCCACCTCCAGAAGTCGACTACCGGTCAACGACCGGCGATGGGTCCAGCTATACCACTTGCCGATCGTTAGTCAAGGCAGGCGTGAACGCGAAGGTGTTGCAGACCTTCATGGGGGACGCCTCGATCACCGTCACCCTTGACATCTGCGCGCACCTGATGCCCGGCGGGGAGGCCGAAGCGGCGGCGCTGACTGGCGCACCGGCTGGCGCAACGGAACCGGCTACTAGCTGAACCGCTTATCTATGCGGTTCTGTCGCCCGCGGGTGGGCCTTGAAGTAGACCTCCTTGATCTTCTCCCGCGAGAGGTGCGTGTAGAGCTGGGTCGTCGCCACGTCGGCGTGGCCGAGCATCTCCTGGACCGAGCGCAGGTCGCAGCCGCCGGAGAGCAGGTGGGTGGCGAAGGTGTGGCGCAGCGTGTGCGGGCTCATCTTGCGATCGAGGCCGACCGCCTTCGCGTGGCGCTGGATGATCTTGTAGAGGCCCTGGCGGGTGAGCGCGCCGCCGCGGAAGTTGACGAACAGCTTGCGCTCGACGCCCCCGCCGACGAGCTCCGGCCGGCCGGAGCGCAGGTAGCGCTCGATCGCCCGGCTCGCCTCGCGGCCGAGCGGCACGATCCGCTCCTTCGAGCCCTTGCCGTGCGGGCGGACGAAGCCGCGGCGCATGTCGACGTCGCCGATCTCGAGCCCGATCGCCTCCGAGGCGCGCAGGCCGCAGCCGTACATGACCTCGAGCAGCGCCCGGTCGCGAAGCTCGATCGGGTCGGCGCCGCGCGCGCTGTCGAGCAGCCTCGTCACCTCGGCCTGGCTGAGCACGTGCGGGAGCTTGCGGCTCTTCGCCGGCGGGCTCAGGGTCGCGGTCGGGTCGTCGGCGATCAGCTCCTCGCGGCGCAGGTGGCGATAGAACGAGCGCAGGCAGGCGGTCTTGCGGCTGATCGTCGCCGGCGAGCACGCCGCCCGCCCGCCGTTGCCGTCGGCGTCCGCGGGCGCCCCGGTCGCCAGGTCGGCGAGGAAGTCGGCGACGTCGGCGCGCTCGACCGCGGTCGCGTCGCGCCCGCGCGCACACGAGGAAGGCGCCGAACTGGAGCAGGTCGGTGCGGTAGGCGTCGAGCGTGTTGCGCGCGAGGCCGCGCTCGAACTCGAGGTAGGCGAGGAAGTCGAGCACCAGCGCCTCGAAATGGGCATCGGTGCGCGCCTCGGTGCTTGGGGACGGCGATCGCCATGGCGCCTGGTTTCTGGCGGCCGGGCGCCGACCCTGCCGGTGCAACGGCGCTGGCGCGGCCGCGTTCGCCCGCGGAGCTAGCCCGGCGACTGCAGCAACAGCATCCCGATCAGCGACTTCGAGTCCTCGCACTCGCCGATCGCGGCGTCGAGCTCGGCGAGCGGCCAGGCGACGATCTCGATCCGCTCGTCGGGGTCCGGGCTCGTGGTCGGCGATCGGCTCGAGCCCGGTGGCGAGGAACAGCGTCACCTGCTCCTGGGCGAAGCCCGGGGTCGTGTAGAAGCGCTTCAGCTCGCTCCACGACCGGGCCCGCATCCCGATCTCCTCGGCGAGCTCACGCCGCGCGCACTCGAGCGGCGTCTCGCCCTCGACGTCGAGCTTGCCGGCCGGCAGCTCGAGCAGCGCGGGCTCGCCGACCGCCTCGCGCGGCTGGCGCACCAGGTAGATCGACTCGCCGTCGTGGGCGACGATCCCGACCGCGCCCGGGTGGACGACGATCTCCCGCTCGGCGGGCTCCCCGTCGCCGTGCTCGAAGCTGTCGATCCGGACCTCGACGATCCTGCCCTCGTAGACGGTCCTCGACGAGATCCGCTCCACGCCTCCTCCCTACCCCCCGACAGCGGCGGCCAACGCGCGCCCGGTGGCGAGCGGCGCGGCGAAGAACAGCGGGTCCTCGGCGATCGAGCGTCCCATCGTCCGTGCCGGCAGCCCGCTCTCCGCGTAGCCGTAGAGGTCGATCGGCTCGACCGCGAGGTCGTGGCGGCCGGTGCAGAGCGCGATCAGGTCGTCGAGCGCCGCCTGCGCCGAGCCGCCCTCGGGCGCCTCCTCGCTGAGCAGCGGCCAGCCCTCGAGCTCGGCCTCGGGCACCGGGACCCGCACCGGCGCCAGCAGCAGCTCGAGCACCGAGGCGGTGTGATGGCTGAGCCCGCGGTGGCGGTCGCGCTCGTCGGAGCTCGAGAGGCGCGGGCAGAGCAGCGTCGGCAGGCCGAGCGCGAGCGCCGCGTGGGCGGCGTCGAGCGCCGCCATCCCGCCGTGGCCGAGCCGGGTCGCCGAGCCGAGGATGCCCGGGCCGGGGCCGACCACGATCGCCTCCCAGCCGAGCCGTCGCGCGGCGGCGTCGAGCCCGCCGACGAGGCTGATCGCCTCGTGCTCGCCGCCGTAGGCGGGGCCGGCGGTGACGTGGCCGCAGAGCAGCCCGCGCTCGCGCAGCTCGGCGACGTCGCGCGACAGCGCGTCCCGGGAGCGCCGCCCCGGCGCCCTGGACGAAGCCGAGCCGCAGGCCGGGGCGGGCCTCGGCCGCGGCCCAGGCGATCGGCGCCAGGTGGCCGTGCAGCGAGATCACCGCCGTCGGCGGCTTCGGCCCGAGGGCCGGTTCACCGTGTTCGATCTCGACCGGGTCGACCGGGTGCTGGAGCGAGGTGTAGTTGAGCTTGATCACGTGGACGCCCTCGTCCCCCGGCGCGGCGAGCCCGCGGCTGAGGTTGACGTGGACGACGTCGAAGCCGCCCGAGCCGAGCCCGAGGTCGCGCGCCTGGGTGTTGACCACGACCTCGTCGCCGACCTCGATCTCGCCGACCATCGCCGTGTCGGCCCAGGCCGGGCGCTGCTCGCCGCCGATCTCGACCTGCAGCGGGTCGACCGAGGTGACCACGCCCCGGCGCAGCTTCAGCATCCGCGGCTCACCCGTGCCCCTCGCCGGCGAGCTCCGCGATCGCCTCGCAGACCGCGAGCATCTCGGCGATCCGCGCCGCGGCGACGCTCTCGGCCGGGGTGTGGTTGTCCTCGGTGCCGTTGGCGAGCAGCACGCACTCGAAGCCGCGGGCGACCAGCGCGTTGGCGTCGCTGCCGCCGCCGGTCGCGACCTCGCGCGGCTCGATCCCGCAGCGCTCGAGCGCCGCGCGCGCGAGGGCCACGGCCGGCGAGCTCGACGGCTGGCGATAGCCGCGAAAGACCTCGTCGACGTCGAGGTCGACGTCGCAGCCGTGCTCGGTCGCCGCCCAGGTGCAGGCGTCGAGCATCGAGGCCGTCGCCTCGGCGACCTTGCGCTCCGTCGAGCGAGCGCGCCTCGGCCTCGATCCGGCAGCGCCCGGCGACCACGTTGGAGGCCACGCCGCCGGCGATCACGCCGACGTTGGCGGTCGTCTCCGGGTCGAGGCGGCCGAGCCGCATCGCCCCGATCGCCGCGGCCGCCGCCTCGATCGCCGAGTGGCCCGCCTCGGGGCGGATCCCGGCGTGCGCCTCGAGCCCCTCGAACTCGGCCACCAGCCGCTGGTAGGTCGGCGCCGCGGTGATCACCTCGCCGATCGGGCTCGCGTGGTCGAGCGCGTACCCGAACCGCGACCGCAGCGAGCCCAGCTCGAGCTCCTTCGCGCCGCGCAGCCCGTCCTCCTCGGCGACCGTGAACACCAGCTCGAGCCCGGCCGCCGCCGGCGCCTCGGCGTGTCGCGCGGCGAGCTCGACCAGGACGGTGACCGCCGCCTTGTTGTCGGCGCCGAGGATCGTCTCGCCCCGGCTGCGAAAGACGCCGTCGGCGAGCTCGACCTCGATCGGGGCCGCCTCGGGCACGGTGTCGAGGTGGCAGCAGAGCATCACCCAGCGGTCGCCGCGTCCCGGGAACCCGGGCGATCAGGTTCCCGGCGCCCGCGCGCGCCGGCGCCGCCGCCGCGTCCTCGCTCACCTCGACGCCGAGCGCCCGCAGCTCGCCGAGCACGTCGTCGGCGACCGCCCGCTCGGCGCCGGTCGGGCTCGGGGTCTCGCACAGGCGCACGAAGCGGTCGAGCATCCGCTGATCGCTCATCCCTCGCGTTCCAGCGCCGGCCAGACGTCGCGGATCAACTCCTCGCCGTTGCATCGCGGCGAAGGCTATGCGCTCGGGAGCGGCCCGAGCGCTACTCGGCGACGACCGTGAGGGCGACGCCGTCGAGGGACGTTCGCGTCCTCCGCGAGGCGCTCGGCGACGCGATCTCGTGACGGCGCCCCGAACCTCGTCGCGTCGCTCCCTCAGAGAGCGAAGTCGAACGCGTCGGCGATCGGGGCGGCGAGCGCGAGCGTCTTCTCCCAGTGGACGTCCGGGTCGGCGTAGCCCCACTCGATCGCGACCTCGTCGATCTGCGGCTTCGCCGAAGCCGGCACCGGTGACCAGCTCGCGGATCCGGTTCGGGTCCCCCAGCGCGAAGATCCCCGGCGCCCCCGGCTCCGGCGGTGGCAGGTGGCCCTGCTCGACCATCGTCATCCCGGGGATCGCAGCCCACAGGTTGCGATCGGGGCCCGCCCAGACGGCGAACGACAGCCGGCCGCCATCGCGCAGCACCCGCCTCGTCTCCGACAGCGCCGCGGCTGGATCCGCCATCAGCATGTAGCCGAAGCGGCAGAGGACTCCGTCGACGCTCGAGTCGTCCAGGTCCATGTTCTCGGCGTCGAGCACGCGGAACTCGGCGTTGCCGATGCCGCGGGCCTCAGCCTGCCGGCGCGCGACCTCGACCATCGCGGGAGCGAAGTCGGTCGAGATCAGCCTCCCGTCGGCGCCGATCCGCTCCGCGGCCGCGAAACCCGGTGTCGCCCGTCCCCGCCGCGAGCTCCAGCACGGTGTCGCCCGGCTGGGGATCGAGCCGCTCGACGAGCCGCTCGCCCAGCGTCGCCAGTCGCCGACCAGAGGAAGTCGTGCTCGCGCTCCCAGTTGCCGGCGAAGCGGTTCCAGGAGTCGAGTGAGCGGGTGCGGTACTCGTCGAGGTCGGGTGGCACGGGCGGACCTTATGCCCCTCGGCCGCGGTACTCAACCCCTGCCGCGACTCAGCTCTCGCGGCGTACGCGGACGTCGTCGCCGTCGCGACGGGCGCCTCGACCTCGGTCTCCTCGGTCACCGGGCGGTCACCGCGCTCGGCCGCCAGCCGCGCCGCGGCGCCGACGAACTCGCGGAACAGCGGCTCCGGGCGATTCGGGCGCGAGTTGAACTCCGGGTGGAACTGCGAGGCGACGAAGAACGGGTGTCCCGGCAGCTCGATGATCTCGACCAGGCGCTCGTCCGGCGAGGTGCCGCCGCAGACGAGTCCCTCGTCCTCGAGCCGGCGGCGGAGCTGGTTGTTGACCTCGAAGCGGTGGCGGTGGCGCTTGTAGATCACCGCCTCGCCGAAGATCTCGCGCGCCCTGGTGCCGTCGTGGAGCTTCACCGGGTCGGCGCCGAGGCGCATCGTCCCGCCCATGTCGGAGACCTCCTTCTGCTCGGGCAGCAGGTCGACGACCGGGTACGGGGTCTCGGGGTCGAACTCGGTCGAGTTGGCGCCCGCCATCCCGGCGACGTGGCGGGCGAACTCGGCGACCGCGATCTGCATCCCGAGGCAGATCCCGAGGTACGGGATGCCGCGCTCGCGCGCGATCCGCGCGGCCTCGATCTTGCCCTCGATCCCGCGCTCGCCGAAGCCGCCCGGGATCAGGATCCCGTCGGCCCACTCGGCGATCTCGCTCCGGGTCGAAGTCCTCGGAGTCGACCAGCTCGACCTCGACGTTGGTCCCGTGGTGGTAGCCGCCGTGGGTGAGCGCCTCGATCACCGACTTGTAGGCGTCGGCGAGCCGCACGTACTTGCCGACCAGGGCGATCCGGGTCGTGCCCTCGCAGCCGTCGGCGCGGCGGATCAGCTCCTCCCACTCCCCGAGCTCGGGCGCCGGGGCGTCGACCGCGAAGTGGTCGAGGACGAGGTCGTCGGCGCCCTCGGCCCGCATCACCAGCGGCACCTTGTAGATGTTGTCGACGTCGCGGGCCGAGAGCACCGCCTCCTCGGGGACGCTGGCGAACAGCGCGATCTTCCTGCGGATCTCGCGGTCGAGCCCCCGCTCGGAGCGGCAGATCAGCGCGTGCGGCTGGATCCCGATCCGGCGCAGCTCGTTGACCGAGTGCTGGGTCGGCTTCGTCTTCATCTCGCCGGCGTGGCCGATGTAGGGGACCAGGGTCAGGTGCAGGAACATGCAGCGCTTCGCGCCCAGCTCGGCGTAGAGCTGGCGGATCGCCTCCAGGAACGGCAGCGACTCGATGTCGCCGACCGTGCCGCCGATCTCGGTGATCACGAAGTCGACCGCCTGCGACTCGGCGACGATCAGGATCCGCTGCTTGATCTCGTCGGTGATGTGGGGGATCACCTGGACGGTCGCGCCGAGGTAGTCGCCGCGGCGCTCGCGCCGGATCACCGAGTTGTAGACCGCGCCCGCGGTCACGTTCGAGGCCCGCGAGGTGTTGTGGTCGGTGAACCGCTCGTAGTGGCCGAGGTCGAGGTCGGTCTCGGCGCCGTCCTCGGTGACGAACACCTCGCCGTGCTGGAACGGGCTCATCGTCCCCGGGTCGACGTTGATGTAGGGGTCGAACTTCTGCAGCTGGACGCGGAAGCCCCGGCTGACCAGCAGGCGGCCGATCGAGGCCGCGGCGATCCCCTTGCCGAGTGAGGAGACGACGCCGCCGGTGACGAAGATGAAGCGCGTCTCGCCCGGCTTCATCGCTTCAGATCGCCTTCACTCACTCTGCCGAGCGAGTCTATCCAGCGCAGTGGCGGAATCGATTCGATCGTCTTCGAGATCGACCGAAACTCGCCGAAGATCGTCAGCGCGGCGACCAGCGCCAGCGCGATCCAGCGCCCGGTGTCGCCGAGGGTGACCAGCATCGCGACCCCGGCGAGCGCCCCGACCAGGTTCGAGCCGGTGTCGCCGAGCATCGCCCGCTCGCGCAGCGTGTAGGCGCCCACCACCAGCACCGGGCCGATGAAGACCCCGAGCAGCTCGAGCGGCTCGGCCGTCCAGGCGCCGAGGCAGAGCCCGGCGAGCAGGGCCGCGAACGCCTTCTCGACCCGCCCGGGGCGCAGGTCGAGCAGGTTGAAGAGGTTGGTCGCGAGCAGCAGCAGGGCGAGATCCGCGACGTAGTCGATCCCCTCCCGGCCGAGGCCCGAGGTCGCGTACGCGGCGAGCGCCAGCGCGCCGACCGCCTTGATCGCCCCGGTCGAGAACCGGCCCGCGAGCACCGCCCGGGCGTGGCCGCGCCAGCCGCGCGCGGTGTCGTCCGCGCCGCCGCGCCCGAGCGCGTCGTCGAGCAGGCCGAGCAGCGCGACCCCGAGCACGTAGACGATCCAGCGGCGCAGCTCGGGGTCGAGCAGGTCGAGGTCGGCGCGGTCGTCGAGCACCGCGAGCGGCGCCAGCGCGATCAGCGAGCAGGCGACCAGCGCCGCGCCGGCCGGGAACGCGACCCGCCGGCCGGCGTAGTTCTCGCGCGCGAGGCCGGCGCGGAGCATGTCGGCAAGCCACGGGCCGAGGGCGAGCACGGCGACCGCCGCCGAGAGGATCAGGCCGGAGAGCATCAGCGCCGCTGGGCGGCGCCGGGGCCCGCGGGTGCGAGCAGGTCGGGCAGCAGGGCGTCGGCCGTCTCCTTGACCCCGAACTCGCCCTCGGCGCCGCCGAGCGCGTAGACGAGCGCGACCCTGCCCGGAAGCTGATCGACGTTGTCGACGCTGGCGAAGCCATGGTCGGAGAAGAACCCGATCGAGCTCGGATCGGTGGTCGTGCGCTCGGCGCCGACCACGGTCACCCGGCGGCGACCCTGCTTCGCGCCCTGGATCCCGGCGATGATCCCGTCCTCGACCACGGCGGTGTCGGCCGCCGCGCGGTCGCCGAGGTCGGCCGGCTGCTCGCGCACGATCACGACCCCGTCGAGATCACCCGGCTCGCCGCTGTAGCGGCTGAACAGCGCCCCGCGCAGCTCGGCGAAGCGCGGCCCGCCGCGGACCAGGGCGCGCCCCGCCAGCCGTGAGGCGCGGGCGAGCTCCTGCTCGCGGGTCTCGGCGCCGGGCCGGCGCCGGCGCACGACCGCGATGGCGGCAGCCGCGTCGGGCGGTTCGCGGACGACGGCGATCTCGCGCAGGTCGGCCCCGGAGGGCTCCACCGCGGCTCGGACCTCGTCGGCGAGCGCGTCGTCGAGCGCGCCCAGCGCGACCACGCCGACCTCGCTGCCGCGGAGGCGGTTCTCGACCACGGCCGGGGTCAGCGCCTCGCTGAAGTCGCGCTCGGTGGCGAGCTCGCCCTCGAGCTCGTCGACCTGCGCGCGGGCCTCGTCGAGGTCGGAGGCGAGGCTCTGCTCGAGGTCGTCGGCGGTCCCGCTGACGAGGTCGGAGCCGAAGCCGACGCCGATCAGGATGCCGACCGCGAGCGCGAGGAAGACGGCCGCGAGCGAGGCGGCGTGATAGCGGCCCGAGTAGCCCATCAGAGATCCAGCGCGACCTTGATCTTCAACCAGACCAGGTCGAAGAACTCGCCCAGCGCCGGCGAGCTGATCACCACGATCGCGATCAGGATCAGCGAGACGACCAGGAACGCCCACAGGTGCCAGCCGCGGACGCCGGGGTTGTAGAGCCGGCTGACGCCCTTGGCGTCGACCAGCGTCTCGCCGATCCGCAGCCGGGTGAGGAAGGTCGAGGACATCCCGGCGCGGTTCTTGTCGAGGAACTCGGTCAGGTTGAAGTGGGCGCCGACCGAGACGATCAGCTCGGCGCCGTTCTCGTGCGCGAGCAGCATCGCCACGTCCTGGCTGGTGCCGATCGCCGGCGCGACGACCGGCTCGAGCCCGAGCGCCTCGAGCCGTTCGCGCCCGGGCGCGTGCCGTCGGCGTAGGCGTGGACGACGACCTCGGCGCCGCAGGTGAGCACCGCGTCGGTGGCCGAGTCCATGTCGCCGAGGATCATGTCCGGCTTGAAGCCCTCCTCGAGGATCGCGTCGGCGCCGCCGTCGACTCCGACCAGCACCGGGTGGGTGTCCTCGATGTAGGCGCGCAGGGTCCGGAGGTCGCGCCGGTAGGTCGTCCCGCGGACGACGATCAGCGCGTGGCGGTCGCGGAACTCGGTCCGCACCTGCGGGAAGTCGATCCTGCCGACCAGCAGCTCCCCCTCGTTCTCGACGTGCTCGATCGTGTTCACGGCGAAGTCGGAGAGCGCCTCGTTGATGCGCTCGCGCTGGCGCTCGATCTGCGCGCTCGCGGTCGCCAGGTCGATCACGCGCCCGGTCGCCAGCAGGGTGCCGTTGGAGCGCACCTCGGCGCCCTGGACGACCAGCTCGTCGCCGTCGGAGAGCTCCTCGAACAGCGGCGCCGACGGGGCGTCGAGGAGCACGACGCCCGCCCGCGCGAGGATCAGCGGCCCCGGGTTGGGATAGCGGCCGGTCGACGAGGAGGCGACGTTGACCACCGCCTCGACCCCGCTGGCGGCGAGGTCCTCGGCGGCGATCCGGTCGAGGTCGGCATGGTCGATCACGGCGATGTCGCCGGGCCGCAGGCGCTTGACGAGGTTCTTGGTCTTGCGGCCGAGCCGCGCTCGACCGGCGATCGTCGGCGTCTCGGCCGGCCGCAGCTGGATCTCGGGCCCGCGCAGCAGCGCGCGGGCCCGGCTACGCAGAGCCATGCGCCGATTATGCGGAAAAGGCGTGCGCTTGGCGGGCAACCGGCGGCCAGCCCGCCGCTCAGGCGGCCTTCAGCAGCTGCTTGGCGTGGCGGCTGGCCGCCGAATCGCCGCGCTCGGCGCCGAGCATGCGGACGATCTCGGCGACCAGGTCGTCGCCGCCGACCCGCTCGACGGTCGCCCGCGTCGCGCCGTCGGCGGCGTGCTTGGAGATCCGGAAGTGCGTCGTCGCCAGCGCCGCCACCTGCGGCAGGTGGGTGATGCACAGGAGCTGGCGACCGTCGGCGAGCCGCCGCAAGCGCTCGCCGACCGCCCGCGCGGTGTTGCCGCCGATCCCGGCGTCGATCTCGTCGAAGACCAGCGTGCGGTCCGGGTCGGCGCTCGCGAGCCCGCAGAGGGCGAGCATGATCCGCGACAGCTCCCCGCCCGAGGCCGCGTCCTTGAGCGGCGAGGTCGGCAGCCCCGGGTTGGTCGCCACCAGCAGCTCGACGGTCTCGGCGCCGCCGGGCCCGAAGCCGTCGGGATGCGGCTCGAGCGCGACCTCGAGCCGCGCCCCGTCCATCGCCAGCTCCGCGAGCTCGGCCGCGACGCGCTCGGCGAGGCGCTCGCCGGCGAGCCTGACGAGCCCGGCTCAGCTCGCCGCCCAGCCGCCCGCGCTCGGCCTCCGCCTCGGCGATCCGAGCGGTCAGCTCCTCGGCGGCCTCGTCGGCGTTCTCGAGCCGCGCGATCTCGGCGCGGCAGCGCTGCGCGTGGGCGAGCACCGCCTCGATCGAGCCGCCGTGCTTTCGCTGCAGCCGCTCGAGCGCGTCGAGGCGCTCCTCGACGGCTTCCAGTCGCCCCGGCTCGGCCTCGACCCGGTCGAGGTACGCGCGCAGGCCGCTCGCCGAGTCCTCGAGCTCGAGCGCGGCTGATCGCAAGCGCTCGGCGAGGCCGTCGAGCTCGGGATCGACCCCATCGACCGCCGCCAGCCCGGCGTCGGCCTCGGCGAGCGCGGCGCGCGCTCCGCCGCCGTCCTCGGCCTCGCCGCTGACCGCCGCCAGCGCCCGCGCGGCCGCGGTGCGAAGGCCCTCGGCGTTTCGCAGCAGGGCGCCCTCGGCCTCGAGCTCGTGCCTGCTCGGCCGGGTCGGGCGCGGTGGCCTCGATCTCGGCGAGCTCGAACCGCATCAGGTCGAGGTCGCGCTCCCGCGAGCCCTCGCGCTCGCGCAGGTCGGCGAGCTCGCGCGTCAGGTCGCCGGCGTCCTCGTGCGCGGCGCGGTAGCGGTCGCGAAGCTCGAGCTGCGCCTCACCCCCGAACCCGTCGAGGATCTCGAGCTGCGCCGAGGCCAGCGTCAGGCGCCGGTGCTCGTGCTGGCCGTAGAAGCTCAGCAGCCGCGAACCGAGCGCTCGCAGCTCGGCGGCGGAGGCCGAGCGCCCGCCGATGAAGGCGCTGGTGCGCCCCGAGGCGCCGATCCGCCGCCCGAGCGCGATCTCCTCGGCGTCGGCGGGCACCCGCGCGGCGATGTCGGCCAGCTCGGGATCGTCGAGCACCCCCTCGGGCAGCGAGAAGACAGTCCCTCGACCCACGCCTCCTCGGCGCCGGGGCGGACGATCTGCGGCCGCGCCCGCCCGCCCATCAACAGGTCGAGCGAGTGCGCGAGGATCGTCTTGCCGGCGCCGGTCTCGCCGGTGATCGCGTTCAGCCCGGCCTCGAGGCGAAGCTCCGCGCGCTCGATCAGCAGCAGGTTCTCGATTCGCAGCTCGTTGAGCATCAGGTCTCCGTTTTTAGCGGCGGCCTCCGACGGATCCGCCCCGGAGCGCGGCGAGCTCAGGACGGCGGGCTGCCGGCTCGGGCTCGCCGGCGCGGCCGGCTCGGGCGCACCGGCGGCTGCGACGATGTCGCGCCGACGCACCAGCAGCCAGCTGGCGATCCCGCCGACGAAGCGCGATCGCCGGCGCCGACCAGGAGGATCTCGTTGAACCCGGTGACGAAGGCCTGGTTCGGCGGCGTCGGCGGCCTGTTCGCGAAGCTGCGGCGGCAGCCGACGGCGATCGCGGTCTGGGTCGCGCCCGAGGAGACCGCCTCGGAGAACGCCCGGCGGCGCGCCCGGCAGCAGCTCGCTCGAGCTTCGACTCGATCCGCGACTGGAAGATCGCGCCGAGGGCCGCGATGCCGGTCGCGATCCCGACCTGGCGGAAGGTGCTGTTGATCCCCGACGCCATCCCGGCGCGCGCGGCGTCGACGACGCCGATCGCGACCGAGGCGATCCCGGGGTTGGTCATCCCGATGCCGATCCCGGCGACGATCGAGCCCGCAAGCAGGGTGGTCCAGCTCGTCGCCGACCTCGATCCCGTGCATCAGCGATCAGCCCGAGCCCGACCAGGATCAGCCCGGTCGCCCATGATCGCCCGCGCCGGGACCCGGCTGAAGCAGGCTGGCCCGAGATCGGGCGCGACGACGAACGAGAGCACGGTCAGCGGCAGGAAGCGCAGGCCGGCCTCGAGCGGCGAATAGCCGAGCACGTCCCTGGATGTAGAGCGTCAGGTAGAGGAACATCGCGAACATCCCGGCCGAGAGCGTGAAGGCGACGATCGAGACGCCGGTGAAGGACGGCTTTCGGAACAGCGACAGGTCGAGCATCGCGTTCTCGCGCCGCAGCTCGATCACGATGAAGGCGATCAGCAGCGACGACGGCCGCCGCCGAGCGAGGCGACGATCGGCGGCGCTCCCCCAGCCCTCGGCGTTGCCGCGGATCAGCCCGAAGATGAGCAGGAAGAGGGCCGGCCGAGAAGGTGATCAGACCGCCGGCCAGTCGATCGGCTGCGGGTCGGTCGCCTTGACGTTGGCGAGCTTGCGCTCGGTGAGCACGATCGCGGCGATCCCGATCGGGACGTTGACGAAGAAGATCCACTCCCAGCCGAGGCCCTCGGTGATCAGCCCGCCGATCAGCGGCCCGATCGCCACCGCGCCGCCGACCGTCGCGCCCCAGATCCCGATCGCGTTGGCGCGCTCGCGGCCCTCGAACTCCTGGGCGATCAGCGCCAGCGCGGTCGCGAACATCGCCGCCGCGCCGGCCCCCTGGAAGCCGCGGGCGAAGTTGAGCACGGTCGGGTCGCCGGAGAGCCCGCAGGCGAACGAGGCGACCGTGAACAGGGCGAAGCCGAAGCTGAACACCCGCCGGCGGCCGATCCGGTCGCCGACCGAGCCGGCGACGAGCAGGAACGAGGCCAGCGTCAGCGCGTAGGCGTCGACCACCCACTGCAGGCTCGAGAAGCTGGCGTCGAGGTCGCGCTGGATGTCCGGCAGCGCGACGTTGACGATCGTGACGTCGATCAGGAGCATGAACGTCGCCACGCAGACGGCCAGGAGCGTCCACCACTTGCGTTCCATGGACACCTAACCTAGTGAGCGAGGCGACCGAACTTGTCTCGGATCCGCCGGTAGAAGTTCGCGCCGGGCAGCTGGGCGAGCCGGCCGATCCCGTCGCGGAACCGGACCTCCATCTCCGCCCCGCTGGCGAGCTCGCCGACGTGCTCGCCGTCGAGGACGATGTCGACCGGGTCGCGCCCGGCCGCGTTGGTGACCGAGAGCACGTCGTCGGGGGCGACGACCAGCGGCCGCGCGGTCAGGGTGTGCGGCGCGATGAAGCTGACCACGTAGCCCTCCACCCCCCAGGCCAGGATCGGGCCCTGGTTGGCGAGGTTGTAGCCGGTCGAGCCCGCGGGGGTGGCGGCGACCAGCCCGTCGCAGCGGACGTGGCCGACCTCCTTGCCGCCGAGTCGGTACGCGAGCTCGGCCACCCGGCTGTGGGGGCCGCGGATCAGCGAGACGTCGTTGAGCGCCAGGGGCGGCCGGGCCTCGACGGTCGCCTCGAGGCCGGGCATCAGCATGACCTCGAACTCGCCCGCGAACGCCGCCGCGAGGCCGGCGTCGAGCTGGTCGCGCTCGACCGCGGCGAGGAAGCCGACGGTGCCGAAGTTGGCCGCGAACACCGGGACCTCCGTCTCGCCGTACGCGCGCAGGGCCTTGAGGATGGTCCCGTCGCCGCCCAGGACCAGGCAGAGGTCCGGGTGCCCCTCCAGCGCCGAGAGCGGCTCGAGCGCCGGCGCGGCCTCGCCGTGCTTGGCGCGCTCGTCGTCGGTCGCGTAGAGCCGGCAGCCGGCGGCCGAGGCGGCTTCGGCGGTCTCGGTGAGCGCCGCGACCACCTGCTCCGGCTGCGTGTGGGTGAGGACGACCACGTCGCGGATGCGGTTGGGTGGCTCGATCGCCCGGTCGGTCACGGCTCGACCTCGGCGATCGCGGCCTCGAGGTCGGCGAGCGGCGGGCCGGCGTGCGACGCGTGGATGAAGGTCTCGAGGTTGCCCTTCGGCCCCGGGAGCCCCGACGATGCGAAGCCGCGGACCGCGAGCCCCGCGCCGGCGGCGGCATCGGCAGCGGATCGCAGCGCCTCGCGGCGCTCGCCCGGGTCGCGCACGACCCCACCCTTGACCCGCCCGCGGCCGAGCTCGAACTGTGGCTTGACGAGCGCCAGCAGCTCGCCGTCGGGGGCGAGGCAGCCGGCGATCGCGCCGATCACCTTGGTCAGCGAGATGAAGGAGACGTCGATCGTCGCCAGGCCGGGCCGATGGGGCAGCTCGGCCGGGCTCAGGTCGCGGGCGTTGCGGCGCTCGATCACGGTCACCCGGGGATCGTTTCGCAACCGCCAGTCGAGCTGCCCGTGGGCGACGTCGAGTGCGATCACGCTTGCGGCCCCGCGCTCGAGCAGGCAATCGGTGAAGCCGCCGGTCGAGGCACCGACGTCGAGGCACCGGAGGCCGGCGACGTCGAGACCGAGCGCCTCGAGCGCGTTGTCGAGCTTCGTCCCGCCCCGCGAGACGAACCGGGGCGGCTCGGTCACCAGCAGCTCGGCGTCCTCGGGGACGAGCTGACTCGGCTTCAGCGCCAGGGGCCCGTCGTGGCCGATCCGCACCCTGCCGGCGCGCACCGACTCGGCGGCGCTGGTCCGCGAGGAGGCGAGCCCGCGCTCGGCGAGCAGGGAGTCGATCCGCTGTCGGCTCATGCGGCGGACGGTACCGGCCGACGTGGCGAGGACGGCCGGGGCGCCATCAACCCGCTCGCCGACTGCCTCGAGTGCCTCGGCCAGGTCCGGTAGCTAGCCGCCGGTCCCCAAGGGCTCATCCGGCCCCCGGCGAATCTTCAGGAACAGGGCGACGAGGCGGTCCTGGTCGGCTCCGGTGAGGTTGGAACGTTTGCCCTTCGACTTGACCGCCAGGTCGCGCACCTCTCGGCGCTCCTCGGGCGTGAGGCGGTTCCAGTACTCCCTCCCGGCGGTGCTCAACCAGACGATCGCTGCCATGACGCGACGCCACGGAACCTTGCGTGCCGCCGTGAGTGCTTGTCGAACCCAGGTAGGCATCTCCAATCCTCCTCTGCAGTATCGCCTAGCCGGGCGAGGACCCAACGCGGCCCGGCTGGCTGGGCTCGAGGGGCTCGAGCTGGACGATCGGAATCCTCCGGTTCGCCTGCGCCGCGTCGCGGCGATAGGTGGCGTAGGGCGCGAAGACGCGGTCGGCGAGGGTCCACAGCCGTTGGCGCTCGGCCTCGTCGCCGGTCACCGTGGCCCGCATCCGGATCCCCCCGAACGTGACCTCGGGGTGGGCGCGAAGGTTGTGGAACCACGACGGGTGCTCCCGTGCTCCGGCCTTCGAGGCGACGATCGTGACCCGATCACCGTCGTGGAAGTAGATGACCGCGTTGCGTCGGATCGTGCCGCTCCGCGCGCCCACGGTTTCGAGCAGCGCAGTGGGCAGGCCGAGGCCGAGGCCGACCCGACCTCCGGATGCCCTCATCAGATGGGGGTCGACCTTCCAGAGGACACGGGCCGAAAGGAACCGCCCCAGACGAGTGCTGGAGAGCCAGGCGCACGCGCGGCTGAACCGGCTGCGCGGGCGGTTCGGGTTGACGTGCTTGAGCTCAGCGGGCATCTCGGTTCATTGCCTTGCGCGAGGCCCCTGACAGAGAATGATTCGGTGCCGGTGCCGCTGGCCGATGCGGTGGTCTGAAGGGCTGCGGCGACGCGACTGCGGCTCGCCGCGCAAGTACAAGGGGCTCGACGAGGGCAGGCTCAAGTTCCAGGTGCGGGCGATCGGCTCGATCGCGGGAGGCACCTCGATCTCGGGGGATCAATAGGCACGCCGCACGGCCTCAACGTTCTCCTGCAGGTCTGCGATGGCCCGCTCGTGGACCACGGCCCGATACCGCCGATCGGGGCTGGGGTTGCCGAGGTGTCGCCTGAGCGCCTCTCGCGCTTCCGCAACGGTTGCCATGCGCGCAGGGTAGCTAGCAACAAGGCGGCCAACCGGGAGGTCTGGGGACTCGTCTCTCCCGACCTGGGGGGAGGGCCTCCCCCCGCCCCCTCACCTAGACCGGCGAGAACTGCCCGCCGGGGTCTGTACGCATCCCCAGACCGCCGCAGGGGGCGGTGATTTGACGCCCCTACGCCGACAGCCCGGCGGCTTCAAGGGCTTTCGCATAGTCGCCGCGAACATCGACCTGCGCGATCTTGCCGTCACGGAAGCTGAAGATGAGCGCCCAACGCACGTCGACTGGAACGCCGCTGCCCTTACCGCGCCCGTGGGTGTGCAACCCCAGCACCACGCGGTCCCCACCCGCGTTCACCTCCTCAATCTCCGCTTCCCCTACGCCGTGGAAAGACTCGAACAGCTCCCTCCAGAACGCGAAGATCGCCTTCGCCCCCACGATCGTCCGTGGACCGGGAAACGCCGAGGTGTTATTCCACTCGACCTCGGGATGAAAGTAGCTTCCGGCGTCGTCGAAGTCGCGCCGTCGGACCGCCTCGAACATCCGCTTCACCAGCTCCACGTTCTCCTGCGACATCGCCTACTCCTGAAGCCCGGCGGCTTCGAGGGCCTCTTCGAGCGAGTTGTAGGCGGTGAAGCTGACGACCTGTCGATCCCTGAGTCTCCAGACGTTGGCGACGGCGGGCAGCTCGACATTCACGCCGCTTTCCCGGCCAACAGCCTCGAAGCGCACGACGGTCACGACCGTGTCCCCCTCGTCGCGCTCGCGCTCGATGTGGCTCTTGAAGAACGCCCAAGGCTCCTTGGCGAAGTCCCACCACTGCCGAACGCCCTCATGCCCGCGGTAGACGCTGTCCTGGCCGAGAAAGAAGTTGGGCGGTTGACGCAGTTCGATCTCCGGATGCATGAGCAAGCGCGCTGCGTCGAGGTCGTCGCGGTTCCACGCCTCATAGACCCGCCGCACGATCTCCACGTTCTCCTGCGACATCGTCTACTCCTGAAGCCCGGCCGCTTCGAGGGCTTCGTGCGTCTCTTGATAGAGGCAGATGCGGAAGACGCGGCCATCGTGCATCTCAAAGGTCAGGGCGCTTCGCGCGACGGTCTCGATGCCATCCCGTCCTCGGAGTTGAGCGCGGTTGGGAACGATCACCGAATCGGCGAACTCGATAAAGCGGTCGGGCTCGATTCGGACCTCATCAAACACTTCGAGAAAGCCCTGATAGAGGCGAAAGACCTCTTCGCGGCCCCGGTAGATCCCCGCCTGCAGACCCCGAGACGCCGACCAGTCCAACTGCAGGTCGGGATGGTTGAGCACCTGAAGGGCCTCGAAATCGCGCCGGTTATACGCGGCGATGGCACGCCGCACGATCTCCACGTTCTCCTGCGACATCGCCTACTTTTGAAGCCCGGCGGCTTCGAGGGCCTCCGCGTGATCCCAGAAGAACTCCTGGTAGACGATCTTGCCTTTGCGCACCGTGGTGACCTGCGTGGTCTCGATGTTCGACTCAGGGCCTTCGCCTATCCCACGCCAGACGTGCCTCACGACAACTCGGTCGCCGGCGTCGATGAAGTCACTGATCGGTTCCAGGGTGTCGGCATCCCAGGTTTCGCGGGTCTGGTGCCACTCGCGCATGACCGCCTCCCGACCCAGGAAAGGCCCCGGCTCCGGCCAACGCTCCGGGGGTCGCATGATGATCTCGGGGTCGTACAGGTCACGAAAGGCGTCCATGTCTCCCGCATTCCACGCCTCGATCAGTTTCCGCACGATCTCCACGTTCTCCCGCGACATCGCCTACTCCGACAGCCCGGCGCTCTGAGGGCCGCCCCTTGCTGGTTAGAGACTCTCGGCAATCAGGGTTTCTCGCCCCGGTTCACGAACGTAATGCACTGACCCTGGTCCTTGAACTCCGGGAAGTTGCGCCAGCCGCCGTTCTTACATTGGGCCTTGCTCGTCGGAGGGCAGTTGCCGATCTGGAGCGTCCCCTGGGGAAGGAACTCGCCATGCCGACCGACGAGGACAACGGCATAGGTGCCCGGGGCGATACCCGCCCCGAAGAAGGCAGTCCCATCCGGGTTGACGGTGGCGACCTGGATGGTCGGATTTGGGAGCCCCGCTGTGATGATGATCAGCGCCGTGCCGAAGGGGAGGGGGCCGACAAGATCGGTCTGAAACGGGGTGTCGGAGGTCGGAATGCACCCGAGGGTTGGCTCCTCGGATTGAGCCGTCGCGGATCCAGGGATCAATGCGAGGGCCACTACGCTTACAGCGAGGACTACGCCGACCCTCCTCATGCCCGGGACCCTAGACCCTTCACCCGGTTTTGCAAGGCAGGCTCGATGACCGCTGAGCTACTCCTGAAGCCCGGCGGCTTCGAGGGCGTCGGCCTCGGTCGCACAGTTGCGCCACCAGACGCATTTGCCGTCTCGCCACCTCAGCGTTTCCCAGAACGAATCGATGAGCGGCGTCGCGCTGCCAGCCAGATGCCCCCTACCTCGGGCATGGGCGAGCGTCGTGTCTCCGAGGTCGCGCACTTCCTCGACCACAAGGGTGTAGTCGGGGAAGGCACCGAGAAAGGCGTCCCACCATCGACGTAATCCCTCGTGACCGTGGTAGGCGCCCTCCATCGCCACCAGGCGCGATTCAACGACCACCTCCTCGCCCATCAGGGCCAAAAAAACGTCCCAGTCCCGATGGTTGAAGGCCTCGACCGACTGGTGATACAGCTCCACGTTCGCCTGCGACATTGCCTACTCCGACAGCCCAGCCGCTTCGAGGGCTTTCGAACGATCGCTGAAGTCGTGCTGCCAAACGACCAAGCCCCGTCGGACCTTGAACAGTTGAAACACGGGCTTGCCTACGGCAACACCGCTTCCCGGGACGTGCGCGCGCTGCTCGGCCGTGACTAGAAACGTGTCGCCGAGGTCGACTACCTCCTTGGGGTTGAAGCGAAGGTCGGGGAAGGCATCGAGCCAGTTGCGCCACATACGGAGATAGCCGTCATGGCCGGAAAACACTGAGTCCTGGTCAGGAGCGATCAGGTCGGGGGCGGGTCGGTACTCGGTTGCGGGGTCCAGGCCCGCAAGAATCAGTTCAAAGTCGCGGCGGTTGGCGGCCGCGTAAGCCCGCCCGATGCGCCGCGCGACCATCAACCGGCGGAGGCGAGACCGCTGAGGAAGGCGCAGAACCAGTTGTGCGAGCACACGCGCGAGGCCAGGGACGCGGACAAACAGACGCTCATCGAGGGCCCGGCGCCGACCCGTGTCCTCATCAATAGAAGTCAGCCCGATGGGGGTCCCGGGCACGCTGTTCAGGTTCGCCTGCGACATTGCCAGCGCAGTATCTCGCGGGCTGTCCAGATCACAACGTCGACAGCCGTGTCAAGCGCCCCAGCGACTTCGATCACAACAGCGCAGTGGCGAACGGCAAAGGGGGCCGTCATGGCCGCCTTTGCTGACGTGTATCTACGACGCGGTTGTCTCGCTTCTCATAACCACTTCTGCCTAGGCGCGTTCCCGTTGGGAGAGCCAGCCGACGAGGACACCGAGGATGGCTCCAAGCTCGGGCGCAAGCGGAAGATCAGTGGTCACGCTGACGAGGATGCCGAGCGCCAGCCCGACCAGCCCGCCGATCAAGATTGCGACTCCGCTCCTGCTCAAGCCGCTCAACCCTATACGCCGCTCCTGCTTTCCATGCAAAGCGACACCTTGACGCGTGCACCAAGCCTGCATCACATATGCGTCGCTGGCGAACTGACTGGCGAACACCGGCATTTCGGCCATCGGGAGCGTCCACCGGTCGGCCTCGAAACCGCATAACTAAGCCACATAACGAAACGCCCCGCACTTCGCGGGGCGTCTCGGGTACAGGGAGGAGAGATATGCGTTTTTTGTCTGTGGGAGGTAGGTCGGGTGGTACTCAGGCGCTGCGGATCGCCGTGAACCGGGTAGAGGCGGTCAGGGCGACCATTGCGGCGCCGATGCCGACCAGAAAGACTCCTGCCGCCGACTCGCCCGTGAACAGCCCGATCGCCAGGCCGGCGAGCAGCGCGGTCCCCGCGAGCGCGTAGTCGAACCCCGCGTGGGCCGAGATCGGGACGCTGCGCTGCGGGCCGTCGACCTGCAGCGCCAGGCCGAGCAGCACGGCGCCGAGCGCGACCGTGAGCACGGTCGGCGCGGCGCCGAAGCCGAGCAGGAAGGGCGCAACCATGATCGCCGGCGCGGCGAGCGCCTCGAAGGCGCCGTGCGCGGACAGTGGAATGGCTCTGGTACTCATCGCCATTCAGGCTACGAACATATGTGCGATTCGAGTGTGACCGCGATCACACTCGAATCAAGTGGCGAAGCGCGCTAACGGCCGACCGAGTGCCGCGTGCCGAGCGCCGCCGTGACCCGCTCGGCGACCGCGGGGCCGGTCAGGCCGACCTCCTCGCGCAGGAGTGCCGGCTTGCCGTGGGTGACGTAGCGGTCCGGCAGGCCGACCCGGAGCACTCGCGCCCGCTCGCCCGGCGTGTCCGCGAACGCGTCCTCGACCAGCTCCAGCACCCCGGAGCCGAAGCCGCCCGCGAGCACGTTCTCCTCGACGGTCACCAGGAGCTCGTGCTCGGCGGCGAGTCGCTCGATCAGGCGCTCGTCGAGCGGCTTGGCGAAGCGCCCATCGGCGACCGTGACCGTGAGCCCGTGCTCCTCGAGCAGCGCCGCGGCGTCGAGCGCCACGCGGACCCCGTAGCCGTAGCCGAGCAGCGCCACCCTCTCCCCCTCCTTCAGCAGCTCTCCGGTACCGATCGGGACCTCGCGGGCGCGGTCGGGCAGCGGCACGCCCTCCGCGGTCCCGCGCGGGTAGCGGAAGGCGATCGGGCCGTCGTCGTAGGCGAGCGCGGTGCGCAGCATGTGGCAGAGCATCGCCTCGTCGCGCGGCGCCATCACGACCACGTTCGGCAGCGCGCGGAAGTAGGAGACGTCGAAGGCGCCGTGGTGGGTCGGGCCGTCGTCGCCGACGAGGCCGGCGCGGTCCATGGCGAAGACGACGTTGAGCCGCTGCAGGCAGACGTCGTGGACGAGCTGGTCGTAGGCGCGCTGCAGGAACGTCGAGTAGATCGCGCAGACGGGCTTTGCGCCCTGGATCGCGAGCCCGGACGCGAACAGGACGGCGTCCTGCTCGGCGATCCCGACGTCGTAGTACTGCTCCGGGCACTCCTTCTCCAGCGCCGTCAGCCCGGTGCCGCCGGCCATCGCGGCCGTGATCCCGATCACCCGCGGATCGCGCTTGGCCTCGACCACGAGCGCGTCGCCGAACACGGCGGTGTACGCGGGCGGCGGCTTCGCGGTCTCCTCGGGTCGCGCGCCCTCCGACATCTCGCCGCGCAGGAGCGGCGCCTTCGCGGCGGGCTTCTTCGGCGCCGGCTTTGCGGCCGAGGGCTGCGCGGCCTTGCCGCCGACGATCGAGCCCGGCTTCGCCGCGTGCCACTTCTCCATCCCCTCGAGCCCACCCTGCTCGGCGGGCTCGAAGCCCTTGCCCTTGACCGTGTGGATGTGGACGACCACGGGCCGATCGGCGTCGAACGCCGCCTCCAGGTTCGAGCGCAGCGCGGTGACGTCGTGGCCGTCGATCGGCCCCATGTAGGCGAGGTCGAGCTCCTCGAAGAACAGGCCCGGCGCCGCGTACGCCTTGATCGCCGCCTTGATCTCCGGCCCGAGACGGCCGATCGTGTCGCCGAGGCCGAGCGGCAGCTTCGTCAGCCGCGCCTCGACCTCCTCCCGGGCGTGGTAGAGGCGCGGGTTGGCGCGCAGGCGCTGGAACGAGCGCGCGATCGCGCCGACGTTCGGCGAGATCGACATCCCGTTGTCGTTGAGCACGATCACGATCGGCGTCTGCAGGCCGCCGGCGTTGTGCAGGGCCTCGAACGCGACCCCGCCCGTGAGCGCGCCGTCGCCGATCACGGCGACGACCTTGCCGTCCTCGCCGATCCCGTGGCGCATCGCCTCCTTGAGCCCGACCGCGTAGCCGATCGAGGTCGACGCGTGGCCGGCGCCCATGATGTCGTGCTCGGACTCGGGGCGCGAGCAGAACGGCGCCAGCCCCTCGTACTGGCGGATCGTCGCCAGCCGGTCGGCGCGGCCGGTGAGCACCTTGTGGGGGTAGGCCTGGTGGCCGACGTCCCAGAGGATCTTGTCGCGCGGGGAATCGAGGAGCGCGTGCAGGACCGTGGTCAGCTCGCACGTGCCGAGGTTGGCGCCGAAGTGGCCGCCGATCTCGCCGATCGTGTCGATGATCAGCTCGCGGACCTCCTGGGCGACCTGGGCCAGCTCGTCGTCGGAGAGGTCGCTGAGCGCGTCCGGGCCGTCGATCGCGTCGAGCAGGCGCGGCTCGGCGCCCGGCGTGTCGGAAGGGGTCGCTCATGGAAGGGGCCGTGATTGTCGCAGGACGGTCGCGCGGGCTCAGGCCTGGCGGGTGCGGATGAAGTCGGTGATCAGGGCGAGATCGGCCGTCTCCCCCTCGACCTCGGCGAGCGCCGCCCGGGCCCCGGCGTGCGACTCGGCGGCGAGCTCGCGCGCGCGCTCGAGCCCGAACAGGCTCACGGAGGTGAGCTTGCCGTGGCGCTGATCCGACCCCTGCGGCTTGCCGAGCTCCTCGTCGGAGCCGGTGACGTCGAGGATGTCGTCGACGATCTGGAACAGGACCCCGAGCTCCGCGGCGAAGCGCCGATAGGCACCGAGTTGCGCCTCCGGGGTGCCGGCCAGCAGCAGCGGAACGATCACGCTGGCGGCGATCAGGCGCCCGGTCTTCAGCCCCTGCATCGCGCGCAGCCCGTCGGCGTCGAGCCCCCCTTTGGCCGTCACGTCGACGTACTGGCCGCCGACCATGCCGCCCACACCGGTCGCGCGCGCGAGCTCGCCGAGCGCCGCCAGCACCCGGTCCGGCTCGCCCGTCTGCCGCTCGCAAAAGAGGCGGATCGCCTCGGCGAACAGGCCGTCACCGGCGAGGATCGCGACGTCCTCACCGTGAACGACGTGCGAGGTCGGCCGGCCCCGGCGCAGCTCGTCGTCGTCCATCGCGGGCAGGTCGTCATGGATCAGCGAGTAGGTGTGGATGAGCTCGATCGAGGCCGCGGCCGGCAGGACGACGACCGGATCGGCCCCGGCCGAGCGAGCGGCGGCAAGGCAGAGCACCGGCCGGATCCGCTTGCCGCCAGCGAGCAGCGAGTAGCGCATCGCCTCGTCGAGCCCCGCCGTCGCCTGGAGGTCGGAGAACGCGAGCTCGCTCAGATAGTCCTCGACCAGCGCCCGCAGGTCGTCGGGGTACTCCCCCACCCCGGCCTCAGTCCCCGTCGGAGTCGGTCTCACTCAGCGCCCGGTCGATCTCGTTGCCGGCCCGGCTGACCAGCTCGGCGGCCTCGCGGGCGAGCTCCGCCGCCTCCTGGTCGCCGATCTGCGGGTCGCGCAGGCGCTCGGCCAGCTCGGCCAGCTTCTCCGCCAACTCGCGGACCTGGCCGACCGCGTCGTCGCTCACGACGGCGCCTCCTCGAGCTCGCGCGCGGCCGAGCCGAGGATTCCGTTCACGAACCCGGGCGCGTCGGCGCCGCAGTACTCCTTCGCCAGGTTGACGGCCTCGTCGATCGCGACCTCGCCGGCAGGCCGTGGCGCATCTCGTGCAGCGCAACGCGCATGATCGAGCGCTCCAGGGCGGCGATCCGGTCCAGCTCCCAGCCGCGGGACAGGCGCGCGATCTCCTCGTCGAGCGAGCCCAGCTCCGCGTCGGTGGCCTCGGCGAGCTCCCGGGTGAACGGCTTTGCCCCCGCGAGCTGCTCGGCGAGCGAGCGCCCGGTGACCTCGCGCTGGTAGAGCGCGAAGACGGCGTCGCGGCGCTGGTCGGATCGGCGCATGGCCACGGAGCCTACGCGGGCGGAGCCCGGCGGCACGGATCCGGGCGACGGTGGCGGCACGGTTTCGGATCGCCTGGTCCCAGGTGACCCGGAGCACGCGCTCGCCCTCGGCCTCGAGCACCGCCTGCCGCTCGGCGTCGTCCTCGCGCGCGATCTTCTCGTGGTGCCAGGGCGCACCGTCGGCCTCGACGATCAGGCGCTGCTCGGGCCAGCGGAAGTCCGGGACCAGCCTGCGAACGCCGACCCAGAGCGGCTGGTTCACGTCCGGGTGCTCGAACCCAGCGTCGAGCAGCAGGTCGAGCACCACGTCCTCGAGCACCGTCCGAGTCGGGGCCGGCCGGTTGCGATCACCCGCGCCAAGCGGCGCGACCCGCGCCGCGGGCCGAGTCGGCCGATGACCTCGCTCAGCTGGCGCAGGTTCACCCGCTTCGTGCCCTGCGCTCGTCGCACCGTCGATCGCAGCGACTGCCCGTCGATGATCGCCGCGAGGTCGAGGAGGGTGCGGGCCGGGGCAGTGACCGGGACGCCCTGTGCTCGGGCTCTGTCTCTCGGCACGAGGAACGCGGTGCGGTGGACCTTGATCCCTTGGTGGTGACCGCCGCCTCCGCCCGGCACCAGGACGTCCGGGTAGCGCCGCGCGATCGTGGTCGATGAACCCCCAGAGCGCCGCCGCCGAGTACAGACCGAGGCACGGCCATCGGCCCGCAGGCCTTGGCCGCGGCCAGCAGGCGCCCCTGCCACGGCGGGTTCGCATGCCCGACCGAGTACGACCCGCGGTGGAGGCGGTGAAGATGCCCCGCCCGTCGACGGGTGGCGATGGCCTGATTCGTCAGCCCGCACGCACGCAGCTCGGCGGTTGATAGCACTCCCCAACTCTCGGCAGCCAGAGCGGCCACCCGTCGATCCACGCGAGCGCGAGAAAACTGCCGGTAGGCGTGGGTTTCCTCCCGTTCGGTGCCCATGCCGCGGAGGGTGGCGCCTCCGGGCGCGCGGGTGGCGCGCTGGGTGTCGAGGAAGCGCTACGGCCTACGCGCGGGAGACGTACTCGCCGCTGCGGGTGTCGACGCGGACGCGGTCGCCCTCGTTGACGAACAGCGGCACCTGGACGACGACGCCCGACTCGAGCGTCGCCGGCTTGGTGCCGCCGCCCGAGGCGGTGTCGCCCTTGAGGCCCGGATCGGTCTGGGCCACCGCCATGTCGACCGCGCTCGCGACCTGCACCCCGGTCGGCCGCTCGTCGACCAGCAGCAGCTCGACCGTGTCGTTGGGCAGCACCCAGCGCATCTCGTCGGCGATCGAGTCCTTGGGCAGCTCGAGCTGCTCGTAGGACTCGGTGTCCATGAACACGGCCGCGTCACCGGCGTCGTAGAGGTACTGCATGCGCTTGGTCTCGGTGCGCACCGGCCGGAACTTCTCCCCGGCGCGGAAGGTCTTGTCGACCACGTTGCCGTCCTCGACCCGGCGCAGCTTCGTGCGCACGAACGCCCCGCCCTTGCCGGGCTTGACGTGCTGGAACTCCATGATCCGGTAGATCGTCCCCTCGACCTCGACATGGGTCCCGTTCTTGAACTGGTTGGTGGAGATCACGGCGCGTGAGGGTAGCGACCGTCAGGAGCCCTGGGTCGGTGGCCGCTGCAGCCCCGCCGCCTGCTTCGCGCGGCCCGGTGAGGCGTAGCCGGCTGCCGAGGCGATCTTCCCGTCGCGGATCGAGATCACCGCCCCCCAGGCGAAGTCGACGTCGATGCCGGTGAGCCGGAAGCGACCCTCGAAGCGCTGGACCGTGACCACCCGTCCGTCGCCCGCGTCGGTCAGCTCGACCAGCTCCCACTGGAGGTCATCGAAGGCGTCGCCGATGTCGTCCCACCATCGGCGGACTCCGTCGTGGCCGTGGTAGGGGCCGGTGATCGGGAACTCCGCCCAGTTGCGGATCTCGATCTCCGGGTGACAGAGGTCGAGCCCGAGCTCTCCGCGCTCGAACCCTCGGAACCAGCGGCGCACGAGCTCCACGTTGGCGTCGCGCTCGGGCATTGGGCGTCAAGTATCGCCCGACCGGGGCTTTCCCGGCGATTTGCGGGTTAGAGTGCACACAATGGCGGAGGGACCGGAGCTCCTGGGCAGGCTGTTGCGCGCGCCGTCACCGTCCGGGTACGAGGGACCGGCGGCGGCGATCTGGCGCGAGGCGGCGTCGTTCGCGGAGCTGACCACCGACCGCATCGGATCGTCGATCGCGCGGGTGGCGGGCGAGCACGAGCAGCCGCTGGTGGCGATCGTCGGCCACATCGACGAGATCGGCCTCGCGATCACCCACGTCGACGAGAAGCGGCTTTGCCTGGTTCACGCCGATCGGCGGCTGGGATCCGCAGATCCTCGTCGGCCAGCGCGTCGCGGTGCAGGCGCGCGACGGCGCCGTCCCCGGGGTGATCGGCCGCAAGCCGGTACACCTGCTCAAGGACGAGCAGAAGAAGGTGGCGGTCGAGCTCGAGGGCCTCCACATCGACGTCGGCGCCGCCGACCGCGACGAGGCGCTCAAGATGCTGCGGATCGGCGACCCGGTGGTGATCGACGCCGAGCCGCTCGCGCTCGCCGGCGGGCGCCTCGGCGTCGCGCTCGATGGACAACCGCCTCGGCTCCTACGTCGCGCTCGAGGTCGCGCGGCGCTGCCACGAGCGTGGCGGCCATGCGGCCAGCGTCGCCGCGGTCGCCGCGGTCCAGGAGGAGATCGGGATCAACGGCGCCCGCACCTCCGCCTACCTGCTCGAGCCCGAGCTCGCGATCGTGGTCGACGTCACCCACGCCACCGACGCGCCGGGGGTCGAGGAGAAGGAGTCGGGCAGCCATGCCCTCGGCTCCGGGCCGGTGATCGGGCGCGGATCGACGCTCTCCCCGAAGGTCTTCGAGCTGCTCGTCGAGACGGCCGAGCGGGAGCAGATCGAGCACACGATCGAGGCCTCCGGGCGCTACACCGCCACCGACGCCGACGCCTACCAGGTCTCGCGCGCGGGGATCCCGACCGGCCTGGTCGCGATCCCGCTGCGCTACATGCACTCGCCGGTCGAGCTGGTCGACCTCGACGACCTCGAGGCGACGATCGAGCTCCTGGTCGCGTTCGCGAGCTCGATCGAGCCCGGCGTCGACCTGGCCCGCTGAGCCGCCAGCGCCCTAGAGCAGCTCCTCGTTGAGCGTGTAGGTGGCGACCAGCTCGCCCTGGTCGAGCACGTGGCCCTCGAGCGCCTCGCGGACGTCGTCGAGCTTGAACTCGCCCTCGAGCTCGAGGCTGGGCACGTCGAGCGCGTAGACGGTGAAGTGGTAGTGGTGCAGGCGCTCGTCGTTGAACGGCGGGAACGGGCCGTCGTAGTGGCCGTAGGTGCCCTCCATGTCGGGATCGCCGGCGAGGAAGTCGGTGTAGCTGTTGACGCCGGCGACCCCGTGCTCGCTCTCACCCGGCGGCTTGCCGCCGACGACGATCTCGGTCGAGCCGGCGCCCTCCGGCAGCTCGGTCACCTCGGGCGAGATGTCGATCAGCAGCCAGTGGGCGAAGTCGGTCCGCTCCTGGTCGGCGGGCAGCGTCCTGCCCTCCTGGTTGACGTCGGAGGGGTCGGCGGGCACGTCGGGGTCGTGGACGATCAGCGCGAACGACTCGGTGCCCTCCGGGTGCCCGGACCAGCGCAGGTGCGGGCTGCGGTTGCCGCCCTCGGCGGCCGCCTTGCCGCTGCCGTCGGGCACGCCGAACGAGTGCTCCTCGGGCACCCGCTCGCCGTGGGTGATGCTGTCGGACTCGACCTTGAACGCCATCTCTCCTCCTCGGTCATCGCGGCCAGGCGCGCGCAGTCTATGCGCCCGGTCGTCAGTCGACGACCCGGAGCTCCTTGTCCAGCGAGCTCAGGTTGCGGTGACCGTCGTCGCCGACCACGACCAGGTCCTCGATCCGGATCCCGAACTCGCCCGGGACGTAGACGCCGGGTTCCACCGTGACCACGTCGCCGGGCTCGAGCACGTCCTCCGAGCGCTTGCCCAGCCGCGGCGCCTCGTGAACCTCGAGCCCGACGCCGTGGCCGAGCCCGTGGCCGAAGTGATCCTCGTGGCCGCCCTCGCGGATCACCGCCCGGGCGACCTCGTCGGCGTCCTCGCCGCCGATCCCGGCACGGATCGCGTCGAGGCCGGCCGCCTGCGCGGCGCGAACGAGCTCGTAGACCTGCCGCGCCTGCTCGCCGATCTCGCCGACGGCGAAGGTCCTGGTGCAGTCCGAGCAGTAGCCGTCGACCTGCGCGCCCATGTCCCAGACGACCAGGTCGCCCGGGCCGATCTCGCGCTCGGAGGGCTCGGCGTGCGGGAGCGCGCCGTTCTCGCCGGCGGCGACGATCGCCGGAAACGAGGGCTCGGCGCCGAGCTCGCGGATCCGGGCGTGGGCGGCGGCGGCGACCGCGAGCTCGGTGCGCCCGGCGAGGCCGTCGGCGAGCACCGTCTCGTAGGCGTCGTCGGCGATCCGGGCGGCCTCGGCGATCGCCGCCAGCTCGCCCTCGTCCTTGTGCCGGCGCAGGCGCTCGACCAGGCCGCCGGCCGCGGTCAGCTCCACCCCCTCCCCCACCTCGGCCTCGAGCTTGCCGAGGTTGGCGACGCTCGTCGCCGCGTCGTCGAAGCCGACCCGGCCCGAGAGCCGGGAGGCGAGCTCGGGGAGCAGCCGGGCGCCGGCGATCACCCGCTCGAAGCGGTCGCCGACCTGCTTCGCGGCACGCTCCGCGTAGCGGAAGTCGGTGATGAAGGTCCTGATCTCGGGGCCGATCACGACCAGCGCGCTGGTCCCGGTGAACCCGGTCAGCCAGCGCACGTTGGCGGTCGCGTCTCCGACCGAGTCACCCGGGCGCACGAGGTCGCCGACGATCAGCTGGTCGAGCTCCTCCTCGGCGACCAGGGCGGCGAGCCCGTCGGCGCGCTCGTCACTCACGGCCGCAGCTCCGTGCTCAGGATCGCGAGCGCGTCGCGGTAGCCCTCGGCGCCGCGACCGGCGATCGTGCCGACGACCAGGCCCTCGAGCACCGAGGTCCGCCGCCACTCCTCGCGCACCGAGACGTCGGAGAGGTGGACCTCGACCGCGGGCAGGCCGGCGATCTCGAGCGCGTCGCGGATCGCGTAGCTGTAGTGCGTCCACGCTCCCGGGTTGAGCAGGGCCGCGTCGGCGACCTGGGGCAGCCGGTGCAGCCGCTCGACGTACTCACCCTCGTTGTTGGTCTGAAAGAAGGCGACCTCGAGATCGAGCTCGGCGCCGAAGCGCTTGATCTTGGTCTGCAGCTCGGCGAGCGTCATCGTCCCGTAGTGCTCGGGATCCCGGCGGCCGAGCGCGTCGAGGTTGACCCCGTGCAGCACCTCGACTCGGTTGTGGGCGCCCGGACTCATCCCTGAAGCCTCTCCACGGCCGCACGCACCCTATCCGGGTCGACGCGCTGCGCGGTCGCGATCTCGCCCGGGCGCGAGCAGAGCACGAACCCGACGCCCTCGGCGGTGCGTTTCTTGTCGCGGCCGATCGCCGCCAGGACCTCGTCGACCGCGATCGACGGATGCAGCCGGGTCGGCAGGCCGTGGCGCGCGAGGATCGCCTCGACCTCGGCGCGAAGCTCGCGGGCTTCGGCCAGCTCGAGCGCCGCCAGCAGGCCGAGGCCGACCGCCTCGCCGTGGCGATAGCGCGAGTAGGCGGACGCCGCCTCGACCGCGTGGCCGACCGTGTGCCCGAGGTTGAGCGCGGCACGGCCACCGGCGTCGCGCTCGTCGGCGGCGACCACGGCGAGCTTCACCCGCGCGCAGTCGAACACGATCTGGTCGAGCTCGGCCGGGTCGAGCGCCGTCAGCGAGCGGGCGCGCTCCCAGAGCTCGCCGCCGGCGATCAGCGCCGTCTTCAGCACCTCGACGAAGCCCGCCGCCAGCTCGCCCGGCGGCAGCGTTCGCAGGGTCGCCGGGTCGGTGAGCACGGCGGCCGGCAGGTGGTAGGCGCCGACGTAGTTCTTGGCCTCCGGCAGGTCGACCCCGGTCTTGCCGCCGTATGCCGAATCGACCTGGGCGACGAGCGTCGTCGGCACCTGGACCACGGCGATCCCGCGCTGGTAGACGGCGGCGCAGAAGCCCGCCAGGTCGCCGACCACGCCTCCGCCGAGGGCAGCGACGTGGTCGGAGCGGGTCGCGCCGAGGGTGGCGAGCTCGCGCAGCACCCGCTCGGCCTCGGCCAGGGACTTGGTCTGCTCGCCGGGCGCGACCTCGACCGCTCCCGCGAGCGGCTCGATGGCGCCCCCGTAGAGGCCGCCGACGACGGTGTCGGTGACCATGAACCGCCTTCCCGCAAACGGCCACCAGCCCGACTCGAGCAGGCCCCGCCCGACGTAGACCGGGTACTCGCCCGAGGCGCTCTGCGCCCAGACCATCCGGGTCCCGGCGGGCAGCTCGCGCAGCGCCAGCGAGGCCTCCAGCGCCCGGGCGGGGGCGTCGTCGCGGCCGCTGACGATCGCGCGGGCGAGGGACTCGTAGATCGGGGTGCGCTCGGCCAAGCAGGGCGTCGAAGCGCCCGCGGTCGTCGGCCAGCGGCCGGCGGCCGGCGATCCGCTCCCACGCGGTCTCGGCGTCGGTCTCGAGCCAGACGACGAGATGGCCGTCGAGCGCCTCGCGGACGCGCTCGGAGAGCACGCTGCCCCCGCCGAGCGCGATCGCGCCGCCGCCGGCCCGAGCGAGCAGGTCGCTGACCAGCGCCTCCTCGCGCCGGCGAAACTCGGTCTCGCCCTCGGCGGCGAAGAACTCCGCGATCGGCATCCCGAGCTCGGCCTCGAGCAGCTCGTCGGAGTCGAACCCCTCGAGCCCGGCGGCGCGCGCGGCGCGCAGGGCGCGCGACTTGCCCGCTCCCATGAAGCCGATGAAGACGAGCGCCGGGTCGGCGTTTGGGTCTAGCGGCGCCAATCGATCCGCTCCCGGTACGCCTGCACGGCGGCGAGAACGTCATCGATGTGGTCGCCGCCGAACTTCTCGCGATAGCAGCGAGCGAGCACCAGGGCGACCATCGCCTCGGCGACGACCCCCGCCGCCGGGACGACGGTCGAGTCGGTGCGCTCCCGCATCGCCTGGGCAGGCTGCTTGGTCTCGGTGTCGACCGAGCGCAGCGGCTTGGTCAGGGTCGAGAGCGGCTTGAGCGCCCCGCGGACGATCAGCGGCTCGCCGTTCGACATCCCGCCCTCGACCCCGCCCGCGCGGTTGGTCTCGCGGTGATAGCCGCGCTCGTCAGACCAGAAGATCTCGTCGTGCGACTCCGAGCCCGGGGCGCCCGCGACCTCCCAGGCCTCGCCGACGGAGACGCCCTTGACGGCCTGGATCGAGACGACCGCGTGAGCCAGGCGCCCGTCGAGCCGCGCGTCCCACGCGACGTGGGAGCCGAGCCCGGGCACGAGCCCGAAGGCGCGCACCTCGAACACCCCGCCGAGGCTCTCGTTGCGCTTGCGCAGCTCGTCGATCTCGGAGACCATCCGCAGCTCGGCCTCCGGGTCGAGGCAGCGCACCGGCGAGTCGTCGACGCCGGCGAAGTCCTCGGGGGTCAGGTCATCGCCCTCGGTGGCGCTCACCGAGGCGATCCGCAGGACGTGGCTGAAGACGCTGACCCCGAGCGCGCGCAGCAGCTCCTTCGCCAGCGCGCCGGCGGCGACCCGCGCGGCGGTCTCGCGCGCGGACGCGCGCTCGAGCACGTTGCGCACGTCGCGATGGCCGTACTTCTGCGCGCCGACGAGGTCGGCGTGCCCCGGCCGCGGCAGGTGTGTCTCCTCGACCTCGACGTCGACGGGCCACGGGCTCATCCGCTCCTCCCAGTTGGCGTAGTCGCGGTTGGCGACCAGGAGCGCCACCGGGCTGCCCAGGGTATGCCCGTGGCGGACCCCGGCGCGGACCTCGACCGCGTCGCGCTCGATCTTCATCCGCCCGCCGCGGCCGTGCCCGAGCTGACGCCGAGCCATCTCGCGGTCGATTCGATCGTGGTCGAGCTCGAGCCCGGCCGGCAGGCCCTCGACGATCGCGACCAGGCCGGGGCCGTGCGACTCGCCGGCGGTGGTGAAGCGAAAGGCGGTCATGGCGCCGCCTAATCTAGTGCGCGGTCGGGCGCCCGACCCGCGCGGCTCAGCCTCTAGGTGCCGGAGGGGGCGACGTTCTGGAACGTCCCGGGGAAGCCGGCGGCGATCAGCCCGGCGCTCGTGATCACTCTCTGGTTGCCGACCTCGTCGACGAGCACGACCTCGATCGTCCAGGTCCCGGTCGCCGACCCCTGCGGGACCGTGACGCTCGCCTGGTAGCTGCCGTTGTTCGGCGTGCCGCTGACCTTGGTCAGCGCGGCCTCGCCGCGCGGCTGGTTCACCGGGTCGCGGACGATCACCTTGGAGGCGGCCGGGTCGACCCCCGAGAGCACGTCGGTCGCGCTGAGGCTGAAGTTGACGTTCTGAGCGACCTCCGAGGTGTTGATCTGAGCCGGGGAGCGGCTGAACGCCGTCAGTGCCGGCGCGATCGTGTCGCCGACGCCGGTCTGGGTGAAGGTGCCCTGACCGCCGAGGTCGGTGCTCGTGACCGGCGTCTCGTTCGCGGCGCCGTCGACCAGCAGCAGCTCGATCGTCCAGATCCCGGGGGCCGAGTAGTGCGGGATCGTCACGGTCGCCTGGTAAGTGCCGTTGGTCGTGTGCCGCCGACGTGCAGCGAGCGGCACCTCGAAGCTCGGCTGGCCGCCGGGCCCGCGGACGATCACCGTCGACGTGCGCAAGGTCGATTCCGGCGAGGTCGTCGGTCGCGGTGAAGTCGAAGGTGACCGTGCGGTCGTCGGCGGACGTGTCGATCGTCGCCGGCGAGCGGGTGAAGCTGGCCAGGGCCAGGGTCGGGCCGTCGGTGTCGCCGGCGCCGGTCTGCTCGAAGCTGTTCGGATGCCCGTCGGTCGCGAGCTGCGCCGTCGTCAGGAGGACCTGGTTGCCCGCCTGGTCGACGAGCTGGACCTCCACCGTCCAGGTGCCCTCGGCCGAGTACCGCGGCAGGGTGATCGCGGCCTTGTAGTCGTTCCCGGAATCAAGCTGGAGCTCGGCGTCGAAGCTCGGCGAGCCGGCCGGAGCGTGGACGATCACGCGCGAGCGCGTCGGATCGACCCCGGCGGCGTCGTCGGTGACGCTGAGGTCGAAGCTCACGGTCTGGGATTCGCCAAAGGTGTCGACCGAGTCGGGCGAGATCGCGAGCTGCGGTCAGCACCGGAGCGCTGCCGTCGCAGCCGTCCAAGAAGACGTTGTTCCCGGACCCGCCATCGCAGACATTGGTGCCCGGGCCGCCGTTGAGGCGATCGTCGCCGGACCCGCCATAGATGTCGTCGTCGTCCTCGTCGCCGAACAGGATGTCGTTGCCCGCTTCGCCCGAGATCTGGTCCTCGCCGCTGAATGAGGCGATCGTGTCGCTGCCCAGGCCACCCGCGATCGCGTTGTCGGCATCGCTGCCGGCGATCGAGTCGTTGTGGTTGGAGCCGATTGCATGCTCCACGCCGAGCACGGTGTCAGCGCCGTCCCCGGTGGTCACGCCGGTTGCCAGGCTGGTGTCGATCAGCGCCCGCGAGTCCTCGAACGAGACGGTGTCGGCGCCGCCGGCGCCGTCGAGGACGTTCGCGCCGCCGTTGCCGGCGAGCCGGTCGCCGTGCGGGGAGCCGGTGACGTTCTCGACCGACGCCGTCGCGTCGTTGCCCTGGCCCGAGATCCTGCCCGCGCGCAGGTCGGCGTCGATCGGCCCGGACGAGCCGGCGTAGGCGGCCGTGTCCGCGCCCGCCTCGCCGAGCAGCATGTCGTTGCCTCCGGCGCCCGTGAGCGTGTCGTTTCCGCCGCCGCCGCTGATCGCGTTGGCCGCGCCGTCGCCGGCGAGCCGGTCGGCGTTCGCCGAGCCCGCCAGTGCCTCGAAACCGACCAGGGTGTCGGTGCCGTCGCCGGTGGCGCCGTTGAGGCCCAGATCCGCGTCGACGGCGCCGGGCGAGCCCGCAAACGAGATCGTGTCACGGCCCCCGGCGCCGTCGAGGACGTTGCTCGCGTCGTCGCCGACGATCGTGTCCGCGTGCGCCGAGCCGGTCAGGTTCTCGATTCCCGAGACCACGTCGGTTCCCTCGCCGGTCGCCGATTCGGCGCGCAGGTTGGCGCTCACCGGGCCCGGTGCCGCGGCGTAGCTGGTCGAGTCGGTCCCTCCCTGGCCCTTGAGCGCGTCGTCGCCGGGGCCGCCTTGGACCGTGTCGTCGCCCTCCCCGGCGCTGAGCTGGTTCGGGCCCGCATCGCCCGTGAGCGTGTCGCTGGACGGCGAGCCGATCACGTCCTCGACCGCGGTCAGGACGTCGGCGCCCTCCCCGGTCGCGGTCCCCGTGGCCAGATCAGCGATCACCTGCGTCGGCGCGGACGCGAACGCGGCGACGTCGGTGCCTCCCTGGCCGTTGAGCTTGTCGTCGTCCTTGCCGCCGGCGAGCGAGTCGTTCCCGGCGCCGCCGGCGAGCTTGTCGTTGCCGCCCTTGCCGGTTAGCACGTCGTCGCCGCCCGCGCCCTTGAGCTTGTCGTTGCCGGCCTTGCCGATCAGGACGTCGGCACCGCCCTTGCCGCAGAGCACGTCCTTCTTCTTCGTTCCCTTGAGGACGTCCACGCCGCCGGTGCCCTTCTTGGTGCACTTGGCGGCCTCGGCGGCTCCTGCCGGAACCACCACGAGCGCGCAGACGACGGCGAACGCGCCGAAGTGGGCGCGGCGCGATCCGGGCGGCGGCTTCCCATTCAGGCTCACGATCGATTCCCTGTCCGCTTACTCGGCCTTCAGCTCAACGTCCCGTATCTCGAGCAGCCTCAGGTCGAACGTCTGTCCGTCGGCGCCGAAGTCGAGAGTCGCGGTCTCCCCCTTCTGCAGGGTCATGTAGAGGCAGTTCTCGGGGGTCGGCACGCAGGCGCCGTCGCCGGCGATGACCGTCGCCGCCTTGGCGACCACGAAGGCCGCTCGCTTGCCCTTCTCGTCGGTGCCGAGGAACGCGACCACCGAGGTGGCCGGGTCAGGCAGGACTGTCATCGGCTTCACGTTCTCGCGCAGCTTCGGGTCGCCTTGGAGCCCGATCAGCACGTCGACGCGGCGGGTGAACAAGTCGCCGACGACCTCGACGTCCTCGCTCGACGGGTCGTCGCCGCCGTCGCCACCGTTGCCGTTGTCACCACCGCCGTCGCCCTGGCCGCCGTCAGTCGTCGTGCCGGTCTCGTCGACCGTCGTCTCCGTGCCGTCGGCATCCGGCAGGGTCGGGACCGGGGCCACGTCGAGCGGTGCACCGCCCGTCGTCGCACCGCCGGTCGCGGCGGTGTCGCCGCTGCCGCTGGTCGATGCGGCCGCGCCGGAGCCACTGCCTCCCGCGGGGGGCTCGAACTGCGGCTCGAAGGGGTTCTTCGACTTCAGCTCGTCGAGGCGCTTGCGGTAGTTGCGGACGCTGACGGTGTCGTCGGCCAAGACCGCGGCCGTGACCTCGGTGCCGGAGCCGGTGGAGGCGAGCGCCGGCGGCGCGGGCGTGGGCGGGGGCGAATCCTTGAGCAGGATAGGCACCGCGATCAGGCCCACGATCAGCGCCAGCGCAGGCAGCAGCAGATGGCGATCCCGGAGGTCGCGGTAGACGTCCGTCAGAGCTTGGGGAGTCTTGATCTCCTTCAATTCGCCACCACCGCCGCGGAGACCGCCGGATCGGCGCCTGACTCGGCAGGCGGAGTGGTCGCCGGCGTGGGCGTCGTCGGCGCCGGGCCGGTGGGCGTCGCGCCCGCGGTGACCCCCTGGTCAACAGGGGTCAGGTAGCTGGTGGCGGTCACGTTCGCGGTCAGGCTCGGGAATCCGTCGGCCCCGGGGACGAAGCTGAAGCCGTCGATCGTCAGCAGCCTGCCGTCGACCGTCGTCCGCTCACCGTGGGAGTCGACCATCGCGTCGATTCGCCCGAAGAAGTCGGCGATCTCGAAGAAGCCGCCCTCGAACACCATCTCGTACGGCATCACCGGCAGCCCGGCGCTGCCGACCGTGGCGCCGATCGGCAGCAGCGCCGCGGTCGCCTCCGAAGCGGCCGCGGGATCGGTGGGCGCGGGAGCGGCCCCCGAGGCGGCGCCGGAGCTCAGCGTGATCGAGCGAAAGTCGATCTTCGACCGCGCCGAGAGCGTCTCGAGCTGGGTCAGCAGGCTGGGGGTGTCGGCGTCGACGGGGACCGCCTTGCCGAGCGTGATCAGCTTGCGGTAGTTGGAGGCGAACTCGGTCTTCGCCTCCTGCCCGATGGCGGCGGCCTGCTCGGCGGCGGCGACCTCGGCCTCGAGCGCGGTCACCTGCGTCTGCAGGTCGGACGCCTCCTGGCGCTTGGGCGCCAGGATCAGGAAGTAGAACGCGGCGGCCAGCCCGAGCATGGCGACGCCGATCAGGATCATTCGATCGGAGCTCTTCATTCGCCCACCCCCGCAGCCGCGGCGCCGTCCTTGGACTCGGCGACCTGCTCGTTCGCCGAGTCGATCGCAGCCTCGCCCTGCACCTGGGCGGCGGCGATACCGGGGTCCTCCGTGGTCGTCTCGGTCGTGGTCGTCTCAGTCGCCTCCGGGGCAGTGGCCGTGGCGGGCGCGGTCCCCGCCGGCGGCGCGGCGGTCTCCGGCACGGGCACGGCGTCGAAGGCGACGCTCGCCTGGAAGCGCGCGACCGAGGGGCCCGTCTGGCAGTCGACCGGTCCGGCCTCGGCGCCCGCCTGCTCGTCGCTCGAGGTGGCGCCGCCGGTCGTCGTCTGCTCCTCGCCGAGCTCGGAGCTCTGCATGCCGACCCGCGTCACGCCGTCGATGTCACGCAGCGCGGCGAGCAGCCGCGCCACACCCTTCTGGCCGTTCGCGCAACCGCCGATCTGCAGCGACGGCCCGGCGATCGAGGCGTCCGCCGCCGTCGTCGTCCCGCCCGTCTCACCGCCGACCGTGACTCCGGAGCCGGCCGCGCCGGTGAGGCTCTCCAGCGTCACCCTCCGAGGCACGACCAAGGCGAGCTCGTTCAGGACCCGCTCCCAGTCGAACCGGCTCTGAGCGAGGCTGCTGACGGTCTCCGACCGGCTCTGCTCAAGGGTGGCGAACTCCCCGTAGGGAGCAAGCTCGGCGGCGGCGACGTCGGCTTGGGCCTTGCGGGCCTCGAGCCCGGCGAGCTCGGACTTGCTCTCGTTGATGTCGTTGCCCGTCAGGACCACCATCACGACGCCGATCAGCGCCACCGCGAGCACGCCGACGATCGCGTACGAGGCGACCCCGGCGCGCAGCGGCGCGTGGTCCCCACGGCGGTCCTCGGGCGGGATCAGGTTGACCGGGCGCACGTCTAGTCGTCCAGTCCGAGGCCGTAGGAGAGCGTCAGCCGGGCCGCGGCCGGCCCGGCAGCGTCGCTGAGCGCGGCCGGAACGGCGGCGCTGAGCGGGACCGGCAGCTCGCGCTCGAGCCGCGCGACCAGGCCGGGGATCGCGGTGCCGGGGCCGGCGACGACCACGTCGTCGACCTGCACCGCGTCGTCCTGCGCCGCGTAGTACTCGAGCGAGCGGCGCAGCTCGTCGACCAGCGTGGCAACTCCGGACGCGAGTGCCGCACGCGTCGAGGCCACAGTCTGCGGGTCGCCGTCGAGCTGCTCCACCGGTTCCTCCAACCCAACGTGCACGAGCCACTGGCGCGCGTGTTCGAGGTTGAGCCCGCCCTTGGCGGCGAGCGACTGGGCGATGCCCTCGATCCCGAACCCGAGCACGCGGCTGAAGACGCAGTAGGACTCGCGCGCGACCGCGAGGTTCGTGATGTCGCCGAGGTGGCAGTAGAGGCGGCCGGAGACCGTGTCGGCCGGAGCCGGCGTCTCGGGCGTGCTCGACAACGGATCGAAGTCCTTGGCGCCGGCGACAGCGGCGACGGCGCCGTTGGCGCCGGCGAGGGCGCGGATCAGGGCAAAGGCGGAGTGGTCGATGCCGACGAGACGCAGGCCGGCGCGGCGGACGGCGTCCATCAACGCGGCGAGCATCTCGCGCCGGGCGGCGACCGCGACCACCTCGATCCCCTCGCTCGTCTGGCCGGCGGCGGTCGGGATCACCTGCCAGTCGAGCACGGCGCGATCGAGCGGCATCGGGATGTGGTCCTGAGCCGCGAAGCGGACCGCTGTCTCGAGCTCGGCTCGATCCTCGATCCGCGGCAAGGCGATCGTTCGCACGGCGACGCGCTGGTTGGCGATCCCGATGCGAACGTCGCGGGGAAACTTCTGGTTCGTGAACAGCTCCTTGATCGCCTCCGCGAGCGCCTCCGGGTCGTGCACCTCGCCGTCGCGGACAGGCCGCCAGCGGCGCGATCCCGTAGCGCGAAACGGTGACGCCGCCGTTGACGCTGACCTCGGTCGCCGCGATGCTGCCGGCCTCGACGTCGAGGCCGACGACGCCGCGCGACTTGCCGAGCGGCTGGGTGAGCGGGTTCTTCTTCTTCACGACCATGTGGTGGCGGCGCGGGCACGGGCGGGAGCGCCCGGATGACCCTCCGGGGTTCTCAATCGGCGCAAACTGCGCCGGACTTGAGCGCCGGCCACGCCTGCCGACCGCCTGCCGGGTCACCCGCCCTCCAGGGCCTGCGAGCCGGGCGCGCGTTACGAGACGCCGAAGGTGTCGACGTACCAGTCGACGATGTCGTCGCCGAACCACAGTCCGACGACGCCGCCGAGAGCCAGGAAGGGACCGAAGGGAATCGCCTGCTTGCGGGCCCCCGACCCCTCCCGGGCGATGATCGCCGCGCCCACCAGCGAACCCGCGAGAAGCCCGA
>CAVTCA010000009.1:0-18668 GCA_963733075.1 uncultured Solirubrobacterales bacterium | reverse complement strand
CTCATCAACCGGTCACGGCGGAAGATGCCGTACACCGGGTCGTACTTGGCGTCGCCGGCGTGAAAGAACCAGAGCATGCGCTCGAACCGCTCGGCCGGGTCGGGCGAGCTCGGAAACTCGCCCTCGTAGCGCTCGAAGCGCTGGGCTGCCCCCGGCGTGTGGAGCGTGAAGCCCGTGGTCACGCCGATCGCGTCGGGCCGCTCGGCGAGCGCGGCGACCGCGGTCGACAACGCGCCGGGCTCGAGCCAGTCGTCGGAGCTGATCCAGCGAAAGAGGGTTCCCCGGGACGCCTCCAGGACCCGGTTCATGTTCTCGTGAGAACCGACGTTGACCGGGTTCAGCTGGACCCTGACCCTCGGGTCCTCGCGCGCGTAGCGCTCGAGTGTCGCAGGCGTCTCGTCGTCGGACGCGTTGTCGCAGATCACCAGCTCGAGATCGGTCAGATCCTGGCTCAGGACCGATTCGATGCAGCGCCCGACCTCGTCCGGGTTGTTGCGGACCGCGAGGCCGACCGAGATCGCGGGTGGCGGCCCCTCGGTCACGCCGGCAGCGCCGACCGCCGGCGGCGCGCGTCGAGCAGCTTGCGGATCCTGCTGCGGCAGAGATCGGCGGCAGTGCGCGTGATCTCCGGCGCGAGCAGCCGCAGCGCGAGCCCGTAGACGACGATTCCGAGCCCGATCGTGAGCGCCGCGCGCGCGCCCATGCCGAAGCCGAGTGCCTCGAGCGCCTGGCGCCCGACCAGGCACGCCCCGGCCATCACCAGGGCGGCGCCGAAGACGCCCGAGACGCGAGCGGCCAGGACGCGGGGGGCAACCCCCATCTCGCGCAGGACGATGATGAACATCGGGATCTCGACCGCGATCAGCTGGCAGATCACGAAGCAGGCGGCGATCCCCTCGATGCCCCAGCGATATCCGATCAGGACCGCGAAAGGGGTCAGGCAGAGTGAGGCGAGCTGGGTCCACATCGTCACCTCGGGCCGGCCGATCGCGTCCAGGTACACCGAGCCCCAGGACTGCAGCCCGCGGATGATCACGACGATGCTGAGGATCTGCAGGATCCCAACCGAGACCTCCCAGCGGAGGCCGAAGACAATCGGCACCAGGTCGGGACTGACCACCATCAGCCCGAGCAGGACCGGCAGCAGCACAGCGGCCAGGTAAGCGATGCTGCGAAGCCAGAGGGCCGCGATGCGTTCGGGCTCGTTGCGCAGGCGCGAGAAGGCGGAGAAGAGGACCTCGGCGATCGGGATCGCGATCAGGGTGAGCGGCAGGATCACCATGCTCATCGCGAAGGTCCAGGCGCCCAGCTCGGCGACGCCGAGGTAGTGCCCGATCATCAGCGAGAGCACGAGCAGCTCGATCAGCCTCGCCCAGCGGCCGCCGACGATCCTGAGCGCGAACGAGACCAGGGACCGAAACGCGACCCCGGAGAACTCAAAGGCGGGACGCCAGCCGGCGCCCCACCAGAGCGCGCCGGCGAACGTCGCCATCAGCGCCAGCTGCTGCGCGACGAGCGCCCATGCGCCGGCCCCGGCGAGAGCGGCGCCGATCCCGACCACCGCGCCCACGATCAGTGACAGCCAGTTGCGAAGCTCGATGTCGCGGAACCTCATCTCGCGCATGAACACCGCCTGGCTCGTGGCGCCGATCGCGTAGATCGCGAACGTGAGCCCGCCCGCGGCGACCATCGTCCCGACGTGCGAGTCGCCCATGAAGTTCTCGATCGGACCGGCGGCGGCTGCGAAGAGGACGAACAACGCGAGGCCGAAGCCGATGGACGACCAGAACGCTGTCGATCGGACCAGCCGGGGCGCCTGCTCGGTCTGCACGAGTGCCGAGCCGACCCCCATGTCGGCCACGGTCGGAGCGAAGGTCGCGAGCGCGATCGCGACCGCCGCTGCGCCGTAGTCCTCCGGGGTCAGCAGGCGGGCGAGCACAGCGACCGTGATCAGGCGGATGGACTGGACGCCGACCTGGCCGACGAGCTTCCAGGTGACGCCGACCCCGACCTGGCGCTCCATCTGCGGGGCTACCTCGGAGTCGAGTCCGGGTTCGGCCTTCGCCGCTTCGATCGCCATGCTCAAAGTCCGGCGACCTCCTCTGCCCGGGCGATCGGCGCCGCGTCATCGGCCGGCCGGCCCGCTCCGCAGGTCACGAAGCGAGGCTCCTCGGGAACCGCGACCACCCGATCCCCGGCCGCGATCAGCAGGTGGTCGAGCGTCAGCTCGCTCGCGTCGACGGAGATCGCGAGCCCGCGCTCACCGAGTTCGGTCGCGATCTGGATCTGGTGGTCGTCGACGTGCTCACCCTGCGCGAGGCGGCGCGGGACCAGGACGGGGCACTTGCCGACCTCGAGTGCCAGCAGCGCCGCGCCGACGCCCGCGTGCGCGACCACGACGTCGGCCTCGGCGATCGCCGCGCCCAGCTCCCGCTCGGGAATCGCCTCGCGGCCGGCGATGCCGAGGCCGCGCGTGTCCGTGTCGCCGGTCTGCCACAGGACCTCGACCTGCGAGGGGAGGATCTCGAGCAGCCGGGTCAGCAGCCGCGGGAAGCCGTAGCCGCGGTAGGTGCCGAGAGTGACGACCACTTTCCTCAGCGACGACGGGCCGGTCGACTCGGTCGGCTCGAACGAGTCGAACACCGAGCCGCGGTAGTGCCAGCCGTTCTCGGCCCATCCGGGGTATTGGGCGTAGAGCCAGACTCCGGGGATCCGGCGCATCGCCCTGCCGGTGATCGACGGCCCCTCGCTGCGGGCAGCGCTCTCGATGTAGTGGCAGGTGAGCCGGCGGGCACGGGCGACCGCGAAGAACGGCAGGGCCATCGACGAACCCGTGCTGACCACCGTCCCGATCTCGTGCTCGCGGAGGATCCTGCGCGCGGCCGGGAGGTTTCGCGCCAGGTTGACGGGATCGCGGCCGCCGACGAAGCGGACGAAGTCGACCCGCTCGTCCGCGAGCAGCGAGCGGCTCTGCGGCGTATCGAACGTCGCCCAGCGATACGGGCCCTCGACGCCGTCGAGTCGTCGGTGCAGCCGGTGCAGCTGCTTCAAGTGCCCGCCGGTGGAGGCGACCAGGAGCGTCGTCAGCTGAGCTCACCCCAGTGTTCGGCGACGAGCGCCCGCGTGCTCTCGATGTTCGCGCGGCTAGAGGCACCGAAGACGATCGACTCCACGTTCGATTGTGAGCAGACCCACTCGATCGCCTCGCGCGCCGGGATCGCGCCCGAGGCGTAGACCGACATCGCCACGGCACGGCAGCGGCGCTCGCGCAGCGCGTCCTCGTAGGCGGCTGCCCCTCCGCACATGCGGAAGCCGAGCTTGTTGATGTTTGAGCAGACGATCGGATCCTCGATCCCGAGCTCGTCGAGCACCGGGAGCAAGGCGGGGAGGTTCATCGTGATGAACCCCGGTTCGGCGTCGTAGCGGTCGGCAACGTGCTCGGCGAAGACCCGGAAGGCATCCTTGAAGCCGAGCCCGAGCAGCAGATCGACGACGATGTTCTGGAGGAAGATGACCGGGGTGGAGAGACCGTCGAACATCTTCATCTCGGCGTCGATCAGCAGCGTGGTCAGCCCCTCGATGTCCTTGGTCGCCACCGAGGTCCCGCCGCGCAGGGTGGCGTCGAGGACCCCCTCGTCGGGGAGAAAGCGGCGAACGGCGCCGAGCATGCCGTTCTCGGTCACCGCGTTGGCGTACTTGTGGGCGTATGGCATGCAGGGGTAGAACGCGAAGTCGGGGTAGCGATCGGGCGCCGCACGGACGTGATCGCAGATCGAGCTGATCCGATCGTGCGTCGTGCACATGAAGGTGCGGATTCCGGCGTCTCGGGCCGAGTCGAGGACGTCGATGACCGAGTCGATCGACTGAAACCGCATCGCCTGGGTTCGGGCCCGCTCCTCCGACATGTGATTGACGCCGAAGAACTGGTTGTCGCCGAAGAGCAGCCGGTCCACCGCCGTCACCCCCTCGGCTCGAACCGGCGCACGGCGACCGCCTCGTGGCGCTTCGGCCGCGGGAGCCGGAAGCGGCGCTCGCGCCTCGGCGCCTCGGCCGGCTCCGCGATCGCCGGCGTCGGGACGCCCTTGGCCGCGTCGGCCACCATCATCGCGATCACCCTGTCGGTCGCCGCGGCGCTCTCGAAGCCGTTCAGGCCGTCGGGATCAGCGGCGCGGACCCGCTCGACGAAGTGGTCGAACTGGGCGCTGTACTCCTCACCGCGGAGGTAGAAGTCGACCGGCTCCGTGAGCTCGGTCGTGTAACGGACGTTCCAACCCGGTTGGTAACCGGGCGGGATCGGAGCCGTGCCTCGGAGGTAGACCTGGCATTCCTGGCGGTCGGCATAGATGCGTCCGCCGGTTCCCCAGAGGCTCACCTTCGTGGTCATCTTCCGGCATGACTCGTCGGACCAGTTGACCGTCACCCGCGCCGTGCTCCCGTCTCCGTAGAACAGCGTGCTGATCACCTCGTCGTCGATCTCGCGCGAGAAGATCGAGGTCATCGCCGTTGCGCCGACGCCGATCGGGTCCCCCCGATACCAGTTCAGGAGATCGATCGGGTGAGCGGCGTAGTCGTAGAGGCTGCCACCGCCCTCGGTCTTTCGGCTTCGCCAGGTGCCGCCCTTGCGCTTCAGCACGACCGGCCCGTACGCCTCGCCCTGGGCGCTGCTGATCGACCCGATCGCCCCGGCGTCGAGCAGTTTCCTGACCTCCCGGAAGCTGCCGAGGAACCGATGGTGGTAGCCGACCTGGGTGACGACGCCCCGCTCCGCTGCAAGCGCGGCGAGCCGCGCGCTGTCGTCCGGATCGAGCGCCAACGGCTTCTCGCAGAACACGTGCAGCCCGCGCCCGAGCGCCGATCGCACCAGGGCGCTGTGCGTCTTCGAGGGGGTGGCGACCAGCACCGCGTCGAGCTCGACCTCGGAGAGCATCCGCTCGTAGTCGCCGAACATGCGCAGGCCGGTGTACTTGCCCAGAACCCCGCGGACGTAGCCCGAGGACTCGCATACCGCCGCGACCTCGATCCCCGGGTGCATGTTGGCGATCGCGAGGTGGGAGAGCCCCATCTTCCCGACCCCCACGACGGCGAGCCGGATCATCGCCCGAAGGCTCCTTCGCACATGCGCAAGCAACGCTCGGGCGCGGCGAGCGCTTTCATGGCCGGACGGATCTCGGGTGGCCGAGGAAGGTGGCGGCCGTCGGCCACGTTGTTATCGAGATGGCGCCGCGCCCGACCGCACGCACGCGACTGATCGTCGCCGCCCTTGCACTGAGCGCCGCTCTCGGCATCGTCGCGGCCGCGATCAACGGGGGCGGCGGCCTGCAGATCGCCACCGCGACCACGCACGTGATGGTCGACGCCCCGGCCTCCGAGCCGTCGCTCGCCTTCCAGCGGGCCCTGCCTCAGGACGTCCAGACGGCGGTCAAGCATTCCGAGCTGGTCGGGCGGGTCGCGGTCAGCCCGCCGGTGCTCGACCGGGTCGCGAGCCTGTGCGGGGTCCCGCGGAGCGAGGTCTCCGGGCTCGCGCGCACGACCGCCGATGTGCCGCTCGCCTTCATCGAGCCCGACAGCGAGCGCCGTGCGAGCGAGATCATCAGCTCGCGATCGCCGTACCGGCTCGAGGTACAGGGCCGGCCGCTGATGCCGCTGGTCGGTTCTCCGACGCCCGTCTTCGACGTCTATACGCAGGCGCCGACGACGGCCGGGGCCGAGTGCCTCGCCACGGGCGTCGTCACCTCGTCGAACTCCTACCTGCGGGACCTCTCGCAGGGCCAGGGGAAGGCGCTCGGCCTGGTCCGCCTGCGCCCGATCGGAGACGTCCACGGCGTCGTCGCCAACGGCCGCGCCGGGCTCGCGATCGCCGTGCTCACCTTCCTCGTCGTCTTCGGACTGGCCGCGACCGTGCTCTGCGCCCTGATCGTGTGGCGCGACCGCCGTCTGGCTGCCGATCGCGCGATCGCGCCCTACGATCGGGCGGAGCCCGACCAGAACGGCCATCGGACCGATCCGGGCCCGCTCGACCGCCTGCGCTCGCGGCTCGGCTCGGATTACGGGGCCGACGACCGCTGGCCCAGGACCAGACGCGTCCTGCCGTGGACCCTCGCCGTGTTCATCGCCCTGATCTGGCTGGTCCCGTTCAACTCGCTCGAGCTGAACGCCTCCGTCGGGATCGACCTGACGCTGGACCGGATCGTGCTCCCCGTGGTGGCCCTCTTCTGGGGCCTGGCGCTGCTTGCGCACGGAACGATCGTCCCGCGACTGCGCCTGACCTGGATCCACGTCGCGCTCGTCTTCTTCCTCGCCGTCGCGCTGCTCAGCGTGGTCCTCGACGCTCGCTACCTGAACCAGACCCTCGAGCTCGACCTGTCGCTGAAGAAGCTGCCGCTGCTCGTCTCCTACATCGCCGTGTTCGTGCTCACGGCGAGCGCGGTCCGAAGGCGCGAGGTGCCCGCGTTCCTGAGCCTCACCCTGGGGCTGGCGGTGATCTGCGCGATCGGGATGATCTACGAGTACCGCTCCAACGACAACCCGTTCTGGAACCTCTCGGACGGGCTCCTCCCGGGCTTCTCGCTCAGCGGCCAACTCGACCCCGAGGCGACCGTCGACAGCATCGGCCGCCGGATCGTCCGCGGTCCCGGCGAGACCCCGCTCGAGGCGGTCGCGATGCTCAGCCTGGCGCTGCCGATCGCGCTCGTCCGGCTCGTCGACGCCGGTCGCTGGCGGCAGCGGCTCATGTACGCCCTCGCCGCCTGCCTGCTCGCGGCCGCCGTCTTCGCCACCTACCGCAAGAGCGCCATGATCGCCCCGGCCGCGATCGTCCTGACGCTGCTCTTCTTCCGCCGCAAATCCCTGTACAAGCTCGCCCCGCTGGCGATGATCCTCCTGGTCACGGTGATGGTCCTGGCGCCGGGGGCGCTGAGCTCGGTCACCGATCAGTTCACGCGCTCGGACGCGACCACCCTGCCGACGGTCAGCGACCGCTCCTCCGACTACGACGCGATTCGCCCCGATGTCTGGAGCAACCTGGCCCTCGGACGAGGGTGGGGGACCTACAACCACGAGAGCTATCGCATCCTCGACTCGGAGATCCTCCACCGGACGATCGAGACCGGCGTGATCGGGCTGATCGCGTTCCTGCTGATCCCGGTCGCCGTGCTCGCGACCGTGCGACGTTCGATCCGCTCGCCGGATCGCAGCACGGCGCAGATCGCGGTGATCGGCGCCGCGGCCGCGGTCGGATTCTTCGTCCTCGCCTTGCTCTTCGACGTCATGTCCTTCCCCCATGTGCCGTACGTCTTCCTTTACATGGCGGGCCTGGTGACGGTCGTGGTCGGGCGCCAAAGCGAGCCGGCGGCCGAGTCGCCACCGGTCTCACCGATCGATCTTGCGGCCGGCGCCGGTGCCCTGCGGGCGAAAGAGTCGCTGGCGCCCGCGCGTTGAATGGGCATGGCCGACGTGGGTGAGAGAAGCGCGATCGGGGTGATCGGCGTCGCGCAGGTAAAGGAGGTCCTGGTCGAGACCCTCGAGCTGCAGGATCGCGCCGCCGCGATCGACGCGAGCACGCCGTTGTTCGGCTCGCTGCCGGAGTTCGACTCGCTGGCTGTGCTCGAGCTGATCGTCGAGCTCGAGCGCCGGTTCGGGATTACGATCGAGGGCGATGACGTCACCGCTGCCGTCTTCGAGTCGCTCGCGAGCCTGACCGAGTTCGTCGACGGCAAGGCCCATGAGGCTGGGTAGGCACCTCCGGACGCTGGTTCGGCAATGGCCGTTCGTGGCCGGCAGCGCCGCCCTCGCGCTCGTGATGGCGGTCTGGAGCGTGTTCCAGATCGGCCTGAGCCCACCGCGCCTCGAACCGCGCGCGCTCGAAATGGCGACCGCGACGACGCATGTCGTCGTCGACACGCCACGCTCCTCGATCCTCGATCTCCGCCAGGACACGTACAGCCTCGAAGCGCTTCGCCAGCGGGCGATCGTGCTCGGGAACGTGATCGCGGAGGGACGGGTGAGCGAGGCGATCGCGCAGCGCGCCGATGTCCCGCCGGGCGTGCTCCAGGTCACGCCGCCGCTCACCGCTGAGCAGCCGAGGGCGATCGAGGGTTCCGAGACCCAGAAGCACGCGAGCGACATCCTCGAATCGACGGACCAATACCGGCTCAGCATCCAGGCGAATCCGACCGTCCCGATGATGGACATATACGCACAGGCTCCGACCGCGGAGGGCGCCCAGCTGCTGGCGAACGCCACGGTCGACGAGCTGCGCAGCTACATCGGCGATCTCGCCCTCGCCGAGCAGACCCCGGAGGCGGATCGGGTCCGGCTGGTCCAACTCGGCCGAGCCGATGGCGCCGTCGTCAACCGGGGGATCCAGTGGCAGGTGGCGCTGCTGGCGTTCGCGCTCACGTTCGTCGTCGCCTGTGCCACCGTGATCTTCTTCATGCGTCTGCGACAGGGCTGGCGGCTCGCCGAGCTCTCCGAGCAGAGCGCGAAGGGCTGATCCGGCCGGGGCCCGATGGAGACCGGGGCACTTCTCCACATCCTCTGGCGCAGGCGCATCCTGGTCGTGATCGGGGCCGTCCTCGCGATCCTGGTCGCGCTCGAGGTCGGCGGCAAGCCCGGAGCCGGCGATGCCCGGGCCAAGGTCGACGTGCTGGTCGATACGCACGAGTCGCAGCTCGTCGACGCGCGCCCGGCACGGGTCGCGAGCCTCTCCTGGCGGGCCCACCTGCTGTCGCAGCTGCTCGGCACCCAGAGCGCCCAGGGGCAGATCGCCGCCAGGGCCGGCATCTCCAGCGACGAGCTGGCGGTGATCGATTCCGAGCTGGCCGTGCCGACGATCCCCGCCTCGTTGCCCCGGGTGGCCGCCGAGGCGGCGGCCGACCCACCCGAGCCCTACGTGCTCACGGTCGAAAGCGATGCCATGGCTCCGCTGGTCTCGCTTCGCGCCCGCGGGCCGGACCGCGACGCGGCCGCGAGGCTCGCCAACGCCGCCGTCGTGACCCTGGAGACGAGCTCGGCCCCCGACGGCCTCGCCGCCGCCGACACCTTCGCCGCCGCCCCGGTGGGTTCGGTGATGAGCCGCGATCTCGGTGGCGCCGGCAAGCCGACTCTGGTCGCGGCAATCGCCTTGTTCCTGTTCGGGATCTGGTGCGCGGTGCTCGTGCTGGGGCCGGCGATCACGGGTGCGCTGCGACCCTCCGCACCGGGTCCGGCGTCCGCGACCCGCTGAGCGCCGCTCAGCGAACGCCGACGTCGAGACCGTCCGAGGCCGCCCCCGCGCCGATCGACCCCGGGGCCAGCCGATAACCCGCGAATCCCGCGAGGGCCCCCCGAGTAGAAGACGACGGCGTCCCGGCGTCTGGACCGATTGCTAGTTGCCCTCGCCCTCGCAGCGCGCCGGGCGGATCCCGCGGGCGATCTGGTAGTCGGAATCGATCTCGACGATCTCACCGTTCCAGCCGCCGAGGGCCGAGCACCGCACGTCGACCGGCCCGTACTCCCATGAGCCGTTGACGATCTTCAGGCCCGAGACGCTCCCGGGCACCCCGAGACGGAACGGGTACCCGCCGCCCATCACCAGCAGGTTCTTGACCTTGGCGGTCTCGTTCCCCTGGCCCGAGGGGACGAAGAACGGCGCGGTTCCGCAGGCTGGGAAGTCGATCGTCGTGTTGATCACCGTGAGCGCCGGCCCGTCGTAGCCCTGGATTCCGTCCGAGTGCAGATCGCAGCGTCCGGGCGGGGTGACGATCTTCACGAATGAATCCTCGATCCGGACCGGTCCGCAGCCCTCCGAGGCGCCGCCGTCGCGGAAGCCCTCGGCGCGCCGCGAGAGCTCCACCCTCCTCGCGGTGTAGCCCCCCGAGCTGACCGCGCCCTCGGTCTCGACGACCGAGTCCTCGCCGGGCGCCGGCTCGAGCGTCGTGTCCTCGATCGTCATTCCATTCGCGCAACGATCGCCGGCCGTGTTGTTGATCTGGCCGCCCTGCAGCTTCACCCGGCGGATGGTCACGTTCGGCGCCTCGACCAGCAGATCCGCTTCGACGAGCAGCAGGTCACTGACCACGGCGCCTGCCTTGGTCACATGAAGGTCCGAGTCCCGGGTCTGCTTCGGCTCCCAGCCGGGCGGGACCCCGGTGCTCGCCGGGTTCGGGAATCCCGGATGGTCGCGCGCCTTGCGCGGGTTGGTGCCCTTGCGGACCTCGGTGCCGTCGTCGTAGCCGTCGCCATCGGTGTCGCGCTTGCGCGGGTGCGTGCGCAGCTCGTGCTCGCGGCGGTTCGTGAGCCGGTCATGGTCGGGGTCCTGCTTGCCCGACTTCTCGGTCGTCGAGATCCCGTATCGCTGCTCCCACTGATCCGGGAGGTGGTCGTTGTCGCGGTCACGCGAGTTGGACACGGCGACGCTGCCCACCAGGTAGGCGAGGGCTGCCACGCCGGCAATCAGCCATTTGGACGTCGGGGACATCTGGTCGGTCGCTCGCGGGTTCACACTAACCGGCCTCCGATGCCGCGTGCATTCACGCTCAGACCCGGGCGGTCGGCGGGTAGTAGTCGTCGCGCCTGAGCACGCTCGCGAGGGCGCGGAGCTGGATTAGGGCCTTCCATGCCAGATACCAGGGCGCGGCCAGCAGGGCCAACCAGGTGCGAACCCCCGCCCGTGCCTGGATCAGGCCGAGGACGATCACCGCGGCCAGCGTCAGCAGGCCTCCGCTGCAGATCAGGGCGACGACCTCGGCGCCGCCGATCGCTGCCACCGCCAGCCCCGCGAGCAGTGAGACGACTGCGAGCGCAAACGGCGGCGTGGCCAGGAACCACGCGGCCTCGAGCGAGGCCGGATCTCGGTCGCGCGCGGCGCGGCGCAGCAGCCTCGGGATGTACGAGCGCGCAGCGGCCATCCGCCCGGCCTCGTAGCGGACCTTCTGCTCCCCAAAGTCGCTCCAGCGACTGGCGCCCTCCGATCGCAGCTGCGCCGAGTCGATGTGTCGACACCGGACGCCGTCGAGGAGCAGGTCGAGCGTGAACACGAGATCCTCCGAGGCGGGGGCACGGAAACGGTGCGCGAGCGCCATCTCGCGGCGGACGACCATGCCTGTCCCGCGCAGGCGGGCCGACAACCCCAACCGGTCGCGGCCTCGCGGGAGCGTGATCCCCTGCAGCGCGAACGCTGCCAGCGAGGCCTCCGTGGCAAGCGTCCTGCCGCGGGCGGCTTCGCTTCGCGCCTGGGCGGCGTCGACGCCCGGCCGCAGGACCCGCCGGCAGGCGGCGAAGAATCCCGGAGCGATGACCGAGTCGGCGTCGAGCATCACCACCGCGTCCCAGGCGAGCGCCCGCGCGTGCTCGAGGCCCGCCTGACGCGCCGCGGCGCGGCCCGGTGCCTCCTCGGGCCCGCGTTCGAGCACCGAGGCGCCGAAGCGGCGCGCGATCGCCGCGGTCTCGTCGGCGCACCGGTCCGCGACCACGAGGACCCGGTCGCCGTCCCCCGCGTCGGCGGCGATCGCCTCGAGACAGCGATCGATCACGGCCGCCTCGTTGTGTGCCGGTACCAGGACGAGGAACCGGGTCTCGTCACCGGCGGTCCCGCGGGGCTCCCGGTAGAGGATCGAGGCGGCGGCCAGGAGCCCGAGGTGCCCCGCGGCGGCGAGACCCGGCAGGGCGACCGCGATGGCTATCACCGCGAGCGGCTCCATCGCTAGACCAGCACCTCCGCCGGTGCGGGATGGCTGAGGAAGGCCGTCGGGCTGGCCGTCAGCCCGTAGGCACCGGCCTGGGAGATGACCACGAGGTCGCCGACCTCGGCCTGCGGCAGCGCGACCTCGTCGGCGAGTAGGTCGAGCGGCGTGCACAGGCATCCGACGACGCTGACCGGCTCATCGTCGGGTCCCGCAGCACGGTTCGCGATCGTCACGGGATAGTTGCGCCGGATCACCTGTCCGAAGTTCCCCGAGGCCGCGAGCTGGTGGTGAAGCCCGCCGTCGACGACCAGGAAGGTCTTTCCGCGCGAGCGCTTGCGGTCGACGATCCGGGTCACGTAGACACCGCACTCGCCGACGATGTAGCGGCCGAGCTCGACGACCACGCCGGCGTCGGGGAGGTTCGGCCGGATCGCATCCCTGAGCAGGTCCGCGAGGTTCTCCCCGATCGCGGGAAGGTCCAGCGGCCGGTCGCCGTCGAAGTAGGGAATTCCGAACCCGCCGCCGATGTTGAGGTACCGGATCGGATCGGCTGCGGTCTCCGCTAGCCGCAGGGCGAGCGCCACCGTCGCGCGTTGGGCTTCGCAGAGGAGCTCCGCGTTCAGGTTCTGCGAGCCTGCGAACAGGTGGAACCCGAGCATCTCGACCTCCGCCTCGGCGAGGGTGGCGAGCAGGGCCGGGACGCGCTCCGCGTCGATACCGAACTGCTGCGGGCCGCCTCCCATCCGCATTCCGGACCCCTTGACCGAGAAGTCGGGGTTGATCCGGATCGCGACCCGTGGGCGGACGCCCAGCCGTTCGCCGATCTGGACCACGCGGGCCGCCTCGGTCTCCGACTCGAGCTCGATCATGACCCCGGCCGCGATCGCCTGCGCGAGCTCGGCCGGCGTCTTCCCGGGTCCGGCGAAGCTCACCCGTTCCGGGGGAACCGGCGTATCGAGCGCGACCCGCATCTCCCCGGCGGAGGCCACGTCGAACGAGTCGATCAGGGTGCTGAGGTGCTGGACGACCGCCGGCATCGGGTTCGCCTTCACCGCGTAGCCGAGTTCGATCCCGGCGGGCAGCGTCGAGCGCAGCAGCCCGACGCGATCGGTGAGCGCGGCGCGGTCGTAGGCGAAGAACGGGGTCGAGCCGACGCGCTCGGCGAGACGCTCGAGCGGGATGCCCCCCAGCCCGGGGTGGGCTCGCGGAAGAGCCATCGGCGCCGGCGAATCAGTCATGTGCCGGCGAGCTCCTCGCGAACGCGGTTGCGATCGAGCTTGTTGTTGGGAGACCGGGGGACGGACGGACGCACGACGATGCTCGAGGGCACCATGTACAGCGGCAGCTCCCGACGGAGCGCCGCGAGCAGCTCATCGGGCTCCAGCCGGCCATCGGCCGGGCTCGCCACGAGCACGATCCGCTGGCCGAGCCGCTCGTCGTCGATGCCGAGGGCCACTGCGTCGCCGATCAACCCGGTCGCGTGAGCGACCTGCTCGATCTCGGTTGGGCTGACCCGATAGCCCGAGGTCTTGATCATCTCGTCCTTGCGGCCGACGAAATAGAGGAAGCCCTCGTCATCGCGCTTGACGAGGTCGCCGGAGAAGACCGCGGTCTCGGGCGTGGGCACGGCGGGCTCCGGGTTCGGGACGGGCTTGAAGCGCGCCGCGGTGCGCTCGGGATCGTTCCAGTAGCCCATCGCGACCAGGGCGCCGCGATGGACCAGCTCGCCGACCTCGCCGGGGTCGCACTCCGCACCGTCCTCGCGCACGACGAGGATCTCGGCGTTCGGAATCGCCTTGCCGATCGAGTCGGGGCGAGCGTCGACCTCCGCCGGATCGAGGTAGGTGGACCGGAAGGCCTCGGTCAGCCCGTACATCAGATACGGGTCGGCGCCTGGAAAGGTCGCCCGGAGCCGCTCGAGCGTCGCCGCCGGCATCCGGCCGCCGGTGCTCGCGAAGTACCGCATCGCCGCGGTCGCCGCCTCGGGCCAGCTCTGGTCGACGAGCTGGTTCCACAGCGGCGGGACGCAGGTCAGGCCGGTGATCCGATGCTTCGCGCAGAGCCGGACCACGTCTCCCGGCAGCAGATAGTTGACCAGCACGGCCTCGGCGCCGACCGCGAACGCGGTCGTCAGCTGGCTGAAGCCCGCGTCAAAGCTGAGCGGCAGGACCGCGAGGATGCGGTCGCGCTCGTTGTTCCCGAGGTACTGGCTGACGCTCTGCCCGCCGACGAGCAGGTTGCGGTGCGAGAGTACGACGCCCTTGGGCTGCCCGGTGCTGCCCGACGTGTAGAGGATCGCGGCGAGGTCGAGGTCGATCCCCGCGCTGGGCTCGGTCGTGCCCGCGCACAGCTCCTCCCACCCGTGTACGGCCCACCGCGAGTCGTGCGCGCTCGCCGGCTCGCCGGTCACCACCACGTGCTCGATCGTCTCGTTCGCGCGCAGCTCCTCGTCGAGCAGCTCAAGGCGCTCGGCCGAGGTGACCAGCACGCGAGCGCCGCTGTCGTCGAGTATGTGGCGGACCTGCCGCGGCCGCAGCAACGGATTGATCGGCAGGAAAACGGCGCCGGCGGCTGAGCTGCCGAACGGCGCGACCACGGCCTCGATGCGTTTCTCGAGGTAGACGGCAACGCGCTCGCCGCGGACGAGGCCAAGCCCGCGCATGCCGGCCGCGAACGCCAGTACCAACTGCCACAGCTCGGCGTAGGTCAGGGTGACGTCGTCGAAGGTCAACGCGGGTCGGTCGCCTCGGCCGGCGGCCTGCTCGGCCAGCGGATGGTGGAGCTGGGTGTGGAGCCTCACCATGCGACGCAGACCAGCTCGCTGTACAGGTAGTCGACCTGCGCCGGACCGAGGTCGTCGCTGCGGAACATCTTCCGCCGCGGCGATCGGATCGCGACCGAGAGCCGCGGGCGATGGCCGACGATTCGCGGCTCGACCAGCGTTCCGACGGCGCCGTGGTGGATCAGCAGGTGGCGAGCCAAGGGGCCGGCGAGCTCGCGGTAGAGGGCCGGGTTGCCGACGTGGAGCACGGTCGCGAACGCGCGCAGCCGCTTCCACGGGTCCTTGCGAAAGACGACGTAGCACGAGTCCGCGCCCTTGATCAGCACGAGGTGGCGCGCCGCGCCGGCCGTCGCATGATCCCTGTAGAGCTGCAGGTCACGACCCTCGAGCGCCCGCTCGATCACGCCCGGATCGGAGCTGATCTTCGCCCCGCCGGTTCCCGGCCACGGGAGGTTGGGCACCAGGAAGGTCGAGGTGTCGAGAAAGCGGAAGTCGAGCCGCGAGTTGATGTCGACGACGTTGCCGCTCGGGGAGAGGTCGGTGAAGTGATAGCCCTCTTGGTCGAGCGCGGACTTGAGCAGGCGCAGGCCGTGGAAGCGGTAGTCGGGCAGCACGCACCAGGCACCCAGATTGCAGAAACGCTCGTGGCGCCCCTCGATCAGCCGCTCGGAGTAGAACGCGAGCTGGACCCCGACCACGACGCCCTCGTCGAGCAGCATGAAGCCGGTGTTGGGGCGCTCCACCTCCCACGGCACGTCGAGCGCCTCCGCCCAGTGGCCGGCGGAGACGCGGCCGTTGAGGTTCGCGTGCAGGAAGTCGGCGACCGCGGGGACGTCCGCGTCCGTTATCGGGGCGACTCGGACGACGCCGGCCACGGTCACCGCCACCTCTTCACGAGCAGCTTCGCCCGTCGGCAGACCAGCGCGCGCTTCGACGCCTCGCCGGCCGCGATCAGCTCGATCAGGCCGGCCGTGCTCTCTCGGACGACCGTGTTTCGCGGTTGCAGCCAGTCGTCCTCGCGGGTCGTCCCGGCGTCGCTGGTGTATGCGCGGCGGTAGCCGTGCCGCCGCAGGCCGCGAAGAACGCGGCGGTCGTAGGAACCGAAAGGGCAGGAGGCCTCGGTGACCGGACGTCCCATGACCCGCTCGAGCACCGTCCTCGCATCCACCAGCTCCTCGCTCAGGGCGCGGTCGTCGAGGCGTCGCCAGGGGCGATGGCGCATGCCATGGGAACCGATGCCCATGCCGGCGCCGGCGAGCTCCCTGACGCCGGCTTCGTCGAGGAACCCGGGCGCGCCCAGCCTCCCGGCGACGACGAAGAAGGTCGCGGTCAGTCCCCGCCGGCGCAGGCCCGGGAGCGCGTGCTCGACATCCGAGGCGTTCCCGTCGTCGAAGGTCAGCCGGACGTCGTCGCGACCGGCGACCGCGTCGAGCACCGCCTCGAACCGGTCGGGTTCGAGCCAGACCCGATCCTCGCCCGGATCCAGCGGTCTTGGCGGCGTCCCGATGCCGTGAAAACTGAGGTTGATCTTCCTCTCGCGCACGCTCTGAATGAACGGCGCCGCACCGAGCCCACTTGCGTGACCGAAAAGAAGTCGCCACGCGTCGCAAGAAAGGCCCGCGACGCTCCGTTCATCGAGAGTGGGGCGGTGGCTGTCCGCCCGCCGAGAAGACACCTGATGGAAGCTGTAACGATCCTCCGCGAGCTCTGGCGGCGGCGCATTCTCGTCGCGCTCGCCGCACTGGCCTCGATCTTCGCCGCGTTTGCGATCGCCTACACGGTTACGATCCCGCCGGAGAGCCGCAAGTTCGAGGTCGGGATCGCCACTGGACGGATCCTTGTCGACACCCCCGACTCGCAGGTCGTTGACGTCTCGCCGCGAGGCTCGGGGACGCTCGGGATCCGCGCCGGGCTGCTCGCGAACCTGATGACGGAGGGTGAGGTGAAGGCGGCGATCGCCCGCCGCGCCGGCCTGCGCCCGGGCCAGCTGCACGCGGGGGTCGAGATCGAGGGCGAGCTGCCCGTCGTGCTCACCAGCGCCGCCGGCAAGCCCAACGCCTACCTGCTCACGACCAGCCCGGCGACAAGCACCGACGACCTGCCGTTGCCGATGATCGATATCGAGACTCAGGCGCCGGACGTCGCCGGGGCCGCCCAGCTCGCGAACGCCGCGGTTGCTGGCCTCAACGACTACCTCGACACAAAGGCGGCCGGCGAGAACGTTCCCGACGCACGCCGGCTGCAGGTGACCGGGTTCGGTGCGCCCCAGGTCCGAGCCGAGACCCGCGGCCCGAAGCACGTGGTCGCTCTCGCGGCGGGCCTCTTTCTGTTCATCTGCGGGTGCGCCGCGATCCTCTCGATCTCGGCCCTGGCGGGCGCGTGGCGCACGGCCGCCGAACGCGATCGGACCGCCGCGCCGCCGCCGACCGCCGGTTCGCGTCATCGCCTGCTGGGCGGACTGCGCGCTGGCGCCGCCAGGGCCAAGGCCTGGGCGATGAGCGCCCTGAGCGCGCTCGGGCGCGCTCGGGCGGCAGCGGCGACGTTGATCCGGGACTCGGCAAGGCGACTGGGCGCGATCGCCGAGCGCGGTCTGAAAGGTCTCCGGCGTGGCGTGACGCTCGCCTGGAGGCGCGTACGCGCCTGGGCGAGGCAGCTGGGCACGGTCTCGGAGCGACGGATCGAAGCCGAGCGCCGCCGTGCGACCGGGTTCGCGCCGACCGTCGAAGCCGCCGAGCTCAGCCCTCGAGCGGTCGAGGACCGCGCGACCGGCGCCGATATGGGTTCACCGAAGCCGCGCCCCGAGCGGGCAAATGGCCGGCCGGTGCGGGTGAAGGGCTCGCGACGTAGCCGGCGCCGGAAGGCGGCCGCGGAGGCGAACCGAGCGGCGAAGGCGGCTCGAGCGGCGAAGGCGAACCAAGCGCCGAAGCCGGAGTCGAAGACCGCCCCCCGGCCCAAGAAGGCGCCGCAGCGTAACGGGGCGCCGTCGGTCAGCCGCGGGCCGACCTCGAACGGGACGCCGAAGGCGACCCCGGCGCCCGCCCGCAACGGGGGCGGGGAGGCCGAGCGCGCGCGTCACAGCTCGAGGCCCGGGTCCCCCCGCTAAGCCTCGCCGAGGCCTCGCCCGCCCACCCGTCCCGCGGAAGCGGGCCCCGGGCGAGAACGTTGATCGAACGGCATGGATGACCTCGCGATCATCATCGTCACGCACGACAGTGCGCTGTGGATTCTGCCGTGCCTGCGGAGCGTCTTCGCCCATCTCGGCGACGTTCGCGCCGACGTGGTGGTGGTGGACACGGACTCGCGCGACCACTCGGCGGAGCTCGTCAGCGCCGGGTTTCCCCAGGCTCGTGTCGTGCGTTGTCAGAACCGCGGCTTCGCCTACGCCAACAATCAGGCGCTGGTCACCTGCAACGCGCGCTACGTCCTGTTCCTGAACCCGGACACCGAGCTCTGGCAGGGCACGATCGGCGATCTGATCCGAGCGATGGAGAGTCGCGAGGACGTCGGGCTCGTCGGCGTACGGCAGGTCAACCCGGAGGGCCGACTCGACCGCACGATCAGATACTTTCCGAACGCGCTCCGAGCCTTCGGGGATGCTCTCTCGGCCGAGCATCTACCTGGGCGACCGCGCTGGCTCGGGGAGCGCGAGCTCGACGCGGGCGCCTACGACCGCGAGACCGACTGCGACTGGACCAGTGGCTCGTTCATGCTCGTCCGCCGCGAGGCGATCGAGTCCGCCGGCTTCCTCGACGAGCGCTTCTTCATGTACTCCGAGGAGACCGATTTCTGCCGCAGGATCAGCTCTGCTGGATGGACGATCCGCCACCTGCCAACGATGACGATCATGCACCACGGGGCCGACGCCCGAGTGGCGCCCGGCATCGAGAGCCTCAGCGCCTACAACCGGATCGTCTATGCGCGCAAGCACTTCTCCTGGGCGCACCGCGCGCTCTACTTCGCCGCGGTGCTGCTCCGCAACGGGATCCGCTCGGTCTACGCGGGACGCGGGGAGGAGGGCCGGCTCCGTCGGGAGGCGAACCGGGCGGCGGTGAGCACGCTGCTCGGGCGGTCCCCGGTGCCGCACGGACCGCCGCGCTCGGTCTCCGTGCAACCGGAGCAGCGACCGGACTCCGTTCGCGTCTCCTAGCCAAACCGGGTTAGTTCGATCCCCGAATGGAGTAGACGGGCGAGTCCGGCCCGCGCGCTCCGCGAGGGATTCAAGG
>CAVTCA010000008.1:0-14045 GCA_963733075.1 uncultured Solirubrobacterales bacterium | reverse complement strand
CCGGTGCGCATCAGCTGCTCCCGCCGGTAGATCCCGTAGATCGGGTCGTACTTGGCGTCGCCGGCGTGGAAGAACCAGAGCATGCGCTCGAATCGCTCGGCGGGGTCCGAGGAGCATCGGGAACTCGCCCGCGTAGCGTTCGAACCTCGGCGCGGCGCCCGGACTGTGGAGGACGAACCCCGAGGTCACCCCGATCGCGTCCGGCCGGTCGGCCAGCGCCGCCGTCGCGGTCGTCAGGGCCCCCGGCTCGAGCCAATCGTCGGCGCTGATCCAGCGGAACAGCGTGCCCTTGCGACGCTTCGAGCGCACGGTTCATGTTCTCGTGCGAGCCGATGTTGATCGGGTTCAGGTTGACCTTGACGCGGCGGTCCTCGCGCGCGTAGCCCCTGAGCGTCTCCGGGGTCCCGTCGTCGGAAGCGTTGTCGCAGATCACCAGCTCGAGATCGGTGAGGTCCTGGGCCAGCACCGACTCGATGCAGCGCCCGACCCGCTCCGGATCGTTGCGGACCGCGAGCCCGATCGAGATCGCGGGCGGGTTGCCGTGCGGACGCGCGCGGCTCATGCCTGCAGGGCGGGCCGGCGGCGACGGGCGTCGAGGAGCTTCCGCAGCCGCTCGCGCGCGAGATCCAGCGTGCTCCGGACGATCTCCGGCGCCAGCACCCGCAGCGCGAGCGTGTAGACGACGATCCCGAGCCCGATCGTCAGCACCGCCCGGCCGGCCATCCCGACCCCGAGCGACTCGAGCGCCTGGCGGCCGACGAAGCAGGCGGCGGCCATCACCAGCGAGGCCGCGAAGACACCGGAGAGCCGCGCCCCCACCGTCCGCGGCGAGACCTTCATCTCGGAGATGACGAAGATGAACATCGGGATCTCGACCGTGATCAGCTGGCTGATCACGAAGCAGATCGCGACGCCCTCGATCCCCCACTGGACCCCGAACACCACGGCCACCGGCGTCAGGCAGAGTGAGGCGAGCTGCGTCCACATCGTTACCTCGGGACGCCCGATCGCGTCGAGATAGACGGTGCCCCAGGACTGCAGGCCCCGGATGATCACCACGATGCTGAGGATCTGAAGCACGCCGACCGAGACCTCCCAGCGGGCGCCGAAGACGACCGGGACCAGGTCCGGGCTGACCACGATCAGGCCGAGCAGCAGGGGCAGCAGCACGGCCGCCAGGAAGCCGATGCTGCGCAGCCACAGCGCGGCCATCCGCTCGGGCTCGGACTGGAGCCTCGAGAAGGCCGAGAACAGCACCTCGGCGATCGGGATCGCGATCAGGGTGAGGGGCAGGATCACCATGCTCATCGCGAAGGTCCACGTCCCGAGGTCGGCGACGCTGGCGTAATGGCCGATCATCAGCGAGAGAACGAGGAGCTCCGCCAGCCGCGCCCAGCGGCCGCCGACGATCCGTAGCGCGTACGAGGTGAGCTTGCGGAAGGCCTCGATCGAGAATTCGAAGCTCGGGTGCCAGCCGGCGCGCCACCACAGGGCCGTTGCCAGCGCGAGCATCAGGGCGATCTGCTGCAGAACGAGCGCCCAGGCGCCGGCGCCGGACGCCGCCGCGGTGATGCCGACGGCGCTGCCGACGAGCAGCGCGACCCAGCTGCGCAGCTCGATGCTGCGGAAGTGCATCCCGCGCATGAACACGGCCTGGCTGGTCGAGCCGATCGAGTAGATCGCCAACGTCAGCCCGCCGGCCACCACCATCACTCCTACGCCCGGTTTGCCGAGGAACGCCTCGATCGGGCCGGAGGCCGCGGCGAAGATCAAGAACAGGGCCGTGCCGAAGGCGATCGAGGTCCAGAACGCGGTCGAGCGAACCATCCTCGGCGCCTTGTCGATCTGAACCAGAGCCGATCCGATGCCCATGTCGGCGACGGTCGGGGCGAAGGCGGCGAGGGCGACCGCGATCGCCGCGGTTCCGTATTCCTCGGGGCTGAGGAAGCGCGCCAGGATCGCGACCGTGAGCAGGCGGATGCTCTGGATCGCGAGTTGACCGGTGAGCTTCCAGGTGATCCCCTTGCCCACCATCCGCTCGATCGGCTGATCGGCATCGTGCTCCACCTCGCGCCCGGGCTCCGGCTCCAGCCCGATCTCCTCGGTCTTGGCGGGAGCGCTCACGGTCGGGCGGGGCGGCGATCGCAGTCGGTCGGTCCCATCCGCCAACCAACGCCTGTGGGCGTGGTCGTCTTCCGGTTGGCGCTGCCTTCCGAGTCAGAAGATTCGCCGACGGCGAGGCGTTCGTCTTCCGAGGTTCGTGAGACTCGCTGCGACCAGCCATGCATCCCGGGATCGAGGCCCCGTGGCCGTTGATGCCCGGGTGGCAGTCGACGCGTTCTCCTACCGGGCCCTGGCGATCGGCCTGCTGCAGCTGTTCGCGCTTGCCGTGATGGTGATCCCGTCGGACACGGTCCTGAGCGGCCTCGGCGCCGTGGGCTACCCGGCGTCGCTGCTCGGGCTGTGCACGTTCGTCGTCCTCTCGGTCGCGGTCGTGCTCGGTGTCCGCGAGCGCGACCGCGTCTCGGCCCCGGTGCGGATCGTGCTCTGCGTGCTCTGGATCAGCGTGCTGGCGTCCTACCTCGCGATGGACAGGGGCCTGCTCACGGCCACCGAGCTGGCGGGCGCCGACCGGATGCTGATCCGGTTCGCGGTGGTCACCGGCGTCGCGATCGTCGCCGCCGAATGGCTGTCGCTCGCTCGAGGACGTGCGGCGGGTGCTCAGGGCACTGGTCTGGGGCGGGGCGTTCTGCGGGGTGGTCGCCGGGCTCCAGTACTGGTTCGACCTCGATCTGGCCCAGTACCTACGCGACCTGCCCGGCTTCGCCGTCAACTCGGACAATCCCGCGATCACCGTGCGCGATGGCCTCAATCGCGTCACCGGGACCGCGATCACGCCGATCGAGCTCGGGGTGGTGGCCGGGATGCTGATCCCGATCGCGATCTACCTCGGGCTCCACGACCGCGCCCGCAGCCCGCTGATCCGATGGGCGCCGGTCGCCCTGATCAGCCTCGGCGTGCTCACGTCGGTGTCGCGCTCGGCGATCATCTCGCTCGTGGTCGGGTTCGCCGTCGTGGTCGTCCTGATGCCCCCGCTGCCACGCCTCGGCGCCTTGTTCGCCGTCCCGTTCGCCGTCGCGGCGGCGTTCATGACCGCGCACGGCCTGATCGGCACGCTCGCCGAGCTGTTCACGGCGGGGACGAACGACTCCTCGATCGTCTACCGGATCAACGACTACCCGCACGCCGCGGCGCTCTGGGAGGCCGCGCCCTGGTTCGGCCAGGGCGGCGGCACCTACATCGCCGAGAACCAGCTGTTCAACTTCGACAACCAGTTCCTGCTCACGGCGGTCGAGCTGGGCACGGTCGGCATCGTCGCCGTGAGCATCTTCTTCGTGCTCCCCCCGGTCTCGGCGCTGATCGCCCGGCGCCGCAGCGCGGACCCCGACCTGCGCCTCCTGTGCGCCGCGCTCGCCGGCGCGGGATTCGCCGCGGCCGCCTGCGCGCTCACCTTCGACGCGCTCTCCTTCCCGATGTTCATCAACGTCACCGCGCTCGTCATCGGCCTGATCGGGGTCTGTTGGCGGCTGGCCGAAAGGGAGCGGGAGTCGCGTACGCGTGGGGCTCCTCGAAACGTTGGTGTAAGTGCCGTGATCGCCCAGCACCAACTGGACCCACCTGCCGAGGGAGGCTGACTCTTGAATCTGCTACTGGCCGCACGAAAGATCTGGCAACACAAGCTGGTCACGTTGCCGATCATCGCCCTGACCCTGGCCGGAGCGTTCTACGTCGTGGCGGTCAAGAGCCCGGTGTACGAGGCGACCTCGAGCTTCATCCTCGTCAATCCCCCGGAGCCCCCGAGCCTCGACGAGATCGACCGCGACCCGTCGCTGCTCGACGTCAACTCCGACAACCCCTACACCCGCTACTCGGACCAGTCGGTGGTCGCCCAGGTGCTGGCGAGCCGGCTGAGCAGCGACGCGGCCCGCGAGCAGCTGGAGACGCGCGGCGCCGATCCGGGCTACACGGTCGCCCCCAGCGTCGAGTTCGGCTTCACCGCTCCGGTCGTCAACGTCACCGGCACGGGACCCACCCCGGCAGCGGCGGTTCGCACCGCTGAGCTGCTCAACGCCGCCGCCCGCAAGGAGCTCCTCCGGATGCAGGAGATTCAAAACGTAGACCCGGAGTACAGGATCGACACCCAGCAGGTGGTGGTCCCCCAGGAGGCCCAGCTGAAGGCCTCGGGCAAGCTGCGGATGCTGGTGGTCGTGTTCGCGCTCGGCGCGATCCTCCTGTTCATCGCGATCACGCTGATCGACGCGATCAAGGCGCTGCGCGGCGAACGGCCGCCGTTCGACCCGGGCCGGCGCTACCTCCCGCCCGGGCCGACGCCGAACGGCGGCGCGCCGGCGCTGCCCGAGCACGCGTCCCCGGCGGAGCTCCCGGAGCGCCAGCCGGTGAGGCGCGAGGTCACCCTCTGGATTCCCGACAACCCGGCTCAGCTGCCGGCGAGCAACGGGCACGCGAGCCCCGAGGAACGGCAGCTGGTCGAGACGATCGCCGCGCCGACCACGAACGGCAACGGCACCTCGCACGGCAGCGACAACGGGGCGAACGGGGCGGCCGAGGACGGAGCCGACGAAGCCACCGGTAAGCCGCGGGACCGGATCGGCGGAACCGCCCGCCGCCTCTGGCAGGAGGCGCGCCGGACGATCAATGAGTGATCGCGGCGCACCCGCCGGCTGAGATGGCGCCATGGCCTCTCGAACCGCACCGGTGACCAGCGGCGGCCGGGCCAGCGGCCGCGTTCCCTGGATCGACGGGATCAGGGGGGCGGCGGCGCTGTTCGTCGTCCTCCACCACATCTGGCTCACCACCTGGCCCGGGTTCCCGGCCGACAACGGACCGTGGTGGCTCGGGGGCCTGCTCTACGGCCACATGGCGGTCGCCGTGTTCATCGTCGTCTCCGGCTTCTCGCTCGCGCTGGTGCCGATGCGCAACGGATGGAAGCTGCCCGGCGGGGTGAAGCGGTTCGTCCGCCGGCGGGCCTGGCGGATCATCCCCGCCTACTGGGCGGCGCTGGTGATCTCGGTCGTCGTCACGGCGCTGCTCCTGCGTCCCGAGCTCGAGGCGTCGGCGATCGCCAAGGGCTTCGCCGTCCATGGCCTGCTGTTGCAGGACGTGATCGGCAGCGAGTCGCCGAACGGCGCCTTCTGGTCGATCGCGGTCGAGTGGCAGATCTACTTCGTCTTCCCCCTGATCCTGCTGCTCGGGCGGTGGACGAGCCTGGCGACGGCCGTGATCGCCACCGCGGCCGTGGTCCTGGCGGCGCACGCGATCGCCGGCCTCGGCGCGCCGCTGGACAAGATCAGTCACGTCACGCCGCAGTTCCTGGCCCTGTTCGCCCTCGGCGTCTGGGCCGTCCAGCTCGGCGGCGGCGGGCGCGCCGCCTCGCTGCGAAAGCCGCTCGCCGCGGTTGCCGCAGCGAGCTTCGGCGCCTTCGTCCTGATCGCGGCCACGCAGGGCTCGGAATGGGTCGTCGGGCACTTCTTCTGGATGGACATCCTGTTCGGCGTCGGCGTCGCCGCGTCGCTGGCGCTCATGCACGCCGGCGCCGGAGCGCCCGCGCGCGGCGTGCTCGCCTCGCCGACGGCACTCTGGCTCGGGCTGTTCTCGTACAGCATCTACCTGATCCACGCCCCGATCGTCCTGCTGCTCAACAAGTACGCGTTCGGGCCACTCGACCTGGCGCCGCTCGTCGGCTTCGGGCTCATGCTCGTCGTCGGCCTGCCGCTGATCCTCGCGCTCTGCTGGGGCTTCCACCTCGCGTTCGAGGCGCCGTTCCTGCGCCGCCGCGATCTGGGCGCGCTCCGGACCCTGCCGATCGTGCGCCACCTGCCGCGCTTCGGCGGCTCGGCGAAGGCGCCCGCCGAGGAGGCCGGCGCCCTGACGATCGTCCCCGGCCCGCGGCCGGCGGCGGCCAAGCGACCCTCCGGGTAGGCCGCGGATGACCACCACGAAGGAGACACCGTCGGTTAGCGGCCTGTTGCCGCTCAAGCTCAGCGGCCGCCACTACGGCGACAACCTCGCGCGGCTCGATCTGCTGCTGAGCTCGCTCCTGCACTACGCACCGGGCCTGCTCGACGAGCTGGTCATCGTCGCCCGCGGCGACGAGGCCGAACGGATCGGCCGCTATCTCGCGAACTGGCCGGAGCTGCCGCTGCGGCTGGTGGTCGAGGACGAGTACTTCCCCGCCTTCGAGCGCTTCAGCCGCCCATGGCAGATCCGTCCCTGGCAGCGACAGCAGGTGATCAAGCTCAACGCTCCGGCGATCACCGGGGCGCGCTACGTGCTGACGCTCGACCCCGACGTGCTGGCGGTGAAGCCGATCACCCGCGAGCGGCTGCTCCCCGGTGGTCGCGCGCTGCTGGAGCCCGAGCCGCGTACGGTCCACGCCCGCTGGTGGCGGGACTCGGCCGATCTGCTCGACCTCGACCCCGAGCTCGAGCGGCCGGGGATCAACGTGACCCCGGCCGTGCTCTCGACCGCGGTACTCGAGGCGGTCCAGCGGCGCTTGGAGGCGGTCGCGGGGCGCCCCTGGATGGACGTGCTGCTGACCAGCTACTGCGACTGGACCGAGTACACGCTCTACCTGCTCGCCGCGGAGGACCTCTCTCTGGTCGCCCGCGACCACCTCTGGGCCGACGACCCGGCGGCGCCGGCGCACCTGCACGTCGACCCGCGGCTCAGCGTCTGGAGCGACGCCGGCGCGTCCGGAGCCGACCTCGCGCGGCTCTTCGACGCCGCGGATCCCGGCCTGTTCGCCGTGGTTCAGAGCAGCAGCGGCCTGAGCGCGGCCGAGGTCGCCGCCGCGGCCTCGGACCGCTTCGAGATCCGCCGCACCGAGCTCGGGCCCGCGCCGGCCGCGGAGAGCGCGTCGCAGTTCGGCGAGCGACTCCGGATCGCCTCTCGGCTCGCCGCCCAGGGGACCTACCGCGCGCGGCGCGGGCTTCGGCGGCTGGCGCCGAAGGTGGCGCCCTAGCTAGCGGGCGCCGGCTTCTCGCGATTCCAGGAGTGTCGCCGAGGGCTCGGCCGCGTTGCCGATCGCCCGCTCGTAGCCGGCGAGCAGGTGCGCCTTCGAGTGCTCCCAGCTGAGCGAGCCGGCGATCCGGCTCTGCCCGATCCGCCCCAGCCGCGCGCGCTCGGCGGGATCGTCGAGGAGCGCGGAGGTGGCGGCGGCGAACGCCGTCGGTGTCGTTGCAGGCGGCGTAGCGGGCGGCGTCGCCGGCCGACACGCGCGCCTCGCGCAGGTCGAACGAGACGATCGGCAGGCCGACGGCCATGTACTCCATGATCTTGTTCATCGTCGAGACGTCGTTGAGCGGGTTGTGCGGGTCCGGGGAGAGGGCGACGTCCGCGGTCGACAGGTAGCGCAGCAGGTCGCTCGTCCGGGATCCGGCCGGTGAACGTGACGCGATCCTCAAGCCCGAGCCGGCTTGAGAGCGTCGCGCATCTCGCTCGAAGCAGTCGCCCGAGCCGACGAACACGGCGTGCCAGTCGTCGTCGCCGCATCTCCCGCAGCTCGGCGAGCGCACTCGAGGGCGTAGTCGACGCCGTCCTGCGGCCCCATGACGCCGAGGTAGCAGAGCAGGTTGGGCTTGCCCTGCTTCAGCGCCGGGTCGGGGGCGCCGCCGCTGAAGCGGCTCGAGGTCGGGCGCGCTGCGGACGACGAAGACGCGCTCCGGATGCCTTGCGGCCGCGGTCGAGTGCGACGCCGCCGGTAGCTCTCGTTGGTGGCGATGAACGACGTCCGCGACCCGATAGGTGAGGCGCTCGAGCGCCACCACGCGCGCGGTAGAGCAGGTCCTTGCCGCGGCCGAAGCGCGACAGGTACAGCTCGGGCACCAGGTCGTGCTGGTCGAAGATCACCCGGGCGCCGCGCAGCTTCAGCGGCAGGGCGACGAGGAAGAGCAGATCCGGCGGGTTGCAGATGTGAACGACGTCGAACCGGCCGAGGCGCCGAGCGAGCCGCCAGGAGCGCCAGATCGCGGCCGGCGTACTCGCGCAGGTACCCGGACCACCCCTCGGTGGCCGCGGTCAGCGGGTAGCGGTGGATCTCGACCCCGTCGATCGTCGCGTACGGGCTCACGATCCTGCGATGTCCCCCTGGGGGCAGATCACCGAGACCTCGTAGCCGGCCTCGCGGAGCGCCAGGCATTCCTGCCAGACCCGCCGATCGAAGGGAACCGAGAGGTTCTCGACCAGGATGAGCGCCCTACCAGGCGACACCGTGGTACTCGGCGATCGCGCTCGAGTTCAGCGGCTTGTCGGGCAGCCGGACGAGGTCGACGATCATCCGGCCGTTGGCGCCGGCGAGCGCGCGGCCGACCTCGGCGTGCGCGCGACGCGACGACGCACGTCTCGGCGTGCTCGACGACCTCGTCCGGCGGTCTCGGCCAGCAGCTGCTTGAGGTGCGGCAGGTGCTCCTCGATGTACTCGCGGTTGGTGCCGGTGAGGCTCGGCAGGTGGATCGAGGGGTCGTAGATGCGAAGGTCGTAGCCCTTGCCGATCAGACGCTCGGCCAGCTCGACGAACGGGCTCTCGCGGAGCTCGTCGGTGCCGGGCTTGAACGCGAGCCCGAACAGCCCGATCCGCCGGCGTCCGTTCGCCGTCAGCAGCTCGTAGGTGCGGCGGAAGTGGGCCTCGTTCGACCTCGAGGACGCTCTCGAGGATCGGCACGTCGACGTGCGATCCCTTGGCCCGGTGCACGAGCGCGCGCAGGTCCTTGGGCAGGCACGAGCCGCCGAAGCAGAAGCCCGGGTGTCAGATAGGCCTCGCTGATGTTGAGCTTTCGGTCGGCCTTGAAGATCTCCATCAGCTCGTGCGAGTCGATCCCGAACTCGACGCTGAGGGCGCCGACCTCGTTGGCGAAGCCGACCTTGAGCGCGTGGAAGGCGTTGTCGACGTACTTCGCGGCCTCGGCGACGCGGATCGGCACGCGGAAGATCGTCTCCGCGAAGTCCCCGTACATCTCGGCGATCGGATCGCCGCTCGCGGCGTCGAGCTCTCCGATCACGGTCTTCTCGGGGTCGTCGAAGTCGGCGACGCCGCTGCCCTCGCGCAGGTACTCCGGGTTGACGGCGACGCCGAAGTCGCTGCCCGCGCCCAGGCCCGAGCTCCGCTCGAGCGCGGGGATGATCGTCCCCTCGCTGGTTCCCGGGAGCACGGTGCTGCGAACCACGACCGTGTGCCGGCGCTCGAGCGGTCGGGCAGGGCCGCGCCGATGTCGGCGCAGACGCGCTCGAGGGCCGCCAGGTCGAGCGATCCCTGCGAGCCCGACGGCGTGCCGACGCAGATCAGCGAGACGTCGGTCGCCCGGACCGCCTCCGCCGCATCGTGGGTCGCCCGCAGGCGCCCCGACTCGACCGCCTCGGCGATCGCCTCGGGCAGCCCGGGCTCGAGCACGGGCGCCTGACGCCGTCGTTGATCGACGCGACCTTGCGCGGGTTGACGTCCACGCCGACGACCTCGTGGCCACGACGCGCGAGGCAGCCCGCCGAAACGGCCCCCACGTAGCCCAGTCCGATGACGCTGATCTTCATTGATCAAGCAACGAGCAGGGCGGGAGTGTTCTTTCGTTCGCTCACTCGCCGCCCTCGGTGTTGCACGGCTGCTTCCGGGCCACGCCCTTGACCTGGTAGTCGGAGTCGACGGTGACGATCTTCGCCTCCCAGTCACGGATCACCGAGCACTTGACGTCCATCGGCCCGTACTCCCACGCGTTCTTGACGATTCGCAGGCCGGTGACCGACCCGCGCACGCCCATTCGGAACGAGTAGCCCGCGCCGCTGACCAGCAGGTGGTCGATCGAGTAGTTGCCGGTGTTCGGATCCGCCGGGCTGTCCCCGATGAAGAACGGCGAGGTTCCGCACTCGTTGCCGAAGATCAGGCTCGCGTTCTCGAGCTCGAGTCCCCTCGCGTTGAAGCCCTGGATGCCGTCCGAATGGAGGCTGCGATCGCACCCCGGGTCATCGCCGAGGACGTAGGCGTACGAGTTCTCGATCCTCACCGGTCCGCAGTCCGAGGCCCGGAAGCCCTCGCCGCGGTTGATCACCTCGACGTCCTCCGCCGTGTAACCGCCCTCGCCGATCGCCGGCGTGTCGGTTGGCGTGTAAGGCTGCCCGGGCACCGGCTCGAAGGTCGTGTTCCTCACCACCATGCCGGTGCCGCAGCCGTCGACCTGGTTCAGGATCTTGCCCCCCTGGAGCTTCACCCGGCGGATCGTCACGTCGGGCGCGTCGACCAGGATGTCCGCACCCCGGAGCAGTACGTCCTCGATCACGGCGCCGGCGCGGGTCACCTCCAGATCGTCGGTCAGCGTCTTCGATGGCTTCCATCCGGCGGGCACGCCCGTGGTCGCCGGGTTCGGGAACGGACGGCTCTCGGCGCTGGTCGCCTTGGTGCCGGACTGCACCTCGATCCGATCGCTGTAGCCGTCCCGGTCCGTGTCGCGCTTGCGCGGGTTGGTCCGCAGCCTGTACTCGCGCCGGTTGTCGAGGCCGTCGTGATCGGGGTCGCCCTTGGCCGAGTTCTTCGAGGTCGAGAGGTGGTAGCGCTGCTCCCACTGGTCCGGGAGGTGGTCGTGGTCACTGTCTTTGCTCGCCGAGGTCGGCGCCGAGGCGGAGGTCACGGACGCTTTCTCGCCCGGTTCGGCGCCTGCGGCGAGGTAGGCGACGGCGGCCACGAGCACGACGATCAGAGGCGTCATCGCGAGCCCCCTCCTGGCGCGGCGGTCAAGCCGTTACCCCCGCCGGCCCCGCGCGGCCCGGAACAGTCGCTCCGCCGTCCGCACCGCGCCCGCTCGGACGCGACCCGGAGCCGCCTCGTAGGGACCGGGCGCGCAGATCTCGGCGCCGCCCATCCGGGCCTTGAACCGGTGCACGCCCGGATTGGCGTCCGGATCGATGCCGCCGAGGTCGTACCACCGGATCCCGCGCGCGGCCGCCGCCTCGATCGTCTTCCACTGCAGCAGGTAGGGCGCGCAGGTGCTGCGGCCGGATTCGTTCGAGGCGCCCAGCAGATACACGGCGGTGTCGCCGAGCAGGCTCGCGACGATCCCCGCCGCGGGTTCGCCGTCGATCGACGCGATCGCGACGTGTAGGCGCTCCTCGGCCGGCAGCGCTCGCTGCAGGGCGCCGTAGAAGTCGGCCCCGAGATCGACGCTCAGCGACTTGCGCGCCACCAGCTCGCGGAACAGTGGGGCGAACTGGTCGAGCAGGGCGGGATCGCTGCCCTCGGTCACCGAGATCTCCGCCTTCTCGGCCTGCTTCAGGCTGTAGCGCCATTTCTTCGCGAACGCCGCTCGGACGTCGGCCAGCGGCCCGCCGATGTCGACGACGATCGTCCGGTAGCGGGAGAGGTGGTCGACCTGGAGGAATCGCGCCGCCAGGAAGCGGCGCTCCTGCTCGGCGTTCCAGGCGGGGTCGCCGAGCGCGGGGGAGATCCGGAGCACGAGCCGGCGCCGATCGACGTACTCGCCGACCAGCGCTTTCAGCACCGCGTCGAGGTGCGGGCCTCGATCTCGGTTGGCGCCCGTTCTGACCAGCGGCCCCCCCGAGACGTAGGCGATCCCCGTCCCGGGCATCCGCTTGACCCGGACGCTGGCGAGCCCGATCGGCTCGTCTCCGTGATCGATCCGGAGATGCTCGGCGGTCGAGCCGGTTCGCGCGGCGAGCGCCTCGGCGTAGTCGAACAGCTGGCGGTAGTTGTGGTCGCGAAACCGGTCCGCGAGGCGCAGCCACTCGGAGCCGGCCTCGATCGGGGTGATCTGCGTCTCGGTCGGCGCAGCCGGTTCCGTGCGAGCGGCGGCCCGCGGGTCCCGGGGGAGGGTCGAGAGCATTCCGCGGTCTTCGGGCGCCAGGGTGTTGGCGCGCGCGTCGACATCCGTATCCACCGGTTCAAACAACGCTCGCCGGACGGTCAAAGTTGCGCCGAGGCGGGCGTCACGTGCGAGCCGTCGGTGGGTAGTAGTCGTCGCGCCGCAGGACGCTGGCGAGAGCGCGCACGTGGACGGCTGCCTTCCACACGAGGTACCAGGGCGCTGCGAGCAGTGCGAGCCAGGTGCGCGGGCCGGCCCGGCCCTGGATCAGGCCGATCACGAGCGCGAGGGCGAGTGCGACGAGGCCGCCGCCGAGCACGGCGACCAGCGGCCACGCTCCCGCGGCCAGCGCCGGCACCAGGCCGAGCAGCAGCGAGAGGACCGCGATCGCAAACGGAGGGGTGGCGAGGAACCAGGCCGCCTCGAAGCAGGCCGCGTCGCGCCGCCGCAAGGCCCTGCGCAGCAGCCGCGGCAGATAGGCCCGCGCCGCCGCCATCCGGCCCGCCTCGTAGCGGACCTTCTGACCACCGAACGAGCTCCAGGTGCCGGCCCCCTCGGACCGCAGCCGGGCGCTCTCGACGTGGCGGCACCGAACCCCGTCCAGCAGCAGGTCGAGGGTGTAGACGAGATCCTCGGACGCCGGCGCCCGGAACCGGTGCTCGAGCGCGATCCGACGCCGGATCGCCATCCCGGTGCCCCGCAGTCGCACTCCCGCGCGCAGCCGGTCGCGGCCGCGCGGGATCGTGATCCCCTGGAGCGTGAACGCGGCCAGCGACGCCTCGGTCGCCAGGGTGCGGCCGCGCGCGCTCTCGCTACGCGCCTGAACCGCGTCGGCCCCCGACGCCAGCGCCCGCTCGCAGCTCTCGAGGAAGCCAGGCGCGATCACCGAATCGGCGTCCAGCATCACCACCGCGTCCCATTCGAGGTCGCGCGCCCGCTCGAGGCCGGCCTGGCGGGCCGCGGCCCGGCCGGGCGGCTCGCTCGGGTCCCGCTCGACCACGATCGCGCCGTACCCGCGGGCGATCGTCGCGGTCGCGTCGCTGCAGCGATCGGCGACCACCAGCAGCGTGTCGCCCGGCCGCCGGTCCGCCGCAATCGCGGCCAGGCAGTTGCCGATCACGCGCTCCTCGTCGTGGGCGGGCACCAGGACGAGGAACCTGATCGGGTCGTGTGGTCCGGGTCGCGGCTCGCGGTAGAAGAGAGAGGCGAGGGCGAGCAACCCGAGGTGAGCCGCCGCGGCGAGGCCGGGGAGCCCGACGATCACGGCCACGGCGATCAGGGCGGCGGTCATCCGAACATCGCCCCCGAGAGTCCCGAGAGTCCCAAACACCATCGCTTCGCAGCAAGTTTGATCCGGCGCGACGCGGTCGTGCGCCACGATCCGTTCGCCGAGCTCAGTCGCTCGATCAGCCCCGCCGAGTTGTCCGGCCCGACGGTGTTCCGGGCCTGGATCCAGTCGTCGGGATGCGCGGTCCCGCCATCGCTGGTGTAGACGCGTCGGTATCCGGCCTCGCGCAACGCGCGCAGCGCTCTGCGGTTGTACGACCCGAACGGGCACGCCGCCTCCGTGATCGGCTCGTCCAGGATCGCCTCGAGCCGGACCTTCGCCTCGACGAGCTCCTCGCGAAGCGCGGCTTCGCCGAGTCCGCGCCACGGACGATGCTCCATCCCATGGCAGCCGATCGCCATCCCGGCGGCCGCCAGCGCTCGCACGCCGTCGGCATCGAGGAAGGAGGGCTCGCCGACCCGCCCCGCGACGATGAAGAAGGTTGCCGAGAGGCCGCGGGCGCGGAGTGCCGGGAGCGCGTGCTCGAGATCGGAGGCGTTGCCGTCGTCGAATGTGATCCGGACGTCCTCGCGCCCGGCCACCGAGTCGAGCACGGCGTCGAACGCCTCGGCCGCGAGCCAGACCGCGTCCTCGCCGGGTTCGAGCTGTCGCTCGGGCTCTCCGATGCCATGGAAGGTGAGGGTGATTGCAGGGCGCCCCAAACTGATCCATGAACGACGACGCCCCCGTCGCACTTGCGCCACGGGCGCAGCCCCGGCGCCGCTCACGGCAGAAGAAAGCTCACCGGCCGCCGTTTCTCTAGCGACGGATCCACCCGGGACCCGCTCGCACCATGCTCGAACCGACAAGCGACAGTCCGCCAATCCAGCCCGACGTCT
>CAVTCA010000007.1:0-180991 GCA_963733075.1 uncultured Solirubrobacterales bacterium | reverse complement strand
TAGGGGCTGACCCGTTGCCCAAGTCGCGCCCAAGCGTGATTGCGGCACACTAAGAGGTATGGCCCGATTCGGGTTTCGCGATCCGCTCCCTCGCATTCCGCTGGCTGGAACGCAGCGGAAAAATCACCGCTCATGGGTGTCCAGAAAGTCGAGCTCGCGAGACATCTGCTCGTCGCGGAGTGCTTCACCGAACGCGTGGTGCACACGGCGAAGACAGCCCAGTGTCTCGACATCGCGGAGCAGGTCCACGATACGCGGATGCTCCTCCCGGGACATGGGGATCACCGCAGGTCACTTCACGGAGATGAGAACCGGGGCGCTCTTGGCCTTCACGAAGAACACCAGGAAGCTCCGCGGGTGCGGTCTGGCTTGCGTTTCGACTGACGATGTGCACGTCGTCTGGCCCCTGGTCGAATGTTTGGCCCGGCATCAACGTGCTCGCCCGTTTCGTGGCCATTTCGGCATCGGCCTTGAGGTTCCCCTGGTAGCTGTAGCCGGCGAGATAGACAGTGCCCCGATCCACTCGGAACACGATGAAATCGAAGACGCCGTAGTACGGAAGACGCTCGAGCATGCGCCTCACTGAGCGTACGGTTTCCTCTGACGTGACACTCTGCGCCGAGGCGAGTGGGACACCAGTAAGCGGTCCCAGGAGCGCCAGGCCGACCAGAACGCTGCGCAGCGCGCGGATGGAAAAATTCATTGTTCGTCCTCCTGATCTGTTCCCGTGTGAAATCCGCATCGTGCGAACACGCTCATTGAAGCATCCGCGTGAATGCAGATCCATTGGACGATGGTGTCGGTCGACGCGGGCGATCATCTATGCGACGAGGGGCCTCGTGACCCATACCATCGTCCAATAGACCCGTGCCTACGCTTCCGGTGTAATCGACTTGTGAATGGCCAGTCCACTCGAGGCGGACAGCGCAACCGACGTTCCTCTCGCGAGTGCACGATCACCGACCATGGCGGGGGCGCACAAGGCTTGTCCGTCTTCGAAGGCCACGAGGACCGACATCGACGTCTCAGGCGATCTTGTTTGAACTGAAGAAGTGTGGGGAGGGTGAACCCGGTCCAGCAGGTCGACGCCCACGGTGGCATCGATCGCTGGCGACGATTCGAGACCGTGTCAGCGCACCTTCGGAATGGCGGCTTCCTGTGGCCGCTGAAGCACCATCGTATTCTCGACGACGTCAACGTCCACGTGGGGAAAGAGAGGACTTATGACAACCAGCACAGCTTGAACGTGCCGTGCTTGCCGGCGGTTGCTTCTGGGGCATGCAGGACCTGATCCGCAAGCTGCCCGGCGTAGTCAACACACGTGTCGGATACACGGGCGGCGATGTGCCGAACGCGACCTATCGCAACCATGGATCTCACGCCGAGGCCATCGAAATCGAGTTCGACCCGACACGTATCAGCTATCGCGACCTTCTGGAGTTCTTCTTCCAGATTCACGATCCGACCACGTTGAATCGCCAAGGCAACGATGTCGGAACGTCGTATCGCTCGGAGATCTTCTATGTCTCCGAGGCGCAGCGTGACGAGGCACTTCGGACAATCGACGATGTCAACGCCTCCGGCCTGTGGCCAGGCCGCGTCGTGACGAAGGTCTCGCCCGCCGGCGAATTCTGGGAGGCCGAGCCGGAGCACCAGGACTATCTCGAGCGCTACCCGCACGGCTATACCTGCCACTTCCCGCGCCCTGGCTGGAAACTGCCCCGGCGCGCCGGTGCGACCACCTGAGACCGCACTGCAACACCTCATCGCCTCTACGGCGGCGAGTCCCCTCACCCGGCGTCTACGAGGGGACCTTGATCGGCACCCCTGCGTCGCGCGCGCGCCTAGAATTCATCCTTGAGCGGGGCAGGTCGGGCCAGGGCGTGACTGGGATGCCTACTTGGGATTTAGTTGCGCCACCGGCTGGTAGGAGTGCCTCTGCGTAGACATCGCGAGCGATCAGACGATCGAGGAGAGGAGTCCAGGCATGCGCCCGGCGACCCGGCAACGACTTCGCCTATCCGGCGGCACGGAGTTGTCCGTCATCACGTGCGGGCGAGTCGTTCAAGCCCACCGTGCTGCTCATGCACGGATTTCCGAGCTCCGCTTCCCGGCGTCGCTCTTGGCTGTGCCGCTCCTACCGGGCCGCGACCAGGCCGTTCTCCACCTCGAAGACGCCGGTCACCTCGCGTGCGCGCACTTCGGCAATCTGACGGTCCGCTGCGCTGTCGACGACGCCGAGCAGCATCGTTCGACCGTTCTTCACGACGATGTGGATCGGGTAGCGGCCGACCGGCTGCATGCCCGGGAAGTGCCGCTCGTCCCTCAGTTCTTGCAGCACTCCGTACTCGCCGCCAGGCGCGTATCGTGACAGAAAGTCATCCGTGTAGATCCGATAGAACGTCGCCCAGCGGATTCGGTCGTCGTTCTGTGACGTGGGCAGCACCTCGATCTTGTTGGCCACTTCAACGACGCCGCTCGCGCGCTTCGCGGCCATCTCCGCGTCCGCTTTCAGCCTCCCTTCGAAGCTGTAGCCGGCGAGGTAGACAGTGCCGCGATCGACCCGGAAGACGATGTAGTCGAACACGCCGTAGTACGGAAGACGCTCGAGCATGCGCCGTACAGAACGCACCGTGTCGTCTGGCGTGACACTCTGCGCCGCCGCGCTCGTCCCCGCCGTATCGCGCCCAGCAGCGCCACGCCGGCGAGACCCGACGCGCGACCGTGAATGCAACGCTCATCGTTCCTCCTCCTCGTCCTTCGCGTCAGATCCGCTCTCTGTCGCACGGCGATTGGAGCATCCGCGTGAATGCGGAACCATTGGACGATGGTGTCGATCGATACCTTGGTAGGGGGTCGTTGCAAGCCTCGGGTGAGCTAGATTCACACGATTGGAGGTTGAGAAAAGCAGGTGATCGGTGTCAGAATCACCGGACAGCGGACATAGCGAGACGATTCTCTGCCGCTCTTGCGATCGCCGTCGCGTATTCGCTCGGACTCTCCTCGGCACGCTGCCGCCGGTCGTTCGGACATCTTCATCTACGACCGGACGTGTGCGTAGAGCCCTCGCGGCGACGCTCATCGTCGCTGACTGCTGCCTCCATGTCGGCACAGCCCGCGACCGCCATCTCGCAGCGCCGATCAAGGAGATCGATGAGAGTTTCTAACGGGAGGCGCGCCGCTCTGGTTGCACTGATCGTGCTGCTGTTCGCCACCTCAGCCGGCGCTCAGGTTGTCGGAGCGATCCTCACGGGCACCGTCACGGACCCCAGCGGCGCTGCCGCGCTGAATGCGGCCGTCACCATCCGCAACGTGGAGACCGGCATCGTGACCGTCACTCAGACGAACGCCGCCGGCATCTATTCGACCCCAAACCTGCTTCCGGGTGAGTACACCATTTCGGCCGAGGCGTCCGGACTGACGTCAGGAGAGTTCGAGGCTGACGCTCACGGTGGGCGAGAAGCAGATTTTCAACATTCAGATGAGGATCGCCAACCTTGTCAGAAATCGTCGATGTCACCGCCGACGCGGGCACCGTGGAACTCGGCAGTGCCGCGATCAGCCACGTCGTCGACGGCCGTGCGGCCCGCGAGCTGCCGCTGAACGGCCGGGACTGGACCCAGCTGGCCCTCCTCGAGCCGGGTATCAACTTGATCCGTACACAACCTAGTGGCAACGGCGTGAACAACCGTGGAAATCGCGGGTTCGGATCGCAACTGACGATCGCCGGTGCACGGCCGCAGCAGAACAGCTATCGCCTCGACGGCATGAGCGTCAACGATTACGCCAATTCGTCTCCAGGCACGACCGACGGACTCACTCTCGGCGCTGAAGCCATTGCGCAGTTCCAGGTGATCTCAAGCAACTACTCCGCGTCGTACGGCCTCACCTCGGGCGGTGTCATCAGCGCCATGACCCGTGCCGGCGCGAACGATTTCCATGGGTCGGCGTACGAGTTTCTCCGGAACGACGCCTTCGATGCGCGCGGATACTTCGACGACGCGAAGCTGCCGTTTCGCCGGAATCAGTTCGGTGTCGCCGTCGGGGGACCTATCGTCGAGGAACCGGACGTTCTTCTTCGCCAACTACGAGGGGCGGCGCGAGTCGCTCACGACCACTGGCATTGCAACCGTGCCCACACAGGCGGCTCGAGGCGGCCATCTGGCGAGCGGCGACATCACGGTCGATCCCGCGGTGCAGCAGTACCTCGGACTATTCGCGCTGCCGAACGGCCCGGTCGTCGGCGACACCGGCCTCTACAGATTTCCGAGTAAGGCCGTTGTCCCCGAAAACTTCTTCACCGTGCGGGTGGATCACGCGATCTCCGGTCGCGATAACCTGCACGGCACGTATCATGTTCGACAAGGGATCCACCACGCAGCCCGATTCGCTCAACGTTGTCCTCAACTTCAACGAAACGACGCGGCAGGTAGTCGCCATCGAGGAGACACACGTCTTTGGATCGCAGTTCGTGAACACGGTGCGCGTGGGTGTGAACCGTGTTGTGGCAGCGATCCTGCAGACCGCACCCGGCCCGAATCCCCTGGGATCCGACCCGTCGCTCGGCATCGCGCCGGGCCTGTACGCGCCGGTCATCCAGGTGACAGGGCTCACGAATTTCGGCGGCGGTCTGAACGGCACCTCGTTCGGCAACTACTGGTTCACGACCTGGCAGATGTACGACGACGCGTTCTGGAGCGCGGGGAAGCATTCGATCAAAGCGGGATTCGCCTTTCAGCGGATTCATTCGGATTTCATGCTGGCCGCGAATCCGAATGGGGTCTTCAGGTTCAACACGCTTGCGGACTTTCTCGTCAACCGGCCAACGTCGCTCCAGTTGCAGTACGGCGCCCTGACGCCGCGCGCGTTGCGCCAGAACGTATTCGGCGTGTACATCGAGGACGACTATCGGCCGACCGAGAATCTCAGCATGAATCTCGGGTTGCGGTACGAACCGGCGAGCGTCCCGACCGAGGTGAATGGGAAGCTGGCGAATCTGCGGACGCTCGGATCCGCGCAGATCTATACCGGCGATCCGTTGTTTCGGAATCCGACGTTGCTGAACCTCGCGCCGAGAGTCGGGCTCGCGTGGGATCCCTTCAGGACAGGACGGACCGTCGTTCGCGCCGGTTTCGGCATCTTCGACGTGCTGCCGCTGACGTACCAGTTCAACCTGATGCAGGTATCCGCTGCTCCGTTCCAGGCGACCGCGAGCTCTTCGAGTCTGCCTCCTGGATCGTTTCCGAGTGGCGCGGTGTCGCTGGTGCAGCTGGGCAGCGGTCTGCGAACGTCCTTCATAGAGTTTGAGCCGAAGCGGAACTACGTCATGCAGTGGAATGCGAGCGTACAGCGGGACGTATTCCGGGATATAACCGTGATGGCCGGGTACGTGGGGTCGCGGGGCGTGCACAACGCGATGCGCACGACCGATGCGAACGGCGTGATTCCGTCGATGACTCCGGACGGCCTCGTATGGCCATGCGCCGGCGTCGTTACGGATGGCGTGTGCAGCAGGCCAGGAGGGGGTGCGCGATTCAACGCGGCGTACGGGCAGATTGACGGTCAGGTGTGGAACGGCAGCTCGAGCTACCACGCGCTGCTGCTCTCGGCGAGGAGACGCTATGCGAAAGGCTTCGACGCGCAGCTCTCGTTCACATGGTCACGCAGCGAGGATACCGGCTCGTCGGTCGGATCGGGCGGCCCCTTTCTCAATTCAGTGTCGGGACAGTTCCTGTTTGCGCCGCTGCGCGCGCTCTCGGATTTCCATGTGGGCCGCACGCTTGTCGGGAGTGGCACGTGGGAAGTGCCCTTCGGCCGTACCAAACCGTGGGGCGGCTGGCAGGTTGGCGGCATTCTGAACATCAGTGACGGTCTGCCTTTTACGCCGCTGATCTCCGGCGACGCGCTGGGACAGGCAAACCAGAGCCTGTTCAATGTGCCGGATCGGCTCGATCAGCCCGGGTGTGACACGGCAGTCAATCCAGGCAATCCGTCGAGGTACATCAAGCTCAGTTGCTTTGCGTTTCCCGTCCCCGAGCACGCGGTTCGGAAACGCCGGGCGGAATTCACTGATTGGCCCGGGCGTTGTCACCGTCGATGCTTCGTTGATCAAGAACATACCGGTCGGCGGCCTTGGCCCGGGCGCGCACCTTCAGTTGCGCGCGGAGCTGTTCAACGTCGCGAACCGCGCGAACTTTGCGGCACCGCTGGCCAACAACAGACTGTTCGACGCGAATGGCGCGCCGGTGAGCTTCGCCGGCCAGATCACGACGCTCTCCACCAGTCCGCGGCAGCTGCAACTCGGTGTCAAATTGATCTGGTAGCAGCGATGTTTCAGCAGCGCTATGCGACAGGCACTTGCGATCAAGCCGCCGACCGGCTTCTTGCGCAACATCGTCCTCGAGCATTCCGGTGAGCGCGCCGGGCAGTTCGACATCAAGCGCGGTGGGCTGCTGCCGATCGTCAACATCGCCCGTTACGCGGCCCTGGCGGCCGGTGCGACGACGACCTCGACCAGCGAGCGTCTCCGGGCGGGCGCCGAGGCCGGAACGCTGACCGTGACCGACGCGGCGACGCTCGAGGAGGCCTTCGACCTGTTCACCGAGCTGCGGCTCGAGCACCAAATTCGCCAACTCGCCACCTCGCGTCCTCCCGACAACGCGATCGACCCGAAGACGCTTAACGCGCTCGAGCGCCGCTATCTGCGCGATGCGTTCCGTGCGGTCGCCGCGGTCCAGAGGGGGCTGAGCACGAAGCTGGCGTGGGCCACGTGACCGGCGGCGTGCGGGCGCCGGCTGAGTCCGGCCTCGGCGCCTACGTCAACAACCCGACTCCGGCCGCGAAGACGCCGTGGCGTGAGGCCGATCTGTGCGTGATCGACCTCGAGACCACGGGCCTCGACGCAGCGAACGACGAGATCATCGCCTTCGCCACGGTCCCGATCGAGGGCGGCCGCGCGCAATTGCAGGGCGCCACCTACCGGCTCGTGCGGCCGGGTCGGATGCCCGAGGCCGAGACGATTCGCATCCACGGGTTGCGTAGCGAGGATCTCGCCGACGCTCCGCCCCTGAGCGAGGTCCTCGACCAGCTGTTCGCGGCGCTCACGGGCAGGGCCCTCGTCGTCCACGTCGCTGCCGTCGAGGAGAGCTTTCTGGCGCCGGTGCTGCGCGAGGCCGGCGCCGAGCTGCACAACCCAGTCATAGACACCGCGGAGCTCGCCGCGGAGCTCTACTCACTGCGCCGCGAGCGAGTGCCCGAGCGGTTCGGGCTGACGCCGCTCGCCCGCTCCCTCGACCTCCCGGTCCATCGCCCGCACGAGGCCGATGGCGACGCCCTCACGACCGCCCAGGTGTTCCTGGCCCTGGCGACTCAGCTCGATGCCCTCAGACCGCAGACGATCGGCTCGCTCGCCAGCCTCCGACACCGCCGCGGGGCCGGCGCCTGGCTGCACCGGACGCTGGGCCGTCTGCGGCGGCGCTAAGCCCGAATCCTTTCCCCCTCGGGTCGAACAGCGGCTCCGCGGCGACCTCGCCGGCGATCCACTCACCGAAGATCTCGACCTCGACCCCGGTTCCGGGCTCGGCGCGCTCGGGCGGCAGGTAGGCGTAGGCGATCGAGCGCTCGACCGTGTAGCCGTAGCCGCCGGTGGTCACCCGGCCCTCGATCTCGCCGTCGACCCGGACCGGCTCGTTGCCGAGCGCGACCGACCGCGGATCGGCGAGCGTGAGGCAGCACAGCCTGGTGCGCGGGCCCGCGGCCTTCGCCTCCACCAGCGCCTCGCGGCCGATGAAGCCGCCCTCCTTGTCGAGCTTGACGCAGAAGCCGACCCCGCCCTCGTAGGGCGTCTCGTCGGGGGTGATGTCGGCGCCCCAGACCCGGTAGCCCTTCTCGAGTCGCATCGAGTCGATCGCCCGGTAGCCGCCGGCGACGATCCCGTGCGGCTCGCCCGCCTCCCAGAGCCTGCGCCAGAGCCCGAGGCCGTACTCGGTCGGGCAGTAGATCTCCCAGCCCAGCTCGCCGACGTAGGTCACGCGCAACGCGCGGACCGGCACCTCGCCGAGGGTCGTCTCGCGCACCGACATGTACGGGAAGGCCTCGTTGCCGAGGTCTTGCGGCGTCAGCGGCGCGAGCACGTCGCGAGCGCGCGGGCCCCAGATCCCGAAGCAGGACCAGGCCGAGGTCACGTCGCGGACCTCCACCCCGCCGTCGGGCAGGTGCTTGCGGATCCACTCGCGGTCGTGGTTGCCGAACGCCGTCCCGGTGACGATCTGAAACAGCTCGTCGCTCAGGCGGGCGACGGTGAAGTCGCATTCGATCCCGCCGCGACGGTTGAGCATCTGGGTGTAGGTGACCTTTCCCGGCTCGCGCGCGACCCGGTTGTCGCAGAGGCGCTCGAGCAGCTCGCCGGCGGCGGGCCCGGCGATCTCGAGCTTCGCGAACGAGCTCTCGTCGAAGACCGCCACCGCCTCCCGCGTCGCCCGGTGCTCGGCGCCGATCGCCGGCGACCAGTGCCGGCCGGCCCAGCCGCGCGGGCGCAGGCCCTCGTCGCCGCGCTCGGCGTTCGACTCGTACCAGTTGGCCCGCTCCCAGCCCGACTTCTCCCCGAAGGCCGCGCCGTGCTCGGCGTGCCATGAGTTCGCGGCGGAGGTCCGCAGCGGCCGCCCGGCGGAGCGCTCGTGGTTGGGATAGCGGATGTCGTAGTAGGTCTCGTAGGTCTCGCGGGTGCGGGCGAGGGTGTAGCCGGGTGAGCGGTACTGGGCGCCGAAGCGGCGCACGTCCATTTCCCAGAGGTCGAGGCTGGGCTCGCCCTCGGCGATCCACTCGGCGATCACCCGGCCGATCCCCCCGGCGCCGGCGAGTCCATGGGCGCAGAAGCCGGCGGCGACGAACAGCCCTCGCACCTCCGACTCGCCCAGGCAGAACTCGTTGTCGGGGGTGAACGCCTCCGGGCCGTTGATCAGCTTGGTCACCGTGATCTCGTCCATCGCCGGCACCCGGCGCTTCGAGTTCTCGGTGATCTCGGCGAACCGGTCCCAGTCGTCCTCGAGTAGGCGGCCGTTGAAGTCGGGCGGGATCGCGTCAAACCCGCCCGCGCCGTCGGGCAGGAAGGCGGGCTGTGAGCGACGCTCGTAGCCGCCCATGACCAGACCGCCGCCGTCCTCGCGGAAGTAGACCAGCAGGTCCGGGTCGCGCAGGGTGGGCAGCCGTTGATCGGCGGCGTGCTCGCGAAACGGCTGGGTGACGAGGTACTGGTGCCCGAACGGAACGACCGGCACCCGCACGCCCGCCATCCGCCCGATCTCGGCGGCGTAGATGCCGCCGGCGTTGACGACCACCTCGGCCTCGATCCGCCCCGCCTCGGTCTCCACGGAGCGCACCCGGCCGTCGTCGACCTCGATCGCCGTCACCCGGGTGTTCTGGAACACCTGGAGGTCGCCCTCGCGCCGGGCGACGTCGGCGAGCGCGTAGGTGAGCTGGGAGGGGTCGATGTAGCCGTCGGTGGGCAGCCAGGCGGCGCCGAGCACGCCGTCGGTGGACATCAACGGGAACCTCTCCTCCGCCTCGGCGGCCGAGATCAGCTCCAGCGGCAGGCCGAAGGTCTTGGCCCAGCCGGCCTGGCGGCGAAGCTCCTCCATCCGCTCCTCGCTCGAGGCGAGCCGGATCCCGCCGCACTCGACCCAGCCCGGGTCGAGCTCCGACTCCTGCGCCAGCCCGCGGTAGACGTCGACCGAGTGCATCATCATCTTCGTCAGCGAGACTGAGCCGCGGAGCTGGCCGACGAGCCCGGCGGAGTGGAAGGTCGAGCCCGAGGTGAGCTCGGCGCGATCGACGAGGACGACGTCGTCGATAGCCGAGCTTCGCCAGGTGGTAGGCGATCGAGGCGCCGCCGACGCCGCCGCCGATGATCACGCAGCGCGCCGACTGCGGCAGCTCAGCCCGCGGGCTCACGCGCCTGCTCGAGCCAGGTCTCGAAATCGGCGTCGGCGGCGGTCTCGAGCATGCGCTCGAAGTGCTTGCCGGCGTACTGCTCGAAGTCGAAATCGAGCTCCGAGAGCACGGTCTGGACGACGCCCCACATCGCCTCCCGGAAGTCGGACATGAACTTCATCAGCCGCAGGTTCGCGACCTGGCGAGCGCTCGGACGTTCGGCGAAGTAGGCCTCGAGCAGCGCCAGCTCGCCGGCCTCGCCGAGCTCGTTGTTGACCGCGAAGTTGGCGAGGTCGAAGTAACGGTCGCCCATCCCGGCGTACTCCCAGTCGACGATCCAGATCTGCCCGGCGCCGCCGGCAGCCGTCGGGTTCCCGCGGATGAAGTTGGCCGCCAGGAGGTCGTTGTGGCAGGCGACGGGATCGTGCTCGGGCCCCGTGCAGGCGTCCTCGATCCTCCGCGCGCTCTCCAAGGCCGGCTCGTAGGCGGCCGGGATGCTCGGCTCCGCGCTGCGGTCGCGGTCGCGGCGTAGGTCTCGACGATCCGGAACGAGTCGAAGCTGGTCGGCAGCGACTCACCCGGCTCGTGGATCGCTCGCAGCGAGCGGGCGACGGCGGTGAGGGTCTCCGGCTCGCGCAGCTCGGCGGACTCGATCGCCTCGCCCTCGACGAACACGGTGACGATCGCCTGCGGCCGATCGAGCATCGCCGCCACCGGCGGAGCGACGCCGAGCCGCGCCGCGCGCTCGTTCGCGATCCGCTCGGCGCCGCGATCGATCTCGAGCAGGTTGGTGTCCTTGCCCGGGACGCGGATCACGTAGTCGGTGCCGGCGAAGCGGGCGCGGAAGTTGCGGTTGGTGATCCCGCCCCCGAGCGGCTCCGGTCTGCCCTCGGGCTGTCCAAGCTGCCCGGCGAGCTGCTGGACGATCTGGCCCAGCTCGTCGGATTGACTTGACTCGCGTCCGCTGTCGGGAATAGGCTCGCGATCGTCCATAGGTCGGTAGGCCACACCTTTTCACGGCCGCACGGGAGGAGTCAACGCATGGCGACGGAAGACCCAAAGGACCGCGACGCGCAACGACTCGCCGAGCTCGGCTACGAGCAGGAGCTGGAGCGCGGCTGGACCAGGTTCACGAACTTCGCGATCTCGTTCTCGATCATCTCGGTCCTGGCCGGCTGCTTCACGGTCTTCTACGTGGGGTGGAACAACGGTGGGCCGATCGCGATCTCGATCGGCTGGCCGGTCATCGCGCTGATCATCCTCACGGTCGCAGTCAGCATGTCCGAGCTGGCCTCGGCCTTCCCCACCGCGGGCGGTCCGTACTGGTGGGCCCACAGACTCGCTGGAGCCGGCTGGTCGTGGTTCACCGGCTGGTTCAACGTGCTCGGGCTGGTCGGGATCGTGGCCTCGGTGGACTACATCCTTGCGTTCTTCCTGAACCAGCTCTTCGGCCTGTGGGGCTGGGATCTGGGCTTCATCAACTTCGGCGACGACCAGCACATCATTCAGGAGATCTTCTGGGTGTACGCGGTGATCCTCGGCGCTGCACGCCCTGATCAACATCTTCTCCCACCGGTTGCTCGCGTTGTTCAACGCCGTCTCGGTCTGGTGGCACGTGATCGGGGTGCTGATCATCATCGGGATCCTGATCATCGTCCCCGACAGCCACCAGAGCGCCGAGTTCGTCTTCACCGAGCGGATCAACAACTCCGGCTTCGCCGACGGGGCCATCGGTGGCGGCACGTACTGGTTCCTCGTGCTCCCCGTGGGCTTCCTGCTGACGATGTACACAATCACCGGCTATGACGCCTCGGCGCACGTGGCCGAGGAGACGGTCGGAGCCGAGCAGGCAGCGGCGAAGGGCATCTGGCAATCGGTCGCGTCCTCAGCTCTGATCGGCTGGTTCGTACTGCTCGCGATCCTGTTCGCCGCCACCAACGTCGATGCAGTCAACGAGGGCTTCGGCACCTCGATCTCCGTCTTCACCTCCGCCGAGATGAACCAGAACTGGGCCGAGGCCATCCTCGTGATTGCCTGCGTCGGCCAGTTCTTCTGCGGCATGGCGTGCGTGACTAGCTGTTCGCGGACGTTCTTTGCGTTCTCGCGTGACCGAGCCACCCCGGGCCATCAGCTCTGGAGCCGGGTGACCAAGGGTGTGCCCGTGATGGCCGTGCTCGGCAGCTGCGGGCTCGCGTTCCTGATCGTGCTGCCTGCGCTGTTCTCGCCCGACACCTATGTGCCGCCGGTTCCCTTCTTCGCGGTCACCGCGATCGGCACGATCGGCCTTTACATCGCCTATGTGACGCCGGTCTACCTGCGCTGGCGCATGGGCGATGCCTTCGAGCCCCGCTCCTGGACGCTGGGGTCCCGTTACAAGTGGATCAACGCGGTGGCGGTCCTGTTCGTCTGCGTCATGTTCATCATCCTGATGCTGCCTTACTCCAGCCTCGGAGTCCCGTGGGAGGACGACTTCGACTCGGCCTTCTTCAACTACACGCCGCTGGTCGTCGGTGTCGTTCTGCTCGGCGTCGGCCTCGCCTGGGTTCTGGGCATGAACAAGCGCTACGTGGGGCCGATTCGCCAGGTCGAGTTCGACGAGGGCATGGGTATCGTCGAGGAGAAGCCGGTCGAACCACAGGCGCCGCCGCCCGCAAGCTGACGGGGACCACGCGGCCCACGTAGCCCGTCGCGCCCGTTCGCCTAGAGCGGGTCGAGCGCGGCGGTCGCCTGCACGAACTCCCGCCAGCGCTCGTGCTCGGCGGTGCGCCAGGCGGCGTCGCGTCGCGGCTCGACCGTGCGGTCGACCGGCAGCAGCTCCGCCGCCTCCGCCAGCGAGCCGATCATCCCCGAGCCGACCGCCGCGAGCGCCGCGGCGCCGAGCACGGTCGCGTCGGCGCCCGCGGCCTCCACCGGCGCCCCGATGGCGTCGGCCTGCAGCTCGAGCATCAGCGGCTCGTTGGTGAGCCCGCCATCGACGCGGAGGCTGTCCACGGCGACGGTCTCGCGGATGGCCTCGACGATGTCGGCGACCCGCCAGGCGATGCCCTCGAGCGCCGCGCGCGCGATCTGGGCGCCGCCGGTGCCGCCGGAGATCCCGGCGAGCACGGCGCGGGCGCCCGGCCGCCACCACGGCGCCCCGAGCCCCGCCAGCCCGGGCAGCACCCGGGCGCCGCCGGAGTCCTCGGCGGTGCGCGCGAGCTCGCCGAGCGCCGCCGGGTCCGCGGCGACCCCGAGCTCGCGGCAGAGCCACTCCAGCATCGCCCCGGCGGCGAAGACGCCGCCGTCGAGCGCGTAGTCGAGCCGCCCGCCGATGCTCCAGGCGACCGTCGGCAGCAGGCCGCCGGCCGGCCGCGGGACCTCGGCGCCGACGTGGGCGAGGACGAAGACCCCGGTGCCGTAGGTGGCCTTGACCCGGCCGGGCACCACCGCGCCCGCGCCGGCGAGCGCCGCCTGCTGGTCGACCGTCTGCCCGCAGAGCGGGACCTCGGCGGGCCAGCTCGGGTGGCTGAGGACGCCGAGCTCGCCCGCGGTGTCGCGGATCGCCGGCAGCACCTCGGACGGGACGCCGAAGAGCTCGCAGAGGCGCGGGATCGAAGCCCGCGGCGTCGATCCGCTGCAGCTGCGTGCGCGAGGCGGTCGAGGGGTCGGTCGCGAAGCCGGCGCCGAGGCGGTCGCAGAGGAACGAGTCGACCGTCCCCATCCTCAGCGTTCCCGCTTCGCGGGCGGCGGCAACGGCGTCGTCGTGCTCGAGCAGCCAGGCGAGCTTGGCGGCCGAGAAGTAGGGGTCGAAGGGAAGCCCGGTCGCCGCCTTGACCTCGTCCTCGCGCTCGGCGAGCCGGTCGAGCACCTGCTGCGAGCGCTTGTCCTGCCAGACGACGATCGGGGTCAGCGGCTCGCCGCTCTCGGCGTCCCAGGCGAGCACCGACTCGCCCTGGTGGTCGAGCCCGCACGCGACCACCTCCCCGGACGCGTCGGCGAGCAGCTCCCCGACCGCCTCGACCACGGCGGTCAGCACCTCGTTCGCGTCCTGCTCCACCCAGCCGGACTGCGGGTGGCGGTTGACCTTGTCGCGCCGCGCCTCGGCGACCGGGTTGAGCTCGGCGTCGAAGAGCGCCGCCTTGACCCCGGTCGTCCCCTCGTCGATCCCGAGCAGCAGGCGGTCCGCCATCAGGCCGCGAACTCCCGTTGTCCGGCGCGGCGCCACCATGGCTCGCCCGCGTCCGGCGGCGCCGGCCGTCGGCAGCTCGCGCGGCGTCGCCGAGCTCGACCCCGGCGTCTCCGAGCGAGCCCGACGACGTGCTCGGCGATCCCGAGCGAGGCGCTGAGCCCGGTCGACCGGATCGCGGCGACGTTGATCAGCCGCGGGCAGGCGGGCGACGGCGCCGATCACGTAGTTGCAGTCGCGGCCCGCCGGGCGCAGGCCGGCGTAGCTCGCGATCGGCTCGGCGCCCTCGAGCGCCGGCAGCATCGCACGGGCCTTCGGCATCACCTCGGCGAACGCTCCGTCGCGCACCGACCAGTCGTCCTTGTCCTCCTGGTCGTGAGCGGTCGGCCCGGCGACCAGCTTGCCGTCGACCGTCGGGAACACGAGCACCCCCTTGGTGCGCTCGCTCGGCACCGGGAGCAGGATCCGCTCGAGCGAACCCGGCTCGGGAGGGTCGAAGACGAAGAACTCGCCCTTGCGCGGGTAGATCGAGAAGCTCCGGTCGCCGACCAGGCGGGCGACCTCGTCGGCGCGCAGGCCGGCGCAGTTGACCGCCGCCGTGCAGGTGACCGCGTCGCCGTCCGCGATCCGCAGCGTGAGCCTCGCCGCCTCTCGTTCGATCGCCGTCGACTCGCGCGCCGCGGCGGATCCGGGCGCCGGCGGCCGCCGCGGTCGCCGCCAGCGCGGCGGTGTAGGCGACCGGGTCGGTGACCGCCTCTCCCGGCACCTCGAGCGCCCCGTCCTCGGCGATCGCCGCCTCCACCCCGTTGGCCTTCGCGTTGGCGGCGAGCCGGTCGACCGTCCGGGCCTCCTCCCGGTTGTTCGGGCGCACCAGGCCGCCGCAGCGGATGACCGGCACCCCGAGGCGCTCGAGCACCCGCTCGCGCAGGTCGTTCGAGCGCAGGATCAGCTCGGTCTCGAGCTCGCCCGGATCGGAGTCGAAGCCGGTGTGGAGGATGCCGGAGTTGCTGCCGCTCGCCGCCGGCGCGAGCTCGGCCTCGGCCTCGAGCGAGGACCGTGGCGACGCCCCGGCCGCGCGAGCGCGTGGGCGACCGCCGCGCCGACGACCCCGCCGCCGATCACAGCGACCTGAGCATCGAGCGACCTTGACATGATCAGGCGCGCGGATAGGCTGCCGACGAGAATGGTCCGATCGTTGAACCATAAGTCATGCAGGGAGGCATCAGGTGACGCTTGACGAGCTCCGCAAGGCGATCGAGGACGGCGAGGTCGACACCGTCCTGCTGACGATCGCCGACATGGAGGGGCGCCTCCAGGGCAAGCGGCTGACCGCTCCCCACTTCCTCGACGAGGTGGTCGAGCACGGCGCCGAGGGCTGCAACTACCTGCTCGCGGTCGACGTCGACATGGAGACCGTCGCCGGCTACGAGATGTCGTCGTGGGAGCGCGGCTACGGCGACTTCGTGATGAAGCCCGACTTCGACACCCTGCGCCCGGTCCCCTGGCACGAGGGCACGGCGATGCTGATGGCCGACCTCGCCTGGGAGGACGGCTCCGACGTCGTCGCCTCGCCGCGCCAGATCCTCCGCCGCCAGCTCGCCCGGCTCGCCGAGCGCGGCTGGACGGCCGCCGCCGGCACCGAGCTCGAGTTCATCGTCTTTCGCGACACCTACGAGGAGGCCTGGAAGAAGGGCTATCGAGACCTCGAGCCGGCGAACCTCTACAACGTCGACTACTCGATGCTCGGCACGGCCCGGGTCGAGCCGCTGATCCGGCGGATCCGCAACGAGATGATGGCTGCGGGACTGCAGGTCGAGAACTCGAAGGGCGAGTGCAACTTCGGCCAGCACGAGATCAACTTCCACTACGACGAGGCGCTGAAGACCGCCGACGATCACGTGATCTACAAGAACGGCGCCAAGGAGATCGCCGCCCAGGAGGGGGTGTCGATCACCTACATGGCGAAGTTCAACGAGCTCGAGGGCAACTCGTGCCACATCCACTGCTCGATCGCCGACGATGGCGGCGAGAACGTGTTCGGCGGCGACTCCCAGACCTTCGACCGCTTCCTCGCCGGCCAGCTCGCCTGCCTGCGTGAGCTGACGCTGTTCTTCGCCCCGCACGTGAACTCCTACAAGCGCTTCGCCCCCGGCTCGTTCGCCCCGACCGCGGTCGCGTGGGGGAACGACAACCGGACCTGCTCGCATGCGAGTCGTCGGCCACGGCGCCTCGAAGCGGCTCGAGAACCGCCTCCCGGGCGCCGACGTCAACCCCTACCTGGCGCTGGCGGCGATGATCGCCGCCGGGCTCCACGGCGTCGACACCGAGCTGTCGCTGGAGCCGCCGCTCGAGGGCAACGCCTACACCTCCGACAAGCCGCACGTGCCTCGGAACATGTACGACGCCCGCGACCTGTTCGCGGCCAGCGACGTCGCCCGCGAGGCCTTCGGCCAGGAGGTCGTCGACCACTACCTCAACCGGGCGAACATCGAGCTCGCCGCGCTCGAGGCGACGGTGACCGACTGGGAGCGGGTCCGGGGCTTCGAGCGACTCTGATGGCGCGCCCGGTGATCGGGATCAGCGCCGCGCTCGAGGCCGCGGCCTGGACCGCCTGGACGGACGTCGAGGTCAACATGTCGCCGCGCACGTACACGCTCGGGGTCGCCGCCGGCGGCGGGCTGCCGCTGATCCTCGCGCCCGACGAGGCGAGCGCCGACTCCCCCGGCCAGCTCCTCGACCTGCTCGACGGCCTCGTGCTCAGCGGCGGCGCCGACCTCGACCCGGCGAGCTACGGCGCCGAGCGCGATCCGCGGACCACCAACCCCAGGGCCGAGCGCGACCGCTTCGAGCTCGGGCTCGCCCGCGGCGCGCTCGAGCGCGACCTGCCGGTGCTCGGCATCTGTCGCGGGATGCAGATCCTCAACGTCGCCCGCGGTGGGACCCTCGCGCAGCACCTCGACGACGTCGAGCTTCACCTGCACACCCCGGGCCGGTTCACCGACCACGAGGTCCGGCTCGAGCCCGGCTCCCTGGCCGCGAGCGCGGTCGGCGCCGACCGGGTGTCGGTGCGCTCCCACCACCACCAGGGCATCGATCGCCTCGGCGAGGGCTTTCGGCCCAGCGGCTGGGCGGAGCCGGGTGGCGCGATCGAGGCGATCGAGGCGCCGGACCGCCACTGGGCGCTGGGAGTCCTGTGGCACACCGAGGAGGAGCCGCGCAGCACGGTCCTCGCGGCGCTGTGCGAAGCGGCTCGACGTGCACGAGCCGGTGGCAGGGAGCAGGTAGAAAGTGATCGAGGTAGTCGAGCCGGCGACCGAGCGGGTGATGGCCGAGGTGCCGCGGGCCGGGGTCGAGGAGGCCGACGCCGCGGTCGCCGCCGCGAAGGCCGCGTTCCCTGCCTGGCGCGCGGTCTCACCGGGCGACCGGGCGACCCTGATGCTGAGGCTGGCCGAGGCGGTCTCCGGGCACGCGGAGGAGCTCTCCGTGCTCGAAGCGCGCAATGCGGGCAAGCCGATCGGCGACGCCCGCGGGGAGATCGGCATGGTCGCCGAGTGCTTCCGCTACTACGCCGGCGCTCCCGAGCGGCTGCTCGGCCAGACGATCCCGGTCGCCGGCGGCACCGACATGACCTTCCGCGAGCCGCTGGGCGTGGTCGGCCTGATCACCCCGTGGAACTTCCCGCTCGTGATCGCGTCGTGGAAGGTCGCCCCGGCGCTCGCCGCCGGCAACACCGTCGTCCTCAAGCCCGCCGAGCTGACCCCGCTGACCGCGCTCGAGCTCGAGCGCATCGCCCGCGACGCCGGGCTGCCCGAGGGGGTGCTCAACGTCGTCGCCGGCCCGGGCTCGGTCGCCGGCAGCCGCCTGGTCGAGCATCCCGACGTCGCCAAGGTCGCGTTCACCGGCTCGACCGAGGTCGGCCGCCGGATCGCCGCGGCCGCCGCGCAGACGATCAAGCGGGTGACGCTCGAGCTGGGCGGCAAGTCGGCGAACGTGATCTTCGCCGACGCCGACCTCGACGCGGCGGCCGCCGCGGCGCCGGCGGGGATGTTCGGCAACGCCGGCCAGGACTGCTGCGCGCGGTCGCGGATCCTGGTCGAGCGGGCAGCGATCGACGAGTTCATGGCCGCGCTCGAGCGCTCCGTGACCGCGATCGTGGTCGGCGATCCGCTCTCCGAGCGCACCGAGATGGGCCCGCTCATCTCCGCCGACCAGCGCAGCACGGTGAGCTCCTACGTCCCCGACGACGCGCCCGTGGCGATCCGCGGCTCGGCGCCGGAAGGCCCCGGCTTCTGGTTCGCGCCGACGGTCCTGGCGCCGGTCTCGAACTCCGACCGCGCCGCCACCGAGGAGATCTTCGGCCCGGTGGCGTGCGTGATCCCGTTCGAGGGCGAGGAGGAGGCGGTGGCGATCGCGAACGACACCATCTACGGGCTCTCGGGCTCGATCTGGACCCGCGACGGGGCGAAGGCGCTGCGGGTGGCGCGCGCGATCGACACCGGGGTGCTCTCGATCAACTCGAACAGCTCCGTCCGGGTGACGACGCCGTTCGGGGGCTTCAAGCAGTCGGGCGTCGGCCGCGAGCTCGGCCCGGACGCGCTCGAGCACTACACCGACGTCAAGAACGTCTTCTACGCGACCGCGGAGGGCTAGCGCCGGTGGCCGGACGGCTCGAGGGCAAGGTCTGCGTGATCACCGGCGCGGCGAGCGGGATCGGGGCCGAGTCGGCGCGCCTGTTCGCGGCCGAGGGGGCGCGGGTGGCCGGGGTCGACCTCAGCCCGGACTCCGACGCGGAGCTGGCGCTCGAGGTGGATGTCACCGACGAGGACCAGGTGATCGCGATGTACGAGCGGATCCGCGACGAGCTCGGCCGGGTCGACGTGCTGTTCAACAACGCCGGCATCAACCCGCCCGACGACGCGTCCGTGACCGAGACCTCCATCGAGGCCTGGCAGCGGGTCCAGGACGTCAACGTGCGCGGGGTCTTCCTCTGCTGCAAGCACGGGATCCCGCACCTGCTGGAGAACCCGGGGCCGAGCCGCGGGTCGGTGATCAACACGGCCTCGTTCGTGGCCGTGATGGGCGCCGCCGTCTCGCAGATCTCCTACACCGCGTCGAAGGGGGCGGTGCTGGCGATCTCGCGCGAGCTCGGGGTCGAGTTCGCCCGCCGCGGCGTGCGGGTCAACGCCCTCTGCCCCGGCCCGATCAACACCCCGCTGCTCGAGGAGCTGTTCGCCTCCGACCCGGGCAAGGCCGCGCGGCGGCTCGTGCACCTGCCGATGGGCCGCTTCGGCGAGCCCGAGGAGATCGCGCGGGCGGCGATCTTCCTCGCATCCGACGAGTCCTCGTACGTCACGGCCTCGACCTTCATGGTCGACGGCGGGCTCTCCGGCGCCTATCTGACCCCGGAGACCGACGAGTAGCCCCGCGGACGGCCTCGATCCGCCGTCGCGCGGATTGCCGGGACCGCCGATGAGTTCGGCAGCTGCCCCCGGTCGTTACCGACGACAGGCACTCAACGAAGGAGGAGTCGCATGGCTCGCTACGTCGATGGATTCGTGATCGCAGTCCCGACCGACAAGGTCGGCGAGTACCGCAAGATCGCCCGCAAGTCGGCCAAGGTCTGGCGTGAGCACGGGGCCCTCGAGGTCCGGGAGTGCGTCGCCGAGGACGTCGACAAGGGCAAGGTCACCTCGTTCCCCCGGGCGGTGAAGATGAAGGCCGACGAGACCGTGTTCTTCTCCTGGATCGTCTACAAGTCCCGCGCCCACCGCGACCGCGTCAACGCCAAGGTGATGAAGGACCCGCGGCTGGAGGAGATGATGAAGCCGGACGCGATGCCGTTCGACGGCGACCGGATGATCTACGGTGGCTTCGAGGTGGCCGTCGACGCCTGAGCGGTCGGCGGGAGACCGGCGCTACGCCACCCCGGCGCGCGCCTCGGCGGCGGCGAAGAAGCGCCTGCAGAGCGCGCGCCCCAGCTCGTTCCAGGCCGGCCCACGCGTGGCGGTCTCGGGCCCGAGCATCGCCGGGTCGACGCCGATCCTGATCGCGTCGGGGTCGGTGTGGTAGTCGGTGATCCACTGCGCCGCGTCGCCCGCCATGACCTCGGCGTGAAACTGGATTCCCCAGGCCCGGTCGCCGACCCGGTAGGCCTGCACGCAGATCGGGCTGCGGGCGAGGACCACGGCATCCGGCGGCGGCAGGCACTCGTAGCTGTGCCACTGAAAGGCCTCGAACGACGGCGCGAGCGGCGCCAGCAGCGGGTCGCTGGCGCCCTCGGCGGTGAGCTCGACCGGGTGCCAGCCGATCTCCGGCTCGCGCGCCCGTCGCGCCTCCCCCCCGGCCGCCTCGACCAGGAGCTGGCAGCCGAGGCAGACGCCGAGCAGGGGCACCCCGCGCGCCAGCAGGTCGCGCAGCAGCGCCTTCTCCGGCGCCAGCCACGGGTGCGCACGCTCCTGGTCCGCGTGCATCGCGCCACCGAAGGTCATCACCGCGTCGTAGCCGAGCGGGTCCGCGGGCGGTGGTCCGCCCTCGACGACGTGCCAGGTGTCGAGTTGGTGGCCGGTCGCGGCGATCGCCTCGGCGAACACGCCCGGCCCGGCGTCGCGCTGGTGGGAGATCGCGAGCGCCCGCATCAGCGGATTCTCCCAATAGGCTGAGGTCGATGGCTTCCTCGTACCCGCTGCCGGGCAAGGTCGCGCTGGTGACCGGCGCCGCCCGGGGAATCGGCTTCGAGACCGCCCGGCTCATGCACGCCCGCGGCGCCTCGGTGGCGCTCGTCGACCTCTCGCCGGAGGCCACCGCCGATGCCGCTCGGCGCGTCGGCGAGCGCACGATCGCGATCGGGGCCGATGTCACCGACGCCGAGGCGATGGCGGGGGCCGTCGAGGAGGTCGTCGAGCGCTTCGGCGGCCTCGACGTCGCCGTCGCCAACGCCGGGATCGCGCCGCCGACGAGGCCGATGAGCGTCGTCGACACGGACTCCTTCGAGCGCACGATCGAGGTGGACCTGCTCGGCGTGTGGCGGACCGTGCGGCCGGCGCTGGCCCAGGTGATCGAGCGCCGGGGGCACGTGGTCGTGGTCGCGTCGGTGTACGCGTTCGTCAACGGCATCATGGCGACGCCGTACGCGGCCAGCAAGGCCGCGGTCGAGCAGCTCGGCCGAGCGCTGCGGGCCGAGCTCTCGATTCACGGGGCGAGCGCCAGCGTCGCCTACTTCGGGTTCATCGACACGCCGATGGTCCGCGACGCGCTGGACGACCCCGCGGCCGGGAACATCGGAGAGATGTTCCCGGCGTTCATGCTCAGGCGCCTTCACGCCGCCGACGCCGGCGAGGCGATCGTCGACGGGATCGAGCGCCGCGTGCCGCGGATCATCCGCCCGCGCTGGTGGCGCGCCTACTCGGTCCTCCGGGGAGTTGTCAACCCGCTGCTCGACCGGCGCGCGGAGCGCGACGAGCGCGTCCGGGAGACCGTGCGCGAGGCCGAGCGACTGGGCGCGGCCGAGGCGGCCGAGCGCGGCTAGCCCGCTACTCGCAGACAAGCGCCGGGTCGACGGGCATGCCCCGCCGCTCGGCGAGGCACCAGTAGGCCGGCTTCGGCTCCAGGAATGCCGGCGCGTCGCGAGCCGCGCCGAAGTGGTTCGGAAGCTGTTCCGTGTCGGAGCCGGCCTCATCGACGAGCTGATGGACGATCCCGACCTCGACCCGCGACGAGGCCGCGAGCAGGTCGTAGGTGCGACCGAGCGCACGGGCCTGATCGGCCTCCGAGAGGGCCCGGCAGTCCGTGGTCAGCCCGGCCGCCGACGAGTTCCCGACCTCGGTCACCCAAAAGGGGGTCGGCTCGGGCACGATCGTCGCCGCCTCGAGGAGCTGGTGCTCGACCCCGAGCGTCATCGCAACCGCCGGGTCGAAGTCGCGATCGCAATCACCGCGCAGCGGGTAGGGGTGAAGGCCCACCGCGTCGACCACCTCGAGCAGCCCCCCGGAAGTGGTCGCCCGCAGATAGTCCGCCCAGTCGATCGATCCGCGGACGGTGGCCGGGTTGAGCCCGGCCGAGACCAGGAGCCGATCGGCGTGCTCCGAGCCGGCGCCGACGAGCGCCGCGCGGGCGAGGGCGACGAGCTCCAGGTAGCGCGCCGGATCGGGCGGGCAGTCGGGCCCGCCCCAGTAGTCGCGCGAGTTCGGCTCGTTCCAGATCTGCAACGCGAGCGCCTGGTCGAACTCATCCGCGGCGCGGACGACGAAGGCCTGCCACTCGGCGTCGAAGGCCCGGTCGGGAGGCGAGGCGAAGCCGCCGTCGCAGCCGGGCGGCGCCCAGTTCGGGTGCACCCCGGTGAGCCCCCGCGGGGCCGCGTAGAGGACGATCACCGGCCTGATCCCGTGGGAGATCAGCTCCTCGTAGGCGTCCCGAAATCGGTCCCAGGCCGATTCCTCCCAGCCACCCGCCGCGTTGACCACGTCCAGCCATGGGACGGGGAACCGGCTCGTGTTCGCGCCCGCGGCGGCGACGGCGGCGATCGCGTGCCGCATGGCGGCATCCGGGTCGGCGCCGGCGGGCTGCTGCCAGGCCCTCGCCCAGCGGAGCTCGTTGAACCCGAAGTAGGGCAGCTCGTCCGCCCGGCTCGGCGCCGGCTCCTGCGTCGCGTCCGGCGCCGGCTCCCGCTCCGGTCGATGCTGCGCCACGATCCCGGCGACGGCGAGCAACGCCAGCGCGACCGCAAACCAAAACCCGGGGCGTCCGACCAGCGCGCGTATTCGCTCGGTCCAACCGCGCAAGCGCAACCACCTCCGCTCGTCCCGCCGGTACCTGCCATACCTGCCCGCGGACGACGAAGTCTAGACACGGGGCTACGCGCGCTCAGCTCGTGAACAGGTCGTGCCGACTGACGAGGTCCGGGCGTGGCGAGGCCAGGGACGCAGGGAGCGACGCGTGCTCCGCACGCGAGCGACCGAGGACACCGCCTCGCGAGCCTCCGGACCCGTCAGTCAGTTGTCGGAGCCGGCGCGGTCCCAGACGTAGAGCTCGACCGCCTCCACCGCGAGCTCCATCAGCCGCGGCGGCGAGAGCCACTCGAGCACCGTCTCGAGCGCGCGCTCCTCGGTGACGCCGCGGTCGACCGCCTCCTCGCCCCGGAAGCCGGCGGCGAGCTTCAGCGCCTCGCGCCGATGGTGGCCGAGCGAGGGGAAGGCGCCCATCAGGTAGTCGCGGTTGGGGATCGGCGTGCCGACGTCCATCGAGGCGTGCCAGGCGGCGAGCATCGAGATGTCGTGCTCGTCGAGCTCCGAGATCGCCTTGGCGTAATGCGCCTCGAGCTCGTCGTCGGGGATCTCGTCGACCCAGGCGCGCACCGCCTCGCCGAGCAGCTGGCGGCGGGCCTCGCGGCCGATCGAGTCGGCGATCGCGCGGACCGCGTCGGCCGGGTCGATGAAGCACAGCGACATCGCGCCGCAAGATAGATCGGCCCCAGGACGGCAAAACCGGCTCGCGGGTGCGCAACGAGCGGGATCGGTGTCGGATTTCGCTGCCGGGCGCCGACCTATGCTCAGAGCCGATGCCGCATCGAGCTGATTCACGGACCCCCCAACTCCGGCCGCGCCGGCGAGGTGACGGCCCGCTTCCGCGCGGCGCTGGACCGCCGCCCGCTGCTGGTCGTCCCGACCGCCGACGACGTCGCCGAGTTCGAGCGCGACCTCTGCGCCGGGGGCGGTCGGGAGCGCGGAGGTTCGATCACCACCTTCACCGGGCTCGCCCGCGAGCTCGCGAGGGTGCTGGCAGTCGAGCTCGGCCCGCCGCTCTCGGAGATCCAGCGGCAGGCGCTGATTCGCGCCGCCGTCCGCAAGGCGGCCCCGCGCCGGCTGCGCCGCTCGGCGGCGCGGCCCGGGTTCACGCCCGCCGCCGACCGGCTGATCGCCGAGCTGCAGGCGGCGCATGGTGAGCCCGGAGCGGTTCGCCGCCGACGTCGAGCGGCTCGAGGGGGCGGGCTACGAGGCGGAGCTCGCGTCGATCTACGCCGCGTACATCGAGCTTCGCGATGCCAGCGGGCGCGCCGACCACGCGCTGGTGAGCGCCGCCGCGCTCGCCGCCCTGCGCGCCGATCCCTCGGGCTGGGGCGAGCGACCCGTGTTCGTCTACGGCTTCGACGACCTGGCGCGCGACCAAGCCGAGCTGATCGGCGAGCTCGCCCGCTCGGCCTCGGTCACCGTCGCGGTCACCTACGCCGACAGCCGCGCGCTCGCCGCGCGCGCCGGGCTCCTCACCCGGCTCATCGACGAGTTCGGCGCCCGACCGTCGGAGCCGCTTCCGTTCGATCCCTCCTACACCTCGAGCGCCACCCTGCGCCATCTCGACCGCAGCCTGTTCGAGCCCGGGGCGGCGCCGATCGACGCCGACGACGGACTCGTGCTGCTCGACTCGGCCGGCCCGCGGGGCGAGGCCGAGGCGATCGGGATCGAGATCGCGCGCCTGCTCGCCGACGGCTATGCGGCCGACGAGATCGCGATCGTGCTGCGCTATCCCGACTCGTCCGGGGCCGGTCCTGGCGAGCGTGCTGACCACGCTCGGCATCCCGGTCGCGCTCGAGGCCTCGATCCCGGTGACGGCGACCTGCGTCGGCACCTCGCTGGTCGCGCTCTGCCGCGCCGCCGAGGACGAGACCGCGGTCGAGTCGCTGCTCACCCACCTGCGCACCGACCCCGCCATGGAGCCGGGGGCGATCGACTGGGTCGAGCGCAGGATCCGTCGCGGCCGGGCCGAGACCGTGACCGCCGCGACGGAGGCGTGGGCGAGCCCGCCGCGCCACCTCGAGCGCCTGCGTGCCGCGCCGGATCGCGTCGCCCGGCTGCGGGCGCTGGCGCGCGCGGCGCGCGAGCTCGCCGAGGGAGCGCACCGCCAAGCAGCGCCGCTCGCACGAGGCTCGGCCCCGGAGGGCGACGGCGTCCCGTTCTCCGCGCTGGAGCTGCGCGCGGGCGTCGCTGCCGCCGAGCTGCTCACGGAGCTCGCCGACCTCGGCGAGCTGGCCGGGGCGCAACCGCCCGACCTCGGTGAGGCGATCGAGGCGCTCGAGGCGGCGACCGTTCCCCACTGGCGGGGGCCGGCCTCGGGACGGGTGCGGATCATGAGCCCCTACCGGGCGCGCGCCGCCCGCGTGCGCGCGCTGTTCTGCGCCGGGCTGCAGGAGGGCGAGTTCCCGAGCGCAGCGCCACCGGACCCGCTGCTGTCGGAGGAGCGGCGCGCCGAGCTCGGCAACCCCGACCTGCGCCGCGCCGATCAGCCCGATGAGGAGCGCTACCTGTTCCACGCCTGCGTCTCGCGGCCGACGGAGCGGCTCTACCTGACCTGGCAGAGCTGCGACGAGGACGGTGAGGCGCGGGCGCGCTCGCCCTTCATCGACGAGGTCCTCGACCTGGTGGCTCCGGGGGTCGGCTCCGGCCGGCGGCTGCTGCGGGTACGCGGTCCCGAGCGCGCGGTGATCGATGCCGAGGAGGCGACCACGCCGCGCGTGCTCGCGCGGGCGCTCGCCGGGGCCGGCTGGAGCGCCGACCGGGCCGCGGCGCTGGAGCGGCTCGGCGTGGGCGGCGACAACGCCGTCCGCACGCTGGCCGAGTTCGACGGGCTGCCCGATCCGGACGCCCTCCCGGGGCCGCTTCGCTCCCCCGCGGTGCTCGAGGACATGCGATCGCGGCGCACCTTCAGCGCCAACTCCCTCGAGGGCTGGGTCACCTGCTCCTATCGCTGGTTCGTCGACCACGAGCTCTCGCCGCAGCGGCTCGACCCGACGGCCGACCCGCTGTGGCTCGGCGGGATCGTCCACGCGACGCTCGAGCGCCTCTACGCCGACCCTCCCGGCGACGACTCGATCCCGCGCCCGCACGACGTCGCCCGCTGGCAGCGGCGCTTCGGCGAGTTACTCGGCGAGGCGGCCGATCCGACCACGCTCACCCGCTCGCGCCGCGCCGTGCTCGAGCGCGCGCGAGTGCAGGTCGAGGCGTTCCTCGCCGACGAGGCCGATTCGGAGACGGAGTTCCGCCCGGCGAAGGAGCTGCTCGAGCTCGGCTTCGGGCCACTCGATCGGATCCCGGAGGACGCGCCGCAACCGCACCCGGCGCTCGAGCTGGGCGGGATCGAGCTCCGCGGGCGCATCGACCGCATCGACGTCGCCGCCGACGGCAGCAGCGCGATCGTCCGCGACTACAAGACCGGCAAGTCGGTCGCCAGCGCTGACAAGTTCGTCGAGCGCGGCACGCTTCAGATCCAGCTCTACATGCTGGTCGCGCGCCGCGTGCTCGGCCTCGATCCGGTGGCCGGCCTCTACCAGCCGCTCGGCGCCCCCGCCCCCAGGGACCGCCGGGCGCGCGGGATCGCCGCCGCCGACGATCCGCGGCTCGCCGGCCTCGACCTGGTGCGCAGCGACCGCAAGCCCGCGGAGGAGCTGGAGGAATCGCTCGAGCGCGCCGAGCGGGTGGCGAGCGAGACGGCCGCCGGGATGCGGGCCGGGCTGATTCGCCGCGACCCGCTGAACGGCAAGTGCCCCAGCTTCTGCTCCTATCAGCCGATCTGCCGGCTCGAGCGGGCGCTCGGCGACGTCGGCGACGAGCCCGCCAACGGAAGCGAGGAGCCGTGAGCGAGGCACAGCTGACGCTCGCGGACCTCGAGCCCGAGGGCGCCGCGGCCGCGGTGGCGGTCGCGCGCCCGCGTCCCGAGCCGACGACCGAGCAGGCGGCCGCGGTCGCGGCACGGCGGCGCGACGCCTTCCTCGAGGCGGGCGCGGGAACCGGCAAGACCACGGTGCTCGTCGACCGGTACTGCGCCACGGTCGCCGATGACGGAGTCGCGGTCGACCGATTGCTGGCCTTCACCTTCACCGAGCGCGCCGCGGCCGAGATGCGCTCGCGGATCCGCGGCGAGCTCACGCGGCGCTCGCGCGAGGCCCGCGGGCAGGGGGACGCCGACACCGCCGACGAGCTGCTCGGGCTCGCGCGGGCGACCGAGCGCGCCTGGGTGATGACGATCCACGCCTTCTGCCGGCGGCTGCTCGCCGCCCACCCGCTGGCGGCGGGGCTCGACCCCGCGTTCGGCGTGCTCGACGCGAATCAGGCAGCCCGGCTTCGCGATCGGGCCTTCGGCGACTCGCTCGAGAGCCTGCTGGCGGCCGGCGACGACCAGGTCGCTCGTGCCGCGGCGGCCTATCAGCCGTGGCGGCTGGCGGCGATGACGATCTCGGCGCACGAGCGGTTGCGCAGCCAGGGGATGTCCGAGCCCCGTCTCCCCGAGGTCGGCGAGCCGGTCCAGTCGGCGAAGGCCGGGTGCGAGCCGGAGCCGCTGAGCCCGGCCGAGGCCGCTGCCGCAGTCGACGCCCGGGCGGCGTTCGAACGCCTGCTCGAGGGCATGCACGCGCGCTACGAGCGGCTCAAGGAGGAGCGCTCGGCGCTCGACTTCGCCGACCTCGAGCTGCGCGCGCTCGACCTCCTGCGCACATCGTCGCCGCTCGCCAGGATCTGGAGCGAGCGCTTCGACGAGGTCATGGTCGACGAGTTCCAGGACACCAACCGGGTCCAGCTCGGGCTGGTCGAGATGCTGCGCGGCTCCGAGACCAGGGTGTTCATGGTCGGCGACGAGAACCAGTCGATCTACCGCTTCCGCAACGCGGACCTGGAGGTCTTTCGCCGCGAGCGCGAGGCCGCGCGCGAGGACCCCGATCGCGACGTGCTGCCGCTGCTCGGGAACTTCCGCTCGCGCCCGGCGGTGCTCGCCGCCGTCAACGCCGTCGGCGGCGCCCTGCTCGCCGGGCTTCTCCGAGCTGACCGCCGGGCGGGTTCCCGCCGACGGACCGGGCGCGGTCGAGCTCCTGCTGACGCTCGACGAGGGCACGGCGCGCGACGCGCGACGCTGGAACGCCGACGACATCGACCTGGACCCGGCGCCGAGCGCATCCTCCCCGAAGGTGATCGCCGAGGCGCGCTTTCTCGCCGAGCGCCTGCGCGAGCTGGTGGACGCGGGCGACGCCGGCCGCGGCGAGATCGTCGTCCTCCTGCGCGCCTTCACCCATGTCGACGCCTACGAGCAGGCGCTGGCCCGCGCCGGCCTGCGGCCGTTCGTGGTCGGCGGGCGGGGCTACTGGACCCAGCAGCAGGTCGAGGACCTGATCCGGCTGCTCGGCGTGGTCTCCAACCCGCTCGACGACGAGTGCCTGTTCGGCGCCCTGGCCTCGTTCGCCAACGGCGTCAGCCCCGACGCGCTCTGGCTCCTGCGCCGGGCCGCGCGGGGCGAGGACGGCGGCAACCTCCACGTCTGGCCGCTGCTCGCCTGGCGTTACGGCGGGGGTCGTGAGCCCGAGCACGCGGAGGCGCGATGGCTCGAGCACATCGAGGCCGGCGACGCCGCCCGGCTCGAGCGCTTCTGCGCGATCCTCGAGCGGCTGCGCAGGGAGGCGCCGCCGCTTGACGCTCGAGGACCTGGTCGAGCGCACGATGAGCGCCTTCGGCTACGACCTCGGCCTGATCGCCCGCAGGGGCGGCGTCGGGCGGATGGCCAACGTCCGCAAGCTGATGCGGCTGGCGCGCGACTACGAGGCGAGCGAAGGACGCGACCTGGCCGGGTTCCTCGCCCTCGCCGCCGAGAGCACCGAGCGCGACGAGCGTGAGGGGATGGCCGCGGTCCAAGCCGAGGGCCACGACGGCGTCCGGGTGATGACCGTGCACGCGGCGAAGGGGCTGCAGTTCCCCGTCGTCGCCGTCCCCGACCTCGGCCGCGGGCTCGCCGCCGGCCGCCGCCATGCCGACCTGGTGATCGGCCCACCGCCCGCCCCCGGGGAGCCCGGTCCGCCCGCCGAGCGTACGCCGAGCCGCGCCGCCGTTGAGGCGCCTCGTTCCTTCGGGATGCAGCTCGCCTTCCCGGCGGCGAAGTCGTTCGGGCTCTGGGAGCTGACCGACCTCAACCAGGCCGAGAGCGTCGCCGATGCCGAGGAGGGCTGTCGCCTCACCTACGTCGCCGCCTCGCGGGCCCAGGACCGGCTGATCCTGAGCGGCGCCTACAAGCCCGCCGACCTCGCGCAGCCCGAGGAGCTCAAGCCCGGCGACTCGGCGCTGCGGCGACTGCTCCCTGCGCTCGCCGCGAGCTCTGGATGGGACGGCGCCAGCGGGATCGTCACGCTGCCCGGCTCGCGCCCGGTCGACTCCGCCGATCGCCTTCCTGACGCCGCGCTCGAGGTCCGCATCTCCGAGCCCAGCCCCGAGCGGGCCGCCGAGCTCGTGCGGCGATTCGACCCACCCCCCGAGTCCGATCGGCTCACGGCGGTCACGGCGCCGCCGCCGCTGGTCGGCCGGCGCCGAGCACCGGTGCCCGTCGGCCACCTCTCCTACTCGGCCCTCGCCCTCTACGAGCGCTGCGGCTATCGGTTCTACGTCGAGCGGGTACTGGGCGCGCGGGAGGCGGCCGCGGCCCCCGGAACGTCCATCGGGTCCGAGGAGGACGATCCCGCCCGGGACGAGCTGACCGAGCCCGACGCCCCGCGCAACCTCGCGCTCGGTGTCGGCAACGCGGTCCACGCGGCACTCGAGTGGAGCTCGAGGCGCGGCTGGGAGCGGCCGCAGGACGCGCTGCTGCTGCGCCTGCTCGCCCGTGAGGGGCTCGACGGGCATGCCGAGGCGACGCATCGTGCGCGGGCGCTGATCGACGGCTGGCTCGACTCGCCGCTTCGCGCCGAGCTCGCCTCGGCGGCGATCGAGCCCGAGCTGCCGTTCGTGCTCGGCCTCGGCGGGACCGTGATCCGCGGCCAGATCGACCTGCTGGCCGAGGCCCCGGGCGAGGTGCCGACCGTGGTCGACTACAAGACCGACGCCCTCGCGGGCCGGGCGCCGGACGAGCTCGCGGACCGCTACCGGGCCCAGCGCGAGGTCTACGCGCTGGCCGCGGGCGACCGCGGCGCGAGGGTCGCCCACGTCTTCCTCGAGCGCCCGGACGAGCCGGTGATCACGCACATCGGCGCGGACCAGCTCGATCGGGTCCGCGCGCGGCTCGAGGGCATCATCGAGCGCATGCGCGGCGGCGAGTTCGAGGTCACGGCCGACCCCTACCCCGCCCTCTGCTTCGGCTGCCCGGCCGCGGCACGGCTCTGCCCGCGGCCGCGATGGAAGCCGCCAACCTCGTGAGCGCCGCGGTCTTCGGCTACGCCTCGCTGGTCAGCACGGCGAGCGCCGCGCGAGACGCTCGGGCGCCCCGTCGAGGTCGCCGCGGTCGCCCGGCTCCGGGGCTGGGCGCGGGGCTGGACCCTGGCCCGTGACAACGCGACCTCGGAGAAGACGTTCGCGCGGCCCGACGGCTCGCGGCCGCGCTTCTGCCTCGGGCTCAACGTCGAGCCCAGCGACCGGCCCACCGACCCCAACGGCGTGCTGATCGCGCTCAGCGAGCCCGAGCTCGAGCGCCTCGACCTGCGCGAGATCCGCTATCACCGGGTCGAGGTCACCGATGCCGTCGCCGCCGAGGCGGCCGACGGCACGCCGCCGCCCGGCTTCGAGGCGATCTACACCTACACCGCGCGTCCCGAGCACCACCACCCGACCCCCCCGCCCGACGCGATCGTGATCGCCACCTACCCGGCGACGATCGAGGCCGCCTTCGCCGAGCTCGGCCCCGATCAGCTCGAGCTCTATCGAGCGACCACCGCCGCGCCCCCGGTCGAGGTCACCCCGGCGACCCTGGTCGCCGACCGGATCCCGGCCGGCAACCCGCGCCGGTGGTAGCGGTCAGCCGGGCCGCGCGCATCGACGGCTCGCCACGCACCTGATCGCGCACGAACTCGATCGAAGGCGTTCGCCGCGGCCGAGCGGTCGCGACCGGTCCGCCGGATGCTGGGCCGCGGTGAGCGCGTCCCCGCCGGCCGTGTGCGGCGCTTCCGCGGGCAGGCCGAGACGAGCGGCGGCCTCGGCCAGTGCGATCTCGTGGCCCGGCTCGGCGGCCGTCTCGCCGAGGACGCTGCGGGCGAGCGTCGCGGTGCAGATCACCGGCTCCCGGAGCCGCACCCGCGCTTCGCGAAGGGCCACCGCCAGGAACTCGCGCTCGACCCAGGCCGGGTGGGCGACGATGATCCTCCCCGTGAGCAGCTCGAGAATCGAGTCGCTGACCTCGCTCAGCGGCGGCGCATCGGCGAGCTCGGCGGGGCGCAGCTTGTGGATGCGGATCGTCTCGGCCTCGGGCATGCGCCGAGGCTGAACGAGCAGGCTCCGCGACGCGCCGACGACGACCCGCCCGTGCTCGACCGGGACCGCGGCGATCGAGATGATCTCGTCCCGCCGCGGGTCGAGGCCGGTGAGCTCGAGATCGACGGCGACGAACCGCGCTCGCTTCCAGGGCGTCGACGCCCGACGGCAGCTTCGCCCGGCGATAGGCCGCCGCCGCGGCCGAGCGGCGCCGAAACGGACAGCCCGATCACGCGAACCGCAGCCTGTTGGCAGAGCGTCCGCTGCAGCGGCGCGCACGGCGTGGAAGGCGTCGCGCAGGTACCGGCGCGTGAGCTGGTTGACCGTCTCCGGGTCGAGGTAGTCGTCCGGCTCGACGCCGCGCCGTAACTGCTCGACCTGATGCTCGAGGCGCAGCCGCCAGAAGAGCTCGTATGCCTCCGCGAGCGTGCGCGCATCCCCTCGGTCCAAGAGCCCCGCAGTGGAGGCGACCCGCAGCCGCTCCTGGGTCGAGTTCGCGCGCGCGCCGGCGGCGAAGCTGGCGTAGCGAGCGATGGCGGCCACCGGCAGCAGCCCTCCCCGCTTGAGATCGAGATGGCCGCGGTGCTCGCCGGTGTCCTCGACCACGAAGTCGCGAAAGAAGCCCGTCGGCGGGCGGTGCGCGAGGGCGAGCTCGAGCATCAGGCGCCGCAGCGACCGGCGGTGCTCGAGGCTGCGCAGCGCCTCCAGCAGGTCGCCGAGATCGCCGGTGCGATCGACGACCCTGCCGTCCAGGAACAGCGAGAGGACGATCAGGCCCTTGTCCTCGGTCGGCCGCTCGATCGCCTCGCGCAGGACTCGACGCCAGCCGGCGATCGAGCGCGCGAACATCGGCTGCGATGCGGTGGCGCCGTGCGGGTCGGCGGCGAAGCCCGCCCGCTCGAGGCCTCGGCTCACCCGGTCCGCGAGCGCGATCATGTAGCGCATCACGTCGTCGGCGTCCTCATCGCCCTCCCAGACCAGCGCCGAGTCGACGTCCGAGGAGGGGACGATCTCGCGACGGCCGAGGCTGCCCAGCGCGATCCAGCTCAGCGGGCGCCGGCCCGGGGCCGAGCTCGGCGATCGCGAGCTCGATCAGGCGCCGGGTGAGCGCGTCGAGCGACGATCGCGAGGATGCCGCTGATCTGCGCTGCGGGCACGGGCGCGTCGTGGAGGGCAATCACCGCCGGACGCAGGCGAGCGGCGGCGCGGCCGAGTTCCGCCTCGCCGACGGCGTCGTCGATCTCGCGCCGCAGCGAGAACGGGGCCAAGGTCTCGGTCGCGAGCAGGTCGACGTCCGTGAGCACGCCGAGCGGCTCCCCGAACGGGCGAGACCACGGGGACGTGGCGGATCCCCCGGTCGAGCATCTCCAGCATGACCTCGACGCCGGAGCGCTCCGGCCCGACGCAGAACGCCGGAGCGCTCATCGCCCGCGCCAGCGAGGCATCCGCGGAGACGCCGTCGGCGACCACCCGCTCGCGCAAGTCGCGGTCGGTGAGGATCCCGAACCTCCCCTCCCCCAGCCTGACCAACGCCGCGCTCTCCCCCGCGGCGGCCATGCGGCGTGCCGCATCCCGTACCGTGTCGTCCGGCTCGCAGACGACGGGCCGCTCATGGACCAATCGGCCGACCGGCTGGCGGGCCGGATCCCGCGCCAGCGAGGGCGCCGCGGCGTCGGGACGCGGTCGGCCGAGCAGGCTACGGGCGAGGTATCGCAACCCGGCGGGCTGAGCGAGCAGCGGGACCACGGTCTCGGCGGGCAGCCGGTAGCAGAGCGCGCCATCGCCGGCCCGGGCCTCGAACCCGGTCGGCAGGCCGGAGAGCATCGAGGGGTGCCCGAAGAGCTCGCCCTCCCCGAGGCGGTCCAGGACGTGGCCCGCGTCGACGAGCTCGACCGCGCCGCTGCGGACGATCCACACCTGGCGCATCGGCTCCTCGCCCTGTTCGAAGATCACCTCGCCGGGGGCCACGTACTCGACCTCCACCTCGGCGGCGAGCCGCTCGAGCTCGGACCCGTCGAGGCCTTCGAACGGGGGGTGGCGGCCGAGGAACTCGGCGACCTCACGCATCGGCCGATTATCACTCCCGTCGATCGCGCACGAACTCGATGAAGGCGTTCGCCGCCGCCGAGCGATCGCGACCGGTCCGCCAGATCAGGCAGACCGGCAGGCGGATCGCCGGCCGCAGGGGGCGCGTCTCGACCTCGGGGCCGGCGCGGCGGGTGATCGAGGTGGGGAGCACCGCCGGGCCGAAGCCGTCGGAGACCAGGCAACGGATCAGGTACGGGTCGCCGCTCTCGAGCGCGACCTGTGGCTGCTCCGCGGCGCGGGCGAAGAAGTCGTCGATGGCCGCCTTGATCGCCGATCCGCGCCGGGGCGTCGCCAAGGGGGCCCGGGCGAGGTCGGCGGCGGTGACCCAACGCCTGCGCGGGGCGGTGCTCGGCGGGTAGGCGACGACGATCTCCTCCTCGCTCACCCGCAGCGCCTCAACCGTCGCCGGAGCGTCGCCGAACATCAGACAGAACCCGAGATCGAGCTCGTCCGCCTCGACCAGAGCGAGCATCTCGGCCGCGGTCCCCTCGCGCAGGCCGACCTCGATCCCGGGGAACTCGTGGGAGAAGCGCGCCAGCAGCGCGGTCACCTCGAGCCCGCCCGCGGGCAGCAGGGCGCCGATCGAGACGCGCCCGCGGACCAGGCCGCGAAGCTCGTCGAGCTCCGAGCGCACCCCCTCGACCTCGCCGAGCACCGTGCGGGCGCGGGCTGCCAGCGCTTCACCCGCCTCCGTGACGACCACCCGGCGACTGGTGCGTTCGAACAGCGTCGTCCCCAGCTCGGCCTCGAGCCGCCGGATCTGATGCGAGAGGGCGGACTGGGCGACGTGAAGCTCCTCGGCGGCGCGGGTGAAGTGGCGGTGGCGCGCGACCGCCTCCGCGTAGGCGAGCTGGCGGAGCTCCATGGCGATCAATCGTAATCCGCGATTGATGATGTGACAACTACATCTTGCTTCGATTGATCGAGTGGACCAAGATGCGCGGCATGACAGCCAGCCCGAGCGTCCGCCGCGACCTGCGCCCCGGCGACCTGGACGCGATCGTCGCCCACCACGGCGCCGTCTACCTGCCCGAGTACCGGCTCGACTCCCGCTTCGAGGCCCACGTGGCCGCCAGCGTGGCGGCCGCCGGCGCGCGGGGGTTCCCGCGACCCAACGAGGGCGTCTGGATCGTCGAGGACGCGGGCGGCCACGCCGGCAGCCTGGCGCTCACCGACGAGGGCGACGGGCTCGGCGCGGTGCGCTGGTTCGTGCTCGATCAGCGGCTCCGGGGTAACGGCTTGGGGCGCCGGTTGCTCGCCGAGCTGATCGGCGAGGCGGAGGCGGCCGGCTACGGCGGGCTCGAGCTGGAGACGTTCAGCGATCTACGCGCCGCCGCCCACCTCTACCGCTCCCACGGGTTCGAGCTCCGATCGGCGCAGACGGGCCCGCGCTGGGGCCGCGACGAGCTCACCTACCAGCGCTATGAGCTCAGCTTCCAGGCGCGAGCCCAGTCGCGCAGCTCGCCGAGCGCCGGCTTCAGCGAACGGCCCTTCTCGGTCAGCGCGTAGGAGACGCGCGGCGGCATCCCGCCGTGGACCGAGCGCTCCACCAGGCCTGCCCGCTCGAGCTCGCGCAGGCGCCGCGAGAGCAGGCGATCGGAGAGCCCCGGAACGCTCGTGGTGAGCTCGGCGAAGTAGTGCGGGCGCTCGGCCAGGGCCCAGAGGATCGCGCCCGCCCAGCGGCGCCCGATCAGCTCGATCGCGATGTGGAAATCGGGGCAGACCGACGCCGGAGCGGCCATGCGGTGTGTGGCTGCGCCGTCGGCGCGAGAGTGTTCGCTCGCGGCCTCCACCCTGGTCCAGACCCTAGCGAACGGGCCCGCTCGCTCAGCAGGGCTCGGGCGATCCGGATCTCGGTCAGGCTGCACATGGGCCGGTGTCCGTGGGCACCAGCCTACCGGCGAGCGCGTCGCCGACGACCCGGTTGGGCACTCCGAGCCCGTCGTCGGCGCCCCCGCCGGCCGAGGCCGCGAACACGGTCGCAACGACCTCGCCGGCGGCGTCGACCACCGGGCCGCCCGAGTTGCCGCTGCGGATGTCGGCTCGAAACGGCGTCATCTCGCGCTGGACCGGGCCCCGCCCGTAGGAGTCGTCCGAGATCACCTGTCCCGTGCGCCCGAGGCGCGCCGGGGTGAAGGTCAACGGGCCGTTCTCCGGGAAGCCGATCACCACGGCGTCGACCCCCTTGCGCGGCCGCTCGGCGAGCCCCAGCGCCGGCGCTCGAAGGCCGCGCACCGCGAGCACTGCGAGATCGTTACGGGTGTCGTAGTGGACCGCCGCCGCGTCGAGCTCGGGCCCGCCCTCGACGCTGACGGTGGTGTCGTCCTGGCCGGCGACCACGTGGGCGTTGGTGACCACCAGGCCGGGGCCCGCGACCCAGCCCGAGCCCGCCACGCCGAGACCGCAGGCGGTGCCGAGCAGGCGCACGGTCGAGCCGCCGGCCGCGCGAACGCCGGCCTGATCGACGATCCGCGGGTCCGGTGGGCGAACGTCGGCATCGGGACCGCGGACGGCGGGCCGCGGGTCGACACGCCGCAGGACGTTGAGCAGCGGGCCCGAGGGAGGGAGCGCATCGTTGAGCACCGCGAGGATCGCGGAGCGCTGCACCGCCTGGCGGAGCTCTCGAGCCTGGCTGCCGGTCGAGTGCAGGGCGACGGCTCCGACACCCCACGCCAGCAGCAGCGCCAGCGCCGCCAGCAGCAGGGCGCCGCCGATCCCGTCGAGCAGGCCGACAGCGCTCGCACCGACGCGCGCCCGCAGCCCGCGGCTGAGGCCGTCAAGGGCGACGGCCAGGAAGGCGCCGAGGAGGACGCCCGTGAGCACGGCCACCAGCGGGGCGTATGCCGACTCGGCGCCGTCGCCGAGCAACGCCGGCCCGACCCGCGCGCCGAGCGCCGCGCCGGCCGACGAAGCCGGCCAGCGGCAGCGCGCTCGCCACCAGTCCCCGCTCGAAGCCGATCGCGGCGAGCGCGATCACGAACAGGACGATGCCGACGTCGACGAGACTCAAGCGTTCAGCCGCAGAGGCGCTGCATGGCGAGCGTCAAATTTCGCATCGGGGCGCCGGAAAAGGCACTACCTTGTCCGCCATGGACTTCGGGTCGTACCGGGGACCGGGCGGGGGCCGCAACGCTAGCGGACGGACTCTCGTCGCTTGAACACGGGCGGCTCTGCGGCGGAGCGTCGTCGTCGCGTGCTCACTCGGGCTGTCCCGCTCGTCCTCGTCGCGCCGCTCGCCTTCATCGCCGGCGTCGTTGTCGCCGACCAGCCCGACTCCCCCGCGGCGCAGCGGTTCATCGACGCCTGGGAGGAGGAGGACCTGAAGGCAATGCACGCCGAGCTCACCCCGGAGGCCCAGGAGGAGTTCCCCCTGGAGCCCTTCACGCGCGCGTACGAGGACGCCGCGGCGAGCGCGACGATCGCCGAGATCAGCGCCGGCGAGGTCCGCGAGGACGGCGATGACGCGGTCGTCGCGGTCGACCTTCGCACGAACGTCTTCGGGGACCTCGGGGGCGAGCTGACGCTGCCGATCGTCGATGACAAGGTCGCCTGGGCGCCCAACCTCGTCTACCCGGGGCTGAGCGCCGGCGAGCGCCTCAGCCGGCGCACCCGCGCCCCGCAGCGGGCCGCGATCCTGGCGGCCGATCGCACGCCGCTCTCCGAGGGGCCGGCGGCGGCGCGCGTGGTCGGCTCCGCGGCGCTCGCCGTCGTCGGCGAGGTCGGGACCCCGAGCCGAGCCCAGGAGCGCGAGCTGGCGCTGCACGGGTTTCCGCCCGGCACCCTGACCGGGACCTCGGGGCTCGAGCTCGCCTTCAACGAGCGTCTCTCCGGCCGGCCCGGCGGCCAGCTCGTAGCCGTCGGCGTCGACGAAGAGAGCGAGCTCGACGGCGGCCGCGTGCTCGCAACGAGCGAGCCCGTCCGAGGCAAGGCGGTGCGCACGAACATCGACCCCGAGCTCCAGGAGGGCGCGGTCGCCGCGCTCGGCAGCCTCTACGGCGGGGCCGCGGTGCTCGACGCGAGGACCGGTGCCGTGCTGGCGCTCGCCGGGCTCGCCTACTCGGCGCCGCAGCCTCCCGGCTCGACCTTCAAGATCGTCACCGCGACGGGCGCCCTGGACGCCGGCGTCGTCAAGCTCTCCGACGAGTTCCCGGTCGAGTCGTCGAACTCCGACATCGGGCGCGAGATCCCGAACGCACACGACGAGCCCTGCGGCGGCACCTTCGCCCAGACCTTCGCCGACTCGTGCAACACGGTCTTCGCCCCGCTCGGGGCCGAGCTCGGCGGCGAGCGGCTGGTGGAGACCTCCGAGCTCTACGGCTTCAACTCGCCGCCGGAGCTGTTCGACGAGGCGACGACGGCGATCGTCGACCCGCCCGCGAGCACGATCCCGAAGACCCTCTCGGAGAGCGTCGAGACCGGCGAGTCGGCGATCGGGCAGGGCCAGGTGCTGGCGACGCCGTTGCAGATGGCATCCGTCTCGCAGACGGTCGCCAACCGCGGCGTCCGGCTGACGACCCCGATCGCCCGCGAGCCCGGGCTCGAGCCGACGGCCGGCCCGGTCGAGGTGACCTCGCCGCAGACCGCGGCGACGCTCACCGACCTGATGGTCGGCGTGGTCCGCGACGGAACCGGGGTCGCCGCGGCCCTGCCCGGGATCGAGGTCGCGGGCAAGACCGGCACCGCGGAGCTCGGGCCCGCGGCGCTGGAGCCGGGGCAGGAGCTCGGCCCCGGCGAGGAGCCGCCGCAGGAGACCGACGCCTGGTTCACCGCCTTCGCCCCGGCCAAGAAGCCGAGGATCGCCGTCGCGGTCATGGTCGTCAACTCCGACGGCGACGGCGGCACCGTGGCGGCGCCGATCGTCCGCCAGATCATGGCCGGCTACTTCGACGTCGCCTAGGCTCCGCGCCTCGCGCTAGATGTCGAGGATGACCTCGCCGACGCCGTCGAAGGTCTCGATCTCGAGCTTCAGCGGGCGGTTGTCGCCGACGTCGTCGGTGACCGGGAAGATCAGCAGCGAGCCCTGGTTCGGGCCGGTCGCGGCGGTCGTGTTCGGCAGCGGTAGCTGGCCCTCGGCGGGGACGTCGGCGCCGACCTCGAGCGCGTATGGGCTCTCGCTCTCGGCCACCTCGAACTCGCTCTCGAGGGTGTCCACGACGACGTAGTTGGTCGCCGACGGGCGGACGTCCTCGGACTCGTTCTCGATCACCATGAACACCCCCAGGTAGGACATCCCGGGAGGGGCCGGGGGCTGCCCGGCGAGGTACTCAGCGTCCTCGGTGTCGTCCGGGTTGAGGAAGCGGGTGATCTGGACGTTGTAGGAGAGCCCCGCAACCTCGATCGGCTCCCCCTCGGCGGCCTCGGACTCCTCCTCGGCGCCGCAGGCCGCGAGCGCCGCGGCGGCGACCAGCGCGGCGAGCGCGAGGACTGCGATGGCGACGATCCGGCGGCGCATGGCGCGCGCAAGCATATTTGACCGACGCCACCGCCAGGGCAACTAGCCGGCGAACGCCGGGGCCCGGTCGCCGCCGCCGACGCCGACCCGGTCGACCGTCCCGCCGCCCTCGGCGAGCTCGCGCAAGCGCGCCAGGGCGCGCTTGAAGTCATGGTGAAACCGCCGGTGGGCACCGAACAGCTCGCGCAGGCGGTCGGCGTGCGTTGAGGGCTCGGTCCAGAAGGTGACCGTGGCCTCGCACGACCGCGGCGAGGCGCCCTCGGCGAGCTCCCAGACCGTGAACACCTCGACCCGGTTCGAGCGCCCTCCCCGGCCCCGCTTCGCGGATCAAATGCGGGCGCTCGGCGACCTCGATCACGGTCTCCATCCAGTGGGTGGCCTCGCGCACCCGAAAGCGGGCCGCGGCGCCGACGCCGACCGGCTCGATCCGCTGGAGCCGGTAGTCGGTCATGAAGTGATCCGTGAACGCCGGCCGCATCGAGAGGTCGACGAGGAGGTCGAAGACGCGCTCGCGTGGGACATCGATCAGGGTCGTCACGGAGACCGGGCGCATGCCGGGCGATTCTATTGGCCGCCGGGTCGACAGATCCCGCATTTTCCGGACTATCGCTACGACATCCGTTGGACCTGTTGTCCACCCTCGTTAAGATTCGCACTAGCTGGGTAGTCGAAATGTCCGTGCTGATCGAAGGCTCTCCGTCCTCCCCGGAGATTCACCACTCGGGGGAGCAGATCACCGAGGCGCAGCCGGGTTCGCTGTGCTGCGTTTCGTGTGGCTTCGCCGTTTCGCTGGCCACGGTCGGGGCGCTTCCGGAGTGCCCGAACTGCCACGGGCGCAGCTTCCGGCGGGCCTCGCTCTTCGACGCGCGGCCGACCGTCGACTCGGCCGCCGTCGAGGTCGCGGAGACGGCGCCCGAGTGGCTCGCCGAGGCGCGGGCGGAGCTCGAGCGGGCGGGGCACTACATCGCCTTCGATGAGGGCGACGAGGAGTACTTCGTCGTCCGCCTGGAGCCGGGCTGGACGCGAATCGGGCGCTCAGGCGCGGCCGATGTCCGCCTCGATGACGCGACCGTCTCGCGCCGCCACGCGCTCGTCGTGCTGACCGAGTCGGGCGAGCTGCGCGCGCTCGACGATCGCAGCCTGAACGGGCTGTTCGTCAACGGCGAGCCGGTCGACTGGGCTCCGCTCGCGGACGGCGACGAGCTCGAGGTGGGGCGCTACCGGCTCTACGTGCTGGAGGCGTAGGGATTAGTTGATAGTTGATAGTTGTTGGACCCGGAGAACTAACAACTAACAACCAACTACTACTCCGCTACTCCGTCGAGATGTTCGGGTCCGCCTGAACGCGCTCGGGGATGATCATCAGGAAGTGCTCGGGCGCCTCGGCGGTGAGCCGCGCGATCCGCTCGGCCTCCTGCTCCTGCCCGGTGGCGCGAAGCTCGGCCGCGTAGTGGCCGAGCAGGTCCTCGATGTCGAGGACGCCCTCGGCATCGAGGTCGGTGAGGCTGACCTTGGCGCCCTCGCCGAGGCGCCGCTGGATCGTCTCGCGATCGAGGTTCCAGTCCGCGTTCTGCCGCACGTACACGCGCCCGCCGGTCATCCCGGCGCAGGCCCAGGGGCCGATGTCGCCGAGGACGACGGCGCGGCCCGAGGTCATGTACTCGAACGCAAAGCCCTTCGCGTTGGCGCGGTCGGAGACGCACCCGAGCGAGTCGTCGATCGGCGCGGCGGGCTCGCCGCCGAGCACCACGTCCGCGCCCGAGAGGCGGATGCAGAAGCGTGAGTCCGCCGAGCCCTGCACGAACAGCCGCCCGCGCTGCGCGCCGTAGGCGAACGACTTGCCGACCGAGCCGTTCAGCCGCTGCCCGTTGGCGCCGATCCCCTTGACGATCGAGACGGTGCCCCCGAGCATCGCCTTGCCGACGCCGTCCTGGGCGCCGCCCTCGACGCGGACGACGAGGCCGTACGCGTTGAACGCGCCGAAGCCCTGGCCCGCGACCGAGCCGCCGTTGAAGTCGAGCTCGGCGAGGACGTCGAGCGAGCCCTCGGGCGCGCCGGCGTAGATCCGGGCGCGCGAGATCGCCCCGGCCAGCTCGGCGCCGAGGACGCGGTCGTTGGCGTCGGTCGCCCGCGGGAACTCGAGCCGCACGCCGCTGCCGGCTGCGACGCGCTCGGCGAGCTCGGCGATCTGCGCCGAGGCCTGCTTCGGCTCCATGCGGATCGGCCGGGCGCGGATCAGGCCGGACTCCGCGCGGGCCTCGACCGGCTCGGGCTCGGCCACCGGCAGGTCCACCGGGGCGAGGTCCAGGTACTCGTCCAAAGGCGAGATCAGCTCGGCGAGGTCGAGCTCGCCGGTGGCGGCGACCTGCTCGAGCAGGTCGTAGCGGCCGACGAGGTCCTGGGTGCGCTCGAAGCCGAGCTCGGCGGTCAGGGCGCGGACCTCCTCGCCCATCGCCTTGAAGAAGCGGGCGCAGTTCTCGGCGGCGCCGGCGACCTCCTGCGGCGTGAACTTCTTCAGCCCGTGCGCGGTCGCCTCCGCCGGGGTCTCGATCTGGGTCGCGATCCCGACGTGGCAGGTGTCGAGCTGACAGCCGCGGCAGATCGTGCAGCCGAGCGAGACCATCGCCAGGGTGCCGAACCCGACCCGGTTGGCCCCCATGCAGAGCAGCTTGACGACGTCGTGGGCGTGGCGGTAGCCGCCGTCGGCCCAGATCTCGACCCGGTTGCGGATCCCGGCCTCCATCAGCGCCCGGTGGACCAGGCGGGTGCCGATGTCGGAGGGCAGGCCGACGTGGCGCAGGGCGTGCTGGCGGGCGGCGCCGGTGCCGCCCTCGAACCCCGAGAGGGTGATCATGTCGGCTCCGGCCTTCGCGATCCCGAGCCCGATCGTGCCGATGTTCGGCACCACCGGGACCTTGACCGAGACGCGCAGGTCCGGGTTCACGGTCTTGAGCTCGTCGATCAGCTCCGCCAGGTCCTCGATCGAGTAGAGGTCGTGGTTGTTGGAGGGCGAGATCAGGTCGGTCCCGGGAGCGGCGTTGCGGGCCGCGGCAACCTTCTCGGAGACCTTCTTGCCCGGCAGATGCCCGCCCTCGCCGGGCTTGGCCCCCTGTCCGATCTTGATCTCGGCGACGTAGGAGGCGTTCAGCATCTCCGCCGAGACGCCGAAGCGCCCGGAGGCGACCTGCTGGCCGCGCCACTTGCGATAGCGCCCGTACATGTCGCGGATCTCGCCACCCTCGCCGTTGATGCAGAGGACGTTGATCCGCTTCGCCGCCTCCGCGTAGGCGCGGAAGGCGGGCTCGGACTGCGAGCCGAAGCTCATCGAGCTGATCACGATCGGGTAGTCGTGATGGCCGACGCCGCAGTCGACGGAGGCCGCGCTGATCGCTTCGCGATCGGATCGGACGTCGATGATGTGGCGCATCGAGATCGGGCTCGAGGCCTCGAGCTCGCGCACCTTGGCCGAGTACTCCTCGTAGCTCCCGGTGCCGTTGGCCGCGGCGACGGCGGCCTTGTAGACCTTGGGATAGAAGCGGAAGGTCTTCGCCGGCTTCGCGCCCGCCTCGTCCGCGAGCAAGATCGCGTGGCGCTCGTCGGTGTCGGCGTCGAGATCGCGGAAGCCCACGCCGGCGGCTGCCGACGCGGCGAACGCCTCGGTCTGGAAGATCTCCGCGAGCTCGGGTCTGATCCCGATCGAGGAGAACTGGCGCGCGTAGCCGCGGACCTCGTGGATGCCGATCGTCGAGATCACCTTCTCGATCCCCTTCGACAGCCCGGCGCAGACGTTGGCGACGTCCTGGGAGTAGTCGTCGACGCAGACGACCTCGAGCATCACGTACGGGTTGACGCCGTTGGCGCCGAGCCCGAGCGCGAGCACGACGTCGTGGACGTTGCGGATCGCCGCCGAGCGGAGCACGATCGAGCAGCGCCGCCGCAGGTTCTCCGCCCCGGCGCTCGACCTTGAACCCCTTCAGCGCCTGGTCGATCGCGGAGGTCGCCAGATGCGGGTCGAGGTAGCGCCGCTCGCCGTCGTAGACGGTGCGGTCGGTGAGCACGATCAGCTCGGCGCCGTCGCGGACGACCTTGACCGCCTCCTGCTTCAGCCGCTCGATCGCGCCGGCCGTGGTCTCGGACTCGAGCAGGGCGATGTCGAGCGCCGCGGCGCGACCGCGGAACTCCTCCCACAGGTCCTCCATCAGGTAGGTCTGGTGCGGGCGCGCGATCTCGCGATAGGTGGTGTCGGAGAGCGGGGCGAGCCCGTGGTGCCCACCGAGGATGACGGGGAAGGAGGTCTCGACCGTGTGCGTGTCCGTGGCCGGGTCGTGCAGCGACGGCCGCCTGCCGAACACGGCCCGGGTGGAGAAGTGCTCCATCTCGCGCTCGCGGTCGATCGCCGGGTTGGTGACCACCGCCACCGTCTCCTTGAAGTAGTCGGCGAGGTTCTGGCGCTCCGGGCTGAGCGCCGCCAGCGGCCCGTCATAGCCCAGCGAGCCGATCGGCTCGGCCCCGGTGGAGGCCATCTGCTGGCAGAGCTTGACGTCGTCGCGCTGCCAGCCGAAGCCGGCGAGGATGCTCTCCGGCACCTTCACCGGCTCGGCCGGGCCGGCGGCGCTGTAACCCGGGACGTCGGTGCCCTCCAGCGGCCCGCCGGTGAACAGCGCCCGATCGTAAGGCGCCGCCCCGTCCGCCCCGGTCCGCGCGAGCCAGCGGCGGGCGACCTCGTGCTGCACCTCGGCGTGCGACCAGAGCCGCGAGCGCCGCCGCTCGGCGTCGATCGTGACCATCGCCTTCTCGCCCGGCCCCAGCGGCAACGGCTCGGAGACCAGCTCACCGACGCCGACGACCCCGGGCTCGGAGCTGAACACGTGGTCGTCCGCGGTCTCGAGCCGCCACAGCGGTCGCAGCCCGAGCGCGTCGGCCGAGAACACGCACTCCGAGTCGTGGCGGGCGATCAACGCAACCGGCCCCTGCGCGAACGGGCCCATGACCTCCCGCAGGTACATGAAGAACGGGTGCAGCTCCGACGGCAGCGAGCGGATCTCGTTGACCACCGGCGGCACGATCAGCTCCATCGCCTCGGCGAGCGAGAGGCTCTCGGCGCGGACCAGGTGGTCGATCGTGCGATTGAGGTCCTCGGAGTCCGAGCCCCCCGGCGGGATCCTGACCCCGAGCGCCCGCGCCTCCTGGCGCAGCTGCTCGATCGTGTTGATCTCGCCGTTGTGGCCGAGGACCGAGAACGGCTGCACCCTGCGGAACGAAGGCCAGGTGTTGGTCGAGTACCGATTGTGGCCGAAGCAGCCGACCGTCTCGAAGCGCGGGTCGCGAAGGTCGGGGTAGTACTCGCCGAGCACTCGCGGGGCGCCCATCACCTTGTAGACGCAGGTGCTCTGAGAGAACGAGGGCACGTGAAAGCCGAGCTCGGACTCGAGCTCGCCCGCCAGCTCGAACAGGTCGCGGTTCACCTCCTCGGCGGAGGCCAGCAGCCCCGCCAGCTGCCAGAAGTGCGGCTCCTCCTCGCGCGCGGTGGCGCCGAGGGCCTGCGACTCGACGGCGCCGAGCCGCTCGGCGAGGATCCGGAAGCCGCCGCGGCCGAGCAGCTCACGGGCGTCGTGCAGGGCCCGCTCGAGCTCGGCTGAGCGCTCGATGAACACGTGGGCGACGGCGAACGCCGGGTCGTGCACCAACGCAGGGTTGTGGCCCCCCGCGCGGACCTCCTCCGCCCAGATCCGGCGCGGGATGTCGACCAGGACCCCGCAGCCGTCGCCCTCGCCGTCGACGTTGCCGGCGCGGTGGAGCATCTTCTGCAGGCTCGCGAGCGCCCGCGACACCTGCTCACCGCTCGGTGTGGCGTCCTTGCGAACCGACGCGTAGATCGCGCAGGCGTCGTGATCGTCGACCGACGGCGGCGAAACCAGCGGGCGCCAGGGCAGGTGCGGTGAGTAACGCTTCAATTGAGTCCTCCCGGAGTCCGCGCCTTCTTCGAGCGGGCGCGCGACGGGAAAATGGAGCGACGATTATACGGCCGCGACGGGCCGTCCCCGCTCGCCTCAGCGCCGCGAATCGAGCTCGGAGCCGGTGATGTTGACCCGGATCCACTCCGCCAGGAACGGCTCCGCGATCTCGTGGCTTCCGCGGTCGGCGACGAGGATCTCGCGGTCGATCAGCGCTCGGGCGGCGCGCTGCAGGTTGGACGCCGAGGGCAGCCGGTGCCGGCGGCGGTACTCGATCGTGAACGGGCGGCCGGGCTGCTCGCTCGCGAGCGCCTGCAGGAGCAGCCGCTGCACCGCCGACGCCGCGTCCCAGAGCAGCGAGAAGTGGGCGTGCTCCGATCGCAGTACGGCGGTCAGCGCGCGGTCGAGCTCGGCGGCGCCCGCCTCCGCGCCAGCCGGCGTCTCCTCCCAGAGGAAGTAGAACAGCTCCTGGGTCGCGTACGGATGCCCGCCCGTGCGCCGCAGCGCCTCGCTCGCGGCCTCCGCCCCCAGCCGGCGGCCGCTGTCGCGGAAGCGCTCACGGCTGAAGTCGGCGAACAGCCGCGGCTCGATCCTGCCCAGCTCGATCGGCTTGGCGCTGCGCCAGAAGGGCTCGTTCTCGTCGTTGAAGATGCGCTCCATCACGTGCCGGCGCGAGCCCAGGTACACGTGGGCGACCTCGGGCTGCTGCTGGAAGACGGCGCGCAGCAGCCGCGGCAGCGACTTGTCGAGCTCGACCACCTCCTGGAACTCGTCGAGGATCAGCGCCACGCGGCGGCCCCGCGCCGACCCGAGCTCGGCGGGCAGCGCCAGCAGGCGCTCCAGCGTCGCGTCGAGGTCGGCGGGCTGCTGGGAGGCCGCGAAGCTGAAGCTGAACGAGCCGTCCTCGGCGACGGTCACGGTCGGTTGGATCCGCAAGCCGCGGAACGGGGCCAGCGCCCGCTCGCGGGCTCGTTCCAGCGGCGAGGCGACGTTCTCGTAGATCGACGCGGCCAGCTTCTCCGCGAGCTTCTCCTTGGTCGGGGTCGTCATCAGGTCGACCTGGGCGATCAAGACGTCCGCCGCGTGCAGCTCCTGGGCCGCCCGCCAGACGAGCGACGACTTGCCGTATCGACGGGGGGCGAAGATGACCACGTCCTGGCCGTTGCGCACGTCCGCGACCAGCTCCGCAAGCTCGCGCTCGCGGTCCGCGAACGCCTCGTCGAGCGCGAGGGAGCCGAAGCGAAAGGGATTGAGCCGGTCGGCGTTCATATACGAGAGTGTATTATACCGATATGTATCAGCACCGTGCCTCCCGATACCGCGATCCCCGCCATATACGCACGCGTATTACACCACCGCGTATACGAGAGTGCCGCCAGGACCCCGCGCACTCGGGGGGACTAGGATCGCCGTGATGGCGACGACGATCGCGGTCCTCTCGCAGAAGGGGGGCACCGGCAAGACCACGCTCACGCGCACGCTCACCGACGTCTTCGACCGGCTCGGGCTCGACGTGCTCGCCGTCGACTGCGATCCGCAGGGCAACCTCTCCGACTACTTCGACACCGACCCCGACGCGCAGCCGACCCTCGCCAACGTGCTCCAGGGCGAGGTGCGGGCCGCCGAGGCCGTCCATGGGCGGCTGATCCCGGCGAACATGCGGCTCGCCGAGGCCGAGCTGATGCTCGCCGGCAAGATCGGGCGCGAGGTCACCCTCCGCAACGCCCTGCGCGAGCTGAAGCGAGAGCGCGACATGATCCTGATCGATTGCCCCCCGACCCTGGGGCTGCTCTCGGTCAACGCCCTGGTCGCGGCCGATCACGCTCTGTTGACGACCGAGGCCCAGTACTTCTCCCTCCAGGGGGTCGAGCAGGCGATGCAGGTCGTCGAGCTCGCCCGCGAGTCCCTGAACCCCGAGCTCGATCTGCTCGCGGTGGTGCTCAACATCGCCAACATGCGCACCCGCCACGCTCGCCAGACGCTGGAGACCCTCCGCGAGCGATTCGGCGACAAGGTCTGCCGCACGGTGATCCGCCAGTCGATCGCGTACGCCGAGTCCGCGGAGCGCGCGGTCCCGATCCTCGACTACCGCCCCGACCGCGGCGCCGACTACCTCTCGCTCGCGGGTGAGCTGCTGCGGCGGCTGTCACGACAGGACCTGCTCGAGCGCCTCGATGAGCTCTCGACCGAGATCGTGCCCGCGGGCGCGCGGGCCTAGTGCCGGACCCGCTCGAGCTTCGCCGCGAGATGCCAGCAGGCCCTGGCGCTCGCCGCGCGCGAGGCCGCCGCGTACGTCGAGGCGATCGGCGACCAGCCGGTGCTCGACCCGGGGGCCGAGGGGCTGCTGCGCGGCGTTCGAGGGCGAGCTGCCGGCCGAGGGCTCCGGCGCGGCGGCGGCGCTCGCGGAGCTGATCGAGACGGCGCTGCCGGCGGCGACCCGCTCCAGCGGGCCACGCTTCTTTCACTTCGTCCAGGGCGGCACCACGCCGGCCGCCCTGGGGGCCGACTGGCTCACCTCGGCGCTCGACCAGAGCACCTTCGCCTGGGCGTCATCGCCGCTGGGCTCGAAGCTGGAGGCGATCGCGCTCGCCTGGCTGCGCGACCTGTTCGAGCTGCCGCCGGAGTTCGGCGGCGTGCTCGTCACCGGCGACACGATGGCCAACTTCACCGGCCTGCTCGCGGCGCGCGGCCACTGCGCCGAGCTTCAGGGCGTCGGATGTCGACCAGGCGGGCGCCTTCGGCCTGGCGCCGCCGGCGATCCTCTCCTCCGGTCACGTCCACCCGAGCGCGGTGCAGGCGATCGGGATGCTCGGCCTCGGGCGCGGGAACGTCCGGAAGCTGGCCGCCGACGGGGTCGGGCGGCTCGACCTCGAGGCGCTCGCGGCCGAGCTCGAGCGCGCGGCGGGGAACGCGATCGTGATCGCCAACGCCGGCGAGGTGAACGCCGGCGAGTTCGACCCGATCGCGGCGATCGCCGACCTCGTCGAGGAGCACGGCGGCTGGCTGCACGTCGACGGCGCCTTCGGCCTCTTCGCCCGCGCTGGCGCCCGAGTCGCGCGAGCTCGCCGCCGGGGTCGAGCGAGCCGACTCGGTCGCGGCCGACGCCCACAAGTGGCTCAACGTCCCCTATGACTGCGGCTTCGCGTTCGTCCGCGAGCCCGCGCGGCTCGCACGCGCGCTCGCGGTCGGCGCGCCCTACCTGCCCTCGGCCGACGATCCGAGGCCCAACTTCGGCTTCATCGCCCCGGAGAACTCCCGCCGCGCCCGCGCGCTCGCGATCTGGGCGACGCTGCGCGCCTACGGGCGCGCCGGGCACCGGGCGATGGTCGAGCGCCACCTGCGGCTCGCCCGCCGGCTCGCGGAGCGGGTCGACGCCGAGCCCTCGCTCGAGCGGCTGGCCGAGGCGCGGCTCAACATCGTGTGCTTCCGGGTGCGCCCGCCCGGGGTCGCGCAGGACGAGCTCGACCGGCTCAACCGCCGCCTCGGGGAGGCGCTGCTCGAGGACGGGCGCGTGTTCGCCGGGACGACCGTCTACGACGGCAAGGTCGCATTTCGGCCGGCGATCGTCAACTGGCAGACGACCGAGCCCGATGTTGAGATGCTGATCGACGTGTTGCTGGAGCTGACCGAGGTGCACAGATGAACGAAGCCGACTCCCCGCAGGCCCTGGAAGCCGCGATCGCGCGCTACAACGAGGCCTGGAACGCCCACGACCTGGACGCGATCATGGCCATGCACGCGCCCGACATGGTGTTCGAGAACCACACCGCCCATGAGCGCGCCGAGGGCGAGGCGGTGCGCGACCACATCGGCTCGATCTTCGAGACCTGGCCGGACATCCGCTTCGCCGGCCGGCGCACCTACTGCCGGGAGGGCCTCGTGGTCCAGGAGTGGACCGCGACCGCGACCCACGCCAACGAGATGCGGCGCGGCGACCTGGTGGCCGAGCCGACGGGCAAGCAGGTCACCTGGGACGGGCTGGACGTGATCCCGTTCGCGGACGGCCTGGTGAAGCGCAAGGACGTCTACTCCGACTCGATCGCGATCCTCGGCGCGCTGGGGCTGCTCTAGCGGCTAGAGCTCGGGCACGTCGGCTCCGAGCGGCGCGAACGGCACCCGCCGTACCTCGGCCCAGCCGCGGACGGCCGCGCCGGCGGCCTCGACCACCTTGCCGGTGTCCTGCCAGAACGACCACAGCATCACCGCCGGGCCGGCGCCGGAGATCGTGGCCCCGATCGCCCCGAGCTCGTGCGCCTGGCCGACGAGCTCGAGCGAGCGCTCGTAGAGCGAGCGGCGGGCCGGCTGGTGCAGGCGGTCCGCGAGCCCGCGGGCGATCAACGCCAGGTCGGAGCGCTCGATGCCGAGCACGAGCTGGCTCGCGGCGGCGACGTTGGCGACCGCGTCGGTGACCGGGATCGCCGCCGGCAGCGCGGTCCTCGCCTCGGCGGTCGGCACCGTGTCGTCGGGGACCACCAGCACCGCCTCCACTCCCTCGGGCGGGTCGAGGCGCACAGGCGCCGGCAGCTCGGCCGATCCGTCGACGGTCGGGCAGAGCACGAACCCGCCGTAGACGGCGGCGGCGACGTTGTCGGGGTGGCCCTCGATCTCGACCGCGTGGCGGTAGATCTGATCGCGCCCGAGCCCAAGCTCGTAGAGGTGGTCGGCGGCCACCAGGCCGGCGACGATCGCTGCCGCGCTCGAGCCGAGCCCGCGGGCGAGCGGAATCTGGCTGCGGACCTCGAACCGCAGCCCGTCGGCGGGATGCAGGCGCTCGAACGCCCGCACGCACAGGTTGGAGCGATCGGTCGGCAGGTCGGGGCCGGCGTCGACCGCGAACTCGCCCACCTCGCTGACCTCGAGCTCGAGCTCGAGCGCGAGCGCGGCGGCGAGCACGTCGTAGCCGGGCCCGAGATTCGCCGACGAGGCCGGCACGCGAACGAGTCGGCGCCGCTCGGTCATGCCCCCGTGCCGGTCAAGGACGCCACTTCACGGAGCAGCCCACCGGCTCGGTGCTCCCCGGCGGCTCGGAGCCGTCGAGGACGGCGTCGAGCGCAGCTCGCAGCCACCCCGCCCGCAGTCCCGGGTCCTGGTGGTCGGCGTCGGGGGCGCCCTCATAGACGACCCGCAGCTCAGGATCGAGCACGAAGACGTGGGGCGTCGTCCGCGCGCCCCACGCGCGCGCCGCGTCCTGGTCGGCGTCGTGGAGATAGGGGAACGGCCAGCGCTCGCGCTCGACGCGCTCCCGCATCGCCTCGGGCGAGTCGGCGGGATAGCGCTCGGCGTCGTTGGAGTTGACCGCCACGAACCGGACGCCGCGGTCGGCGTAGTCGTCGGCGACGTCGACGAGCCGGTCGTGCCAGGCGAGGGCGTAGGGACAGTGGTTGCAGGTCCAGACCACGACCGTGGCCGAGGCCTCGCCCGGACCCGCGGGCAGGCTCCATTGCACGCCGTCGGTGTCGGGCAGCGAGAGCGGCGGCGCCGGTCGCGGGCCCGGGTGCTCAGCTTCGCTCATTCGTCCGCTCACCTTCCTCGCCGGCCGCCGCGAGGGCGGCGGCGACGGTGGCCGGCTCGGGAAGCGCCGAGACGCGTCCGTCGGCCAGCCTGTAGACGCGGCAGGTTAGCCCGCCGGGGTGCTCGCCCGGCTCCTCGATGTCGCGACCGTTGACGCGGATCGTCGGCGAGCCCGGGAAGCCCTCGCGCTCGGCGGCCTCGTGGTCGACGATCTCGCGCACGACGAGCGCCTCCGGGTCGAGCCCGGCACGCTCCATCTGCTCACGCGCGATCTCGATCGCCCGCTCCCATGAAGGGCAGCCTCGCCACCACAGCAGCTCCACCCGCACCGTCTCAACGGCGGGCTTCGAAGGCGTTGGCGAGCGCAGGGGCGCTGCCCGCGATCGCCCCGGCGAGCAGGCCGTCGGCGGGCACCGCCGCCCCGGCGAGCAGGACCGACCGGCGCACCTGGGCCCCGGCCCCGATCGAGGCGTCCGGGCCGATCACGAGCGGGCCGTCGAGCTGCGCCCCGGCGCCCACCTCGGCGCCGGCCCCGAGCAGCACCGGGCCCTCGAGCGTCACCTCCGGACCGAGGCCCGGCCCGGCGCCACCATCGAGCAACTCCCCGGAGGGCTCGACGTCGACCCCGCCCGTGAGCACGTCCAGGTTGCCCTGCAGGTACTCGGGCAGCGACCCGACGTCGTTCCAGTAGGCATCGGTGACATGGACGCCGAAGGGCAGGTCGCGCTCGAGCAGTGCCGGGAACACGTCGAGGGCGAAGTCGACCTCGTCGGCGTCGGGGAAGTGATCGAAGATCTCGGGCTCGAGCACGTAGATCATGCAGTTGGCGAGGTCCGAGAGCGCCTCCGCCGGGTCGGGCTTCTCCTGGAACCCCTGGACGCGGCCGTCCGAGCCGGTGACGACGACCCCGTACTCGGCGGTGTTCGTGACCCGCTTGACGGCAAGGGTGGCAAGCCAATCGTGCTCGGCGTGGGTGCGGGCGAGCGCCGCCAGGTCGATGTCGGTGAGCGCGTCCCCGGCCATGACCACGAATGCGCCGGAGCCGAAGAACTCACGCACGTTGCGGACCCCGCCGGCGGTCCCGAGCAACCGCTCCTCGTAGCTGTAGGTGAGCTCGAGCCCGAGATCGGAGCCGTCGCCGAAGCGCTCGCGGATCGTCTCCGGGAACCAGTGCAGGTTCGCGATCACCTCACGAAAGCCGTCACGGCCGAGGCGGGCGAGGATGTGCTCCATGATCGGGCGGTTGGCCACCGGGACCAGGGGCTTCGGAATCGCGTGCGTGAGCGGGCGCAGGCGCGTACCGAGCCCCGCCGCCATTACCATGGCTCTCATTCGCAGCCAGGCTACTAGCGCAGGAGGAGCATGACCACCACTCAGACCGCGGCGGACCACAAGGTCGCCGACATCGGCCTCGCCGACTTCGGCCGCAAGGAGATCACCCTCGCCGAGCACGAGATGCCGGGCCTGATGAGGACCCGCGAGGAGCTCGCGTCCGCACAGCCGCTGGCCGGCGCCCGGGTGACCGGGTCGCTGCACATGACGGTGCAGACCGCTGTCCTGATCGAGACCCTCGTCGCGCTCGGGCGCCGAGGTCCGCTGGGCCTCCTGCAACATCTTCTCGACCCAGGACCACGCCGCCGCCGCGATCGCCGCGGCCGGGGTGCCGGTGTTCGCCTGGAAGGGCGAGACGCTCGAGGAGTACTGGTGGTGCACCGAGCAGGCGCTGAGTTGGCCCGGCGCGGACGGGCCGAACATGATCCTCGACGATGGCGGCGACGCGACCCTGCTCGTCCACAAGGGCGTCGAGTTCGAGTCCGCCGGCGCCGTGCCCGACCCGGGTTCCGCCGACTCCGAGGAGTACCGGATCATCCTCGAGACGCTGCAGCGCTCGCTCGAGGCGGACCCGCAGCGGTTCACGCGGATGGCGGCCGGAGTCATGGGCGTCACCGAGGAGACCACCACCGGCGTCCACCGCCTCTACCAGTTCGCCGAGACCGGGGACCTGCTGTTCCCGGCGATCAACGTCAACGACTCGGTCACGAAGTCGAAGTTCGACAACCTCTACGGCTGCCGCCACTCGCTGATCGACGGCATCAACCGGGCCACCGACGTGATGATCGGCGGCAAGGTCTGCGTCGTCTGCGGCTACGGCGACGTCGGCAAGGGCTGCGCCGACTCGCTCCGCGGCCAGGGGGCCCGGGTGATCATCACCGAGATCGACCCGATCTGCGCCCTGCAGGCGTCGATGGAGGGCTTCGAGGTGCGGACCCTCGACGAGGTGGTGGAGACCGCCGACGTGTTCATCACCGCCACCGGCAACAAGGACATCATCACGGTCGCCGAGATGGCGCGGATGAAGCACCAGGCGATCGTCGGGAACATCGGCCACTTCGACAACGAGATCGACATGGCCGGGCTCGAGGGCTCCGGCGCCGAGCGGGTGACGATCAAGCCTCAGGTGGACGAGTGGACGTTCGCGGACGGCCACTCGATCATCGTGCTCTCGGAGGGACGGCTGCTGAACCTCGGCAACGCCACCGGGCACCCCTCGTTCGTGATGTCGAACTCGTTCACCAACCAGACGATCGCCCAGGTCGAGCTGTTCACCAAGAACGACGAGTACGAGAAGCGCGTCTACGTGCTGCCCAAGCACCTCGACGAGAAGGTCGCGCGGCTCCACCTCGACGCGCTCGGCGTCAGCCTGACCGAGCTCAGCCCCGAGCAGGCGGCCTACATCGGCGTCCCGGTCGAGGGCCCGTACAAGCCCGACCACTACCGGTACTGATCCCTGAATCCGAGATCACGCTCCGAGCGTCCCGAAGCTCGGGCCCGGGCGGCCAGCACGCCAACGTGACCGCCTCGCGGATCGAGGCCGTGTTCGACATCGACGCGTCGCCCAGCTTGTCCGACGAGCAGAAGCGCCGGCTGCGGGCGCGCTACGGCCCCCGGGTGACCGCGATCGCCCAGGACGCCCGTAGCCAGGCGCGAAACCGCGCGCTCGCGATCGAGCGCTTGCAGGCGCGGATCGAGGGCGCCTTGCGACCTCGCAAGCGCCGCCGGCCGACGCGGGCGACACGCGCCTCGACCGAGCGGCGGCTGAACCAGAAGCGTCGTCGCTCGGATCTCAAGCGGACGCGACGGCCTCCGGGTCCCCACGACTAGATGCAGAACGGCGCAGCGCCATGGCGACGAAGGGGAAGATCAGGGTCGAGAGCATCGCCGCGCCGACGAGGCCGGCGGCGGTCGAGGAGCGCATCTCGCCGGCCTCGGTCGCCAGGGTGGTGATCGCGACCACCAGCGGCAGCTCGGTGGCGCTGAAGAAGGCCAGCGCGAGCCGGTCGCCGGCGCCGAGCACGCTGCGGTAGAGCAGCAGCGCCGGCGCCCCGCGGACGATCAGGAACAGCGCGAGGAACAGGACCAGCTTCGCGATCGCCTCGGCGGAGCCGAGCGCGTCGAGGTCGAAGTTGATCCCGCTCTCGACGAAGAAGAACGGGATCAGGAAGCCGAAGCCGACCGCGGTCAGCTTCGACTCGAACGCCTCCAGCTCGCGGCCCCGGAGCGCGGCGCGGACGATCATCCCGGCGACGAAGCCGCCGAGCAGGATGTCGAGGCCGAGCTCGGAGGCGAGCAGGACGAGGCCGAAGACGAGCACGGTCGCGATCCGGATCGCGACCTGGCTGCTCGCTTCCACGGTCCGCTCGAGCGCACCGAAGCCGCGCCAGGCGAGCCGCACCGAGGTCAGCGCCAGGAGCAGGGCGATGAGGATGAAGCCGAGCAGGATCGTCGCCTCGTGCAGCGGCTGCGTGGTCGAGAGGACCAGGGTGATCAACAGGATCGGCCCGAACTCACCGACGGCCCCGGCGGCGAGCAGGTAGGTCCCGAACCGGGTCTTGAGCTCGCCGCCGTCGCGGAGGATCGGGATCAGGGTCCCGATCGCCGTCGTCGCCAGCGCCGAGCCGGTGTAGAGGTAGGAGACCACCACCCCCGCGGCGGCGAGCGCGCCGCCGATCCCGAACGCGAGCACCAGCGACAGCAGCCAGCCGAGGGCGCCGAGGTTGAGCGGCTTGCCGCGGATCCGCTCGAAGTCGATCTCGTAGCCGGCGAAGAAGAACAGCATCCCGAGCCCGAGGTCGGCGAAGAAGTCGATGAACTCGTCCGACTCGGCGAGCCCGAGCACCTGGGGGCCGATCACGATCCCGAGGATCAGCTCGAGGACCACCACCGGCGGCGCCAGGCGGCGGGGAACCGCCACGACGGTGACCGCGGCGATCGCCGCGGTCAGGATGATCGCGAAGAACGAGGTCTCGTCGACTGCGATCAAGTCGAGCTATGGACGCCCGAGCTCGTCCTTGAGCCTCTCGATCACCTCGACCGGCTCAGGGTCGACGCCGTTGCGGGCGGCGAGGTGGAGCGAGACCAGGTCGCCGAGCAGCACCAACCGGAGGACGCGCTCGGCGCGGGTCTCGCCCTCGGTCTCGACGTGGACCACCGCCGCGGCCGACGGTTCGATCAGCTTCGCGGTCAGCTCGGCGCGCTCGCGCTGGCGCGGGTGCTGGTCGGAGTCGGCCAGGAAGACGGCGGAGAACCTGGCGCCTTCGCCGTCGCGCCCGTCGGCGCTCGACCAGCCGACGAGCTCGTTGTGGTCGAGCTCAGGGAGCTGATGCGCGAACGCGTGCTGCTTGGCGTTCTCGTTGATCTGGGTCTTCCACCGATAGGCGGTGGGCACGGTCAGCTCGCAGCCGTAGACCAGCGGCACGGTGCCCTCGAGCTGCTCGGCGATCACGGCGGCGCGGGCCAGGGTGGCGTCGCGGTCCTCCTCCAGGTGAGCGGCGGCGGTGTCGATTTCGGCCCGCATCCCCGGCCCGACGCCCACCAGCGCGGCGATCTCGCAGGCGACGGTGAAGCCGTAGCCGACCGCGTGCCGTGGCTGGAGGCCGGTAGGCAGGCCGACCACCGGCACGGCTGCCGCCCGCGCCGCCTCGGCCAGGGCGCCGCCGGTGGTCGCGGCGTAGCGCCGGGCACCGACCGCCTCGGCGGCGGCGAAGCACGCGAGCACCTCCTCGGTGTCGCCGGAGTAGCTCGAGCAGAGCACGGCCCGGTCCGGGGCGGTCCACGGGGGGAGCTCGTAATCGCGAAACACCTGCATCGGCAGCGCCAGGGCGTCGCCCATCGACGCCCGGGCGAGCAGCGCGCCGATCGCCGAGCCGCCCATCCCGCAGACGATCAGCCCGCGGGCGGGCTCCGGCTCGAGCCCGGCCGACTCGACCCGCCACAGCGCGTCGCGGAGGTGGTCGGGCAACGCCAGCACGTCGTCGAGCTGGCCGCTCGGGTCCACGGACCGGATCGCCTCCGCGCTCACAGCAGCACCTCGGCGTCCACCACGTCGTCGGGCTGCACGCGGGAGCCGGGCCCGACCACGGCGCCCGGCGCGATGTGGGCCCGCTCGCCGATCACGCTGCCGGCCGCGACGGTGGCGCCCGCTCCCACCTCGACCTCGGCGGCGAGGATCGCGCCGTGAACCTCCGCCCCGGCGCCGATCCGGCAGCCGTCGAGCAGGACCGAGTCCGCGACCGCCGCCCGGGAGGCCACCCGGCAGCCCGATCGCACCACCGCGCGCGGCTCGACCGTCGCGTCGCCGGCGACCTCCGCGCGCTCGGCGATGAACGGCCCGCCATCGCCCGGGAGCTCGGTGGCGACCGTGCCGTCGAGGATGTCCCAGCTCGCCTGCAGGTAGCGCTCCGGGGTGCCGATGTCCATCCAATAGCCCTCCAGGCGGCGGCCGTAGAGGCCGTCGCCGACGAGGCGGGGAAAGATCTCGCGCTCGATCGAGACAGCGCGCCCGGCGGGGATCAGGTCGAGGACCCGGCGCTCGAGCACGTAGGCGCCGGCGTTGACCTCGTCGGTGTCGATCTCGGCGGGGTCGGGCTTCTCGAGGAAGCCGAGCACCGCGCCCTCCGGGTCGCGACGGACGAGGCCGTAGGAGGTCGGGTCGTCGACGGGGTGCAGGGCGAGCGTCGCCACCGCACCAGTATCGGCGTGCTGGCGCTGGAGCGCGGTCAGGTCGAGGTCGCTGAGCACGTCGCCGTTGAGGACCATGAACCGGTCGCCGAGCAGGTCCTCGTCGGCGGCCAGCCGGACCGGCCCGGCCGTGCCCAGCGGGAACTCCTCCTCGAGGTACGAGATCGCCGGCCCGCCGGGCACGGCGTCGCCGAGCGCCGAGCGCAGGCGCTCGGCCTTGAAGCCGCACGCCATCACCACCTGGTCGATCCCGTGGCGGCCGAGCCAGTCGACCATGTAGCGGATGAACGGGCGATCGACCAGGGGCAGCGCGGGCTTGGGCTGGGTCAGGGTCAGCGGGCGCAGGCGGGTCCCCTCTCCCCCGACCAGGACCACCGCCTGCATGGCCACCACCACTACCGTCCGATGCCCTCGTAGGTGTACCCGGCGGCGCGCATCCGCACCGGATCCAGGAAGTTGCGCCCGTCGACGATCAGCGGGTTGGACATCCGGCCCGCGAGCGCCTCCCAGTCGAGCTCGGCGAACTCGGGCCACTCGGTGACCAGGATCGCGGCGTCGGCGCCCTCGAGCGCGCCGGCGGCCGACTCGCGCATCTCGACGCTGGGCAGCAGGCTCCCGGCCGATCCCTTGGCCACCGGGTCGTAGGCGACGACCGCCGCCCCCTCGCCCTGCAGCCGCGCCGAGAGCACCAGGCTCGAGGCCTCACGCATGTCGTCGGTGTTCGGCTTGAACGCGAGCCCGAGTAGCGCCACCCGCTTGCCGACCAGCGAGCCGAGGTGCTTGGAGAGCTTCGCGATCACCCGCCGCTTCTGCAGCTCGTTGACCTCGATCACCGAGTTGAGGAGCTGGAAGTGATAGCCGGTGTTGCCGGCGAGCATCTTCAGCGCCGAGACATCCTTCGGGAAGCACGAGCCCCCGTAGCCAATGCCCGCCTGCAGGAACTTCGGGCCGATGCGCCCGTCGAGGCCCATGCCGCGGGCGACCTCGTTGACGTCCGCTCCAACGCCCTCGCAGACGTTCGCGATCTCGTTGATGAAGGAGATCTTGGTCGCCAGGAACGCGTTCGAGGCGAGCTTGATCATCTCGGCGGAGGCGACGTCGGTGCGCACGATCTCGCCTCCGAGCGGCTCGTAGGCGTCAGCGACCGCGTCCGCCGCCCACTCGGAGCCCGGATCGGCGCCGACGACGACGCGGTCGGGCTCGAGGAAGTCCTTGACCGCGCTTCCCTCCTTGAGGAACTCCGGGCACGAGACGTAGACGAGGTCTGGGTGCGATCGACGGATCGCGGCGCCGGTGCCGGCGGGAACGGTGCTCTTCATCACCAGCGCGTGCTCCGAGCCCGACGGCATGGTCTCCACGACGGCCTCGACCCGCGAGAGGTCGGCGTCACCGGAGTAGGTCGGCGGCGTGTCGACGCAGCAGAACAGCAGGCGGGCGGCGTCGAGCAGCTCCGTCATCGTCGTGGTGAAGGCGAGTCGCTCGCGATTTCGCTCCACGAGCTCGGCCAGCCCCGGCTCGTAGATCGGCAGCGGCGCCCCCGAGTGCAACGACTCGATCTTCTCCGCGTCGATGTCCACCGCAACCACCCGGTGGCCGACCTCGGCGAAGCAGGCGGCGGTCACGAGACCGACCCAGCCGACCCCGATGACGCCGATCGTCGGCTTCTCGCTCGCGTTCACGGCTGGACGCTACTTCTCTTCGAGCTCGCGCATCGAGGTGGCGATCGAGAGCATCTGGCCCTCCTCGAGCGATTGCAGCAGCGTGTTGTTGACCCAGTACGCGGCCTTGCCCGTCTTCCAACCGACCAGCCGCAGGCGGTCGCCGTCGTAGAAGAGCAGGTAGTCGCGGCCGTCGATGGTTCGCGTCTCGCTCGGGTTCTCGAGGATCGGAGCGTCGACCCAGTCCGTGCCGGAGATCCCGTAGTACTCGTCCAGCAGGCCGTGGCCGAAGGTGTCGCCCGGAACGTCGACGACCATCTTGTAGCCGTAGTAGACCTCCTTGTCGGGGCCGTCGATCACGAACGCTCGCGAGTCGCGGGCGATGATCGAGCCGGGCGCGAGCCGGGTCGGGTAGTAGATCGGGAAGGTGACCATCGGGTCGCCGTTCTTTTTCTTCTTCGCCGCGACCTGCCGCGCGTAGTCCTGTCCCTGGCCGGTCGAGTCGTCCATCGCCGGGCCGACGAAGTGGTCGTCGTCTCCCGACTCGGGCTTGGACTCATCGGGCTTGTCGCCGTCCTCGGGCCTGTCCCCGTCGCGCGGCTTGTCGCCGCCCGAGGGCTCCTGCTCGGAGGCCGGAGGCGACTCGCCCGCGGGGCGCTCGCCCGGCGTGCCCTCCGCGTTCAGGAACTGCGCCACCGCCGCCTGAATCGCCTCGTCGCTTGGCGGTCACGTAGGTCGCGCCGAGCTCGGCGGGGAAGTGGACCTCGCGCACCGGCGCCGATTGCACGGCCAGGAAGGTCTTCAGCAGCTCGAGCAGCGGCACCGCCTCGCCGATGTCGGAGGTCGTGTACTCGGTGAAGATGTCGAGCAGCTCGTTGCGATCGCGGATCAGGGTCCCGGGGGGCAGCTTCTGGCGCGCCTCGCGCAGGAAGTCCTGCTGGCGCGCGGAGCGGACCAGGTCGTTGTCGAAGTGGCGGAAGCGGACGTACTGGAGCGCCTTCAATCCGCAGAGTCGCTGGTAGCCGGCCTCGACGTCGATCTCGGCCGTTCCCGTCTCGGGCGGGATGTAGTAGCGGCGATCGACGTCGATGTAGACGCACCCGATCGCGTTCACGGCGTCGGCGAAGCCGGTGAAGTTGATGTTGACGACGTGGTTGACCTCGAGCCCGGTCAGCTGCTCGACCACCCTCAGGGTCTTGTCGGGGCCGCCGGCCGAGTAGGCGACGTTGAACTTGTCGAGCCCGACCCCGGGGATGTTCACCCGCAGGTCGCGCGGGATCGAGAGCAGGGCGATCGCGTGCTGGTCAGGATCGACCCGCAGCAGGATCGTCGTGTCGGAGCGGCCCGGGTCGCCCTTGGTGTCGAGGCGCTTGTCGGAGCCGATGATCAGGATCGTCTGCGGGTCGCCGCCCTCCGCCTCGGTGAGCTGGTCGCGCAGGCTGGCCAGCGTGTCGTTGTCGCTCAGGCCCTCGGCGATGTCCGTGAGGTAGGCGAGCAGGCTGATCGAGGTCGCGGCCGCGACCGAGGTGACGATCACCAGCGAGGCGGCCAGGAAGCGTGCCCAGAGCCGCTTCGCTCGCGGTGGCTTGTCGCCCGTCCTCCGGCTCGGGCTCGGGCGCGGCCTGGGTTAGCGGCGGCGGGCCGCCAGCGTCCGCGTCCTTGATCGAGGCGCGATCGCGCAGGCCCGCCAGCGCGGCCTCCTCCGCCTCGGCCTTGTCGGCCAGGGCGAGTGTCTCCGCCTCGACCGTGTCGGCCCGGGGCTCCGCCTCCGCCTCGGGCTGGGGCTCTACCTCGGCCTCGACCTGCTCCTGCTCTACCTGCTCCGCCTCCGCCTCGGGCTCGACCCCCGCCTCGGGCTCCGCATCGCCCTCGGGCCCTGCCTCGGCCTCGACCTGCTCCTGCTCTACCTGCTCGGGCTCGCCCTGCGGCTCGGGCGCTACCTGCTGCTCCTCTACCTGCTGTTCCTCCTCGAGCGGCCTCTCGTCCTCGACCTCCTCGTCCAGGCCGGCGAGCTCGGCATCGAGCTCGCGCTCGATCTCGTCGAACTCCTCGGTGAAGCCGGCGCGCAGCTCATCCTCGTCGAGCGGCTCCTCGGTTCCCTCGGGCTCCGGCTCCGTCTCGGCCGGCTCCGCGGCTTCGCCGTCCGGCTCCCCCTCCGCGCGCTGGCGCCCGGCGTAGGTCGCCGGTGGCGGCGCCTCCTGCTCCTCCGTGTCCTCGGCGGCCTCGGAGTCGCGATCCTCGTCCTCGGGCCTCACGCGGCCTCCCCGTCGCTCACCGCCCGCAGGCGCGTCCCGAGGCCGCCGACGAAGTCGACGAGGGCGCCGCGGTAGTTGCGCAGTGAGCTCACCGAGACCCACTCATCCGGGCCGTGGTGGCCGGCCCCGACCGGGCCGAACTCGACCGCGGGCACGCCGGCGCGCAGGAACGAGACCGCGTCGGAGGCCCCGTCGCGGCCGACGCTGGTCACCTCGCCGTCATGGTGCGAGGCGATCGCGGTGCAGAGCGCGCGCACGAACGGCGACTCGGCGTCGACCACGGCCGGCGAACGTCGGAAGGTGGAGACGATCGTCGCCCCGGGGATCCCCTCGACCTCGGCGAGGATCGCTTCGGGATCCTGCTCGGGCAGGTAGCGCACGTCGACGTCGATGTAGCACGTATCGGGCACCTTGTTCAACGCGTCACCGCCGAGGATCCGGCCGAGGTTGATCGACGGCCGGTCGAAGAGCTCCGAGCTGCGAGATGCGAACGGTAGCGACTGGATCGCGCGGAATACGTCGATCGCCCGCAGGATCGCGTTCTCGCCCAGCCACGGCGTCGCTCCGTGCGCCGCGCGCCCGTCGATCCGCACCCGCATCGCGACCACCCCCTTGGCGGCCACGCCGACGTGCATGTCGGTGGGCTCGCCGGTGATCACGAAGTCGCCGAGAAAGCCCTCGGAGACGAGCTTGTCACCGCCGCGCTCGATCTCCTCCTCGGACTCCTCGTCGGGCACGACCCCGAGCCGGATGCGAGCCCCCGTCGACTCGCGCAGGTCGGCGAGGGCGAGCAGCATCGCTGCCAGGGCCCCCTTCATGTCGTACGCCCCCCGGCCGACCAGGCGGTCGCCGTCGAGGCGGGGCTCGAACTGCTCGGCACGACCGGGAACCACGTCGATGTGTCCATGCAGCAGCAGGGTGACCTCAGCGTCGGCCGGTCCCACCTCGGCCAGGGTCACGGGCAGGTCGCGCACCGCGATCTGCCGCGTGTCGATGTCGCGGGCGTCCAGCCATCCCTTGACGAACCCGGCGCACTGCTTGATGCCCTCGGCGTGCGAGGTGTCGTAGCCGATCAGCTTCTCTGTGAGGAGTTGCTCATCCATGTGAAAAGGCCGCCCCCCTCGGGAAACGGCCCCACGAGCTTACGGCGTCAGCCGCTCTCGGCGATCTGGATGAACGCTTCGCAGCGCGCGCGCTCGCGCTCGGCCTGCTCGGCGTGCGGCGGAGCCCTCCTCGGCCTCGGAGAGGCTCTGCTCGGCGTCGGAGAGGCGCTGCTTGAGCTCCGACACGTCGAGCTCGTCGGGTGCCCGCGCCTCCGCGATCAGCACGCGGGCGCGGTTGGCGAAGACCTCCAGCCAGCCCTCACCCTGGGCGTAGCGCTCCACCTCGGAGTCGGACTTGTGCAGACGAAGCTCCGCCGGCACCAGGCGCGCGACCATCGGGATGTGCTCGGCGAGGATGCCGACCTCGCCGACCGTGGTCCTCGTGGAGAGCATCTGCAGCTCGCCCGAGTACACCTCGCCCTCGGGCGTCAGCACCTGTGCTTCGAGCCTGTTGTCGCCCGCCATCGCCTACGCCTCGCTCGTCGGGCTCCTCGGAGCTGTCCGCATCCTCGGAGCTCTCCTCGGCCTCGGCCTCCTCGGCCTCCTTCTTGGCCTCCTGCTCGTCGCGCTCGCGCTCGACGCCCTCGTCCTTCTCGCCCTTCTCCTCGGTGCCCGTGACCTGATCGATCGAGCCCTTCATGTAGAAGGCCGACTCGGGCAGGTCGTCGTGGTCGCCGTCGAGGATCGCGCGGAACGAGCGCACCGTCTCGGAGACCGGCACGTACTCGCCGTCGCGCCCCGTGAACTGGGAGGCGACGAAGAACGGCTGGCTCAGGAAGCGCTCGAGCCTGCGGGCACGGTTGACGGCCAGCTTGTCCTCGTCGGAGAGCTCGTCGATCCCGAGGATCGCGATGATGTCCTGCAGCTCCTTGTAGCGCTGCAGGTTCTCCTGGACCTCGGTCGCGGTGTTGTAGTGCTCCTCGCCGAGGATGTCGGGCTTGAGGATGGTCGAGGTCGAGTCGAGCGGGTCGACCGCCGGGTAGATCCCCTTCTCCGAGATCGCCCGGGAGAGCGTCGTGGTCGCGTTCAGGTGGGCGAACACCGACGCCGGTGCCGGGTCGGTGAGGTCGTCCGCCGGCACGTAGACCGCCTGGATCGAGGTCACCGAGCCCTTCTGGGTCGATGAGATCCGCTCCTGGAGGCCGCCCATCTCCGTCTCCAGCGTCGGCTGGTAGCCGACGGCGGAGGGCATCCGCCCGAGCAGGGCCGAGACCTCGGAGCCCGCCTGGACGAAGCGGAAGATGTTGTCGATGAACAGCAGCACGTCCTGGCCGCCCTCGTCGCGGAAGTACTCGGCCATCGTCAGGCCGGAGAGGGCGACGCGCAGGCGCGCCCCGGGCGGCTCGTTCATCTGGCCGAAGACGAGCATCGTCTTGTCGATCACGCCCGACTCCTTCATCTCGCCCCAGAGGTCGTTGCCCTCGCGCGAGCGCTCGCCGACCCCGCAGAAGGCCGAGAGGCCCTCGTGCTCCTCGGCGAGGTTGCGGATCAGCTCCTGGATCAGCACGGTCTTGCCGACGCCGGCGCCGCCGAACAGGCCGACCTTGCCGCCCTTCGCGTACGGAGCGAGCAGGTCGACCACCTTGATCCCGGTCTCGAGGATCTCCTGCGACGGAGCCAGGTCCTCGACCGACGGAGCGGGTCGGTGGATCGGCCAGCGCGTGTCGGCATCGACGTCCCCGCCGTTGTCGATCGGGTCGCCGAGCAGGTTGAAGATCCGCCCGAGCGTGCCCTTGCCGACCGGGACCGTGATCGGCCCGCCGGTGTCGACCACCTCGTCGCCGCGCTTGAGGCCGTCGGTGGCGTCCATCGCGACCGCGCGCACGCGATCGTCGCCGAGGTGCTGCTGGACCTCGAGCGTCAGCGTGGTCGCCTCGTCGGCGTCGCGCTCGGCGTCGCCCGCGTTCATCTTGATCTCCAGCGCCGAGTAGATCTCGGGGAGCTCCTCGAAGAGCGCGTCGACGACCACGCCGGCGACGCGACTCGACGCTGTCCGATGTTCGTGCCGTTTCCGTTTTCGTCAGCCATTTGTCTCCTTCGAAGGTTGTTAGTTGTTAGTCGATAGTTGCTCTAACGACTCGGAACGAACTACTAACCAAGCGCCTCCGCGCCGCCGACCACTTCCAGAATCTCCTGCGTGATCTCCGCCTGGCGGGCCCGGTTCATCGCCAGCGTCAGGTCTCCGATCATGTCCTGGGCGTTCTCCGCCGCCGAGCGCATCGCGGTCATCCGCGCGCCGAGCTCGGACGCCGACGACTCGAGCAGCGCCCGGTACACGGACAGGTCCACGTACTCCTCGAACAGCATCGGCAGCAGCTGCTCCGGGCTCGGGCTCGTAGTCCCAGAACGCCTTCTCGTGCGCCTCCGCGAGCTCGGGGTCGGCGGGCTCCTCGGGCTCCGGGATGCCCTCGCCGAAGACCTCGGCCTCCTGCATCGGCAGCAGCGTCTGGCGGCGGACGTACTGGGTCAGCGGCGAGACGTAGCGGTTGTAGACCAGCTCCACCCGGTCGAGCTGCTCGTCGACGTAGGCCGCGGTCACGTCGCGCGAGATCTCGCGCGCGTCCGTGAACGCCGGGCGGTCGGTGAAGCCGACGTACGAGCTGCTCACGGACTCGCCGCGGAAGGTCATCGTCGAGTTGCCGCGCCGGCCGATGACCGAGAAGTCGACCTCGGCGCCGTCGGCCGCGAACTCGCGCTTGAGCCGGATGCCCTCGCGGATGATGTTGGTGTTGAAGGCGCCGGCGAGACCGCGGTCGCCGGTGACCAGGACCACCCCGACGCGCTTGACGTCCTCGCGCTCGGTGAGCAGCGCGATCCGCGGGATCACCCCGGCGGATGCGTCCGCGACCTGCTTGGTCATCTTGCGGATCGCCTGCGCGTAGGGGCGCATGTTGTCGATCCGCTGCTCGGCGCGGCGCAGGCGCGCCGCGGCGACCATCTCCATCGCCCGCGTGATCTTGTGGATGTTCTTGACGCTGGAGATGCGGTTCTTGACTTCTTTTTGGGTGGCCATGTGGAAGGTTAGTTGCTCGTTGCTCGTTGCTGCGATGCACTGATTACGCGGTGACCTCCTCCACCTTCTCCTCGGCCGCCTTGCGATCGGCTTCCGCGTCCTCCTCGAGCTCGGCCTCCTCGTCGGTGCGGCCCGGCCGCTCGCGCTCGTGCTCGGACTTGACCCGGTCGGACTCGCCCTCCTCGAGCGGCTGTCCGTCCTCGTCGAAGTCGGGGCCGAAGTCGTCGACCGCCTCGGCGAGCGCCTCGCCCAGCGCCTCCTCGTCCTCGTCGGAGAGCTGGCCGTCGTCGATGCGGCCCATCAGGTCCGAGTTTTCCGACTTCAGCCGGCTCAGCGTCTGATCGAGGAAATCGGGCACTCGCTCGACCTTGATCCGGTCGAGATAGCCGCCGGTGCCGGCGTAGATCGAGGCGACCTGCGCGCCGACCGACAGCGGGCTGCGCTCGTTTTGGTTCAGCATCTCGACCAGGCGCTCGCCACGGGCGAGCTGCTTCTGCGTCTCGGGGTCGAGCTCGGAACCGAACTGGGCGAACGCCTCCAGGTCGCGGTACTGCGAGAGGTCGAGCTTGAGCTTGCCGGCGACCTTCTTCATCGCCTTGGTCTGCGCGTTGCCCCCCACCCGCGACACCGAGATGCCGACGTTGATCGCCGGTCGCACGCCCGAGTAGAAGAGGTCTGACTCCAGGAAGATCTGGCCGTCGGTGATCGAGATCACGTTGGTGGGGATGTAGGCGGAGACGTCGTTCGCCTGCGTCTCGATGATCGGCAGGGCGGTCATCGAGCCGCCGCCGAGGTCGTCGTTCAGGCGGACGGCCCGCTCGAGCAACCGCGAGTGCAGGTAAAAGACGTCGCCCGGATAGGCCTCGCGGCCCGGCGGACGGCGCAGCAGCAGCGACATCTGCCGGTAGGCGGAGGCGTGCTTGGTGAGGTCGTCGTAGACCACCAGCGTGTCCTTGCCCTCGTAGAGGAAGTGCTCGGCCATCGCGCAGCCGGCGTAGGGCGCCATGAACTTGATCGGCGCCGCCTCGTCGGCGGGCGCGGCGACGATGATCGTGTTGTCGAGGGCACCGTTGTCGTCGAGGATCCCGGCGACCTGGACCACGGTCGCCATCCGCTGGCCGACGGCGACGTAGACGCAGATCAGGTCCTTGTCCTTGTTGTTGATGATCGTGTCGATCGCGATCGCCGACTTGCCGGTCTGGCGGTCGCCGATGATCAGCTCGCGCTGGCCGCGGCCGATCGGGATCATCCCGTCGATCGCCTTGAGGCCCGTCTGCACCGGCGTGTCCACCGGCTGGCGCTCGACCACGCCCGGTGCCTTGAACTCCGCGGGGCGCGTCTCGGAGGTGTTGACCTCGCCCTTGTCGTCGAGCGGCCGCCCGAGCGGGTCGACGATCCGGCCCAGGAGCTGGTCGCCGACCGGGATCTCGAGCAGGCGCCCCGTGCGCTTGACCGTATCGCCCTCGACCACCTTGTCCCACTCGCCGAACAGCACCACGCCGACGTTGTCGGCCTCGAGGTTGAGGGCGAGGCCGGTGACGTCATGGGGCAGCTCCAGCATCTCCAGCGACATGCAGTTGTCGAGGCCGTGAACGCGCGCGATGCCGTCGGCGACCGAGAGCACGGTCCCGACCTCGGAGAGGTCGGCGGCGTCGGTCTCGAGTCCTTCGATCCGCGCTCTGAGGATCTTGGAAATCTCGTCGGGCTTGATCTCCACTTGGCTTCAGTCTCCTTGTTCGCGGACCGTTTGGTCCATCTAAGCCGCCGAGGCGACTTCCTTTCTCAGTCTTTCCAGCTTGCTGCGCAGGCTCGCGTCGAGGACCATGTTGCCCACCCGGAGCACGAGGCCGCCGAGGATCTCGGGGTCGACCTCGGTCTCGAGGTCGATCTCACGGTCGGTCTGGCGCTCGACCTCCTTGCCGACCTGGTTCACGACGCTCCCATCGAGCTCGACGGCGCTGGTCAGCGTCACCTCGAGCCGCTTTCGCTCCTCCGCCCAGAGCTCGTCGAAGCGCCGGCGGATCGCGAAGATCGCCGGCATCCGATGCTTCTCGGCAAGCAGCTCGAGGAAGTTGACGAGCTCGTCGCTCGCCCCCGAGATGGCCTCCGAGATCGCCTCGCGCTTCTCCGCGGAGGAGAAGTAGGGGCTGAAGAAGAACACGCGCATGTCGTGCGACTCGTTCATCGCCTCGGCGAACTGGTCGAGCTGCTCATGGACCTGGTCGAGCTGATCCGCCTCCCGGGCAGCCCCGAACAGGGCGTCGGCGTATACGCGCGCGATCTCCTCCATCAGCCGCTCTCCCGCCCGCCGTTCTCGGCCACCTCGCTGCCCGCGAGCGTCGAGAAGTCGACCTCGGCCAGCGCCTCCTCGACCAGCCGCTTCTGGTCGTCGTCGTCGAGCGACTTGCGGGTGACCTTCTCGGTCGCGAGCACGGTCAGGTCGGCGACCTCGCGGCGGATCTGCTCGAGCGAGCGCCTGGTCTCCGCGTCGATGTCCTTGCGCGCCGCGGCGACCAGCTCCTCGCGTTTCGCCTTGCCGTCGGCGGTCGCCTCCGCGACCGCGTTCTCAGACGCCTTGCGCGCGCGGGCGACGATGTCGTCGGCCTGCTCCCTGGCCTCCTTGAGGCGCTCGCGGTACTCGGCGAGCAGCTGGTCGGCCTCCTCGCGCGTTCGCTCCGAGGCCTCGATGTTCTCGCGGATCGCGTTGGCGCGCTTCTCCAGCGCCTCGCCGATCCTCGGGAAGGCGAACTTCGACAGCACGTAGACCGTCGCCCCGAATGCGAGCAGGGTCCAGAACATCAGCCCGAGCGAGGGTGAGACGAGGAAGCTGCCGCCCTCGTCCTCGGTCGTCCCGTGCTCCGCCTGAGCGACCAGGAACGTGGCGATGTCTGCGAGGCCCTCCACCGTTCTAGATGATCGAGCTCATGGCCGTGTGCGCGCGGGGGCGCGGCTGGCCGAGCAGGTCGAGGACGCAGGGTGCGACGCGTGGCAGCGCCACGCGAGCACCCGAGGACGAGGAGATGCGAAGCGCCAGTCGGGGCATCCGCGTGTGCATGGTCGTGGGCTCGCTCATCTTTAGAGGAAGAACGCGATCAGGCCGAAGATGAAGGTGTAGAAGGCGACCGCCTCGGTCAGCGCGAAGCCGAGCCAGCGGATCGACTGCAGCTCGTCCTTCATCTCGGGCTGGCGGGCGACCGACTCGATCTCCTTGCCGAAGATGATGCCGATGCCGATGCCGGCCCCGATCGAGCCGAGTCCGGCGCCGACGCCGAGCGCGATCGCCTTGCCGGCATCGGTGACCCCGGTGTCGGTGACGCCCTCTGCGGCCTGGGCGAGCGGAATCAACAGGTCCATCGATTACGTCCTTTCTTAGTGTGCCTCGGCGGTTGCGCCGCCGATGTAGATCGCGGTCAGGGTCGAGAAGATGAATGCCTGGAGCGTCGCCACCAAGCCGATCTCGAAGACGAAGAAGGCGAACGCGAGCGGGAAGGTGAGGACGCCGAGGGCGGCGAGGCCGAGCAGCACGGCGAGCCCGCCGGCCATGAACAGGATCAGCAGGTGGCCGGCGAGGATGTTGGCGAACAGTCGCACCGAGAGCGAGATCACCCGGACGAAATGCGAGATCGCCTCGATCACCCAGATCGCGGCGCGGCCGAACACGTTCATGTCCTCGAGCCCGGGGGGCAGCCAGGACTTGAGGTAGCCGAAGAGGCCCTTGGCTCGGACGCCCTCGAGGTGGTAGGCAACGACCGAGATCAGCGCCAGGACCAGGGGGATCGAGATGTTCGCGGTCGCCGCGTAGATGGCCAGCGACGGCACCTCCAGCCCGAAGATGTCGACCTTGTGCTCGGTGTTCGTCGGCAGCGGCAGGTAGCCGAGCATGTTCGAGAACCAGATGAAGAAGAACAGGCCGGCGAGGTAGGGAAACCACTTGCGGGCGAGCTTCTGGTCGGGGATGTTGCCGCCGGTGATGTTGTTGCGGGTCAGGTCGTAGGCGAGCTCGACGGCCATCTGCACCTTGTTCGGCTCGCGCTGCATGCGGTTGGCGATGAACAGCATCGTCCCGATCGTCAGGCCGCTGGCGAGGACCAGGTAGAGCACCGCCTTGGTGATCGAGATGTCGATGCCGCCGATCGAGATCTCGATCCAGGGCTCGAGCTTGAACTCGTTCTGGGGCTGGAACTCGTCGTTCTCTCCGGCCGAGCCGACGATCACCACCAGCAGGATCGTGATCAGCAGGTAGAGGCCGAGCGCGAGGAAGACCTTCGCCTTGGTGCTCAGGGACTTCAACGCCGCTCCTCGGGATAGAGCAGCTTGGACAGCGCCATGCAGCCGAGGTGGACGGTGACCAGGGCCAGCGTCAGCACCGCCGCCGCCAGGCCGTCCTCGCGCTCCCCGAGCAGGCCGACGAGCAGGATCGCCAGCGTCACCAGCCAGACCCGGCCGAGGGTCGAGCCGCCGACGATCGCCAGCGCCCGGTTGCGGTCGCCGCGGCCCAGGGCCGCGGCCGAGGCGCGGCCGGCGAAGGCGAGGATCGCGTGCTGTGCGAGCCAGGCCGCGGCGGCGGCGGCGTAGCCGAGCAGCGGCCACCCGGCGGCCAGGAACAGCGGCAGCGCCAGCGCCAGCAGCGCGAGGTCCGCGTAGCGGACCAGCACGCCCGGACGGGCCCCGCCGGGGGCGGCCGCGTCAGAGCCTTCTAGAGCGAGCGTGGACAAGAGCAGGATCGGCGACGCGGCCCGCGGACGGCCCAAGCGGGCCGAGCGGCACCGCCAGGCTCACAAGCGAGCCGAGCCCGAACCCGGCCACCGAGCCAGGGCCCATCGCCGCGATCATCGAGGGGCCGGCCGCGACGGCGTCCGCCCTCGTCGGAGGGCCCTCGGTCATCGGAGTAGTTGAAGTAGCGGCCAGGCAATGGCGGTCGCGAGCTACGTGGACGAACAGGTCTCCCAGGAACGAAATTCGAGCAACCGCCCTCCGTCAGCCGGGCGGATGACGACTATATCCGACCCGCGCGGGGTGGGGCAGGCGCGCTTGTAACAGGTTTGTGACAGCCGCTACGGGGTCTGGTCGGCGTGCGGATCGACCGGCTCGAACTCACCCGTCTCGGGGTCGACGACGGGAAAGCTCCCCGTCTCGAGCTCGACCGCCACGCCCTCGTCGACGACCGCCTCCTCGGGCGGCACGACCCCGGCGCCGAACAGCTCGCGCAGGCGCTTGGTGCGCAGCTTGAGGATCTCGAGCGTGATCACCAGGTAGGCGCTGGCGGCAAGCGCGGCGACCGCGCAGACGACGATCACCGCCGTCCACACGGGGTCGAAGTTGCCGTGGTCGTCGGAGTAGGGGACGAATCGCAGGGCCAGCGCCAATCCGGCCATCACCAGCGCCCAGCCGTAGAGGTAGGCCAGCGTGCGCCGCTGGGAGAACCCGATGTTGGCCATCCGGTGATGGAAGTGCCAGCGATCGGCGCGGTAGATCGGCTGTCGGTACTTGATCCGCTTCGCGATCACGAACCCGGTGTCGAGGATCGGCACGGCGAGGACCACCAAGGGCAGGATCAGGGCAACCACCGCGTTCGTCTTCAGGGCCCCCTGGACCGCGACCGCTCCGAGCAGGTAGCCGAGCAGGTTCGAGCCGGTGTCCCCCATGAAGCTCGACGCGGGCGGAAAGCCGTGGCGGAGGAAGCCGAGCGCGCCGCCCGCGGTCAGCGCCGCCAGCACCCCGGCGCCCGGCTTGTCGAGCGAGAGCGCGATCACCGAGAGCGCCGCGGCCGAGATCACGCAGACCCCGGCGGCGAGCCCGTCGACGCCGTCGATCAGGTTGATCACGTTGATCACCGCGACGATCCCGATGATCGTCAGCACATGGCCGAGGTGGACGCTGCCGATCAGGCCGATGTCGAAGAGCTCGACGGAGCGCAGGTTGACCCCGCCGATGAACGGGAGCGTGAACGAGCTCGCGTTGACGCCGTTGAGCACCGGGATCGCCGCGGCCACCGTCTGGCCCGCGAGCTTCAGCAGCGGGTTGAGGTCGAACACGTCGTCGAGGACGCCGACCGTCACGATCACCACCGCACCGACCAGCAGGGCCTGCGTCTGCTCGGCCCAGGGCAGGAACAGGATCGCGGCGACGCTGGTGCCGACGAAGATCGCCAGGCCACCGAGCTTCGGGGTCGGGTCGTCGTGCAGGCTGCGCTGCTTCGGGTAGTCGACGGCCCCGATCCGCCAGGCGACCCGCTCGGCGACCGGGACGAGCAGCCAGGCGAGCCCCGCGGCGACCAGGAAGGCGAACAGGGCGTAGATGGTTTCCGGCCGGCCCTCGACGAACATCAGCTCGTCGCTCGTTGCTCGTTGCTCGGGCCACGCACGGCCTCGAGGATCGCCTCGACGAGCAGGGCCGGGTCGCGGGGATGGCGCACCCCGTGATCGGAGGTGCGCTTCGCCAGCTCGAGCTCGGCGGCGGAGCCGAGCGGCCGCAGCAGGCCGTCGGCGATCAGGCGCTCGTCGACGGCGCCCATGCGTCCGCTGAAGATCGAGTACACGGGGGTGCCGAGGGCGACCGCCTCGCGGTTCATCGTCCCCCCCGCCCCGACGACCAGGTCGGCGTAGGCGATCAGGCTCTGGGCGTCGATCGCGCGCTCCGGCACGATCAGCGACGGATCCGAGCGCGCCCGGATCGCGTCGGCCTGCCGCTCGGTGCGGCAGATCACGACGGCGACCGCGCCGTCCTCGGCGGCGAAGCGGTCGAGCACCGCGTCGTAGACGGGGTTGCGCCGGTGATAGGCGGAAGTCTCCGGTGGCGGGCGGACGACCGCGATCACCCGCTCGCGATCGACGCCGAGCTCGGCGAGCACGGCGGGATCGGGCGAGAAATCGGCGAGGTAGTAGTCCTCCTTCAGCCCCGGATAGCGGAACAGCTTGCGCTCCGCCGCGCCGGCGTGGCGCATCGCCTCGACGCCGATCGCGTCGGGGACCAGCACCCGGCGGGCGGCGCGGAAGGCGAGCCGGCGCTGCAGCCCGGCGTGCTCGTAGTCCTGCATCTGCGCCGAGGGGACCCGAAGGGCGGTGGAGACGACCGCGAGGTCGACCGAGCCGTGGGCGATCGCGAGGTCGAAGCGCCGGCCCCGCGCCCAGCGCGCCAGGGCGCCGCTGCGGCGACCCAGCGCCAGCCCCTTCCTCGCGGTCGAGGCGCCTCCGTGGCTGCCCACGACCTCGTGCGAGAGCCCGAGCCGCTCGAGGACGCCGATCGTCTGGCCATACTCCCGTGCCGTGATCTCGACCTCGTCACCGCGCCCTCGCAGGCGCTCGATGATCGGCCGCAGGACCAGCGGATGAGCCGCGGCGGTGCAGTCGACCCAGACCCTCATCGCGCGCCGAAACTTACGGGCAGCATCGGGGGTTTGATCGGTGGGGGGAGTCCATGACTCCGAAAAGGGAGGTTCGCGTGCGTAAGCAGACAGACGCCTCGACCGACACGCGGCCCGGCCCGCCTCGCGAGGACTGCCCTCGCCGGCGATGCTGGTGGCCGTGATCGCGCTGGTCGCGGCACTCGCCGGCTCGGCGGTGGCCCTGCCGGGCAACAACTCGGTCAAGTCCAACGACATCAAGCGCGACGCCGTCAAGGGCACCGACATCGCCCCCGGCGCCGTCAAGCCCGCCGACCTCGACCTGATCAAGGTCGACGGCGAGGTCGGCCCGCTGCCGACCGCCTCGACACCGGCGACCGACCTCGGTGGCCCGTCGGTGACGGTCAACGTGCCCGAGACCGGGCTGGTCGCGATCTACGCGCGCGGGACCGGCGAGATCGACGGCGGCGGCGGCGACGCGAGGGCCCAGATCCACCTGTTCGAGCCCACGCTGCTTGCCGGGCGCGCCCAGGGTCCTCGAGTTCGACTCGGCCACTCCGCAGCTGCGGATCACGACGCCGGGCACCGGGTTCGTCGACGGCACCGCGTCGCTCACCCGGGGCGGCTGGATCGTGTTCCCCGCGAACAAGGGCAAGTACACGTTCTCGCTGTTCTACAGCCGCGCGGGCGGCGGCACCGCCACCTTCACCAACACCGGCCTGTGGGCGGGGGTGATCGGCTAGACGGCCGCGGCCGCTAAACGGCCGCGGCGGAGAGCTGGGGGTAGAGCGGGTAGCGCGCGATCAGCGAGCGCGTCCGCTCCCCCAGCGCCTCGCCCTCGGCCTCGAAGCGGTCGGACAGCGCGATCGCGATCACCTGGGCGATCTCGCGCATGTCATCGGCGACCAGGCCGCGGCTGGTCAGCGCCGGCGTCCCGATCCGCAGCCCTGAGGGGTTCATCGGCGGGCGCTCGTCGAACGGGATCGCGTTGCGGTTGACCGTGATCCCGACGGTCTCGAGGCGATCCTCGGCGGTCTTGCCATCGAGCCCGGTCGAGGTGAGGTCGACGAGGACCAGGTGCACGTCGGTGCCGCCGGTGAGCACCTCGACGCCGTTGGCGATCAGCTCCTCGGCGAACGCTCGGGCGTTGACCACGGTCTGACGCTGGCGCGCCCGGAAGGGCTCCGACTGCGCGATCCCCAGGGCGACGGCCTTGGCGGCGATGATGTGCATCAGCGGTCCGCCCTGCTGCCCCGGGAAGACCGAGCGGTTGATGTCCTTCGCCAGCTCCGAGCGGCAGAGGATCATCCCGCTGCGGGGGCCGCAGAGGGTCTTGTGGATCGTGGTCGTGACCACGTCCGCGTGCTCGACCGGGTTCGGGTGCTCGTCGGCGGCGACGAGGCCCGCGAAGTGCGCCATGTCGACCATCAGGCGGGCGTCGACCGAGTCGGCGATCTCGCGGAAGGCGGCGAAATCGAGCTGGCGCGGGTAAGCCGACCAGCCCGCGACGATCACCTTCGGCCTGTGCTCGCGGGCCAGGCTCGCGACCTCGTCCATGTCGACGCGGTAGTCCTCGCGGCGCACGTGGTAGGGGACGACCTCGTAGAGCTTGCCCGAGACGTTGAGCTTCATCCCGTGGCTGAGGTGACCGCCGTGGTCGAGCGCCATGCCCATGATCCTGTCGCCGGGCTCGAGCATCGCCATGTAGGCGGCGTTGTTGGCCTGGGCGCCGGCGTGCGGCTGGACGTTCGCGTGCTCGGCGCCGAAGAGCTCGATCGCGCGGTCGATCGCCAGCTGCTCGGCCACGTCGACCTCCTCGCAGCCCCCGTAGTAGCGCTTGCCGGGATAGCCCTCGGCGTACTTGTTCGTCAGCACCGAGCCGGCCGCGTCGAGCACCGCCTGGGGAACGAAGTTCTCCGAGGCGATCATCTCGAGCGTGTTCTGCTGACGCTCGAGCTCGCGCTGCAGGACCTCCGCGATCTGCGGGTCCACCTCTGCCAGGGGCGCCGTCTGGAAGTCCTCGGGGGGGTCGGCGGGCATGGCCGCGGATAATACGGGCGTGGCGGACGGGATCGAGGTGATCACGCGGACCTTCCGGCTGCTCGACTCGGACAGCTACGAGCAGGCGCTCGAGTTCATCGACGAGCGGTTCGAGATGACCACGCCAAGCGAGCTCGCCAGCGAGCCGGACGTCTACCGGGGGCCCGAGGGCGTGCGCCGGTGGTGGGAGTCGTTCCTCGACGTGATGGATTCCGTCGCGCTCGAGATCGAGCGAGGTCCATCCGGTCGACGAGGACCGGGCCCTGATCGAGTTCGTGATCCACGCTCGCGGCCGCAGCAGCGGGATCGAGACCGAGCAGCGCGCCGTCGGGCTGGCGACCGCGGACGGCGGGAAGCTGGTCGGCCTGGAGTTCTTCACCACTCTCGAGCAGGCTCGAGCCGCCGCCGGACCTCGCTCGGGCTGAGCGCCCCGTCGCGCAGGATCGCCGGCTCCTCGCCGTCCTCGATCCCGGTCACGTCGACGACCGTCGACGGCAGCCCGGTGAGCTCGCCGCCGTCGATCGCCAAGTCCACGGCCGCGGCGATCCCCGGATCGACGTCGGCGAAGCTCGCCGGCGCCGGCTCGCCGGCGAGGTTGGCCGAGGTCTGAAAGACCGCCGCGGCCGCGCCGGCCAGCGGACCGCCGATCAGCCGCAGGCCGAGCCGCTCCGGGTCCTCGCGGCAGGCGAGCGGGTAGAGCCGCTCCGGGTTGGCGACGACCAGGGTCACCGGGCCCGGCAGCAGGGCGCCGAGCGCGTCGCGGGTCCGCGGCCCGAGCGCGGCGACGACCTCGCGCATCGCCAGCGGCGAGAAGTACATGACCGCCGAGGGCTTGCCGTCGTCGCGGCCCTTGATGCGGTGGATGCGCTCGATCGCCTCGGCGCGGGTCGGATCGCAGGCGAGCCCGTAGAGGCCGTCGGCGGGAAACAGCGCCACGCCGCCGCCGAGCACGCAGGCGTCGAGGTCGTCGCTCACACCAGGCGCCTCAACGGCGGCGCGCCTCGGCTTCGCTTCGCTCCGCCTCACAGCCAACCGACCACCATCCGCTCGATCCCGGCGAGGTCGCGCCTCGCCTCGACCCGCTCGTAGCCCGCCCGGCGGACGAGCTCGGCGACGGTCGGCGCCTGGCCCGCGCCGACCTCGAGCGCGACCGCGCCCGGCAGCGGCTCGGCGAGCGCCAGCTCCCCGAGGAGCGCCTCGATCGCCTCCAGCCCGGTGGGGCCGCTGACGAGGGCCTCTCGAGGCTCGTACTCGCGGATCTCCGCCGCCAGGCCCCGGTGCTCGTCCTCGCTCACGTAGGGAAGGTTCGCGACCACCAGGTCGAAGCCGCCGGCGGGAACCGCGCCGTAGGCGAGCTCGACCCGATCGGCGAGCCCGAGGCGCTCGCGGTTGGCCTGCGCGACCGCCAGCGCGTCGAGCGAGGCGTCGGTTGCCGTGACCCGCGCCGCCGGCAGCTCGTCGGCGACCGCAAGCGCGATCGCGCCCGACCCGGTGCCGACGTCGAGCAGCGTCCGGGGGCCCAGCTCGAGCGCGACCTCGACCAGCAGCTCGGTCTCCGGGCGCGGGATCAGCACGCGGCGGTCGACCGCGAGCTCAAGCCGCCGGAAGCCCTTGCGCCCGAGGATGTAGGCGACCGGCTCACGCCGCAGCCGGCGGCGGACCATGGCGCCGAACGCCCGCGCGGCGGGCGGCGCCACCGGCGCGTCCGGATCGGCGACGAGCGCGGCGCGGTCGCCGCCGATCGCCGCGGCGAGCAGCAGCTCGGCGTCGAGGCCCGGGCTCTCGACCTCGGCGGCGGTGAGCGCCTGCCTGGCGGCGGTGAGCGCTTCGCGGACCGATCCCGCCCGGGGCGCGCTCGCCGCCCTCGGCTCGCCGCCTCCCATGCCTCCTCCTCGGTCAGGAAGACCCAGCAACGAAAGGCCTTGCCGTCGCGGACCTCCACTCATCATCCCGCCTCGGCGGTCTGTGCCTCGAGCCGAGCGCGTTTCTCCTCGGCGGCCAGCGCCGAGGAGAACTCGCTCAGGTCACCGCCCAGGACCTCGTCGAGGTTGTGCGCGGTGAGCTTGATCCGATGGTCGGTGACCCGGCCCTGAGGGAAGTTGTAGGTGCGGATCTTCTCCGACCGCTCGCCGCTGCCGACCTGCGAGCGCCGGTCCGCCGCGATCTCGGCCCGCTGCTCCTCGAGCGCGCGATCGTACAGTCGCGCCCGCAGCACCCGCATCGCCTTGTCGCGGTTCTGCAGTTGCGACTTCTCGTCCTGCATCGAGACCACGATCCCGGTCGGCCGGTGGGTGATCCGGACCGCGGAGTCGGTCGTGTTCACCGATTGCCCGCCGGGCCCCGAGGAGCGATAGACGTCGACCTGGAGGTCCTCGGGCCCGACATCGACCTCGACCTCCTCGGCCTCGGGCAGCACGGCCACGGTCGCGGTCGAGGTGTGGATACGTCCCTGGGACTCGGTCTTCGGGACCCGCTGGACGCGATGCGTGCCGCCCTCGTACTTGAACACGGAGTAGGCGCCGTCGCCGCGGATCTCGAAGGTGACCTCCTTGAAGCCGCCGACCTCGGCCGGCGACTGCGACAGCACCTCGGTCGCAAAGCCTCGCTCCTCCGCGTATCGGGTGAGCATCTTGTAGAGGTCGCCGGCGAACAGCGCCGCCTCGTCGCCGCCGGTACCGCCGCGGATCTCGATGATCACGTTCTTGTCGTCGTTGGGGTCGCGCTCCACCATCGCCAGGCGCAGCTCGTCCTCGAGCTCGCGCAGCCGCGCCGGGGCCGCGGCGACCAGCTCGCGCAGCTCCTCGTCGTCGCCGCCCTCGGCCAGCAGCTCCTCGGCGCCCTCGAGATCGCCGCGGAGCTGTCGCCAGCTCTGGGCGAGCTCATGCGCGGGCTCGAGCTCGCGGTACTCGCGGCCGACCGCGGCGTAGCGCTCGCGATCCCCGATCACCTCCGGGTCCGACATCTGGCGCTGGAGCTCGGCGAACCGCTCCTCGATCTGCTCGACCAGCTGCTCGATCATGCGTCCAAGTCTGACGTCCCGGCGCTGCGTGTGACTACGATCGAGATCCGCCCGGCGTCTCGGCCGGTCGGAATGGTTGGATCGGTCCGATGAGATTCCCGACATCGCTCCCACTCGGCGCCGCTGCGCTGCTCGCGATCTGCCTCGGCCCGGCGAGCGCGACGAGCGCGCCCTCGTGCCTGGGGATGGCGCCGACGCTGGTCGGCGGATCGGGGTCGACACGGATCCAGGGAACGCCGGGAAACGACGTGATCTTCGCCGGCGCCGGCAACGACACGATCGCCGGCGGTGACGGTGTCGACCGCGTCTGCGGCGGGGATGGCGACGACACGATGGACGCCGGAACGGGCGACGACCTCATGGACGGGGGCGAGGGCGACGACGAGATGCACGGCTACAACGGTGACGACCGCGTCGAGGGCGGCCCCGGCAGGGACTTCCTCGACGGGCGCCGGGGCCGGAAGGACGTCTTGATCGCCGGGCCCGGGCGCGACGAGCTGATCGGCGGCAGCGTGCTCGAGGGTGGCGGCGGCAATGATCGCCTCGACAGCGCGGGCTACCGCAGCGAGACCACGGCCGACAAGCTCGACGGCGGGAGCGGCGACGACCGGTTGCTGGGCGACAGCCAGGCCGGTCCCGGCGAGCTGATCAAGGGGGGCTCCGGCGACGACGAGCTGAGCGGCGCCGGTGGAAACGACACCCTGCGCGGGGAGACCGGCGACGACGAGCTCGACGGGGGCGGCGGTACCGATGACTGCGACCAGGGGCCCGGCAGCGGCTCGGCAACGGGCTGTGAGTAGCTCGCCGAGCTAGGCGACGATCTCGATCGCTTCCGGGTCCTCGGCCGCCTCGGCGGGGTTCTCGACCGCGAGCACGGCCTCCAGCGCGGCGATCGCGACCGCGAGCTGCTCACGGTCGGGCTCCCGCGTGGTCAGGTTCTGCAGCATCAGGCCCGGCCACATCAGGGCCCGTACCCAGCGCTTGCGCCGGTTGCGCCCCGCCCACTTGATCACCTCGTAGGAGAGCCCGGCGATCAGCGGGATGCCGAGGATCCGCGACGCCACCAGCCAGTACCACTCGGGGAGCCCGATCGGGGCGAAGACGAAGATCGCCAGGACCATCACGATCAGCAGGAAGCTCGTCCCGCAGCGCGGGTGCAGCCGCGAGTAGGTCTCCGCCCGGGCGGGGACCAGGCGGTCGCCGGCCTCGAAGCAGGAGATCGTCTTGTGCTCGGCGCCGTGGTACTCGAACACGCGCCGCAGGTCCGGCAGCCGGCTGATAGCGACGATGTAGCCGATGAAGATCGCGGTCCTCAAGAGGCCCTCCACGAGCCAGAACAACAGCGCCGAGCCGAGCTGGTCCTTGATCAGGCTGGTGGCGCCGACGGGGATCACGAAGAAGAGCCCGATCGCAAGCGCGATCGAGAGGCAGATGGTCAGCCCCCACGTGAACCCGCCGATCGGCTCAGCCGGCTCGCCGTCCTCATCGACGAGCTGGGCGTTGGCGGAGATCGCAAGGGCGCGAAAGCCGATCTTCAGCGACTCGCCGAGGGCGACCACTCCCCGGATCACCGGCAGTCGCAGGAGCCGGTGGCGCTTGGCCCAGGAGACCAACGGTTCGGAGGTGACCTCGATCTCCCCGAGCGGGATCCCGGAGCCGCCTCCGAGCGGGGCCCCGGAGCCGTCGGCGCCCTCGGGGCCGGGCTTTCGCACCGCCACGGCCCAGGTCGAGACCCCCCTCATCATCACACCCTCGAGCACCGCCTGGCCCCCCACCGGGGCGTCCTCGGAGGCGACCGGCATCCCGTCCGGCATCCGGGTGGCGTCGACGCTCGGACCTCGCTCGGCGCTCATCGACGGAGCGCGGGTCAGTCGCGCTTGCTGCGGGCCGCCCGGCGCCGGAACCGCTCGACGCGGCCGCCCGTGTCGACGAGCTTCTGCTTGCCGGTGTAGAAGGGGTGGCACGCAGAGCAGATCTCGACGTGCATCTCGGGATTCGTCGAGCGCGTATAGAACTCGTTCCCGCACGAGCACCGCACGTGCGAGAGGCCGTACTCGGGGTGGATCCCGGTCTTCATCGCGTTCGATTCTAGCGGCGCGCCTTCTATCCTGCCGCCGATGTATCGAACGATCCTGGTCGGCTACGACGGGCGCGAGCGAGCCCGGGACGCGCTCACCCTGGCGCGCGGCCTCGCCGCGATCGAGGGCGCCGAGCTGGTGCTGCTGGCGGCGCTCGAGCTCGACCCGCTCGCGACGCCGGCCGACGCGTACGAGCGCGCGACGGCCGAGGCCGAGGAGCGGCTCGGCGCCGCAGCGCGGGCGGAGCTCGGCGAGGCCTCGTTCCGCCTTCGCACCGTCGGCGGCGTCTCGGCGCCCCGCGCGCTGCACGAGGTAGCCGAGGACGAGGACGCCGACGTGATCGTGCTCGGCTCGACCGATCGCGGCGGCCTCGGCCGGGTGCTCCCGGGCAGCGTCGGCGAGCGGCTCCTCCACGGGGCCCCGTGCGCGGTGCTGATCGCGCCGAGCGGCTTCGCCGATCGCCGGCGACTGGAGATCGATCGGATCGGGGTCGGCTATGACGGCCGGACGGAGGCCGGGCACGCCCGCGAGGTGGCGGCCGGCCTGGCGGCGGATCTCGAGGCCACGGTGGAGACGATCACGGTGACCGGCGATGGGGGCGCTGAGCCGGCCAACCCCGCCGACGCGGCGGCCGAGCTCGTCGAGCGCACGCGCGAGCTCGACCTCCTGGTGGTCGGATCGCGCGGCTACGGGCCGGTCCGCCATGCGCTGCTGGGGAGCGTCACCTCCGAGCTGATGCAGGCCGCGGGCTGCCCGGTGCTGGTGGTGCCGCGGCCCGACTAGCGCGGCCCGTTACCGCTGGCAACGAAACTCAGGCTGCACAATCCGGCGGTGGGATGGGAAACTGAACTCATCCTCGACCGAGCCGAACTGGATTCGTATCTCAAGGCCAACGGGCGTTGGCTGTACCACGCGACAGCCGAAGAATCGCTCGCGGGGATCGAGGACGTGGGCATCAAGCCGGACAGCGACGCCGATCGCTCGAGCGAACGTCATGGGTTCTGGCGACCTCGGTCAGGACGGATCTATCTGTCGACCCTCGAGGTATGCCACCGCCGTCAGCGAGCCGGGGATCTCCCGTGGGGGATCGTTCGCGTCGACCTTGCTCAGCTCGATCCGGATCGCATCGGAGCGGATGAGGATCTGGTGCAGAGGGCGTGGCACGCGGGCGAACCGTGGGTCGACGCGCGCCCGCCGTCCAACGAGCGCGCAACCGCTGACGGGACGCTCGCCGACTGGGCGGAAACAACGCCCGGATTCGATAGCTCCGAGGTGACCGCCAAGTCTCTGTGGGGCGGGGGCATCTCCTACGCGGATGCGGTCCCGGCCGCCGCCGTCCAAGCCGTGGATAGGCGCGGGTACCGTCGGGGCTAGGAACCGCTGCGCGGATCGAGCCGCCGTTCCTCGTCCTCGAGTCCGCTTCCGCCTGCGCTTCGTCGCTGCCTCCGCTCGAGTTCCGGTTCCTTCTCAACTATCGCCCAACCCTCTTGCTGCTCGATCACGGTTTCGACGTCCGGGTCCTCGTGGCCCTGCACGATGAGGAAGTAGCACGGGTCGGCGCGAACCCTCTCGTAATCGGCGTGCCGGAGATCCACCTTCTCGTGGCAGCTCAGATCATCACACTCGCAGTAGTAGAGCTCAGTCTCCATCTGGGCATGCATCTCGTAGTCGGCGTGCCGGAGCTCCACCTTCTCGTGGCAGCTCAGATCATCACCCTCGCAGTAGTCGAGCTCAGTCTCCATCTGGGCATGCCGCTCTTGCCAGCCCTCCATCCGTTCGTTGGCGGCGCGCCACAGGGCCTCGTTTAAGCCAAGCCGTTTTTCGCGGGCTGTCGGAGGCATGAGGATCTGTCGCGGAACTACCCCGGAACTCGCTTTCCATGCAATGCGCCGCGGAGGCGAGCCGAGAAGGGCCCGATCAGGCCCGGATCGCCGCCAGCAACGTCTCGAGCGTCTCCCCGGCCTCGGCCCGTGCGGCAACCGGGTCGTCGGCGCGGGCGACGAGCATCGCGACCTCGTCGAGCGCCCCGAGCAAGGCGTGGGCGAGCGGCTCCACCGGCTGGCGGCGGATCTCGCCCGACTCCATCCCGGCCGTCAGCAGGCCCGCGATCAGGCCGAGGCCGTAGCGAGCGCCGATCTCGCGCCACTCCTCCCAGCCGAGCACGGCGGGAGCGTCGAGGAGGACGATCCGCTGGACCTCCGGCTCGAGGCAGTGATCGAGGAAGAGCTCGGCACCCGCGGAGAGCGTCTCCAGCGCGCCGGCGCCGGGAGTCACCCCGGCGGCCACCTGGGTCGCGATCTCCGACTCGATCCGCTCATAGACGGCGCGCAGGAGGTCGCGCTTGCCGTCGAAGTGGTGATACAGCGCACCCCGGGTGACCCCGGCGGCGCGGACGATCTCCTCGGTGCCGACAGCCCCGTAGCCGCGCTCGGCGAACAGTCCGCGGGCGGCCGCGATCAGCGCCCCCCGCGTCGCCTCGGAGCGCTCAGTCTGCGTTCGGCTTGACATCCATACAACCTGTATGTTAGAAACGTACTGACTGTATGTTACCCCCGAGATCGGAGACCGGCGCACGATGACGACCACCGCCCCCGCACCCACGACAGAAGCCCTGATCGCCGACTACGTCGCCGCCTGGGAGGCGCGCGACGCCGACCTGATCGCCGCCCATCACGCCCAGGACGGGATCTTTCACCTTCACTCGAACGCCGAGCCGGTCCGCGGCCGCGACGCGATCCGCGAGACCTTCGCCGGACTGTTGGCCGCGTTCCCCGACCTCGAATTCGTCGAGCAGGAGCTGATCAGCGGCGACTGGGGCTGGGTCGTGCGGTGGACGATGAGCGGCACCCTCGCGGAGCCTTATCCCGCCGGAAGCAAGGTCGCCGAGCCGGGCTCGCGGTTCCAGATCGACGCCCTCGACATGATCACGGTCGCCGACGGCAAGCTGACCGCCAAGCACACGTACCTCGATTGGCAGGCGGCGCTCGATCAGCTCGGACTCGGATGAGCGCCGCGACCGGCAGCGCGGCCGCCACGCGGACAGCCGCCGAATGGGTGCGGATCACCCTGCGCGGCGGCGTCGCGGTCGAGCGGGTCGCCCACCTCGATCCGCTCGAGCTGCTCGGCCCGGTCGCGCTCAGCCCACGAGCGTGGCCCGCCTTCGCGCGGGTCCAGGCGGCCGGCCTGCGCGAGAGGATCGACCGATGAGCGAGACGGTGCGGCTCGACCACGGGACGATCGCGTACCGCGACCTCGGCGCCGGGGAGCCGATCGTCTTCGTGCATGGCCTGCTGGTGGACGGCCGGCTCTGGGCCGGTGTCGCCGAAGGGCTCGCGAGCGGGTTCCGCTGTCTGGTGCCCGACTGGCCGATGGGCTCGCACCGAACGGCGATGGACCCGGACGCCGACCTCTCCCCGCCGGGAATGGCAGCGATGATCGTCGCGTTCATGGACGCCCTCGGGATCGAGCGCGCGACCGTGGTCGGCAACGACAGCGGGGGTGCGATCTCGCAGATCGTCGCCGCCGACCATCCCGAGCGGGTCGAGCGGCTGGTGCTGACGAACTGCGACACCTTCGAGCACTTCCCCCCGTTCCCCTTCAGCCTGATGCCGCCGATCGCGCGCCTGCCCGGCGGGATGACGGCCCTGTCCGCGCCGTTTCGCATCGGGCCGATCGCCAGGGGCACGTACGGGATGCTCGCGAAGCGGCCCATCGCGCCGGAACTCGTCGCGGACTGGCTGGCTCCCGTCGCTCGGCGATCCCGGCGTCAAGCGCGACGTGCGCAAGTTCACGGCCGGCGCCCACAAGCGCTACACGATCGAGGCCGCCGAGAAGCTGCGCGGCTACGAGCGCCCCGTGCGCTTCGCCTGGGCCCCTGAGGATCGCTTCTTCAAGCTCTCCCACGCCGAGCGGCTCGCCGCGATCGTGCCCGACGCCAGGATCGAACTGGTCGACGACGCGAAGACGTTCGTTCCCCTCGACCGACCCGAGCGCGTGGCCGAGCTGATCGGCGAGTTCGCCGCGACCTAGAGATCGATCATCTAAACCTCTTGATACAAGGGCCCGTCGCCGCCCTCGGGCATCGTCAACCGGCCGCCCTTGGCGTTGATCGCCCCGCACTGCACGCAGTTGGAGGCGGTGACGTGCACGTCGACCTCGGCGGAGCCGTTCTCGAGCTGCGCGTCCGGGATCTCGTAGACCTGCGCCGGGCAGAGGTTGACCCAGGTCTTGGCCAGCTCGCGCGGGACGTGGCTCTGGATCTTGACGTGGTTGGGCGCGTCGTCGCGGGTCGCGTTGCCCGAGAGGAAGACCGAGTCGAGCTTGTTGAAGGTGAGCTCGTTGTCGGGCTTCGGATAGCGCTTGTCGGCGCCGCCGTCGGACATCGCAATCTCGGTGTCGGGCTCGTACTTCCACCTGCCGCCCGGGAACAACCCCTTGGTGATGGTCATCGCGCTGGCCACCGCGCCGCCGACGAAGAAGCCCTTCGAGAACGGCGCCCGCATGTTGCGCGACTCGAACAGGTCGTTGTCGATCACCGACCTGCGCACCCGCTCGTCGTAGCCGTCGAGGTTGACCGAGTCGGCCTTGAGCGCCTCGAAGATCGCCTCGGCCGCGTAGATCCCGGCGTGCATCGAGTAGTGGATCCCCTTCAGCGTCGGCACGTTGACCATGCTCGCCGCGTCTCCGGCGATCGCCATCCCGGGCACCGCGAGGCTGCGCGGCATCGAGTAGTAGCCACCGGACGGGATCGTCTTCGCGCCCCAGGCGACGCGCTTGCCGTCCCGCAGCAGCTTGGCGACGAACGGGTGCGTCTTCAGCTCCTGGAGCAGGTCGTGGCAGGAGAGGGTCGAGTCGGTGTAGTCGAGCCCGATCACCAGCCCGATGCAGAGCTTGTCCTCCCCCATCGGGTAGATGAAGCTGCCGCCGAACTCGTTCCACTTCGCCCGCTTTCGCAGCGGCCACCCCATCGTGTGGATCACCCGGTCGAGCGGCTCGCTGACCTCCCAGACCTCCTTGACCCCGAGCTCCCAGCGCACGGGGAGCGAGCCATGGAGGTCGAAGTAGTCGAGCGCCGCCTGGGTGAGGTGGCCGAGGGTGCCCTCGGCGAGCACCGTCGACCGGGCGATCACGTCCGAGCCCGGCTCGAAGTTCCCGAGCGGCTCACCGTCCTTGCCCCGCCCGCGGTCGCCCGAGCGGATGCCGCGAACGATCCGATCGGAGACCAGGAGCTTGTCGGCGACGGTCTCGGTGAGGATGTAGGCGCCCTTCTCCTCGGCCTGCTCGGCGAGGAACCGCGACAGCTTCGCGACCGAGATCACGTAGTTGCCGTGGTTGCGGAAGTTCGGGGGCATCGGCTTCAGCGGCAGCGCCGCCCGCTTGGTGAGCAGGTAGACCGCGTCCTTGGTCACCTCCTGGAAGGCGAACGGCCACTCCGACGGGTCGAGGTCCGGGAACAGCTCGCGCATCGCCGAGGGCTTCATGTTGGCGCCGCTGAGCGTGTGCGCACCGCAGGCCTTGCCCTTCTCGACGACGGCCACCGGCACCTCGCCGAGCTTCTCGCTCAGCTCGGGCTCGTCGGCGAGCAGGTCGAGGAGGCGGTTGGCGCAGGCGAGCCCCGCCGGGCCGCCGCCGACGATCGCGACCCCGACCTCGATCCGCTCGTCCTCAGGATCGGTCGGCTCGGCGATCAGGTCATGTTCGTTGAACGGTGGTGGAAATTCGGCTGGTTCGACTGGCATCACAGTAGGGCGTCAGCCCTTCTTCGCCTTCACCGCTTCCGTGAGCTTCGGAATGATCTTGTGCAGGTCGCCGACCACCCCGAGGTCGCAGAACTCGAAGATCGGCGCGTTCGGGTCCTTGTTGATCGCGAGGATGTTCTCGGAGTTCTGCATCCCGACCTTGTGCTGGATCGCGCCCGAGATTCCGGCCGCGAGGTAGAGCTTGGGCGCCACCGTCTTGCCGGTCTGGCCGATCTGGGCCGCGTACGGGTACCAGCCGGCGTCGACCACGGCGCGGGTCGCCGCCACCGCTCCGCCCATCGCGTCCGCGAGCTCCTCGGCGAGCTTGAAGTTGTCCTTCTCGCCCAGCCCGCGGCCGCCGCCGACGAGGATGTCGGCGTCCTCGATGTTGACGTCGGCGCCGCGCTGCTCGCCGCGCTGGCGCATCCGCGCCCTGGTCGACCACTCGGAGAGCTCGACCTCGACGTCGACGACCTCGGCGGCGGCGCCCGAGCCGTCGTTCTCGGAGAACGCGTTCAGGCGCCCGATGATGATCCCGGGCTCGCCGACGTAGCCGACGTCGACGATCGCCGAGTCCTGAAGCACCGGGCGCTCGGAGACGAGCTTGCCGTCCGCGACCTTGACCGCGGTCACCTCCATCGTCACGCCCGCGTTCAAGCGGGCGGTGAGGCCGGCGCCGATCTCGAACCCGAGCAGGCCGCCGCCGAAGAGGGCGTAGGAGAAGCCCTCGTCGGCGATCACCTTCGCCATCACGTCGACGATCGGCTGCGCCAGCCCCTCGGGCGCCGACTTGGCCCGGAAGACGCGCTTGGCGCCGTAGCCGCCGAGCCCCGCGGCCGCGTCGTCGGAGACCTCGCCGACCACGACCGCGGCCGCCTCCGACCCCAGCTCCCCGGCCAGCCTCGCCGCCTCGGAGATCGCACCGAGCGAGTTCTTGTTGAAGTTGCCCTCGTCGTCGTGGAGGGCGTAGACCAGGATTCCGGCCACTAGTGGCTCCTTTCGGCGGCCAGGGTCGCCTCTGGCACTTAGATCAGCTTCCTTTCGTCCAGCCAGGCGACGATCTTCTCGACCGTCTCCGAGGTGTCCTCGTCCTCGATCACCTCGCCGGCCTCCTTCTGGGGAGGCGGGCTGATCTCGAGCACCTGCGTCTTGGAACCGCCTTCGCCGACCTGCTCGGCGTCGATCCCGACGTCGGCGGTCGCCTTGGTGTCCAGCGGCTTCTTCTTCGCCCCCATGATCGCCTTCAGCGACGGGTAGCGGGGCTCGTTGATCGCGTCGCCCACCGAGATCACGGCCGGCAGGTCGATCTCGACCGTGTCGTAGCCGTACTCGGCCTGCCGCTCGCAGACCAGCTTCCCGTCCTCGAGCTCGATCTTGATCACCTGGGTCAGCGACGGCATCTTCAGGTGGTCGGCGACCACGGCGCCGATCGTGTAGCACTCGCCGTCATCGGACTGCTGGCCGAGCAGGACCAGGTCCGGCTGCTCGGACTCGAGCACCTTGGCGAGCGCGTACCCGGTCGCGCAGACGTCCGACCCCTCGAGCGCCGCGTCGGTCAGGTGCACCGAGCGGTCGGCGCCCAGCGCCACCGCCTTGTGCAGCGCTCGCGCCGCGGTCTCCGGGCCCATCGTCACCGCGACGATCTCGTCGACCTCGGCGTTGCCGCCCTCGCGAATCTGCATCGCGGCCTCGATGCCGTGCGTGTCGAACGGGTTCAGGTTCTTCTCACCGGAGCGGTCGAGGCGCTTGGTGCCCGGATCGATCCGCTTCTGAACGGCGGCGTCCGGGACCTCCTTGACGAGACAGCAGATCTTCAAGTCGGGGTCCTCCTTCAGGGATGAGCGGCGGGCATGTTACCGAATTGACTGACGAGTCAATCGGGGGCGACCGCGCCCTGGATGAACTCGACGATGTCGTCGGTGGGCGAGCCGGGGGTGAACACCTCGGCGACCCCGAGGCGCTTCAGCTCACCGACGTCGTCGGCCGGGATCGTGCCGCCGACCGTGATCACGACGTCGCTCGACCTCCTGGTCGCGCAGCAGCTCGACCACCCGCGGGACCAGCGTCATGTGCGCCCCCGAGAGGATCGAGAGGCCGACCGCGTCGGCGTCCTCCTGGACCACCGTCGCGGCGATCTGCTCGGGGGTCTGGTGCAGGCCGGTGTAGATCACCTCCATGCCGGCGTCGCGCAGCGCGCGGGCGATGATCTTGGCCCCGCGGTCGTGGCCGTCGAGGCCGGGCTTGGCGACGACGACGCGGATCTTGCGGGCTTCGCTCATCCGCCGGGAGCCTAGCCCACGGGTGGCGCCGCCCGCGGACCCGGCTAGCTGCCGAAGTCGGTCAGCGACCCGGTCAGCGCGAGGATGACGATCAGCAGCGTGACCAGGGCGAGCAGCCCGAGCAGGGCCAGGAACGCGGGCTTCATCCCCTGACGGGCGTCGTCGATCCCGTGCACCTCGTCGGTGGCGATCACCACGGGCTCGTCGCCTTCCTCGCTGACCCGGTCCTCGTCGGCGCGGAGCTTGGCCGCGGCCTCGGCGCTTGACCGGTCCGGGTGGTTGGAGAGCGCGACGTCCTCGTCCTCGCGGACCACGTCCCAGCCATCGACCTCGTTGCGCACGACCTTCAGCGCCATGCCCACGGGATACCCGGCGCGTGGACGGGGGAAACGGTCGGCTCAGAACTGCGGCTGCTCGGTGTAGGTGCCGAACACGCCCTGCAGGGCCGCGACGATCTCGCCCTCCGTGGTCCGCACCCGGGCCGCCTCGATCAGGGGCGGCATCAGGTTCTCGCCGGCCTCCGCGGCACGCACGATCCGGCCCAGCGAGGCGTCGACCTGGCCCTGGTCGCGCCTGGACTTCGTCTCGGCGAGCCGTGCCCGCTGGCGGCGCTCGGCTGCCGGGTCCGGCCGATGGATCCCCAGCTCCTCCTCCTCGTCGAGCCGGAAGGAGTTGACACCGACGACGATCCGCTGCCCGGAGTCGACCTCGCGCTGATAGGCGAACGCGGCGTCGGCGATCTCGCGTTGCGGGAATCCCGTCTTGATCGCCTCGACCATGCCGCCGAGCTCGTCGATGCGGGCGAAGTACTGGTACGCGGCGGTCTCCATCTCGTCGGTGAGCTTCTCGACGAAGTAGGAGCCGCCGAGCGGGTCGGCCGTGTTGGTGACCCCGGACTCGTGCGCGATCACCTGCTGGGTGCGCAGGGCGACCCGGACCGCCTCCGCCGTCGGCAGCGCCAGCGCCTCGTCGTAGGAGTTGGTGTGCAGCGACTGGGTCCCGCCGAGCACCCCGGCCAGGGCCTCGAGCGTGGTCCGGACGATGTTGACCAGCGGCTGCTGGGCCGTCAGCGAGACGCCGGCCGTCTGGGTGTGGAAGCGCATCATCTGCGAGCGCTCGTCGCGGGCCCCGTAGGTGTCGCGCAGCTCGCGCGCCCAGATCCGGCGGGCGGCCCGGTACTTGGCGATCTCCTCGAAGAAGTCGATGTGGGCGTTGAAGAAGAACGAGAGCCTGGGCGCGAACGAGTCGACGTCCAGGCCGCGCTCGAGCGCCCGCTCGACGTACGTGAAGCCGTCCTTGAGCGTGAACGCGAGCTCCTGCTGCGCGGTCGAGCCCGCCTCGCGGATGTGGTACCCGGAGATCGAGATCGGGTGCCAGCGCGGCATCTCGGTCGAGCACCACTCGACCATGTCGGTGACCAGGCCCATCGCCGGCTCGATCGGGAAGCACCACTCCTTCTGGGCGATGTACTCCTTCAGGATGTCGGTCTGGATCGTCCCCCCGAGGCGATCGGCGGGGATCCCGTTCTCCTCCGCGGCGACGACGTAGAAGGCGAGCAGGATCGCCGCGGGCGCGTTGATCGTCATCGAGACCGTGACGTCGTCGAGCGGGATCCGGTCGAACAGGATCTCCATGTCGTCGACGGTGTCGAGCGCGACGCCCTCGACGCCGACCTCGCCGAGCGACCGGCGGTGGTCGGAGTCGAGGCCCATCAGGGTCGGCATGTCGAACGCGGTCGAGAGCCCGTGCTGGCCGTGCTCGAGCAGGTAGCGGAAGCGCTCGTTGGTCTCCTCGACGGTGCCGAAGCCGGCGAACTGGCGCATCGTCCACAGCCGCCCCCGGTACATCGAGGGATAGACGCCGCGGGTGAACGGATGCTCCCCGGGATGGCCGAGCTTGGCGGCCGGGTCGAAGCCCTCGAGGTCCTCCTCGGTGTAGAGCGGCTCGATCGGGTGGCCGGAGACGGTCTCGAACAGGGCCTCGCGCTCCGGTGTTCGCTCGTAGAGCTCCGACCGCCACTGGTGGGCGCGGCGCCGCGCGTCGGGCTCGATCGCCATGCGAGCGATTGTACGGCTCGCCGGAGCCGTCAAGCCGGCGCGAGTGACATCAGAGACCGGCGGCCGCCGGTCCGCCCAGGGCCGCTCGGCCTCGATCTGGGCGGCGAGCGAGAGCAGCGTCACCTCGTCGGCCGGGCGGCCGACCAGGGTGACCGAGCGCGGCATGCCCCTGGCCGTGAACCCGGCCGGGATCGCGGCGGCGGGTTGGCCGGTGTGGTTCCAGAGTGGCGTGAACGCGTAGGTGCGGCTCATCCCGAGCAGCGTGCGCAGCGCCCCCTTGCCCGCCCAGCGCCCGACCTCGATCGCGGTCTCGCCGACGGTCGGCGTGACGAGGACGTCGAACTCGCTCCAGCTGCGGTTGATGTGCTCGGCGTCGGCCGCCGCGGCCCGCGTCGCCCGCCGGACGACGCCCGCCGGGTACGCGCGGGCGAGCTTGGCGTAGCCCCGGGTGCGCGCCTCGAGGCGCTCGGGGTGCGGCACCGCCTCGACGTCCTCGCGGATCCCGTCCAGGTAGCGAGGGGGGAAGTTGTTGCCGGCGAAGCCGAAGCTCGGCTCGTGGCGGCGAACGTCGTGGCCGAGCGAGCGCAGCAGCTCCTCGGTCTCGGCGAGCCCGGCCCTGACCTCGTCGGTGAGCATCGGCGGCAGCAGCGCTCGCGCGGGTCGCTCGGAGATCGCGATCCGCAGCCTCGCGGGCGCGCTTCGCGCCGCCTCCAGGAACGGCTGCTCGGGAGGCTCGGGGCCGCCCGGATCGCCGCCGCCGGCCGTGACCGCGTCGAGAAACAGCGCGGTGTCGGCGACCGTGCGGGTCACGGACCCGGCCGCCGAGAGGTTGTTCCAGTGGTCGTGGGGGTCCATCGGCACCCGCCCTCGCTGCGGCTTCAGCCCGAACAGCCCGCAGAACGCCGCCGGGATCCGGATCGAGCCGCCGCCGTCGGTGGCCGAGGCCGCGCCGACGAGCCCGGCGGCGACCGCGCACGCGCTGCCGCCGCTCGACCCGCCGACCGAACGGCTCGTGTCCCAGGGGTTGCGGGTCGGGCCCCAGGCCTCGGTCTCGGTGAACGGGTAGATCGCCAGCTCGGAGAGCGTCGTCTTGGCGAGGATCACCGCGCCGGCGGCGCGCAGGCGGCGGACCAGCTCGCCGTCGGCGGCCGCCGAGCGCTCGTCGAACGCCCGGGTGCCGAACCCGGTGACGTGCCCTCGACATCGACGTTGTCCTTGATCGCGATCGGGACCCCGAGCAGCGGCTGATCGCCGTCGTCGTTGGCGACGCGGCGCGCGTCGGCCGCCTCGGCCTCCGCGAGCGCCCGCTCGGCGAGCACCTCGGTGAACGCGTTCAGCTCCGGGTCGAGGCGCTCGATCCGCTCGAGGTAGAGCTCGACGAGCTCGCGCGAGGAGACCTCGCCCGCGCGGATCAGCTCCGCCTGGCGCGCAATGCCGGCGAACGCGAGGTCTTCGGCGTCCACGGCGCGATCCTATGCCGTCCGAGGAGCCCGGCGCCGACCAGGAGCACGCTCAGGCCGGCGAGCGCGAGCCGGCGCCCGAGCCGCTCGAAGCGCATCACCCGCCAGCCCTGCTCGCGCGCGATCCGGGTCAGCTCCTCGTCGGGGTTGACGACGACCGGGTTGCCCACCGCGCGCAGCATCGGCAGGTCGGAGACCGAGTCCGAGTAGGCGTAGGACCGGCCCGAGGTCGATCTCGTGCTCGGCGGCGAACTGCCGCATCGCCTCGACCTTGCCCTCGCCGTACATGAACGCGCCGCCGAGCTCGCCGGTGAACAGACCGTCGTCGCCGACCTCGTAGCTGGTGCCGATGCCCCCGTCCATGTAGAGGATCCGCGCCAGCAGCTGGACCAGCTCGTCGCCGGCGGCGGAGACGATGAACGTCGGCCGGCCGGCGTCCTGGTGCGCGTAGACCTCCTCGAGCATCTCCGGGTAGATCCGCGGCAGCACCCCGACCAGGACCTCAGGGGCCATGCGCGCGATCTGGCGCGCCGAGGTGCCGTGGAACACCTCCTTGATCTCCCCGAGCAGCTTCTCGGTCGCCTCGTCGGTCGAGCCGCGGAGGCGAAAGCGCATCGCGTCGACGCCCCAGCGCGCCATCTGCCGCCGGCTGATCAGGCCCGCCTTGGTCGCCGCCCGCGCCCACGGCAGCCCCGACGAGCCCGAGATCAGGGTCCGGTCGAGGTCGAAGAACGCCGCCGCGCGCGGCACTCGCTCAGCCGCCGTTGACCTCGAGCACGATCGCGTCGCCCTGCCCTCCGCCGGAGCAGATCGCGGCGCAGCCGAGGCCGCCGCCGCGGCGCCGCAGCTCGTGCACGAGCGCGCCGACGATCCGGGCGCCGGAGGCGCCGATCGGGTGACCGAGCGCGATCGCGCCGCCGTTCACGTTGACCCTCTCCTCGTCGACGCCGAGCATCCGAACCGAGTTCAGGGCGACCGAGGCGAACGCCTCGTTGATCTCCCAGAGGTCGATCTCGTCGGCCGACTTGCCGAGCTTCTCGAGCGCCTGCTGGGCGGCCTTCGCCGGCGTCCTCGCCAGGTAGGCGAAGTCGTCGGCGACCGTCCCGTAGGCGAGCACGCGGGCGAGGGGCTCGCGGCCGTTGGCCTGCGCCCACTCCTCCGAGGTGACGACCACCGCCGCGGCGCCGTCGTTGACACCCGGCGCGTTGCCGGCGGTGTGGGTCGCGTCGTCGCCGCCGATCCCGGGCAGCTTCGCCAGCGACTCGACGGTCGAGTCGGGGCGGATCGCCTCGTCGGCCTCGACGACGTCCTCGGCCTTGCGGCGTCTTGACGGTGACCGAGACGATCTCGTCGGCGAGCCGGCCCTCGTCGGTCGCCTTGGCCGCGAGCTGATGCGAGCGTGCCGCCCACCGGTCCATGTCCGGGCGCGTGATCTCGAGCTCGTTGCCGACCTCGCTCGCCTCGTTGATCATCTGCTTGTCGGTGAACGGGTTGGTGAGCCCGTCATGGGTCATCGCGTCGATCGCCTTGACGTCGCCCATCCGGAAGCCGAAGCGCGCGCCCGGGAGCAGGTAGGGGGCGTTGGACATCGACTCCATGCCGCCGGTGACACCGACCTCGAGGTCGCCGGCGCGAATCGCCTGGTCGGCGAGGCCGATCGTGCGCATCCCCGAGGCGCAGACCTTGTTCACGGTCTCCGAGGGGACCTCCTTGGGGATCCGCGCCTCGATCTGCGCCTGGCGCGACGGGATCTGCCCCTGCCCCGCCTGCAGCACCTGGCCGAAGATCACCTGCTGGACCTGGTCCGGGTCGACCCCGGAGCGCTCCAGCGCCGCCTCGATCGCGCCGCCGCCGAGCTCGGGCGCCGGCTTGGAGGCGAGCGCTCCGCCCATCTTGCCGAACGGGGTGCGCGCGGTGCCGAGGATGACTGTCTGGGACATCGAAGCCTTTCTGCTGTCTGGCGTAGGGCGGTGGAGCCGCGGAGGAGCCGGTCCAATGCTAGTCAAGCCGCGCCCCGGGATGGCCCGCAGCGCCGCTATACACTCGCCGCCCTTGCAGCTCGAGGTCACATCGGCCCGGCTCGGTGAGGTCGACGCCGGGATCGTCGCGGTCGCCCTGCCCGAGGGCGGCGAGCTCCCCGCCGAGCTCGCCGATGCCCGCGGCGCGGGCGACGCGAAGCCGGCCTTCAAGAACGTCGCCCTCGTCCACCCGGAGCGCCCCGCGCGCGCCCTGGTCGTCGGTGCCGGCGACCCCGACGAGCTCGACGCCGAGCGCCTGCGGGTGGCCGCCGCGCTGGCGGCCAAGCGCGCCGCCGGTCTCGACGCCACCTCGATCGCCTGGCTGCTGCCCGCGGGCGGGGACCCGGCGGAGCGCGCCGCGGCGCTGGTCGAGGGCACGATCCTCGCCGCCTACCGCTTCGATCGCTATCGCAACCGCGACGCCGACGATCCGGCGCCGGCGACGCTCGAGCGCCTGGTGCTGATCGTTCCCGAGGCCGACCGGCCGGGCGCCGAGGCGGCCGCGCGCATCGCCCGCGTGGCCGCCGAGGCCGCCAACCGGGCGCGCACGCTCCAGGACCTGCCCTCGAACGAGCTCACCCCCGCCGCCCTGGCCGCGCGGGCCGAGGAGATCGCCGCCGAGCACGACCGGCTCGAGGTCGAGGTGCTCGGCCGCGATGAGATCGCCGCCGCCGGGCTGGGCGGCCTGGTCGCCGTCTCGCGGGGCTCGCAGACCGATCCGAGGCTGATCACGCTTCGCTACGCGGGCGGCGGCGGTGAGCGGATCGGACTCGTCGGCAAGGCGGTCACCTTCGACAGCGGCGGGATCTCGATCAAGCCCTCGGCCGGTATGCACGAGATGAAGATGGACATGTCCGGCGGCGCCGCGGTGCTCGAGGCGTGCGGTGCGATCGCCGAGCTCGGGCTCGAGCTCGACCTGGTCTGCGTGATCCCCGCGACCGAGAACATGCCGAGCGGAACCGCGATCAAGCCCGGCGACGTCATCACCCAGCTCAACGGCAAGACGGTCGAGGTCAACAACACCGACGCCGAGGGCCGCCTGATCCTCGCCGACGCGCTCACCTACTGCGTCCGCGAGCTCGGCGCCGAGCGCCTGATCGACCTCGCGACGCTGACCGGCGCCGTTCTGATCGCCCTCGGCTCGACCTACGCGGCGCTGATCTCCAACGACGACGAGTGGGCGGCGGCGGTCGAGCGGGCCGCGGAGAGCAGCGGCGAGCTCGCCTGGCGGCTTCCGTTGCACGCCGAGTACAAGCAGCTGACCAAGGGCACCGTCGCGGACCTGACCAACGCCGCCGCCAAGCGCAAGGCGGGGACGATCTACGCCGGCTCGTTCCTGGAGGAGTTCGTCGACGAGGTCCCCTGGGCCCACCTGGACATCGCCGGCACCGCCTGGGACACCGGGCGCGAGTACGTGGGCAAGGGCGCGACCGGGTTCGGGGTCCGCCTCCTGGTCGCGCTGGCGCTCGATCTGGTCAGGAGCCCCTGATCATGCGCGCTTAAGTTGCGTGATGCAACCTTGCGTGCCACAATCACACCCGTGCTGAACCGCGACTACGACCAGGTCTGCTCGATCGCCCGCAGCCTCGAGGTGCTCGGCGAGCGCTGGACGCTGCTCGTGATCCGCGACGTCTTCAACGGGCGCCGGCGCTTCGACCAGATCCAGGAGAACCTCGGCGTCGCTCGCAACGTGCTGTCCAACCGGCTCGCCCGCCTGGTCGAGGAGGGGATCCTGGAGAAGCGCGCCTACCGGGAGCGCCCCCGGCGGTTCGAGTACTTCCTCACCGACAAGGGGCTCGACCTGTGGCCGGTGATGATCTCGCTGCTGTACTGGGGCGACCGCCACCTGGCCGCGCCCGAGGGGCCACCGATGCTGGTCCGCCACAAGGGTTGCGGCGGCCTCGTCGACGATCGCGGGAGCTGCGAGCGGTGCGGCCGTCGGCTCGGCGCTCGCGACGCCTACACCGAGTCCGGCCCCGGCGCCCGGGCCGAATGGACCGAGGCGGCCTAGCCGCTGGCTAGGCGCCGCTTGGACTTCCGGCTCACAGACGAACAGCGGCTGTTGCGCGACACGGTCCGCGACTTCGCCCGCAACGAGGTCGCGCCGGCGGCCGAGGAGCTCGACCGGACCAAGGCCTTCCCCTACGAGCTGGTCGCCAAGATGGGCGAGCTCGACCTGATGGGGATCCCGTTCCCGGAGCGCTACGGCGGTGGCGGCGGCGACTCGCTCTCCTACGCGCTCGCGGTCGAGGAGCTGACCCGCGTCGACTCGTCGGTCGCGATCACGATGTGCGCCCATACCTCGCTCGGGACCCAGCCGGTGTACCTGTTCGGCTCCGAGGAGCAAAAGCAGCGCCTGCTCCCCGACCTCTGCGCCGGCCGCAAGCTGGGCGCGTTCGGGCTCACGGAGCCCGAGGCGGGGTCGGACGCCGGCAACACCCAGACCCGGGCGCGGCTCGAGGACGGCTCCTGGGTGATCGACGGCGCCAAGCAGTTCATCACCAACGCCGGCACCGAGATCTCGGGTCATGTGGCGATCACCGCGGTCACCGGGGAGGGTGAGATCTCGAACCTCATCGTCGAGCGCGGCACCCGCGGCTACGAGCAGGGCGAGCCGTATCGGAAGATGGGCTGGAACGCGTCCGACACCAGGCCGCTGACCTTCGCCGACTGCCGCGTCCCGGCCGAGAACCTGCTCGGCCCCCGTGGCGCCGGCCTGAAGCAGTTCCTGCACATCCTCGACATCGGCAGGATCGGCGTCGCGGCGATGGGCGTCGGGCTCGCCCAGGGCGCCCTCGACGAGGCGCTCGCCTACGCCAAGGAGCGGCGCGCCTTCGGCAAGCCGATCTCGAGCTTCCAGACGATCCAGGCGAAGCTGGCCGACCTCTCGGCGCAGATCGAGGCCGCGCGCCTGCTGACCCACCGGGCGGCGCTCCAAAGGACGCGGGCGAGAGCTTCACGCTGACCGCGGCGCAGGCGAAGCTGATCACCGGCCGGCTCGCGGTTCGCGCGACCGAGGAGGCGGTTCAGATCCACGGCGGCTACGGGTACATCGAGGAGTACCCGGTCTGCCGCTTCTATCGCGACGCGAAGATCCTCACGATCGGCGAGGGCACCGACGAGATCCAGCAGCTCGTGATCGCGCGCGCCCTCGGCTGCTGACCGGCTCTCCGAGGCCCCGAAAACCGCACGCGAACGCGTAATTTGCGGCTTCGTTTGCATCGTCACAAAAGTGCGTCCGCCGGAGCCGCTTACACTCGCCGCCGACAAGCTCACCGGCACGCATCGAGGAGAGTCGATGGCAAGCATGGACAGCAACGCGAGGTGGCAGCAGATGGCGGCGCTGCGCGCCGAGATCGACCAGCCGGCGGTCGTGATCCCGATCTGCGTCAGCCGCCTCGATGGCCGCCCGCACGAGCTCTCGCCGAAGGCGAGGGAGTTCGCCGAGGCGCTCTCGTTCACCGACGCCTGGACGCCGATCTCGGACGCGCGCAGCCGCCGGGCAGCCTAGCTGCCGACGCGATCAGGCCGGGCGCGCGCTGACCGCTGCGTCACCGAGCCGTTCGGGCTCGCCCGCGCGGTCGGCCCCGAGCGCGATCCCGTAGTGCTCGAGCAGGCCGCGCTCGGCGCCGGTCGTCAGCGGGCCGTTCGGGTCGACCTTCGGCGCTCGCCGGATCTGGTCGCGCGTGTACGGGACCCAGACGTGGCCCACCCCTTCGACCGCGTCCCTGGCCGGGACCAGCGTGTAGTGGCCGAAGCGGCCCATCCGCGCCAGCAGCCACTCGGGCTCGCCGCTGGCCTCGCCGACGAAGCACCCCTCGACCCTGCCCACGTGGCCGCCGGAGATCTCGTCGAGCCGGTGCCCGGTCCAGGAGCGGGGTGCGGCGGCGCCGGACTCGACGATCGACTCGGAGGCCTCACTCATCGAGGCCGCTTTCTACCAGCTCGCGGGCGGCCGTCGCCGGGTCGATCTCGCGACGGACCACGCGGTCCAGCAGCTCCGCCCAGTTCGGGTCGCGGGCCGCCCGCGCCTCGAGCTCGCCACGCATGCGAGCGGCGGCGATCCCGAGCACCTCGGCGCGCAGGTTGCGAGCCCGGCGCTCGGCGAGGGTCCCGGACTCGGCGATCCGCCTGCCGTGCGCGTCGATCGCCTCGAGCAGCTCGCCGATCCCCTCCTCCTTCGCCGCCTCGGTGCGGATCACCGGCACCTTCCAATCGCGCTCGGGGCCGAGCGAGAGCACGGACTTGACCTCGCGGATCATCGTGTTCGCGAGCGGGTGCTCGGCCTTGTTGACGCAGATCACGTCGGGGATCTCCATCACCCCCGCCTTCAACGCCTGAACCGAGTCGCCGGAGCCGGGCATCAGCGCCAGGACCACGGTGTCGGCGTGATCGACGACGTCGATCTCCCCCTGCCCCACCCCGACCGTCTCCAGGAGGACGTCGTCCTTGCCCGCGGCGTCCATCAGCAGCGCGGCCTGCAGCGCCGCCTCGGCGAGGCCACCCAACGAGCCCCTGGTCGCCATCGAGCGGATGAACACCCCGGGGTCGAGGAAGTGATCGGAGAGGCGGATCCGGTCGCCGAGCACGGCCCCCTGGGTGAACGGGCTCGAGGGATCGATCGAGAGCACCCCGACCTCGCGTCCCGCGTTGCGCAGCTCACCGCAGATCGCGCCGATCAAGGTGCTCTTGCCGACCCCAGGCGGGCCCGTGAACCCGACGATCCGGGCCGAGCCGGTGCGCGGGAACAGCTCCGCCACCAGCCGGTCGCCCTCGGGATCCCGGTTCTCGACCAGGCTGATCGCTCGCGCGAGCGCGCGCTTGTCGCCGGCGACCAGTCGCTCGCCGAGCGACTCGGTTGCGGCTGGCTCGGCCATCGCGGCGCAGTCTAGTGGCGCCTCTCACGACGTTTGGCCGCCATGAGACACACCACTAGAGTCCGCGCCGCCGTGATCCGGACGCTGCGCTTCCTGGCCGCCAACCGCATGCTCAACCTCAACTATGCGCGCCTGCTGTGGCGATATCTGTGGCGGCGCTGCCTCACCCCCGCGGGGTGGCGCTGGCAGACCGACGGCCCCGTGTTCTTGGGCAAGGACCTGGAGCTGCAGATCTCCAAGCGCGGGACGATTCGCTTCGGCCGCTTCGTCTGGGTCGGCGACGGGACCAAGATCCGCTGCCACGAGGGCGAGGTCGAGATCGGCCAGAAGACGGTGCTCGGCCAGGAGTGCACGATCTCCGCCTACCGGCGGGTGCGGATCGGCGAGCAGTGCGTGATCGCTGACCGCGCGATGTTCATCGACTTCGACCACGGCATGGTGGAGGTCGATCGCCCGATCCGCCGCCAGGGCATCTACATGCGCGAGGTCGAGGTCGGCTCGAACGTCTGGATCGGATACGGCGCCTGTTTCCTGCGCGGGGTCCGCGTGGGCGACAACGCGGTCGTCGGCACCAACTCGGTGGTGACCAAGGACGTGCCGGCGAACGGGGTCGTCGGCGGGGTGCCGGCGAAGCTGATCCGGATGCGCGAGGCGCCCGAGAACCTGCGCTGGCCGAACCCGGTCGAGCCGTAGCCCGCCGATAGACTGCCGCGCCAATGGACCTCAGGCTCGAGCTGATCCCGGTCCCGGTCTCCGACGTCGATCGGGCGAAGGACTTCTATTCGCAGGCGGGCTTCGCCGTGGACAACGACGTCACGGTCAAGGAGGGCCTGCGCTTCGTCCAGCTCACCCCGCCCGGCTCCGGGTGCTCGATCTCGATCGGCGAGGGCATCACCGAGATGCCGCCGGGCTCACTCGAGGGCCTGCAGCTCGTGGTCGACGAGATCGAGGCCGCGCGCGAGGAGCTCGCCGGGCGAGGGGTCGAGGTATCCGAGGTCCAGGACTTTCCCTGGGGCCGCTTCGTCTACTTCAGCGACCCCGACGGCAACGGCTGGGCCGTGCAGCAGATCCCCGACTACGGCGAGGGCCGCACCGAGCCATAGGGGTCCAGCGGTGGGCTGTGCGTGATCGCGACCCGGGTGCCCCGGGTTCGCAGCTGTGAGATCGTCGCGCCCGTGCACACGCTGGTCGTCTCGGATCTCCACCTCGGCGCCCGCTTGGAGCGCGACGTGCTCTCCCACCCGGTCGCGCTCGAAGGATTGCTCGGCGCCCTAGACGAGGTTGAGCGGTTGGTCCTGCTCGGCGATACGATCGAGCTCTTGGAGGGGCGTCCGGTCGAGGCCCTCGCGGCCGCCGAACCCGTCCTGCGGGCGATCGGACGACGCCTCGGCGGCGAGCGCGAGGTGATCATCGTTCCCGGCAACCACGACGCCGCCCTGATCGGCGAGTGGGTGGGCGCCCAGCGGGAGCCGCTCGGCGTCGACGCAGCAGTGCCCACCGAGGCGACGAGCCTGCTGGACCGGCTGGCGTCATGGCTGGCTCCGGCTCGCGTGAGCGCCCGCTATCCGGGCGTCTGGCTCGAGCCCGGAATCTGGGCGACGCATGGCCACTACCTCGACCGCCACCTGCTGCCCGAATCCGCGTTCGGGATAGCCCGCGGCCTGCTCGGGCGCCTGCCCCGCGACGGCGCGACCCCGAGCGACTACGAGCGCGCCGGCGGACCGTCGCTGACGCGGTTGGAGGCGCTGCTGACCCGCTGGCTGCCACGCCCGTTGGCGGCGCTGATCGACGACCTGGCGGAGTTCCTGCGCGCGTCGACGATGCCCGAGGCCGGCGGACGCCTGCTGGGCGGGCAGGATCGCGTCCCTGCCGGCCGCGCTGCTGGGGGCCCAGATGCGACGCGCGAGCATCCCCGCCCTCGCCCGGGTCGTGCATCGCCTCGGCGTCGATGCCGAATGGGTCCTGTTCGGTCATGTCCATCGCTGTGGGCCGCTTGCCGGCGACGATCCGGCGCGATGGCGCGGCCCTGCGGGACGGCCGCGGATCGTGAACACCGGCTCCTGGGTGTACGAGCCACTGCTCGTCCACGGCGCCAAACCGCCGCATCCCTACTGGCCGGGGGGAGCGGTCGTGCTCGAGCCGGGCCGCGAGCCGCGTGCCGTTGGGCTCCTCGACCATCTCGAGGCGGCGCAGCTTCACTGAACCATGGCCGCCGAGCGCCGCGGCAACCGCGCGTCAGGCCTGAGTCAGCTCGAGCCGGGCCTCGAGCGCAAGGAAGTCGCCGAAGCGCGCCACCGCCCGCTCGAGGGCGTCGCGCTGGTCGCGGTCGAGTGGCGCGAAGGCGGTCGCCTCGACGGTCACCGAGCGCTTCGCGAGCGTCCGCTTCCAGCCGCCGACGGTGCGACCGTCGATCGCGATCGTCCGGGTCAGCAGGCCCTCGCGCGGCGGCTCGCGGACCAGGTCGACGCGCAGATCCTTGTAGGCGACGATCAGCTCGTCGTAGGTCGGCAGCAGCAGCGCCCGGTGGCGCGCGGGCGCCTCGGCGGCCGCACCGAGGCGAAACCAAGGCGTCCCCTCGCCGTCGTCGGCCCGTTCGAGCGCCGGCTCGCAGAGGCCGATCGCGCCGCGCGCCTGGGTCAGGGTGAGGCCCGACCACCAGGAGAAGTCGCGGGCGGTCGCCGGGCCGTGGCTGCGGAAGTAGCGGCGGGCGAGCTCGGCGAGCGCCGCGTCGCCGCTCGGCCCGGGATCGGCAGGAGGCGCGGTCGTCGAGCAGCATGTAGGTGTGCTGCTTGCCCCGGCGCGGGCCGCTGCAGACGAGCTGCTCGAGCTCGGCGTGGATGAAGATGTAGCCGATCCGCGATCGAGTCCCCTCGATCCCGACGCGCCGCCAGCGCCGCGACGAGCTGCTTGCGGGTGCGCGGCTCGCCGTCGGCGAGCTCGCGGGCGATCAGCTCCGTGCGAGCGCTCGAGCGTCGGCGCGTCGAGCCCGAGCCTGGCGGTACCAGTAGCGGTTCGCCGCGTGGACCCGGGGCGCGGTGAGCCGCAGCAGCCAGCGGATGTCCTCGGCGGCGACGAAGTGCCAGGTCGGGCGCATCACGTGCGTGCGCAGGATCTCGCCGTCGGCGAAGGCGCGCTCGATCGCGGCGTCGTCGCAGATCGCCGATGCGCTCCGCGAGCGACCACTTGACCTCGGCGAACTCCTGCGCCTGCACCGCCCCGGACCAGCGCACCGCATCGGCCGGCGAGGCGAGCGGCTCGCCGGCCAACCGCTGGCTCGCGTGGCGGCGGCGGATCGTCGCCAGCGGCTGCAAGGGAGCTCAGGCGCGGGTCGGATCGCCGGCGAGCTCGGCGTAGACCCCGGCCGTGCTGTCCGCGACGTCGGCCCAGTCGAAGCGCCGCACGTGCTCGGAACCCTCGGCGACGAGGCGGTCGCGAAGCCCGGGGTCGGTGAGCAGGCGCTCGACCATCTCGCCGAGCGCCTCGGCGTCACGGGCGCGGAACCGCAGGCCGGCCTCGTTGTGGGGAACGACCTCGCGCAGGCCGCCGGTGTCGGCGACGATGCAGGGGCACCCCGAGGCCATCGCCTCGAGCGCGACGAGGCCGAAGGGCTCATAGATCGACGGGACCACGCAGACGTCGGCGATCCGGTACAGCGAGTGCAGCACGTCGTCGCCGATCCAGCCGAGGAAGGTGCCGTGCTCCATCAACCCGAGCGTCGGCGGCCTGGTCGTGCAGCTCCGCCTCGTGGGTGCCCGACCCGGCGACCAGGAAGCGGGTCCCCGGGACCGCATCGATCAGCCGCGGCATCGCCTCGAGCGCGAGCTGAAATCCCTTCTCGTAGACGAGCCTGCCGATCAGCAGGACGAGCTTCTCGGCGGGGGCGGCGAACTCGGCCCGCAGGCGGTCGAGCTCGGGCCGGTCCTGCGGCTGCAGGTCGCCGGGGTCGATCCCGTTCGGGATCACCACGACCCGGCTCTCGTCGACGCCGAAGATGTCGACGATCTGCTCGCGCATGTAGTACGAGCAGGCGATCACCCGATCCGAGCGGTTTGCGATCCAGCGCTCGACCCCGTGGATGTGGCGCTGGGGGTGCTCGTCGACCCAGCCCTGGTGGCGGCCGTGCTCGGTCGCGTGGATGGTGGTGATCAGGGGCGCCCCGAAGCGGCGCGCCAGGTGGTCGCCGGCCATCGCCACCAGCCAGTCGTGGCCGTGGACGAGGTCGAAGTCGATGCCGTCGCCGAGCTCGACCCCGGCGGCGAGCATGTCGGAGTTCATCCGCTCGACCCAAGCGACGAACTCGCCGAGGTCGGTGGGTCGCGTCGGTTCCCGGACCCGGTGGATGTGGACGCCGCCGACGATCTCCTCCGGGGGCGACTCCTCGCCGCCTCGGGTGAGCACGTGGACCTCGGCGCCCGAGCGGGCGAGGCCCTCGGAGAGCTTGCGCACGTGACGGGCCAGCCCGCCCTCGATCAGCGGGGGATACTCCCAGGAGAGGATCAGCACGGTGGTCAAAGGCGGCGGAGTTTATGGGCTGCCGCCGGTGCGCGATGCCGTCAGGGCTCCAGCAGGGGGCGAGGCTCAGGTCCGGCGCCAGGTTCCGCAGCCGTGGCGGCGGCGGCTGCGCGGCCGAGTTGATCGCCTCGAGCAGGGCGCGAGCGTGCCCGGTGCTGCGCTGCCAGGGATAGTCGCCGGCCTCGCCGCGGCGATCGAGGAAGGCCCAGTCGCTCGCCTGCACGGCGAGCAGCTCGCGCACCGCGCGCTCGATCGCCGGCCCGGGCACCGGGCCGTGGAGGCCCCGCAGCACGCGCAACTCCAGCCGCCGCGCGGCCCAGGCCATGTCGGCGACGGCGGGCGAGTCCCAGGTGCGCAGGTCCTTGCCCTCGCCCCAGGTCGATGGCCGCAGCGGTCGCGGCTCGCCCGGGTGCCGCTCGCGGGCCTCGCCGAGCGTGACCAGCTCGATCCCGTGCTCGCCGGCCGACGCCCAGGACCTGCTCGAGCCAGGTCGGTCCCTCCCACCACCAGTGGCCGAGCAGCTCGGTGTCGATCGCGAACACCAGCAGCCCTGGGCGCCCGCGCTCGTCGGCGTAGGCGCGCAGGCGGGCCGCGGCGGCGGCGGCGAACCGGCGTCCGAGCTCCCGGGCGTGCTGCTCGCCGCGCTCCGGGTCGTACGGCTCGCCCGCGATCGACCAGGGGCGCGATCCGCGCAGCGACTTGCGGTGAAAGTCCGCGAACACGGGATCGGAGGGATAGCCGTCGAGCGACCAGAGCCAGGCGACCGCCTCCCAGTCGATCGTGAACGCGAGCGTCCCCGCCTCGGCCGCGACCGGCGCCAGCGCCTCGGCCGCGCCCTCGGCGGCCGACTGGTCGGTACAGAAGTACTCGCAGCCCGCGGGCGGCGAGCAACCCCTCGAGGCCGGGCTCGTAGGCGCACTCGGGCAGCCAGAAGCCGCGGGGCTCGCCGAAGCGGCGCCGGTGCGAGCGCAGGCCCGCGTCGAGCTGCAGGTTGCGGGCCGCGCGCGTAGCGAGCATCGGAAGCACCGCGTGGGTCGCCGCGGAGGCGAGCAGCTCGACCCGGCCGGCCCGCTGCGGGTCGGAGAACAACCGCAGGAGGTCGCCGTCGAGTGACTCGAGCCGCGCCAGGGCCGCGCGATAGCGCTCAGCCTCGGCCACGCAGGCCGGCTTGAGCGCCGGCTCGACGTCCTCGGCGTCGGCCTCGCAGGAGCCGATCCGGAAGCGGCGGCAGAACTCGAGCAGCCGGTCGTCGACGCCGGCTGCCTCGAGCTGGTCGGCGAGCACCGGGGTGACGGTCATCGTCAGCCCGTCGACGACCCCGGAGAGGCGGCGCGTAGGAGCGGATCACGGCGTCGAACAGCCACTCCTCCCCGAACGGGTAGGTGCCGAAGCCCTCGACGTAGGGCATGTGGCTGTGGAGGACGATCGCCAGGTCCCCCGCCGGCGCGCGCTTGCTCACGAGCGGCAGACGGCGAGAAAGTCGAGTGCGCGGTCGAGGTCGCAGGCGTGCTCGGGGCGGAGCTCGAAATCCGAGGCGGCGATCGCGGGCACGAACCAGTCGTAGAAGCGGCTGGTCACGCCCAGTGCGGGGTGCACGCGGTCCCAGCCGGCTCGCAGCGCGAGCTCGTGCAGCGCGCAGCTTGCGGGCGTGAAAGACGCCGTGGATCTCGACCGACGCGAAGCGAGGTGCGAGCAGCTCCCGGAACTCAGCCGCCGTGTACTCGCGCAGGTGCCACGGGTTATCGGACTTCTCGCGCCCCCGGGGGCGCAAGGGTGAGCCGGTTGGGGGTCGACACGTAGGCGGTCGGGCGCGAGCTCGCGCGAAGCGCGCCAGGAGGTCGCCGGGGTCGCTCGACGTGCTCGATCGTCTGCAGGAAGACGATCGCATCGCACCGCCGCTCGAAGCTCTCGACCAGGGTGCGCTCGAAGCGCAGGTTCGGGCGCCGGTACCGAAGCCGCGCGTGCTCGTGGGCCTCGGGGTTGGCATCGACGCCGATCACCTCGGCCGCCTCACGCGCGAGCACGTCGGAGCCGTACCCCTCGCCGCACGCGAGGTCGGCGACGGCGGCGTCCGCGGACCCGGGCGGCGATCCACTCGTAGACGGCGAGGTGGCGGCGGAACCAGTAGTTCTCCTCGGGCACGTCGGGGAGCGTGCGCTCGCCGGTGAGCGCGAGCGGCGGCACGCCCTCGGGCTGGTCTTGCTGGAGATGTGCCTCCTCCACGGCGCCGGACCGTAGTGCCTCAGCGCTGGGAGCACCTACTATCCGCGACGCCGATGCCAGCCTCCCCGACGGCCACCGCCGCCGAGATCAAGGACGTCAACACCCGATACCACGACGCGGCCGCCGACGAGTACGACGCGAAGTGGGGCATCGACTACGGCCGGGTCGGTCAGCGGCAGGTCCGCGCCAAGCTGCTCAAGGCGCTCGGCGGCGAACCGGCGGGCCCGTTCGGCGACGCGCTCGAGATCGGTTCCGGCACCGGCTACTTCACGCTCAACCTGCTCCAGCTCGGCCTGATCGAACGAGCCACCGCGACCGACATCTCGCCCGGGATGCTGGCGACGCTCGACCGCAGCGCCGCGGCGCTCGGGCTCGAGGTCGAGACCGTGTGCACGGAGGCCGAGGCGCTGCCGTTCCCCGACCGCAGCTTCGACCTGATCTTCGGGCACGCGATCCTCCATCACATCCCGGACCTGAGCCGCGCCTTCTCGGAGTTCCACCGCCTGCTGCGGCCCGGGGGAACGGTCGCCTTCTGCGGCGAGCCGTCGCGCTACGGCGACCGGATCGCGGCGCTGCCGAAGCGCGCGGGGATCCTCGTGGCTCCGGCCTGGCGCCGCCTGGTCGGCGCCTCGCCGGCGGGCTGGGTGACCGAGGGGCCCAGCGACGGCCACGAGCTCGAGTCCGAGGTCGACGTCCACGCCTTCAGCCCCGGAGAGCTGCGGGCGATCGCCCGCGACGCGGGCCTCGACCGGGTCCGACTCCGCGGCGAGGAGCTGGTCGCCAACGCCTACGGCTGGCTGCTGCGATCGCTCGAGGCGACCGCCGACCCGGCCGAGGTGCCGTTCCGCTGGCGCCACTTCGCCACCGCAGCTACATCGCGCTGCAGCGCCTCGACACGCGCTGCTCGAGCCCCGGTTGCCGCCGGAGCTGTTCTACAACCTGGTGCTCAGCGCCCGCCGGCCACCAAAACCACGCCGAGCGCCGCGCTGAGCACCCGACGGGGCTCAACGCTCACTCGGCCTCGGGAAGGGACTCAGGCGGTCGCGTAGCGCGCGCTCGCGCGGGCGCGCCGCTTCGCGGCCTCGACCTCGCGGTCCTTCGGCGGTGCCGAGGTGACGAGCTCGTCGAGCAGGTCGGCGGTCGCCGCGGCGATCCGCTCGACCGCCCGCTCGAAGGCCTCGGCATTGGCCTGCGACGGTTTGGTCGAGCCGCTGATCTTGCGCACGTACTGGAGCGCGGCGTCGTGGACCTCCTCCGCAGTCGCCGGAGGCTCGAAGTTGTGAAGGGTGCGGATGTTTCTGCACATGCCCTCAGCGTAGCCGCCTCTCGGCGGCTTCGAGGGCACCTGGCCGGGCTGCGGTACAGCTCGACCCGGACGATCTTGCCGCCGCGTAGGCCGTACAGGTATCCCGTTTGCCCGTGCACCGCGACCCCGCTGGTTCGCCCGCGGCCGTGATGGGCCGCGTTGAGAAAGACGAGATCGCCCAGATCCCGCGCCTCCTCGGATCTCGAACCGATAGCCGGGCTCGAAGGTCTCAAACCAGTCGGCGAACCACTGCCCGACCGCCTCGCGGCCGTTGAACCTCCCGCCCTCCAGGAACCCCTCGCGATCGACGATCAGCTCCACATCCTCCGCGTAGTGGCTCATCGCGCGCGGGAAGTCCCGCTCGTTGACGGCCGCGAACTGATCGCGCACGACCTCGACGTTCCGCTGCGACATCACCCGCCAGTATCCAGGCTGCCGCGCGGCCGGTGGCTCAACCGAACGTGAACGCGTAGCCCTCGATCCCGTCGGCTGAAGCGCAGCTCGAGCGTGTGGCGGCCGGCCCGGGGCAGGTCGACGAGCCGGTAGAGGCGCTGGTCGGTGACCGTCGACGGTTGACCCGGAGACGTCCTCGCCGGCGTCGGCGGCGAGATCGGCTCGCCGTCGAGCAGCACCTCGAGCTCGCGCGGGCCGTCCTCGGAGCCGAGGACGCAGGAACACCCGCCGCGCCTGGAAGCCGAGCGCGAGCGTCGCGTCGCCGAGCGCGGTCGCCGACTCCGTCGCCCACGTCCCAGGCGCCGCCGTAGGCGAACTCGTTGAGGCCGAGCGAGGCCGGGTCGACGCTTGCGTAGTCCTTCGGGCCCGGCTGCGGGGCCGTTGACGAACCCCTGCGGCGCGGGCGAAGCCGAGGTAGGTCTCGGGGGTGCGCAGGCCCGGGTCGGCGGTCTCGACCTCGCCCTCCGGCCTCGCCTCGCCGCCGAGCTCGCCGTCGCCGGCCTCGGCGAGCAGCGAGCGGATCGCCTCCTCGGTCTCGCTCGTAGTCGCCCTCGCCGAAGTGGACGTAGCGGACCTCGCCCTCGGCGTCGATCAGGTACTTCGCCGGCCAGTACTGGTTGCGCGAACGCGGTCCAGGTCCCGAGCTCGTTGTCCTGGACCACCGGGTAGGAGATCCCGTAGTCGTCGATCGCGTCGGCGACGTTGCCGGCGTCCTTCTCGAACGCGAACTCGGGCGCGTGAACGCCGACGATCGTCAGCCCGTCGTCGCGGTACTCGCTGTCCCACGACCGCAGGTACGGGCAGCGTGCGGATGCAGTTGATGCAGGTGTAGGTCCAGAAGTCGATCAGCACCACCCGGCCCTCGCCCTTGGTCAGGCCCGCGATCGAGAGCGGCTCGCCGTCCTCGGTGTTGAACCACTCGCTGGGTGTCGACGAAGTCGGGCGCGGCGCCGTAGTCGGGCAGGGTCACGCCCGCGGCGGCCTCCTCGCCGCCACCCTCCTCGGCGCCGTGGCCGCCGCGGACGGCCGCGAGGTCGTCGGCGACGGCGCCCGACTCCTCCAGCTCGCCGCTCGGGTTGACGAGCACCGCCGGCAGGTCGTCGGCGATCGCGTTCTGGAACTCGAGGTCGAGGTCGGCGGTCATCGCCACGCGCGACGAGGACCATCACCGCGCCGGTCGCGGCCTGGACCCAGGCGCGGGCGGGCTTGCAGCCGGTCGACGAACCGGCGGCCGCCGAGCATCAGCAGGTAGAGCACGGCGCCGGAGCCGACCGCGTAGGCGAGCGCGACCGCGAGCTTGCCGGCGGTGAAGTCCTGGGCGGCCGAGACCGTGATCACGCCGGCGAGGATCGGCCCGGCGCAGGGCGTGTAGACGAGGCCGAGGCTGGCGCCGAGCAGGAGGCCCGGAGCCGAACCCGTCGCCGCCGACCCGCGCCGGTCCCGGCGCGATCCGGCTGCCGAAGGCCTCGATCCGGTCGCCGAGCCCGGGAATCAGCAGCGTGATCCCGAAGACGAACAGGGTGACGATCGCGAGCGTGCGGACGAGGTCGTCGGGGAGGCCGAGCGCGTCGATCACGTAGACGAGCGCGACCGTCGCGAAGGTGAACGCGACCACGAGGCCGGTGACCACGCCCGAGCGGCCGCCGCCGCCCGCCGGTGACCCCGGCGCCGAGCACCGCCGGCAGCACCGGCAGCACGCACGGCGAGAGCGCCGTCGCGGCGCCCGCCACGAGCGCGAACAGCATCAGCAGGACCATCTATGAGGCAGAGTCGATCGTCGGCGTCAAGCGTTACTGAAGCGGGCCATCCACCCACCGAATACGGTGGCGCGATGAAGCCGATCAGCCCGATGGGATCGTGTGAGCGCCATGGACGCCGACGTTGCGGTGGTCGGCGCCGGGTTCGCCGGCCTGGCGGCGGCGCGGGCGCTCGCGGAGGCGGGGGCCGTCGGTGATCGTGCTCGAGGCTCGCGACCGGGTCGGCGGGCGGACCGTGAACGCCGAGATCGGCGACGGCGAGGTGGTCGAGATCGGCGGCCAGTGGATCGGGCCGACCCAGGACCGGGTCGCGGCGCTCGCCGCCGCGGTCGGGGTCGAGACCTTCCCCACCCACACCGAGGGCGCCAACCTGCTGCGCCTCGACGGCCGCCTGCGCCGCTACAGCGGGCACGATCCCGCGGCTCGGCCCGCTGGCGCTGCTCGACGTCGCCCGCGCCCTGCGCAAGCTCAACGCGCTCTCGCGGCGGATCGATCCGGCGGCGCCGTGGGACGGCCGCGACGCCGGGCGCCTCGACGCGACCAGCCTCGCCGACTGGGTCGAGCGGACGATGTTCACGCAGCACCGCCAAGCGGCTGATGCGCGTCGCCGGCCCGGACCGTCTGGGGAGCCGAGCCGGAGGAGCTCTCGCTGCTCCACGTGGCCTTCTACCTGCGCTCCGCCGGCAGCTTCGAGATGCTCACCGACGTCGAGGGCGGCGCCCAGCAGGACCGCCTCGTCGGCGGCTCGCAGGAGATCGCGATCCGCGTCGCCGCCGGAGCTCGGCGACCGGGTCGTGCTCGCAGCCCCGGTGACGCGGGTCGACCGAGATCGGCGACGGGCTCGCGATCGCCGCCGGCGGCGAGCGAGGTGCGAGCGCGGCGGGCGATCGTCGCGGTCCCGCCGCCGCTGCGGGCGCAGATCGAGTTCGACCCGTCGCTGCCCGCCTGCCCACGCGCCAGCTCGCCCAGCGGATGCCGCATGGGCTGGCTGGTCAAGGCGACCGCGGTCTACGCCGAGCCCTTCTGGCGCGCCGACGGGCTCTCCGGCGAGGCGCTCAACGAGGAGGGCCCGGTGACGATGACCTTCGACAACAGCCCGCCCGACGGGCAGCGCCCGGCGCGCTCGTCGGCTTCGTCGGCGGCGCGGACGCCCGCGCCTTCGCCCGCCTCGGGAAGTCCGAGCGCCGCCACGCGGTGCTCGGCTGCTTCGAGTCGCTGTTCGGCCCGCGGGCGCGGGCGGCCGAGCGCTACCTCGAGCAGGACTGGGCCGCCGAGCGCTGGAGCGGCGGCGGCCCGGTCGCGAACTTCGCCACCGGCGGCTGGACGGCGTCGGGGCCGGCGCTGCGCGAGCCGGTCGGCCCGTCCACTGGGCGGGCACCGAGACCGCGACCCGCTGGTCCGGCTACATCGACGGCGCGGTCAGCTCCGGCGAGCGTGCCGCCGCCGAGGCGCTGGCGGCGCTCTGAGCGGCTATCCGGCTTGGTCGCCGCCGGCGCGCCGGCAGCGAAACAGCTTCACCCGGCCGTCGATCCCCTTCAGCCGCCGCGCGCCCGCGAACGACCAGGCGTAGGCGTCGGCGAGCGCGTCGTGCACCTCCTCGGCGGCGAGCACGCTGCCCGGGCGGGCGACGCCGGTGATCCGGCTGGCGAGGTTGACCGGGCGCCCGTACCAGTCGCCGGCGCGCGGCAGCGCCGGCCCGCTGGCGACGCCGGCGCGCAGCAGCGGGAAGTCCTCGCCCTCGCGCCGCCGCCGCCTCGACCAGCTCGAGCGCCGCCTCGACCACCGGCCCGGGCTCGGGGCCGACGAGCATCGCCGCGTCGCCGATCAGCTTCACCAGCCGCACCGGGCGGCGCGACCGCGGCGGCCGCGAGCTCGCCGAGGCGGCCGGTCACCGTCGCCGAGCTCCTCCGGCGCGAGCGTCTCGCCGAGGCGGGTGAAGCCGACCAGGTCGGCGAAGCAGACGGTCGCCTCGCCGGCCGCGGCCACGCGTCCGGCGGAGAGCTCCGCGACCCCGAACGCGTCGTGGCGGATCTGCTCGCGCAGGTGCAGGGTGAGCACGTAGGAGAGCGTCTCGCCGATCAGCGGCGTGAACGCCCGCGCCGCCGCGGCGAAGCGCTTGGCGACGTCGTACTCGGTGTCGCCCTCGCGCAGGAAGCGTCTGGGCGATCAGGCGCCGGTTGGCGGCGGCGAGCTGCGACATCGTCATCCCGAGCAGGCGCGCGACCTCGAGCACCCCCTCCTCGGGCAGCCCGGCCTCGAGCAGGGCCGCGACCCGCTTCGCCGCCTCGACGTCGTGCTCGGTGTAGACGGCGGCCTCGTCGTCGGCCGGAGCGCGAGCCCGAGCGCGCGCCACTGGCGCTCGAGGAACTCCGCGGTCGACCCCGGCGCGCTCGGCGACCTCGGCGGCGGGTCAGCGTCGGGCCGCCGCCGCTCAGCACGCGCTCGACCGGCAGCAGCGCGAGCCGGTCCTCGGCGACCGCGCGTGCGCAGCTCCTCGAGCTCGACCCCGTCGTCGGCGAGCTCGGCGAGCAGCCGCACGCGGGCCTCGCGCGCCTCGCCGTCGAGGCCCTCGAGCAGGCCCTCGGCCTCGAAGTCGATCTCGGCCATGTCGGCCGCGCATTCTCGCGCGTCCAGGTGGAATCACTCATCTAGACTCCGGGCATGGCGGGCGACGGCCTCGAGCTGCCGATCTTCGAGCTGCCCGCTCGTGCTGCTGCCGGGCGAGCTGCTGCCGCTGCACATCTTCGAGGAGCGCTACAAGCGGATGATCGCCCGCTGCCTCGAGGACGGCGAGCCGTTCGGGATCGTCTTCCGCGACGACGAGGGCGGCGCCCGCCGGGTCGGCTGCGAGGCGCGGGTGACCGAGGTCATCGAGCGCTTCGACGACGGGCGGCTCAACATCATCGTCACCGGCGAGCGGCCGTTTCGGGTCCTCGACCGCTTCGAGGCCCCGGACTACCCCGCCGGCGAGGTCGAGCCGGTCGACGCGGCGCTCGACGGCGGCCGCCGAGCGAGGCCTCCGACGCGGCCGCCGAGGCCCGCGAGGCCTTCGCCGAGCTGGTCGCGCCGGGTCGGCGGCGACCCGCCGGAGCCGCGAGGAGCTCGAGGCGCTACGACTCCTACGGGATCGCCGCCCGGGTCGAGCTCCCGCCGGACACCAAGCAGCACCTGCTCGAGCTGCGCTCCGAGCCCGAGCGGATGCGGGTCCTCGCCGCCGCGCTCGGGGCCCTGGTCGACCGCGGTCGAGCGCTCGCGCGAGATCGCCGAGCGGGCGAAGCTGAACGGCAAGGTCGTCGTCGGCTGAGCGCCGGCGCGACCGCTAGGCGACCGCCACCGCCCCGCCGCGCCGCGGGTCGCCGGCGCCGGCAGAGCTCACCGGTGGCCGGGTCGCGGGCGACCGCGTGGACGCCGCCGAAGAAGACGTTGCGGTCGGGCCAGCGGACGACCTCGTAGCCCGCGCTCCTCGAGCCGCTCCAGCGCAGCCTCGTCGATTCCCGGCTCCGCCTGCACCGCCCCGGCCTCGAAGTGCACGCGTGGGGCGTTCACCGCGGCGGCGACATCGAGGCCGTCGCAGACCAGGCGCACGATCGTCTGCAGGATCGCCGAGCGGATCCGGTTCGAGCCGCCGCTGCCGAGCCCGGCCTCGAGCTCGCCGTCGCGCAGGACCACCGTCGGCGACATCATCGACGGCATCCGCCGACCGGGCTGGTGGCGGTGAAAGCCGAGCGGGTTGAGGTCCTCCTCGCCGAGCATGTTGTTGACGTGGACGCCGGTCCCGGGGACGACGAGGCCGGAGCCGGTCCCGTTCGAGCAGGTGACGCTGGCGCAGACTGCCGTCGGCGTCGATCGCGGTGATGTGGGTGGTCGAGCCGAGCCGGTCCGGGGCGAGGAAGCGGGCCGCGAAACCCTCCTCGTAGAGGCCCGCCGAGGAACTCGCGCGTGCGCGCGGCCTGCGCCGCTCCATCGCCGCGACGATCCGCTCGGTCTCGATCGAGCCGGATGCGCCGCCCAGCAGCTCGAGCGCGAAGGCGATCAGGATCCCCCCCGACGACGGCGGCGGGTTGGTGAGCACCTCGCGGTCGCGAAAGCTCACCGAGACCGGCTCGCGGGCGATCGGCTCGTAGGCGGCGAGGTCGGCGGCGCCGAGGGTGCCGCCGCGCTCGAGCACCCAGTCGGAGATCAGGCGCGCGATCTCGCCGCGGTAGAACGGCTCCGAACCCTCCGCGCCGAGTCGCTCGAGGGCGTCGCCGAGCTCGGGGAAGCGAAACAGGTCGCCCGCGCCGAGCAGCTTGCCGCCGGGCGCGTAGATCGCCCGCGCCTCCTCGTAGTGGGTGAGGATCGGCGCCAGGATCGAGATGAAGAAGGCCTGCTCGGGGTTGACGACGACGCCCTCGCGCGCGAGGCTCGCCGCCGGCGCCGCGAGCTCGGCCAGCGGCACGGTGCCGAAGCGGTCCAGCGCCTGCTCCAGCCCGGCCGGCGTCCCCGGGACGCCGCACGAGGCGGCGCCGACGTGGAACACCTGCGCCGACTCGGGCGTGAAGTAGACCGGGATCGGGACCAGCTCGGAGCGCCGCTCGAGCCGGTCCGCCCCGGGGGCGGCGACGAAGAAGTCGAGCACCGTCGTCTCGGCCGCCGGTGTGGACGAGCATGTAGCCGCCGGCGCCGAGCCCGGTCGAGCGGGCTCTCGGTGACGCACGAGGTCATCACCGCGGCGACCGCGGCGTCGACCGCGTTGCCGCCCTCGCGCAGGACCCGGGCCCCCGCCTCGGCGGTGACCGGGTGGCCGGCAGCGACGACGCCGCGCACGCGCCCGCGCGCAGGGCTAGCGGCCGGGAACGTACTCGGGCACGTCGAGGTCGAGGTCGCGCGGGCGCGACTCGAGGCTCGTGCTCGACGGCCGGCGCTCCGACCGCCGGCCGGAGCTCGACGCCGACTCGATCGCGCGTCGCTCGCCGAGCGCCGGCAGGTCCGCGCGGCGGCCGGTGCCGTCGAAGCGGGTCGCGATCACCGTGATCCAGACCTCGTCGTCGATCGTCTCGTCGACGTTGGCGCCGAAGATGATGTTGGCGTCGGGGTGCGCGGCCTCCTGGACGATCTTGGCCGCCTCGGAGACCTCGAGCAGGGTGAGGTCGGGGCCGCCGGTGATCGAGAGCAGGATCGAGCGCGCGCCGTCGACGGAGGTCTCGAGCAGCGGCGAGGAGACGGCGCTCTCGGCCGCGAGCACGGCGCGGTTGTCGCCCGTGCCCATGCCGATCCCGAGCAGCGCGTGGCCGGCGTCGCGCATCGTCGTCCGCACGTCGGCGAAGTCGAGGTTGATCATCCCGGGCAGCGTGATCAGCTCGGAGATCCCCTGCACGCCCTGGCGCAGGACGTCGTCGGCGACCTGGAACGCCTCGACCATCGTCGTCGTCTTCGCGAGCACCGTGAGCAGGCGCTCGTTCGGGACCACGATCAGCGTGTCGACCTCGGCGCCGAGCGCCTTCACGCCCTCGTCGGCCTGGCTGGCGCGGCGCGAGCCCTCGAACCGAAACGGCTTGGTGACGATGCCGACCGTGAGCGCGCCGACGTCGCGCGCGAGCCGGGCGATCACCGGCGCCGCGCCGGTGCCGGTGCCGCCGCCGGCGCCGCAGGTGACGAAGACCATGTCCGAGCCCTTGAGCAGGCGCTTGATCTTGTCCTGCTCCTCGAACGCCGCCCGGTAGCCGAGCTCGGGGTTCGGAGCCGGCCCCGAGGCCGCGCTGCATCCCGCTGCCGAGGTGGACGGTGACGTCGGCGGTCGACTGCTGCAGCGACTGAAGGTCGGTGTTGACCGCCATGAACTCGACCCCGGGGATGCCCGCCTCGACCATCCGGTTGATCGCGTTGACGCCGGCGCCGCCGACCCCGACGACCCGGATCACCGGCGCGTGCGGGGTGGCGTCGCGAAAGTCGCCGCTGTAGCGGGGCTCGTCGCGACCGTAGGCGGGCCCCTCGACGTCGAGGACGTCGTCGGCGAAGACTCGCGAGAGCCGCTCCTTGGCGGCCGGCGGCTCCTCGCCGCGGTAGGCGCGTACCTCCTCGCTCCGCGGGGCGGGACGCGCGGGCTCGGGCTCTGACTCGGTTCGATCGAACGGCGCCGGCGCGGACTCGCTCGGCGCCGGCTGGCGCGGCTCGGCGCGTCGCCGGGCCCCGGCTGCTCGCGCATCACGCCGGTCTCCTCCTCGGCCGGGCGCTCCTCGTGCGGCGGCGCCTCGGGCGGGTCCTCGGGATCGACGGTCGAGCGGAAGAGGTCGGCGAGCGGACCCTCGCGCATGCTGGCCCGCTTACGACGCGCCATTCGTCAGAACCTCCTCGGCAAGCTGCGCGGTAGTAGTCGGCCGCGTTGCCCTTGGGATCGTACTTGAGCACGCTCGCACCGCGAACCGGGGCCTCGGCGAACTTGATCGCCTTGCGGATCCGCGACTTGAACACGAGCTCGCCGAAGTTCTCCTCGAGGATCTCGACCGCCTCCTTGGCGTGCACCGTGCGCGAGTCGAGCATCGTCGGCAGGATGCCCTCGATCTCGACCCGCGGGTTGAGGTTCTCGCGGATCATCTCGAGCGTGTTCTGCAGCTGCAGCAGGCCGCGCATCGACAGGTACTCGCACTGGACCGGCACGATCACCTTGTCGGAGGCGGTGAGCGCGTTGACGGTCAGCAGGCCGAGGCTCGGCGGGGTGTCGATGCAGACGAAGTCGTAGTCGTCGGCGACCGCGTCGAGCGCCTTCTCGAGCGAGCGCTCGCGGCCGATCTGGGTCGACATCGCGATCTCGGCGCCGGCGAGGTCGATCGAGGCGACCGCGATGTCGATCTCGCGCTGCTGGATCACCTCGCGGATCGGGATGTGGTGGACGAGCACGTCGAACATCGACTTCTCGACCTTGTCGGGGTCGATCCCCTGGCTCATCGTCAGGTTGCCCTGCGGGTCGAGGTCGATGCAGAGCACCCGGTGGCCGGACTCGGCGAAGGCGACCGCGAGGTTGAGGGTCGTGGTCGTCTTCGCGACGCCGCCCTTCTGGTTGGCGAAGCTGATCACCTTGGCGCGCGCCGGCTCCTCGGCGCCGGGCTCGGGCTCCGCCGCGGCGCGCCGCGGGCGCGATCGCCTCGGTGGCGGTGATCCGCAGCTCCTCGTCGCTCGGCTCGGGGACCGACTCGGCGACCGGGGGCGCGAACGGACGCTCGGCGGCCCGGCTCGGGAGCGGTGGGCTCGGCCTCGCCGGGCTCGGCGCACGGCCTCGGGCTCGGCTGGGCCGGCCGAGCTCGGGCTCGGGCACGAGTCGCTTCGGGCTCGGGCATGGCTTCCTCCACCGCCGGCGGCGGGTCCTGCCCGAGGACGCTCTCGGGCTCCGGCTCGTCGGCTCTCGACCAGCCTCCGAGGCTCGGCCGTCGGTCATCTTCGGGGCGTGATCCGCGGTTGAAAAGTCCCATCGTTCGCGCTTATTCGCACGCACTGGCACCTTTCCTTCCCCTGCAATGCATGGCGACGGTCGTGTACGATCCTGGCTTGGCTGCTCGACAAGCGGCTGGTGATCGTCACCGGCAAGGGGGGCGTCGGCAAGTCGACCGTCGCGCTCGCGCTCGCGCTCGCCGCCGCGCGGGCCGGCAAGCGGACGATCCTCTGCGAGGTCGCCGCGCAGGAGCACCTCTCGCACGTCTTTCACCGCGGCCAGGTCGGCTTCCACGAGGTCGAGATGGGCGAGAACCTGTGGGCGATCTCGATCGACCCCGACGAGTCGATGCGCGAGTACGTGCTGCTGCAGCTGAAGGTGAAGGCGATGCGCGACCTGCTCTTTCGCTCGCGGATCTTCACCTACCTCGCCGCCGCCACACCGGGCCTCAAGGAGCTGGTCACGATCGGCAAGATCTGGGAGCTGGCGCTCGAGGACCGCAAGGCGCGCGGAGGCCAGCGCTACGACCTCGTGATCGTCGACGCGCCCGCCACCGGGCACGGGGTCGGCTTCCTGCAGACGCCGCGCACCTTCGCCAACGTCGCCCGTGTCGGCCCGATCCGCCAGCAGGCCGAGACGCTCGACCGCTTCATCCGCGACCGCGAGCGGACCGGCGTCGCGGTCGTCGCGCTGCCCGAGGAGATGCCGGTGAACGAGACCGCGGCGCTCGAGCGCGCCCTCGCCGCCGAGGTCGGGGTCGTCGTCGATCGGATCTTCTGCAACGGGCTCTACCCGGAGCGGTTCGACGAGGCCGAGGTCGAGCGGATCGCCGCCGCGGCGCCCGCGGGCGCAGCCGGCCGCGCGGGCCGGCTGCCGGGCGGCGCTGACCGAGAGCCGCCGGGCGCGCGACCAGCGCGAGCAGCTCGCCCGGCTCGAGGAGAGCTGCGAGGCGCCGGTGAGCACGCTCCCGTTCCTGTTCTCGCCCGGAGCTCGGCGTCGAGCAGATCGAGACGCTGGCCGAGCACGTGTCCGCGTGATGGCCGGCGTCGCCGACCTGCTCGAGGGCAAGCGGATCTGCGTCTGCGCCGGCTCGGGCGGGGTCGGCAAGACGACGACCTCGGCGGCGATCGCCGCCGGGATGGCGGCGCGCGGCAAGCGAGGTCGCCGTGCTGACGATCGACCCGGCGAAGCGGCTCGCCGACTCGCTCGGGCTGCCCGAGCTCGGCAACACCGAGCGCCAGGTCGACCCGGCCTGTTCGCCGCGGCGGGGGTCGAGACCGACGGCGGCGAGCTGTGGGCGATGATGCTCGACGCCAAGCAGACCTTCGACGAGGTCGTGCGCGAGCACGCGCCCGACGACGAGACCCGCGAGCGGATCCTCTCCAACCGCATCTACCAGCAGCTCTCGTCGGCGCTCGCCGGCTCGCAGGAGTACATGGCGATGGAGAAGCTCTACGAGATCCACGCCGAGGACCGCTACGACCTGCTCGTCCTCGACACGCCGCCGTCCCGCAACGCGCTCGACTTCCTCGACGCGCCGAACCGGCTGCTGCAGTTCATCGACGGGCGGGCGCTGCAGGTGTTCATGAAGCCGACCGGGATCGGGATGCGGGTCTTCGGCCGCGGCGCCTCGATGATGTTCTCGATCCTGCGGCGGATCACCGGCGTCGACCTGCTCGAGGACCTGGCCGAGTTCTTCCAGGCGTTCAGCGGCATGGTCGGCGGCTTTCGCGAGCGCGCGCGGCGGGTCAACGAGCTGCTCGCCGACCCCACGACCTCGTTCCTGGTCGTCTGCGGGCCGCAGGGCGAGCCGATCACCGAGGCGGTCTACTTCCACCGCAAGCTGGAGCAGGCGGAGATGCCGTTCGGCGGCGTGATCGTGAACAAGGTCCACTACGAGGGCGAGCTCGACGACGGCGCCGGCGATCAGATTCGCTCAGAGCTCGCGCGGCCTGCTCGGCGATCCCGAGCTCGCCGCCCGAGTCGCCGACAACTTCGACGACTTCCGGGCGCTCGCGGAGCGCGATCGGCGCAACATCGACCGGCTGGCGAGCGAGCTCGGCACCGACGCCGTGATCGAGGTCCCCTACCTCGACCACGACGTCCACGACCTCGCCGGGCTGATCGAGCTCAATCGCTACCTGTTCGCCTCCGGCAGCGAGGAGCGGGTGGCGATCGCCGCGGCCTGAGATCCGCGAAGGCCTGAGTCACCGGGCGTCCTGCCCGGTGACTCGACCTGCTCTTCCTGGGGTGATCGGAGGAAGCTTTTCGGTTACTGGGGAGAGACGCGGGCGCGACGGCTGCGGTCGTAGGTGATGTCGCGCACGTTCCACTCGGTCGTCTCCGGCGGCGGGAACAGCCCGGCGACGCGATCCGAGCGCGCCTCGCGCTCCGCCCGCGTCTGCTCGATCAGGCGCAGCACCGGGCTGGCCGGGCGCGGCCGGCCGTCGTCGTCGATCAGCCGCTTCTGCTCGGCCTCGTAGTCGCCCTCGGGCGCGGCCGGGACCGGGGCGGCCTCGTAGTCGGCCTCGGGCGCCGCCGGAGGTCCGACCAGCTCCAGCGAGGCGGTCGGCTCGCGGTCGGCGGCGGGCTCTGCGCCGGTCTCCGTGGTGGCCTGCCGGCCAAAGATCTCTCGCGCGCGATCGAACACCAACTCCTCCTCCGGCTCGGGCCTCGGCTCCGGTGCTATTCGCGCGGTCGAGCTCGGAAACCTCCTCCGGGTCCCGCATCGGTGCGCTCGGGCTCGAGCGGTGGCTCCTCGGGCGCCGGATCCGGGATCAGGGCGTCGAGCTCGGCACCGAGCTCGATCTCCTCCGGCTCGACCGGGGTCAGGTCCCACTCGGTCGTGCCGCCACGCTGCTCGGCGGCGCCGTCGCCGACCGCGAGCCCGTCGGCGAGCAGGATCTCGTCGGCGGCGACGCGCAGGTCCGAGCCCAGGTGACCCGCGGCGGCGTCCTTGAGGATCGCGCGGGCCAGGTCCTCGAGCTCGGCGGCGGTCTCGGCGGGGGTGACCGCGCGCGCTCTGGTCGCCGGCTCGCCGCTCCACAGCTCCCGCTCGAGGCCGATCGCGCGGTCGACCGAGGCCTTGACCTCGTCCCTGCGCTCGGGCTCCGCGCAGAGCGCGGCGACGCGCATCGACAGGCCGAGGTCGGCGGGGCCGCCGCCTTCGAGCACGAAGCGCAGGGCGAGCAGGTGGTCGTTGAGCGCCTCGACGACGACGTTGCGCTCGAGGCCGGCCTCGAAGCGGTTCAGGGCGCGACCGAGGACGGTCGGGAATCCCGGCCGCCCGAGCCCGAGGCGCTCGAACGGCGTGCCGGCCGTGGCCAGCGCGCGCGAGAAGGCGAGCAGGTCGCCGAGCTCGGACTCGGCCAACCGGTACCCGCCCGGCCGCTGCCGGCCGGAGCCGGTCGCGATCCGGCGCCAGCGGTCGCCGGCGAGCCGCGTCCACGCGTGCGGGCCGAGCCCGACGCCGCCGGCCTTGAACAGCCTCAGGGTCGTGATCAGGCGGCGGAAAGCCTCGACCGCGACCAGGCCCGCGTCGGCCGCCTCGTCGCCGTCGTCGAGCCGCGGCTCGTCGACCCGGACCACGGCCAGGAAGGCGGGCTCCCAGGGAGAGACGCCGAGGCCGTCGCTCGAGCGCGCCTCCGCCGGCACCTCGACCGTGTCGGCGCGGACGATCGAAGCGGGCTCGAGCTCGAGGCGCGCGATCGGCATCTGCAGGCCGCGCAGCGGGACGATCACCTCGATCTGGCCGGTCTCGACCTCGAGCCCGGCCTCGAGCTCGTCGATGGCGGCGTCGAGCCGGTCGGCTTCGAGCGAGAAGTCCGAGCTGCCGATCCAAAGCCGGCAGAGGAAGGCGACGCCGGCGATCTCCGCGCGCTTGCGAGCGTCCTCGGGAACGCCGATGCCCATCCGCTCGAGATAGGAGGTCGCCAGGCCGGCGATCTCGATCGCGGCGCAGGCGGTGCCGAAGGAGTCGAGCTCGCGCAGCTCGCCGGGCGTGGTCGTGGACGAAGCGCTCGGTCTGCGGCTCGTAGCGGCAAAGGGGCGAGCCGTCGCCCGGCTCGTGGACCTCGTAGGGAATCTCCTGACCGGCGGCGACCAGGTCCCGCAGGCGGTCGGCGGCATCGAAGGCCATCGCCTCCAGTCCCTCTCGAACCACCAGGTCACGCATGGCCCAGGGCTTCGCCCGGCCACCGGGGCCTCCTTCAATGCAAGCGCGCTTGCAGCGTTCACGGGCCGCTCGACGAGGCGCGAGCGCGACGCGCTGTCGCGGCGCTCAGGCCGGCGACGAGCCAGCGTTGGCCGTAAGCGCGCATCTCCTCGATCAGCGGCACGAGGGCCCGGCCCTTCTCGGTCAGCGCGTACTCGACCCGCGGCGGCACCTCGGGGTAGGTGTGGCGGGCGACGATCTCGCACTCCTCGAGCGCGCGCAGGCGCAGCGACAGCGTGCGCGGGCTGATCCCCTCGAGCGAGCGCTCGAGCTCGCAGAAGCGGCGGTTGGAGTCCGCCAGGTCGCGGATCACGAGGAGGGTCCACTTGCCGGAGATGATCTCGGCGCAGCAACCGACGGGACAGGGAGACTCGTTCATGGCTTGCGAGGGCCGTAGCGAAACGCGGTTTCAGACCGCCGCGGCTCGCGCCGAGTATAGCCAATGCTTCAGGAAATGAAGTGGGTTCCGACCGCCGTGCCGGCGCCGATTCAGCCGCCGACGACGGGCGCCGGCGCGGGTTCGGCCGGCGGTTCGGCGTCCTCGGAGAGCACCTGCTCGATGCCGCTCGCGCGCTGGCCCTTGGCCTCGAGCATGAGCTTGAAGTCGTGCGGGCTCGAGGCCACGTCGAAGGCGAGCTCCCGGTCGACCCGGCCCTCCAGCACATGGCCGAGCAGGGCCTGGTCGAAGGTCTGCATCCCGTAGTACTCGCCCTCGGCGATCACCTCGGTCAGGCGGCCGGTCTCCTGCGGGTTCAGGATCAGGTCCTGGACCCGGCCGGTCGCGACGAGGACCTCGCAGACGGCGACCCGTCCCGCGCCGCCCGCGCGCTTGACCAGGCGCTGGCCGACCACGCCGCGCAGGGTCGCCGCCAGCATCACCCGAGCCTGCTGCTGCAGATGGGGCGGGAAGAAGTCGATGATCCGGTTGATCGTCTCGGTGGCGTCGAGCGTGTGCAGGGTGGAGAGCACGAGGTGACCGGTCTCGGCGGCCGAGAGCGCCGTGCGCACCGTCTCCTCGTCGCGCATCTCGCCGATCAGGATCACGTCGGGGTCCTGGCGCAGCACCCGGCGCATCGCCCGGGCGAAGCTCTCCGTGTCCATGCCGACCTCGCGCTGGCTGATGATCGACCGCTTGTCGCGGTGCAGGTACTCGATCGGGTCCTCGAGCGTGATGATGTTGCGCGCCCGGGTCGAGTTGATGTGATCGACCATCGCCGCCAGCGTGGTCGACTTGCCCGAGCCGGTCGTCCCGGTGAGCAGGACGATCCCGCGCTGCTCCTCGGCGAGCGTGCGGATCACCGGCGGCAGGCCGAGGTCGTCGACCGAGCGGACCTGGAACGGGATCGCCCGGCAGGCGATCGCGACGCTGCCGCGCTGGCGAAAGGCGTTGACGCGAAACCGCGACAGCCCCGAGACCGAGTAGGAGAAGTCGGCCTCGCCGTCGCGCTCGAACTCCTCGAGGATCTTCGGGTCCTGGACGATCTGGTGCAGCGCACGCTCGGTGTCCTCGGGCCGCAGCGCCTCGGCGCCCGCGATCGGGCTGAGCTCGCCGTGGACCCGGAGCATCGGCGGCGCCGGGACCTTCACGTGGAGGTCCGAGCCCTCTCCCTCGACCACTCGGCGCAGCGCTTCGTCGATGTCGAACATCAGACCCCCTATCGGGCGCCGCGGCGCGGAGCTTGAGCGCCGGCGGGCGTCAGGGCGCCGGTGGCACGACGTCCAGGCGGCAGCTCTCGCCGGCGCAGTCGCGGAGCTGCGCGAGCGCCTCGGCGAGCGCCCCCCGGGTCGCCGCGTATACGGGGTCCGTGTGGCGGCTGCGAAGCTGGCGCGGGTCGAGCTCGAGGTCATAGAGCTCGGTGTCGGTGATCGAGCCCGAGCCGATCGGCAGGCCGAAGCCCTCCTCGAGGCTGGGCACCTCGGCGCGGTAGTGCTCGACGTAGGTGTAGCGGCGGGTGCGCACCCCGACCCACGATGGTGCGACGACGGTGCCCGTGGCGGTCCGGCGCGGTGGGCGCTTGGACTCGATCAGCACGGCGCGGTCGGCGTCGCCCCGGCCGTAGGTGTACGGGGCCAGCGAGCGGCCGTCGGCCGGGCGCTGGAAGTCCAGCGGGGCCAACGTCACCTCGGCGAGCTCGATGATGGTCGGCGCGAGGTCGACGTTGGCGACCGGGTCCTCGACCAGGCCGCCGGCGGGGACCGCGGGGCCGCGGATCACCAGCGGCACCCTGAGCGCCTCCTCGTACGGCTGGACCTTCTCGGCCCTGATCCGGTGCTCGCCGTGCATGTAGCCGTTGTCGGAGGTGAAGATCACGTAGGTGCGATCGGTGACCCGGGCGGCGTCGAGAGCGGCATCGATGTCGGCGACCGCGCGGTCGACCGCGAGCAGGCTGGCGAGCTCGCAGCCGTAGCGCTCCTCGAGCTGACGAATCGCCCTGCGATCGAGCCGCGGACGCCCACGGACGGCGCCGGGCTTGTCCGACATGTCCGCCTCGTTGAACGAGGACGGCGTCGGCAACGGCCGGTCGGCAAAGGCGCCGGCGTCGCGAGGGGCGGGCTTCGCCTTCGCGGTCTCGAAACTGAAGGGCTTGCCGTTCGCGCAGCGCTTCCCGGCAGGGTCGTTTCGCCCCCGGCCCCAGTGCGGCGCGATGTAGGAGACGTGGAGGAAGAACGGGTCCGGGTCGCGGGCGTGCTGGCGGATGTACGGCAGCGCGTACTCGCGGGTGAGCGCGTCGGTCACGTAATCGGAGGCGTCGTCGCCGTAGCGGACCTTGCCGCCGCGGGAATCGGTGACCTCGTAGCGGTAGTAGTTGACCATCGTCGGCGACGTCAGCGCCCAGAAGCGGTCCCACCCCGGCGCCGGATCGAGGGTGCGGTAGTCGTGCAGCCACTTGCCGACGAGCGCGGTGTCGTACCCGCCCTGGTCCAGCCAGGCCGGGAGCACGTTGTCGGGCTCGCGCAGCGCCTGGTACCCGCCGCCGTTGCGCTCCTGGTTGTCGATCACGCCGTGGTTGTGGGCGAACTGGCCGGTGATCCAGCTCGCCCGCGACGGGCAGCAGAGCGGAAACGAGGAGATCGCGTTCTCGAAGCTGACCCCTCGATCGACCAGCAGGCGCTGGACCCGGGGCATCGCCGAGAGCGAGGCAAGAGTCTGATCGTCGGTCGTGATCAGGACGATGTTCGGCTTGCGCACCGCCCCGTCGGCGGGGTCACCGTCGGCGGCGAGCAGCGGAACCAGCGCGCAGGCCGCGAGCGCCAGCGACGCGATCGCCGGCCGCGCCCCCGTCACCGGTTCGGTCCCGTCACCGCGGCGCTGACCACGCACTCGGGCCCGTCGCAGCGCTCGAGCCGCGTGACCAGCCCGGCGAGCTCGCGGCGAGTGGCGGCATACGCTGGATCGGTGGCGAGGTTGCGCAACTGCCCCGGGTCCCGGGCGAGGTCATAGAGCTCGCGCTCGCTGGTCCGGCCCTGCCCGATGGGTGCGTCGATGCCCTCCGCCTTGGTCGCGTAGCTTGCCCGCCGATACTCGAAGTACGAGTAGCGCGCCGTGCGCACGCCGACATAGGACTGGACCTTGTAGCCATGGCGCGACCTGGCGACACCGTCGCGGCCCTCGATCAGCACCGCGCGATTCGGATCGCCCTGGCCGCCGGCGAGCGCCGCCGCCTGGGAGCTGCCGTCGAGCGGGCGCCAGAGCTCGGGCGGGATCTCCGCGCCGGCGGCGTCGAGGATCGTCGGCGCGAGGTCGGCGTTCGCGACCGGGGCGGTGATCACGCCGCCGGGCACGATCGACGGGCCCCGGAGCAGCAGCGGGATCTTGATCGCCGGCTCGTAGGGGAGGTTCTTGCCGCGCTTGATCCGGTGCTCCCCGGTCATCACGCCCTGGTCCGTGAGGAAGACCAGCATCGTGCTCTCGAGCTGGCCGGTGAGTCGCAGCCGCTCGACGATCTCGCGGACGCCGTCGTCGAGCGCGCGCAGCGCCGCGAGCCCGCAGCGATAGTCGCGCTCGATCGTCTCCAGGTCGGTGTCCGACAACGGCGGGCGCCGGCTGACGAACTTCGGCTTGTCGGAGACGTCGCGCTCGTCGAAGGCGGGCGGGCGCGGCGGCGCGCGCATGCAGGTACCGGCGCGCGTAGCGCGGCGGCGGGATCGCGCTCTGCTTGCCGCTCCGATCGTCCGGCGGCCCGTCGGAGCAACGCCTCCCGGCGAAGTCGTCGCGGCCCACTCCCGAGTGCGGCGGGTGGTAGGCGAGCCAGAGGAAGAACGGTCCGGGCTCGACGGCCTGCGCATCGATGTAGGGGAGCGCGTAATCGCGGGTGAGCGCGTCGGTCTGGTAGTCGGAGGCGTGATCGCCGTAGTGGCGCGGCGTCCCGTCGGCCTCGAAGACGTCGTAGTCGTAAAAGGAGGAGAGCCCCTCGCCACCCTCGCCGACGAGCCCGGACCACTGGTCCCAGCCCGGCGGCGCGGCTCGCGGCGACCGCAGGCCGTTCAACCACTTGCCGGCGAACGCGGTGTCGTACCCGGCCGCCTGGAGCCAGGCGGCGAGGTTGCGCTCGGGGTCGCAGCAGGGCGCGGTAGCCGCCGCCGCTGAGCGGGTTGTTGCCGAGCGTGCCGTGGTTGTGCGCGTACTCGCCGGTCAGCAGGGTCGCGCGCGCGGGGCAGCACAGCGGATAGCTGGCGAAGGCGTTGGTGAAGGTCGTCCCGCGGGCACCGAGCTCCCGCCTCACCGTGGGCATCGCGCGCATCATCTGCGGCCCGTGATCGTCGCTCATGATGATGATCACGTTGGGCCCGGCTGCCTCGCCGGCGCTCGCCGGCTGGCCGCCGACCGCCAGCGCGCCGACGAGCGCCGCCGCCGCCAAGGCCGTCGCCAGGGCCAGCCGTGATCTCCGAGTCCCCGCCAAGGTCCGGAAACCGTAACGAGCGCGGCGCCGCTACCGGATCGTCGTCGGAGCGCGAGCGTCGCGCCGCGAGGCGCCTGAGCACGAGCGGCCGAGGACGCCGGCTCGCGCCGCAGATCCGGGCCCTCAGGCGACTTCGCGGAGCTTCTGCGCCTCCGCGAGGCGTCTGAAGCTTCTTCAGCGACTGGTTCTCGATCTGGCGGATCCGCTCGCGGGTGACGTTGAACGTGCGCCCGACCTCGTCGAGGGTCCGCGGATGCTCGCCGCCCAGCCCGTAGCGGAGCTCGAGCACGCGGCGCTCACGGTAGGAGAGGTTCTCCAGCGCCTCGCGCAGCGCCTCCTTGGTCAGCAGGTCGGCGGCGCGCTCGAACGGCGACTCGGCCTTCTCGTCGGCGATGAACTGGCCGAACTCCGACTCCTCCTCGTCGCCGACCGGCTTCTCGAGCGAGACCGGCGCCTGCGCCGAGCGCTTGATCTGGTCGACCTCCTCGGGGTCGATCCCGGTGACCTCGGCGATCTCGTCGGGGGTCGGCTCGCGGCCGAGCTCCGTGACCAGCTTGCGCTCCGCGCGGCCGATCTTGTTCAGCTTCTCGACCACGTGCACCGGGATCCGGATCGTCCGCGCCTTGTCGGCGAGCGCGCGGGCGATCGCCTGGCGGATCCACCAGGTCGCATAGGTGGAGAACTTGAACCCCTTGCGGTAGTCGAACTTCTCCGCGGCGCGCACCAGGCCGAGCGTGCCCTCCTGGATCAGGTCGAGGAAGGGCAGCCCTTGGTTGCGATAGTTCTTCGCGATCGAGACGACCAGGCGCAGGTTCGACTCGACCATCTTCTGCTTCGCGTCGAGGTCGCCGCGCTCGATCCGCTTCGCCAGGTCGACCTCCTCCTGCGCGGTCAGCAGCCGGACCTTGCCGATGTCCTTCAGGAACAGCTGCAGGGAGTCCGTGGTCATGTCCGGCTTCAGGTCGAGCGCCGCCGACTTGCGCCGCTTGCCGCGCTTCGGCTCGGCGCGCTCGGCGTCGGGCGAGGAAGCCTGCGCGGGGTCGACGTCGTCGACCATCTCCACGCCCTGCGCCTCGAGGTAGCCGTAGAGCTCCTCGATATCGCCCTCGTCGACATCGACCTCGGCCAGCGCGTGCGCGACCTCGCCGTAAGCGACGACGCCCACGGCCTGGCCCTTGGTGACGAGGTTCTTGACCTCCTCGAGCTCCTGAAGTTCCGTGATCAGCATGTGCCGGCTAGGTTCCTTCCTGGTCTGTGGGTGCGTGGATCTCGTCTGGTCTCTATCGGCGGCGACTCCGGGCGCGATAGCGGCGCAGCCCGTGGTCCCCGATCCGTCGAGTTGCCGCCCGCCGGGGGCCCCGCCAGAGCCCCTCGTCGTGCCGCGTGGCCAAGGTCGAACTTGGGTTCGGAGTGTAGTCGGCGGATTTCCGAAGTCAACGGATCGTTCCCTATTTACGGGGGGTTTTCGACCTAACGCACGCGAGCATGCAAGCGGAGCGCGCGGGGCCCGAACCTGACTCAACACTGATACCCGGGGGCGGTTACGGCGAAAACCGGGCGCCGCGACGCGCGCGTCCGCCGATCGCGCTGGAATACGCGGGATGAGCGAGCAGCCGCCCGGCGAGGAGGAGCGGGCCCAGGGGAGCGTGTTCGGCAACCTGCCCGGGTCGCGGCCCGGGCGGCGCAGCCCGCGCCGCGACAAGGGCAAGGCTCAGCGATCGAGCGGCGGGCCCCGCAAGGCCGCGAGCAAACCGAGCCGGCCCGCGGCCGCCGGCAAGGCTCGAGCGACCGCCGGGAAGGCGCGCACGACCGCCGACGAGGCACGATCCCGCCCGCAGTCGCAGACCGAGCCCGCGCGCTCGCGCCCGGAGGCGGAGCCCGAGTCCGGCGGCGGGCTCGAGGAGATCGCCTGGGCCGGGGTCGCGGCGGCGGCCGAGGCGGCGACCCTGGGCGTCCGCCTTGCGAACCGCGCCCTCGAGGCCCTGCGGGGGAACTCGGAGAAGGGCTGAGCCGTGGCGGGGACCTCGGTCTCGCGCCAGGCGTCGACCAGGTTCCTACGGGTTTTCTGGGAGCGCGCCTACCGCGAGAACATCACCGGGCTCGCGGCGATGGTCGCCTACAACCTGGCCCTGGCGCTGTTTCCGTTCGTGCTCCTGATCCTGTTCGTCTTCGGCCAGGTGATCCAGAACCCGGACGTCGAGGCGAGCGTGCTCCGCGACCTGCAGAGCATCTTCCCCGCAGCCGAGCAGGAGTCGCTGGCCAGTGTCGTCGACCGGATCCGCGACAGCTCGACGACGATCGGGGTGGTCGCTGCGCTGGCCGCGATCTGGATCGGGGCCTCGTTCTGGGGGGCGATGGACACCGCCTTCTGCCGCATCTACCACGTCCAGTGCCGCGGCTGGGTGGAGCAGAAGCGCTTCGCCCTGGTGATGCTGGTCGTCGTCACCCTGTTCCTGGCCGCCAGCGTCGTCGTCCCGGTCGCCGAGGGTCTGCTCGCGTCCGGAGCGGAGAACCTGCCGTTCGGGCTCGACGAGGTCGGCGGCCTGCGCAGCGCGGCCCTGCTCGTCATCGCGCTCGTGGTGACGTTCGCGGTCTGCGCGTTGATCTACTACGTCGTCCCCAAGGGCCACGTGCCGTGGCGCGGCGTGTGGCCGGGCGCGCTGTTCGTCACCGTGACGATGGCGATCGCGAACGCGATCTTCCCCTTCTACCTCGGCCAGTCGAACATCGACCAGCTCGGCGGCGCGCTCGGCTTCATCCTCGTGGCACTGGTCTGGTTCTACCTCGTCAGCCTCGGGCTGATGGCCGGCGCGGTGATCAACGCGCTGCGCTTCGAGTTCCACGAGACCGGCTCGATCGAGGAGGAGCGAGCGCGCGCGTTCGCCGAGTCGGCGCCCTGAATTCAGCGCCGTTCGCCGCTTAGCGGCGTGATCTCGGAACGTGCCGCTTTGCATGGAGCGCAGCAATCCGCGAGATACTGCCCGGCGACTGTCGAAGGAAAACGTCGCAGTGGTGCGCCGCATCTACGACGAGGGCCTGATCGATCAGGATCCGCAGTGGCTGCTCGGACTCGCCACAGAGGACATCGAGTACGTCAATCCCCCGAATGCAGTCGAGCCCGGTGTGCGCCGTGGCCCGGCCGAAGTCGTACAAGCGATGCGACGCTTCGCAGAAGTCTGGAGCGAGTCCCGGCATGAGCTGCACGAGCTGTTCGACTGCGGGCGACGCCGTGGTCGCCTCCGTGAGCTGGTCACACCCGCAGTGCGCGGGAGCGAGGTTGAGCTCGTGCAGGCGGAGGCACATACCTGGGCTTTCCGCGACGGCAGGATTGCGCGGTTCGAGTGGGGGTGCGATCTGCCCCAGGCCCTCGAAGCCGCCGGCCTGTCCGAATAGCGCTTTGGACGAAAAGTCCGATCGCCGCCGGGCGAATCGCTGTTAGGTTGGCCGCGAATGCGAAGCCATTGGAGGAGCGATGTCCCTACGAGGAATCGACCACATCGATCTCGCGGTCAGCAATGTCGAACGCTCCCTCGCCTTCTACCTCGGGATGCTCGGGTCCGCTCGGCCTCGATATCGAGGCCCGCTTTGAGACCTACCGGGAAACCGAGGAGGTCGTGTACCTCGGTTTCGGCCAGAAGTTCGTCCCAGGTGCCGTGCCCGAGACACGGCTGGGCCTCCGGAAAGCGGACGGAGGCCGCCACGAGTACTACGGCGTAGGCATCGAGCACCTGGCCTTCACGGTCGAGAGCACCGAGGAGGTTGACGGCGCCTACCAGCGCTGCCTGGGCATGAACGCCCGCATCCACTGCCCACCCGAAGAGGAGCCCGATCTACCGGGCTATTACGCCTTCTTCGTCTTCGACCCCGACGGCTTCCGCATCGAGGTCTGTTACACGGTCTCGATCAGGTTCGCCGGCAATGGGATGCCGGAGAGCACCTCGAGGTTGGGCCGCATCGAGCGAGCGACTGAGCGCTTCCCCGCCGATCGTCCCGGAATACGTCCCTGAGCGCATATTGCGGGACGCGTTCTGGCTGCCTGATCAGCTAGGCCCCGGATCGCCTTCGCGCTCGGCGAGCGCAGCCCGCAGCGCTTCGCGCAACGGCGTCGCGGGGACGTCGAACAGCTCCATCCCCGACCCGTCGGTGACCACGGTCTCGGTCGCCAGGCCCTCGATCAGCGGCCGGGCGACGCCCGCGTCGACCGGGGTCACGAGGCCGATCCAGAGCGAGGAGAGCTCCGGGGTCAGCAGGGGCACCGGCACCCGGACCGGCGGCCGGCGATCGAGGGCGCGCGCCATCTCGTCCATCATGCCGCCGTAGGTCGTCACCTCGGGACCGCCGATCTGCACCTCCCGCCGCTCCGCCGCCGGGGTCGTCAGCGCGGCGCGCAGGTAGCCGACCACGTCGGCGATCGCGATCGGCTGCGTGCGGGTGCCGACCCAGCGCGGGGTGACCATCGCCGGCAGGCGCTTGACCAGGTAGTAGACGACCCGAAACGACTCGCTGCCGGCACCGATCACCGCGGCGGCGCGGAAGTAGACGAGCGGCACCCCCGAAGCACGCAGGATCTCGGCGGTCTGCTGGCGGCTGCGGAGGTGCTCGGAGCCGGGATCGCCGAGCCCGCCGAGGTAGATCAGGCGCTCGACGCCGGCGTCGGCGGCGGCGGCGGCGAAGTTGCGCGCCGCCTGCGCGTCGCGCTCGGTGAAGCCGCCGTCGGATCCGCGCCCCATCGAGTGCACGAGGTAGTAGGCGGAGTCGATCCCGGCGAGCGCCGCCGGCAGCGTCGATGCGTCGAGGACGTCCCCGACGGCGATCTCACAGCCGGCGCGTTCGAGCCCCGCGGCCTTGGCGGGGTCCCGGACCAGGCAGCGGACGCCGAGCCCGTCCTCGCGAAGGGCGCGGGTGAGCAACCCGCCGATGTAGCCCGTCGCGCCGGCGACGAGCACCTCGGGCGACTCAGCCGTAACGGCCCCCGGTCACCTCGCGCAGCTTGGCCTGGTCGTGACGCGCGGAGACGGTGCGCACGGTCCCCGACCGGGAGCGCATCACCAGCGACTCCGTGGTCGCCTTGCCGCGGCTGGCGCGGACGCCGTGCAGGAGCTCGCCGTCGGTGACCCCGGTGGCGGCGAAGAAGACGTCGTCGCCGGAGACGAGGCGGTCGACGTCGAGCGTCTCGGAGAGGTCGTAGCCGGCGTCGATGGCCGCCTGGCGCTCGTCGTCGTCGCGGGGCCAGAGCTTGCCGAGGAGCTGCCCCCCGATGCACTTGATCGCCGCGGCCGAGATCACGCCCTCCGGGGTGCCGCCGATCCCCCAGAGGAGGTCGACCCCGGCATCCGCGGAGACCGCGAACAGCGCCGCCGAGACGTCGCCGTCCGAGATCAGCCTGATGCGGGCGCCGAGCTCGCGGATCTCCGCCATCTGGGCCTCGTGGCGGGGGCGGTCGAGCATGATCACGGTCACGTCGCCGACGTCCTTCTCCTTGCGCTCCGCCACCTTGGCGATCACCTCGGTGAGCGGCTCGTCGAGGCTGAGCACGTCGGCGACCTCGGAGTTGCCGGCGAGCTTCTCCATGTAGACGCAGGGCCCGGGATCGAACATCGTCCCGCGCTCGGAGAGCGCGATCACCGCCAGCGCCGAGGGCATCCCGCGGGCGGTCAGCGTGGTCCCCTCGAGCGGGTCGACGGCGATGTCGACCTCGGGCGGGCTGCCGTCGCCGATCGACTCGCCGTTGTAGAGCATCGGCGCCTCGTCCTTCTCGCCCTCGCCGATCACGACGACGCCGTCCATCGGCACCGTGTCCAGCAGCAGCCGCATCGCATCGACGGCGGCGCCGTCGGCCGACTCCTTCTCGCCCCGGCCGACCCAGCGCGAGGCGGCGAGCGCCGCGGCCTCGGTCACCCGGACGAGCTCGAGCGCCAGATTGCGGTCCGGCTTCGAGCCCGAGCGCACGTCGTGCGAGATCACTCCCACGACGGGAACGATATTGAAGAGCGGCCTGGTGCTAGACGGTGCCGGGGGCCTTGCGGGTCTTGCGGGGCGCGCTCTCGATCGAGCGGGTGAAGCCGACGATGGCGATCACGGCCGCCGACAGCAGCGCCACCCAGTAGCCGTAGTCGAGGCTGATCCCGACCTCGCCCGTGCCCGTCCCGGGCTTGTCGATGATCCCGTTGTAGCCGATCAGCACCGCGGCGGTAAAGCCGGCGATCATCGTCATCTCGCCCGGCGGGTAGGAGAGCTTGTGGCCGCGGACAAGGATGTAGCCGAGGATCAGCGGCGCGATCGCCGCCAGCAGCAGCAGCCAGCGCAGGATCGGGAAGGTCTCGAAGCCGGTGCAGCTGGACTCCTGGCCGCAGAGCAGCGTGTCCTCGTCGAAGTTCTCGCTGCCGGCGGTGCGCGGATCGATTGAGAGATCGACCGTGTACCAGGGCAGGAACAGGATCGCGACGATCAGCAGGACCGAGGCGATCCCGCCCACGACCACCCGCCCCCGATTCAGTCGCGAGAAGTCCATGCGGCCGCGAGCCTATCCCACAATACGTTGGCGATAGCGGGTCCCGACCAGGCTTGACCGGCCTTCCGTTTCGTCAGGGGCCGGACCGGCGCCACGGGAGTCCAGACCGCCTAGAGTCCCGCCCCGTGGACAGCAGTGCTGCCAACGTGCTGAGAGCCCTGAGTGTTCTTGAGATCGGGGACCGCATCACCATCGACCTCAAGGTAGGCGGGAATATCGTCGCCACGTACAAGGGGCTGGGCGGCGGTTCTGACCCGGAGCCGGTCTCGGGCGTCGAACCGCAGGGCGCTTTCTGGATTGACCGTCACGGGGATGGCGGGGACGAGAAGCTGTTCATCGACGCGATCAAGCTCATCGCCAAGCTGCCTGGGTCCTAGCCAACTCCACAGATAGGCTCCCGCGCGCGGATGGAAAACGCTGGACCGACTCAACGCTGGGGCCTGACCCTCACCCTCCCCGGGATCCCCCTGCGCGACCACGCCGCGCTCGTCCGCCGCGCCGAGGCCGCCGGCTACACGGACCTGTGGACGGGCGAGACCAACGGGCCGGACGGCTTCACGCCGCTGGCGCTGGCGGCGGGTTGGAGCGACTCGATGCGCCTCGGGACCGGAGTCGTCGGCGTCTTCACCCGTGGCCCGGCGCTGCTCGCCCAGCAGGCCGCGGCGCTCGCCGACGGCAGCGGCGGGCGCTTCGCGCTCGGGATCGGGGCGTCCTCCGACCGGATCGTCGAGGGCTGGAACGAGATCCCGTTCGACCGGCCGCTGACCAGGGTCGAGCGGACGGTCGAGTTCCTGCGCCCGGCGCTCGCCGGTGAGCGGACCCGGACCGGGTTCAAGCTCGAGCTGACACCGCCGCCGGTGCCGATCGTGCTCGCGGCGCTGCGGGGCAAGATGCTGCGCCTCGCGGTCGAGAAGTCGGATGGCGCGTTCTCCAACTTCCTCCCGCTCTCGGGCGTCGAGCAGGTGGTCGCCCAGCTGGACGGCGCGCCGCCCGGGTTCGAGCTGCTCTGTCGGTTCTTCTGCATCCCCGGCGAGCGCGAGCAGACCGAGCCCCTGGCCCGGTTCATGTTCGCCTCCTACGCCACGGTCCCCGTGTACGCGGCGTTCTTTCGCTGGCTCGGGCACGGCGAGGCGATCGCCGAGATGTGCGAGGCGTGGGCGGCCAAGGACCGCGAGCGCGCGATCGCCGCCGCGCCCTGGCCGCTGATCGAGGAGGTGTTCGTGCTCGGCAGTCCCGAGGAGATGCGCGAGCGCCTCGGGCAGTTCGTCGCCGCCGGCATCACCTGCCCCGTGCTGCTGCCGATCACGACGCCCGACCAGGCGGGCGATCTGATCGAGGCGCTGGCGCCGGCCTGACGGCGCAGCCGGCGGCGATCGGCTCAATCCATCCGCCGCCGCCGGCCGTAGCTCCGGTTGACAACGCGTCGGATGCCCTTGCGTCCGCGCACCGGCATCCGGCGTTCATCCAAACGGGAGGTGGCGATGAACGGACGGATCAAGCTGGCCGCAGCGGTCGCGGTGGTGACGGTGATGGCGGGGGGCGCGGTGGTCGCCGTGGCCACCGGCGGCAAGAGCATCCGCGAGCAGCTCACCGGGTACGAGGAAACCCCCCTCGCGCTGTCGACCCCCGGTGAGGGGAGCTTCAAGGTCCGCATCGACGACCCGGACCAGGAGATCTCCTATCGGCTGAGCTACGCAGACCTCGAGGGGCCGGTCCAGCAGGCGCACATCCATTTCGGCGCCCGCGCCCAGAGCGGCGGGATCAGCGTCTTCCTGTGCACGAACGTCGGCGGCGGGCCTGCCGGCACGCAGCCGTGCCCGGCCCAGCCGGCGACGATCACCGGGACCATCGTCCCCGCGGACGTGCTCGGGCCGACGGAGCAAGGGATCGCCCCGGGCGAGTTCCAGGAGCTCGTCGATGCGATCAGGGCGGGCGCGACGTACGCGAACGTCCACACCGAGAAGTACCCGGCGGGCGAGATCCGCGCGCAGCTCGAGCCGGACGACCGCCGGTAGCGCCGGGGGGCGCGACACGGGAGCGGGCCGGACGATCGTCCGGCCCGGCTCCCGGCGCTGATCGCCTGGTCAGCCGTCGCTCTCGGAGTCGGCGGACTCGCCGACCACGTTCAGGTCGCGGTCGAGCTGAACGTCGACCTGGCTACCGTCGTCGAGGGTGACCTCGACCTCGTAGTAGCTCTCCTCGTCGCCGACCTCGGTCTCGGTGACCGTGCCGCCGCCCGTCGCCTCGAGCGCCGCCGCGCTCGCCTTGTCGAGCGTGGCGCCGGTGATCGCGACGTCCGGGCCCTCGGCCGCGTCCTCGCCGCCGCCGGCCGCGCCGGCGACCGCGGCTCCGCCCGCGCCCAGCGCGAGCACGGCGGCTCCGGCGGCGACGATCTTGTTGCGCTTGCTGATGGTCATTTCGGTCTCCTGCGTCGTTGACAACCGGAGCCCGTTTCTACGGACCGCCGGTGAAATGACCGTGAAAGGCGGCTATGACGCCGTTCGCGCCAGTGAGACCGCGTAGAGCCGATCAGGGTCGGTCCACCACTCGACCAGCTCGAGGCCGGCGTCGGCGTAGCTGGCCTCGAGCCGCTCGCGGGTGAACTTGGTCGAGACCTCGGTCCGCATCTCCTCGTTGCGGGCGAAGTGGGTCCGCATGTCGAGCGCCCTCAGGTCGATGAACTGCTCGGCGAGCGAGCGCAGCCGGATGTCGATCCACTCGTTCTCGGCGTCGAAGAAGGCGACGTGCTCGAACAGGTCGGGGTCGAAGTTGGCATCCAGCTCGCGGTTGAGGACACAGAGGACGTTCTTGTTGAACTCCGCCGTGATCCCGGCGGAGTCGTTGTAGGCGGCCTCGAGGATCGCCGTGTCCTTGACCAGGTCGGTGCCGAGCAGGAAGCGGTCGCCCGGGTACATCAGGGTCGCGATGCGGGCCAGGAACGAGCGCCGCGGGCCCGGCCGGAAGTTGCCGATCGTGCCGCCCAGGAAGGCGATCAGGGCGCCCTCCTCGCGCGGGATCCGCTCGAGGTGGGTCTCGTAGTCGCAGACGATCCCGTGCACGTGCAGGCCGTCGTACTCGGCGACGAGCTCGTCGGCGACCCGCCGCGTGATCTCCTCCGAGATGTCGACCGGAACGTAGGTCTCGAGGGTCTGCGCCGCCCGCATCGCGTCGAGCAGGCAACGCGTCTTCGCCGCCGCGCCGGAGCCGAGCTCGATCAGCGTCGTCGGGCACGCGGCGGCGACGATCGCGTCGGCGCGGCGGCCGAGGATCGAGCGCTCGACCCGGGTCGGGTAGTACTCGGGCAGCTCGGTGATCGCCTCGAACAGCTCCGAGCCGCGCTCGTCGTAGAAGTACTTCGGGGGGATCTCCTTGAACGGACAGGAGAGGCCCTCGCGGACGTCCTCGGCCAGCCCGGCGAGCGTCCCGCCCTCGGGCAGGTGCACCTCGATCTCGATCTGCTCCGCCGTCGCCGCCAAACCGGTACCTAGGCGTTCCCTGGGGGCGCGTTTCGTTTCACCCGGCGTCCCTTACGCAACGCACGCCCGAGAAGATCTGTGAGCGCTGTGGCAGGTCCCAGTTGCGAAACGAGGCCCGGATCACTTCCCGGCGGGTCGCCCAGCTGCCGCCCCGCAGGACCTTGTGCTCGTCGCCGAAGAAGACCTCGGAGTACTCCGGGTAGGGGAAGGCGCTGAACCCGGGATAGCCGTTGAAGTCGGAGGAGGTCCACTCCCAGACGTCGCCGAGCATCTGCACCGCCCCGGAGTCCGCGGGGGCATCGCCGTAGGCGCCGGCCGGGGAGGTGCCGAACCCGAGGAGGTCGAGGTTGGCGCGGTCGCGGTCGGCCCCGGTGGCCGCGGCCTCCCACTCGAACTCGGTCGGCAGGCGCTTGCCCGCCCAGCGGGCGAAGGCGTCGGCGCCGTGCCAGTCGACGTGGGCCACGGGACGCCCCGGGTCGAGCGGCTCGCGGCGCCCGAAGGTGGTCGTCACCCAGCCGTCGCCCTCGGGCTCCCAGTACATCGGCGGCTCGGCGCCGGTGTCGGCGACGAACTCGGCGTAGGCGCCGTTGGTGACCGGGGCGCGGTCGATCTCGAACGCCGCCAGCTCGACGGCGTGGCGCGGCCGCTCGTTGTCGTAGGCGAAGCCCTCGGCCGCGGCGCCGACCTCGTAGGTGCCGGCCTCGACCGTGACCATCTCGGGCCCCTCGGAGACCGGCTCCGCCGCCACCGACTCGTCGACGCGGACGGGCTCGTAGCCGTCGACCATCTGCAGCAGCTGGAGCATGGTCTCGTTGTGCTGGTGCTCGTGGGCGAGCAGCATCTCGTAGATGAAGCCGTCCTCGAGCAGGCGGTCGGCTGGGTCGAGGAGGTCGACGGACTCGAGCACGTCGAGCGTCCGGGCGCGGACCTCGTCCATGTAGGAGCGCAGCTCGGCGCCGCGCAGGATCGGCAGCTCGTTGCGGGTCGTGCGCGGGTTCTCGATCGCGTCGTAGAAGCGGCCGAGCTCACCGTCCATCGGCTCGCGCCCGCCGACCCGCTGTACCAGCCACAGCTCCTCGAAGTTGGCGATGTGCCCGAGGTCCCAGGCGAGCGGGCTGAGGATGGGCGAGTAGACGGTGTTGAGCTGCTCGTCGGCGAGCGGCTCGACCAGCAGCAGGGTCCGCTCGCGGGCCTCCGCCAGGCGGTCGGCGATCCGCTGACTCAGGTTGGCCTCGGCCGTCGGCGCGATGTCGCAAGGCTATCGGGGCTCTCGTTGGGCCAACGTAAACGACGGGTTATCGTCCGCGGCGATGCGAACCGAGGGATCGAACGCGCTCGTGGTCGGCGGGGCCTCGGGCCTCGGCGAGGCGACCGCGCGGCGCCTGCACGCCGACGGCGCCGCCGTCGTGATCGCCGACCTGAACGCCGAGAAGGGCGAGGCGCTGGCGGCCGAGCTCGGCGACCGCGCCTCCTTCGTCGAGGCGAACGTGCTCGAGGCGGAGCAGGTCCAGGCGGCGGTCGACGCCGCGACCGCCTCCGGCGAGCTGCGGATCTCGGTCTGCTGCGCGGGGATCGGGTGGGCCCAGCGGACCGTCTCCAAGCAGGGCCCGCACGACCTCGAGATCTTCTCCAACGTGATCAAGGTCAACCTGATCGGCACCTTCAACACCCTGCGCCTGGCGGCGATGGCGATGGCGGGCAACGAGCCCGACCCCGACGGCCAGCGCGGCGTCTGCGTCAACACCGCTTCGATCGCCGCCTTCGACGGCCAGATCGGCCAGGTGGCCTACGCCGCCTCGAAGGCCGGGATCGTCGGCCTGACGCTGCCCGCGGCGCGCGACCTGGCCGGCCGCGGCATCCGCGTGGTCACGATCGCGCCCGGCCTCTTCGACACCCCGTTGCTCGCCGCGCTCCCCGAGGAGGCCCGCGCCGGGCTCGGAGCCGGGATCCCGTTTCCCTCTCGCCTCGGCAAGCCTTCGGAGTACGCCGAGATGGTCGCCGCGATCGTCGCCAACCCGATGCTGAACGGCGAGACGATCCGCCTCGACGGCGCCCTGCGGATGCCGCCGAAATGAGGCGGAGCGAAGCGAAGCCGAGCCGCGCCGCCGTTGAGGCGCCGAAGGTGAGCGCAGCCTGATGGAGATCGGGTTCCTCCTGCTCACCGACCACAGTGAGTCCCTGAACGGGAAGCTGTACGCGATGGGCGGCGGCTGGAACGTGCTGCGCTTCGCCGAGATGCCCGTCGACCACATGTTCGGGATCGCGTTCGGCGTCGACGTCGCCTGGGACGAGGCCAACCAGCGGCACACGCTCGAGCTCGAGACCCAGGACCCCGACGGCGAGCGGCTCGGCGACGAGCTGGAGTTCGAGATCGAGGTCGGGCGCCCGCCCGGCTCGGTCACCGGCCAGGACCAGCGCGTCGTCATCTCGATCCAGGCGACGGCGACGTTCTCGACCCCGGGGCCGCACGCGGTCGTGATCCGTGCCGGCGAGCGAGAGATCGGCCGCAGCCGCTTCTACGTCGCCGAGGCCGCACCGGAGATGCGCCAGCCCTGAGCTCCGTCCTGCGCCACCGCGACTTTCGTCTGCTGTGGGCGGCGACCACCCTGAGCGTGCTCGGCGATCGGATCGTCACGGTCGCCCTCGCCCGCTTCGGCTGAGCCCGGCCCGGGCGGAGATCCGAAGCAGGCGAACGCGCTGACGTAGGGTGGCTCAGCGTGCCTAATTGCGCAACGCCAGCCGCGGAGTGGTGCGATGTGCAATTGCGCATCACATGGATGCAGAACTGCGCGTCGGCGTCCGCGAGGACGCCTGGAGCATTTGGGGAAGGGCCACGGCCGCGTGCGACGGCCCGGCTTAGTCCGTCCCCTCGTACTCCGGGTCGAGCCAGACGCGCTTGCGCCACGGCGGCGAGACCGCGAACTCGGTCCCGGCCTCGGCCGCGGCGACGGGCTCGAGCGGGATCAGGCCGAGGCGGCGCGGGGTCGTCAGCCGGGCGAACTCCGCCGGCTCGACGGTGCCGGCGTGGCTGCCGCCGGCGACGGTGTAGGTCGCCTCGTCGGCGGGCCGCCACCCGGGCCCGTACCCGTGGTGGGCGCTGGCGCGGACGTCGACGCGCCCGTCCGGGTGGACGCGGAACTGGACCGACTCCCAGTCGTCCGCGTGGTAGCTCGGCATCCCGACCGCGTCCGAGACCTCCCGGACCACGCCGGGGACGACCGAGCCCTCGCCGGTGGCGCTGCCGGGGTAATAGAGCCAGTACTGCAGGTACCGATTGCCGGCGGCGACTCCCGTGCAGACGGCGTTCGGCGTCTGGGTATCGGGGCGGCAATCGACCACGTGGGTGAACGCCACCGCCGGCTCGCCGGTGATCGAGCTGGCGACGCGGACCCCGTCGCGCCCCTCGGCGCAGGCGTCCTCGCGACAGCGGCGAAAGTCGACCGGCAGGGCCCGCATCCCCGGCTCGTAGCGGATCTGCGGGGCGGTCGCGGAGACCAGCGCGCCGAGCTCGTCGCCGTAGGCGAGCACCAGCTCGCTCGCCGCGAGCGGCTCGCAGGCGCCCGAGAGCTCGAGCGCGCAGACGATCCGGCCCCCGATCGAGCGGGCGAGCGCGGCCCCTGGCAGCGCCACGCCGGCGAGCGCCCCGAGGGCCCCGACCACCACCGACATCACCAGCAGCAGCCCGACCCACTCGACCGTGCTCTGACCGCGCTCGCAGCTGGGGGACACGGGCCGACGCTAGGCCGCCCGAGCGCGCGGATGGCGGGCCGATCGTGTCAAGTGTGCGCCGCGATCGAAGGGGTAGAGTCGCCCCGTGGCCAACCGGGACTTCGAGGGCATGCCGAGGAGCGAGGGACGCGGGTGGCGCTTCTACGTGATCGCCGTCGCCGGGCTGCTGCTGGCGATCCTCATCGTCCAGAACCTGCAGAAGGTGACGGTCGACTTCCTCTTCGTGGAGACCGAGACCCCGCTGATCATCGCCCTGGTGATCGCCGGTGGGCTCGGCGCGCTGATCGGCTGGGCCCTCCCCCACGTCCGCCGCAGCCGCCGGGTCGAGCGCGAGCAGGCGAAGCGCCGGGATTGAGCCCGCATCGCGCGGTCGCGCCCCGGCCTCCGCCGGGCTCGGGTCTCGCTACCTGAGATTCGCGAGCGCGGCCAGCAGGGCGAGCCGGCGGCGGCGCGGCTCGGCCTCGACTGTCTGAGGCGCATGATCCGCGCGGGATCGGTTCGCCGCCGTGAGGATGTGGACTGTGGCTCTGTGCATGCCGGCGACCGTACGCGCGCGCGGGCGAAAAAGCACCGGGCGAACGCCTAGTTCGAGCCGGCCCGGCGCCTGCCGGGATCGGAAGAACTCTCCTACTGTTGTCCTCGAGTGCTGATTGGAAGGCAAGCCGAGCTCGACCGCATCGACGCCTTACTCGATCGCGCGCGTGACGGTCGCGGCGGCGCCCTGCTGGTACGCGGCGAGCCCGGGATCGGCAAGACGGCGCTCCTGATCGCAGCCCGCGAGCGGGCCGAGGGCATGCTGCTCGCCGGCACCGCCGGGGTCGAGTCGGAGGCGCAGCTGCCGTTCGCGGCGCTCGGCGAGCTCGCGACCCCGCTGCTCGCCGGGCTGGACGAGCTGCCGGCGCCACAGGCGGCGGCGATCTCGTCGGCGCTCGCCCTGGCCGTGGTCGAGCAGGTCGTCAACGAGCGTCTGGCCACCTTCGCCGGCTTCCTCGGGATGATCCGGGCCGCCGCCCGCGAGCGCCCGCTGCTGATCGTCGTCGACGACGCGCACTGGCTCGACCGCCCGTCCGCCGAGTGCCTCGCCTACGCCGGCCGCCGGCTCGAGCGCTCGGGTGCGGCCATGCTGGTCGCCGCGCGACCCGAGGGCGAGGCGCGGCTGTTCGGCACCGGCGGGGGGTTCGACGAGCTGGCGCTGAGCGGGCTCGAGCGAGCGGACGCCCTCGCCCTGCTGGCCGACGCGGAGCTCGCCGGGAAGGCGACCGAGGCAGTCCTCGCGCTCTCGCTCGGCAACCCGCTGGCGCTGCGTGAGCTGCCGCCGATGCTGTCGGAGGATCAGCGCCAGGGAATCGCCCCGATCGAAGCTCCACCGGCGCCGGGCGGCGCGCTCGGCGAGGCCTTCGAGCGCCGGGTCGACGCCGCCGGGCCGGAGGCGGCGGCGCTGCTCGTGGTGGCGGCCGCCGCCTTCGAGCGGGCGCTCGAGCCGGTGATCGCGGCCGCCCGCGAGCTCGGCATCCCCGACCGGGCGCTGGAGGCGTGCGAGGCGACCGGGCTGCTCGAGACCGACGCCCACGGCTTCCGCCTCGCCCATCCGCTCCTGCGCGGCGTCGTCTACGGCGCCGCCCCGCCGGCCGAGCGGCGCCGCGTCCATCGCGCCCTCGCCCGCCACACCCCGCCCGACTCGCGCGCCTGGCATCTGGCCGCGGCCGCCACCGGGCCCGACGACGAGGTCGCGGCGGAGCTCGATCGCGCCGCGCAGCGTGCCGCCGGCCGCGGCGCCCATGCGGCGGCCGCCGACGCGCTCGAGCGCGCGGCGACCCTGAGCACGGCCCCGGAGGCGACCGTGCAGGCGGCTGTTCGGGGCCGGCCTCGCCGCGGCGATGGGCGGGGAGTACGAGCTCAGCGCGGCGCTGCTCGAGCGCGCCGGCGAGACCGACGACTCGGCGATGCGGGTCCGGGTGCGCCACCTGCTGGCGATGGTGACGCTGAACGGCGGCATCCGCCCCGCTCCCGCGACCCACCGGATGCTCACCGAGGAGGCCGAGCGCGTCCGCGCGCAGGATCCCGCGATGGCGGCCCTGCTCCACGCCGACGCCGGGGTCACCGCCACCGTCGCCGGCCTCTGCGACCTGGTGCTCGAGTCCGCCGAGCGGGCGATCGCCTGCCTTCCCGACGAGGCGCCGGCAAGCGTCCGCTGCCAGGCGCTTCTCGATCCACGGGATGGGGCTGGCGCTGAAGGGGAGGACCGCCGAGGCCGCGGCCGAGCTCGACCGGGCCGGCGAACTGCTGTCGCAGGTCGAGCCCGTCTCGGCCGCCGCGCAGTCGATCTCGTTCGCGCTCATGGGACGGTTCAGCACCGGCGACGAGGAGCGGCTGCTGGCGGAGACGCGAGGCCTGGCGGCGGCCGCCCGCGAGAGTCGGTCGCTCGGGATCCTGCCGTGGTTTCAGCTCCAGGCGGCCGACGCGGCCTACCGGCTCGGGCGACTGGGACCGCGCGGAGCGCGACGCCGAGGACGCGGTCGAGAACGCCGACGTCTCGGGCCAGCTCGGGCCGCTCACGATCGCGCTCATCGTCCGCGCCCGGATCCACGCCGCGCGCGGCCGCGAGCCCGCGGCTCGCGCCGACGCCCACCGCGGGGTCGAGATCGCCGAACCGGTCGGCTACGGCAGCGTCCGGCTTTGGTCGCTGGCCTGCCTCGGCTTCCTCGAGCTCGGCAACGGGGCGGCGGCGGAGGCGATCGAGGAGCTCGAGCAGGCTCAGCGTGCTCGCCGGCCTCTCCGGGCTCGAGGACCCGTCGATCATCCCCTGGGCGCCCGACCTGGTCGAGGCCTACGTGCGCTGCGGGCGCGCCGCCGACGCCGCGACGCTGAGCGCGGCGTTCGGCGCCCAGGCCGAGCGCAGCGCGATCGTCCCGACGCTGGCGCTGGCCGCCCGGTGTCGTGGGCTGGTGGCCGAGAGCGAGTTCGAGCCCGAGTTCGAGCGGGCGCTGGAGCTCCACGGCGAGGCCGAGCGGCCGTTCGAGCGCGCGCGCACGCTGCTCGCCTTCGGCTCGCGCCTGCACCGCTCCCGCCGCCGGGTGGTGGCCCGCGAGCATCTGCGCGAGGCGCTGGCGACGTTCGAGGCGCTCGGCGCCGAGCCGTGGGGCCGGCTCGCCCGCGACGAGCTGAGCGCCGCCGGGGCGGTCGAGCGCCCGCGCTTCAGCGACCCGGACGAGCTCACCGCCCAGGAGGTGCGCGTCGCCGAGGCTGTGGCCCGCGGGATGACCAACCGCGAGGTCGCCGCCGAGCTGTTCCTGAGCCCGAAGACGATCTCCTTTCACCTCGGCCACATCTACCGCAAGCTCGACATCCACTCGCGCGCCGAGCTCGCGACGCTGGTCGCCGAGGGGCGCTCGCAGGGGTCAGCCGAGCGGGTCGGGCGCGGAACCGGCCGGGTGACGAGCTAGAGCTCGGTGACCTCGGCGGCGATCTCGGCCGCCGCGGCCTTCGCGTCGGCGAACAGCATCGAGGTGTTCTCCAGGTAGAAGAGGTCGTTGTCGATCCCGGCGAACCCGGGCGAGAGCGAGCGCTTGATGACGATCACCTGCTGGGCCTCGGAGACCTCGATGATCGGCATCCCGGCGATCGGCGAGTCGGGGTCGTTCTTGGCCGCCGGGTTGGTGACGTCGTTGGCGCCGATCACCACGGCGACGTCGGTGCGCGGCAGCTCCGGGTTGATGTCGTCCATCTCGCGCAGCTTCTCGTAGGGGACGTCGGCCTCGGCGAGCAGCACGTTCATGTGGCCGGGCATCCGCCCGGCGACCGGGTGGATCGCGTAGTTGACCTCGACCCCGCGCTTCTCGAGCTCGTCGGCCAGCTCCTTGACCGCGTGCTGGGCCTGGGCGACCGCCAGCCCGTAGCCGGGCACGATCACCACCGAGTCCGCGTAGGCGAGCTTGATCGCCGCGTCCTGGGCGCCGATCGAGGTGTGCGGGCGCTCCTCGCCCCGGCGCCGGCGCCCGCCGCCGGGGCGCCGCCGAAGCCGGCGAAGAGGATGTTGGCGACCGAGCGGTTCATCGCCGTCGCCATCTCCATCGTCAGGATCGTTCCCGAGGAGCCGACCAGGGTGCCGGCGACGATCAGGGCGACGTTGTCGAGCGCGAACCCGGCGGCGGCCGCGGAGAGGCCGGTGAACGCGTTCAGCAGCGAGATCACCACCGGCATGTCGGCGCCGCCGATCGGCAGCACGACGAGGTTGCCGAGCAGCGCGGCGGCGACCAGCACGCCGATGAACAGGCCCTCGTAGCCGCTCGATCGTCGTTGTTGGAGACGAGCACGACGCAGGCGACGAGTAGTCCCGACCAGCAGCAGCGCGTTGATCACCTGCTGGCCCGGGATCGCCAGCGGCCGGGTCGGGATCAGGTCCTGGAGCTTGGCGAAGGCGATGTTCGAGCCCCAGAACGAGACCGAGCCGATCACCGCCGCGAACAGCACCGGGATCGAGCTCGTCGAGCGGGACAGTCCGGCGGGGCGTGGCGGAACTCCGACCAGGCGATCAGCGCCACGGCGCCGCCGCCGACGCCGTTGTAGAGGGCGACCATCTGCGGCATCTCGGTCATCTGCACCCGCAGCGAGGCGATCACGCCGACGGCCGAGCCGACCACGAGGCCGCCGATGATCACGCCCCAGTTGCCGAGCCCGTCGAGCAGCAGCGTGGTGACCACGGCGACGGCCATGCCGCCGGCGGCGATCAGGTTGCCCGTCTTCGCGGTCTTCGGATGGGTGCCCTGCATGAGCCCGTAGATGAACAGCGAGAACGAGACGACGTAGAGGATCGTCGCCAGGTCGCCGCCTGGCTCGAGCACGGCGAGGCTCATGGCTTCGGGGCCTCGGCGTCGGGCTCGCGCTTGGGCTTGCGGACGAACATCGAAAGCATCCGGTCGGTGACCATGAAGCCGCCCACGATGTTGATCGCGCCGAAGGCGATCGCGATGAACCCGATCAGCTGCTCGAGCGCGCCGTCAGCGACCCCGGCGACGATCAGGCCGCCGAGCATGACGATCCCGTGGATCGCGTTCGTCTGGCTCATCAGCGGCGTGTGCAGGGTCGTCGGCACCTTGGAGATCACGGCGAAGCCGACGAAGGCGGCGAGGACGAAGATCGTGAGCTCGATGACGAGGTCCATTGACTAGTTGCTCGTTGCTCGTTGCTCGTTGCTCGTGGCGCCCGCGGCGCGCTCGTTTCTGATCTCCCCGCCGTGCGTGATGCAGGCGCCGGCGACGACCTCGTCGGAGAAGTCGAGGGTCAGCGCGCCCTCGTCGTCGAGCAGCAGCCCGAGCAGGTTCTCGACGTTCTTGGCGTAGAGCTGCGAGGCGTGCGCGGCCATGTCGGAGGGCAGGTTGACGGGCGAGATCACCTTCACGCCGTTGTCCGAAACGACCGTCTCGCCCGCCTCGGTGAGCTCGCAGTTGCCGCCCGAGTCGCCGGCGAGGTCGACGATCACCGACCCCGGCGCCATGTTGGCGACGGCCTGCTTGGTGATCAGGATCGGCGCCGGGCGACCGGGGATCTGCGCCGTGGTGATGATCACGTCCTGGCGCGCCGCGTTCTCGGCCAGCGCCTCGCGCACCTGCTCGTTCTCCTCCTCGGTCAGCGGCCGCGCGTAGCCACCCTCGTCCTCGGCGTCGGGGATGAAGTCGAGCTCGAGCGGCCGTCCGCCGAGCGAGGCGATCTGCTCCCAGGCGGCGCGGCGGATGTCGAAGCCGCTGACCACGGCGCCGAGGCGCTTGGCGGTCGCGATCGCCTGCAGCCCGGCGACCCCGGCGCCCAGCACCAGCACCTTCGCCGGTGCGACGGTGCCCGCGGCGGTGGTCATCATCGGAAAGAAGCGTCCGGCCTCGCGGGCCGCGAGCAGGGTCGCGGCGTAGCCGGCGACGTTCGCCTGCGAGGAGAGCGCGTCCATCGCCTGGGCGCGGGTGATCCGCGGGATCGCCTCCATCGCGAAGCTCGTCACACCGGCCGCAGCGAGCGCCTTGTTGGTCTCGGCCGAGGTCAGCGGCGCGAGGTGGCCGATCAGGACCTGGCCGCGCTCGAGCCGGGCGATCTCATCCGCCGTCGGCACCGCGACGTGGGCGACCACCTCGCTGCTCCATGGATCGCCGATGTCGGCTCCCGCCTCGGTGTACTCGGAATCCGGATGCCCCGATTCCTCCCCGGCACCCGCCTCGACGACCACCTCGACGCCCCGCTCCGTGAGCGTCCTGACGACATCCGGGATCAGCGCGACCCGGCGCTCGGACTGCGCGGTTTCTTTCGGGACCCCGACCTTCATCCAGGAGCTAGAGCTGAGCGGCGGTGAGCCTAACGGAATGCGGATCGGTCCATGTCAGGCCGGCGACGGCGTGCCGACCAGCTCGGCCAGGCGCTCGACCGTGTGCAGGCGCTCGCCGGGGTCGGCGTGCACGGCCGAGCAGATCAGCCGGTCGACCCCGGCCTCCGCCAGCTTCTCGATCCGCTGCGCGACCTCGGCCTCGGAGCCGACGAGCGACGTGGCGTCGACGAGCTCGTCGGGGATCGCGGCGTAGGCGTCCTCGCGCTTGCCGTCCAGGTACAGCGACTGGACCTCGTCGGCGACCTCGCCGAAGCCGAAGCGGTGGGTGAGGTCGACGTAGAAGTTCGTCTCGCGCGATCCCATGCCGCCGAGGTAGAGCAGCAGGCCGATCTTGACCACGGCCCGGGCGGCATCGAGGTCGCCGTCGATCGCCACCTGCAAGGCGGGCGACACCTCGAGGTCGGATCGGGTCCGGCCGCCCTTGGCGAACCCGGCCTCCAGGTGCTCGCCCCAGGTCTCCTCGAAGGCGTCGGCGCTGAAGAAGATCGGGATCCAGCCGTCGCAGATCTCGGCCGCCATCTCGACCGACTTGCGCCCGATCGCGCCGACGAACACGGGGATCTCGTCGCGCAGCGGGTGAAAGTTCAGCTTCAGGGCCTTGCCCTGGCCGGTCGTCCCGGGGCCCTCGAGCGGTAGCTGGTAGTGAGCGCCCGGGTGCTCGAGCGGGCCCCGGCGGGCGATGATCTCGCGCACGACCTCGATGTACTCGCGGGTGCGCCCCCACGGCTTCGCGTACGGGACGCCGTACCAGCCCTCCGAGACCTGCGGGCCCGAGGGCCCGAAGCCGAAGATGAAGCGCCCGCCCGAGAGCGCGTCGATCGTCGCGCCCGCCATCGCCGCCGCCGCCGGGGGGCGCGCGGGGACCTGCATGATCGCCGCCCCGAGCTTGATCCGATCGGTCTGAGGGGCGAGCCAGGAGAGCACCGAGACCACGTCCGAGCCGTAGGACTCGGCCACCCAGACGGAGTCGAAGCCCGCCGACTCGGCCGCCTTCACCAATTCCACCGCCTCCTCGCCCCGGGGGCCGATCCCCCAGTAGCCGAGGTTGATGCCCAGCTTCGGCGCCATCGCGGTGGACGCTACCGGTTCAATCGAGAGCGGCGGCGTGCAACTCCGCCAGCGAGACGTCGATCGCGGTCGCGAGCTGCGCCACGCCGGGGACCGCGGCCGGATCGGTGCAGAGCCCGATCCCGACTCGCCCCTCAGAGGAGATCGCGGATGCGCGCAGGGCGTGGCGGGCGGCGGGCTCAGCGACCGAGTGCAGGCTCTCGACCCGGCGCCCGGCGATGCTCAACGCGCCGGCGGGGCCGGGGACGTTCGAGATCGAGAGGCTGAACTCGCGCGGGCCGGCGGCGAGGCGCTCGACCGCCCGGTCGAGTCGCTTGAACCGCCCCAGCGCGTGAAACAGGTCGTAGAGCTCCTCGGCGTCGCCGTGGCCCTTGCGCTCCCGCGTCTGGGCGCTGATCGCGTCCACCCGGGCGAGCGGATCGGGCTCGGACAGCGGCAGGTCGACGTTGAGGAACGAGTCGCGGTTGCCGAGCTCGCCGGCGGTCTCGTCGCGGTGGTGGAGGCTGACCGGGATCTGCGCCCGGAGCCTCGGCAGCGTGTCCTCCTCGTGCTCGAGCCAGTCGCGCAGGCCGCCCGCGATCGCGGCCAGCAGGACGTCGTTGACGGTTGCGTGCTCCGCGCGCGAGCCACCGATCGCCTTCAGCTCCGCGAGCCGGGCGCCGGCGAAGGCGAGCTCGCGCCCGGAGCCGATCGGCCGGTCGAGGACCGTCTCGGTGGCGCGGTGGCCGAGCTCCCGGCGTACCGCGCCGGGAAGCCGCGCGAGCTCCCGGGCCCGCCGGCTCGCCGGCGGCCCTGCGCTCGCGGCGGCGCGCCGTGATCCGGCGGCCGGCTCCGGCGCCTGGTCCCACAGCACTTCGTCCAGGAATCGCACGCAGCTCACCCCGTCGGCCATCGCGTGGTGGATGCGGCAGACGATCGCATCGCGCCCGTCCGCGAGCGGGCCGACGAGGTCGAAGCTCCACAGCGCCCGCCGGTGGTCGAGGCGCTGCGACATGAGCGTCGCGGCCGCCGCTTGCATCCCGGCCTCGTCGGTCCCCTCGGTGCCCTTCATCCGGTGGACGTGCGCGGCGAGGTCGAGCGGCTCCTCGGCGACCCAGCGCGGCTCGGGGTCGAGCTCGACGCGGTCGCGCCCCCGCGAGCCCGGGGCAAGCCGCCCGTCGACCGCCGCTCGCAGCTCCTCGAGGTCGAGCGGCTCGGCGGCGGGCTCGAGCACGATCAGCTTCAGGGTGTGGCCGCGGATCGCCTCGGACTCGAGCGCGAGGATGCGCGCGTCGTCGACGCTGAGGCGGTCGTCCACACGCTCACGCTACCGCCGATCACACCCCTGGACCGGTGATGCGGACGATGCCCCGGGGCGTGTTGACGAACACCTGCCAGCTGTGGAAGCCGACGAAGGTGTCGCGGTCGCGCCGGATCCGGCGCGTGTAGCGGAGCACCGCCTCGACGTAGGCCGACGATGGGTTGTAGGCGTAGAGGGCACGCTCGTAGTTCTGCGGCGCACCGGACGCCCGCAGGTAGTTGGCGGCGCCCATGATCGCGTCGCGCGGGTCCGAGATGTCACCCCCCATGCCGTAGGCCTCCCAGGTCGAGGGAATGAACTGCATCGGCCCCTGCGCGCCGGCCGTGCTCTTGTTGCGCAGCTTGTTGAAGGCGGTCTCGACGAAGTTGACCGCCGCGAGTACCTTCCAGGAGACGTCGAATCGCCGCTGGGCCTCGCGGTAGTGGCGCAGGAGCGTTCGCGGCGGCAGCGCTCTGCCGGTGCGAAAGCGCCGGCGGGGAACCGGGGTCGAAAGCGAGCTCAGCTCCCGCCGCGCGGCGAGGATGTCACCGGCTTCGGTGGCCAGACGCCGTGGCAATTGTCCCACGACCGCCGAGGCGAGCCGCTCGCGGGGCGTCAGCAGGATGTAGATCCGCTGCTGGTGAAGCGCGTAGAGCACCAGGTCGCGAGGTGTCCGCCCCCGCAGGCCGGCATCGGCGCGCCAGCGCTCGACCGCCCGCTTCACCGCGTCGTCGGTCGACTCCAGGCGCTTCGCCAGGAGCCGTGGCTGCAGCGGAATCCCCTCCTCGGGGCTCGGCGGCTTCGCCCGCTTGGCCTCGGTTTCGATCGCAGGCGCCCGCGTGCCGCCGCCCTCCTCCGATCCACAACCGACCAACAGCGAGACCGCAACCAGCGCAAGCAGCGACGAGCGACGTCTCGCTACCGCCAGTCGGTGGTCAGACATCACTCGGCCCTCAACGCAACGGCGTCCGGTCGAGCGCCGCGCGCAGGTCGTGGAGCGACTCGAACACGTCGACGGCGCCCGCCTCGCGCAGCTCGGCCTCGGAGAACCCTCCGGTGAGCACGGCGATCGTCTTCACCCCGGCGCGTGAGGCCGCCTCGACGTCCCAGGTCGAGTCGCCGACCATCACCGCCGAGAGCTCGCCGACCTTGCGCATCGCGCTCACGACCAGGTCCGGCTCGGGCTTGGTCGCCTCCACGTCCGCCGACGTCGTGTAGTCCTCGATCAGCTCGGCGGCGTCGAGCAGCTCGACGTAGTGCTCGGTGTCCTCGGCCTTCGCCGAGCTCGCCAGCACCGGCGCGTGGCCGCGCTCGCGCAGCTCGACCAGCAGCTCGCGGGCGCCCTCGAACGGGCGCACCTCGCCGATCAGCTCCCCGTAGAGGCGGGCCTCGGAGTCGCGGATCGCGTCGCCGAGCCGCTCCTCGACCTCGTCGCCGGCGACCATCGCCACGAGCTGGTCGCCGCCGACCCCGATGTGGCGGTGGACCCGCCAGACCGCCGGGCACAGGTCGTGCTCGCGAAACGCCCGGTACCAGGCGATCGCGTGCTGGTAGTTGGAGTCGACGAGGGTCCCGTCGACGTCGAGCAGTGCCGCCGCGCCCACGGGGCGGTCAATACCCCGTGGGCACGGTCGAACACCAAACAAGCCGGCTCAACGGCGCCGGGGCTCGGCTCCGGCCCTCGGCCTCCGCCTCACATGGCTACTCGATGTAGCCGAACTCCTGCAGGTACTCCTGCGCGACGTCGGCCGGCTCCTCCTTGTCGATGTCGACGCGGGCGTTGAGCTCCTGCATCACCTCGAGCGAGAGGTCGGACTGGACCGCCTCGATCGTGGCGCCGAAGTCCTCGCCTGCCTCGTCGGCGGCCTCCTGGCTGGCGACGAAGGTGACGTTGCCGGCCGGCAGCACGCCCTGATCGTCCTCGAGCAGCACGTAGTCGCTCGACGTGAACAGCTGCGCGTCGGTGGTGAACAGGATCGACAGGTCCGCGTTGCCCTTATCGAGCACCTCGTAGCGCAGGCCGATGTCGACCGGCGTGAAGTTCTCACGCAGGCCGGTGAGCCCGTAGTACTCCTCGAGCCCGGCCAGGCAGTCGATCCGCTGACGGCACTCGGGCGAGCCGTAGAGGGTCAGGTCCTGGTTCTGCTCGAGGTCGGAGATCGAGGTGATCCCGAGCTCCTCCGCCCGCGACGCCAGCATGCCGACCGCGTTGGCCGAGCTGAACGGCGTGGGCGGATAGGCGATCAGCCCCTGCGCCTCGAAGTCGGGCTGGGCCTGGTCGAGCGCGGCCTGCGGATCACCGGGGACGTCCTCAGGCGCCGTGTCGAAGAACGACGTCAGCGCGGTCGACGTGTACTCGGGATAGCCGCTGATCTCGCCGTTCTCGAGCGCCTTCAGCGCGACGACCTCGGAGCCGAGGTTGAGGTCGGTGGAGACGTCGTAGCCGGCGGCCTCGAGCCCCTGCGCGTAGATCTCGCCGAGGACGATCTGCTCGGTGAAGTTCTTCGAACCGATGGTCAGCGAGACCGCGTTGTTGTCAGGGTTGTCGACGATCGCGGTCGACGACGACTCGGTGTCGGTATCGCCGGAGTCGTCCTCGTCGTCGCCGCATGCGGCGACCGCGAGCGCGAGCACGAGTGCGGCGAGCAAGGCGAATAGCCCCTTGTATCGGGCGTTGGAGCTCATCCTGGGGTGTTCCTCCCTCTTAGGTGACCTTCCGCGAGTTCGCGGTCCGTTGATCCTACGCGGTCGCGCGGGCGGCCTCACGCTCGAGCTTCACTCCGCGCGGGGTGAGCAACCGCTGGATTCCGGCCAGGACGAGCTCGAACGCGAGCGCCAGCAGCGCCACCAGGATCGCCCCGGCGAGCACCCCGTCGTCGCCGTACACGTTGAAGTTGATGATGTAGTCGCCGAGGGTGAGCACGCCGACGAGGGGCGCGATCGTGGCCGTGGCGACGATGTTGACGGCGGCCGTCCGCACCCCGGTCATGATCGTCGGGACCGCCAGCGGCAGCTCGACCTTGCGGATCACCTCGAACTCGGTCATCCCCACCCCGCGCGCGGCCTCCACGGCGCCCCGGTCGACCTGCCGCATGGCGACGAAGGAGTTGGTCAGGATCGGCGGGATCCCGAGCACCATGAGCGCGATGGTGAGCGGGAACACGCCGAGCCCGACGAAGGCGGCCATGAACGCGATCAGCGCCAGCTCGGGGATCGCGCGGCCGGCGTTGCCCAGAGCCACCGCGACCAGCTCACCGGTACCGCGATGGCCGAGGTAGAGCCCCACCGGCAACGCGACCGCCAAGGCCACGCCGAGCGCCAGCAACGACAGCCAGGTCTGCGTCCACATGAACCCGAGTGCCTCCTCGAGGCCGCCGACCGGCTGCCCGGTCACGCCGACCGGAGGCCGCTGGTTGAAGATGAAGTCGAACGCCCCGCTGAACGAGTCGAAGACGTCGGCGATCGGCAGCACGGTCATACGGGCCGGACCCTTCTCCACGGGGTCAGCAGCCGCTGGACTCCGACCAGCAGCCCGTCGAACGCGATCGCGATCAGCACTGCCAGGCCGCCGGCGACGACGATGCCCGTCTTGAAGGTGATGTCGTTGTAGATCTCGGCACCGAGCCCGCCGGCGCCGGCGAACACCGCCAGCGTGGCGATCGCGACGGTGGAGACGGTGGCGATTCTCAGCCCCGCGATGATCTCGGGCATCGCGAGCGGCAGCTCCACCTTCCACAGCAGCTGACGATTGGACATCCCCATGCCGCGCCCCGCGTCACGCACCGAGCCCGGCACATTGGCCAGCCCGATGACGATGTTGCGGTAGATGATCTGCAAGTTGTAGAGCGTGAGCGCGATGATCGCCGTGGTCGTCCCGCGGCCGGTGATCGGCAGCAGCAGGGTGAACAGGGCGATGCTGGGCAGGGTGTAGAGGATCCCGGTGGCCCCCGTCAGCGTGGGGATCAGCCAGCGTCGCCGATGCGAGATCAGCGCCAGCACAAAGGCGATCGCGAACCCGAAGACGACCGAGAGCGTGACCAGGAGGATGTGCTCGAGCAGCGGCGTCACGTAGCGGTCGAAGTTCTCGATCGCCCAGCCGATGCAGACGGTGTCGTTGGCGGCGACGCACTCGGTCGAGGCCTCGCTGGGGTCGCGGACGAAGTCATCGCCCTGGGCGAGGGGCAGCAGGGTGGCGACCGCGGCGAGCACGGCTAGGCGAGCGGACGCTCGGCGGCGGCGTGCTCCTCCACCAGCGCTTCCGGCGAGGTGAGGAACTCGGAGATGATCTCGACCGAGAGCACGCCGGCGATCCGCCCCTGGCCGTCGACGACCGGTGCGTAGCGCGTCTCGGCCTGCAGCAGATCCGAGAGCGCGTCGCGCATCACGTCGGCGAGGTCGAGGATCGGGTCGGGCGAGGTGTCGGGCTTCGCCGGCACCGTGTCGCCGGCGAGATCCGCCTCGGAGAGCCACCCGAGCGGCCGGCGCTCCGCGTCCACCACCAGCGCGTGGGGCACCTCGGCGCCGTCGAGCTTCGCGCGCACCTCGCCGGTCGCCTGGCCGACGTGCGCCAGCGGCGCCTCCCAGAGATCGATGTCGGCGACGCGCATCAGCGACAGGCGCTTGAGCGCCCGGTCGGCGCCGACGAAGTCCTCGACGAAGCCGTCGGCGGGCGCCATCAGGAGCTCGGCCGGGGTGGCGTACTGGGCGAGCTTGCCGCCCTCCTTGAGCACGGCGATCCGGTCGCCCATCTTGATCGCCTCGTCGATGTCGTGGGTGACGAAGAGGATCGTCTTGCGGAGCTCGGCCTGCAGGCGGAGAAACTCGTTCTGCAGCCGCTCGCGGTTGATCGGGTCGACGGCGCCGAACGGCTCGTCCATCAGCATCACCCCGGGGTTGGCCGCCAGCGCCCTGGCGACGCCGACCCGCTGCTGCTGGCCCCCGGAGAGCTGGGCGGGGTAGCGGTCGCCGAGCTCCGAGTCGAGCCCGACCAGCCCGAGCAGCTCCGCCGAGCGGGCGTGGGCGCGCTCGGCGTCCCAGCCGAGCAGGCCGGGCACCGTCGCGATGTTCTGGGAGATCGTGCGGTGCGGGAACAGGCCGATCTGCTGGATCACGTAGCCGATCTCGCGCCGCAGCTCGGCCGGCGAGCGGTCGCGCACCGAGCGGTCGCCGATCGCCACGTCGCCCTCGGTGATCTCGACCATCCGGTTGGCCATCCGCATCGCGGTCGTCTTGCCGCAGCCCGAGGGGCCGACGAGGACGCAGATCTCTCCTGCCTCCACCTCGAGCGTGAGCTTGTCAACCGCCGCGCGGTCGGCGCCCGGGTACTGCTTCGTCGCCTCGCGGAAGCTGACCGCGACCGCCTCCGAGGCCTCGAGTGTGGGGCCCTTGCCCTCGTCCACCGTGCGTCGATCGTACTCATCTAGGGAAACTACGGACCGATGGCGAACGGCGATCAGGGGGGCGGCGCCCCGGCGAACGAGCGGGCGCTCGGCCGCGAGCGGACGCGCCGGCGGCGCGACGTCTACCGTCGCCGGCGAACCGCGCTCGCGCTGCTCGCCGGAGCGGCGCTCGCCGCCGGGGTGGCGGTGGGCGCCGGCGCGGGCGGTGGCGGCTCCGACTCCGCCGCCGAGGCGGAGGCGAGCCGGCCGACGCTGCCGAGGGGCGGGCGCAACCTGCTTCCCGACCATCGCCTCGTCGCCTTCTACGGCGCCCCGCAGAGCGACGAGCTCGGCGCGCTCGGAGTGGGGACGCCGGCCGAGGCCGGCGAGCGCCTGCTCGACCAGGCCGACGCCTACAGCGGCGGCAACCGGCCCGTGCTGCCGGTGTTCGAGCTGATCGTCTCGGTAGCCGCCGCCGATCCGGGCGACGACGGCGAGTACGTCCTGCGAGAGTCCGACGCGGTGATCCGGCGCTACCTCGCCGAGGTGCGGCGGCTGCGGGGACTGCTGTTGCTCGACGTCCAGCCCGGCCGCGCGGACTTTCGCGACGAGGTCGAGCGGCTCGAGCCCTATCTGCGGATGCCCGACGTCGGCCTCGCGCTCGACCCGGAGTGGCACGTCGGCCCGACGGAGGTACCGGGCCAGGTGATCGGCTCGGTCGACGCCGAGACCGTCAACGAGATCTCCGCCGAGCTCGCCGCGACCGTGCAGCAGCTCGACCTGCCCGAGAAGCTGTTCGTGATCCACCAGTTCACGCCGGACATGATCGAGGGGCGCGAGCGCCTGCGCGAGCGGCCCGGCCTGGCGACCGTGATCAACGTCGACGGCTTCGGGGATCAGCCGAACAAGATCGCCAAGTACCGCGAGCTTCACCCCGACCGGTCGACGGGCCTCGGCGCGGGGTTCAAGCTCTTCTACAACGAGGACACCGACCTGATGGGCCCCGAGCAGGTCCTCGACCTGCAGCCCAAGCCCGACCTGATCGTCTACGAGTGAGCCACGGGGCCGGGCCGGTGGAGGGGGCGAGGCGCAACCGCTGGTGGGTGCTGATCGGGGCGTGCACCGGACTGTTCGTGCTGATGCTCGACTCGACCGTGGTCACCCTCGCCCTGCCGGCGATCGGCGACGACCTCGGCGCCTCGGTGGACGGGCTCCAGTGGGTCCAGAACGCCTACCTGCTGGCGCTCACGGCGACCGTGGTGGCGGCGGGGCGGCTCGGCGACATCCGCGGCCGCCGCCGGCTGTTCCTGATCGGGATGGCGACCTTCGCCGCCGGCTCGCTGCTCGCCGGGGCCGCGGGATCGGAGCAGGTGCTGGTCGCCGGCCGGGTGGTCCAGGGGATCGGGGGCGCCGCGCTCCTGTCGCTCTCGCTGGCGCTCACCTCCCACGCCTTTCCCGGGGCCGAGCAGGCCAGGGCGCTCGGGATCTGGGCCGCGGTCTCGGCGATCGCGCTCGCGGTCGGCCCGCTCGTCGGCGGCGCCCTGGTCGAGGCGGCGAGCTGGCGCTGGATCTTCTTCGTCAACGTGCCGGTGGCGCTGGCCGGGATCGTGATCCTGGTCCGGCGCGGAGAGGAGTCACACGATCCCTCCGCGCCCCGGCGAGTCGACCTCGGCCGGCGTCGCGGTCCTGGCGATCGGCCTGACCGCGATCGTGCTCGCCCTCGTCCAGGCCGACGAGTGGGGCTGGGCCTCGGCGCGCACGCTCGGCCTGCTGGTCGGCGGGGCGCTGGCGCTGTTCGGCTTCTGGAGGCTCGAGCATCGCGTCGAGGCCCCGCTGGTCGACTTCTCGCTGTTTCGCAACCGCCCGTACCTCGGCGCCAGCGCGGCCGCCTTCGCCCTCGTGGGCGCCTACTGGACGGTGATGTTCTTCCAGCCCCAGTTCCTGCAGCGAGAGCTCGGCTACTCGGCGATCGAGGCCGGCGCCCTGGTGCTGCCGATCACCGTCCCGATGGCCGTCTTCTCTCCGTTCTCGGGTCGCCTGATCGCGCGCTTCGGAGCCCGGGCGACGATGACCGCGGGGATGGTCGTCGGGCTGCTCGGCCTGGTGCTCCAGGCGGTCGCCCAGGACGCGGGGTCCGTCGCCGACCTGCTTCCGGGCTTCCTGTGCTTCGGGATCTCCCTGGCGCTCGTCTATGCGCCGATGTCGACCGCGGCGATGACGGCCATGCCGACGGCCAAGAGCGGGATCGCCTCCGGCGCGCTGGCGATGACCCGGGTGCTCGCCGGGGCGGTCCTGCTGGCCGTCTCCGGCGCCGTGTTCCAGGCCGAGCTCGGCGCGGACGCCGGGCCGGCGCCCGAGGGCGAGTACGCGTCCGCCGTCGCCGCCGCGCTGGTCCCCGGGATCGTCGTCGTCGCGATCGGGGCGGTCTGCACCTGGGCGCTCGTCCGCGCGCCGCGAACGCCCCTCGCCGCGCCGCCGCACGAGCTGGCCCACCACCAGCACCACCGGCGCTTTCACCTCTGAGTCGCCGCGAGCTTGAACGGCCCCTCGCATGGGCAGCGAAACTTCGCGGCTACGGCGGGCAATGGCGTCGAGTGGCACTTCGCTGACAGTCGGGAGCAATTCGCCGCTCGTCGAGTGTGCTCGGGCTCAGCACGCCTGAAGCTCGACCGCCCGCTTGAGCCCCGGCGCCCCTTTGCGGGTCACGTTCACGTTCAGCTCGTAGAGCCGCGCCTGCTCGAGCTCGGAACCCGGGAGGGTGAAGGTGAGCTTGCTGCCCGAGGCCCGCCCGAGCCGCACGCTGACGTTGCGGCCGATCAGCTTCGCCTTGATCTCCTTCACCTTCCTCCCCTTGGCCTTCGCCTTGATCCGCGTATCGCCGTCGAGGCACCCGTCCGGTAGCCCCTCGAGCTTGACCTTCGCCGAGCCGGAGATCACGGGCGCGACGATCACGGTCGTCCGCTGCCGTGGCCGCGTCGTCGGACGGGTCCTGATCGCTGGTCGCGCTGCACGAGTCGAGTCCGAAGTCGCAGCGCAGCAGCCCGGCGGCGTTGTCGGTCGAGACGTTCGCCCGGACGACGGAGGTCACCTGAGCGCTGGCGCCCGGTGCCAGCGACCCCAGGCTGCAGACCGCCTGCTGGTAGTCCCCGGCGGGCTCGAGCGTGCACTCGCCCTGCGAGGGGGTGGCGGACTCATAGGGGTTGGGGACCGCCTTGGCGGTGCCGACGCCGAGCCCGTAGAGGTTGAGCCCGACGCCCTCGAAGGTATCGGTTCCCTCGTTGGTCAAGGTCGTGGTGTAGGTGACGGAGGCGCCCCGGGCCACCGGGTCGGAGAGGTCGGTGTGGGCGATGGCCACGTCGAAGTTCGCCGAGGCGCTCGCCGGCACGAGCAGGAGGCTGAACCAGGCAACCGTCAGTCCCTTCTTGGTCGCAGCTCGCACTCGGACTCCTCGGTCCCGATCGTATCGCCGGCGCGCTCTGTTTATATGGGCCCGTGGCAGCGACCGCGGTGACCGAGGGACTGACGAGCGCCGAGGCGCAGCAGCGGCTCGCCCGCCTCGGCGAGCCCGAGCCGACCTCGAGCCGCTCGGTGGCGAGCATCGTCACCGCCAACGTCCTGACGCTGTTCAACGCGATCATCGGCGTCTTCTTCATCCTCATCCTCTCGCTCGGCCTCTGGGCGGATGCGATCTTCGGCCTGATCGCGATCGTCAACTCCGCGATCGGCATCCGCCAGGAGCTGAAGGCGAAGGAGACGCTCGACCGGCTCGCGCTGCTGGTCGAGCCGCGGGCGAAGGTGATCCGCGACGGCCGCCTGGTCGAGCTGACCGCGAACGAGGTCGTGCCCGGCGACATCGTCCGGGTCGAGCCCGGCGACCAGCTCGTCGCCGACGGGCCCGTGGTGGACACCCGCGGGCTCACCGTCGACGAGTCGCTGCTGACGGGCGAATCGGACGGGATCCGCAAGCGGGTCGGCGAGCGTCTGCTCTCGGGCTCGTTCGCGCTGTCGGGCTCCGGCCACTACGAGCTCGACGCCGTCCGCGAGGAGAGCTACGCGGCCAAGATCGCCGGCGAGGCGCGCGAGTTCCGCCACGCGCCCTCGCCGCTGCAGCTCGAGGTCAACACGGTGCTCAAGGCGACGACGATCGCGCTGGTGCCGATCGCCCTGGTGGTCCTGGTCGGGTTCACGATCCATGACAAGGAGTTCCGCGAGGCGGCCCAGGAGGCAACCGCCGGGTTGGTGACGCTGATCCCCGAGGGCCTGGTGCTGCTGATGAGCGTCACCCTCGCCGTCGCCGCCGTCCGCCTCGCCCGCCAGAACACCCTCGTCCAGCAGATGGCGGCGACCGAGGCGCTGGCGGCGGTCGACACGATCTGTGTCGACAAGACCGGCACGCTCACCGACGGGACCCTGAAGCTGGTCACGGTCGAGGCCGCGGACCCGGCCGGGCCGGCGGCCGCCGAGCGCGCGCTCGGCACCTTCGCCGCCTCGGCGGGCGAGCGGAACCGGACCCTGGAGACGATCGCCGAGCGCTACCCGGCCCACGCCGAGCAACCGACGGCCGAGGTGCCGTTCTCGTCGGAGTGGAAATGGAGCGGGATGACCCTGAACGGGTCGAGCTACGTGATCGGGGCGCCCGACGTGCTCACCCGGGCCGGCTCGCTGAGCCTGCCGGAGAGCCTCCAGCGTACGCTCGAGCAGCACACCGGGGCCGGCCGGCGGGTGATCGCCTTCGGCGAGGCCCGCGGCGCGCTGCCGTCCGATCCCGCGACCCAGCCGCCGCCGCCGCTCGAGCCCCGGGCGCTGGTCGTGCTCGAGGAAACCCTTCGCGCCGACGCCGCCGAAACGGTCGCCTACATGCGCGACCAGCAGGTCGACCTCAAGCTGATCTCCGGCGACGCGCGCGATACCGTGACCGCCGTCGCCCACGCCGTCGGCGTGCCCGCGGACGCGCCGGTGATCGAGGGCTCAGAGCTGCCCGGCGACAAGGGCGGGCTCGCGCAGGCGGCGCTTCGCAACACCGTCTTCTGCCGGATCACGCCGGAGCAGAAGAAGGCGCTGGTCGCCGCGCTCGCCGACCGGGGCCGGTTCACGGCGATGATCGGTGACGGCGTCAACGATGTCCCGGCGCTCAAGCAGGCGCGGCTCGCGGTCGCGATGGGGTCGGGCAGCCAGATCACCAAGGGCGTCGCCGACATCGTGCTGCTGCGCGACCAGTTCTCGATGCTGCCCCGGGCGGTCACCGAGGGGCGGCGGATCGCCCGCAACATCCACCGGCTCGGCCGTCTCTACCTGACCAAGTCGGTCTACGCCGGCTTCCTGATCCTGCTCGCGGCGATCTTCGACTTCACCTTCCCGTTCCTGCCGCGCCAGCTCACCGTCGCCGCGCTGCTGACGATCGGGATTCCGTCGTTCGTGCTCGCGCTCGCGCCGAGCGAGGGACCGCTCTACCGCGGGCGGCTGCTGAAAGCGCTGGCCGCGTTCGCGTTCCCGGCCGGGATCGCGATGGGAATCGCCTCGCTGCTCTCCTTCTTCTTCGTCGACAGCGCCTTCGGCGGCACCCTCGCCGAGGGCCGCACCGCGGCGACCACGACGCTGATCGTGCTCGGCCTCTGCTTCATCGTCCTGCTCGAGCGGGGGCCCGGGCGCGAGCACATCACCGTGCAGAGCTACATGCTGGCGCTCGTCGCCGGGCTGGGGGCGATGTTCGCCGGGATCATCGCGATCGACCCGGTGCGCGAGTTCTTCGATCTCGAGGTGCTCGCGGGCGGCCAGTGGTTCGTCGCCCTGCTCTGCGTCGCGCTCGGGCTCGGGATCGCCGGCGCCGCGTGGCAGCTTCCCTACGTGCAGCGCCTGGAGTCGGTCGAGGGCGACGAGCCGGGCACCGAGCGCGGCCCCGAGCCGACGCACACCCCGCGCACCGGTGAGTTCGACGCGGTGGCGATGCCCGGGCCTCCCGACGCCGAGAGCGAGGCGCCGACGACCGTTGCCCCGACCGAGCGGATGCCCAGGCCGTGAGCTCCCACCGCAGGACCAAGATCGTGACCACGATCGGCCCGGCGACCCGCAGCGTCGAGGGCATGACCGAGCTGATCGAGGCCGGCGCCGACGTCTTCCGGTTCAACTTCTCCCACGGCACCCGCTCCGAGCACGCCGAGAACGTGGCCATGGCCCGCGAGGCCGCCGAGCGCAGTGGCAAGCAGGTCGGGATCCTCGGCGACCTCCCCGGGCCGAAGCTGCGGATCGGCGACGTCGACGAGGGGATCGTCGGCCTCCGCCCCGGCTCGGAGATCGTGCTCACCACCGAGGACTGCGTCGGCACCGATGCCCGGCTTTCGGTCTCCTACGGCGGGCTCCCGGAGGCGGTCACGGTCGACGACCTCGTCTATCTCGCCGACGGGCGGATCCGCCTGCGCGTGCTGGAGGCCGGCGACGACGAGGTCCGCTGCTCGGTCGAGGTCGGCGGCCGGGTCTCCTCCCACCAGGGCCTCAACCTCCCCGGGGCCGAGGTCGGCCTGCCGGCGGCCGGTCGCGAGGATCTCGCCTGGGTCGACTTCGCGATCGAGCACGGGATCGACCTGCTCGCGGTCTCGTTCGTGCGCCGCGCCGAGGACCTGGCGCCGGTCGAGCGCCGCGTGCGCACCGGCGGTTCCGACATCCCGGTGATCGCGAAGATCGAGAAGCCGCAGGCGGCCGAGCGCGCCGAGGAGATCGTCAAGGCCGTGACCGCCGGAGTGATGATCGCCCGCGGCGACCTCGGGATCGAGCTGCCGATCGAGCGGGTCCCGGGCGTCCAGCGCCGCCTCCTGGCGCTCACGGGAGCCCATTCGCGGCCATCGATCACGGCGACCCAGATGCTCGCCTCGATGGTCGCCTCGCCGCGCCCGACGAGGGCCGAGGTCTCCGACGTCGCCAACGCGATCTTCCAGGGCACCGACGCGGTGATGCTCTCCGAGGAGACGGCGATCGGCCAGTACCCGGCCGAGGCGGTGCGGGTGATGGACCGGATCGCCCGGGAGACCGAGCCCGAGCTTCCCTACGGCGACTGGGTCTTCAACCGGGTCGCTTCCGACGACACCGACATCGCCAGCTCGGTCGCCCGCGCCGCGGTCGGGGCCACCTACACGCTCGGGCTCGCGGCGATCGTCGTCCCGACCCGCAGCGGGCGCACCGCGCGCCTGGTCTCGGCCCATCGCCCGCGCACGCCCGTGCTCGCGATCTCGCCGCGGCTCGAGACGGTGCGCCGCCTGAACCTGCTGTTCGGGGTCCGCTGCGAGGTCGCCGAGGAGTGGCCGGGGCTGACCGCGCTGCTCGACGACTGCGCACGGCTCGCGAGGCAGTCGGGCGTCGCCGCCTCCGGCGACCTGATCGCGATCACCGCCGGCCTGCCGCAGCAGAACCTGGGCACGAACCTGTTCGAGGTGCACCGGGTCCCGTGAAGGTCGACGCCGGCACCTACCAGCCGACGCTCGACGCCGCCGGCGAGGCCGCGCGCCAGGCCGAGCGCGACGGCTACGACGGCTGGTGGGCGTTCGAGACCCAGATCGACCCCTTCCTCGCCTGCGCGGTGGCGGCGGAGCGCACCGAGACGATCGGAATCGGGACCTCGATCGTGGTCGCCTTCGCCCGCAACCCGATGACCGTGGCCCTGCAGGCCAACGACGTGCAGGCGCTCTCGGGCGGGCGGTTCGTCCTCGGCCTCGGCTCGCAGATCAAGCCCCACATCACCCGCCGCTACTCGATGCCGTGGTCGAGGCCGGCCGCCCGGATGCGCGAGTTCGTCCTCGCCATCCGCGCGATCTGGGACACGTGGGGCACCGGCGCCGCGCTCGAGTTCGAGGGCGAGTTCTACACCCACACGCTGATGGCGCCGTTCTTCGACCCCGGCCCGAACCCGCACGGCAACCCCAGGATCATGCTGGCAGCGGTCGGGCCACTGATGACCGAGGCCGCGGGCGAGGTCGCCGACGGGATCCTGGTGCACGCGTTCTCCACCGAGCGCTACCTGCGCGAGGCGACCCTGCCGGCGCTGGAGCGCGGCTTCGCCAAGGCCGGACGCACCCGCGAGGGCTTCGAGATCACCGCGCCGGCGTTGGTGGTCGCCGCCGACACCGAGGAGGAGATCGCCGCGGGGATCGCTGGGGTGAAGCAGCAGATCGCCTTCTACGGCTCCACCCCCGCCTACCGGCCGGTGCTCGAGCTGCACGGCTGGGGAGAGCTCCAGGACGAGCTGCGGGCGATGACCAAGCGGGGCGAATGGGACCGGATGTCGGACCTGATCTCGGACGAGCTGGTCGAGACGTTCGCGATCGTCGGCAGCCCCGAGCAGGCGGTCGCCGAGATCGAGCGCCGCTACGGCGACGTCGCCACCCGGATCACCCTGCAGCTGCCCGCCGAGCGTGACGAGGCGACCGATCGCCGCTGGCGGGGCCTGTTCGAGTCGCTTCGCGGCTGAGCCTCGCGCGTGAGCCCCGTCGCCATCCGCTCGCTCGCGCCGCTGGCGCTGATGGCGGCGATCTTCTACCTCTCGGCGCAGCCCAGCGTCGGCCCCGAGCTGCCGGCGTTCACGCGGGTGATCGCGCACTTCAGCGAGTACGCGCTGCTCGCCGCGCTGTGGGCGTGGGCGCTGGCGCCCCTGGAATCAGGCGCCTCAACAGCGGCGCGGCGCGGCTCCGCCTCGCTGGGCCGCCGCGCGATCCCAGTCGCCGCCGCGATCTGCGTCGCATACGCGCTCTCGGACGAGCTCCACCAGAGCTTCGTCGAGGGCCGCGACTCGGACCCGCTCGACGTGCTCGCCGATTGCCTCGGGATCGCCTTCGCGCTCTATCTCGTCAGCCGGCTGTCAGCTCGCCGAGCAGCCGCCGGTCGGCGTCCGACATCCCCTTGATCGGCTCTCCGTCCCAGGTCATATCGGCGTCCATCGCGTCCTGGAGCTTGGCGTGCTCACGATGGGAGACGCCGGCGAAGTGGGCGACCGAGAAGGCCGAGTAGAGGGTCGGCAGCGGGTCGTGCCAGCCGTCCCCGGCGTCCTTGACCCTGGCCAGGTCGCGGATCGTCTGCGGCAAGCGCTCCATCCGGTCGGCGAAGGCGTCGCCGACCAGGGCCAGGTCGAGCTGCGCGCTCTCGCCGGGCGGCAGCAGGAAGGTGTCGGCCTCCGGATCGAGCAGCCCGCGGGCGATCTGGTCGGGCTCGAGGAGCAGCGCCCCGTCGGTCGCTCGCGGGTTGCACTCGACGAAGCTGAGCCCGTCGTCGGTGACCAGGAAGTCGAACGAGATCTGGCCGGTATAGCCGAGCTCGGAGACGACCGGCTCGATCAGCCGCAGCGACTCGCGCGCGTCGGTCGACTCGAACTGGATCCCGGTGGAGTGGTGCCACTGGCGCGGGATCCGGTACATCAGGTGCGAGCTGACGACCCCCGAGTGCACGGTCGAGTAGGTGCACACCGTCTCGCCCTCGACGAACGGCTGGATCAGCCACGGAGCCGCCGGCGTGGGGTGCACGTCGGCGGGGTCCATCGCCCCCGCCAGCGGCCCGGTGTTGGTCAGCAGGTCGACGCCGCCGCGGGAGAACACCGCCCGGCCGAAGTAGCGCTCGAACCGCTCGGTCGCCGCGGCCAGCTCGGCGTCCGATGTCACCACCACGGTCTCGGGGATCGGCAGGCCGAGGCGGCGGACCAGGGCCTCGAACGCCGCCTTGTCGTGCAGTCGCGCGAGCGCCGCGAACGGGGCGACGAAGATCGTCGCCGACTGCGAAAGCCGCTCGCGCTGGGTCGAGATGAAGAACGCCTCCTCGAACGCCGGCACGATCACGTCGACCCCGGCATCGCCGATGATCCGCTCCAGCGCGGCGATGAAGTCCTCGGTCCGGTCTCGCGCCGAGGGATAGACGAAGTGCCCCGAGAGGTACTTCGAGTGGCTGCCCGAAGACTGCTCGTAGGTGTCCGCCGCGTAGACCTCGTGCCCGGCGGCGGCGAGCTGGCGGACCATGCCGAGCGCGAACGGCATGCGCGAGCTGGTGATCAGGACCTTCACATCGCCTCCCCCCCTGTGCCGAGGCCGAAGTCGCCGAACGGCTCGTCGCGCTCTCGCACGGCCTGCTTGAACCCGGACTCGGCCGCCCGGCGGACGAACTCGTGGCCCTCCGCGGTGTGGCGGGCGATGCCGTCGAAGAAGGTCCCCAGGACCTGGGTCGAGGCCAGCCCTTGCGAGGCCACGGCCTGGTTGACGAGCAGCTTGTGCATCACCAGCTGGTTGATCGGCAGCCGCGCGACGCGCTCGAGCAGAGCCTCGAAGCGCGCGTCGAGCTCGGCCGCCGGCGCGGCCTCGGTCGCCAGGCCCCACTCCACCGCGGTGCTGCCGGTGATCGAGTCGCCGGTCAGCAACAGGCGCTTGGCGCGCGCGGGGCCGATCCGGCTGGCCCAGAGCGCCGTCGTCGGCACCCCCCAGACCCGGGCCGGCGGATAGCCGATCTTGGCGCGGTCCGCGACCACGAGCAGATCCGAGCAGAGCGCCATGTCGGTGCCGCCGGCGACGCAGTACCCGTGCACCTTGCAGACGACCGGCTTCTCGGACCAGAACAGGCTCATGAACCCGCGCACGTTGCGCGACATCATCTGGTAGTCCACGACGGGGTCCCAGATCGCGTCGGGGTCATGGTTTCTCGCCACCACCGCGGGGTCGAGCGGGGAGCCCGACCGCTCGTTGCTCGTTGCTCGTTGCTCCTCTGTCGAGCCGAAGCCCTCGGCTGAGGCCAGGTCGTAGCCGCCGCAGAAGCCCGACCCGTTGCCGGCGAGGGCGATCACGTGGACCTCCGGGTCGAGGTTGGCGCGCTCGACGCAGGCGCCGAGCTCGCGCGGCATCCCGAGCGTGATCCCGTTGCCGCGCTCGGGGCGGTCGAGCGTGATCCGCGCGACTCGCCCGTCGACGGCGTAAGTCAGCGTTTCGAGCTCGTTCATGCGGGGGGACGCTATCGCGCGGCGACGGGTGGAAAGATGGCCGCGCCCGTGCACAGGATGTTCAACCAGCGCCCCCCGATGATCGTCCCCTGGCGCCGCGTCCGCGACGCGATCGCCGATTGGTGGCCCGACGGGGCCGCCGGCAAGGTGCTGTTGGCGATGCTTGCGCTCGGCGTCGTCATGCGGGTGGTGATGCTCGCCAGCCTCTGGCCGGTGGGCACCAACCTGGACGATGGCTATCAGCTCTACGCGTCGAACCCGTTCGAGGACCGGCAGCACCCCGCGGGCTACGCGGTGATCGTCGCTGTGCTGGGGGAGATCGTCCGCAGCCCAGTACTGCCGGTCGCGGTGCAACACCTGGCAGGACTGACCTCTGGGCTGTTGATGTTCGCCGCCACCCGGCGCGTGAGCGGCTCGCAGTGGGCCGGGCTGCTTCCCGCCGCCGTCGTGCTCATCAACGTGGACGTGGTCTACCTCGAGCAGACGATCATGTCCGAGACCTGGGCGGTACTGTCGATCTCGGTCGGCCTCTACGCCGCGGTCCGCGCGGCGGAGGCAGAAGCAGGATCGTATTGGTGGGGGCTGGCGTGCGGCGCCGCCCTCGCCCTCGGAGTCACGATCCGTAGCGCGACGCTGCTGTTGATCCCGGTCGTCGTGCTGGTGGTCGCGTTCCGGCGTCCACACCCCCTGCGTCGCTGGCGCCAGAGCCTGTCGCCCGCGCTGGCGGTGGCCGCCGCGGCCGCCCTCGTCCTGGTCGCCTACGCGAGCGGCAGCGCCGCCAACGGCCAAGGGTTCCGCATCAGTCCGTCGCCAGGGTGGTACCTCTACGGCCGCGTCGCCCAGTTCGCCGATTGCTCGCAGTTCACTCCCCCGCCGGGGACCGAGGCGCTCTGCGACAGCCGGCCGCCGGACGAAAGGCCCGGCGCCTCCACGTACCTGTTCGCGTCCGACTCCGTGGTCCAGCGCGAGTTCGGTCCCTTCGGCGAGAACGACGAGCCGGTCGGCGAATGGGCCAGCCGGGCCCTGCGCGCCCAGCCCGAGGACTTCGTGAGCCTCGCCTGGGAGTATCTGCGCGCCTACTACGTCCCGTCCTCGGCGCGGCCGGCTCTCGGTTCGGGGCTCGACCCACAGGTCGACCCCCGGTCCGAGGGCTTCTTCATGCCGGTGGTCGAGGACAACCTCATGGCCTACTACGGCGACTTTACGCCGCATCGGTCCGAGGCCGGGCTCGACCTCCTGCGCTCGTTCCAGCATCTGGCCCGGTTCGGCGGCACGGCACTCTCGATCGCCACCGTGCTCGTGCTGCTCGGGCTGATCGTCGGCGACCGCCGCTCGCGGCTCGGCGTGGCGATGTTCGGGATCGGTGGGCTCGCGCTGATCGCCGCGCCGGTCTTGACGGGCGCCTACATCGGCCGCTACACGGTGCCGATGGCGGCACCGATGATGGCCGCCGCCGCAATCGCGCTGGTCGCGCTCTGGCGACGCTGGGCGGCTCGATCATCCAAGCCGGGAGCGGATCCCGATGCGGTCGAGCGCGCCCCTCACGCGTCGCGGTCGGACCGGATCAAGAGCACGTAGAACCGCTCGTACCCCTCGCGTTCGTAGAAGCGGATCGCGTCACCGTTCGAGTGCGCGACCCCGACGAGCACGCTGCCCGCGCCGGTTTGCGTCGCGATCTCGGCGGCGGCCTCGGTGAGGGCCCGCCCGACGCCCTTGCCGCGCTCGGACGCGAGCACCGAGAGCGTCTCGATCTCGGTGGTCCGGTCGCCGATGTCCCACGTCGCCGCGCCCTCGCCGAGCGAGACCACCGCGTATCCGATCGGGTCACCGGCCCGCTCGGCGATGAGCAGCCAGCAGCCGTCCTGGCTGAGCCAGTCGAGGTACTGGCGCCTGCGATACGCCCACGAGTCCTCGGGCGAGCGCACGCGCTGCATGTCCGGCAGGGTGACGTGATGGCCCCGCAGCGCGTGCCAGAGCGGCTCGAGCCGGTCGACATCGTCGCGAGTCCCGCTGCGAACCTCGAAGTCCACGCCGGCATGTTCGCAAGCGGGGCAACCGGTCGCGGTCGGTGCGCGTGATCAGTCGACGTCGATCACGCTGAGCACGTTGCCCGCCGGGTCCTTGAACCAGGCGATCGTCGGGCCCTCGCCGCGAAAGATCCCGTCCTCGTCGGTCTCGGTCGGCTGGCCCTCGTAGCGCTCGAACTCGACCCCGCGCTCCTTGAGCTGCGCGACCGCGGACTCGACGTCCGAGACCTGGAAGTTGAGGACCGTGAACGAGGCCGGCTCGTGCGCGTCACCCTTCGGGTAGACGAACACGTTCCCGCCGCCGGCGAGGTGGACCGCGAACCCGTCGCCCTCGTCCGTGACCTCGACCCCGAGCGTCTGCGCGTAGAACTCCCTCGCCTTCGGGACGTCGTCGACGGAGAAGCCGCTGAACGCCTGCGTGTCCTTGAACATCTCGCTTCCTTTCCTCGTCCCCCGGTTTCTCTGCTTGAGACCGACCGCGGCCGCGTAACTCATCGCTCGATCAAAGCGCCGCGGGAATCGCCTCGAGTCCGCGCCGGCCAGCCGCCGCGTGCAGCCGACGATCCCAGGTCGCGAAGGCGAGGTCGGCGCTCGGGAGCACAAGCGCGGAGGCGAGGTGAACGGCGTCCAGCGACCGAAGGCCCTCGGCGGCCGCCAGCTGTGCGGCCTGCTCCGCCAACGAGGCGTCGAGCTCGAGCACGTCGAACTCGGCCCACTCGTCGCGAAACCGCGTCGCCATTCGCGAGTCGCCGGCCCCGAGCATCGTTCGCAGCACCTCGACGTACGCGATCCGCGCGGCGAGCCAGGCCGACGCGCGGTCCATCGCCTCGCGGACCTGTTCCGCCCCCTCCTCGACGACGTAGCGTTTGACCAACGCGCTCGAGTCGAGGTAGAGGTTCAGCGGTCGTCGGCCTCACGGTCGGCAATCAGCCGATCCGACAGCGAGTAGCCGAGGTCGATCGGCTCCGGAGCAGGGGAATGTGGCTTGGTCGCCGGGGTGATTCGACCGAGAGCGGTCAGGCGCTCGATGCTCGGCTCGTCCTCCGATGGCGGGACGAGGTCGGCAACGGCCCTGCCGCGCATCGTCACCCGGACGGACTCGCCCCCGCGGACCCGGCGCAGGTAGCGGCTGAGGTTGTTCTTCAACTCGCGCACACCCACCTCGATCATAGTGGCTACATCGTGACCGAAGTAGCCACAATCGTCAAGGCAATCGGAAGCTGAGGCCGAAAAAGTCGAGCGTGTGCCAGCGATCAAGCCGCGACACCACGTTCCTCGCGCCGCGGTTGCGAAGATCAGGAGATGGCCAAGGAGGCGATCACGATCGAGGCCGCCGGGCGCGAGGTGCGGCTCTCGAGCCCGAGCAAGGTGTTCTTCTCCGGGCCCGACCACACCAAGCGCGACCTGGCCGAGTACTACCTCGCGGTCGCCGATGCCGCCTGTCTGCACCTGCGCGAGCGCCCGACGACGATGAAGCGCTTCGTCGACGGGGCTGCCGAGGAGTTCTTCTTCCAGAAGCGGGTGCCGAAGAACGCCCCCGACTGGCTGGAGACCGCAACGGTCAAGTTCCCCTCCGGACGCAGCGCCACCGAGCTGGTCGCCACCGACGCCGCGCATCTCGTCTGGGCGGTCAACCTCGGGGTGATCGACTTCAACCCGTGGCCGGCGCGACGCGCCGACCTCGACCATCCCGACGAGCTGCGCGTCGACCTCGACCCGACCCCGGAGTCGTCGTTCGAGGAGGTGCGCAAGGTCGCGATGGTGGTACACGAGACCCTCACCGACCACGGCCTGCTCGGCTTCCCGAAGACCTCCGGCTCGCGCGGGATCCACGTCAACGTGCGGGTCGAGCCGGAGTGGACGTTCACCGAGGTCCGCCGCGCGGCGCTGGCGCTGGCGCGCGAGGTCGAGCGGCGGACCGAGCTGGCGACTTCGAAGTGGTGGAAGGAGGAGCGCCACGGCGTCTTCGTCGACTACAACCAGAACGCCCGCGACCGCACCGTCGCCTCGGCGTGGTCGGTGCGCCCGGTCCCCGATGCCCGAGTCTCGACCCCGCTCGAGTGGGACGAGGTGTCCGACGTCGACCCGGCCGAGCTTCGCCTCGACACCGTGCCGGCGCGCCTCGCCGAGCGCGGCGACCCCTCGGCGACGATCGACGACGTCCACCACTCGCTCGACTCACTGCTCGAGCTCGCCGACCGCGACGAGGCCGAGGGCCTCGGCGACGCCCCGTGGCCGCCCCACTTCCGCAAGCAGAAGGGCGAACCGAAGCGCGTCCAGCCGAGCCGGGCGAAGAAATCGGGCTAGTGCGGCCGGCAGCGGCCTGGCCTCAGACCAACACCAGGCCCGGCGCGTCCAGCCGCTCGAAGTCGCGGTCGCGGGCGTAGAGCACGAGGCCGTGCGAGATCGCCGTCGCGGCGATCAACGCGTCCGCGACCCGGGGGCGGATGCCGCGCTCGCGGCGGGCCTGTGAGACCAGCCGGCCGTAATGAGGCGCCACCCGGGCGTCGACGGGCAGCGCGTCGAAGCTGCGCTCGGCCATCGCCAGCGTTGCCAGCCGACCGGGCCGTTGCTCGTCGTCGGCGATCAGGACCCCGTGGTGCAGGTCGCAGAGGGTGAGCACCGAGATCGTCGCCTCGTCCGGCAGCTCGACCGCTTCGCGGCGCGCGATCGCGATCACAACGGACGTGTCGAGCAGCCCGCGGGTCACCCGAACGGATCAAGCGCGGCGTCGTCGCCCTCGCGGAGCACCCGGTCGAGCGGGTCATCGGCGGCCAGCAGCCCGCCGAGCTCGGCGAGGAGCCGTTCGCGCGGCAGGAATCCGGGCGCGGCATCGGTCGGCACCAGGTCGGCGACCGGGTGGCCGTGGACGGTCACGCGCAGCCGCTCCCCCGCCTCCACCCGTCGCAGCAGGCCCGCGGTGTCATTGCGCAGCTGCCTTTGCGGTACCTCTGTAGCCATAGGGCTACAGCGTAGCAATCGGCCGCTCAGGCGTCGAGCTGCTCGAGCAGGCACTCCGCCGGCGGCTTGTCGTCGCGCCAGCGCAGGATCTTCGCCCCGTGACGGATGCGCCCGGCCGAGACGTGGTCGAAGCTGACCTCGATCACGAGCTCCGGGCGCAGGGCGACCCACTCGAGGTCGCGGTCGGCGGACCACCGGCTCGGGTCGGCCGAGCCGCGCTCGCCGGTCTCGTACGGGGCCAGGGTGGCGACCAGCTCGCGCTTCTGCTGGGCCTTCAGGCCCGAGGTGTGGCCCACGACGTGGAGCCCGCCGTCGTCGTCGTAGAGCCCGAGCATCAGCGAGCCGACGGTGTTCTCCTCCTTGCCCGGGCGCCAGCCGGCGACCACTGCGTCGATCGTCCGCAGGCGCTTGACCTTGACCATCGCCTTGCGCTCGCCCTGCAGGTACGGCGAGTCGAGGCGCTTGGCGATCACCCCCTCTCCGGTCTCGAGCCATGGCTCGGCCTCGGTGGGATCGGAGACCAGCGGCGTGAGCTCGACCGAGCCCGGCTCGCCGAACCCCGCCAGCAGCTCCTCGAGCGCGGCGCGGCGCTGCTCGAAGGGGTTCGCGAGCGCTTTCTTGCGGCCCGCCGCGAGCAGGTCGAAGGCGCGGAACAGCGCCGGGGTCTCCTCGGCCAGCATCCGCACTCGCGACTCGGCCGGGTGGAGCCGATTCTGCAGCGCGTCGAAGATCTCGCGCCCGTCGTCGTCGCAGATCAGCAGCTCGCCGTCGATCACGTAGCGGCCCTCGGGAAACTCGAGCTCGGGGAAATAGCGGGCCAGGGGCCGGCCGGTCCGCGACTGCAGGAACAGCTCGGGGCCGTCCACGAAGGCGAGCGCCCTGAAGCCGTCGTACTTGGGCTCATAGGCCCAGCCGTCGTCGGTGGGCAGCTGCTTGCGGGAGAGCGCGAGCTGGGGTTGGACCGGCGGCTTGAGCGGAAGCGCCACGCGGCTAGTCTCGCAACTCATGCCGAGCGCCGACCTGCCCCGCGAAGCGGACCTCGTCGTCGTCGGCGCCGGGATCGTAGGCCTCGCGGTCGCGCGCGAGCTCGCCCGGCGCCACGACGGCCTCCGGGTCGCCGTACTCGAGCGCGAGCCGGCGATCGCCGCCCATCAGACCGGGCGCTCGAGCGGCGTCATCCACTCGGGCATCTACTACGAGCCCGGGTCGCTCAAGGCGCGCCTCTGCGTCACCGGGGCGCGCGAGCTCTACGGGTACTGCGACGTCCGCGGGATCGCCGCCCCCCGGACCGGCAAGCTGGTGGTCGCCACGCGGCAGGCCGAGCTCGGCCGCCTGGACGAGCTCGAGCGCCGCGGGCATGCCAACGGCGTCCCGGATCTCCGCCGCCTCGACGCCACCGAGATCGCCGAGGTCGAGCCCCACGCCGTCGGGGTCGGGGCCCTGCACTCGCCGTACACGGGAATCGTCGACTTCTCCGCCGTCGCCGCTGCCTACTCCGAGGACCTGCGAGCCGCCGGCGGCTCGTTGCACCTCGGCTGCGAGGTCGGCTCGATCGCCGGCGGCACGGTGACCCACTCGGCCGGCGCCACCCGATCGCCGCTGACGATCGTCTGCGCGGGGGCCTGGGCGGACCGGCTGGCGCGAGCGGCCGGGGCGCCCGCCGATCCCCGGATCGTCCCCTTCCGTGGCGCCTACCTGCGCCTGCGCCCCGACCGCGCCCATCTGGTCGCCGCCAACCTCTACCCGGTCCCCGATCCCGCGCTCCCCTTCCTCGGCGCCCACCTCACCCGCGGCACCGACGGCTCGGTGCTGCTCGGGCCGACCGCGCTGATCGCGGGGGCGAGGGACGCGTATGAGCTCGGCCGGGTCCGGGGGGCGGACGTGCGCGAGACGCTGGCCTGGCCGGGGACCTGGCGGCTTGCCTGGCGGTTCAGGCGGGCCGCCCTGATCGAGTTGCTGCACGCGGCATCGAGGCGGGCGCTGGTGCGCAGCGCGCAACGGCTGGTCCCGGAGCTGCGCGCCTCGGATTTTGTCAACGGACCGGCCGGGGTTCGCGCCCAGGCGCTCGGCCGCGACGGGGCGCTCATCGACGACTTCCTTGTCTCGCGTGCCGAGGGCGCGCTCTTCGTCCGCAACGCGCCCTCGCCGGCGGCGACCTCGTCGCTCCCGCTGGCGCGACTGATCGCCGACGAGGCCGAGCCCCTGCTGGGCTGATCCCTCCATCGACTCCGACTGGGCGAGAGTGGCGGCGGTTTCCCGGGCGGCCATCGTCTCGTACATAGGTGCTTCTCTCCCCCGGAGAGGAGCGACCGGCTCAGGCGGTGGGGCGAATAGGGCATCCGGGTTGGTTCTCAACCTATGTGCCGTGGACACCGGAACGGTCATCGCGATCGTCGTCCCCAACCTCGTGGCCGCGACCGCGATCGTCATCGGGTGGAGGCAGCAGGTCCGGGCGCTCGAAGCCGAGCGCAAGCTGAGCGATCTGAGCACCGTTCGGGCCCTTCTCGATGATGCAGGTGTAGCCCTTCACACGGCCGCGTCCGCGCAGCCCAACGTCGTCCAGGATGGGAGGAAGTTCTTCAACGACGAAGGGCGAGAGAAGCCGTACAACGCGCTCTCGCAGGCCGGCCGGGAGCTGGACGTCCTCCTCGACGAGCGGTTGTCGATTCGTTTCGGTCGCGATCATGACCTCCCGGGCGCCTTTCGCGGCGTAGACGAGGCACTGCTGGCCATCTATCGAAAGCTCGCTCTGGTGAAACTCGAGCCCGATGCCGAGGCCGAAGGCGCAAGGCAACAGCTGCGCTCGTTCCTGGAAGAGGTGCGGCGCGAGACGGTCGAGCTTCGCGAGACGTTCGACGCGGAGCGCCGTTCGTTAATAGACGTCGCATAGGCCCAAGCGCCGACTCTGGCGTGAGAGACTCGACTCCCGCGGCCGGATCGCAGACCGCGGACGCGACCGAGGGAGGTCAGATGGGCATTGAGGAGCACGGCGAGTGTTGGTTCGCGTGACGCACATCTACCGGCGCGAGGACGACGCCTGGAAGATCGTCCACCGCCACGCCGACAACCCGGGTCCCGACACCCACATGGAGAGGCCATGAGCGGCGACGCCCTACCGATCCACGCGGCGCGGGGAGAGGGCGACTCGCTGCGTAATCCGGTTGCGACCGCGGGGCCGCTCGAGATCAAGGCTCGCGGCAAGGAGACCGGCGGGGCGCTGACGGCCTGCGAGAGCGTCACGATGCCCGGGGAGGGCCCGCCCTTTCACAAGCACGCGAACGAGGACGAGGTTATGTACTTCGTCGACGGAGCGTTTCGCCTACGGATCGGAGATGAGGTCATGGACATGGCGCCCGGCTCGTTCGCGTTCGTCCCGCGGGATACACCCCACAGCTGGCAGAACGTGAGCGATGGTCAGGCTCACATGCTCTTCGCCTTCACCCCCGCGTCGCCGGGGATGGAGCGATTCTTCGAGCGCTTCGCGGAGGTGGCCGGTGAAGGATCGGCTGTGCGGGAGGCCTTCGCGGCGCTCGCCGAGGACGCGGGCATGACGGTCCTCGGCCCGCCGCTGGCGCAGTCCCACCCGCTTCCCTGAGCCCGGTTTCCGTCGCCCGTGCATCGCGTGCGCCGATGGCCGTGACATAGTCCGCGGGGGCCTGAAGCTAGCCCGCCAGCTCGGAGACCGCGCCGGCGACGACGTCCGGCGCCTCGACCTGGGGCGTGTGGCCGACGCCCGCGAGCATCGCGATCCGGGCATGCGGCAGCGCCTTGACGAGCTCCGCGGCGCCCGCCGGCAGGCAGAGCCGGTCCGCCTCGCCCCAGATCACGCTCACCGGGACCTCGATCGCCGCGGCGTCGAAGGGGCGTTCGAGCTCGGAACGGAGGCGCTTTGCGTACTCGAGCCGCGCCCGGATCACGGACCGATCGACGTGGAAGCGCGTGAAGCGGTCGACGACCGCCGGCTCGACCCCGCCGGGGTCGGCGAAGGCGAGGTTGCGATAGAGGCGCCCGGCGACGGAGCGAACGACCGCCGGCGGCACCGCGGAGGGCATGCCGATGATCCGCGTCACCGCGGGCACCCGGTCGAGCGTAAAGAAGGCCGGCGCCATCCGGATCCCCGCGGGGGCGATCGCGACGATCCCGGCGAGCGGCAGGTCGGGGTCCTCGGCAAGCCGCAGCGCGACCCAACCCCCGAGCGAGTTGCCCGCTACCACGACCTCGGTCGCGGAGGCGTCGGCCGCGGCCTCGACCGCGGCGGCGGCGAACCCGACCAGCTGGTCGAGCACCGGCTCCGAGCCAAGCGGGGGCGCCGTGCCGAACCCCGGCAGGTCGTAGGCGGTCGCCGGGCGTCCGGCGACCGCGAGCCGGTCGAGGACGGCGAGCCAGGTGTCGGCGTTGTCGAGCCAGCCGTGCAGCAACACGGCGGGGACGCCCTCGCCGGGCGCCGAGACCGCGCGGGTCTCGATCCCGCCGACCTCGACCCGCCGTGCGTGCAGCCGGGCCGTCGGCCCGGGCGCCTCATCGGGCCACGGTTGCGCCTCACCTCCGAGGCGGATCGCCGGCATCGACCCAGCCTACGGAGCCGCCCGGCGGGCGGCGCCGGTCCGCCGGTCGCTCTAGAGCCCGTAGGTCTTGGAGACGATCTCGCGCTGGATCTCGTTGGTGCCGCCGTAGATCGACATCACCAGCGTCGTCCGCACATGGCGCTCCATGTCGTACTCGGTCGCGTAGCCGTAGCCGCCCATCATCTGCATCCCCTCGAGCGCCGTCTTCTTCGCCACCTCGGTCGCCTTGAGCTTCGCCATCGAGGCCTCGCGCGGCAGCAGCTGGTCGGGATCGGCGTCGACCTTGCGGGCGACGTCGTAGACCAGCAGCCGGGCGCACTCGATCTCGGTCGCGAGGTCGGCGATCCGGTGCTTGAGCGCCTGGAAGGAGCCGATCGGCCGGCCGAACTGCCGGCGCTCCTTGACGTAGGCGAGGAGGTCGTCGAAGGCGCGCCGGGCGATCCCGAGGGCGCTTGCGGCGAGGATCAGCCGCTCGACGTTGAGCCCGGCCATGAGCTGCATCCAGGCGCCGTCGACCCGGCCCAGCACCCGCTCCTCCGGCACGTGGCAATCGGTGAGGAAGACGTCGTTGACCTCCCTGCCGCCCATGGTCTCGATCCCGCGGATCTCGATCCCGTCGGCGTCGGTGGGCACCGAGAGCATCGTCAGCCCCTCGTGCTTGGAGCCCGAGCTGTCGGAGCGGGCGATGATCAGGATGTGGTCGGCGATGTGGGCGGCCGAGATCCAGGTCTTCTGGCCGTTGAGCACGAAGCCGCCGTTCTGGCGCTCGGCGCGGCACGAGAGGTTGCCGACGTCCGAGCCCGCCTCGGGCTCCGACATCGCGATCGCCTCCACCCTGCCGGCGGTGATCCCGCCGAGGATCTCCTGCTTCTGCTCGGGGGTGCCGAAGCGCTCGTAGGCGCCGGCGACGATCAGGCTCACGCCATAGCCCGCGATCGGCACCAGCCCGCGCATCGTCTCCTCGAGGAAGATCGCCGCGTCGACGAGCCCGCCACCCGAGCCGCCGTACTCCTCGTCGATCGCGACCCCGAGCCAGCCGAGCTCGGCGAGCTTCTCGTAGATCTCCTGGTTGTGGAGCTCGGTGTAGCCGGCGGTCAGCCGCTCGCGCTGCTCCTTGGTCCCGACCTCGCGCTCGCAGAAGTCGGCGATCGCGGCGCGGAAGTCGCGCTGCTCGTCGGTGAATTGGGTGTGGGTGGCGGGTGCGGTCGTGCTCATGGGCTTCTTACGTTGAGTTGTTAGTTGTTGCTGGGTGGTTTGTAGATCGTGACCACGGCGGCGCCGCCGAGCCCGAGGTTGTGCTGCAGCGCGAGCTTCGGCGCCGTCGACCTGGCGCTTGTCGGCGTCCCCGCGCAGCTGCCAGTTGAGCTCCGCGCACTGCGCGAGGCCCGTCGCACCGAGCGGGTGACCCTTGGAGATCAGCCCGCCGGACGGGTTGACCACCCGCCGGCCCGCCGTAGGTCACGTCGCCTCGGCCTCGATCAGCTCGTCGGCCCTCGCCCTCGGCGGCAGAGGCCGAGCGCCTCGTAGGTGATCAGCTCGTTGGACGAGAAGCAGTCGTGCAGCTCGCAGACGTCGACGTCTCGGGCCGAGACGCCGGCCTGCTCGTAGACCTTCGCCGCCGCCTGCTTGGACATGTCGAAGCCGACGAGCCTGATGCAGTCGGTGTCGTCCTCGAAGGTCGAGGAGAGTCGGTCGCCATCGACATGCCGACGATCTCGATCGCCGGTCCCTGAGGTCGTGCTTCGTCGACGTAGTCGCTCGAGCGACGATCGCCGCGGCGGCACCGTCGGAGGTCGGGCAGCACTGCAGCTTGGTCAGCGGCTCGTAGACCATCGGCGCGGCCTTGATCTCCTCGAGCGTGTAGGCGTCCGGAACTGCGAGTACGGGTTGTTGACCGAGTGCTTGTGGTTCTTGTGCGCCGATCCTGGCGAACTGCTCGGCGCTCGGTGCCGTAGCGCTCCATGTGCTCACGGCCGGCGTTGCCGAACATCTGCGGCGCCGCCGGCGACGCCTCCGGCTCGCGGAGCTCGATCATCGATCGCGTGCTTGTCCATCGGCGTTGGTGCGGTCGGTGTACTTGACCCCGAGCGAGCCCTTCTCCATCTTCTCGAAGCCGAGCGCGAGCGCGCAGTCGACGCTGCCCGCCGTCGACCGCCTGCCGCGCGAGGAAGAGCGCCGTCGACCCGGTCGAGCAGTTGTTGTTGACGTTGACGATCGGGATGCCGGTGAGGCCCGAGCTCCGTAGAGCGCGCGCTGACCGCAGGTCGAGTCGCCGTAGCAGTAGCCGGCGCACGCCTGCTCGACGTCGGATACGAGATGCCGGCGTCGGCGAGCGCCTTGGCGCCCGCCTCTTTCGCCCTGTCCGGATAGTCCCCCTCCTTCGACCCCGGCTTCTCGAACTTCGTCATGCCGACCCCGACCACGTAGGTGCGGTCGCTCACTCGGTCTCCTTCTCGGCGCGACGGGCGGCAAACGTCGAACTACGCAACGGAATCCACCCGTCGCGCATGGGAGCGCAAACTAACAGAACGCATGCCCGGTTTGTTAGGTTTCGGCCATGACTACCGAGACCGCCCCCCAGTTCAAGGCCGACGCGATCGGCACCACCGGCGACCCCGTCACCTTCGAGGTGACCAAGGAGCGCATCGCCGCCTACAGCGCCGCAACCAACGACTCGATCCCGGCCCACGCGGAGGGCGAGATCGCTCCCCCGGTGTTCGCGATCGTGCCCGCCTTCCAGGCCGCCGGCATGGCGAGCATGCAGGTGATCCCGGGCGAGCTGCTCGGCGCGATCCTGCACGGCGAGCAGGACTTTCATTACCACCGCCCGATCGAGGCCGGGATGGAGCTGAGCACGACCGCGACCCCGATCGGGATGCGCCAGCGCTCCTCGGGGGTCACCGTGGTCACCCGGGCAGAGACACGCGAAGCGGACGGCGACCTGGTCGTCGAGCAGTTCATGGTCACCTTCGTCCGCGGCGCCCAGGGCGCGGAGGACGTCGGCGACGAGGCGCCCGCGCACGGCTTCGAAGAGTCCCTTCGCGAGCGCGGGCCCGATGCGGAGGTCGCGCAGACGTTCGACTCGGATCAGACGTATCGCTACGCCGAGGCAGCCGGCGACCCGATGCAGATCCACCTCGACGACGAGTTCGCGAAGTCGGTGGGCCTCCCGGGGATCATCATCCACGGCCTCTGCACCATGGCCTTCACCTCGCGGGCGCTGATCGAGCGCACCTGCCCCGACGACCCGACGCGGCTGCGGCGGCTCGCGGGTGCCCGCTTCGCCAGCATCGCGCTGCCCGAGCAGACGATCACGACGCGGATCTGGGACGCGGGCGAGGCCGAGGGGCGCGCCACCCATGCCTACGAGACGAGCTCCGATGCCGGCGCGGTGGTGATCAAGGACGGGCTCGCCGAGACTCTGTGAGGCGGAGTCCGCGAGGACGAGCCGACCCGGCCGCCGTTGCGGCCGCTTAAGTGAGCGTCGACGCCGCGCGGCGGGTGCGGCGCAGCCAGTCCGAGCGCCGCGCCGAGACCCGCGGCCGGCTGCTCGACGCGGCCGTGGAGAGCCTGATCGATGTCGGTTACGCGGGCACGACGATCCGCCGCGTCACCGAGCTCGCCGGCGTCTCCCAGGGCGCCCAGAGCCACTACTTCCCCCGCCGGGTCGACCTCGTCGCCGCCGCCTTCGAGCGGCTCGCCGAGCAGCGGATCGAGCGTTATCGCGAGCGATCGCGCGAGCTCTCCGACGACCTCGACGCCCGCCGGCGGACACTGCTCGACCTGCTATGGGAGGACTTCTCGAGCCCCGTGTTCACCGTCGCGGTCAAGCTCTGGGTGGCGGCCGCGGATGACGAGGAACTGCGCCGGCGCCTGGTCCCTGTGGAGAAGCGGATCTACGCGAACCTCTGAAGCTCACCGCCGAGGTCGCGGGTGAGCTCGGCGCAAAGCCGGACTTCGACCGGCTGCTCGCGGTGGCGATGAATACCGCCGCCGGCCTCGCCCTGGTGCGCGAGTTCGATCCCTCGGGGCGAGCGCGCTCCGGCGAGCCCTGGCGCTATCACCGCGAGGCGCTGGAGCGGGTCCTGGGCGCCGACTAGATGAGTGATTAGGCGCTCGCGGCCCGGACCGCGTCCTCGGGGTCCGAGAACGCGACCATGCCGACCACGCGGCCGTCGCGCACCTCCCAGAGCTGGCCGATCGGCACCTCGAGATCGATCCCGCTGGCGCGGCCCCGGGCGACCAGCCGCCCGAGCGCGAGCACCTTGTCGCCGACCTCGCGGAGCTCGTCGACCGGCAACTTCAGGTCCTCCCAGTCGGCGTTGAGGTCGTCCCAGAGCTCGCGCAAGCCCTCGGGGCCCCGGTAGACGGTCCCCTCGAGCTGGGCGCGCAGCGGCCGGAGCTCCGCGTCCGCGGCGATCCAGCGCTCCATCTCGTCGACGTCGCCGCGGTCCCAGGCCGCGACCACCGACCGCACGATCTCGAGCTCGCGCTCCGACATCACCTCCAGTATCCCCCCACTCGCACTGAGGTGAGTGGCATCACCCGGCTGAGTAGGCTGCGACGGTGGAGGCGACGACCAGGCGCAGATCGAGGACCAGCCGAGCGCCAGGTCTCGTCGTTCACCAAGTCGCTGTCCATGGGCGAAATCCACCACGAGATGGTGTCGCCTGGCCGGCGCCCGACCCGGCGAGCAGGAGCGGACCCGCTAGCTCAACGCCGCCGCACGCGAGATCGGCCCCGCGCATGGACGACTGCAAGATCGAGGAGAAGCGATGGACCGGCGACGGACGGACCGCGAGCTCGGCGAGGCGGGGCTCTGCGGCCTCTACGTCGACCAGAGGTACGGAGGCCAGGGCCTTTTCGTAGACCGGCTACGTGTGTGTCTTCGAGACCTTCTCGCGTAGATCGACGCGACGCTTGATCGTGCTCGGCGTGGACCAGTCGATCGGCTTCAAGGGCATCGAGATGTTCGGCAGCGACGAGCAGAAGGAGCGTGTCCGGCCCGTACCTCGCGCCGGTCGCAAGTCGCCGGCTCACGCTCGACCCAGCCCGATGCTGGTCTCTACGCCTACGAGATCAAGTCGCGCGCGGTGGAGCAGCTCAGACGGCCGTGGGGCGTCGGGGTCGCGAAGCGTGAACATCCAAACTGGCTCAAGGGCGACGAGGTTCACGGGTGTCGCGGCGCCGCGAGGTCGACGGGAAGGAACTGGCAGATCGCGCTGTTCTTCGAGAAGGGGACGGGTGGCCCTCGAGATCGGCGAGCGCTACGAGACGATGGGCTGGCGCGGGGAACGACCTGCGCCGCCGACCTCAACGACGCCAGGGTCCCGGGCCGAGAACGTCGGCGAGCCGGCGAGGGGCTTCGCAGATTGCGACGCTACCTGAACAACGGCCGCATCGGGCCGGCATGGTCGTTGGGCGACCGAAGGCTGCTCGACCTGTCGATCGACGATGTCAAGGAGCCGGGTGCAGTTCGGCGCCCCCTGGCCGAGTTCGAGCTGGTCGAGGAGAAGATCGCTGGATGGGCTCCGACCTGTTCGGGCTCAGTCGATGTGCGACCTGATGCCTGCGGGCTGGTCGACTGTGGGATCGAGGATGTACTTGAAGTGGGCGAATCGGTGATCTGGCAAGGTCCGTAGCGCTCCTGTACGTGGCGAACGGGTGCTGCAGCTGGAGAAGGGCGTGCTGTGCACATGCGCGACCAGCCTGAGACGAGCGAAGATCCTGCTCATCAGGAGCTTCCTGATCTTCGAGGCGCCAACGACGTCCTGCGGCGTTCGTCGCCCCCTCGGGGAGCGAAGCCGCTGGCCGAGAAGCGGCGAAGTCGGCGATCTGCGCCTCGGGGCCGGAGGATCCTATCGGGACGATCGGCGTGCTCTTCGACGACCTACCAGGCCGGATCCAGCGCGAGGCCGCTCAGACAAGCTCGCGGAGGCCCATCGGGCTCCGAGCAAACGCCGACGGTGAACCCCGAGCAGGTCCCGAGCCGCGCACGGTGATGGAGAAGCTGCTGCTGAGAGCCCGATGCCACGAGACCGTCAACGTCCAGCTCCAGCACACGCGCGCCGGAGCCTCGACCGCCTCGACATCTACGTGCAGATCGTGGTCCTCGTGGATCAGCCCAGATCTTCGCCGACCAGGTCGAAGAGCCCTCGGGCCAGGAGCGCTACATTCGCCGACACCTTCCCCACCCGCGCCGCCTCGAGGGTGTGCTCGACCCTGCGCACCATCGAGTCCAACGACGATGAGCGGATGTTCGGCCCATCGTGAAGCTCGCCCAGAAAGCGCGGCGGCAAGTACGGATACGCCCTGTTCGAGGACTGAGTCGGCCGCATCAGCGCTCGGCCTCGGGCTCGAACGAGAGCCTGCCGTAGGATCCCCGCCGACTTGCGGCGGCTCGCCGTGCGGGGACATCCATCCAAGGAGCTCGAGATGAGAAGCGGTAGGTGGCCGGCTGCGCTGTTCGCGCTGCTGGCCTGCGGCCTGATCGCGGCCGGTTGCGGCGGCGACGACGACACCACCACCACCACCACCACGACGGCCGCCGAGACGACGACGACCGAAGCGACGACCGGCGACGAGACGACGACCGAGGACACGTCCGACTCCGACCTGAGCACGCCGGACGACGTCTACAACGCCTGCCTCGACGTGGTCGAGGGCACGCCCGCCGAGTCCGCCGCCCAGACGGCCTGCGGGCAGGCTCGCGAGGCGTTCGAGCAGTGCGCCAGCCAAGCCGAGGACGTTGCCGAGGGCGACGCCCGCGAGCTGGCGATCCAGGCCTGCCAGGACGCCGCGGACCAGGCGACCGCGGCCCTCGAGGCTGCCGGCTAGAGCTCGGCGCCGGGCGTCCGCAGCGGGACGCCGGGCGGCCTCGGCCGCCGCCGTTCAGGGCGGCGCCGGACGTCCGTAGCGTTCGCGCACGGTCGCCCAGGCGCGGCGGATTCGCCGCCAGAGGAAGACCACCAGGGTCGCTCCGACGACGAGGAGGATGAGCGCGATCGCCGCCGCCAGCTCGGGCTGTTGCAGCGCGAGCGCGGTGACCGTGCCCACGGCGAGGTCCTCGCCGACACTCGCGACAATGTTGGTGAACGGCTCCGGCGAGGCGTTGATTCCCAGGCGCAGACTCGCCTTGACCGCGTGGCTGGCGAGCGCCAAGGTCCCGGTCGCGCCACCGGCGAGCGCCTGATCGAGGCCCGCAGCCGCCGTCGGCGCCGGCGAACTCGATCGCCGATCCAGGCCGCCGATCAGCGGGCCGGAACACGGTCTGGCCGAGGTCCCAGACGCTGTCGAACAGCGGCACCTTGTCGGCGACGAACTCGACCGCGTACATGACCGCCGGCCCCGGCCAGCACCGGCGTCTCGGTGAGCTGCCTCCGGGCACCGCCTCGGCGCCGATGCCCGGCCCGGCCCAGCAGCCCGAGCACCAGCACCGTCGCCCACGCGTTGACCCCCGACGCCCACCCGCTCGAGATCAGCGTCGGGACGAGATCCACGGCGGTGCCTCAGCTCCGGCCCCGCAGACCGCAGGCGAGGTCGAGGACGTGCGCGGGTTAGTTGAGCCTTTCGACGAGCATCGCCTCGCCCTGGCCGCCCGCCACGCACATCGTCTCCAGGCCGACCGCGTGCCGTCGTCGGTCTCCAGGTCACGTTCAGCAGCGTGGTCATGATCCGCGACGCCCGTCATCCCGAATGGGTGCCCGAGCGCGATCGCGCCGCCGTGCGGTGTTCAGCTTCTCGAGCGGGATGTCGCACTCGTCCATGATCGGGATCACCTGGGCGGCGAAGGCCTCGTTCAGCTCGACCACGTCGACGTCGCGCATGCGACATCCCGGAGCGGTCCAGCACCTTCTTGATCGCGCCGATCGGGAGCGACCCCCATGTACTCGGGCTCGTTGCCCCAGGTCGCGGCGCGTGACGATCCTGCGCGCGTCGGCTTCAGGCCGAGCTCCTTCGCCTTGCTGCCTCGACATCACCAGGACCGCGGCCGCTGCCCCGTCGTTGAGCGGGACACGAGTTGCCCGCGGTCACGCCGCCGCCGCCCTCGAACGCCTCTGGGCAGCTCCGCCAGCTTCTCCAGCGTGGCGGCGCGCCCGCGGGTCCGTCGTCCTTGAGCGACTCTCGTTGCCCTCCTGGTCCGGCGACGGGGACGATCTCCCGCGTCGAAGAAGCCGTCCTGCGCTGCCAGGCGGCCGCGAGCTCCTGCGAGCGCTGGGCGTACTTGTCCATGTCGGCGCGGCTGACCTCGTAGCGTCTTGGCCACGTTCACGGCGGCGTCAGGCCCATCTCGATGTAGGCGTTCGGGGTCCCGTCCTTGCCCTGCAGCTGCTCGTTCTGGTCCGCGGCGCCGGCGGCCTCGCTGCGCTCGTTGTAGCGCGCGCACCCACTCGACCCCGGCCGCGACGTAGGCATCGCCCTCGCCGGCCTTGACGGCGTTCGCCGCGTGGCGGATCGCGTCGAGCGAGGAGGCGCAGTAGCGCGAGATCGTCGTCCCCGTGACCTCCTGGGGGAGCTGCTCGGACAGCAGGGCGATGATCCTGGCGACGTTGAAGGCCTGCAGCCCCTGGGGCATGCCGCAGCCGCAGTAGACGTCCTCGATCAGCTCCGGCGAGACGTCCGGATTGCGCTCCAGCAACCGGTCGACGACGTAGGCGGC
>CAVTCA010000006.1:0-7309 GCA_963733075.1 uncultured Solirubrobacterales bacterium | reverse complement strand
TGCGAGACGTTCACCTCGACCTCGCGCCACACTGCCCAGGTGGCGGTCTCGACCGCGGCGCTGACCCCGATCACCGGCCGTCCGCCTCATAGTCGCTCGAACCCGCGGAAGCGCTCCCAGTCGGTGACCGTCGCCTCGAGCGCCTCGAGTTCGACCTTGGCGCGGTTCAGGTAATGGTCGACCACCTCCTGGCCGAAGGCGTCGCGCGCCAGCTCGCTGCCGGCGAACAGGTCGCGGGCCTCGTACATGTTGGTCGATACGTGCGGCTTGTCGGCGGTGTAGGCGTTGCCCTCCTGCGGCTGCTCGAGCTCGAGCTCGGAGTCGATCCCGTTCAGGCCGGCGGCGATCATCGCCGCCAGCGCCAGGTACGGGTTGACGTCGGCGCCGGGGAGCCGGTTCTCGACCCGCAGCGCCTCGCCGTGGCCGACCACGCGCAGCGAGCAGGTGCGGTTGTCGTTGCCCCAGGCGACCGCGGTGGGGGCGAACGAGCCGGGGACGAAGCGCTTGTAGGAGTTCACGTGCGGGGCGTAGAACAGGGTCAGCTCGCGCATCCCGGCGAGCTGCCCGGCGATGAAGCGGTCGAACATCTGGCGATCGGCGGCGAACGCGTTCCCGCCGCCTTCGCTCGGCGAGCGAGAGGTGGATGTGGCACGAGTTGCCCTCGCGCTCGTTGTACTTGGCCATGAAGGTGATCGCCATCTCCTCCTGGGCGGCGATCTCCTTGGCGCCGTTCTTGTAGATCACGTGGTCGTCGGCGGACGCCAGCGCCTCGCCGTAGCGGAAGTTGATCTCGTGCTGGCCGAGGTTGCACTCGCCCTTCGAGTTCTCGACCGTCAGCCCGGCGGCGGCCATCTCGTTGCGGATCCGGCGGATCAGCGGCTCGACCCGGGCCGATGCCGAGCAGCGAGTAGTCGATGTTGTAGAGGTTGGCCGGCTCGAGGTCGCGGTAGGCCTTCTTCCACGCCTCCTCGTAGGTGTCGTTGAAGACGATGAACTCGAGCTCGGTGCCGGCGTTCGCGATCAGCCCGCGGTCGGCGAGCCGGGCGAGCTGGCGGCGCAGGATCTGGCGCGGCGAGGCGACCACCTCGGTGCCGTCGGCCCACTGCAGGTCGGCGAGCAGCATCACCGTGCCCTCGTGCCACGGCACCGGGCAGCAGGGTGTCGAGGTCGGGGACCATCTCGAAGTCGCCGTAGCCGCGCTCCCACGACGCCATCGCGTAGCCGCCGACCGTCTCCATGTCGACGTCGACCGCGAGCAGGTAGTTGCAGCCCTCGGCGCCGTGCTCGAGCGTGTCGGCGAGGAAGTGGGAGGCGGTCAGGCGCTTGCCCTGCAGCCGCCCCTCCATGTCGGCGATCGCGAGCAGCACGGTGTCGACCGTGCCATCCGCGACCGCCTGCTTGAGCTCGTCGAGCTTCACCCGGGAGACGTTACGGACCGGTGGCGGGCTTGCTCCTCGATCCGCGGTCAGCGCCTCCTCGATGTCGATGTTGCGGGTCTGGCCGGTGAAGTGGTTCTTCGCGCCCGCGATACCAGGCGATCGTGGCGAACACGATCACCGCGCCGACCGTCAGCGGCGCGTAGTTGAGCGCCTCCCAGCTGAACTCGTCGTTCCACGGCACCGCCGCCGGGGTGAACGGCAGGCAGAAGATGATCGTGATGATCCCGACCCAGATGAACGCGAACGGGTTCATCCAGCGCCACTTGTTGCCGAGGTTCCAGGCCGGCGACTGCTCGAACTCGTCGCCCTGGCGCCAGCGCAGGTAGATCGGGATCGCGTAGGCGATGTAGAGCCCGATCACGGTGATCGAGACGACCGCGAAGAACGCGAACGGGAACGGGTCGCCGGCCGAGTTGCCCTTCAGCGCCGGCAGCGTGATCAGCAGCGCGGCGACCGCCATCGTGATCACCGCGTTGCGCGGCGTGCCGCTCGCGTTCACCTTCGAGAGCCTGTCCGAGGCCGGCAGGCCGTGGTCGCGGGAGAAGGCGAAGCACATCCGCGAGGCGCTGGTCAGGCAGGCGAGCGCCGCAGAACAGCTGGCCGATGGTCGAGATCAGGACCACCGCCTTGAACGCCGCGGTCGACAGCGAGAGGCTGAAGATCTCGAGCGAGCTGCCGGCGCCGTAGCCCTCGCCTGCGGTGACGCCCTCCGGGTCGGTCGCGGCGAACGTGATCGCCAGCAGCACGAACCAGCCGATCACCGCCGAGTAGAAGATCGATTGCCAGACTCCGCGGGCCGCCGATCTGGAGGCGTCGTGTGTCTCCTCGGAGATGTGGGCCGAGGCGTCGAAGCCGGTGATCGTGTACTGGGTGAGCAGGAAGCCGAGCGGCAGCACGTAGAACCAGAACATGTCCATGCTGAAGCCGGAGTTGTTGATCCGCTCGGTGAAGACGAAGTCGACGCTCTGGTGGTCGTCGGGGACGAAGACCAGGATCGCGATGATGACCACGACACCGAACACGTGGACGAACACCGAGATGTTGTTGGTGATCGCCAGCAGGTGGGTGCGCATGATGTTGATCGTCGCGTGGATCGCGAGGATGATCGCGAAGAGCAGGAAGGTCTCGCCGAGGATGTGCTCGGAGTCGCCGAAGTTGACCCCGAAGATCTCGACCCCGTAGAGGCCGAGGACGACGTTGAGGAAGGTGGCCGAGGCGTAGACGACGGAGGCGACCACGCCGACCAGGCCGGCGAGGTTGAACCAGCCGGTGAACCAGCCCCAGACGGGACCGCCGAGACGCGCGGCCCACCAGTAGATGCCGCCGGCGGTCGGGTACCTGGCGACGATCTCCGACGTGCAGAAGCCGATGATCAGGATCGGGATCGAGATCAGGATCCAGCCCCACGAGATCGCGATCGGCCCGCCGTTGTTCCAAGCCTGCCCGTAGGTCGTGAAGCAACCCGCGAGGACCGAGATGATCGTGAACGAGATCGCGAAGTTCGAGAACGCGCTCCAGCCGCGGTGGAGATCCTGTCTGATCCCCATCTCGGCGAGTTGCTTCTCGTCCTCGTCCCTGAGCTGATCGACCGACGCCATATGAGTTTCTCCCCTCATCGGAGGTCGGCCACCACGTCCGTGCGATAAAAGGTGTGCCAGCCCGACCTATGGACGACGCGACCCTAAACCCGGAGGCGGATGGGAGTCAACCCCCCGATGTCCAGTTGCAGGCAATCGTGAATCGGCTCAGTCGCCGGTTGGGCGAATCGGCGGAAACGCCGGTGCCGTTGGACGGCGGGATCACCAATCGCAACTTCCGCGCCCGCTTCGGCGGCGCCGAGTACGTGATCCGGATCCCCGGCAAGGACACCTCGCTGCTCGAGATCGACCGCGGCGCCGAGCTGATCGCGAACGAGCGCGCGGCCGAGTGCGGGATCGCCCCCGAGGTCGCCGCGATGCTCGACGATCCCCAATGCATCGTCACCGAGTTCATCGAGGGCGAGGGGCTGAGCTCCGAGCAGCTGCGGAGGCCGGCCGTGCTCGCCGAAGTGGCGCGTTCGCTGCGCGTCTTCCACGGTCTCGAGCAGCCGCTGAGCACGAGCTTCGACTCCTTCCGGATCGTCGAGACCTACGCCGAGACCGCGGCGGGTCGCGGCGCGACCCTGCCCGACGCCTACGCCGAGGCGCACGCGCTGTGCGGCCGAGATCGAGGCGGCTTTGACCGGCCCCGAGCACGAGCCGGTGCCCTGCCACAACGACCTGCTGGCGGCGAACTTCATCGCCGCGGCCGCGGGCGGGCGGCTCTACCTCGTCGACTGGGAGTACGCCGGAATGGGCGATCGCTACTTCGACCTCGCCAACTTCGCCGTCAACAACGAGCTCGACGAGACGGCCGAGGAGGCGCTGATCGCCGGACTACTTCGGCGAGCCGGTGATCGGAGGACGGCTGGCGGCCCTGCGGCTGATGCGGTTCATGTCCGACTTCCGCGAGGCGATGTGGGGGGTCGTGCAGCGGGTCGTCTCCGAGCTCGACTTCGACTTCTCCGATTACGCCGACCGCCACTTCGACCGCCTCCGCGAGACCGCCGCCGATCCACGCTTCCGCAGCTGGCTGAGGGAGGCCAATGAGCCCGCGAGCTGAGCTGCCCGGCTCGGCCCGCTGCGTGATCATCGGCGGCGGCGTCGGCGGCGCCTCGATCGCCTACCACCTGGCGAAGCTCGGATATCGCGACGTCGTGCTCCTCGACCGCGCCGAGCTCACCTCGGGCTCGACCTTCCACTCGGCCGGCCTCGTCGGCCAGCTGCGCGGCTCGGTCTCGCTGACGAAGATGATGATGCACTCGGTCGACGTCTACCGCGGGCTCGCCGCGGAGTCCGAGCTCGACCCCGGCTGGGTCGAGTGCGGCGGCATCCGGCTCGCCTCGAGCGAGGAGCGGATGGAGGAGCTGCGGCGCCAGGCGGGCTGGGCGAAGACCTTCGGCCTGCCGCTGGAGCTGATCTCGGCCGACGAGGCGAAGCAGAGGTTCCCGCTGATGAGCACCGAGGGCGTCCTCGGCGCTGCCTGGCTGCCGACCGACGGCTACATCGACCCCTCGCAGCTCACCTACGCGCTCGCCGACGTCGCCCGCCGCGAGGGCGGCCTGCAGGTGTTCCAGAACACCCGGGTGACCGGGATCGAGGTCGCCGAGCGGGCGGGTGCGCGCGGTCGAGACCGAGAAGGGGCGGATCGAGGCGGAGGTGGTCGTCAACGCCGGCGGCATGTTCGCGGCCGAGATCGGCCGGCTGGCCGGGGTCCGGGTTCCGGTGATCCCGTTCGGCCACCAGTACCTGGTCACGCAGCCCGTCCGCGAGCATTCCGCCGACCGGCGGCTGCCGACCCTGCGCGACCCCGACCTGCTCGTCTACTTCCGCGAGGACGGCGGCGGCCTGGTCATGGGCGGCTACGAGCGTGACTCCCAGCCCGCCTTCCTGCCCGACGGACCGGGCGGGTTCGAGGCGATCCCACCGGACTTCAACGGCCGTCTGCTCGAGGACGACTGGGACCGGTTCGCCGAGATCACCGAGAACTCGAAGGTCCGGGTCCCGGTGATGGACGAGGCCAAGATCACCAAGCTGATCAACGGCCCGGAGGCGTTCACGCCCGACAACGAGTTCTGCCTCGGCGAGTCGGAGGTGCGCGGGTTCTTCGTCGCCGCCGGCTTCTGCGCGCACGGGCTCGCCGGCGCCGGCGGGATCGGCAAGGTGATGGCCGAGTGGATCGCAGAGGGCGAGCCGAGCCTCGACCTGTGGGAGATGGACGTGCGCCGGTTCGGCTCCCAGTACCGCTCGCCCGCCTACACCCACGCGCGCACCCGCGAGACCTACGAGACCTACTACGACATCCGCTATCCGAACCACGAGCGCTCCGCGGGCCGCCCGCTGCGACTGACCGCCGCCAACGCCTGGCACGCCGAGCACGGGGCGGCGTTCGGCGAGAAGTCGGGCTGGGAGCGGGTCAACTGGTACGAGTCGAACGCCGCCGCGGGCGACGACTCGCTGCGTCCGCGGGGCTGGGCCGGCCGGCACTGGTCGCCCGCGATCGGCGCCGAGCACCGGGCCACCCGCGAGGCCGTGGCGCTGTTCGACGAGAGCTCGTTCGCGAAGATGGAGATCGCCGGCCCCGGGGCGGCCGGCCTGCTCGAGCGGCTCTGCGACAACCGGGTCGCGCGCGAGCACGGGAAGATCACCTACACGCAGATGCTCAACACGCGCGGCGGGATCGAGTGCGACTTCACCGTCGCCCGGCTCTCCGACGAGCTGTTTCAGATCGTCACCGGGACGGCGTTCGGTAACCACGACCGCGAGTGGATCCGCAAGCACCTGCCCGAGGACGGCAGCGCCCAGGTCCGCGACGTGACCTCCGCCTGGTCGTGCTTCGGGATCTGGGGCCCGAGGGCGCGCGAGGTGCTCGCGGCGCTGACCCCTGCCGAGCTCTCCAACGAGGCCTTCCCGTACATGGCGATGCGCGAGATCACCGTCGGCTCGATCCCGGTGCGGGCGCTCCGGGTCACCTACGTGGGCGAGCTCGGCTGGGAGCTCTACTGCCCGACCGAGTACGGGCTCGGGCCTCTGGCGGGCGCTGTGGGCGGCGGGCGAGCCGCACGGGATCGTCGCCGGCGGCTACCGGGCGATCGACTCGCTGCGGCTCGAGAAGGGCTACCGGGTCTGGGGCGCCGACATCACCCCGGACGAGACCCCCTACGAGGGCGGGGTCGGCTTCTGCGTCAAGCTCGACAAGGAGGGCGGTTTCATCGGCCGCGAGTCGGTGGTCGAGGCGAAGGAGGCCGGGCCGCGGACCAGGCTCTGCTGCCTGACCCTCTCCGACCCGCGTTCGGTCGCGCTCGGCAACGAGCCCGTCCGGGTCGGTGGCGAGATCGTCGGCCGGGTGACCACGGGCGGCTACGGGTACACGGTCGAGCGCTCGATCGCCTACGCCTACCTGCCGCCCGAGCACGCCGAGGCGGGAACCCCGATCGAGGTTGAGATCTTCGGCGAGTGGGTCGCCGGCGAGGTGGCGACCGAGCCGCTGTTCGACCCGAAGGGCGAGCGGATCCGCGCCTAGGCGAGCAGAGTCACCACCAAGGCGATCAACACCAGCAGCGCCATGACCGAGAACGCCATCTTGAAGTCCTTGTCACCTTGCTCCATCTGGGCCTCCTGAGGCTCGACGACGCTCTGACCATACCCCCGACGTTGCGATGCGCAACCGACCCGCGGGCCCCCTGCCGCTCTTTCCGCCGTCCGGACGGTTTCTCGACGGGCATGGATGCGGACCATCGGCTGCGGAGGGATCGTCGCGCCGCGCTCGCGCTCGCGGCGATCGCCGCCCTGCTCGCGACGGTGGCGACGGCGGTTCCGGCCCGCGCGGCGACCGACGCCGACGCGGACGGCGTCGCCGACGACGCCGACCTCTGGCCCGGTGCTCGCCGGGGCGACGGCGAGCGGCTGCCCCGCCTCGGAGACATTCGCCTCGCTCAAGTACTCGGCCAAGCGCAAGCGCTTCAGCGGCAAGGTCTCGTCGGTGCCCGCCTGCGTCGCCAACCGCACGGTGACGATCTACCGCCGGCTCGAGGGGCCCGACGCCGCGGTGCTCGTGCTGGCGACCGACTTCGGCGGCAACTTCAAGGCCCGGCTAAAGGCGCGCCCGGGCCGCCACTACGCGATCGTCGCCGAGAGCGTCGCGCCGGGCAGCGCCGCCTGCGCTGGTGCCGTCTCGCCCTCGTTCCGGGTCAGGTAGCGGCGGCCGGGCTCAGATCAGCCCGGCGAGGATGTGCTCGGTGCCGCGGATGTGGGTGCGGACGGTCTCGGCGGCGGCGGCGGGGTCGCCGGCGC
>CAVTCA010000005.1:0-225969 GCA_963733075.1 uncultured Solirubrobacterales bacterium | reverse complement strand
CCCGTTCGTCGGCGGTCTCGGCGACCAGTTCGTCGAGTCGCAGGGCTACAAATCGCTGATCGCCCGCGGGCTCGGCTCGGGCTCGTTTCACCGGGCCGATCGAGCTGGAGACCAAGGGCACGCTGACGACCACGGCGGACACGGGGCTGACGCCGGCGGGCTACACGCCCGGGGTCGTCCAGATGCTGTTCCAGCGTCCCTAGTTGGCCGATCTGATCCCCAACCAGCCGGCACCGGGCAACCCGGTCCGATACGTCTCGGAGACGACGGCGACCAACGCGGCTGCCCCGACCGCAGAGGCCGCCGTCAAGCCGGAAAGCTGAGCGTCTTCGGCGAGGTCTCCGAGCCGGTCCGCAATCGCGACGATCCTGCCGATCTCCGATGAGATGTTGGAAGACGCGCCCCAGATCAGCGCCTACCTCAACTCGCGGCTGACCCTGTTCGTCAAGCAGATCGAGGAGCAACAGCTGCTGCTCGGCAACGGGACTGCGCCCGAACCTCCAAGGCTTCGTGGCCTCGGGGCGGGCGATCGGGACCTACGCCCGCGGGACCGACGATTCCGCGCTCGCGATCTTCAAGGCCGCGAACGGCGTCCGGGGTTCGAGCTTCTTGGATCCCACCGTGTGCGTCATCCATCCGACCAACCGGCAGACGATTCGCACCGCCAAGGACGACAACGGCCAGTTCATGGGCGGTGGTCCTTTCCACGGACCGTATGGAGGTCCGCAGGGACCGTCGTCGGCGTCTCAGTTCAGCGCCGGCGCGCTCTGGGATATGCGGGTGCTGGTCACGAGTGCGATCACCCAAGGCACCGCCTTGGTCGGCGCGTTCAACGAAGGAGCCGCGGTCTTCCGCAGGGGAGGCGTGACCGTGGAGGCGACCAACTCCCACGGCAGCTACTTCGCGAGCGACATCACGACGCTTCGAGCCGAGCTTCGGCTCGCCCTCGGAGTGTTCAGGCCGTCCGCATTCGTGGCCGTGACCGGGTTGAACTGATCCAAGACGTGCTCCGCGGATATGGGGCAAGCGATCGTGCCGCCGGGGTTTCTTACGGTTCCCCCCGGCGGCATCGGTCGCCGAGACGAAAGGAACCCAATGGACGAACTGACCGAGGACCAGATGGGCCTGGTCGCGACCGCGATCCGCTACGGCCCGTTCCCGCCGCGACTCGAGTACCTGCCGCAGTGCCACAAGCTCTACGAGCGCGGCTGGTTCGACATCGGCCTGACCGACGACCGGGTCGTCTTCAAGCTCAGCACCGCGGGCGTGACCGCGCTCGAGCTCGGCATCCCGCTCGGCGAGGCGCGGGAGGCGACGAACTGAATCGCCTACTCCGACAGCCCGGCGGCTTCGAGGGCCGCGACACGGTCTGCGTATTCGTCCTCGCGGATAGCCACCTAGGTCGAGCGAGGTGGCGTCGGCGGGCAGAACTTCGGCAGGTGGCCGGGCCGTTGCTCGAAGTACTCGCAGAGGCGAAGCTTGACGACGAACGCCAGGCACTTGCCGAGGTTCTCGAAGCCGTACCGCTGCCAGCGCCGCCGAAGCACTGGCGCGGTTCGGTTCGGCATGGCCACCGCGTCGTGCACGGTGAGCTCTCCGGTCACGCTGGCGTCGGTTGCGTCTCATCGAAAGGTGGAGCCGGGCAGGTCAGCGGGCGCGGTCGGCGCGAGCTCGGGCCCCGCGCGGTCGGGTGCCCCGCCGACACCGTCCTCGACGTAGAAGAGCGCGTTGGCGGGAAGCGGAGACGGGTTTGGCACAACAACGCCGCCGATCGTCGCCTGGTGGCCGACGACCGCGAGACAGGTGACGTTGTAGGTGGCGATCGTCGTGCGTCCGAAGCAAGTCACGCCGTCGATCCGCACCGTCCCGGTGGGGTTCTCCCCCGATCGGCCGCTGCTGGCATCGAAGACCGTGATGAACTGGAAGGTCCCGCAGGACCCCGAGCCCTGAACCTCCCCACCGGACTCCCCGGTGACGAAGTCCCGATCGGCTGGCTGGCCGTCGGGCGTGTGGGAGGCGTTTGCGCTCGCACCGCCGAGTCCAACGAGCGCTGCCGCGAGCAGGCCGAGCGCGACCAGGCCGCGAAGCGGGGAGCAGCATCTGGGGTCCACCTCCAGAAGTCGACTACCGGCCAAGGACCGGCGATGGGTCCAGCTATACCACTTGCCGATCGTTAGTCAAGGCAGGCGAGGACCCCTGCGACATCGCCTACTCCGACAGCCCGGCGGCGTCCAAGGGGCGCTCGCTAGGGGCCGTGATTCACGAGAGCGATGCACTGCCCCTGGTTCGTGAACTGCGGATAGTTGCGCCAGCCGCCGTTCTTACATTGGTCCTTGCTCGTCGGAGCGCAGTTGCCGATCTGGAGGTACCCGACGACGAACGAGACACCGCTACGTATATCGAAGAATCGGACGGGATAGGTACCCGGGGGGATACCGGCCGCGAAGACGATGGTCCCGTCCGGGTTGAGGTCGCCAGGGAAGAGGACCAGATTCGGGGGAGGCGAGACGAGGATGAACAGCCCCGCGCTGGGGGGGAGAGGGCCGACAAGATCGGTCTGAACGGGGGTGTCGGAGGTCGGAATGCACCCGAGGCTCGGCGGCTCGGTTTGAGCCTTCGCAGGGCTCGGGATCAGGGCGAGGGCGACTGCGCTGACCGTGAGGACTAAGCCGAGCCTCCTCATGTCCGAGACCCTAAACCCGATGTTCGGTTTTGCAAGGGCAGGCTCCTTGAACGACCTACTCCGACAGCCCGGCGGCTTCGAGGGCGTCGGCCTCGGTCGCACAGTTGCGCCACCAGACGCATTTGCCGTCTCGCCACCTCAGCGCTTCCCAGAACGAATCGATGAGCGGCGTCGCGCTACCAGTCACATGCCCCCTACCTCGGGCATGGGCGAGCGTCGTGTCTCCGAGGTCGCGCACCTCCTCGACCACAAGGGTGTAGTCGGGGAAGGCACCGAGAAAGGCGTCCCACCATCGATGCAATCCCTCGTGACCGTGGTAGGCGCCCTCCATCGCCACCAGGCGCGACTCAACGACCACCTCCTCACCCATCAGGGCCAAAAAAGCGTCCCAGTCCCGATGGTTGAAGGCCTCGACCGACCGGTGATACAGCTCCACGTTCTCCTCCGACATCGCCCGCGCAGTATCTCGCGGCCTAGGGGAGGGAGGGTGCCGAGGGAGGACTGCCCGCTCAGAAGACCGCCGGTTGGCAACCTGTGAAAAAAGTCGGAGATTTTCGGGACCGCGAGCCGTCTGGACCTGGGTTTACTCCGACAGCCCGGCGGCTTCGAGGGCCTCGTTGCGCCTTCCGAACCACACCACTCGGACGATCTTGCCGGCCCGAATCGTCCAAATCGAGGCATTCGTCCCCTCGACCTCGACCCCACTCGAGCGTCCGCGCCCTCGGGTGACGGTGCTCGGAGGTAAGCCGCCAACTCCGACCTCGAGCGAACCCTACGAGTCCCGCGCTGAGTCGCCCAGCCGCGCCCGCGCTGCGCCCGGGGCATCCGTCTCCTCTGCCTGAACCGGAGGCTACCCCTTTACCGTCGCGCCTCCGCGGGCGAGCGTGGCAGGTAGACGCGCAAGAAATCGACTCTGTGCAGGTCGAGCTTGGACCGGTGGCGACGCACGAAGTTCGCGATGCGAGGATTCGGCCTCCGGCTCGAGACGGTCGTGTCGTCGACCACCGCGGCCAGACCGGGAACCGCGGCGGGATCGAAAGTGACCGGGACGTCGGGCAGGTTGAATCCGAAGTCGAAGGTGTTGGTGATGACCACTTCGCCGCCCAACCGATCGCCTAGCTCGCGTTCGAGCGCCGTGTAGTCGCGAGGCGCGAGGCTGGCCACGTCGCGAACTGTTCCCGCCGCCGCAAAGACGAGGGGACATAGCGCGAGGGCGGCGACGACGCGATACGGGATCGCCCGCCGGCTGAGCTCGTAGAGGGCCAGCGCGCAGGTGACGATCATCGCGGGCTGCCAGTCGTAGTAGTAGTGAGGCAGCGCATAGCCGAGGACGAACGCAAAGAACACGAAGGGAAGGAGGGTCGCGCCGATCAGGAGCACGGCCAGGGCGCGCCGGAGCACGAAGGGGGCGATCAGCAGGCAGAGAGCGACGGAGACAGTGGCTGGCGTGCCGAGACTTTTCCATTGCCACCACAGGTTTGCCCACGGGGGAGAGTGCGTGTAGAGCGTGCCGTCGAAGACGAACGGATGCCCCAGCGCCGCATGAAGGCGCTGCGCGTCGCGCATCCTGTCCAGCAGCGAGGGCAGCTCTCCCGCCGCGGGGAGGTAAACAAGGACGAGTACCAGGAGCGACCCCGCGGCCACGGTCGCCGCCTGGAGCAGCGAGCGGCGCCTAGGCCTGAGCGCAACGATCCCACAGGCGAGGATGGCGGGAAGGACGAGTACACCGGGCGCTTTGGAGGCCGCGGCAAGGCCAACCGCCGCGCCCGCGCCGACGGCCCAGCGCCAGCGGCCAGTCTCGGCCCAACGCCACCCGGCGAACAGTGAGGCCGCCACGAACAGTCCCATGTAGACGTCGAGCCGCCCGTAGCGCTCGATCTTGATCTGCTCGATGTCTACACCCCCGATCACTGCGGGCCTCGGCAGCAGGCACCAGAGGGCGAACGCGAGCGCCGCCGCCCACCAGCCCCCGACACGCCGGGCGAGGAGGGCGAGAAAGACGCCGGTCAGCAGTCCGGCGACCGCCGTCGGCGCCCGCACCGCGAGCTTGCCCGAGCCGAACAGCTCGGAAGCCACTCCGAGGATATATTGGGCCAAGGGGGTGTTCTCGACGTTTCCGGCGAAGTCGCCGCGCAGGAGCGCCTGGCCCGCGTTGCGGTAGAGGACCTCGTCTCCGCGCCAGCTCGGCAGGCCGAGCCGGAAGAAGTAGATGAACAGGGCCAACCCGCACAGCGCGACGAGGACCGTGGGCAATAATGCGTCGCCCAGATCCACGCGCTTTGGTGCCCGCAGGCCGGGCGTTCCCATTGCCTCGCGTACTATCGCCTCGTAGCTGGTTGAGCCAACCCTATTCCCGGGGAAGCTCCGCACAAAATGGCCGAGCCTCCTCTCCCCAGCAGCGGGTTTCGCTCGTGACCGGCGACAGGGTGCTCCTCCTGGGCCCGGTGGCAGGCGACCCGCGATTCACCGCTCTTGCGTGACAGCTGGCTGCCCGCGAGAGGCCGCCGGGCCCCTACGTTCGAGCCCATGCCCGAGGTCACCCGATCACCGACGAGGGATCGGCGCTGCTCGACCGGCTCGAGGCTCCTCGGCGAGCAGCTCGCACACCGAGGTGAGGTCCCAGGCAATGCCGCAGCGCCCCAGTTGGCGCCGACCTCGCGCTCGGTGACGGTCTCGCGGGCGGCGACCACCGCCTCGATCCGGGCGGCGAGATCGCGTTTAGGCCACTAGCGGGTCACGATTCGACCCCGGGAGAATTACGGTGCGCATCGTAATTTCAACGGCTTGCAGGGACTTCGTCGAACGGGCCCGACAGGATTCGAACCTGTGACCTTCGGTTTCGTAGACCGACGCTCTATCCGGCTGAGCTACGGGCCCTGAGTGCCTGGGAACCGGCCCAGGAGCTAGCGATTGTAGGAGTTGGCTCGCGGCTCGGGCGGCGCCGCCGGCGCCGGATGTTGCGGCGATGGGGCAACGACGTGCAGCGTGGAGGCGGGAAGAGCGAGGGCGCGCCGCCCATCCGAGGCAGTGGCGGGTCATTCGAGCGGGCGGCCGCGATCCGCAACCCGCACAAGCTGTGCCGGCTGGAAAAGGTGGCGGAGCTGCGGCGGTGACGGTCTAGGGTTGCGGCACGGCAGCTGCCGCCGGCCCGAGTACCTACAACGGCGCGTCGACCACCGCGGCGACGGCACGGCTGAGGTCATCGCGCAGACGCGAAGGAAGTGGCGCTCCTGTGATCAGGTATCGCCGCGCCGCGCCGTACGGAAGGTCGAAGACGGCCAGGAGCGTGCGATCGAGGGCCGGGCGGGTTCGCTTGCCGTAAAGCCGCTGGGCGAGCTGGATGACCGCGCGCTTGACGGGTCGGTTGAGGGAGGCCAGCTCCTCGGCCACCGCCCCTTCCGGAACCGCCCTCAGCAGATCCTCGCGCCGGAAGGCCGCGAGCAGCTGAGCGTCGCCGGGGTGCTCGTCGCAGAAGTCGATGATCGACAGCGCCGATGCGAGGGCTGCCTCTCTTGGATCCTCGCGCTCCATCGCGGCCACGAACGAGGCCTGGGATCGATAGACGGCCCGGATCCAAAGCCTGGCGATCAGTTCGTCCCTGGAGCCGAACCGGTGGTAAATCGATCCAGTCGGAGCCCCGCTTGCCTCGGCGATGGCTGCCATCGTCGCGCTGCGCGATCCCTCCTCCAAGAGAAGCGCGCGTGCAGCATCGAGCATGGTGTCGGTCAGATGTACCTGCGGTCTAGCCATCTCGAAACCCCGCAGTAATTTAGAGCCAGGTTTCTAGAAGCCCCCTCCCGTCCGTTTCCTACCAGCGTGGCTTGCCCTCCGCGAAGCGATCGAGCCCGTCGTCGGGGATCGGCTCCCAGGGTGCGGCGTAGGCGACGAAGGTGCGCCAGCTCGGGCGCACGCCCGGGTCCCCATCGAAGGCCGACATCCGCACGCTCATCTGGGTCGGGTCGTCGGGGTGGCGGCTAAACAGGTGGGCGCCGCACTCGCCGCAGAAGCATTTCTCGAACCCGCCGTCGGGATGGCGCCAGGCCTTCAGCTGCCGATCGCCGCGGGTGAGCTCGAACGTCCGCCCGTCGATGCGGGCCTGGGCCGAGGCCGCCGACCCGGTGCGCTTCTGACAGCGGGTGCAGTGGCAGTACCCCGCGGCCTCGGCGGGAGCGCTGAGCTCGAAGCGCACGGCGCCGCAGAGGCAGCCTCCGGAGGTCGATGGCTCGGCCATTTCCGGAGGAGTTTGGCACCCGAGCGCACCCTCGCTACTGCGCGGGCGTCTCGCCCTGTTCGGTCTGGCCGGCGCGCTCGAGGAACGCCAGGATGCCTGCGGTGTCGTAGTGGAACATCTGCGCCCGGGCGAACCTGCCGTCGCGCACCTCGTAGAGGCCCAGGACGGCGGATTCGAAGCGCTCGCCGTTGGGCGCGAGAGCGCGCGTCGTGTACTGGACCACGACCTCGTCGCCGGCACTGGCGACGACCCGCGGGTCCATCCGGCGCTCCGCCTCGGTCGGCTGCAGCGGGCCCCAGGTCCCCAGCCAGGTGTTCTCGGGCGCCGCCTCGAGCTGCTCGCGCATCCCGGCCTTGCCGCGGGCGGTGTCGTGGTAAGGGAGCGAGGGCGCGTCGTGGAGCTCGACGTCCTCGTGATAGAGCTCGAACAGAGCGTCGGCATCCCGTTCCTCGACCGCGCGGATGACACCGAGCACGACCTCCTCGTTGCTTTGCATGGCGGGAACTCCGATCTGTCGGGTGATGGTTGGCCATTATAGAGAGACTATTCTATAATGTCCCGCCGGGCAGGATTTCGGCGTCATTCACCTCTGTCGGTCCGAGCAAAGGAGACGAACCCGAGATGACCCTCGACCAGGAAACTCCGCAAGACGGGCGCGATTCGCCAATGAGCAGCCACGACATCGAGCTCTCGGTCGCACAACCGGTGATGAGCGCCGATGGACCGTGATCTCGCTATCGACCTCCTCAACCGACTCCATACGGCGCAGACCGTCTTCCACGCCGGTGGAAGTGAGGATGATCTGCGCGCGATGCTGGACGAGGAGATCGTCTGGCGGGTGCCGGGCGACAACGCGATCGCCGGCACCTACTCCGGAATCGATGAGGTCATGCGCTACTTCACCCGGCGCCGCGCGCTGGCGGAGGGGACGTTTCGGATGCACCGGCGCGATGTGCTCACCGGTGACGGCGACTGGGTCGCCGCACTGACCGACGGGATAGCGCGAATCGGCGGCGAGGACCGCTTGTGGTCGACGATCGGCCTCTACCGATTTCGAGGCCGAAGGCTGATCGAGTGCACGCTGCTGCCGCTGGACGCTGAGGCGTTCGATCGGATCTGGTCACGCCCGTAGGCCGAGCCACGGGCGGACGCAGACGGTCACATGGCAGACAACGAGGAAATAGAAACGATGCTCTAATATGCGGAAACTCCGAATGCAAGTCGACCCGCAGCCGATCGCCTGCAGTCTCAGCGCAACCGACGCGCGAACACGGAGAGCGGGCTGGCGAACCGTTGCCGACAGGGCCCTCACGGAGGCCAGTCGCACTCCGAGCGGCGCCCGCCAGGTCTACGGCGCTCACCCGGGGGTTGAGCGAGAACTCGAGGAGCTGATTCGGCTCGAGGCTGAGTGCTGCGCGTTCCTGAGGTTCACGCTTTCCCGCGACCGCCATGCGCTGGTCTTGGAGGTGGAGGGACCGGAGGAGGCTGCTGGCATCTTCGATCTGTTCGCCGATGTCAACCCTCCCACTTACGGAGAGTAATAGAGGAAGCGCTCTGATATTTTGGTCGGGACGCGCAGGCTAAGAGAAAGGGCATCCATGCATCCGTTTCGAAGCGCACTCGAGAGCGGGGACATCGAGGGCCTTCTGGAGCAGGTCTCCCCTGATGTGGTCTTCAGCAGCCCCGTCGTGTTTCGGCCGTACCACGGACGCGAAGCGATCGGCGTTATCTTTCGCGCCGCCACCCGCACCTTGGAGGACGTCCGCTTCGAACGCGAGATCGGTGTCGAGGGAGCCAGCGACCACGCGCTGGTCTTCCGAGCGCGGGTGGGAGACCGCGAGCTGCAGGGCTGCGACTTTCTGCACATCGGCGAGGACGGGCTGATCGACGACCTGACCGTGATGGTTCGCCCGCTCTCTGCGGCACAGGCGTTCGCCGAGGCGATGGGCAACGCGGTTTCGGCCGTGCAGCGCGAGTTGGGCGTGCAGGTAGCGTGAACACCCCTTCCCACGCGTCGGTGAATGGACCTGGATCCATCGTGAGGCTGCCCACTGCCACGTACGCCTCGCGGCCGTGGCGAATCCACGCGCTCACACACGACTTCCGGCTTGAGGACGTGTGGGCGCTCCCGACCCCCGGCGGCCCGGACGACTTCCCTCGGCTGGTGCGGCAGATCGCCGAGGGTGACCCGTCGCAAAGCTCCTCCCGCGTCGCCCGGACGCTGTGGGCGCTCCGGTGGAAGCTCGGTGAGCTGTTCGGGTGGGACGGTGACCAGGGCTTGGAGCGACCGATGCTCCGCGAGCGGCTGCCGGTGGATCTGCGCGAGGGGCCATCCGGCCCAGACTTCGTCCTGGCGCCGTTCACCTCGCTGTACCTCCTCGAGAACGAGTGGGCCGCGGAGGTCGTCAATCGGACCGTTCACGGAGTCATGCACATCGGCTGGGTCCCAGACCACAAGGGCGGCTACCGCGGCGAGATGGCCGTCCTGGTGAAGCCGAACGGGCTGCTCGGGACCGGCTACATGGCCGCAATCAGGCCGTTTCGGCACCTGATCGTGTACCCGCCGCTGATGCGGGAGATCGAGCGCAAGTGGCGTGCCCGCGCTGCGTCCCCGATCCCGATTCGCCGTTAGTGGTGTTGCCCGATCTGCGGCGTAGGTTGACACCGAGACGTGAGACGTCTTTGCTCGGGCGCATCGCGGTCTCGAGCTCCCAGTTTGCCAACAAACACGGTCTTTACCTCGGGCCGCGCTCCGCCGGGATGCATGTGGCGCTTTACCGGCGCACCGGCGGCAGGCTCGGCCACCACCTTCCCGGCCTGCCCGCGGCCCGAGTCCTCCTCCTGGATCACACCGGGGCCAAGACCGGGATCAGCCGGACATCGCCGGTGATGTATCACGAGGAAGGCGAGCTCGTCGCGGTGGCGGCATCCAAGGGCGGTCAGCCGACAAATCCCGCGTGGTTCCACAATCTGCGAGCCAACCCCGACACCACGATTCAGATCGGCTCCGCGACCCGAAACGTTCGCGCCCGTGTGGCGACCGACGAGGAGCGCGATCGACTTTGGCCGAAGTTCCTCGCGTTCTATCCCGGATATGACTTCTTCCAGCAGCTTGCGAAGGACCGAAAGATCCCGATCGTGATCCTCGATCCTCGCTAGAGGTTCAGCGAGATGCGCTCATCACCGCGCTCTGATGCCGACTCCGCGGTCGTGTCAAGAATCGATTGCTCCGTCGCCGTCGCCCGGTAAGCCCGCAGCGAGGACGGCGGGCGTACATCGCCGGCCTCCCACCTCCGCCCGCCATGTTCGATCGAGCGACGCGAGAACAGCTCGATGCCGCGCATGAGATCTGCGCCGGTCAGCTCGTCGGCGATAGCCGTCATGTAGACGGCCTGGGCAGTACCGATACGCACCTGCGGGTCGAAGACAACGAGGCTCACGTCGGCGCGCACGGCAATGTTCTTGGAATGCTTCGCCTCCGGGGACGAGACCCAGAACAGCTCTCGGTAGCTGTCGGCTGCGTAGTAGACGGGCGACACCCACGGCCGGCCGTTCTCGTCGGCGGTTGCGAGAGTCATGTACGGGTTGGCGTCGAGGATGGCCTTGGCCAGTCCCTCGAGCTCGTCAGTGGTCATGCGCCTCGTCCCCGGCCTCGAAGTCTCGGAGCTCCATCCAGGCTACCCCTCGAGCTCATCCGCCGGCGCTGAGCAACCGCCACCGCCGCGGCTCCGACCCCTCGACCTCGTCCACCTCCCCCGCGAGCGCCAGGTGGTCGAGGTAGGCGAGCGCGAGCTGCAGGCCCCAGGCGGCCGTGGCCGGGTTGAGGTTCTCGGGGCCGATGACGTCCCCGATGATCTCGAACGCGGTCCGCGGCTCGCCGGCGAGCGCGCCGCGGACGCGGTCGAGCTGCGTGTCGACCTCGGCGCGGTTGGCCGCCACCTTCGCCGGCACGTCGCGAAACGGGCGGCCGTGGCCGGCGAGGCAGAGGCCGGTGTGCTCGAGCTCATCGACGGCGTCCAGCCCGCCGATGAACTCGGCGACCGGGTCCGGAGTGTGGCCATAGTCGAAGAACAGTGAGATCCGGCCGAGCAGGTGATCGCCGGAGATCAGCAGGCCGCTCTCCGGCTGGTGGAGGCACACGTGCGAGGGTGCGTGGCCCGGCGTCTCGATCACCTGCCAGAGGCCCAGGTCGGTCTCCACCTCCACCCCGGGCACCAGCTCGCGGTCGGGCGGGACCGCGCGGACGATCCCGGGGGCGCCGCCGCGGCGCGATTGCTCGTAGCGCTCGAGCCCCTTCGGCGGCACGCCGCTCTGCCTCGCCACCTCGATCCGCCGGTCGAGCGCCGCGTCGGGGTCGTCGATCATTCCCCTGACGTGCTGCCAGGCCGGGTGCATCCAGAGCTCGCAGCCGGCGCGGTCGATGATCGGCGCAGCGAGCCCGTAGTGGTCGGTGTGGGCGTGGGTGCAGACCACCAGGCGCACGTCCTCGAGCCGGAACCCGGCCTGGGCCAGCGCCAGTTCGAGCTGTCGCTGGCCGTCCTCCGTGGCCATCCCGGTGTCGAAGAGGACGATCCCGTCGCCGGAGCGGATCGCGAACGCGTTCACGTGGGGGACGCCCGGCCAGGGAAGCGGCAGGCGAAGCCGCCAGACGCCGGGCAGGACCCGCTCCCCGCGGCCGAGCTCCCGCTTGCGTCTCGTCGAGTCCAAGGCCGCGCATGCTCGCACGCGCGGGGCCGACCCGGATACGATCGGCGCGATGTCCGGCGAGTCGGCCACCAACGCCGCATTGATCAACCGCTTCTACGAGGCGTTCGCGCGCCAGGACGGCGAGACGATGGCCGCCTGCTATGCGCCCGACGCGCACTTCCACGACCCGGTGTTCCAGGACCTGCACGGCGACGAGGTCGGCTCGATGTGGCGGATGCTCTGCGGGCGGGCCACCGACCTCGCCGTCGAGCACTCCGAGGTCGAGGCCGGTGCCGACACCGGCTCGGCCCACTGGGAGGCCGACTACACATTCTCCACGGGCCGCCCCGTCCACAACGTGATCGAGGCGAGCTTCGAGTTCGAGAACGGCCTGATCGCCGAGCACCGCGACGACTTCGACCTCTACGCCTGGGCTCGCCAGGCGCTCGGCCCGGTCGGATTGCTGCTCGGCTGGTCGCCGCCGGTGCAGGGCAAGATCCGCGGGCAGGCGAGAGAGGGGCTCGACGAGTTCATGGCCGGTGAGGCGGCCGCGCACACGAGCGAGTGAGCGAGCGCCTCTCGGCCTCCGACATGTCCTCGCTGCTCGCCGAGCGAGGACCGATCCACGTCCACGTCGGGGCGACGATCGTGGCCCAGGGCAAGCCGCCCCCGTTCGGCGAGCTGGTCGAGCACGTCGACTCGCGCCTCGGGCTGATCCCCCGCTTTCGCCAGCGGATCACCTCCGCGGGGCCGATGGCGCTCTCCAACCCGGTCTGGGCCGACGACCCGCGGTTCGACGTCGAGCGCCACGTCCGCCGCGTCGCCCTCCCCGCCCCCGGCGGGATGGCCGAGCTGCGCGAGCTGGTCGGGCGGGTGATGTCGGAGCCGCTCGACCTGACCCGACCGCTGTGGCAGCTCTACCTGGTCGAGGGCCTGGAGCGCAAGCGCCACGCCTACATCAACAAGACCCACCACGCCCTCGTCGACGGGATGGCCGCCGTCGACGTCGGCACGATCATCCTCGACGCCACGCCGGAGGGCAACCAGGTCGAGGTGAGCGAGGAGCGCTGGGAGCCCGACGAGCCGAGCCCGGAGCTGCTCTTCGTCCGCGACGCGTCCGATCGGATTCGCTCGCCGCTGCGAGCCGCGCGCGAGGCGGCGCTCGGGGCGCTGACGATGCCGCGGTCGACCGCCGGCCGGGTGATGAGGACGGCCGAGGGGTTCGCGAAGCTGGCCGCCAGCGGCCCGACGGCGGAGCGCACCTTCCTGAACCAGGAGATCGGCCGCGATCGCCGGGTCGCATTCGTCGAGACCGACCTGGCGCTGCTGAAGTCGATCCGGGGCTCGGGCGGGGCCACCGTCAACGACGTCATCCTGTCCGTCACCGCGGGCGGGCTGCGCCGGTTGTTCGAGCGGCGGGGAGAGCGGCCGCCCGAGAACCTCGTCGGCCTGGTGCCGATGAGCATCCGGCGTCCGGGCGAGGACCTCGAGCTCGGCAACCGGATCGCCACCCTGCTCGTCCGGCTGCCGGTCGCCGAGCCCGACCCGGTGACCCGGCTCGAGCTGATCAACCGGGAGACGACCCGCGTCAAGGCCTCCGAACAGGCGACCGCCGCCTCGCTGATCATCGAGGCCACCGGCTGGACGCCCCCGACCGTCAACCGCGTGCTGGCCGACGCGATGTCGCGGCCGCTGGCGTTCAACCTCGTCGTCTCCAACGTCCCGGGGCCCCAGGTCCCGTTCTACCTGCTCGGCCGCAAGCTCGAGGCGATCTACCCGTTCGTGCCGCTATCGCCCCAGAACCACGCGCTCTCGATCGGGGTCCTGAGCTACGACGGCAGCGTCTTCTTCGGCCTCGCCGGCGACCGCGACCTGCTTGCGGACCTCGACCGGTTCGCCGCGGACATCGAGGCGGCGCTGGCCGAGCAGGCCGCCACCGGCGGCTGACGGCTCAGGCCCGCACGAACACCGGGGTGCCGAGCGGCACGCGGCGGATCAGCCTGGCGACGTCATCGTCGGCGGCGCGCACGCACCCGTGCGAGGCGGCGACCCCGAGCGGCCCGCTGGTGCCGTGGATCGCGATCCGCTCGCCACCGAGCCAACCCGAGGGCAGGTCGGGCTGGTTGGCGGTCAGCGCCACCGCGCAGCAGCCGTAGGCGGCGGAGTCGAGGTCGGTGAAGGTGTCGGTGACGGCGAAGCGCCCGGTCGGGGTGTCGGATCCGGGTGCGCCGACGGTGACCGGGAACTCGAAGCGGGACCGGCCCGCCTCGAGCAGCGCGGCGCTGCGGTCGGAGACGTCGACGACGATCGAGTACTCGGTCCAGCCGGCCTCGACACGCTTCGGGTCGAGCCGGATCCACCCGAGCCGGCCGTTGGGGAGCAGCGGAGTCGGGACGCCGGCCCAGCCCCCGCGCTGCTCGGCGACGCCGAAAACGCTCGGCGAGCCGAACTGGGTCTTGCGGCCCACCCGCTCGACCAGCTCGCCGCCCGGCTCGGTGCGGACTTCGACCTCGTGGCCGGCGCGGACCCAGATCACCGGGTAGGCGCGAGCCGGCGTTTCGAGGGCCAGGGTCGCCTCCGCCGACGGAGGCCGAGCCGAGCGCGCCGCCTCGACCTCGCTCGCTTCGAGGTCGCCGCCGCCCTGCGCCGTCTGCCCATTGGCCGCATCGGGCTCCGGCTCGGCGGACGACACCGCCTGCGGCGGGGGACCGGTGACCACCTTGATCGTGCTCGGCTCCTGCTCGCCGGAGCCGCAGCCCGCGACGGCGCCGGACGCGGCCAGCGCGACCAGCCCGACCCAGGCCCGCTTGATCATCCCCCGGTGGTCCACCCCCTCAAGGTAGCCGGGGCGGCGCGTGGGCTCGTCACTCGGGCCGCTCGCCCTCGCGGACGAGCAGCTCCGGCCCGAGCTGGTCCGGCGCGGTGTGGCCGCTGAGGCCGATCGTCAGGTCGAGCTCCGCCAGCAGGGCCCGCAGCACGGCGAGGGCACCGCGCTCGCCGTCGAGCGCCAGTCCCCAGAGGTACGGCCGGCCGACCCCGACGGCATCCGCCCCGAGCGCGAGCGCCTTGACCACGTCGGCACCCGAGCGAACGCCGCTGTCGAGGAGCACCGCGAGGTCGTCGCCGACCGCGTCGGCGACCGCCGGGAGCGCGTCCAGGGCGGCGATCCCGCCGTCGACCTGGCGCCCGCCGTGATTGGAGACCACGATTCCGTCGATGCCACGCTCGCGCGCCGCGCGGGCGTCGTCCGGGTGCAGGATGCCCTTGAGCAGGATCGGCAGCTCGGTCTGCGCGCGCAGGAAATCGAGCTCGTCCCAGCTCAGCTCGGGGTACGAGAACTGGGCCAGGAACTCGCCGACCGCTGCCTGCGGGTCGTCCTCGGGCGGCTTCGCCAGGGCCTCGCGAAAGACCGGGTCCGATGTGTAGTTGGCGATCCCGACCCCTTCGAGGAACGGCTGCCAAGCACCCTGGAGGTCGCGCGGCTTCCAGCCGGGCATGAAGGTGTCGACGGTGAGGACGATCGCCTGGTAGCCGGCCCGCTCCGCGCGGTCGACCAGGCTCGAGGCGAGCTCGCGGCTGCGCGGCATGTAGAGCTGAAACCACTTCGGGCCGCCGCCGGCCTCCGCGACCTCCTCGAGCGCGAACGACGCGACCGTGCTCAGGGTCATCGTCAGCCCGACCGCGGCGGCGGCGCGGGCGACCGCGAGCTCGCCGTCGGGGTGGACGATCGACTGCACGCCGATCGGCGCCAGCAGCACCGGCGCCGGCATCGCGGTGCCGAGCACGGTGGTCGAGAGGTCGCGCCGGGAGACGTCGCGCAGCATCCGCGGCACGATCCGCCGGCGCCGAAACGCGTCCAGGTTGGAGCGCATCGTCTCCTCCCGTCCGGCGCCCCCGAACACGTACGCCGTCGCCCTCGGATCCGAGAGCCGCTCCTCGACCAGCCGCTCGAGCTCGTCGATCGCGATCGGGTGCTCCGGCTTGGTGCCGCCCATGCCGTGCAGGAAGATCTCCGCCTGATAGCCGGCGAACGGAGGGCCGTGGGCAGGCGCGTCCAAGCTACTCCGAGCCCGCGTTGTTCGCCTGCCCGCGCACCGGCCAATCCTAGTTACACCGCGACGTCGCGCCGCGGCCAGCGGAGAGGGCGGGATTCGAACCCGCGAGAGAGCTTGCGCCCCCTACTCGCTTAGCAGGCGAGTGCCTTCAGCCACTCGGCCACCTCTCCTGGGGGGACAGGGTCCAGTCTAGATACGCTCGCCGGCGCCGTGGACCGAGATGCGCTCAAGGCCCGCTACGACGCGATCTTCGCGAGCGTCACGCCGCCGTTCGCGTTCGTCGACCTCGACGCGATGCGCCGCAACGCCGCCGCGATGCTCGACCAGGCGGGCGGGCTGCCGATCCGGGTCGCCTCGAAGTCGGTGCGCTCGACCGCGGTCCTGCGCCGGATCCTCGAGCTCGACCCCGGCTTTCGCGGGGTGCTCGCGTTCACCGTCCCCGAGGCCCTGCACCTGCGCGGGCAGGGATTCGACGACGTCGTCGTCGCCTACCCGTCGGTCGACCGCGGCGCGATCGCGCAGGTCGCCCGGCTCGCCGCCGAGGATCCCGGCGCGGCGCCGGTGCTGATGGTCGACGACCGTCCCCACCTCGACCTGATCGAGGGCGCGATCGGCGGCGGCCCGGCGCGGGTGCGGGTCTGCCTCGACATCGACGTCGGCTGGTGGCCGCTGGGCGGGCGGCTGGCCCGGATCGGCCCGAAGCGCTCGCCGGTGCACGACCCGGCGCGCGCGCGGCGGATGGCGGACGAGATCGAGCGCGCGGCCGGGGACCGGCTCGCCGGGCTGATGGCCTACGAGGGTCAGATCGCCGGCGTCGGCGACCGGATCGCCGGGCCGGCCGCTGCGAAGCGCGGCGATCCGGGCGATGCAGGCGCGCATCCGAGCGCGAGATCCGCCGCCGCCTGCCGCGATCGTCGCCGCGGTGCGCGAGGGCTCGCGGCGACGGGGCGAGCTCGAGTTCGTCAACGGCGGCGGCACCGGCAGCCTCGCCCGCACCGCGGCGGCCGGGATCGTCACCGAGCTGACCGCCGGCTCGGGCTTCTACGCCCCGGCGCTGTTCGACAACTACCGCTCGCTCGAGCTCGAGCCGGCCGCGTTCTTCTGCCTGCCGGTCGTCCGGCGGCCGGTCGGCGGCGCCGCGACGCTGCTCGGCGGCGGCTACCTCGCCTCCGGCGCGGCCGGGCGCGACCGGCTGCCCGAGCCCTACCTGCCCGGCGGGCTGCGCTTCGACCGCCAGGAGGGCGCCGGCGAGGTGCAGACGCCCGCTGCTGCGGGGCCGCCGCCTACGAGCTGCGGGTCGGCGACCGCGTCTACCTGCGCCACGCGAAGGCGGGCGAGCTGTGCGAGCGCTTCGACTCGCTCTACCTGGTCGAGGGCGAGCGGATCGTCGACGAGGTGCCGACCTACCGCGGCGAGGGCAAGGCGTTTCTGTGAGCCGTCTGAGGCGCGCGCACCGGGCCGAGCACGCGGTCGGTGTAGGCGTTGGCGAACCGGCCCTCGGGGTCGAGCCGCGCCCGCAGCGCCTGGAACTCGCTCCCAGCGCGGGTAGCGCGGGGCGAGCGTCTCGGCGGTCTGGAAGTGGCGCTTGCCCCAGTGCGGGCGGCCGCCGTAGTAGTCCATGATCTCCTCGACGCCGCGAAAGTACGGCTCCCAGTCGAGCTTGCGGTCCTGGTGCACGGCGACGTAACAGGTCTCGCGCTCGTGGGAGGCGCTGAGGATGACGTCGTCGGCGGCGACGAAGCGGACCTCGATCGGAAAGGCGACGCCGATGCTCGGGTCGCGCCGCCAGCTCGAGCACCCGGCGGACCGCCTCGGCCGCGTGCTCGCGCGGGATCCCGTACTCCATCTCGGTGAACCGGATCCGCCGCTCGGTGGCGAAGACCCGATAGCTGCGGTCGACCTTGGTCGAGCGCCCGACCCGGCGGCGGCGAGGCGGGCGAGCCGCGGCGCCTGGGAGGGGAAGTGCCGCGCCGGCGAGCGCGAACAGCTGGCCGACCCAGTTCTCGAGCATCACCTCCTGGGCGTAGACGCGCGGCGCGCGAGCGCGGGCGCGGCGGCTCGTCGGTGCGCCGGCTCTCGCGGCAGAGCGCGGTCTCGGTGTGGGGGAAGACGTAGAACTCGAAGTGGTCGTTGGCCGCGTTGAGCTCGTCGAGCCGGCGAGCGTCTCGTCGAGCGGCTGCGGGGCTGTCGACGCGGTCGAGGGTGAAGGCGGGCACGGCGCGGATCGTGACCGCGTAGACCACCCCGAGCGCGCCGAGGCCGATCCGGGCCGCGCGCGAGGTCCGTCGGGGTCGAGCCGGCCGAGATCTCGACGGAGCTGCCGTCGGCGAGCACCAGCTCGACCGCCTCGACCTGCGCCGAGACGCTGCGAAAGCGCGCGCCGGTGCCGTGGGTCGCCGGTCGAGATCGAGCCGGCGAGCGTCTGGCGGTCGATGTCGCCGAGGTTCTCGAACGCGAGCCCGAGCTCGTCGAGGCGGCGGTTGAGCTCGCCGAGCACGATCCCCGCCTCGACCTTGACCAGGCCCGCGTCGCCGATCGACCGAGAGCACCCGGTCGAGGCGGTCGCAGCGGACCATGACCCCGTCGGTGAGCGCGATGTCGGTGAACGAGTGGCCCGAGCCCGAGGCCCTGACCCGCAGGCCGCGCTCCGCCGCGCCGGCGGACGATCTCGGCGAGCTCCTCGCGGCGTCGCGGGTCGCTCGATCGCCGCCGGCGAGCAGCGCTGGTCGCCGGCCCAGTTGCGCCACGCTCGGTCATCGCACCGCCCGCCCGGTCATCGGGCGAAGGCTATTCGTCACACTGATCGGCGATTGGCCATCCCGGAGGGGTGGCAGAGCGGTTGAATGCGGCAGCCTTGAAAGCTGTTGACCGGGGTCTCTCGGTCCGTGGGTTCGAATCCCACCCCCTCCGCTCTCGGGCCACGCCCGGCCGCTCGAAGCGAATGTATCCCCCCGCGTCGCGGGATACTGGACGGGCGATGTCGCAGGAGCACGTCGACAAGGTCCGAGACTTCATCGACGCCTACAACCGGCGTGACTTCGACACCGCCGTCGAGGACTTCGATCCCGAGATCGAATGGGTGATGCCCGCGCGCCAGCGGTCGGACTCCGGTCGGGGCCCGGGGGCGGCCCTACGGTTCTTCGAGGAGATCGACGAGACGATGGAGGAGCTGAAGCTGGAGCCGCAGGAGTTCATCGACGCGGGCGACCGCGTGGCGACCCGGCTTCGCCACCACGGGCGCGGCAAGGGAAGCGGGGTGGAGATCAACGAGGAGCTGTACCACCAGGTTGCGACCTTCCGCGACGGAAGGATCGTGCGCATGGAGTACTTCGCCGAATGGGACGAGGCCCTCGACGCCGCCGGGCTGTCCGAGTAGGCGATGTCGGTGGAGAACGTGGAGATCATCCGCCGCGTGTACGAGCGCTGGCTCCAGAACGATCCAGCTCTGTTCGACGCCTTCGACCGAGAGATTGAGCTGCATCCCGACCCCGCGGCCGATTGGGTTGGAGTCAACGACGTCTACCGGGGCCACGATGGTGTCCGCCGCTACATGACTCAGGTCTACGAAGCCTTCGAGGACTACCGGCCCGAGGTGGAAGACTTGCTCGCCGCGGGCGACATGGTCGTCACGCTGGCCATCGAGCACGGTCGTGGCAAGACCAGCGGCGCAACGGTCGAGGCCCGGCGCACGGCCCACGTGTGGACGATGCGGGCGAACAAGGCGATCCGCCTCGACCTCTACCTGGATCGAGCTAAGGCCCTCGAAGCGACCGGGCTTGAGGAGTAAGTGGATCTCGGCCGCTTCTCCGCCTGCACGGCGCCGCCCGGTCCGCAACGCACGCGCCGCTAGCTTGTTGACCAGGTGATGGGAGCGCGAGGGATCCTGGCGGGAGCTCTGGTCGGACTGGTCGTGGCGATCGCGCCTGCCACGGCCCACGCCGGCGCCTTTGCCCCGCGCGACGGGCGCGCCTACCACGGCGTCTCCGACACCGGAGAGATCGCCGACTTCGAAGCCTTCGGCGACCAGGTGGGCGCCCACCCGGCGGTGCTCCAGGACTTCTTCCACTGGCGGGTGCCGTTGACCACGGGAGCGCTCTACCGCTGGGGGCGAACCGACACCCGCGGCGTGCTCAGCCTTTCGACCGCGACCGGCGAGGGCGAGGAGGTGATCACCCCACGGCAGATCGCAAGAGGCAAGGACGACCGCTATATGACTCGGCTCGCGGCAACGATCCAGGAAACCGGCCAGACGGTCTACATCCGCCTGATGGCGGAGATGAACGGGCACTGGAACGCGTACTCGGCCTACAACAGCGACGGCAGCGCTCGTCGCCAAGGCCACTCCACCCGGTGGTTCCGCCTCGCGTGGCGGCGCTTCACCCTGATCCTCCGCGGCGGCTCCCGCGACAGGATCAACCGACGCCTGCTGCGCATGGGCCTGCCGCGGATCGTGCGGGCGAAGTCCCAGGACGACCCCGTGTACGAGGGCGGCGCCGACGGGATCCCGCTGCCGATCGGTGAGCGGATGCCGCGCCCACGGGTGGCGATGATGTGGGTCCCACAGAGCTTCGGCTCGCCCAACATCTCCGGCAACCAGCCGGCCGACTACTGGCCCGGCGGGCGCTATGTCGACTGGGTCGGGCTCGACATCTACTCGAAGTTCGCCGGCGCCTTCGACGAGGCGGTCGAGTTCTTCAACGAGTACGACAGGTGGCCCTTCGTGATCGGCGAGTACGGGCCCTGGGACAACGACTTCGGCGGCAGCTTCACCGGCGGGCTGTTCCGCTGGGCGGAGGCGCACGAGCGGGTGAAGATGATGATCTACTACCGCGGCGTCGATCCCGCCAACAGCTTCAACGTCCAGTTCTATCCCGGGGCCCAGCAGGCGCTTCGCAACCACCTCGCCGAGCCCCACTGGGACCCGTTCGCGCCCGGCGTCAAGGCGCTCCCCGACCCGCCCGCCCCGCCGCCGGTTCCCGCCGCCCAGCCGCAGGCGCGGCCGTTCCCGTAAGGGCTCAGTCCATCGCCCGGAGCTGGCGCAGCCTCGTGCGGCCCTCCGCCAGGCTGCGGTTGACCTTGGTGTAGGTCCAGCCGCAGAGCTCGCAGATCTCGGCGTAGGAGTAGCCCTCGGCCTGGAGCAGGATCGCGATCCGCTCGTTCGCCTTCAACGCCGCCAGCGCCGCCCAGGCGTCGGCGAGCTGCTCGGTGCGCTCCGCGCGCTCGGCCGGGCCGGGGAGCTCGCCGGCGAAGGTGTCGAGCGGATCGGTGGCGGAGGCGTGCTCCGACGCCAGGCAGGCGAGCACGCGCTCGCGGCCCCGGCGAACCGCCATCGCCTCGTGCTTTGTGACCACGACCATCCACGCGATCAGCCTGCCGGGGTCGATCGGCGGGGCCTTGGTCAGCAGGATCAGCGAGGCGCGCTGGAGCGCGTCGTCGGCGTCATCGGGGCAGAGCGAGTGACGGCGGGCCACGCGCCGCAGGAGCGCGCCGTGGCCGCGCAACAGCTCGAGCGCGGCTGTGGCCCGGCCCGGGTCCACGGCCGTGTCCGCAGGCCGTCGATCGCCGGCTGGGGACGGCGCGCTCGCGGACGGACTTTGGGCGGCTGCAGGGTCCACGCCAGCTTCAAGCCCGGCCGCCCCGCCGCTGCCCCCCGCGTCGGTATCCTCGCCCGGCGATGAGCACCTGCCTGATCAGCGGGGGAGCCGGATTCCTCGGGTCCCACATGTGCGACCACCTGCTCGCCGCCGGCCACCGTGTGATCTGCGTCGACAACCTCGACACCGGCTCGCTGCAGAACGTCGAGCACATCCGCTCCGATCGGTTCAGCTTCGTCCAGCACGACCTCACCGAGCCCTACTTCAGCGACGAGCCGATCGACGTCGTCTATCACCTCGCCTCGCCCGCCAGCCCGATCGACTACCTGCGCCTGCCCCTGCACACCCTCAAGGTCGGGTCCTACGGCACCCACCACATGCTCGGCCTGGCGAAGAAGAAGCGGGCGCGGTTCGTGCTCGCCTCGACGTCGGAGGTCTACGGCGACCCGCAGGTGCACCCCCAGCCCGAGTCCTACTGGGGCCACGTGAACCCGATCGGCCCGCGCGGCGTCTACGACGAGGCCAAGCGCTACGCCGAGGCGCTGACGATGGCCTACCACCGCCAGCAGGGCGTCGACACCGGGATCGTCCGGACGTTCAACTCCTACGGCTCGCGGATGCGCCCGCACGACGGCCGCGCGATCCCGACCTTCCTGCGCCAGGCGCTTCAGGACAAGCCGCTGACCGTGTTCGGCGACGGCAGCCAGACGCGCAGCTTCTGTTACGTCGACGACCAGATCCGCGGCTACATCGCGATGGCCGAGTCCAGACGTCCACGAGCCGATCAACATCGGCAACCCGTACGAGTTCACCCTGCTCGAGCTGGCGGAGGTCGTGATCGAGGTCACCGAGTCGCGCTCGGAGATCGTCTTCCAGGCGCTGCCGACCGACGACCCCCAGGTCCGCCAGCCCGACATCTCGCGGGCCAGGGACCTGCTCGGCTGGGAGCCGGAGGTCGAGCTCCGCGACGGCCTGCGGATGACGATCGAGCAGGCCGGCGTCGAGCGGCTCGTCGGCACCGGCGACTGATAGATGGGTGATTCATCGAGGCGCGTGACGCGCCTGGGGCGCTGACCGCGCCGCGGAGCGCCCGTTGCGCATCGCCCACCTGACCGCGACCTTCCCGCCCTACCCGGGCGGCGCCGGCAACACCGCCTTTCGCTTCGCCCGCGATCAGGCCGCGCTCGGCCACCGGGTCGAGGTCTTCACGGCCCCCGCCCCGGGCGACCCGCCGGACCCGGGCGCGGCCGTCGTCCACCGGATCAAGCCGCTGCTCGCGATCGGCAACGCCCCGCTGATCCCGAGCCTCGCGAGGGTCGAGGGTTTCGACGTCGTCCACCTCCACTACCCGTTCATCTTCGGCGCCGAGCTCACGCTGCTCGGGCGGCTGCGCCGCCGGCGACGGTCGCAGGCGCTGCTCGTCCACTACAAGAACCGGCTGCTCGGCGAGGGGCCTCGCGGGGCCCTGTTCGCGGCCTACGAGCACTCCGTCGCTCCGCTCCTGATCCGCGCCGCCGACCGCGTCTGCGTGCTCTCCCGGGACCACGCCGAGTCGGTCCCCTACCTGCGCCGCGCCGGCGAGCGCGACGCCGCAGAAGCTGATCGAGATGCCCAACGGCGTCGACGCGGAGCTGTTCAGCCCGGGCGAAACGAAGCTGCGCGACCGGCTTGGCATCCCGGCCGAGGCGTTCGTCGCCGCCTTCGTCGCAACGCTCGACCGCGCGCACCACTTCAAGCGGCTCGACGTCGCGATCGAGGGGGTGGCGCGCCTCGACGATCCGCGGGTGCACCTGGTGGTCGCCGGCGGTGGCGAGCTGCTGCCCGGCTTTCGCGCCGCCGCGGCGAGCGCCGGGATCGCGGATCGCGTGCACTTCCTGGACGCGGTCCCCCACTCCGAGCTGCCCGGCGTCCTGCGGGCGGCTGACGCGTTCCTCCTGACCACCGAGCCGCCCGAGTCCTTCGGCATCGTCCTGATCGAGGCGATGGCCTGCGGCCTGCCGGTGATCGCCACCGACTACCCGGGCGTGCGCGCCGTCGTCGACGAGGGCGAGACCGGGCTGCTGGTCGGGCGGGGCGACCCGCGAGCGGTCGCCGCTGCGCTGGGCGAGCTCGCCGCCGACCCCGGGCGGCGCCGCGAGCTGGGCGCGCGCGGCCGTCGCAAGGCGCTGGCCGAGTGGAGCTGGCCGCGACTGGTCGAGCGCATGGACGACGCGTACGCCGAGGCGATCGAGGCGAGGCGCGGATGAGGCTGCTCCTCGTCGCCTACTTCTACCCGCCGTGCCGCGACACCGGCGTCCTGCGGTCGGCGGCGATGGCGAAGTGGCTGCGCCGCCTCGGCCACGAGGTCACCGTGCTGACCACCTCCGCGTACGGAGATGCCGACGACTCGCACGAGGATGTCGTCCGGACCGCCGACGCGCAGCGCTGGCGGGCGCGGCTCGCCGGCAAGGACTCGGTCGGGGCGATCTTCGACTCGCCCACCTACAGCGGCCACCCGCATCCGCTGAGCCGGGTGCTCGTGCCCGAGGCGCTGGTCGCCGCCTGGCTTCCGTTCGCGCGCTCGCGGGCGCTTCGGCTCCACCGGGAGCGCCACTTCGATTGCGTGCTGACCACGTCCCCGCCCGAGTCCGCGCACGCGGTCGGCTTCGCCCTGCGGCGCCGCGGCCTTCCCTGGGTCGCCGACGTGCGCGACGCCTGGACGTTCGAGTCGCTGCGACCGCGCTATCCGACCGCGCTCCAGCGCCGGCTCGACCGGCGGCCTCGAGCGCCGCTGGCTCGGCGGCGCCGACGCGGTCGTCTGCGTCGCCGAGCCGGCGGCCGCCGACCTGCGCCGGCGCGGGATCGCCGCGCCGCTGCGTGGTCCCGAACGGCTGGGATCCCGAGGCCGCACCCCCGGCCGGCGCACCCACCGGCCTGCTCGACCCCGATCGCGCCTCGCTCGTCTACACCGGGCGCTTCGGCAGCTACGGGCGCGACCCGCGACCGCTGGTCGAGGCGCTGGCCGGCCTCGCGTCCTCCGACCCGGAGGCCGCGGCGAAGCTCGAGCTGGTGATCGCCGGACCGCTGACCGAGGAAGAGGTGGCCCTGTTCGCGACCGACGTCGCCCCGGCCAGGATCGTCCACGCCGGCAGCCTCGAGCGCGGCGCCGCCCTGGCGCTCCAGCGCGAGGCCGACGCGCTGCTCCTGGTCGCCCAGCCCGCCCGCTCGCAGCTGCTCAACATCAAGCTGTTCGAGTACCTCGCGAGCGGCCGGCCGATCCTCGCCCTCGCCGCCGGCACCGAGGCGGGACGAGTGGCGGCGAAGCTTGGCTGCGACGGTGGTCGCGGCCGACGACCCCGGGGCGATCTCGGCCGCGCTCGGGCGCGTCGCCCGGGGCGAGCTCGCCCCGCCGGCAGCGGACGCCGTCGCGCCGTACGCCTACCCGGCGCCGGCGCGCGCGATGGAGGAGGCGATCGAGGCCGCGATCGAGGCCCGGGGCCGTTCGCTCAGTCGAACGCGTGCCTGACGGCCCAGCTGGCGAGCTCCGAGCGCCGGCGAAAGCCGGTCTTGCGGCGCACGGAGGCCAGGTGGTTCTGCACGGTGCGGACCGAGACCGTGAGCAGGCTCGCGATCTCCCTGTCGGTGTGCCCCCGCATGATCAGGGCGAGGACCTCGCGCTCGCGCGGCGTCAGGAGCTGAGGTGAGCTCGCCCGCGCCGCCGGCGTGATCTGCGGATAGTCGTGAGAGAGATCGGCCGGGGTCGAGAACTCGAATACCTGGCCGCCTCCGTAGACGGTCACGATCGCGTCGTGAAGCTCCCGGGAGCGGACCCGCTTGGTCAGGTAGCCGCTGGCACCCGCCGCGGCGGCGGCGCGAATCGTGTCGAGCTTTTCGATCGCCGTCAGCACCAGGACCGCGACCCCCTCCACCTCGGCCACCAGCCGCTCGATCAGGGCGAGCCCGTCATCGTCACCCAGCCGCAGGTCGAGCAGGACGACCTCGGGTCGAAGCCGGCGGGCCTGCTCGAGGGCTTCGTCCGCGCCGCCGGCCTCGCCGACCACCCGGATCGCCGGATCGATGCTGAGCAGCGACACGATCCCTCGGCGGATCAGCGGGAAGTCGTCGACGACGAGCACGGTGATCAGCATCGGCAGCCGTTGCGAGGCCCTCCTGCGGTGGTCGGTGGCGATCATCCGAGCGCGTTGATGACCGCCCAGCCGGCGATCTCGGAGCGTCGGCGAAGTCCGGTCTTCCGCTTTACCTCGGCGAGCTCGTACTGCACGGTGCGCACGGACCGAAACAGGTGTAGAGCGATCTCGTGATCGGTCAGCCCCATGCTCACCAACCGCACGATCGCGCGCTGGCGAGCGGTTAACCCCGATCCCGGTCCCGGTTCGGGCCCGAGCGAGCCCTCGAGCGGCGCCTGGACGGCGAGCGAGGGAGCGACCATCGAGTCACCTTGGTGCACCGACAGCACGGCGGCGCACAGCTCCTCCGCCTGCGACTCCTTGGTGAGATAGCCCGCTGCGCCGGCGGCGATCGCCGCGCGGGCGTTGGCGGGGTTCTCGTTGGCGGTGAAGACGAGGATCTTGACCTCGGGCAGCTGGTCGCGAAACAGGTCGATCGCCCCCATGCCCCCGTGCGGGGCCATTCGCAGGTCGAGCACGACGACGTCGGGATCGACCTCACGGGCGCGCTCGACCGCCTCTCGCCCATCGGCGGCGTGACCGACCACCTCGATCCTGGGATCGGACTCGAGCGCCGACTCGATCCCCTCCCGCATGAGCTCGAAGTCGTCGGCGACGAGCACCCGGACCGTCCCGACGTCGGGGTCCGTGAGCCGATGCTGGATGCGAGACATGCAAATCCTTCTGGAGTACGGCAGGTCGCGGTTGGCCGAGGCTCGCCGCTGGGCCCCGTGGGGAAGCGCGCAGTCCGGCGATCGCCACTGGCGACGCTAGTTCCCGCAGGTAGAACGGCAAGTCTCGAGGCAAGCTCACGGTCCGAAATTCATCCTGTCCGAAATTCATCCCGCAATTTCGGCTATCCGACACGTTGGATTTGCGTGAGACGCTTTTCTCCCTCCACGCGAGGACGTTGCGATCCGTGACGTTGCGATCCATGGGTGGATCAGGGCGCGCCATGAGGGGTGAGGTGCGCGCTGACCCCGGCCGCCGGGGCCGCGCGAGGCGGCGAGCGGCTGCCGACGAGCGCGCCGGCGACGAGGTCGAGACGTCGGCGGAGGTCCTGGCCCACGACCTGCGCGAGGGACTCGGCACGATCGCGCTCTTCGCGTGGGCGCTCGAGGCGCGCTTGGGCGACGGTCTCGACCCCGCGGCGGCGCGCGACCTCGACGGGATCAGAGCCGGGGTCGAGCGGATGACCAGCCTGGTCGCCGGAGGCAACGGCAATGCCGACTGGCGCGCGGCGGCGACGAGCCACCGGCCGCTCGACGCGAGCCTCGTGGTCCGCGACGCGCTCGCGAACCTGCACGCCCGGATCGCGGAAACCCGCAGCGAGATCCACTGCGAGCCGCTGCCGTGGATCCGCGGCGACGGTCCCCAACTGACGCGCCTGTTTCAGAACCTGGTGGCGAACTCGCTCAAGTTCCGCGACCCGATGCTGCCGACGCGGGTACAGATCGCCGCCGAACCGGCCGGCCGCCGGTGGAGATTCGAGATCACCGACAACGGGATCGGGATCGCGCCCGAGCTCGCGAAGCGGGCCTTCGACCCGGCGCGCGGGCGCGGCGACGCCACCAACGGCGACGGGCTCGGGCTGATCATCTGCGCCCGGATCATCAGGGCCCACGGGGGCCAGGCGCGGGCCGAGCGACGCGCGGCCGGCGGCACCCGCGTGACGTTCGACCTTCCCGACGGCCTAGGAATCGGTCTACGCGGTCGCCGGCTCGCGGCCTGCCAGCGGCCGTGCGGCGACGATCCAGACCAGGAGCGCCAGCACCGGCAGGTCCTCGAGGATCGAGATCGCGACCCCGGTGATGTCGCTCACGGGCAGCTTGAGACACAGCGCGACCACCAGGACCCCGTAGGGGATCGCGCTCAGCCCCCCGGTCGCGGCTGCCAGGTGGTGCCAGCGCTCGACGCGTCTCAGCAGGGCGCCGAAGAGGCCCATGCCGATCACCACGGCGATCAGCCCGCCGTTGAGCCACAGCTCGCCGATCAGGCCTGGCGGGTCTCCGGTGCGCCGGTCGACATCGAACCCGAACACCGCCGGGCTGATCACGGGGCCGAGCCTGACCGGCGGCTTCTCCGGCCACACGCTCTTGGGGATCGGTGCCCAGGCGAGCGAGACCACGGTCTCCCCGTACTGATACGGGTAGGCCTCGGGCACCCGCTCGACGATCACGGAGATCGGCCCGATGTCCGACCACGCTCGGCCGCCGACCGCCTCCTCGACCAGCGCGTCCGCGCCGGTCGCGCTCGAGAGGCTGCTCGCCTGACCCTGGTTGACCGCCCGCAGCCCGCCGAGCAGCGTCACGACGAGCATCGCCCCGACCACCACGGCCGCGACGGTTGCGGGACGCGGCTCACGGTCGCGAATCGCGATCGTCATGAAGGCGGCCGTCGCCAGCGTCGCGAACAGCTCGGTGCGGCTGCTGGTGATCACGGCGTAGGCCGCGGTGAGCACCAGCGCGACGATCACCGCCGCCCCCAGGCCCGAGGACAGCGACACCCTCTGGCGCACGAGCGTGAACACCCCCAGGATGAAGGCGACCCCGGCGAGGGACATCCCAAAGCGGTAGTAGCCGTACACGGTCTCGCCGCCCTCCACCTCCGCGTACCGCTTGCGCGACGAGAGGAGGTCCGCCGGGCTCTGGATGCCGACCTTCGGGGCGTAGATCAGGAAGGCGACCACCGCGATCGCACACAAGGCCGCGACGGCCCACGCCGTGCGTCGCGGCGACGGGTGGTGGAGGCCCAGGGCGACGGCGCGCCGCAGCAGCCGGCCGGGCTTCGGCACCTGGTCCGTTCGCGCCGCCACGTACCCGATCCCGAGCGCCGCGACCGCAACGCTCACCACGAGGATCCCCGAGGTCAGGACGTCGGTCGTCAGGCCCGAGAGCAGGTCGGCGCGACGGACCGGGTCCACGTGGGTCAGGTAGACGGTCTGCCCCGCGACCCCCAGGAGCAGCGTGAAGCCGAAGACCGACAGCGGGTGCAGCAGCCGCTTCGGCTCCTCGACCGCGGCGATCGCGAACGGCACCGCGCTGACCATGACCGCGACCGCGCACTGCAGGTTCGAGCTCTCGCCCGAGAGCACGAACAGGGCGAAGAACACGAGCGCGATCGCGGCCAGGCCGACCGGGATGATCCAAACCGTCAGCTGCGTGTCGGCGGCGGCAAATCGGCTCGGCGCCGGCGCGGGACGGGTCCGATCGGCGGTTACGCCCACAGTGCGTCGCGAGGCCCGCTAGTTGCCGCCGGCCGGCCGGGCGCGGGTCACGCTTCGTCGCGCCCTTCGTCGCCGTAGTAGCTGAAGTAGCCGAGCTGGCGCGAGACCCGGTTGGCGACGACGCCGAGGACCGGTGCGTCGAGGTCCGCGAGCAGCTGAGCGAGCTCGGCCGCCTCGTCGCGGGTGGTGGCGTTGACCTGAACCACGGCCAGCACGCCGTCGACCTTGCTCAGCAGCGGGATCGCGTCGGCGACCCGTGAGATCGGGGGCGTATCGATGACCACCAGGTCGCACGCGACCCTCAAGGCGTCGATACAGCGCGCCATCTCGGAGCTCTCGAGCAGCTTCGCCGGAACGGGTGGGGCCGCGCCCGCGACGATCACGCCGAGCTTGGACCCTGGCTCGCCCGGGGCCGCGTCGTCGCCCACCGGCAGCCACTGGGTCGTCTGCTCGAGCGTGCTCTGGCCGCTGAGCAGCTCGGCCAGGCCGGGCCCCGGACGCGCGCCCGTTCGCCGGGCGACCGTCCCTCGGTGCAGGTCGGCTTCGACCATGACCGTCCTCACACCGGCGGCAGCGGCGCTGGCCGCCAGGCTCCATGAGATCGTCGTCTTGCCCTCGCCGATCCCCGGCGAGGTCACGAGGATCGTCCTGATCTCCCGGTCCACGTTCAGGTAACGCAGCCTGGTTCTCAGCATCTGCAGCGCTTCGGGGTTCGAGCTCAGGAGCTGGTGGATCTCGCCGTTGGCGTCCCGCATGGCCCTGGAGTCCGGAATCGACGCGAGCACCGGCTGGCCACCGAACGCCGCCTCGACCTCCTCCGGGTCACGGAGCCGGCGGTTGAAGCGCTGGGCGAGCAGCGAGGCCCCGATCCCGAGCACGAGGCCGAGCACCCCCGCCAGCGCCACGTTGCGAGCGATTCTCGGCGACGAGGCGGAGGTCGGCACCTCCGCCCGCTGGGCGAGCTCGGCGTTGCCCGTCTGGACGGCCTCGAGCGCCCGCAGGCGACTGATCTGGCGCTGGAATGCCTCGCCCTCCGGACTCCGTTGGCGCTCCGGCGACAGGTCGCCGTAGGCCTCCTGGACCAGGCGGGTGGCCTCACGGATCTTGCTGCGGTCCGCCTCGCGGCGAAAGCTGATGTAGTTGGCGGCGAAGGTGTTGGCTATCCGCGCCGCAAACTCCGGCTCGGGATCGGTGGCGCTGATCGTGACCACGTCCGACTGCGGGTCGCTCTGGATCTCAACCGCCTGCGAGACGTCGTCGCCGTCGAGCTCACCGGGCAGGTCCTCGGCGGTCCTGTCGGCGACCACCTGCAGCGACACCAGGCGAACGTTGGTGGCGGCCTCGCGGTCCGGGTCGTCGTTCTCGAACACCGCGTTGTCGAACAACTGCTGGTCGAAGCCGGGGTCGCGGAACAAGAGCGACGCGTCGGCCGTGTACTCCTTGGTCTGCAGCAGCGACGCGATCAGGGCCAGCCCCACGGTCACGAGGACGCAACTGGCGATGATCCAGGCACGTCCGATCATGATCGAATGATGTCCCCGCTGGGCGCGCCCTCGCTCACCGCTCCCCCCAGGGCTTGATTCTCGGGGCTCAAAGGCTGCGATCCTAGAGCATCAGCCCGAGCGCGCGACGATGAAGATCGTACTGGTGAACAAGTATGCAAGGGTCACCGGAGGCGCCGACCGGCACGTGATCGATCTCGCCACCCGGCTCGTCGCACGAGGACACCGGGTGCGATTCCTGTCCTCGCCCCCGCCCGCGGGATTCGAGTTCGGCGGCGAGTACGTGGACGCCACGGTTACCCACGCAACCCGCGAGCAGCTCAGCCTCGGCGAGACGATCCGGGTGGGCGCCACGCTGGTCTGGAACCGCAGCGCGGCGGCCGCGATGAGCCGCCTGATCGACGCCGAGCGCCCCGACGTGGTCCACGTCCACAAGGCGTACCCACAGCTCTCGGTGGCCCCCGCCGTGATCGCGGCGGCACGGGGCGTTCCGATCGTCCAGACCGCCCACGACTATGAGTTCATCTCCGCGAACGCCGAGGACGAGCGGGGAAGCGCGCTCGACCGGTCGTCGGCCCGGCTCGCCGACCGCGGCGCCAACACCATCACCTTTGCCCTCCGGCGCCGCCGCCACGTCCCGCGGGTGAGCGCGTGGATCGTGGCCTCGACCTTCGTCCAACATGCCTACGCCCGCCGAGGGATCGACGCCCGGGTCCTGCCGTTGTTCACACTGTCCGCGGACGACCGGCCGCGACCGGACGTCGACAGCCGCTCGGGGATCGTCTTCGCCGGCCGGCTGGTGAAGGCGAAGGGAATCGTCGACGTCGTCGAGGTCGCCCGCCGCCATCCGGAGATCCCGGTGACGGTCGCGGGCGCGGGTGAGCTCGAGGGCTACGCGAGCCAGGAGGCCGCGCTGCTGCCGAACCTGCGATTCGTCGGCCACGTGGGCGGCGACGAGCTGGAGCGGCTGGTCGAGAGCGCGCGCGTGTCGCTGATCCCGTCGCGGTGGGCGGAGCCCGCGGGGCTGGTCGCGCTCGAGGCGATGGCGCGGGGCACCCCGGTGGTCGCCTACGCGTCCGGCGGGCTCGCCGAGTACGTCACCTCGGGCGGTGGCGGCGTCCTGGTCGGCAGCGCCGATGTCGGCGCCCTCGCCGAGGCCGCCGCGGGACTGCACGAGGACCGCGAGCGCTGGCTGGAGCTCTCGGCGACAGGGCGCGACGGCGTTCTGGGGCGACACGATCCGGATACGTACGTCGAGGGCCTGGAGGCGATCTACTCCGAAGCCATGGATGCCGGCGCGCTCACTGCGGGTCGTACCCGCAGCGTTCGAGCACGTCACCGGCGTGGGCCGTGAACAGCTCCTGCGCCTCGGCGTCGAAGTGGTTTCTCCAGTCGCCGGCCGTGCCCTTGCGGACGATGGGGATGTCGTCTCGAACCGCCGTCGACCGCACCCGGGGCGAGACGCTCGAGCGCTTGCGCATGCGCTCGAACCGGTGCGCCTCGACCGCGGCACGAACGCGTTCCGGGTCGGCTGCGACGCCGAGGAACTCAACCGCTCGGGCGAGGTTGACCTCCGGATCGCTGAGCATGTCCTCGTAGCGGATCACCAGCAGGTCTCCGGAGTCCGCCAGGGGGCTGTCCAGCCAGGACCGCACGTGGACCTGCCAGGGCCCGTAGCCGTCCAGGTGGCCGGCCAGGAACAACCGCAGGAAGTCCGCGAACGAGCCCTCGTACCTCCCGTTTCGCTGTGAGAAGAAGTAGTAGGAAACCGCGACGTCGCGGCCGTCGCGCAGCAGGTAGACCGCCCGGCGGCAGCGCCCGCCGTGGGGAAAATCGCGACGCTCGTGGCTCTTGATCAGGCGGCCGCCGTCGGGCAGCCTGGCGCGGGCCTGCGACTGACGACCGACGGGGGGGATCATCCGGCGGATGTTCTCGTAGTCGGTCTCGTAGCCGAGCGCGTGAGTGAGCAGGAACCGCAGCCAGGTGCTCCCCGAACGCGGGTAGGAGGCCAGGAACACGTCCTCGGGCCCGACCCCGCGGTGGCGGAGCATGAGCAGCGGCTGGCGCAGCCGCAGCCGGTACTTCAGGGTGTTCGAGGTCTGGGTCAGAGCGCCGGACATTCCGCCTGCCGATCGTCTCGATCGAGGCCCACGATCGTACCCCGCCTACGGCCCGGCGGCGCCGGTTGCGGCGGGTTCGAGTGCGACGTCGCGCTCACGAATCTCTGTCCATGCGGCGGGGACCTCCCCCGTCGACCCCGCCCTGAGCAGGCCGCCGGCGAGGACCACGAGCGCGAGCGCCGACGAGGCGACGAGCGCGTAGGCGACGCCGTCGATCGCCCAAACCGGTACGAAGGCTGCGAACAGCGGGAAGACCGCGACCAGCGCGACGATCTCGGCGATGCTCCCGATGCCGGGGTAGCCGGCTCCGCGCGCGGCCTCGGCCAGCACCCGCCGGGCACAGAACAGGGCGGTCGCGATCAGCAGGACTCTCGAGATCTCACCCGCCTCCGCGAACTCGGGCCCGAAGAAGAACTCGGTCAGGGTGGGCGCGGCGAGCCAGAGCGCGAGGATGACGATCGAATAGCACGGCATCGCGATCCAGAAGTACCGCCACATCGAGCGCTTCGCCGCCTCGTGGGTGGGCTGTCGGGCGATCATCGGGCTGGAGACGACGCCGAAGCTCTGGGCGATGAAGCGCGGGAGATTGGTGAACGCGAGCGCGGCGACGTAGTAGCCGAGCGCCGTCGGAGCCAGGAACAGGGCGACGACCGACTGGTCGACCCGATACGTCTCGACGGGGGGCGATCCGCCGAACATCGCCTTGCGACCGAACCTGAGGATCGCGCTGCGCTCGGGGGGGTCCCCGAGTCCGGTCTCGGTCCGGCGGGCGGCGCGCCGGGCCGCCCACCGGGTCGGCCAGACGAAGATCGAGCGGCTCAGCGCCCAGGCGGCGGCGTAGGGGATGAACCCGGTCACGCCGGCGACGAAGAGCACGGTTGCGACCACGGCGAAGGAGGCGTTCGGCGCGACCCGCCAGAGGTTGAACCCGCCGAACTCCCGCAACCCCTGGAGCACGCTCAGCCCGCAGCGCTGATAGACGGTCGGCGCCACGGCGACCACGGTCATCACGGCCCCGACCTTGACGTAGCCGGGCGCGCTCGCGGTCAGCAGTCCGAGCGCGATGGCGGCCGCGACCACGGCGAGCGCGACCTGGACCCTGATCGCGCCCCTCACCGAGGCGACGATCCGCTCGGCCGCCGCCGGCGCGCGCGCGGTGGCGTAGGTGAGCGCCAGGGGGATCCCGAGGCCGCCGAGTTGCCAGGCGATCGCCGTGACCAGGGTCAGCATGGCGATGTAGCCGCGGTTCTCGGGCCCGAGGGCGCGGGCGAGAACGACGCCCGACACGAGCAACGTCAGCTGGACCAGCACGCCGCCACTCAGCGTCTTGAGCAGCGCGCTTCGAACCGAGCCGCGAGAGCGCACCGCGGAGATCGCCGCTCGCAGCCCCGCCGCCGGCACGCGCCCCGACCCGCCCGGCCGGCTAACGGGCGTATCCATAGGCTCCCAGCAGCTCCGCGTCGACGCCGCGGTCGAACGCGTCGCGGACCGCCGGGTCGAAGGCACGGCGCCATTCGCCGGTGAGCCCGGCGCGGAACGTCGCCGCCCCGGCCGACCAGGCCTCGTCCGCGATCCGGGCCGCCTCCGCGGCGTTCACGGGGACGCCGATCTGGTCCCCGACCTCGGTCACGGCTCGCAGCTGGTCCTGCGCGGATCCGCCCCCGCGCTCGCCGATCAGGTCCTCGAACCGGCAGGTCAGGGCGCCGGGCGCGTTCAGCCACGGCGCGAATCCCTCGAGCTTCTCCGCCAGCGAGAGGCGTCCCGGCCCCTGCGGGCTCGCCGGGTATCCGTTGATGATCGCGAGGTAGCGGGCGGCGTCGCTCTCGTACTCGGCGACGAAGCGCCGGTGGTGCATGTGGCGACGCAGGCGGACGATGTACGCGGCGGTTGAGATGACGATGTCGCGAGGGTCGCGAATCACGAACAGCGAGGCGTAGCCGAGCTCCTCGAGGATCTCGAGCAGCTGCTCGTGTCCCCAGACGTGGGCGGTGACGTACTGGCCGTCCTTGGCGGCGCGGTCGAGCACCCGGCGCGCCGCGTCCCAGTCGACTTCGGAGCTGCGCTCGGGAATGCCGGACCGGTCGAGCACCAGCCGCCGCTTCATGAAGTGCACCCCGCTGAAGCGGACCCCCGGAAACGCGTCGAGCGCGGTCATCAGCAGGTGGGTTCCCGCCTTCGGCAGGCTGTTGATGAAGATCCGCTGCCCGGCGCCCGGGCGCGCCATCCGGGCGCGCCAACGCAGGCCTCTGGCTCGGTAATCGGTGAGCCGTTCGCTCTGGCCGGCCCAGCGCCGAAGCTCAGCGGGCGTCATCGCGCTCGGCGCTCCTGACCGAGTAGCCGTAGTGGGTGAGCAGCGGGGCCGAGAGCAGGGCGACCGCGGTGCGGTCGGCGGGCGCCATCTCGCGGCGCCAGCGCTGGTCGGCGCTGATCCGGATCTCCGAGCGGCCGACCCGGTCCGGGTTCCCCGACGGCGAGTGGGTCGGCTCGACCGCCATGCGACCGTTCACGAGCGGCGGCGTCCCGACCGGCATCCCGGCGAACTCCATGATCCGCTCGAGAGCCGGATTGGGGTCGGCGACGAAGTCCTCGTAGCGCAGGCGCAGGTACCGGGGCCCGAGCGCCGGTCGGAGCATCGCCTCGATCGTGGCGTTGAAGGCGAGCCATCTCGCGGAGCTGCTCACCGACCCCATCGTCTTCATCCGGCCCTGAGGACGATCGTCGTCAGCGGGCTTGGCCCGCGCCCACGAGTGGGCCACCCCGCGCGGGTCGCGAACCAGGTGCAGGACCCGGATCTCGAGCTCGGTGAACTTGGCCAGCGCGAACGCGTCGCCCGGGCCCTTCGACGAGTCGACGACGAGTCTCGCCCCGCCCGCTTCGGCGATCCCCGCGTAGAGGCGCTCGATCGTCCCCAGGTACCGGTCGAGGGCCGGCGGCAGGTCGGCCCGCCGGCTGGTCCGGGCCAGCTTCGCGAGCTGCCAGGGCCTCAGCCTCAGGTAGCGGCTCTGCGCCGCCACCACCTCCGCGGGATCGGGGGCGGCGCCGTCGTCGAAGCTCCGGGTCAGGACGTCGCGCCAGAACGGGCACTCGCCGGTCGGCTGGCCGCAGCCACAGCGCCGGCCGTCGAGCAGCCCGATCTCCCACAGCGACCTCACCTCGCCAACCGCGCAGACGCCCGGGAGCTGGCCGAGGATGTTGTCGAGCACGGTGCTCCCGCAGCGGCCCGACCCGGCGATGTAGAGGATCCTCAATTGCATGTTTGACCGTCCCTGCCGCGTTCTCAGACAGGGGGAGTCGATCCACTAACGATGGAAGTCCACTCACATTCACACCCCGCGGCGCCGGCCGCGAACGGGGCGCTGCCCAACACGATCATCATCGGTGCGCCCAAGTGCGGCACCACCAGCCTCCACAATTACCTCGACGCGCACCCGTCGATCTCGATGTCACGGTTGAAGGAGACCGATTTCTTCCTCGACGAGGGCGGCACCTGGGAACTCGGCCTGGACTGGTACAAGAGTCACTTCGAGCCGTCCGCCCCCGTCAGGGGCGAGGGATCGACGAAGTACGCGTGCCTGCCGCACTCGGAGGGCGTGGCGCCGAGGATGAAGCAGACGGTGCCCGACGCGAAGCTGATCTACCTGGTTCGTGATCCGTTCAATCGGATCGCATCGCACTACATGCACGCCCGGGCGGCCGGGGCCGAGAACCGCCCGTTCGACCAGGCCGCGCGTGACCGTGGCAGCCGCTACCTGGCCGCCAGCCTGTACGCGACCCAGCTCGAAGCGTTCCTCGAGTATTTCGACCCGGACCGCGTCCTGGTCGAATCGCAGGAGCGGCTGCTCGCGGATCGGGGCGCCGCGCTGGGCCGGATCTTCGGGTTCCTGGGCGTCGCCCCCGAGGTCGACCGCCCCGAGTACGAGCGGGTCTGGGAGCGCTCCGAGGGCAAGGGACGCGCGTACCGGTTCGCCTGGCACGTGGCGCAGCGGATGCAGCGACACGGCATCCACCTGCCCGATTCGCTGCGGTGGCCCGCGCAGCGCGTGTTGCGGTCGCGCCTGCTCGGCGGGGGCAAGCCGATCCCCCGGCCGGAGGTCCCGGAGGCCGTGCGCGCGGAGCTGAGCCCGCTACTGGCGGACGAGGCGCAGCGGCTGCGGGCGCTGACGGGCCTGGAGCTCGACGACTGGAGCGTATGACCGGATCGGCCGCCGGTGGCGTCGCCACTGCGCCGGCACGTAGAACAGCAGGGCCGCTGTCAGGACCAGGGCGGGGGATGCGATCCAGAGGATCAGCACCGCGATCAGAACGGTCATTTGCACAGCCTCACAATCCTTGCCAAACCTTCCATAGAGGTACCCAGTTCTACGGACGGAGAAACGGTCCTGTCTTCGCTCCGGGGCCGCTTCCGGCCGCGAGCCGCGAAAGATCGCCTCCGGGCGCTGCGTTCTTTGGGTGATGTCACGGAGCCGGGGGGATCTGCGAAGTGAGTGAACCGACCGTTCTCGTCGCCGGGGCCGGGGGGTTCATCGGTGGGCAACTGGCGGCCGAGCTGGTCCGGGAGGGCCTCACCGTGCGCGCCGTCGACCAGAAGCCCGTCGACGAGTGGCAGCAGGTGCATCCCGACGCCGAGAACGTCGTCCTCGACCTGAAGGAGCTCGATGCCTGTCGTGCCGCCGTCGGCGCCTGCTCCGAGGTGTTCAACCTGGCGGCGGACATGGGCGGCATGGGGTTCATCGAGACCCACAAGGCCGAGTGCATGCTCTCGGTGCTGATCAACACGCACCTGCTGCAGGCGGCCCGCGAGCAAGCGGTCGATCGTTACTTCTACTCCTCGTCCGCGTGTGTGTACGCGGCCGAGAAGCAGGTCGACGCGGCGGTCACACCCCTGCGTGAACAGGACGCCTATCCCGCCATGCCCGAGGACGGCTACGGCTGGGAGAAGTTGTTCAGCGAACGGATGTGTCGTCACTTCCGCGAGGACTTCGGGCTGGCGACGAGGGTCGCTCGCTATCACAACGTCTACGGCCCGCACGGAACCTGGGACGGCGGCCGCGAGAAGGCGCCGGCTGCCCTATGCCGCAAGATCGCGACCGCCAAGATCACCGGCGACCACGCGATCGAGATCTGGGGGGACGGAGAGCAGACGCGAAGCTTCATGTACATCGACGACTGCGTCTCGGGCACGCGGAGAATCGCCGCGTCCGACGTCGTCGAGCCGCTCAACCTCGGCAGCAGCGAGCTGGTGACGATCAACGAGCTGGTTGACATCCTCGAGTCGATCGCCGACATCGAGGTGGACCGCCGGTACAACCTCGACGCGCCCAAGGGCGTCAGGGGCCGCAACAGCGACAACGCCCTGATCCAGGAGCACTTCGGCTGGGAGCCCGCGATCAGCCTGCGCGACGGCCTCAGCGCCACCTACGCCTGGGTGCACGGGCAGGTCGAGCAGGCGCTCGCTCGCGGCGCCGCCGTCGGCGTCGCCTAACCCGGCCTACGCCGCGGTGAGGCGCTCGAGCGTGCGCTCGAAGTTGGCGACGAAGGCGCCCTTGGTGAACTGCCGCTCGGCGAACGCGCGTGCAGCCTCACCCCTGCCCCGCCGCTCTTCGGCCTCGGCGCCGATCGCCGCCACGGCGCGCGGCAGCTCCTCGGGCTTCGAGCTGTCGACGACCCAGCCCGCCCCGGACTCGCGGACCAGCCGCGCGACCTCGCCGCCCGGGTTCACGGCGGCCAGCACCGGCAGCCCGTAGGCCATGAAGTTCATCAGCTTCGAGGGGATGTTGAACTCGCCGCCCTCGTAGTGCTGCGTGACCACGGCGACGTCAGCCGTGGTCAGCTCGTGCTCGAGGCGGTCGTCGTCGACCAGTCCGAGCGGTCGCACCCGGTCGGTGACCACCTCGGCCACCACGTCGTCCAGGGCGACGCCGGTCCCCGTGATCACCAGATCTGCCTCGACCGCCGAGTGCTCGAACGCCCGGACCAGGGGGGCGAGGCCCTGGGAGAAGCCGATGTTGCCCATGCTGAGCAGCTTCAGCTGCGACCCGTTCGGCTCCGGCCGCGAAAGCCGCGGCTCGCGCGTCGCAGGGTCATAGATCAGCTCGACCTTGCCGGGGTCGACGCCCTTGCCGGCCAGGTTGTCGACGAAGGCGCGAGAGAGGACCACGATCCTGTCGGCCGCACGGTAGGCGGCCGCCTCGAGCTTCCTCGAGGCGCTCAGCACCGCTCCGGGCTCCACCAGGCCGGTGGCCTGCGCGCCGTCGGGCAGGATGTCGTGCAGCCACAGAACCCACGGGAGCCGGCGGATCCGCTTGTTGACGATCGCCGGCAGCAGGGCCGGGAACGACGGCGACGCCGAGATGAGCACATCGGGCCGGCCCAGGAACGGGATCGAGGCGCTCAGCGACGCCAGGTACGAGATCTCCTGGCGGACCCGCTCGCGCGAGCTCGCCCTGCCGATCCACAGCGGCAGCCGAAGCACGTCGATCCCGTCACGCCGCTCTCGATACGGCTTGCGGGAGCGCCCCCACTCCGCGTCCGGGTAATGCGGGTGGGCGCTGACCACGCTGACCTCGTGGCCCGCGTCGCGCAGGCCCGTGGCCAGAGAGCGGCTCACCGGCGCGATCCCGGTCGGCTCCGGTGCGTAGTTGGAGCTCCACAGCTGGACCCGCATTTCGCCTCCGCGCGCTAGCGGGCGCCGGCGCCCAACACCGCGCCGAACGTATCGCCGGGCTCCGCCACCTCGAGGATGTCCGTGCTGTCCTGACTCCAGAGCTGGTTGCCCGTACGAGCTGAGCCCGGCCCCCGCGCTGTAGAGCACGTTCACGGCGCCCGCCCCCGCACTGGTCCCGACGCTCTCCGAGGGGACTCCGACCGCGAGGTCGGCGCGGGCGTCGGCGTTGAACGTGCCGGCGCCGAGCGAGGCGCCGAACGCGTCCTGCGCCTCGCCGGCGTCGAGGACGGCGGCGCTGTTCTGATTCCAGAGCTGGTTGCCGGTCGCGCTCAGGCCCGCCCCGGAGCCGTAGAGCACGTTCACGGCGCCCGCTCCCGCGACCGTGCCGACGCTCTCCGACGGCACCCCGATCGCGAGGTCGGCGAAGCCGTCGCCGCTGAGCTCGGCCGCCGCGAGCGCGGCGCCGAACGAGTCACCCGCCTCCCCGGCCTCGAGGACCTGGGAGGTGTTCTGGCTCCAGAGCTGGTTGCCGGTCGGGGTCAGCCCGCCCGCGGCCCCGAAGATCACGTTGACCGAACCCGCGCCCGCGAGTTCGACCCGACGCTCTCGGAACGCACCCCGATCGCGAGGTCGTCGCGGGTATCGCCGTTGAGGTCCGCCGCCGCCAGCGCTCCGCCGAACGAATCGCCCGCCTCGACCTTCTCGCCGATCTCGCTGCTGTTCTGATGCCAGAGCTGGCTCCCGGTCGAGGTCAGGCCCGTGGCGGAGCCGTAGATCACGTTGACCGCTCCCGCTCCCGCCGTCGTGCCCACGGTCTCCGCTGGTACGCCGACCGCGACGTCGTCGCGCCCGTCGCCGTTCAGGTCGCCGGTCGCGAGCGCGCCGCCGAGCGCGTCTCCGGCGTCCGCCGCCTCACCGACCCCGGGCTGTTCTGGTGGAACAACTGGTTGCCGGTCGACGTCAGCCCGCTCGCCGAGCCGTAGATCACGTTGACCGCGCCGGCGCCGGCGACCGTGCCGACGCTCTCCCCGGACGCGCCGAGGATCAGGTCGTCGTTGCCGTCGTTGTTGAGGTCACCGGCGGCGAGGGCGGCGCCGAGGCGGTCTCCGCCCTCGGCCACGTCGGCGATCGTCCCGTGCCGTCCTGATTCCAATGCTGGGCGCCCGGGGCGAGCCCGGCGGCGGAGCCGTACAGGATCTCGACCGTCCCGGCGTCGGCCGCCGATCCGATGTCCTCCGCGGGAACGCCGACCGCCAGATCGGTGAAGCCGTCGTGGTCGAAGTCGCCCGTCGTCAACGCCGAGCCGAGCCGGTCGCCGGCCTGGACAGCGCCGGCGTGACCGCGGAGGTCGTCCTGGCTGAAGACCTGGTTGCCCGCGGCGGCCAGACCGCTGGCGGAGCCGTACAGGACGTTGATCACGCCGGCGTCACTCGCCGCGCCGACGTCCTCGAGCGGCACGCCGACAGCGCGATCGACGTAGCCGTCGCCGTTGAAGTCGCCCTTGGGAGGCGCCGGCGGCGGGCCGATGAGCGGCTGATCGGGCGCCGCCGGGTCGATCTTCACCCAACTCGCCACGGACGGCACGCCGGCATCGTTGATCAGGAACAGCATGTAGTAGCCCGGTGGTGCCACCTGGGCCGAGGGCGGGGAGACGACGTTGATCCCCTGGCCGCCGAACGTCGACCTGGACCGCGAGCTCGACGTGGCGCTGCTGCATGTCGACGCCATGCGTGGTCGCCGACGGGGCCATCAGGACCGCCCGCTCGATTCCACCGCTGCTGCTCGAGATCCCGAAGGCGTCGCCGAAGCCGAGCGTCTGCGGGGCCGAGCCGATCACCGGTCGTGGCCCGGCGAACAGGTACGGCGGCGAGTAGATCTCGGCCGTGTCCGTGCGGCTGTTCTCGCCGTTCGGCTGCTCGGGCGCGTGGTCGTCGCCGGCCGAGAACACGCGGCCGTCCGGCAGCAGCACCGCGGTCGAGTGATAGGCGCGGTCCTCCTGCTGGGCCGGGCCGAGCGTCCCAGGAGTTGGTCTCCGGGTCGTAGAGCTCGATCTGGCGCGCGCGGCCGTCGGCGTAGACGACGTAGCCGCCGCCGTTGTCCTCGTCGAAGCCGCTGCCGCCGCCGACGAGCGGCCATCGAGCCGTCGGGCAGCAGGACGGTGTTCGAGTTCGCGCGACCGACGTTGAGTCGGCGGGCTGGCGCTCCAGCTGGCGCCGGCTGATCGGCGTTGAGCGTCTCGCTGCGTAGTCGTGGCGGGGAAGAACGGCCCGCCGGTGGCCGGCTTCTCATAGCCGCCGACCGCCGTGAACGCGTTCGAGCCGGCCGGCGCGCCGGGACGGCGCACCGCGTTGTCCGCGAGCCGGGAGAGGCTCATGTCGGGCAGGGCTCTCGTCCCAGGTGAAGGTCGTCGTGTCGAGGACCCCGACCTGGGTCTTGCGCGGGCCGGCGAGCAGGACGTCGTCGCCGAGGGTGAACAGGCGCGGGTAGAGACCGAGCCCGGCGCGGTCGGCGCTCGGGTGCTGCGAGACCGTTCCCTGGCCGCCGAGCGCGCTGGGCGGGTTGAAGATCTCGATGTTGTCGCTATTTATCGCCACCGGGCGGGTCCTGCGTCGTGCCCGCCGGCGACGACGGTGCGGCCGTCGGGCAGCAGGAGCTGAGTCGGGTACCAGCGCCCGGTCTGCGATGCTCGGCTGCTGGATCCAGGTCTCGCTGAACGGGTCGAAGGTGAAGATCGTCTCCAATCCGGCGAAACCTCGTGAAGTCGTCGTCCGTCGAAGGTGCCCGCGTAGATCAGGTTGCCGCCGGCGACCGCGACCTCGCCGTTCGGCAGCTGCGACAGACCCGAGCAGAAGAACGGCGCCGGGCCGGGCGGCTGGCCGCCGGGGCCGTCCGACGTCGATCATCGGCGGTACGACGTCGGTGAACGCCCCGGGGCCGGTGCCGAGCCACGGCGACCACAGGGAGGCCTCGCCCACGTTCTCGGGGGTGCCGCCGCCCTCGGGCCGCGGGGGACGGCCCCAGAACAGGACCTTGCCGGTCGGCAGCAGGGTGGAGTTGATCGCGTACGTCGGCAGCGTGAACGGGGCCTGCGTCCATTCGCCGATCTCCGACGGCGGGCCCTCGACCGCGAGCGCCGCTGCGGGAGCGTCCTCGGAGGAGAGCGCCATCTCGGCGCCTCCGGGCCCCACGGCGCGGGAGCCGTCGCCGCGGTCGGCGGCGCGCACGGCGGCGTGCTCGGCGGCGTGCTCGGGCCCGAGCATCATCGACTCCATCGCCCTGACGTCGGCCTCGGTGGCCCCGGCGGGCAGCAGGTCGTCGAACTGGTACGCGTCGCCGGACTGCGCGCCGGCGACGCTCGGGGCGGCCAGCGCCGCGAGGCCGGCGGCCGCCGTGAGCAGCGTCGCTGCCCTCGCAGACCCCTTCGTGCGCCTACTGCCGTGCCTCATCTCAGCCTTTCGATCATCGCTTGGGCCCCTTCACCTTCCAACCGGTCCTCGCCGACCGACCGGTGTTCCCGGACGTGTCGGTGGCGCGGACCTTGAGCTTGTGCGACCCGCTCCCGACCCTGACCTTGAACGGGGTCTCGCACCTGCGGAACTTCTTGCCGTCGACCTTGCACTCGAAGCTCGAGCCGCGCTCCGAAGCCTTGAACCTGAACTTCGCCTTGCGCTTGCCGGACTTTCGCTTCGGCTTCTTCGTGATCTTCACCTTCGGCGCCTTGGTGTCGGTGAGCGCTCGATCGGGCGCCCCCGGATCGATCCTCACCCAGCTGGCCACCGACGGCACCCCGGCCTTGTTGATCAGGAACAGCATGTAGTAGCCGGGTGGCGCCACCTCGGCCGAAGGTGGGGAGACCACGTCGACCCCCTCCCCGGGCAGGGTCTGCTTGACCGCGAGCTCGACGTGGCGCTGGTGCATGTCGACGCCGTGGGTGGTCGCCGATGGCGCGATCAGCACCGCCCGGTCGATCCCGGAGCTGCGGCTCAGGATTCCGAACCTGTCCCCGAAGTCAAACCGCTGCGGAGCCGACTCGATCACCGGCCGGGCTCCCCTGAACAGGTAGGGCGGGGAGTAGATCTCCGCCGTGTCCGACTGACTCGGAGCGCCGCTGAGCTCCTCGGGATGCCGGTCGTCGCCGGCCGAGAACACGCGGCCGTCGGGCAGCAGCACCGCGGTCGAGTGATAGGCGCGGTCCTCCTGCTGCGCCGGCCCCAGCCGCCAGCCGTTGGACTCCGGGTCGTAGAGCTCCACCTGGCGCGCGCGGCCGTCGGCGTAGGTGACGTAACCGCCGCCGCTGTCCTCGTCGAAGCCGCTCCCCCCACCGACCACGACCATCGAGCCGTCCGGGAGGACCACGGTATTGGCGTTGGCCCGGGGGACGTTGAGCGGCGCTTCGGGTGTCCAGGCCGCTGGCTTCGGCTTGGCGGTGGGTGCGATGGTCTCGGCCGTCGCGGTGGCCGGGTAGAACGTCTGGCCGATGATCCTCTCGTAGCCCCCGAGCGTCGTGTAGGTCTTCGAGCCCTTGGGCCCCCCGGGCCGCTGGACGGCGTTGCCGGCGAGGCGATCCTGGGACATGTCGGGCAGGCTGTTGTTCCAGGTGAAGTCCGCGGTGTCGAGGATCCCGACCTTCGGCGCCCGCGGACCGGCGAGGAAGACGTCCTCGCCCAGCGGGAGCAGGCGCGGGTAGAGGTCGAAGGCGCGATCGGCGCTCGGCACGCGCACGACCGACCCCTGGCCCCCGATCGCGGGTGACGGGGTGAACAGCTCGACGGTGTGGGTGAACACGCCGCCGGGCGGGTCGTCGGCGAGCCCGCCCGCGATCACCGTGCGCCCGTCGGGAAGCATGATCTGGGTCGGATACCAGCGCCCCTCGGCCATGTCGGGCTGGCGCACCCAGGTTTCGCTGAAGGGATCGAAGGTGAACAGCATCTGCAGGCCCCGGAAGGCCTCGTCGTCGTCCTGGCCGCCATAGGTGTTGGGGTACGCCAGCGTGCCGCCGGCGACGACGACCTCGCCACTCGGCAGCAGCGACTGCCCCGAGCAGAACAGCGGCGCCGGGCCGGGCGGCTGGCTGCCGGGCCCGTCGGGGTCGACCACGGGCGGGGGGACGTTCGTGAACGCCTCGGGACCGGTACCGAGCCACGGCGACCACAGCGCCGCCTCGCCGACGTTGGAGGGAGGGGCGCCGCCGCCGGGGCGCGGCGGGCGGCCGTAGAAGAACACCTTCCCGGTCGGCAGGAGCGCGGCGTTGATCGCGTAGGTGGGTAGCTTGAACGGAGCCTGGGTCCAGGCGCCGATCTCGGCCGGCGTGCCCGGGGCGCGGGCGACGACCGCGCCCTCCGAGGACAGCGCCGCTCGGGGATCGTCAACGTCAGCCGGGTCCGCGCGCCGCGCGGCGGCGTGCTCGGCCGCGTGCTCGGCTCCGAGCATCATCGTCTCGAGCGCCCGCAGGTCGGCCGGCGAGGCGCCGGCGGGAAGCAGGTCGTCGACGCCGTGGGCGTGCGATTGCGGCGCGGTCACCATCGGCACCGCGAGCACGAGCAGGCAGGCGGCGGCGAATGGCGTCCGAAGCGGTCGCACGTCAGACCAACGCACGTCGACCCCGACTTGTTCTATGACCGAGGTCAAATTCCACGCCTGCCGTAGACCAGCGGGATCGTGCGGATCAGGAGCTTGAAGTCGTTCCACAACGACCAGTTGGCCGCGTATAGGTAATCGAGCTTGACCATCTCCTCCATCGGGACCCGCGAGGACCCGAGGATCTGCCAGGCGCCCGTGATCCCGGGCAGGACCGCGAGCCGCCGCCGATCCCAGCCCTCGACGAAGCAGTCGTCCTCGGGGACCAGGGGGCGAGGGCCCACCAGGCTCATGTCGCCCTTGAGCACGTTGAGGAGCTGCGGCAGCTCATCGAGCGACAGGCGGCGGAGGACCAGGCCGACGCGGGTGATGCGCGGGTCGTTGGCGAGCTTGAACAGGCCTCGGCCCGCCTCGTTGAGCTCGATCAGGTTGGCCTTCCGAGCCTCGGCGTCGACAGTCATCGAGCGGAACTTGATCATCATGAACTGCCGTCCCCGGCGGCCGATCCGGGCCTGCCTGAAGAACACGGGACCCGGCGATCCGAGCTTGATCGCGATCGCGATCGCGGCGAACAGGGGGGTCAGGAGCGCGACCCCGAGGCCCGCGACGGCGAGGTCGAAACAGCGCTTCACGACCTGCGACGAGCGCGAGAGCCCGAACGCGGGCACGCCCATCAGGCTGAGGCCGTCGACGTGGTCGAAGCGAACCGACGGGCCGACGACCTCGAACAGCCGTGGAGCCAAGCTCACCCTGACGCCGAGCGAGCTCAGCAATCGAACGGCATCGAGATGGTCAGCCGATCCCGGCGCGGTCGCCAGGATCACCCGATGCACCTCACGCTCGGAGACCATCGCCCGCAGTTGACCGAGCGAGCCGATCGCGTCGTCAGCGGTACCGGGAGTGGGCGACGGTGCCGCCCGCCCGACGATCTCGACGTTGACGAAGCGGCTGCTCTCGAGCTTCGAGCGCACCCGCGCGAAGGTCTGCTTGTCGGCGATCACGAGGCAGCGCTCGGGGCTCGAAAAGGCCAGGACCGCGGTCCGCGCCGCGGTCCTCAGGACGAGGAGCGAGCCGAAGAAGGTCGCACAGAGCCCGAGGACCTGCAGCGGCTCCAGGTTCCCGCCGAAAACGACCGCGGCGCCCGCCGTGAGCACCAGCGTGTAGAGCATCGCAACCTGAAACAGGGTCGGCGCCTCGTCGAGCGTGGTCTTCGCGACCAGGTCGCGATCGCGGTCGTAGAGCCCGACCACCTTGGCGACGACGACAACCGCCGGGATCGCCAGCAGCGTCCAGTTCGAGGCCTGGGTGGCGCCCAGCATCACGAACGCGGTCAGGACGGCGATCGAGGCAGCGATCACATCCGCCGTAGCCAGCGAGTGGCGGTACAGCGCTTCGCGACGCAGGATCGAGTCGCGGACGCCGGCGACCGGCTCCAGCGACGAGACCGGATCCAGCGTGCGGAGCTCCGGGAGCACACCGGACCCGAGGCCGGTCGCTGCCGGCCCCCCGGCGGGCGTGAACGGATCGCTCGAAGGCGGCAGGGCCTCAGTCTCCATTGCGGCTCCGGATCGGCCGGCGGGCAGGATCGGTCGGCTCCCATGCGGAAGCAGCGCAGCCACCATGGCCCCCACGCCAGTTCATGTGGGTGACGATCGCGCACCGACGGGGATCGGCGCATGAGTAAATCCCGCAATCTCGCGGTGCGCCCCCGGCGCAACCCTCGGGTCGAGGGTGAGGCTAGCGGCGGATCCGGCCGACGATCGCGTCGGCGACGGTCGCCGTCGTCTCCGGGACCTGGTCGAGGTAGAAGTTCGGCTCGATCGCCTCGAGCTCGAGCACGACCGGCGAGCCCGCCGCGTCGCGGATCATGTCGACGCGGGCGTAGAGCGCCAGGTAGTCGAACCGGCGCGTCAACTCGACGATCACCTCACGGGCCAGGTCCAGCTCGTCCTCGTCCGCGACGCCGGGGGTCACCAGCCCGGGGTCGTACATGACCTCGGCGGCGCCGATGGCGTCCTCGCGGACGGGCGCGACCTCGTCGGGCCGCAGGACCGCGCGTTTTCGCAGCACGTGCGCGGGCTCGCCGTCGATGCACAGGACCGCGGTCTCGCCGACCGTGTCGACCGTGGGCTGGAACGGCTGGAGCATCGCGGTGCGGCCGTCCGCTCCGATCCGCTCGATCAGGTCGAGGGCGAGACCGTGCGCCCCCGGCCCGAAGCGGCCGGAGTCGCGCCCGCCGGCCGAGACATTCGGCTTGACGACGACCTCGCCCGTCAGCGCGGGCAACGCATCGCCCGGGCCGATGAAGTCGGTCGCGACGATCGGCAGCCCGGCGCCGGCGAGGTCGGACAGGTAGCGCTTGTCGGAGTTCCAGCGAACCAGGGGGGCGCTGTTGTGGAGCGCGGGGCCGACCGCATCGCACCAGCGCACGAACTCGTCACGGCGCCGCGCGTAGTCCCAGGTCGAGCGGATCACCACCGCGGAGTAGGCGCCCCAATCGACCGCCGGGGCATCCCAAGGCATGATCGAGGCCCGGACGCCGCGCTCGGCGAGGGCGGCGGCGAGTCGCCGGTCGTCGGTGAACTCCGGCGGCATCCCGGCGAAGCTGGCGATCGCGACCCGCACTCGCGGATCGTAGGCGTCCACCTGCGGCGCGCGGCCGCCGCCGGTTCAGCGCGCGGCGTTCGCCAGGTCCATCGCGTAGTAGAGGAAGTAGTCGGACTGCTCCTGGATCTCGGTGGTGAACCCGAGGCCGTGACCCTGGCCCTCGAACACGTTGAGCACGGTGAAGATCCCGGCGTAGTACATCGCCCCGGCGTTGCTGACCGCCCACTGGAACGGAACGGTCCGGTCCTGGTCGCCGTGGAAGAAGATCGCGGGCGGGTCGTTGGAGTCGATCGCCTCGTTCGTCGGCGCCCCGCCCATGATCGAGACCGCCGCCCTGATCGCCGACGAGAACCCGGGATTGCCGCTCGAGCCCGGGTCCTCCGAGCGCCAGTCGACGAGCAGCGAGGTGACCGCCCCCGCCGAGCTCCCGGCCATCGCGATCCGGCTGGTGTCGATCCGATAGGTGCTCGCGTTCGAGCGGAACCAGCGGACCGCCGCCTGGGCGTCGTGCTGGGCTGCGATCGCCGCCTGCTCGCAGGCGGGCGTCGGATCGGTCGTGCCCCCACAGCCGGTCGGGGACAGCAGCCGGTAGTTGATCGACGCGGCGACGTAGCCGCGGCGGGCGAAGAAGTTCGCCTGGGTCGCGCCGCTCGACTTGTCGCCCGTGGTGAACCCGCCGCCGTGGACCCAGATCAAGACCGGTCGTTGGTTGACGGTGTCGCCGACGGGCTGGTAGAGGTCGAGCTTGAGGTCGACGGGATTGCCCCCCGCGTCGGGGGCGTTGCCGTAGATGATGTCGCGGGTGACGTTGACGTTGCTGAACACCTGGTCGCGGTAGCGAATCGTGCCTTCGCCCGCGGGCCTCGGCAGGGTGCAGCCGGCGACCAGCGCGGCGGCCACGAGCGCCGTCGCCAGGACCGCGACCCGATGCGATCCGCGACTCGATCGTGCTCGCACTGCCCTCCTTCCCTAGATGCCCGGGCGACTTCGACCGGCCACCATATCCCCTCGGGCCGGCTCCCGAGCATCGCCCGCGGCCTCGAGGCTTGATGTGGGTGCGCCGTGCGTGCGGAGAGCCCGCATCACGCCTCTAGACTTGCTCCGATGACCGAGCGCCAGCTCACCGACTCGGCCGCTCAGCCGTCGCCGGAGGGCGATCCGGACCCGGTCACCGAGCGCGCCGTCGAGGACGACCTGCACCGCTACGTCGCCCCGGTCGTCGGCCCCGACGACGAGCGCGTGATCACCGACTCGGGGATCGAGATCGACCGTCGCTACGACGAGGACGACGTCGCCCCCGGCCTCGAGGAGCGGCTCGGCGAGCCCGGCTCCTACCCGTTCGCCCGCGGCATCCACGAGGGCATGTACCGCGACCGGCTCTGGACGATGCGCCAGTACGCCGGCTTCTCCAGCCCCGAGGACACGAACGGGCGCTATCGCTACCTGCTCGAGCACGGCTCAACCGGGCTCTCGATGGCCTTCGACCTGCCGACCCAGCTCGGCCGCGACTCCGACGACCCGCTCTGCGACGGCGAGGTCGGGCGGACCGGGGTCCCGATCGACACGATCGAGGACATGCGGATCTGCTTCGACGAGATCCCGCTCGACCAGGTCTCGACCTCGATGACGATCAACGCCCCGGCGGCGATCCTGCTCCTGCTCTACGAGCTGGTCGGCGAGGAGCAGGGGGTGGCGTCAGAGGAGCTGCGCGGCACGGTGCAGAACGACGTGCTCAAGGAGTACGTCGCGCGCGGCAACTACATCTATCCGCCCGAGCCGACGATGCGGCTGACCACCGACATCTTCGAGTACTGCGCCGAGCGCGTGCCGCGCTGGAACACGATCTCGATCTCCGGCTACCACATCCGCGAGAAGGGCTGCTCGGCGGTGCAGGAGGTCGCGTTCACCCTCTCGAACGCGATCGCCTACACCGAGGCCGCGCTCGCGCGGGGCCTCGAGATCGACGAGTTCGCGCCCCGCCTCGCGTTCTTCTTCAACTGCCACAACAACGTCTTCCAGGAGATCGCGAAGTTCCGGGCGGTGCGGCGGATGTGGGCGAAGATCGTCCGCGAGCGCTTCGGCTCGGAGTCGGAGCGCTCCCAGATGATCCGCTTCCACACCCAGACCGGCGGGGTGACGCTCCAGGCCCAGCAGCCCGAGGTCAACATCATCCGCGTCGCGCTGCAGGGCTTCGCCGCGGTCTGCGGCGGGACCCAATCCCTTCACACGAACGGCTTCGACGAGGCGCTGGCGCTGCCGACCGAGCGCTCGGCGCGGATCGCCCTGCGGACCCAGCAGGTGATCGCCCACGAGTCCGGCGCCGCCGACACGGTGGACCCGTTCGCGGGCTCCTATTTCATCGAGTCGCTCACCGACGAGATCGAGCAGCGCTCGTGGGAGCTGATCGAGAAGGTCGGCGAGCTCGGCGGCTCGGTCGAGGCGCTGGACTTCATCCAGCGCGAGATCGAGGAGTCGGCGCTCTCCTACCACGAGCGCTACAGGACCGGGCAGGACATCGTCGTCGGGGTCAACAAGTACGTCACCGACACGGTCGACGACGTCGACATCCTCAAGGTCGATCCGGAGGCCGAGCGGCGCCAGAAGGAGCGGCTGGCCCGGTTCAAGGCCGATCGCGACCAGGCGGCGGTCGAGGCGCGGCTCGAGGCCCTGCGCGAGGTCGCCCGCGGCGACGGCAACCTGCTGCACCCGATCCGCGAGGCGCTCGCCGCCAACGCCTCGATCGGCGAGGTCTGCAACGCGATGCGCGACGTGTTCGGCGAGTACAAGGGCGGCGCGTTCTTCTAGCGACGTGAAGCGGGTTCTCCGCACGCACGGCCCACCCGGATCAACCCCTTGGAAGGAGTCCGAGGGCCGCGGCCGAACCCCGCGCAGATGGAATTGAAGACGAAGCGCACGCTGGTCAAGTCGGCGCCCGAGCTCTGGGAGCTCGCCGACGACTCGGCGAGGATGGAGTCGTGGATGGGAGGGCTGATCGGCGCCGCGCACCCGATCGCGGTCGAGGTCACCGAGCGCGAGCCCGAGCGCGTCCTGGCCTGGCGCTCGGCGGACGCGGAAGCGCGCGGCCGGATCGCGATCGAGCTCGCCGAGAGCGGCTTCGGGACCGCGGTCCGGATCACCGCCCAGCACTCGCGGCCCGACCCCGGCGAGGCGATCGCGGCGCTCGAGGGACTGCTCGATGAGCTCGGATCGCCCGAGCGACGCCCGTTCGCCCCGGGCTGAGCCGGGCGAGCACGGGCGCAGCGATGACCGCGAGCCCGCGAGCCCTGCCTCGCGAGCTGCTGAAAATCGCGGCGCGCCGCTGGTCGAGGCGCTGGAGCGTCACGCTCCGGGAGCCCGCGAGCACGCCGACGCGACCGCCTCATACGCGTTCGCGACCGCGGTCGAGATCGGCTTCGACCGCGCCCGGTGCGAGGTCGCCCGCGAGGCGGCGATGCTGCACGAGGTCGGGACAGGTCTACGTCCCGGCGGCGGTCGCTGGCGCAAGCCGGCCCAGGCCGACGCGAGACGAGGCCGAGACCGAGGCGTTCGAGGCCCACTACGAGGCCGGGCTACCGGCTCGCGCGCGGCGCCGGCATCCCCGAGCACGTCATGCGGCTGGCTGCTGCGGGCGCGTGAGCGCTACGACGGCAGCGGCCCGGAGGGCTGCCGCCGAGCGATCCCGATCGAGTCGCGCCTGATCCGCGCCGCGTGCGATGCCAGGCGGCCTGCGCCTGCCAGCACGGCGACTCGGCACGTCCGGCGCCGAGCTGCGGGCCGGCGCGCGATCGAGGCAGCTCGGCGCGCGCGCCGGCAGCGAGCTCGACCCGCGCATGGCCGCGGCGCTGATCGGCGATCCTCGAGCGCGCCGCCGGCGAATGAGAGATCGAGCCCAGCGGCCTGACCGACTAGGCTCGGCACGCCCTCGAGGCTCAGTCGCCGAGACCGAGCGCCGCCATAGAATCGCGCCCGATGCGCGAGAACCCCGTGACCCTCGAGGAGAAGCTCGCCTACCTGCGCGAGCTGCGCGACCAGGCGGTTCACTCGGCCTCCGAGGAGGCGGTCGAAAAGCAGCACGCCAAGGGCAAGCTGACCGCCCGCGAGCGGGTCGAGAAGCTGCTCGACCCGGGCTCGTTCGAGGAGCTGGACACCTTCGTCCGCCACCGCACGCACGAGTTCGAGATGGACAAGAAGCGCCCCTACGGCGACGCCGTGGTGACCGGCTACGGGACGATCGACGGGCGGCCGATGTTCGTCTTCAGCCAGGACTTCACCGTCTTCGGCGGCTCGCTCGGCGAGGTGATGGCGGAGAAGATGTGCAAGGTCATGGACCTGGCGGCGAAGGTCGGGGCGCCGGTGATCGGCCTCAACGACTCCGGCGGAGCTCGGATCCAGGAGGGGGTCGTCTCGCTCGGCGCCTACGGCGACGTCTTCGTCCGCAACGTCCAGTGCTCGGGCGTGATCCCGCAGATCTCGGCGATCATGGGACCGTGCGCGGGCGGCGCCGTCTACTCGCCGGCGATGACCGACTTCATCTTCATGGTCAAGGAGACCTCGCACATGTTCATCACCGGCCCGGAGGTGATCAAGACGGTCACCGGCGAGGAGGTCGAGTTCGAGGAGCTGGGCGGGGCGATGACCCACAACTCGAAGTCCGGCGTCGCCCACTTCGCCGCCGACGACGAGGAGGCGTGCCTCGCGGACATTCGCTACCTGACGAGCTTTCTGCCGCTGAACAACCTCGAGATGCCGCCGCGGGTCGAGCCCTACGACGACCCCGACCGCGCCGACGAGGCGCTCGACGCGGTCGTCCCGCCCGACCCTCAGAAGCCGTACGACATGCGCGACGTGGTCTCGCTGGTGGTCGACGACGGCGAGTTCTTCGAGGTCCAGGAGCACTTCGCCCAGAACATCATCGTCGGCCTCAGCCGCCTCGACGGCTATCCGGTGGGGATCGTCGGCAACCAGCCCAAGCACCTCGCCGGGGTGCTCGACATCGAGGCGTCCGAGAAGGCCGCGCGGTTCGTGCGCTTCTGCGACGCCTTCAACATCCCGCTGATCACCTTCACCGACGTCCCCGGGTTCCTGCCGGGGACCTCGCAGGAGTGGAACGGGATCATCCGCCACGGGGCGAAGCTGCTCTACGCGTTCACCGAGGCGACGGTGCCGAAGCTGACCGTGGTCACCCGCAAGGCCTACGGCGGCGCCTACGACGTCATGAACTCCAAGCACATGCTCGCCGACTTCAACTTCGCCTGGCCGCAGGCGGAGGTCGCGGTGATGGGGCCCGAGGGCGCCGTGAACATCATCTACCGCAACGACATCGGCCAGTCGCCGACCCCCGACGAGCGCCGCGAGAAGCTGATCGAGGACTACAAGGCCCACTTCGCCAATCCGTACTCGGCCGCCGAGCGCGGCTACATCGACGACGTGATCGAGCCGCGGCAAACGCGCCCGAAGCTGATCCGCGCGCTGCGCACGCTGCAGACCAAGCGGGTCGAGCAGCCGAAGCGCAAGCACGGCAACATCCCGCTGTGATGGCAACTGCCGAGCCAGCCCACGACGCCCGACGCCGACAGCCGCTGGACGGCGGCAGGCTACTCGCCGGCCTCGGCGCGCTGGCGCTGCTGATCGCGCTTTTCCTGAACTGGTGGGTTCCCGGCGACGAGTTCGGCGGCGAAAGCTCGGAGGCCGGGATCAGCGGCTGGAACGTGTTCGAGCTCGTCGACATCCTGCTTGCCCTGCTCGCCCTGGCGACGATCGCCATGGCGGTCGAGGCGGCGGCGCGCCCCGGCCACCCGCGCCTGCCCTCGCTGCTGGGCGACGCCGCCGGGCCGGTCGCGCTGGTCCTGGTGGTCGTGTCGCTCGTCAACAAGCCGCCACTGCTGATCCTGAGCACGGGCTCCGATCCGGGCACGGCGCCTGGCTGGCGCTCGGCGGGGCGATCGTGATGACGATCGGCGGCCTGCTGCGCCACGCGCGGATCTCGATCTCGGTCACACCCCGCGAGCGCCCCGCCTCCGAGACGGAGACACGCCCGATGGCCGAAGAGCCGCGGCGGCCCGCGCGCTGAACGTGTCGGGCAAGCTCTCGAGCCGGATCGTCGTGCTCGTCGTGCTGCTCGTCGGCCTCGTCGCGGCCGTGGTCATCGTCGCCGCCACCGGGGACGACGACTCCGCCTCGGGCGGCGACGTCGACCTCTCGGTCAAGCCAGACGTCGAGCTGCCCGACGGACAGCCTCCGACCGAGCTCGAGACCGAGGACATCGTCGTCGGCGACGGCGCCGAGGCCGCGGAGGGTGACACGGTCAGCGTTCAGTACGTCGGCGTCAACTACTCCGACGGGAGCGAGTTCGACGCTTCGTGGGACACCGGCGAGCCGTTCGAGTTCCGGCTCGGCACGGGGTCCGTGATCCCCGGCTGGGACGAGGGGATCCCGGGGATGAAGGTCGGCGGTCGGCGCGAGCTCGTGATCCCGCCCGACCTCGCCTACGGTCCCCAGGGACAGCCGCCGGACATCGGGCCGAACGAGACCCTGATCTTCGTCGTCGACCTGCTCGACGTGACGTCGACGCAGTAGCAGCCGGCTCCGCGTGCCGACCAACGCTGCCTTGATCGCCGACCGCGAGGCCCGGGCATCGCTCGAGACCCTGCGGGAGGTGGTCGAGGCCCTGGCGCCGCTCGAGCGCGAGGCCGGCTCGGAGGGTGAGCGCGAGGCCGCCGAGTGGCTGGCCGCGCGCCTGCGGCGAGCGGGAGCCGAGGCGAGGGTCGAGGAGGAGGAGTTCCTGGACGGGTTCGCCAACCTGCTCGCCGCGCTCACCGGCGCCGGCGTCGCCTCGGGGATCGCGGCGCTCAGCGGCCGGGCGCGAACGGCGGCGATCGCCGGCGGCGCCGCGGCGGCGGCGCTGCTCGCCGACGAGGTCTCCAACGGGTTGCGGCCGGCGCGCCGCGCCGTCGCCGCGCGCAAGACGACCTGGAACGTGGTCGCCGAGGTCGGCGACCCGGAGGCCGAGCGGACCTTCGTCGCCCTGGCCCACCACGACGCCGCCCACGGCGGGCTCGCCTTCGACCAGACGCTGCAGCGCAAGCTCGTCGATTGGTTCCCTGGGGTGATCGAGCGCATCGACACGGCGATCCCGGTCTGGTGGGGGGCCGCCGCCGGGCCCGCGCTGGCCGCGCTCGGCGCCGCCACCCGCCGCCGCGGGCTGGCCGCCGCCGGGACGGCGCTCTCGGCGGCGTCGACCGCCTTGCTCACCGACATCGCCCGCCACCCGGTCGTCCCCGGAGCCAACGACAACCTCAGCGGGGTCGCCGTGCTCGTCTCCCTGGCGGAGGCGTTCCGCGAGCGCCCGGTCGAGGGCCTGCGCGTGGTGCTCGCGTCCTGCGGCGCCGAGGAGGTCCTCCAGGGCGGGATCTACGGCTTCGCCCGCCGCCACCTGGCGGCGCTCGATCGCGACCGCACCTGGCTGGTCAACGTCGAGACCGTCGGCTCGCCGGAGCTGGCGATGCTCGAGGGCGAGGGATCCTTCGTGATGGAGGACTACTTCGACCGCGGCCTGCGCGACCTCTGCGCGCAGGTGGCCGTCCGGGAGGGGATCCCGATGCGCCGCGGGATGCGGGCCTCGACCAGCACCGACGCCGTGATCCCGAGCCGGATGGGGATCCCGACCGCTTGCCTGATCTCGCTCAACCGCGCCAAGCTGCTCTCCAACTACCACTCCCCCACCGACGTGCCCGAGAACCTGAGCTACGCGACGATCGCCGGCGCCGCCGACCTCACCGAGGCCGTCGCCCGCGAGCTCGCGAAGCCGACGGCGTAGCGCTCAGATCGCGAGCCCCATGGGCTCTGAGCTCGCTCCGGCGCGGGCGGACGCCTCAGCCGGAGCGATCGACCATCGCGTCCATCGCGGCCCGCAGCCGGCGGACGCCGAGCAGGTCCTCGGCCACCGGGTTGGCCCGGTAGCTGAACGCGTCCGGGGTGTAGAGCTCGAACAGCTTCGTGCCCCGCTTGTCGTAGGCGCCGATCGTCCCGAAGGCGCGGGCGAAGTCTCCGGCCACCTCCGCGACGCCGCCCCAGCCCACGAGCCAGTCGCCCGACGGCAGCCGATCCGCCGAGCCGCAGCAGAGCGAGAAGCGGCACCTCGGGGTCGACGATCTCCTGCACCAGCGTCGCGGTGCCGGCCGCCTCGTCGATCTTGTAGCGGACCGCGCGCGCCGGCTCGCCGAGGCCGGTCCGGTTGTCGAAGATCGTGATCGAGCCGTCGGGCAGCAGGCGAGCGTCGTGCTGGGCTCCGAGCGGGTAGTCACCGTGAGGATCGTTGAGCACCTCGAGGCTCTGTGCCGTCGGCGTCCCCCCCAGCTTCCAGACGATCTCGCCCGTCGTGCGATCGACCTTGTAGACGGCGTCGAGGTGACGGTAGGACAGATACATGAACCGGCCGTGGATCTCGACGGAGTTCCAATGGCTGATGTCGTAGGGCGGGTTGTCGATCACGAACGGGACCGACCACCAGCGGCCCGTCTCCTCCAAGCCGGTGTGATCCCCCGAGTCCCAGCTCGAGACGAGCTCGCCCTCGGGGGTGAGCTCCTGGATCTCGATGTCGATCACCGAGCTGTTCACCGTCCCGCCGTACGGGCTGGTATCGATGCCATGCCGTCGCACCTGTGAGCCGATCACGTAGTTGCCGTTCTTCAGCAACAGGATCTCGTGGATGTCCGCCGTCTGCGCCGTTCGCTCCCCGGATCGTCCTGATCAGCTTTCCGCGCAGCGAGCGGACCTCGTAGTCACCGGTCTGGAACGAGATCTCGTCAACCGGGTCGAAGGTGATCGTCTTGTCGGCCAGGACCTGGAAGTTGTCGGCCTCGCCGCTTGCCTCGTACCACCAGACAGGGACCCCGTTGCGGTCGAAGATCGCCGCGTAGTGGTCGGCGAGCTGAACGGCGAAGAACTTCGGGCCGCCGGCCGCGCTGCGGTCGAACTCGTACGCGGGGAAGCCCGCCGGCAGACAGCGCAGGTGGTAGAGGCGGCTGCCGCCGTGGCCGAGACGCCGGAAGCTGACCGTGGTCTCGCTTCCCGGCCCGCTGGGAGATCGGCTCGGCGAAGTCGCCCTCGCGAAAGCCCCCCGAGCCCACCTTCGCTTCCCAGCCGGACTCCCCTCGAACGCGGACGACCGGCCGTTCGCCGGCGCAGCGAGGCGCGTAGTCACGCTGCCCCCAGGAGAACCCCGACCCGAGCGCGCCCGCGGGCGTGACCGAAAAGCCTGGCCGTTTCGCAATTGCGTCGGCCGGCCCCGCCGCGCATGCGAAGGCGACCGCCAAGACGACAAGGCTCCGACACCGGCGCTGCTTCCCCAATTGGTCCTCCATTAGCTTCCCACCTGACGATCCGAGCGAACACACAATAGACGTCCGGCGAGCGCGCCGCGCGATGGACCGAAATCCCGGGCGTTCAGAGCGAGACCAGGCCCGAGGGTGCGCCGGCCTCGAGCACCGCGGCGGCGACCCCGAGGTCCTGGATCGCGAGGCCGGTGGAGTCGAAGAGCGTGATCTCGTCGGCCGAGCGCCGGCCGGGGGCGCGGCCGAGCAGCACCGCGCCGATCTCGGTCACGCGCCCACGGTCGACGGCCCCCGCAAGCGACCGCCGTCGAGAGCTCGCCGCCCCGCGAGGCCTGCTCCCACTCGTCGCAGAAAAGGCGGCAGCGATCCAGCGCTTCGAGCTCGACCTCGGCCTTGCCGAGGGCATCGGCGCCGAGCACGGCGAGGTGCTGGCCGGGGCGCAGGCTCGAGGCGCCGATCACGGGCGCGTCGGCCGGGGTGACGGTGACGACGACGTCCTGCGCCGCCGCCGTCCCGAGCGCGCCGACGCTCCAGCCCAGCTCGCCGGCGAGCGCCTCGGCCGCCGCGTGCCGCGGATCGAAGCAGATCCCGGGACCGTAGCCCGCCGCCGCCAGGCAGCGGGCGGCCCAGGCCCCGTTGACGCCGCAGCCGATCACCCCGACCCCGGTGGAGTCCTCGCGCGCCAGCGCCAGCGCCGAGACCGCCGCGGCGGCGCCGGTGCGCAGCGAGGTGACCGCCGCGCAGTCGAGGATCGCGAGCAGCTCGCCGCTCTCGGCGCTGGAGACGAGCAGCGCCCCGGCGACCGCCGGCAGGCCGCGCTCGCGGTTGCGGGGGAACGAGGTCACCCACTTGAGCGTCGCCAACCCCGCGCCGCGGGCCGGCATCGCCCGGAAGTCGCCGTGCGGCGCCGCCTCGACGTAGACCTTCGCCGGCATCACCCACTCGCCGGCGGCGTGGCGCTCGAACGCCGTCCGCGTGCGCTCGATCGCCTCCGCGGGCGAGACCGCGGCGAACACCGCGCGAGCGTCGAAGATCGCCACCTCGGCCATCGGCGAGAGGTTAGATTGCGGGCCGTGGCCCCCACCAACGGCAACCGCAGGCCCCCGCGACCGAGGATCGAGCTCGTCTCACCGGCGGCCTCAGCGGGCGAGGCGGCGGCGATCGTCGCGGCGCTGGAGCAGTTCCTGGCCGAGACCGCGCCGTCGGCGCCACCCGGCGGGCCCCCGCCGAGCCGCTGGCAGCGAGCCGCGCTCGAGGACGGAATCGCGGCCCGCCAGGTGAGCGGCGCCGCATGGGGACACGCACCGCGATAGAACACCGTCACCGGCCGCGCTCCGAGGGCCGGACCATCCCCAGGAGGAGGAGACCGTGGCCGTAGTCAAGATCATCGAGCTGGTCGGCAGCTCGAAGACGTCCAGCGACGACGCCGCCAAGCAGGCGCTGACCCAGGCGCAGTCGTCGTTGCGCAACATCCGGGCCGTCGACATCGTCTCGACCGGGATCCGTGGCGACAACCTCGACGAGTACCGCGCCCACGTCCGGGTCGCGTTCCTGATCGAAGACAGCGACGTCGACTGAGCCGCCGGCTCAGGGACGCGCGCCGTCGCGCCGCCGGCGGTCGTCGGCCCGCGGCGTGACACCCTAAATACCCTAAACCGGGTCAGGTTTCTGTATATTCCGCGGGCATGGAGCCCACCGCCGCGCCGCCGCAGCAGGCGAAGCCCTCCCCAGCCGAGCTCGACCAGGACCTCGACAAGGTCCAGAAGGGCAAGGGCAGGCGGGGCTCGCTCGAGAACCCCGAGGTGTACGAGAACGTCCCCGGGCACCTGATCCCGATCATCGAGCGCGAGTTCGACGACTTCGACTCCGAGGCGGCCAAGTTCCTCGACGGCGAGACGCCGGAGGACCAGTTCATCGGCTTCCGCCTCAAGCAGGGCGTGTACGGCCAGCGCCAGCCCGGCGTCCAGATGTGCCGGGTGAAGCTGCCGATGGGCGGGGTGACGCCGGAGCAGATGGACGCCTTCGCCTCGGTGATCGAGAAGCACGCCCCGCTGCGCAAGGGCCACATCACCACCCGCCAGAACATCCAGATCCACCACATCCCGCTGCCGCAGATGGCGGAGCTGATCCGCGAGATCTCCGCGGTCGGCCTGTCCTCGCGCGAGGGCTGCGGGAACACGGTCCGCAACGTCACCGGCGACCCTTACGCGGGGATCACCGAGGGCGAGCTGTTCGACATCACCCCCTACGCCGCCGCCTACGTCCGCTACTTCGTCCGCCACCCGACGACCCAGCTCATGCCGCGCAAGGTGAAGACCGCGTTCACCGCGACCGACGAGGACGTGGCGATCACCGGCATCCACGACATCGGCTTCATCCCGCGCGTACGAGACGGCGTCCGCGGGGTCGAGATCCGGGTCGGGGGCGGCACCTCGATCATGCCCCGCATCGCGCCGACGCTGTACGAGTTCGTCGAGCTCGAGAACGGCGACTACCTCAAGGTCTCGGAGGCCGTGTTCAGGATCTTCGACCGCCAGGAGTGGCTGCGCGTCAACCGCGCGCGCGCCCGGATCAAGGTGCTGATCGACAAGATCGGCATCGACGCCTTCCGCGAGATGGTCGAGTCCGAGCTCGAGGGCGATTGGGTCGGCGAGCGCGACTTCAGCATCGACCATCTGGTCTACGGACCCGACGAGGAGGCCAACGCCCGCGCGCCGGCAGCGGCGGCCGCCAGCCCGAACGGCGATCGCAGCGAGTTCGATCGCTTCCGCGAGGCCAACGTGCGGGCCCAGCGGCAAGCAGGCTTCAGCGCGATCGACGTCAAGATCACCCGCGGCGACCTGAGCCCGGAGCAGTTTCGGGGCCTGGCCCGGATCATGCGCGACCACACCGGCGGGTCGGCGCGCACGACCGTGCACCAGAACCTGGTCCTGCGCTGGGTGCGCGACGAGGCCGTGTACGACGTCTGGCAGCGGCTCGGCGAGCTCGGCCTGGCCGACGCCGGCGCCGACGAGATCACCGACGTCGTGTCCTGCCCGGGCACCGACAGCTGCAAGCTCGGGATCACCGCGTCGATGGGACTCAATCGAGCGATCCAGGACCGGCTCGAGGCCATGCGGATCACCGATCCGCTGACCAAGCGCGTCCACATCAAGATGTCCGGCTGCCCGAACGGCTGCAGCCAGCACCACATCGCCAACATCGGCTTCTACGGCGCCTCGCTCAAGGTCGGTGGCCGGGCGATGCCCGCCTACATCCCGCACCTCGGCGGCAACTACGAGGGCGGCGAGGTGGTCTACGGCCACCGGCTGAAGTCGCGCCTGCCGGCGAAGCGGGTCCCGGAGGCGGTCGAGCGCTGGCTGCGCCTCTACGAGGCCGAGCGTGACGGCGAGGAGCCGTTCAACGACTTCGTCGAGCGGATCGGCACGGAGCGCTTCGAGGCGGAGGTCAAGGAGCTCACCCTGCCGGCCGAGTTCAGCCTCGAGACGATGAGCCAGTTCATCGACTGGAACCGCTCGGAGCCCTACGCGGTCGAGCGCGGCGAGGGCGAGTGCGCGGTATGAGCGGCTTCGTCCTTCCCACCCCCATGCCCGCGGTCGCCAACGGCAACGGCCACGGCGACAACGGTCATGGCCACGCCGTGGCGACGCTGCCGACGATCGGCGGCGAGGTCGTTGACCCCGAGGAGGTCACCGCCGAGGTCGAGCGGATGACCGCCACCGAGGCGATCGCCTGGGCGGTCGAGCGCTTCCATCCCGACCTGCGGTTCGCGGTCTCGTTTCAGAAGACGAGCTCCGTGGTGGTCGACATGGCGCACCGGATCGAGCCCGGGGCGCGCTTCTTCTACGTCGACACCGGGCTGCTGTTCCCGGAGACCTACGAGACCCGCGACGCGGCTCGGCGGCCGCTACGGGGTCGAGTTCGAGCGGATCGCCGACGGGCCGGTGGCGGCGCAGGCCCCGGAGCGCGCCGCTAACCTCTGGCGCCTCGACCCGGATGCCTGCTGCGCTGACCGCAAGGTCGAGTTGATGCGCACGGCTCTTGATCAGGCGAGTTGCTGGGTTTCGGGAATTCGCAGGGTCGACTCGGATACCCGGGCCGACGCGCCCAGGTTCGGCTGGGACCAGCGGTTCGGGCTCTGGAAGCTCAACCCCCTGGCGGACTGGGATGAAAAGCAAGTCTGGAACTACATAAAGGAACACCACGTGCCCTACAACCCGCTTCACGACCAGGGATATCCCTCGATCGGCTGCATGCCGTGCACCACGGTGGCGCTCGAGGGCGCAGGCGAGCGCGCCGGCCGCTGGGCCGGGACCGACCGGACCGAGTGCGGCATCCATGGGTAGCGGCCGTCGGGGCGGCGTCGATGGCCGCTGATTCGGAAACCGCCCTGGCGTTGCAGCTGAGCAACCGCCAGGCCTCGGACTTCGAGCTGCTGGGAAACGGCGGCTTCGAGCCGCTCGCGGGCTTCATGGGCTCCGCGGACCACAAGTCCGTGTGCGAGGACATGCGCCTCAGCTCGGGCGATCGAGGGATCTGGCCGATCCCGATCACCCTGGCCACCGACCTCGAGTGCTCGGTCGGCGACGTGGTCGAGCTCAGCGCTCCGAACGGCAAGCGGCTCGGGCGGATCACCGTCGAGGAGATCTTCGAGAGCGACGTCGAGCTCGAAGCCGAGCAGGTCTATCGGACCACCGACGGCGAGCACCCGGGAGTCGCCGCGATCCGCGAGGAGGGCGCGCGCTGCATCGCCGGGCCGATCGAGGTCGACGCGCTCCCCGATCACGACGAGGCGTTCATGAAGCGCTACCAGACGACCGAGGAGTCCAAGCAGGCGTTCGCCGACCGCGGCTGGAAGCGCATCGTCGCCTTTCAGACGCGCAACCCGATCCACCGGGCGCACGAGTACCTGACCAAGGCCGCGCTCGAGATCTGCGACGGGCTGTACATCCACCCGCTGATCGGCGAGACCAAGAAGGGCGACATCCCCGCCGACGTGCGGATGCGCTGCTACGAGGTCCTGATGGACAACTACTACCACCCCGACCACGTGATGCTGGGGGTCAACCCGGGCAAGATGCACTACGCCGGGCCGCGCGAAGCGGTCCTGCACGCGATCATCCGCCGCAACTACGGCTGCACCCACTTCATCGTCGGCCGCGACCATGCGGGCGTCGGGGACTACTACGGCACCTACGACGCGCAGCGGATCTTCGACGACATCGACACCGCCGAGCTCGGGATCACGCCCCTGTTCTTCGAGCACACCTTCTGGTGCAACGAGTGCGAGGGCATGGGCTCGGCGAAGACCTGCCCGCACCCCCAGGAGTCGCACCTGTTCCTCTCCGGGACCAAGGTGCGCGAGATGCTCGAGGCGGGCGAGAAGCCGCCGCACGAGTTCTCCAGGGACGAGGTTGCCCAGATCCTGATCGACGCCTACAAGGAGGAAGACCCAGATGGCTGACCAACCCGGCTTCTGCCTCTGGTTCACCGGGCTCTCGGGCTCGGGCAAGTCGACGATCACCACCCACCTGGTCAAGGAGCTGCGCAAGCGCGGCTCGAAGCTCGAGGTGCTCGACGGCGACGTGGTGCGCGAGAACCTCTCCAAGGGGCTCGGCTTCTCGAAGGAGGACCGCGACACCAACATCCGCCGGATCGCCTTCGTCGCCAACCTGCTGAGCCGCAACGAGGTCCCGGTGATCACCGCGGCGATCTCGCCCTACCGCGAGATCCGCGACGAGGCGCGCCAGATGATGGGCGACCGCTTCGTCGAGGCCTACGTCAAGGCCTCGGTCGAGACCTGCGAGCAGCGCGACGTCAAGGGCCTGTACGCCAAGGCCCGCTCCGGCGAGATCAAGGAGTTCACCGGCGTCTCGGATCCCTACGAGCCGCCCGAGAACCCCGAGCTGGTGCTCGAGACCGAGCAGCAGTCGCCGGAGCAGTCGGCGGAGCAGATCCTCGCCTACCTCGAAGAGCGCGACCTGGTCCCGGCGGCCGTCCCGGCCTAGCGCAATAGCCGTCGCGTGCCCGCTCCGAACCCGAGCCCTTCACGCGCACCTACCGCGTCGCCATGGCGCTCTGCGCGCCGGTCGCGGCCTGGTGGGGACGGATGCGCGTCGAAGGCCTGGAGGCGCTGCCGCGCTCGGGGCCCGTGCTGCTGGCCGGAAACCACGACAGCCAGATGGACCCGGTGGCAGTCGGCGTCGCCGCCCGCAAGCACCGCCAGGTGCGCGCGCTGGCGAAGGCGAGCCTGTGGGACGTCCGCGGCCTGGCCCCGATCCTCAACGGGATGGGTCAGATCCCGATCCTCCGCGGCGAGGGCGACACGGGAGCGCTCGATCGTGCGGTCGAGGCGTTGCAGGACGGGGTCTGTATCGGCGTCTTCCCCGAGGGCACGCGCTCACTCGGACGGACGATGCGCGCCCGTGGTGGAATCGGGCGCCTCGCCGAGGCGGTCCCCGAGACGAGGATCGTCTGCGTCTCGGTGGCCGGGACCGTCGGCTATGCGAAGTTCCCGAAGCGACCACGGGTGAGCGTTCGCTTCTTCGCGCCGGCTGGGGGCGACTATCGGCTCGGCGAGGACCACGGCGAGTTCGCCGCGCGGCTGCTCGGGCAGATTCGCGCCGGCGCGCCGCCGGTTGCGGCGGGTAGGACCGCGCGCGCGGTCGAGCGCCTGCGGCGCAGGAAAGGCGTGGCGCCGGACGAGGTGGCACCGCCTCCTTCCTCACGACATTAGTCCCGCGTCCACGGGCACTAGGCTCGGCACGGTGCCCGACACCGGGCGTATCCCGCTCGCGTGGCTGATCCCCCGGCCCGACGAGCCCGGCGCCGACCTGGCGCGGCGCACGCAGCTTCGGATCAGCATCTCGCTCGTCCTCGCCAACCTGCTCGGCGCCCTGATCGTGTTCGCGATCGGGGTCTGGGTGCTCCCGGCCTCGCCCGGCGTCGAGGACGAGGGCGAGGTGCGGATCGTCAACCTGATCGCGATCGGGATCTTCTTCGTCGTCGTCACGCCGATCGCGATCACGATCGGGCGGCGGCGCCTGAGCCGGGCGATCAACTGGCTGCTCGAGGACCGCGAACCGAGCCACGCGAGCGCCGCGACGCGCTGCGGGCCCCGCGGCGCATCGTCCTCACCACCGCCTGCATCTGGGCGCTCGCCACGATCGTCTTCGGCGTGCTCAACGCGACCTACTCGCTCGAGTCCGGACAGCGCGTCGCGATCAGCGTGATCCTCGGCGGGATGACGACGTGCGCTGTTCGTCTACCTGCTCGCCGAGCGCCAGCTGCGGCCGGTGGCGGCCCGCGCGCTGGCGGCCGGGGTCGGCGACCGGCGCCTCGGCCCGGGCGTGAAGACGCGCAGCCTTCGTCGGCTGGGCGCTGGGCACCGCGGTGCCGATCCTCGGCCTCGGGTTGATCGCGTTCTCGGCCCTGCTCGAGCACGACTTCACCCGCGACCAGCTCGCGATCGCGGTGCTCGCGCTCTGCAGCGTCGCGCTCGTCGTCGGGCTGCTCGCCTCGCTGCTCTCGGCGCGAGCCGTCGCCGACCCGGTGACCGCGATGCGCAAGGCCGTGCGCGAGGTCGAGGAGGGCGACCTCGACGCCGAGGTCCCGGTCTACGACGGCAGCGAGATCGGCCAGCTGCAGGCCGGCTTCAACCGGATGGTCGCCGGGCTGCGCGAGCGCGAGCGCATCCGGGACCTCTTCGGCCGCCACGTCGGCGAGGACGTGGCGCGCAGGGCGCTCGAGGACGACGTCGAGCTCGGCGGCGAGACGCGCGAGGTCTGCGTCCTGTTCACCGACGTGATCGGCTCGACCGCGCTCGCCGCCGAGCGCCCGCCCGAGGAGGTGGTCGAGCTGCTCAACGGCTTCTTCGCCGTCGTCGTCGAGGTCGTCGACCGCCACGGCGGCTGGGTGAACAAGTTCGAGGGCGACGCCGCGCTGGCGATCTTCGGCGCCCCGATGGAGCTCGACGACGCTCCGTCGCGCGCCCTGGCCGCGGCCCGCGAGCTCGCCGAGCGGCTGCCGCGCGAGGTCGAGGGCATCGAGGCGGCGATCGGCGTCTCGGCCGGCGAGGTGGTCGCCGGCAACGTCGGCGAGGAGACCCGGTTCGAGTACACGGTGATCGGCGACCCCGTGAACGAGGCGGCGCGGCTCACCGAGCTGGCCAAGGAGCGCCCGGGCCGGCTGCTGGCGAGCGAGGCGATCGTCGAGCGGGCCGGCTCGGCCGAGCGGGAGCGCTGGGAGCTCGACGGTGAGGTGGAGCTGCGCGGCAGGCGCCAGCCGACGCGGGTGGCGGTGCCGGCGATCTCTAGATGAGCGGTTCCATCTAGGGCTTGGCCGGCACCTGCGGCTCGCCGAGCCCGTAGGTGTCGTAGGCGCCCCAGCGGCTGAAGGTCTTGTGGGTGGGGCCGTGGAAGTCCGAGGAGGCGGTCGGCGACGAGGTCGAACTCCTCGCAGAGCTCGAGGCAGTGCCCGGTCTGCTCCGCGGTGTGCGGCGGATAGAAGGTCTCGATCCCGTCGAGGCCGACGTCGCGGACCAGGCTCTCGACCAGGTCGCGGACCTGGGCTCGGGATCGGAGACGTCCCAGTAGGGATGGGCGACGACGGCGACGCCGCCGGCGTCGTGGATCAGCTCGACGGCCTGCTCGGCGGTCGGCCACTTGCGCGACGACGAACGCCTTCGCCCCGGGCACCAGGTACTCCTCGAAGAACGGGCCGAGGTCCGGCCCGGCGCCGGCGGCCTTGGCGATGTGCGGGCGGCCGATCGCGTCGGCGGCCCCGGCCTCGGCGACCGCGTCCTCGAACGTGACCTCGACCCCGTGGGCGTTGAGGTTGGCGATGATCTCCTTCGCCCGGTCGACGCGCTCCTGCTGGGCCTTGGCGCAGGCGGGCGCGATCCGCTCGAGGTCGACCCAGTAGCCGCAGATGTGCAGGTCCTCGGAGTAGCGGTGCACGCACGACATCTCGAGCGCCGGCACGTTCTCGATCCCCAGCTCGGCGGCGACCCGGGTCGCCTCCTCGACCCCGGCGATCCCGTCGTGGTCGGTCAGCGACATCACCGTCACCCCCGCCTCCGCCGCGGCGCGGGCGACCTCGCCGGCGCGAGCTGGCCGTCGGAGACGGTGGAGTGGCTCTGCAGGTCGATCATCGAGCGCGCGATGCTAGCGGCTGCGAGACATTCTTGACTCGAATTGCGACAATCGGCCGGTGAGGATCTCGGCCAAGGCCGACTACGCGGTCCGCGCCGCGCTCGAGCTCGCCGCCCATCACGAAGGCGAGCCGGTCAAGGGCGAGCGCCTGGCCGAGGCGCAGGGGATCCCGCTCCAGTTCCTCGAGCACATCCTGCTCGAGCTCAAGCACGCCCGCCTGATCCAGGCGCGCCGGGGCGCGAAGGGCGGCTACTGGCTCGCCCGCGACCCGGCCGAGATCACGATCGCCGACGTGATCCGCGCGGTCGAGGGGCCGCTCGCCAACATCCACGAGAACGCCCCCGAGGAGCTCCACTACGGCGGCCCGGCCGAGCGCCTGCGCGACGTCTGGGTCGCGGTCCGCGCGGCCCTGCGCTCGGTGCTCGAGAACGTCACCCTCGCCGAGGTCAGCCGCGGCGACCTGCCGTGGCGGATCGAGGCGGTCCTCAACGACCCCGAGGCCTGGCTGAAGCGCTGAGCGCCGGCGGGCGGTCCTGTCACGGCGGGACCCCACCGCTCGCCCGCTGGGCTCGCGGGCCTCCCCATCGTGCCACCCGCCCGAGGAGCGTCCGGCAGCGGCCGCGTCGTTCGGACAGGCAGTGCTACCCTCCCGCGACCAAATTGGGGACCAAGTCGGTCCACAAAGGTCGTAATTACTTCCGGGTCTCACCCGTTCCCCGCCCGCATGGATCCAGTCGTCACCATCTTCGGTCTCGGAATCGATCCGGCGATCATCGTCTTCGGGTTCGGCATCGGCCTGCTCGTCGGCATGACCGGCATGGGCGGCGCCTCGCTGATGACCCCGCTGCTGATCCTGATCTTCGGGATCACGCCGGTGACCGCGATCGGCACCGACATCTTCTACGCCGCGGTGACCAAGACGCGTCGGCGGCTGGAAGCACCTGAAGCTCGGCACCGTCCACAAGGGCCTGGCGTTCTGGATGGCGGTCGGCAGCGTCCCGGCGGCGCTCGCCGGGGTCTACGTGATCGAGCTGCTCCAGCGAAGCTACGGCGACGACCTCGACACGCTCGTGCTCGGGATGCTCGGCGGCACCCTGGTGGTCGTCGGCGTCGCCACCCTGCTGCGCTCGCTGTTCCTCGCCGGCGTGATCCAGGAGCGCTCGGCGATGCACCTCTATCGCCGCCACATCATCGCCGCGGTGATCACCGGGCCTCACCACCGGCTTCGTCATCGGCCTCACCTCGGCGGGCAGCGGCACCCTGATCGCGATCGCCCTGATCGCGATCTTCCGGCTCACCCCGCAGCGGGTCGTCGGCACCGACGTCTTCCACGCCGCCGTCCTGCTCTGGGCCGCCGGCATCGCCCACTGGGTCGGCGGCAACATCGACTTCCTGCTCGCCGGGACGATCCTGGTCGGCTCGATCCCCGGCGTGCTCGTCGGCACCGGACCTCTCGGTCAAGGCGCCGCAGAAGTTCCTGCGCTACGCGCTCGCCGTCGTCCTGATCGCCTCCGGGACCACGCTGATCCTCAAGAACTACGAGCCGGGGATCGTGCTCCCGGCGATCGGGGTCGCCAGCGTCATGGTGGGCGTGCTGTTCGGCGCCCAGGCCTTCTCGCGCCGGAGCGCGCAAGGGACGCGGATCGCCCGCGGGCGCCGCGGCCTAGAGCAAGCACAGATACGCTGCCGCCGTGGACTTCGACCTCAGCCCGCGAGTCAGCGAGCTGCGCGACCGCGTCCGCGCGTTCATGGACGAGCACGTCTACCCGAACGAGGCTGAGGCGCTGCGCGCGCTCGACGAAGAGGTCACGGTGGAGTCCGGCCGCGCCTACCCGGAGATCCTGGTCGAGATCCGCGAGCGGGCCCGCTCCGAGGGGCTCTGGAACCTGTTCATGCCCGACGACGAGCACGGCGCCGGGCTGACCAACTGGGAGTACGGCGTGCTCTGCGAGGAGATGGGCCGCAGCCCGGCGATCGCGCCGATGGCCTTCAACTGCTCCGCCCCCGACACCGGCAACTCCGAGATCCTCGCCGAGCACGGCACCGAGGAGCAGAAGGAGCGCTGGCTGCGCGCCGCTGCTCGACGGCGAGATCCGCTCCTGCTTCTCGATGACCGAGCCCGAGGTCGCCGGCTCCGACCCGCGCACGCTCCAGACGCGCGCCGAGCTCGACGGCGACGAGTGGGTGATCAACGGCCACAAGTGGTTCACCTCCGGGCGCCGTCGGCGCCTCGATCGCGATCGCGATGGTGGTCACCGACCCCGACGCCCACCCCTACGCGCGCGCCTCGATGATCCTCGTCCCGACCGACAACCCGGGCTTCAACCTGGTCCGCCCGGTGCCGGTGATGGGCCACGACGGCGGGCCCGGCCACTGCGAGATCCGCTACGAGGACTGCCGGGTGCCGGCGGCGAACCTGCTCGGCCCGCGCCAGGCCGGCTTCGTGATCGCCCAGGACCGGCTCGGGCCCGGGCGCATCCACCACTGCATGCGCGCGATCGGCAGCTGCGAGCGGGCGATCGAGATGATGTGCCGCCGCGCCAACGAGCGCGAGGCGTTCGGCGGCGAAGCTGGCCGAGAAGCAGTTCGTCCAGGACTTCATCGCCAAGTCGCGGATCGAGACCGAGCAGGCGCGCCTGCTGACCCTGATGGCCGCCTGGCGGATGGACACCTACGGCAAGAAGGAGGCGCGGCGCGAGATCTCGATGATCAAGGTCGTGGCCGCGAACGTGGTCATGGACGTGCTCGACCGCGCGATCCAGGTCCACGGCTCGCTCGGGATGTCCGACGACACGCCGCTGGCGGGCATGTGGCGCTTCTCGCGCATGCTCAAGGTCGCCGACGGCCCCGACGAGGTCCACAAGATGGTCGTCGCCCGGCGCGAGCTCAACCGCTGGGCGAACGCGAGGACGAGGGCGCCGGCGCGACGGCGCCCGCGGCCGCGGCGCGGTCGAGTCCAGCCGGTCGACGGCCTCGTCCGCCGGCGCGGCGACCAGGCGCCTCGACGGTGCGCGCGAACTGAGCGGCGCCGGAGTCCTCGGCGTCGCCGTACTGGCCGGCGGAGTAGCGCGCGAAGACGCCCTCGAGGATGATCGCCAGCTTCCAGAGGCCGAGGGCGACGTAGAAGTCGATCTCGGAGAGGTCGCGGCCGGAGCGCTCGGCGTAGCGCTGCCTGACCTGCTCGCGAGAGGGGAAGCCGGGCGCCATCGTCGCCGGCTCGCATCAGCGGGAACAGGCTGTCGTCCTCCTCGCCCCAGTAGACGAGCAGCAGGCCGACGTCGGCGAGCGGGTCGCCGAGCGTGCACAGCTCCCAGTCGACCACCGCCGCGACCTCGCCGGCGGCGAGAGGATCATGTTGTCGAGCCGGTAGTCGCCGTGGACGATCGTCGCCGGGCCCTGGTCGGGGATCCGCGCCGCGAGCCGATCGTGGACCTCGTCGACCAGCGGCAGCTCGCGGGTGTGCTGCTTTTCCCACTGGCCGTGCCAGCGGTGCAGCTGGCGGGCGACGTAGTCCTCCTTCTTCGCCAGCTCGCCGAGGCCGACCGCGTCGGGGTCGACCGCGTGGATCGCGACCAGCGTGTCGACCACCCGCTCGCCGATCGCTCGCCGATCCTCCGGGTCGGGGAACTCGCCCGCCTCGTCCACCGAGCGCAGGATCGGGCCCTCGACCCAGCCCATGACGTAGAACGGGTCATCGCCCTCGTCGGAGAGGCCGATCACCGGCGGCACCGGCACGGCGGTCTCCTGGAGCGCGGAGATGATCCGGTGCTCGCGCCCCATGTCGTGGGCGGAGGCGAGCCGGGCGCCGAGCGGCGGACGGCGCAGCGCCCAGCGGCTCCCGGCGGCGTCGCTGACCGCGAAGGTGAGGTTCGAGCGCCCGCCGGCGATCCGCTCGAACGAGAGCGGCAGCTCGACCTCCCCCGCGTGCGCTTCGAACCAGGCCTCGGTGCGGGGGACGTCGATCCCGTCGGTAGCCTGCTCGCCCATGGCGCGCAAGCATATTCGTGCCCTCGTCGTCGACTTCGGCGGCGTGCTGACGACCAGCATCTGGCCCGCGTTCGCCTCCTTCTGCGCGGCCGAGGGCCTCGAGCCGGAGACCGTGCGCGAGCTGTTTCGCGGCGACGCCGAGGCGCTGGCGCTGCTGCGCGGGCTCGAGACCGGCGAGCTCGCCGACGCCGAGTTCGAGACCCGCTTCGGCGCCCTGCTCGGGGTCGCCGAGCACCGACGGCCTGATCGCCCGGATGTTCGCCGATCTCGGGCCCGACGAGACGATGATCGAGGCGGTGCGGGCCGCGAGATCTGCGGGCGTGCGCACCGGGCTGATCTCGAACTCGTGGGGGCTCGGGATCTACGACCGTCTCGATTCCGACCGACCTCTTCGACGTCGCCGTGATCTCCGGCGAGGTCGGGCTGCACAAGCCGCAGCCGGAGATCTACCTGCTCGCGTGCGAGCGGCTCGAGGTCGAGCCCGGCGAGGCCGTCTTCGTCGACGACCTGCGCGAGAACTGCGCCGGGGCCGAGGCGGTCGGGATGACCGCGGTCCTGCACCGCGATCCGTCCGAGACGGTCGCCCAGCTCGAGGAGCTGTTCGGGCTCGAACTCACGGGAACCGGCTCTCCACAGTGACCCGGTCGCTCGCAGCGTCGACCACCGTCATTCCCGTCCTCCCCTTCGCTGACCCGCCCCTCGCCGTCGACGACCTCGAAGTAGTTCGAGAACTCGATGTCGACCTCGTGGCGTCCCGCGCCCTCGACCTCGAAGGAGTCGGGTGCCGTGACCTCGGCGCCGATGGCCACCGGATCCTCGACCTCGTACAGGCGCCAGCTCGGTGCTCGACCAGACCTCGCGCAGGTAATCGAGCCCGGCGTCGATCAGCGCCACCTCGTCCTCGGCGAGGTAGTCGCGGCGGCGCGTCGGGGACGGCGACGTAGCCGACCGCGTGGCGGTCGAGCCAGTCGCGGTAGGACTGCGGCGGTGAGCTGGTCGTCGGTGAACAGGTCGAAGTCGTCGGACTCGAGCTGGCGCAGCCAGCCGCGCGCGATCGGGTGCTCGCGCGCGACGTAGGCGGCCTCCCAGCGGTTCTTCGTCGGCGGCACGTGGACCCGGAAGGAGCCGCCGTCGGCTCGAGCCCGTCGAGCTCGGCCAGCAGCGGCTCGTAGAAGGCGCGCTCGGTCGACTCGTCGCCGGCCGCCTTGCGCACGTCGCGGACCGGGCGCGACCAGCTGCCAGTAGAGCAGCGGCAGCGACGACCGCGAGCACGACCCACCGGCCGCGCGGCCACAGCACCAGCGCGAGCACCGGGCCCGCGAAGAGCGCTCCGAGCCGGGTGACGTTGCCGCCGAGCGGGTTGTCGACCACGAACAGCACCAGCGCCAGCGCCGCGTAGAGCAGCGCGCCGATCCGCAGCGCGCGGTACTCGGCGGGCACCAGCCAGAGCACGAGCGCCGCGAGCAGCGGGATCGCGACGAAGGCGGAGAACACGAACGGCTCGAAGCCGCCGGTCGGGAAGGCGAGGTTGAGCACGGCGATCGGCAGCGAGGCCGCCGAGCGCGAGCGCGCCGCCCGCGCCGCGGCCTCGCCCGGCGAGTGCGAGCGCGCGCGCCGGCGAGGGCGACGAACAGGCCCGCGACCGGGCTCGCGAGGCTGGTCAGCGCGGCGAGCAGCGCCGCGGCGACGGGCCGGTCGGCGTCGGCGGCGAGCAGCGCGCCGAGGCCGAACGGGACCGCGAGCAGGAACGGGATCCGGCCGGTGAGCAGCCAGGTCGCGATCGCGGCGGCGAACCACAGCGACGGCACCAGCGCCGCCGCGCCGAACCGCCGCCGGGCGAGCAGCGCGAACAGCGCCGCCGCCGCGACGACGGCGAGCGCCCCGACCAGCCGGGGGCCGAGCAGGGCCCCGAGCGGCGGATAGAGGACGCTGTAGGAGAGCAGGTAGTGCCCCTCGTACCAGGCGTTGTTCCAGATCGCGAACCCGTGGTCGGCGAAGAGGTCGGCCCGGAACGTGGCGGCGGCGAGATCCTGGCTCGCGGGCGCCCAGACGACGTAGACCGCCGCCAGCGCGGCGGCCAGCAGCGTCGGCGCGAGGATCGTCGAGCGGGACGAGGGGGCCTGCAAGCGGCCTAGCCTTGCACGATGGCCCTCGGCACGATCGACCTCGGCGGCCAGATCGACCGCGTCTGGAGCGCGATCGTCAGCTTCGCCGAGAACCTCGCCCGCATCGACCTGCCCTACCTGGCGGCCGCCCTGCGCTCTCGCTGGCGTTGCAGCTCTGCCGCGCCCATGCCTGGTCGAACGCGCTGCGGGCGGCCTACCCCGGCGGACGCGGTCTCCGAGCGCGGCGTGGTCGGCGCCTTCCTCGTCGGCGCGGGCATGAACGGCATCCTCCCCGCGCGCGGCGGCGACGCGCTCAAGATCGTGCTCGCCAAGCGCAGCGTCCGCGGCGCGGCCTACCCGGCGATCATCTCGTCGTTCGCCGTCCTCGCTCCGTTCGACACCGGGATCGGGCTGGTCGTGCTGCTCTACGCGATCACCCAGGGACTGCTGCCCGCGGCCCCGCGGCTGCCCGAGCTGCCCGCCTTCGACATCTCGTTCTGGGCCGCCAACCCGCAGCTGCTGCTGCTCACGATCACCGTGATCGGGATCGGCCTCGTCGTGCTGGTCGCGGTCCTCGCCCGCCGGGTCGAGTCGTTCTGGCAGAACCTGAAGCAGGGCGTCGCGATCTTCCGCGAGCCGCGTCGCTACCTGCGCGAGGTGCTCGCCTGGCAGGCGGCCGGGTGGCTGCTTCGCTTCGCCTCGTTCTGGCTCTTCCTCGACGCCTTCCACATCGGCGGCTCGGTCGACAACGTGCTGCTGGTGATGTGCGTGCAGGCGATCACCGGGGCGCTGCCGTTCACCCCCGGCGGCGCCGGCGCCCAGCAGGCGCTGCTGGTCGTCGCCCTCGACGGGCCGACCTACGCCGCCGTGCTCGCCTACTCGGTCGGCCAGCAGGTCGCGGTCACCGTCTGGTCGGTGGCGATCGCCCTGATCACCCTCGGCATCGTCTTCCGCGCCTGGGACCTGCGGCGGCTGATCCGCGAGGGCCGCGCCGCCCGGGGCGACCCGGAGCCCGAGGCTGGCCGACCAAGGGCGACGGCAGAGCGGATGCGCCTGGCAAGCGCCGACGCCGCCCGGCGCCGGCCTCGGCCTCAGGACTTCGCGTACTCGACCCGGATCTGCTTGCCCTCGAGCTTGGTCCCGTCGAGGCGCTCGAGCGCCAGCTTCGGCCTGCTCGTCGGGCAGCTCGACGAACGAGAAGCGCTCGAGCACCCGGATCGGCGCCGATCGCGTCCTCGGGGATCACCGCGCCCTCGGTCAGCGCCCAGCGCAGGTTGTCCTCGTCGATCCCGCTGCGCGTGCCGCGGTTGACGAACAGCTTCACGTTGCCCGTCGCCGGTCGCCGTCGCCGCTCGCGCTCGCGCGGCGACGGCCGCTCGCTCGGTCGTGGTCGCGGCGGCGCGGTCGCGGCGCGTGCTCGATCCGCTCCTCGGGCGGCTCCCACTCGCCGATCTTGGTCTTCGCCTCGCGCTCGATCCGCGGGATCTCGTCGCGCTGCTTGGGGGTGACGAAGGTGATCGCGCGCCCGGTGCGCCCGACCCGCCCGGTGCGCCCGATCCGGTGCACGTAGATCTCGGTGTTGTTGGGCAGGTCGTAGTTGATCACGTGGGTGACGTGCTCGATGTCGAGTCCGCGGGCGGCGACGTCGGTGGCCACCAGCAGCGGCAGCTCGCGCTCCTTGAACTGGATCATCACCCCGTCGCGCTGGCCCTGGCTCATGTCGCCGTGCAGCGCCTTGACCCGCAGGCCCCGGTCGGCGAGCTCGCGGTCGAGCCGCGCGGCGCCGATCTTGGTGCGGCAGAAGATGATCGCCTGCTCGGGCTCCTCGGCCCGCAGCACCTCGATCAGCCGGTCGGTCTTGCTGCGCGGCTCGACCTCGACGTAGGCCTGCTCGATCGCGTCGACGGTGAGCTGCTTCGGGGTCACCTTGATCGTCACCGGGTCGTACATGTGCTGCTCGGCGAGGCGCGCGATCGGCGCCGGCATCGTCGCCGAGAAGAGGCCGGTCTGGCGCCCCGACGGGCACATCCGCAGGATCTTCTCGACGTCCTCGATGAAGCCGAGGTCGAGCATCTCGTCGGCCTCGTCGAGGACGACGTAGCGGGCCGAGGTGAGCACCAGCGAGCGGCGCGAGATCAGGTCCATCATCCGCCCGACGGTGGCGACGACGACGTGGGCGCCGCGGCGCAGCCGCGACTGCTGGGTCGCGATCGGGGCGCCGCCGAAGACGGCGACGACCTCGACGTCGAGGTGCTCGGCGTAGGCGCGCAGCGCCTGGGTCACCTGGATGCAGAGCTCGCGGGTCGGCGTGAGCACGATCGCCTGGGTCTCCTCGCGAGCCCGGGTCGAGGTACTGCAGCAGCGGCAGCCCGAAGGCGGCGGTCTTGCCGGTCCCCGTCTGCGCCTGGCCGATCACGTCGTGGCCGGCGAGCAGCTCGGGGATCGCCTGCTCCTGGATCGCGCGTCGGCTCGGTGTAGCCGAGCTCCTCGAGCGCGAGCAGGATGCTCGGGCTTCAGCCCGAGGTCGTGAGAAGCTCGCTCATGCAGCGGGATCCAGCAGCAGCTTGCCCGAGGTCCGCCGTCCGGCCAGGTCCTCGTGGGCGCGCCGCGGCCTCGGAGAGCGGGTAGACGTCGCCGACGACGACCTCGAGCTCGCCCGAGGCGACCGCGCCGAGCAGGTCGCCGATCATCGTCGCGACCTCGTCGCGGCGGGGGATCAGGTGCATGAGCCAGAAGCCGATCACGGCGCGAGAGTGTCGCAGCAGATGCCCGGTTGCGACCTCGTTCGGCTCGCGGGAGGCGATCCCGAAGACGACCATGCGGCCGAACGGGGCGAGCGTCCGCAGGCAGGCCTCGAAGGTCGCGCCGCCGGTCATCTCGAGCACCGCGTCGACCTCTCGCCCCTCGTTCGCCTCGAGGATCGCCGCCTTCAGGTCCTCGGCGCGCGAGTCGACGGTCGCGTCGGCGCCGAGGCGGGCGGCGAGCTCGCGCTTCTCCTCGCTCGAGGCGAGCGCGATCACCCGGCCGCCGGCGCGCTTGGCGAGCTGCACCGCGAGCGTCCCGGTGCCGCCGGCGGCCGCCTGGACGACGACCGTCTCGCCCGCCTGCAGCCGCGCGCAGCGGTTGACGAGCGCGTGCGCGGTCAGGCCCTGGAGCAGCAGCGCCGCGGCCTGGTCGTCGGAGACCTGGTCGGGCACCGGGACCAGCCAGCCTCGGGGCACGACGACCTTCTGGGCGTAGCCCCCGTTGGCCAGGAGCGCCGCCACCCGGCGGCCGTCCGGCGGTGCGGCCGGAGACCTCGCCGCCCGGGAGTCATCGGCAGCGTCTGCTCGGCGAGATAGTCGTTGCGGGTCGCGTGCGTGTCGGCGAAGTTGATCCCGGCGCGCGCGACCTCGACCACGACCTCGCCGTCGCCGGGCTCGGGGTCGGGGAGCTCGACCAGCTCCATCACCTCGGGGCCGCCGAACTGCTCGATCCGGATCGCTCTCACGCTCGCCAGTCTGTCAGGATCCCGCGCCGTGTCCCTGACCGTCGTCGGCTCGATCGCGTTCGACAGCGTCGCACCCCGTTCGGGGAGCGCGAGCGCATGCTCGGCGGCTCGGCCGTCCACTTCGCGCTCGCCGCCAGCTTCTTCACCGACGTCCGGGTGGTCGGCCCGGTCGGCGACGACTTCGGCGACGAGCAGCTCGAGGTGCTCTCGAGCCGCGGGATCGACACGCACGACATCGAGCACGTCGCCGGCGGCAAGACCTTCTTCTGGCGCGGCCACTACGAGCACGACATGAACGTCGCCCACACCGACGAGACCCAGCTCAACGTCTTCGCCGACTTCGAGCCGAAGCTCTCGCCGAGCTCGTGCGAGGCGCAGATGCTCTTCCTCGGCAACATCCAGCCGGAGCTCCAGCGCGGGTCCGCGGGCAGTCCTCGGCCAGCTTCGCCGGCGCTCGACTCGATGAACCTGTGGATCGACACCGCCCGCGACTCGCTGGTCGCCGCGATCGGCGAGGTCGACTGCCTGCTGCTCAACGACGCCGAGCTGCGGATGCTGACCGAGCAGGCCGAACCTGGTCCAGGCGGCCCGAGCCACGATGGAGCTGGGGCCGAGCGTGGTCGTCGCCAAGCGTGGCGAGTACGGCGCGGTCCTGTTCACCGAGGAGGGCTCGTTCGCGATCCCCGGGCTGCCGCTCGAGGACGTCCGCGACCCGACCGGCGCCGGCGACAGCTTCGCCGGCGGCTTTCTCGGCTACCTCGACGCGGTCCGGATCAGCGGCGAGCACGACGACCGGGCGCTGCGGCGGGCGATGGCCTACGGCTCGGTGATGGCGTCGTTCAACGTCGAGGACTTCGGCACCGAGCGCGTCGTGGCGCTGAGCGAGGACGAGATCGCCGAGCGCTTCGCCGAGTTCAAGCGGCTGACCCATTTCGAGGCCCACCCGGCCTGACCCGGCCGCCGACGGGCCAGTCCGCCCGACCCTCGAGGTGCGAGAATGACCGCGGACGCGAGCTCGAGCGAGCCGCGACGGAATCGACCGAGGAGAAGCGATGGCAGAGCAGGAGACTTCGCAGGACGGCGGCGGCGTCGCGACGGCGGACTCGTCCAAGGACACGCTGACGGTCACCGACAACCGCACCGGCCGCAGCTACGAGCTCGAGATCACCGACGGCACCGTGCGGGCGATGGACCTGCGCCAGATCAAGGTGACCGAGGACGACTTCGGGACCATGGCCTACGACCCGGCGTTCCTGAACACGGCCTCGTGCCGGTCGGCGATCACCTACATCGACGGCGAGGCCGGCGTCCTCGAGCACCGCGGGATCCCGATCGAGCAGCTGTGCGAGCAGTCGAGCTTCCTCGAGGTCGCGTTCATGCTCGTCTACGGCGAGCTGCCGACGCAGCCGCAGCTCGAGCGCTGGATCTTCGACATCACCCACCACACCTTCGTCCACGAGGACATCAAGCAGTTCCTCCAGGGCTTCCGCTACGACGCCCACCCGATGGGGATGCTGCTCGCCGGCGTCGGCGCGCTCTCCACCTTCTACCCGGACGCCAAGCACATCGACGACCCGGAGGAGCGCTACATGGCGGCGATCCGGCTGATCGCCAAGGTGCCGACCCTGGCGGCGTTCGCCTACCGCCACAACATGGGCCTGCCCTACGTCTATCCGGACAACGACCTCTCCTACTCCGAGAACTTCCTCTCGATGATGTTCAAGAAGACCGAGGTCAAGTACGAGCCCGACCCGCGGCTGGCGAAGGCGCTCGACGTGCTCTTCATCCTCCACGCCGACCACGAGCAGAACTGCTCGACCAACGCGGTGCGCGCGGTCGGCTCCTCGCAGGTCGACCCCTACTCGGCGGTCGCCGCCGGCGTCGCGGCGCTCTACGGCCCGCTCCACGGCGGCGCCAACGAGGCGGTGCTGCGGATGCTGCGGCGGATCGAGACCGTCGACAACATCCCCGGCTTCCTCGAGGGCGTCAAGAACCGCGAGGAGAAGCTGATGGGCTTCGGCCACCGGGTCTACAAGAACTACGACCCGCGGGCGCGGATCATCAAGAAGCACGTCGACGAGGTGCTCGAGGCGACCGAGTACAACCCGCTGATCGAGATCGCCACCGAGCTCGAGAAGCAGGCGCTCGACGACGAGTTCTTCACCTCGCGCAAGCTGTACCCGAACGTCGACTTCTACTCCGGGCTGATCTACGAGGCGCTCGAGCTGCCGACCGAGATGTTCACGGTGATGTTCGCGATCCCGCGGACCGCCGGCTGGGTCGCCCAGTGGCTGGAGATGGTCGACGACCCGGAGCAGAAGATCGCCCGCCCGCGCCAGATCTACACCGGCGCGCGCGAGGTCGACTACACCCCGATCGACGACCGCGAGGGGCCGGAGAAGATCACCAACGAGGCCCTGCGCCGACCGGTGCGAAAGCGCCGCGGCGCCTAGCCGCGTCCTCCGACCTCAGCGCGGCGGCCCGGTCACGTCGCTTTCGAGCGCGACCTGGTCCTCGAGGCCCTGCACCCGCCGGGTGGTCGTGCCCGTTCGCTCCCGCTCGCGGATCTCGAGCCGCCGCGAGAGCCTCGAGAGGGAGAAGTTGACGATGACGAAGAACAGGCCGACGATCAGGAACACCTGCAGGATCGGGGCCTGCGCGCCGCCGCTGAAGGCCGAAGCGCTGGTGACGCTCCCGGCGTGGCCGATCACCTCGGGGATCGCGATGATGCTGACCAGGGTCGTGTCCTTGTTCAACGTGATCAGCTGGGAGACCGTCGCCGGGACCATCCGCCGCAGCCCCTGAGGGAGGATCACGAACCGCATCTGCTGGACGTAGGTGAGGCCGAGAGAGGCGGCCGCCTCCGACTGGCCCCGATCCAGCGACTGGATCCCCGAGCGCATGATCTCGCACAGGACCGCAGAGTTGTAGAGCACGAGCCCGAGCAGGGCGCCGAGCACGAGCTCGTCCTGGAGCGCATCCGGGAAGAACCCGGGGATCGCGTCGGCGTAGGACTGGCGCCACGAGCTCGGGACCGCGAGCGCGAGGTAGAGGATGATCAGGATCAGCGGCAGGTTGCGCCAGACGTCGACCCAGATCCCCGCCGGGAAGCTGAACCACGGCCGCTTCGAGGTCCGCATCAGCGCCAGGAGGAGGCCGAAGATGAGCGAGAGGACCATCCCGATCAGCGCGATCTCGAGGTTGACGAGGAAGCCCTCGACGAGGAACCGGAAGTTGTTGCCGTCGAACAGCCACTCCCAGTTATCGGGGTCGAAGAGGTAGCTCACGCCGCGGCCCTCATCGCCTGATCGCGAACCGGCGCTCGAGATAGCGGAAGGCGAGGGTGGCCGTCACGGTCAGCAGCAGGAAGCCGACCGCGCCCCAGAAGTAGACCTCGTCCGGCTGCGCCGTCTGGGCCTGGACCTCACGGGTCTGCTTCAGCAGGTCCGGGAGCGCGACCAGCGAGGCGCCGACGATCGCCGAGTTCTTGATCATCGCGATCACCAGGCTGCCGAGCGCCGGGATCACGGTCCTGAACGCCTGCGGGAGGATGATCCGCCGCATCGTCCGCGGATAGGTGAGCCCGAGCGAGAGCGCCGCCTCGATCTGCCCCTTGCCGACCGCGAACACGCCGGAACGCAGCGCCTCGGCGATGTAGGCGGCCGTGTAGAGGCCGAGGCACGCGATCCCCGCGACCCACTGGCCGACGGGGACCCCGGCCCGTGGCAGCCCGGAGAAGGCGATGATCAAGAGCACCAGCAGCGGGACGTTGCGAAAGGTCTCGACGTAGATGCCGCCGATCCGGTTGAGCCACCGCACGGGCGCGACCCGCATCGCGGCCACCAAGGTGCCGACGACCATCGAGATCACGAACGCGGCCGCGACCAGCCGGAAGGTGACCCAGAGTCCCGAGCTGAACTCCGGGAGGTGCTCGGTGAGCACCTCCCAGAGCTCGCTCACGCTCGGCTCCTGACCTCGGGGATGACCGGGTTCCCGGCTGTTAGAGCGGGAACAGCTTCAGCGCCTCCTTCAGCGTGATCTCCGGCGGACCCTGTTGCTGGTCCTCGGGGATGTACTGGCCGACCCACTCGTCATAGGTCGCCTGCCACTCGCCGCTGTCGATGAACTCGGCCACCGACTCGTCGACGAACGCCTTCATCTCGGTGTCGCCCTCCGGGATCCCGACCCCGTACGGCTCGGTCGTGTAGTCGAGATCCAGGATCTCGAGCGTGTCGTCCTGGATCACCATCCCGGTGAGGATCACGTTGTCGGTCGAGACCGCGTCGACCTGGCCCGTCTGAACCTGGTCGAAGCACTCCGAGTAGAGGTCGACCAGCCGCAGGTCGGCGTCCGGGGCCTCCTCCTTGATCGTGTCCTGGTAGGTGGACCCGAGCGCCGTGCATACGGTACTGCCGTTCAGGTCGTCGAGCGACTGGATCTCGGAGTCCGCCGGGACCAGGACGTCGCCGTTGGCGACGTAGTAGGGCTCCGAGAAGTCGATCTCCAGGTCGCGCTCCTCGGTGATCGTCATCGTCGACAGGATCAGGTCGATGGTGCCGTCGACGAGCAGCGGGATGCGGTTGTCGGAGGTCGCCTCGCGGAACACCGGCTCGACCCCGAGCCGGTCGGCGATGTAGGTGCCGAGGTCGACGTCGAAGCCCTCGACCTCGCCCGTCTGCGGGTTGTTGAGCCCGAACGGCGGGACGTCGTACTTGACCCCGATGTTGATCTCACCAGCCTCCTGGATCGCGCCCATCGTCGTGTCGGCCGGGAACTGCTCGACCTCCGCGGTGGTCTCGGTGTCCTCGCCGTCCTCCTCGTCGTCACCGCAGGCGACGAACGTGAGGGCCGCGAACACCAGCGCCGCGATCGCGAGCAAACGCCACTTCAGTCCTCTCTCCATGTGCTCGGATCCTCCTCGATTCAATGGTGGATGATCTTGTCCACGAACTCCTTCGCCCGGTCGCTCGTGGTGTGGTTGAAGAACTCGTCGGGGCTGCCCTGCTCGACGACCCTGCCCTCGTCGATGAACACGACCCGGTCGCAGACCTCCCGCGCGAACCCCATCTCGTGGGTGACGACGATCATCGTCATCCCGTCGCGAGCGAGGTCGCGCATCACGTCGAGGACCTCCCGGATCATCTCCGGGTCGAGCGCCGAGGTCGGCTCGTCGAAGAGCATCAGCTTCGGCTCCACCGCGAGCGCCCGGGCGATCGCCACCCGCTGCTGCTGGCCCCCGGAGAGATCGGCCGGATAGGCGTCGGCCTTGTCGGGGATCCCGACCCGCTCGAGCAGCGCGAGCGCACGGTCGCGCCCCTGATCCCTGCTCGCCCCCTCGACCTCGAGCGGCGCCAGGGTGATGTTCTGGAGCACCGTCATGTGCGGGAACAGGTTGAACTGCTGGAACACCATCCCGATCTGGGCGCGGATCGCGTAGATCTCCCGCCCGGTCGCCTCGACCCTGGCGCCTCCGAAGCGGATCTCGCCCTCGTCGATCGGCTCGAGGCCGTTGATACAGCGCAGCATGGTCGACTTGCCCGATCCCGACGGTCCGGCGATCACCACCGCCGCGCCTCGATCGATCTCGAGATCGATCCCCGATAGGACGGTGTTCTCGCCGAAGCTCTTGCTGACGCCCTCGAGCGTCACCAGCCGGGTGTCGCTTGGCTGCTCCACCTCGTGAGTCGCGTACCCGTCCAGGCCCTCGATCTAGTCGGGCGGTCCTGCCGGGCCGAGCATCTACGGTTTCGCCATGGCCGGCTACAGGCTCACGATCCGCCACGGCCCCCGGGTCGCCCGCGAGCGATTTCACGACCTCGCGCCGGCGCTCGAGGCGCTCGAGGGCCATGCCAAGCGGATCCGCGCGCAGGGGCCGCTGCAGGCGCGCAAGCTGGTGCGCGAGTTCGAGCCCGCCGACCTGGTCGCCGGCCGGGTGGAGATCTCGACCGGCGGGCTGTTGCGGGGCCGGGTCAGCGCCGGGATCGACGTGATGGGCGACGGGCGCTACGTCGCCTTCACCGGCGGCGTCGGGCGCGAGCAGCTCGACGTCGGCGAGCGCTCGCCGTTCGCCGCGGTGCGCCAGGCGCTGTCCGAGGCCTAGCCTCTAGCTACGCTGCTTGGGCATGGAGCTGCAGCGGATCGAGGCTCCCAAGGGCAGCTATGTCGCCGGGCGGCGCGTGCGGCTGCCGCGCGGCGCCCGGGAGCCGATCCGGGTGCACGTGAACGGGGTCGAGCAGGTCCGCGGCACCGATTACGAGCTGCGCGACAGGGCGATCGTCTTCGCCCGTCCGATGCTCAAGGAGCAGGTCGGCATGGGCCGGTGGATGGCGATGTACCTGGGGTTGTTCGGGACCTATCGCAAACACGACACGGTCGACGTCGAGTACCACCGCGATGGGAAGGTCCAGCTCGCGTCCGACCTGCCGATCGAGCCGGACAACTAGGGGGACCGCAACCGCGTGCGGCGACGTATGACGGGTGATGCCGCGAAGGGCGGCGACATCGCTCGCGATCTGTGTCGCTTGCGCAGCGGCTCACGCCGTCACGGGCCCGGCTGCGTTGGCCGACCGGCCGCTCTCCGACATCACCTGCGATCACGGACGGCCGGCGACGCATGATCGGGGAACGCACCGGTTCGCCGACGAGACCATGGTGCTCGGCTGTGCGCGCCTCGTCGACGGCGGTGTCGTCCAGATCGACGCCGGGCGCCAGGCCGCCGAGCCGGCCTCGGCGTGCCTCTGGCTGACGTTCGGCCCTCCGCGTTCCGATGGCCTGTTCGCGTGCGGCCCGGGGCTCGGGCGCGAGCCACGCGTGCTCCTGGTCCTCCGTCACCGCTCGCCGTCGCCGTTCCTGGTGGTGGGGGTGGCCCCGGCGGACGTCAAGCGCGTGGCGGTGGCGTACTCGACCGCGCAAGGGACCCGAAGGCGGACCCGCGCGCGGATGGTTAGCGCCGGCGCCCGGCTCGCCGAGCGGGTCGGGGCCCCTGAGGCGTTTGGCGCGTTCGCCGCCGAGCTCGACCCTGTCGCCGACGTCTGCCAGGGGCTCGCGCCGACGGCGTTCGACTCGACCGGTTCCCGATCCCGAGGACCGCTCGCGATTCCGAGCCGGCGCCCGCTTGGGCGGCCGGATGGCTGGCTGTCCGGCTTCGCCCCGAGCTACGGCGTTGGATACGGCCCTCACACCCCGCGGGTCTGCGACCGGCCGGTCGACCGACGGCCGGGCTGGAGAGCGCCCTCGGTCGTGGTGCGGGCCGCGATCGATCTCGTTCTCGGCCGGCTGGTGAACCTCGTGCGTTCGATGATGCCGGCGGCCGGCTGACGGGTCAGCCGGGGACCGAAGCGTCGGCGAGGAAGCCGAGCACGAGGCGGTCGAACTCGTCCGGTCGCTCCATGCTCGGCACGTGGGCGGTGGCCGCGATCCGGGCACCGCGGGAGTCCGGGATCTCCGCGGCGAGCCGCTCGGCGATCGCCTGCATGTCGGCGCAATCGAGCTCACCGACCAGGACCAGCGCCGGCACCGCGATCTCGTCCAGGCGCGAACCGAGGTCGGGGGTCAGCAGCTCGTCCTCGGCCTCGTCGCCGACGGCGAGCTGGAGCTCGAACGCGTGCCGCTGCATCTCGCCGACGCGCCGGCGCAGCTCGGGATCGACGTCGCCCGGGTCGCGCCCGGCGCCGTCGACCCACATCCGCAGGTTGAGCTCGACCGCGGCGTCGAGGTCGCCGCGCTCCAGCGCCTCCTCCTCGGCGCGGTCGTAGCGCTGCACCTCCTCCGACCAGTCGTGTCCCGGCAGGCCCGAGCCGACGAGCACCAGGGCGGAGACGAGCTCCGGGCGCGCGAGCGTCAGGTCGAGCGCCACGACGCCGCCGAACGAGACCCCGACCACCGCCGTCGGCCCGAGCTCGAGGCCGTCGAGCAGCTCCGCGAGGTCCGCGGCGTGTGAGAAGCGCTCGGGCGGGATCGGCGTGCGCCCGAAGCCGCGGAGGTCGCAGCGGACCGTGCGATGGGCGGGCGGAAAGCTACGCCACTGCGGCTCCCACATGCGCGCATCGCAGATCGCCTCGTGAACGAGCAGGACCGGCGGCCCGTCTCCGGCCACCTCGTGCCAGAGCTGCACCCGAGCTAAGCCGCCGCCGGCGCCGGCTCGGCCAGCCCGGCGAGCTCGGCGACGCGCTCGCGGTGCAGGCGCGAGGAGCCGAGCAGGGACGCGGCGACCCGGGCTCGCTTGAGCAGGAAGTGGACGTCGTGCTCCCAGGTGAAGCCGATTCCGCCCAGGGTCTGGATCGCCTCGTGGGTGACCGAAGTGGCGCTGTCGGAGGCGCGGGCCTTCGCCATCGAGGCCGCCAGCGGCAGGGTCTCGGGCTGCGAGTCCGCCGCCCACGCGGCGTAGTAGGTGAGCGAGCGGGCCTCCTCGACGTCCCAGAGCATCTCGGCCAGCCGGTGCGACACCGCCTGATAGGCGCCGATCGGGCGGCCGAACTGCTCGCGCTCCTTGGCGTACTCGGTCCCGATCTCGAGCGCCCGCTGCGCCAGCCCGACCAGCTCGGCCGAGAGTGCAACGGTGCCGATGTCCACCGCAACCGAGACGTCGCCGGGCAGCGGATCGCCGCCATCGGCGGTGACCCGGGAGTAGGCCCGGGTGGTGTCGATCAGGTTCAGGGGCTCGAGCGTGGCCTCCGAGGGCTCGACCAGCCGAGCGCCCTCCCCGTCGTTGAGGACCAGGATCGCGGCGCCGTTCGCGGCGCCGACGATCGGCTCGGCGTCCTGGGTGAGCGCGGCCGCGCCGCGCTGCTCACCGGAGGCGATCCCGGGCAGCCAACGGCTCCGCTGGTCGTCCGAGCCGGCCTGCTCGATCAGCGCGCCCGCGAACGCGTTCGAGATCATCGGCGAGGGCGCGCAGGCGTAGCCGAGCTCCTCCTGCAGGATCACCAGCTCGACGACCCCGAGGCCCTGGCCTCCGTGCTCCTCGGCGATCGCGATCCCCGGCCACCCGAGCTCGCACATCTGCCCCCAGAGGCCCTCGTCATAGGGGCTCGTCGGACTCGGCCAGCTCGCGCACCTTCTCCGGCTTGAAGCGAGCGGCGATGAACTCGCGCGCGGTCGACTTGATCTCCTGCTGCTCGTCGTTGAAGGCGAAGTCCATGGTGTGGTTACCGCAGCTTCGGGAGGCCCAGGACCCGTTCGGCGACGATGTTCTTCAGCACGTCGCTGGTGCCGCCCTCGATCGAGTTTGCCCGCGAGCGCAGGAACCGGTAGGCCCAGGGCGAGCCCGTGACCAGGGCGTCATCGCCGCCGATCTCGAGCGCGAGCTCGGTCAGCGCCTGGTTCGTCGACGACCATTGCAGCTTCGCGATCGAGCCTTCCGGCCCCGGGATCCCGACCTTCATCGTCGCCGTCAGCGCCCTCATCGCGCCGAGCCTGAGGCCCTCGATCCCGATCTTCAGGCGCGCGACCTTGTCGCGGACGATCGGATCGTCGGCGACGCCGCGCTCCCGTGCCAGCTCGATCAGCTCGTCGAGCGCGTTCGCGAGCCCGAGCGCCGCCGAGGCCCCGAGGCCGGCGCGCTCGTTCATCAGGGTCGTGATCGCGACCATCCAGCCGTTGCCGACCCCGCCGACGACGTTCTCGTCGGGGATGTAGGCGTTCTCGATGAACAGCTCGTTGAACTCGGCCTCGCCGGTGATCTGGCGCAGCGGGCGAACCTCGACCTCGTCCTGCTCCATGTCCATGAGGAAGTAGGTGAGGCCCTTGTGCTTGGGCACGTCGGGATCGGTCCGGGCGACGAGCATGCACCACTTGGCCTCGTGGGCGAACGTGGTCCAGACCTTCTGCCCGGTGACCCGCCAGCCGCCGTTGTCCTTAACCGCCTTGGTCTTCAGCGAGGCGAGGTCGGAGCCGGACTCCGGCTCGGAGAAGCCCTGGCACCAGATCTCCTCGGCCGAGAGGATCGGCTCGAGGAAGCGCTCCTTCTGCTCCTCGGTGCCATGGGCGATCACCACCGGACCGCCCATCACCAGCCCGAGCACGTTCGCCGGCCGCGGCGCCTTCGCCCGCGCCAGCTCCTCGCCGAAGATCGACTGCTCGATCAGGGTCGCGCCGCGGCCGCCGTACTCCTTCGGCCACGAGACCCCCGCCCAGCCGGCGGCATGGAGCTTGCGCTGCCACTCGCGCTCGAACTCGTACTGCGCCTGGTCGCCGGCGCTCGGCGCCGGGCCCGGGTGGTTCTCCTCCAGCCAGGCGCGAAACTCGTCACGGAACGCCTGCTCCTCGGGTGTCAGCGTCAGATCCATCGGCCGGGCGTGAGTCCAGCCGCGAAATCTAGATGATTCTCCGCTAGCCCAGGGCGCGCCGGATGGCGTCGTCGGCGTCCTCGACCCCGAGCCGGGTGAGCACTTCCTCGATCTGCTCCTGCTCGGCGCCGGAGAGCGCCATCTGCCGGGCGAGCAGCTCGACGCCCTCGGAAGGGCCGTTGGCCGGAGCTCGCGCGCCGGCGGGGGCCTGGTCGCCGGTCGCCGGCGGCGCGCTCGGCGTAGCCGGCTCCAGGCGCTTGCGCATCCGCGAGCAGCGGTCGGCGATCGCCCGGTTGTGCTCGACCAGGCCGGCTCCGATCGACGCCACTCGGTCGGCGTCGGGATCGTTGGCGGCGGCCAGCTCCCCGGCGAGCCGCTGGAGCTCGCGCTCGAGATCGCCGGCGGCTGCCGCGGCCGCCCGCTGGACTCCGTCGAGGTGGTCCTTGGCGAGCTCGAAGAACCCGCTCGCCGCCGGGCTCATCGGCCGCGGGCCGGGCTCCGCCGTTCCGCCACCGGAAGCGCTCCCGCTTGTCGGGTCGAAGGCCATCGGCTCAGGGTAAAGCCAAAAGCTCGTCCGCGCACGGCCTCGGGCGAGCCTGCACGGGCCCCACACGTCAGTCGACGACGTAGAGCATCAGCAGCGCCGACCCGATCCAGGTGGCGCCGGCGAACACCATGCCCGGGTCCTCGATCAGGATCGCCGCGGTCGAGCGGGTGTCGCGGCGGTCGTAGATCAGGTAGAGGTAGCGGAAGATCCCGTAGAGGACGGAGGGAGCCGTCGCCAGCATCTTCGAGCCGATCCGGGGCGAGTCGACGGTGTAGATCACGTAGCTGATGATCGCCGCCGCGGTCACCATCGCGATCATCTGGTCGAGGAACGGGATCGAGTAGTGCTCGAGGACGGGCCGTGACGCCGCCGCGGTGTCACGCGAGCCCCCGCCTGACCCGGCCGCCCCCCGGGGCGAAGCCGAGGCGGCGGCCGTTACGTCGGTAATCCCGTGCTGCTCGAGCATCGCCTCCTGACGGCGCTTGGTGAAGCCCAGGAACAGCGCCAGGAAGCCGGTGCAGACGAGCAGGAACTCGGAGGCCTGGGCGCCGACCGCGACCGCCCCCGCGACCACCCGGAGGATGAACAGCGAGCCGATCGTCATCACGTCGATGATCACCAGGCGCTTGAGGACCAGCGAGTAGGCGGCGGTGATCGCGCCGTAGAGCGCGACCAGGCCCGCCACCTCGGGGTCGACCGCGAAGCCGAGCGCGATCCCCGCGGCGGCCAGCGCCACGGCGAGCGTGCCGGCGGTCGAGGGCGCAACCGCGCCGCTGGCGATCGATCGGCTGCGCTTCTCCGGGTGGCGGCGGTCGTCCTCGCGGTCACGGAGGTCGTTGAGCAGATAGCCGGCGCTCGAGATCGCGCAGAAGGCGACGAAGGTGAGCGTCGCGTCGACCACCGCGCCACCGGCATCGAGGCGGCCGGAGAAGAGGACCCCGGCGAAGACGAGCAGGTTCTTGATCCACTCCTGCGGGCGCAGGGCACGGACGAGTGCCATTAGCGGCGGCATGGCCGCCGAATGCTAGGTCGCCGGGTCGATCAAGACCCCGGGGTTCAATGTGGCCGCAGGATCCAATGCGCGCTTGGCCGCGCGCAGCGCGTCGGCGAACGGCTGCGGTCGCTGGCGGTCGTACCACGGCCGGTGATCGCGGCCGACCGCGTGGTGGTGGGTGATCGTCGCGCCGGCGGTCGATCAGCACGTCCGAGACCGCGGCCTTGATCTCGTCCCACTGCTCGACCTCCGAGCCGCGGCGAGCGGGCGCGAGGATGGTGAAGTAAGGCGCCGGGCCGTCCGGGTAGACGTGGGTGAACCGGCACATCACCTTCGGCGCCCCGTCGCCCTCGGCGACCGCGCCCGAGGCCTCGGCGACCGCGCGGCGGGCGGTCTCGGTCACGGTCGCGTGGAGCTGCTCGAAGCGATCCCAGGTGATCGCTGTCTCGAAGGTCTCCGAGAGCACCCCGCAGGCGACGAACGTGTCGCGCAGGTACGGCGCCGCGAGGAAGGCGTGCCGCCACGAAGAGACGGCGCCTGCGGCGCCTCGTTGCTCGTTGCTCGTGGCTCTTTGCTCGGACGTGACCTCGCCGCCGTGGTCGCGAGCCAGCTCCAGCGCCTGGTCCATGAATGCGTCGACGGGGCCGTGCGCCGACTCGAAGCCGAGCACCAGCACCGAGCGGCCGGCGTCGTCGGCGTGGGTGAGCTCGGCCTCGGCCTCGTCGAGCAACCGGCAGTTGGCCGGGTTGAGTCCGGATTGCGACAGCGCCCTGACCGCCTTCGCGCCGGCGGCGAACGAGCCGAAGCCGATCCCGGCCGAGAGCTTGTGGCGCGGGCGCGCGTGCACCCGCACCCACGCTTCGGTGATCAGGCCGAGGATCCCCTCGGAGCCGATCAGCAGCCGGTCCGGGCTCGGGCCGGCGCCCGAGCCGGGCAGCCGGCGGCTCTCCCACGCCCCCGACGGGGTGATCGCCCGCACCGACTCGACCAGGTCGTCGATGTGGGTCCAGACGGTGGCGAAGTGGCCCCCCGCCCTGGTCGCGATCCAGCCGCCGAGGCTCGAGTACTCGAACGACTGCGGGAAGTGGCGCAGGGTGAGGTCGTGCTCGGCGAGCTGAGCGTTCAGCGACGGCCCCAGCGTCCCGCCCTGGATCCGGGCCGCGCGGGAGGTGTGATCGACCTCGAGCACCCGGTCGAGGGCGCCGAGGTCGATCGTCACCGCCCCCGTGTAGCCGCCGCCGACCCGAGGCTCGATCCCGCCGGCGACGCTGGTCCCGCCGCCGTAGGGGATCGCCGCCGCGCCGGCGTCGGCGCACCACGAGAGCAACGCCTCGATCTCCGCCTCGTCGCGCGGACGGGCGACGAGGTCAGGCGCGTGGTCGATCTGGCCGCGAAAGCCGCGGACGACGTCGCGATACGCCTTGCCGAGCGCGTGCGAGACCCGTTCGCGTCCGATCGTCGCTGACGATCTCGGCAAGCGAGCCGGGGACGCGCAGGCGAGGCTCCGGCAGCTCGATCGAGTCGAGCGCCGCCGGCTCCTCCGCCTCGCCGCCGAAGCCGAGCCGCTCGCGGATGTCCACCGCCGAGGCACGCATCGCCTCGGGCGACGGCTGCTGGTCCTCATGGCCCCAGCCCCAGTGCTTGCGCCGCCGCGGCGGCTCGGGGGCCGCTACCAGTGCATTCCCCGCATCAGGTTCGCGAACAGGATCTGCTGGCTGTTGGCCTGCTCCTCGGCCGTCTGCGGAGCGCTCGCCCCCGGCTCGTCGCGGGCCGGCTTCTTGTCGCCCTTGGCGGCGCTGGAGTCCGGGAACAGGTGGTAGGCGGTGTTGAGGATGTAGTCGATCGACTTCGGGTTGAGCGCGTAGAGGACCTGGCCGAGCGTCCCCATCGGCGTCGCGATCCGCTTCGGCTTGTGGACGATCGCCTCGCAGATCATCCCCGCAGCCTCCTCCGGCGTGATCGTCGGGAAGCGGTCGTACATCTTCGTCGGCGCGATCATCGGCGTCCGCACCAGCGGCATGTTGATCGTCGTGATCTGGACCCCGTCGTCGATGATCTCCGAGGCGATGCAGCGCGAGAACGCGTCCAGCGCCGACTTCGAGGCGACGTAGGCCGAGAACCTCGGCATGTTGGTCTGCACCCCGATCGAGCTCACGTTGACGATCTGGCCCGACTTGCGCCGGCGCATCACCGGCAGCAGCTTGAGGATCAGCCGCACGGCCCCGAGGTAGTTGAGCTGCATCGTGCGCTCGAAGTCGTGCGGGCGGTCGTAGGAGAGCGCGATCGATCGCCGGATCGAGCGGCCGGCGTTGTTGACGAGCACGTCGACGTGGCCGTGCTGGGCGAGCACCTCGTCCGCCATCCGGTCGATGTCGTCGAAGTCCGAGAGGTCGCACTGGTGGATGTAGGCCACCCCGCCGCCGGCGAGGATCTGATCGCGCGTCAACTCCAGCTTCTCCGGGGTGCGCGCGACCAGCAGCACGGTCCCGCCGGCCTCGGCGATCTTCAGCGCCGCCGACTTGCCGATCCCCGAGGAGGCTCCGGTGACCATGATGATCCGCCCGCGGACGGCCGCCTCGAGCGAGACGTTGCCCTGCAGGCGGCGGCCGAGCCGCATCACCTCGTCGGGGATCTGCTGCTCGATGATCTGGGCGAGCCCGCCGACGACGCCGAGGCGCCCGCGTGCGGCGCCGAGCAGCGTCTTGTCGCGGAACAGGTCGGGATCGAGATGGCGCTCCCAGTAGTCCCAGAGCTTGCCGGCATAGGCCTGCAACGGCGGCACGCTGATGCCCGTGCCCTGGAGCGCCGCCTCGGTCTGACGGGAGTCGAAGTGGGTCGGGTAGTTGACGTAGACGAGCACCGAGCGGGGCACGCCGAAGTCGGCGAGCATCCAGTCCACGATCGTGTCGCCCAGGGGCATCGCCTTGAGCCCGAGCCGGACCACGGGCTCGATCGCCTCGATCGCCCCGGCCGGCAACCGCACCGACGATTGGGGCGCGTGGGCGGCGGCGGCGAAGATGTCGATCACCTCGCCGGCGGTGGGCGGATTGGGATCGGTGAGGCTGAACGCGCGGCCGTCGAGGCCGTCGAGGTGGGCGATGTGGTCCATCGCCGCGACCACGTAGTCGACCGGGACGATGTTGATCTCCCGGCCCTCGATCCCCGGCATCGGGATCCACTGCGGGATCGTGTTGCGGATCCGGCGGATCGTCTTGAAGAAGTAGTAGGGCCCGTCGACCTTGTCCATCTCGCCGGTCTCCGAGTTGCCGACCACGATCCCGGGCCGGTAGACCCGCCACGGTCGGTCGAGCTCTGAGCGGACGACGCCCTCGGACTCGTGCTTGGTCTGGAAGTACGGGTGCGTGTCGACCTCCTGGGCCTCCTCGAACATGTCCTCGCGCCAAGTGCCGCGGTAGAGGCCGGCGGCGGCGATCGAGCTGACCATGTGCACCCGTCCCGCCTCGACTGCCTCGGCGAACTGGACCATGTGACGGGTGCCCTCGACGTTGGCGACCCGCTGGGTCTCGGCGTTGGCGGTCATGTCGTAGATCGCCGCCAGGTGGAAGAGGTGGTCGATCTCGCCCTCGAGGCGCGCGAGATCCTCGGCGGAGACACCGAGCCTGGGCTCGGCGAGGTCGCCGACGATGCCGACGACGCGGTCCTCGTCGGCGCCCCAGCGATTGCGCAGCTCGGAGAGCCTGCCCTTCGACCCCTCGCGGACCAGCACGTAGATCGTTCCCTCGCGCTCGAGCAGCAGCTCGACCAGGTTGCGGCCGATGAAGCCGGTGGCGCCGGTGACGAAGTAGCTCATGACACTCCTCGGTCGGTCGAAGTCATCGCTGACCCTACTATTGGATCATGGGCTTTGAACTCGCTCCGGACCCCGGGGACCGCGGCGAGCCCGGCGTCAAGCAGGGCCGCACCGGCGGCGCCGCGGTCGGCGAGCACCGGCTGGTGGCGAGCGGAGTCCAGGTGCTCGCGCGCGGCGCGCTGGTCTGCCCGACATGCGCGCTGCCGATCTCCCCGGCGCCCCGAATCCGCCCGCGCGCGACCTTGACCTGCGGATTCTGCGATCACGAGGCCGCAGCGCTCGAGTTCCTGCGCGGGGACGTCCGCGACACCGCCGCCAACGATGCCGTGCTGGTCGCTCGTCTCGTTCGGAACCCGGCCTGAGCGGCCCCTCGCAAACAAAGCCGCCTCGCCGCCGTCTTGCCCGGTGACCGCCTGATCGCCGAGGATCCCGGCGGTGCGCCCGCTCAACGACGCTCGCCGCCCCCCATCGACGGCTCGGGCTCGCCGTCGCCTCCCGCCTCGCTCCGCCATCCAGCGCGCGGCGGCGACGGGAGCGCCATCGAGGCGCGCGATCCCGAGAGCGCGCGCGACCGCAGCCGTCGCCCCGCCTCCGGCCACCAGCAGCACGTGGCGCTCGGCGAGCGCGCGCAGCGAGCCGCCCACCCGCTTCGAGCCGCTCCGGCTCCGCCGCTGCGAGGACGACGGTGTGTGGCTGCAGGCGGTCCGCGGTGTCAGCGATCGTCTCCGCAGGCGTGTCGGGGCCCAGGAACACGACCCGCCAACCGTGGTCGCGCAGGACGAGGCCGAAGCAGATCAGGCCGAGGTCGTGCCGCTCGCCGGGCGGGCACGCAAGCAGCGCCCGGGGGCCGCTCCCGCCCCCCCAGCCGCGAGCGACCGCCAGCAGGCGACCGCGGAGGAGCTCGGTGCAGAAGTGCTCCTGGCCGACCGTGACTCGGCCCCGCAACCAGCGCTCCCCCACCTGGTCGAGCACCGGCAGCACCAGCTCGGCCAGCACCGTCGGGAGTGAGAAGCGGGCGAGCGCCGCGTCGAGCACACGGTGGGCGCCGTCCTCGTCGAAGCGCTCCAGCGCCGCGATCAAGCTCACGACCGCGTCGGCGAGCACGGGTCCCGCCTCGTCGTCGTCGTCGGCCCCGACCGCCGCCTGAGCGCGCGCGAGCCTCGCCGCCTCGCCGGCCGAGACCCCGCGTGCCAGCCAGGCCAGCATCGCCCTGACCTGGGCCTCGTCCGCCTCGGAATAGAGGCGGTATCCGCTCTGGGTCCGCTGCGGCTCGATCAGGCCGTAGCGCCGTTCCCAGGCGCGCAGGGTCTCCGGCCGCACCCCCACCCGCCGGCCGAGCTCGCCGATGCGGCGCAGCGGCGCGGCGTCGTTGTTCACGGGCTCCGTCAAACTCTGTACAGACTATAAACCGCGTCACCGGTCATAGCGCCGTGGTTTGCTAGAAGTTCCCGAGACAAACCTTTGACAAACCTCGAACAGAACGAGGAGATCAGATGCGCAGCACGGATACCGCCGCACGGGCGAGGCCCCTGTTCCTGGCCGCGACCGCGCTTAGCTTCGTGGGCTCGGTGGTCCTCTACTTCACCGGCAACGAGACCGAGGGGATCTTCGTCGGGCTCTGGGTGCCGTCGATCCTCGCGCTCGGCGCCTTCCTCGCACCGCGGGAGCTCGGCCGGTGAGCGTGGGCATCTTCATCTTCGGGCTCGTCGTCTCCGGGTTCGTCGCCGGGGCGTGCTGGCTGGTCGCCACCGGCATCCGCGAGGAGCGGCGCGATCGCAAGACGACCGAGGCCGAGCAGTCCGAGGCCCTCGAGGTCGCCGAACGCCATCCCGTCGCGACCCGTGCCGACGGGCGCACGGTCGAGGCGGATCAGCCGACTCCCGACCGCTCTCATGAAACGCTCGAGCGCGCGGTCGCCGAGGAGTGCGCCACCCGTGGGGTTACTCCCGCGCCACCCGCGCCAGGTTCCTGAGCAGGAGGGCGGTGAGCGGCGCGTAGGCGATTCGCAGGGCAAGCTCGAGCGGGCCCGGCGCGTCGACCTCGAGGCCGATCACGGTGCCGCCGTCCCCCGTTGGATCGACCAGGTGGCGCAGCTCCACCGGTCCGACCCGCCAGCTCCAGGACCGGCCGGGGTCGACCGAGACGATCGTCGCCGCAATCGGCAAAGCGCCGCCGAGGCGGACGGTGCCGCGGGCGCCGGCCCGGACCTCGGGGTCGCCGAGACCGCGGGGCGAGCGCACGTGGGGTGCCCACTCCCGCCAGCGATCGGGTCGGGCATACAGCGCCCAGACGCGCTCCGGCGGCGCCTCCGTGCGCACCTGAACGCGGATGCTCACGAAGCCCGCCGGTTTCGGCGGCGCTCAGCCGGGCACTCGTACCGCCTTACGGCACGAGACGCGGAGACCGACATGGCGGAAAAGGGCAAGGGCCCGACGAAGAAGGCGACGCGGCCCGCACCGCCCGGGCCGTGATCGCACTCGCCTGACTCGACGCTCCACACCGTGGACAAGTATGTAGATCAGGCCTCCGCGGGTAGTCCTTCAGGGCAAGTCGAATCGACCGAGGAGGATGGCGAGATGCGATTCGTCCCCGCAGCTCGGGCCGCGCTGTGACCGCCCGCCGCTCCGAGGCCGCCCGGGGTGCCATGGCGGGTGCGGCGGCGGCGGGGGTCTGGGCCGCTCAGCAGCCGCTCGACAAGCGGGCCTTCGCCTGCGACTACGACGACGTGGCGCTGCTCGGCAAGGCGCTCACCCGCGGACGAGCCTGGCCGGCGGTCGGCCTCGCGCTGCACGTGGGCAACGGCGCTGCCTTCGGGGCGACGTACGCCCTCGTCCGCAGCGACCTCCCGGGCCCGCCCTGGGCGCGCGGCCTGCTGCTGGCCCAGCTCGAGAATTTCGGCCTCTGGCCGCTGGGCCGGCTGGTCGACCGCGCCCATCCCGCCCGCGCGGAGCTCACGCCGCTCACCGGCAACCGCCGGGCGCTTGCCCAGGCGACCTGGCGCCACGCGCTGTTCGGCGTGGTGCTCGGCGAGCTCGAAGCCCGGCTGGCGGGCGGCGATTCGCGATCGTGACCGCGATCGTCTGGTTTCGCCGCGACCTGCGTGTCCGCGACCACCCGGCGCTGCGCGCGGCGCTCGACCGCCACGACCGCGTGGTGCCGATGTTCTGCTTCGACGAGCGGCTGCTCTACGGGCGCCACCGCTCCGGCCCCCGCACCCAGTTCCTGCTCGAGTGCCTCGCCGACCTCGACGCCGAGCTGCGCGGTCGCGGCTCGGGGCTGGTGATCCGCAACGGCCCGCCGGAGCGGGAACTGGCGGCGCTCGCGCGCGAGACGGAGGCGAGCGAGATCCACGTGACGCAGGACGTGAGCCCGTTCGCTCGTCGCCGTGGCGAGCGAGTCCGCAAGGCGGCGACCGCCGCCGGGGCCGAGGTCCGCTCGCACGAGGGGCTGAACGCCGTCGACGTGGTCGCGGTCGAGACCAAGCAGGGCCGGCCGTACACCGTGTTCTCGCCCTTTTATCGCGCCTGGCTCGAGGCCGAGCGCCGCCCGCTGCTGGAGGCTCCGCGCCACCTTCCGCCGCTGCCGTCCCGGGTGGCCAAGGGCCGGCTTCCCTCGCTGACCGCGCTCGGGCTCGAGCAGGAGGTCAGCGACCCGGCCCTCGGGGGCGAGGCCGAGGGCCGCAGGGCGCTCGGCCGCTTCCTCGACGGGCCTGTCCGGGAGTACGCCGACGGCCAGGACGAGCTCGGCGCCGACCGGACCTCGCGCCTCTCGCCCTACCTCCACTTCGGCTGCCTCTCGCCGCGGGCGGTCGAGGAGCGCCTGCCACGAGGCAGGGGGCCCGACGCCTTTCGCCGCCAGCTCTGCTGGCGCGACTTCTACCACCACGTGCTCCACCATCACCCGCGCAACGCCAGGTCCGAGTTCCAGCAGCGCTATCGGGGCACGATCAAGTGGAGCTACGCGCGGGTGCCGTTCGAGGCCTGGTGCGAGGGCCGCACCGGCTATCCCCTGGTCGACGCGGGCATGCGCCAGCTCCGCCGCGAGGGCTGGATGCACAATCGCGCCCGGCTCGTCGTCGGCTCGTTCCTGACCAAGGATCTGGGGATCGACTGGCGCTGGGGCGAGCGCTGGTTCATGCGCCTGCTGATCGACGGCGACGAAGCCAACAACAACGGCAACTGGCAGTGGGTCGCCTCGGTCGGCACCGACCCCCAGCCCGCCTTTCGCCGGATCTACAACCCGGCGCGCCAACAGGAGCGCCACGACCCCGACAACGCCTACGTGCTGCGCTACGTCCCCGAGCTCGAGATGGTGCCGCCGCGATACCTGCGCGAGCCGTGGACGATGCCGGAGGAGGTCCAGCGCGAGATCGGGTTCACGATCGGCGAGGACTACCCCGCGCCGATCGTCGACCATGCCCGGGCGCGCGAGGAGGCGCTCGAGCGCTACCGGGTCTCCTGACCGGGACGAGCGCATGCGGCGCCCGAAATCGGGCACGTGGAGCGCGGTGACGTCATAGACTCAGGGAACGAGATGCCGGACGGCCTGATCGAGCTGCAGATGCCCCAGATGGGGGAGTCGGTCACCGAGGGAACGATCCTCGAGTGGCATGTCTCGGAGGGCGAGGAGGTCGCCGAGGGCGACACGGTGGTCGAGGTCTCGACGGACAAGGTCGACGCCGAGGTCCCGGCTCCCGCGAGCGGGGTGATCGCGAAGATCCTCGCCCAGCCGGACGACACGGTCGAGGTCGGCCAGGTGCTCGCGCAGATCGACCCGAACGGCGCGGCCTCGGGCAACGGCGGCGACCCTTCGCCGCTGAAGGAGACCGCGGGCGGGTTGGTGATGGGCGGCGGCGAGGGCGACGAGGACCTCGGCGACCAGTCGGTCTCCTCCGAGTCCTCGCAGCCGGGACAGGTCGAGACCCCGGCCCCCGACCCGAGCAACGAGCAGCGAGCAGCGAGCGCGGAGCTAAGCGCTCACGAGCGACGCGCCCGCCGAAACCCTCACCGTCGCCATGCCCGAGATGGGCGAGTCCGTAACGGAGGGCACGGTGCTCGAGTGGCACGTCGAGGAGGGTCAGCAGGTCGCCGAGGGCGACACCGTGATCGAGGTGTCCACCGACAAGGTCGATGCCGAGGTCCCGGCCCCGACAGCGGGAACGATCACCAAGCTGCTGGTGGCGGTCGACGACACGGTGCAGGTCGGGCAGGCGCTGGCGGAGATGACCGCGGGCACGGACGCGGCCATCCCCGAGCCCGCCGATCGAGCAACGAGCAACGAGGAGCCGGCGGCGAGCGCCGAAGCGCCGGCGGACGAAGCGGGCAACGGCAAGGCTTCACCCGTGGCGCGCAGGATCGCCGCGGCGAAGGGGGTCGACATCGGCTCGCTCAGCGGCTCGGGCCCGGGCGGCAAGGTGGTCAAGGAGGACGTGCTCGCCGCCGCGGACGGAAACGGCGCGGCGCCGGCAGTGGCCGCCGAGGTCGAGGCGAAGCCCCTGCGCGGCCCCGCCGCGATGCTCGCCAAGGCGATGGACGAGAGCCGGTCGGTGCCGACCGCGACCTCGTTCCGGACCCTTCCGGTCGACGTCCTCGACGCCAAGCGCAAGGCGCTCAACGGGGCGCTCAAGGAACGCGGGATGAAGGTCTCGTTCACGCACCTGGTCGCCTGGGCGATCGTCCGCGCCGCGGTCGAGTGGCCGGTGATGGGGCGCAGCTACGCCGAGTCCGGCGGCAAGCCGCAGGTGATCGAGAACCCGCAGGTCAACCTCGGGATCGCCGTCGACGTCGAGCGCAAGGGCGGACGCAGCCTGATGGTCCCCTGCATCAAGGGCGCCGAAGCGCTCGACTTCGCCGGCTTTCACTCCGCCTACGAGGAACTGATCACGCGTACGCGGGAGAACAAGCTCACCGCCGACGATTTCCAGGGCACCAACATCTCGCTCACGAACCCCGGCGGGCTCGGCACGGTCGCCTCGGTGCCGAGGCTGATGAGCGGCCAGGGAACGATCATCGCCACCGGGTCGATCGCCCACCCGGTGGAGTGGGCCCACGCGCCGGCGGAGAAGATCAAGGCGCTCGGGATCTCGAAGGTGATGACGATGACGTCGACCTACGACCATCGGATCATCCAGGGCGCCGAGTCGGGCTCGTTCCTGCGCCGGATCGACCAGTTGCTGCAGGGCGAGGACGGCTTCTACGAGTCGGTCGCCGAAGCGCTCGAGATCCCGGCCAACCTGGTCTCGACCGCGCACCCGGCGTCCGCCTCGGCGCCGCCACTCTCCACCGGCGCGCCGGCCGCGCCCGCCCCCACGGTCGGCGCCGAGCCCGACCGGGAGCTGCTGCAGGCCGTGCAGGCGGCGACCTCGCTGCTGAAGGCCTACCGCACCCACGGCCACCTGGCGGCGAACGTCAACCCGCTGGGCGGCCAGCCGAAGGGCGATCCCGCGCTGGAGCCGGAGAACCTCAACCTGACCCCCGACCTGATGGCGCGGATCCCGGCCTCGATCCTGAGGATCGGGGTCGAGGGCGAGAACCTGCTCGACGCGCTGCCGCGGATGCGCGACGCCTACTGCTCGACGATCGCGTACCAGATCGAGCACCTCTCCTCGCACCAGCAGCGGATGTGGCTGCGGGAGATGATCGAGACCGGCTGGCACCGGGCGCCGCTCTCGGCCGAGGAGAAGCGCGCGCTGCTCTCGCGGCTGATCGAGGTGTTCCAGTTCGAGCGCTTCCTGCAGAAGGCCTACCTGGGACAGAAGATGTTCTCGATCGAGGGCCTCGACGTGACCGTGCCGATGCTCGACGAGATGGCCACCCTGGCGCGCCAGAACGGCGCCGACGAGGTCGCGATCGGGATGGCCCACCGCGGCCGGCTCGCCGTCCTCGCGCACAACCTCGGTCGCTCGGTGGAGTCGATCCTGGCCGAGTTCGAGGGCGCCAAGGCGCTCGACCGGGTGAAGGCGATCACCGCGATGCCGCACTCGGGCACGGGCGATGTCAAGTACCACCACGGCGCGGAGGGGCTGTTCGAGACCCGCGATTCCGACCAGGTGAAGGTGCGGCTGTATCCCAACCCGAGCCACCTCGAGTTCGTCGACCCGGTGGTCACCGGCGGCGCGCGGGCGGCGCAGACCGAGCACTCGGGGCCGAAGCTCCACCACAGCCCGAACGTCGCGGTGCCGGTGCTGCTCCACGGCGACGCGGCCTTCCCGGGCCAGGGAGTGGTTGCCGAGACGCTCAACCTGCAGTCGCTGGCCGGCTACTCCACCGGCGGCACGATCCACCTGATCACCGACAACCAGGTCGGGTTCACCACCGACCCGATCGAGGACCGCTCGACCCCTTACGCCGGCGACATGGCGAAGGGCTTCAACTGCCCGATCATCCACGTCAACGCCGACGACGTCGAGGCGTGCATCGGGGCCACCCGGCTGGCGATGGCCTATCGCGAGCAGTGGGGCCGCGACGTGGTCATCGACCTGATCGGCTACCGCCGCTACGGCCACAACGAGACCGACGAGCCCGCCTACACGCAGCCGAGGATGGCGGCCCAGATCAAGGAGCACCCGCCGGTCTCCGAGATCTACGCCGAGCAGCTCGTCGGCGAGGGCGTGATCAGCGCCGACGACGTTGCCGCCGACTCCGACCAGCGCCTCGACCAGCTCCAGACGACGCTCAAGCAGCTGCGCTCGAAGATGGAAGCCGGCGAGTACGAGGACCCGAGCTCGACCGCGCTCGGCACCGGCGAGCTCGACCGCACGAAGAGCCCCGAGGTCGAGACCGCGGTCTCGGAGAAGCGGCTGCGGACGCTGAACGAGGAGCTGCTGCGGGTCCCCGACAGCTTCACCATCCATCGCAAGCTGCGCAAGCCGCTGCTCGGCCGGCTGGAGAAGATCGACGCCGGCGAGATCGAGTACGGGCACGCCGAGGCGCTCGCGTTCGCCTCGCTGCTGACCGAGGGGACCCACGTCCGGCTCACCGGCCAGGACACCGAGCGCGGGACCTTCTCCCATCGCCACCTCGCGCTGCACGACGAGAACACCGGCCTGCGCTACGTGCCGATCCAGAACCTCTCCGGCGCCCTGGCGCCGTTCGAGCTCCACAACAGCCCGCTCTCCGAGGCCGCCTGCCTCGGGTTCGAGTACGGCTACTCCGCCGCCTCACCCGAGTCGCTGATCCTCTGGGAGGCGCAGTTCGGCGACTTCGCCAACTCGGCGCAGGTGATCATCGACAGCTTCATCGTCGCCGGCGAGTCGAAGTGGGGCCAGACGACCAGGCTCACGCTGCTGCTCCCGCACGGGTACGAGGGCGCCGGCCCGGAGCACTCCAGCGCCCGGATCGAGCGCTTCATCCAGCTCGGCTCCGAGGGCAACATCCGCCTCGCCAACCCGACCACCGCCGCCCAGTACTTCCACCTCCTGCGCCGCCAGGCGCGGATCGCCAAGGCGCGGCCGCTGGTCGTCTTCACCCCGAAGGGGCTGCTGCGGCTGAAGGCCGCCGCCTCGTCGCTCGAGCAGCTCAGCGAGGGCTCGTTCCAGTTCGTGCTCGACGACCCCCGGGCGGAGGGCCGCCACGACGAGGTCGACCGCCTCGTGCTCTGCAGCGGCAAGGTCTTCTACGACATCGACCAGCACGAACGACGCGAGTCGGCGAGCTCGGTCGCCGTCGCCCGGGTCGAGCTCCTCTACCCCTTCGCCCGCAACGAGCTCGAAGCGCTGATCTCGTCCTATCCGAACCTGAACAAGGTCGTCTGGGCCCAGGAGGAGCCGAAGAACATGGGCGCCTGGAGCGTGATGGCGCGCCGGCTGCCGGAGCTGCTGCCCGACGGGGTCGAGCACACCTACGTCGGCCGTCCGCAGCGCTCGAGCCCGAGCGAGGGCTACCCCGTCGCCCACCGCCTCGAGCAGGAGCGGATCGTCCTCACCGCCCTCGAGGGCTAGCGCCCACCCGCGCGCTACGGGCCTGCCAACGGCGCTCGTGTGCACGCCGGGGCGACCTCGCCGTCGAGCCGCATCTCATCACCGAGAATGAGCGGTTCGGATGAGGCTCGGCTACGGATGGGCGAACTCGGCACGACGTGACACGGACTCGTGTACCCTCGACGGGTGCTCAGCACGTGCGGGGTCTCGCCGCGGCAGATCGCGGGGCTGCGGGGCGGTGGCTCTCGCCGGGTCTCAGCAGGACTTGGTGCGGTCCTTGCCGCTCGCGGCGCAACGGTCGTCGCCGCGCCCGCCGCGCAGCTCGTCCTTGCCGCTGCCGCCGCGGAGGACGTCCTTGCCCGCGAGGGCGCAGATCACGTCGTCGCCGCCGCGGCCGAGGATCCGGTCGCGCTCGGCACTGGCGATGATCACGTCGTCGCCGGGGCTGCCGACGAAGCGGCCGCCGTTCGGGCTCGCCCGGGTCACGTCCTCGCCCCCGCAGCGGACGGGGGTCGGCGGCGGGGCCTCGCCCGGTCCCGGGGTCGCGGGCCGGCACGCGGCCGGCTGGGCGCCGACCACCCGGTACACCGCGTCGGCCCCCTGCGAGGCCAGATAGACGCGCCCGCAGGCGTCCTCGCCGAACGAGGCCGGCCCGGGGGCCGTGATCGACTCGGGGCGCAGGTCCGTAGCCGCCGGCAGCCCGAGGCGCACCGAGCTCACCCGGTCGCTGCAGACGTCGGCGAACAGGTAGCGGCCGTAGAGGTCGGTGACGCTCGGGTCGCGGACGACGTAGCCGCCGGTGATCGAGCAGGCACCCCCGGTGTGCCCGTATTGCAGCACCGGCGCCGTCAGGCCCGCCCCCGCCGGACACGCGGTCGGCGTCGGCGTCGGTGGGAAGACGTTGAAGCCCTCGCATCGGTTCCAGCCGAAGTTGGCGCCCCGCCCGGCGGCCGGGGCCCGCGCGTAATCGACCTCCTCCCAGTCGTTCTGGCCGACGTCGCCGATCACCAGGTCGCCGGTGAGCCGGTCGAAGGAGAAGCGCCAGGGGTTGCGCAGGCCGGAGCTCCAGATCTCGTCGAGGCCGGCGGTCGGCCCGGCGTATGGATTCCCGGGTGGGATCGAGTACGGGGCGCCGCCCGCGGCGCGCGGGTTGATCCGCAGGAGCTTGCCGAGCAGGGTGTTCAGGTCCTGGGCGTTGCCGGCCGGGTCGCCCCCGCCCCCGCCGTCGCCGGTGCCGATGTACAGGTACCCGTCGGGGCCGAACTGGAGCTGGCCGCCGTTGTGGTTGGGGATCGGGTGGTCGATCGTCAGCAGCGGCCTGCGGGTGGCGAGCGAGGCCGAGCCGGTCGAGGCGCGAAACTCGTCGATCTGCAGGTCGCCGTCGGAGCGCGTGTAGTAGACGTAGAGCAATCCGCTGCTCGCGTAGTCGGGCGCCGGGGCGACCGACAACAGCCCGCGCTCCGTGAAGTTGGTCGAGACCAGGCCGGTGAGGTCCAGGTAGGGCGTCACCACGCCGTCCTCGACGAGCTCGATCCTGCCCGACTGCCCGACCACCAGCAGGCGATCGGGGTCGTTCGGCTCGGAGATGACGAAGATCGGGTCGGCGAACGAGCCGATCCGCTCGAGGGTGGCGGCCCGCGCCTCCGCGCCGGTCAGCAGACCGAGGGCGATGACTGTGAGCCAAAGAGCAATCCGTCGCATGATCGGCCCGCAGATCGCCGACGGGCGCGCCCCACACTAGAGCCCGCGCGCGACCGCCGCGTGGACGCTTGTACGCTCGGCCGATGAGCGCCGAGGACTCCGCCGTCCTGCGCACGCCGATCCCCGGGCCGATGTTCGGCTGGGTGAAGCTCGCCTCCTACGTCGAGCTGGCGCTGTTCGGCTCCTTGCTCGTCGTCTGGCTGGCGCCCGGGCTGCACGGACCGACCTCGGTCCTCGGGCTCGCCCACGGGCTCGGCTTCATCGCCCTCGCGCTGCTGATCTGGGCGGCGATCCTGCGCCACGAGGCGCCCTACACCCTGCTGGCGGCGACGCTCACCCCGGTCGGCCCGGTCGGGAGCGTGATCGCGATCCACCACATCGAGCGCCGACAGCCACCGGCCGGGAGCCGGCCGCCGGCCGGATAAAGACGGGGCGGGACCGCGAAGGGGGTCACGCGGCCCGCCCCATGTCAAAGCCCCACTACCCAACCCCTTGCCCTCGGGTAATACCCACCCCGGGGAGTCAAAAACAGCAGGGTGCGACCGTCGGAGGCGGCGGTGGGCCGGGGAGGCAGCGTGCGGCCGCGTGAGGCAGTTGGCGGGGCGGGGCCGCGGGAGGCAGGGGGTCCACACGGCCCGCGCCACCGCCAGCGCGTCGGTAGCCAGGGAGGGATGCCGACGCGATCGCCCCCGGAGGCGGGACTGGCCGGGGACGAGTATGTAAGTGAGCTCCCTCCCGCCGGGCCGAACCATCATGACTCATCCCGCGGCCGGGTGTCAACCCGGCTCCGGGCGCCGGTGCTGACCCCGGAAAGAACCGTCTAGCGCAGGTCGCGGAGCACGCGGTGGAGGATGCCGCCGTTCTGGAAGTAGCGGACCTCGTTCGGGGTGTCGAGGCGCACCTTGGCCTCGAACTCGACCGGGTCCGAGCCCTCCCGGGTGGCGGTCACCGCCACCGACTTCGCTTCGCCGCCGGCGATGTCGCCGACCTCGATCGTCTCCTCGCCGTCGATGCCGAGCGATTGGACGGTCTCGCCGGCAGGCAGCTGCAGCGGCAGCACCCCCATCCCGATCAGGTTCGAGCGGTGGATGCGCTCGAAGCTCTCGGCGATCACCGCGCGGACCCCGAGCAGCGCCGTGCCCTTGGCCGCCCAGTCGCGCGACGACCCGGAGCCGTACTCCTTGCCGGCGAGCACGACCAGCGGCACGCCCTCGTCGGCGTAGGCCATCGCCGCCTCGTAGATCGTCGTCTCCTCGCCGTCCGGGAAGTGGCGGGTGAACCCTCCCTCGCGCTCGACCAGCTTGTTGCGCAGCCGGACGTTGGCGAACGTGCCGCGGATCATCACCTCGTGGTTGCCTCGCCGTGAGCCGTAGGAGTTGAAGTCGCGCGGCTCGACCCCGTTCTCGACCAGCCAGCGCCCGGCCGGGCTGTCCCGCTTGATCGCGCCCGCCGGCGAGATGTGGTCGGTGGTGACGCTGTCGCCGAGGACGGCGAGCACGCGGGCCCCGGTGATCGGCTCGATCGGCGCCGGCTCCGCCTCCATGCCCTCGAAGAACGAGGGCTTGCGGACGTAGGTCGAGTCCGGCCAGGTGTAGCGGTCGCCCTCGGGGGTCTCGAGCTCGCGCCACCGCTCGTCGCCGCTGAACACGTCCGCGTAGCTGCGCTCGAACATCTCCTGGCGGACGGCGTCGTCGATCGTCCGCTTGATCTCCTCCGAGGACGGCCAGATGTCCGCGAGGTGCACGGGGTTGCCGTCGGCGTCCTCGCCGAGCGGCTCTGAGAGCAGGTCGATGTCCATCCTGCCCGCGAGCGCGTATGCGACGCAGAGCGGCGGCGACGCGAGGTAGTTGTTGCGCACGTCCTGGTTGATCCGGCCCTCGAAGTTGCGGTTGCCCGAGAGCACCGCGCAGACCACGAGGTCGTTCTCGGTCACCGCCGCCGAGATCTCCTCCGGCAGCGGGCCGGAGTTGCCGATGCACGTCGTGCAGCCGTAGCCGACCAGGTTGAAGCCGAGGCGGTCGAGGTCCCGGTCGAGCCCGGCGCGCTCGAGGTACTCGGTGACCACGGTCGATCCCGGCGCCAGCGAGGTCTTCACCCACGGCTGGCGCGTCAAGCCCAGCTCCCCGGCCTTGCGGGCCAGGAGCCCGGCGCCGATCATCACCGACGGGTTCGAGGTGTTGGTGCAGCTGGTGATCGCCGCGATCACCACGCGGCCGTGGTCGAGCTCGACCCGCTCGCCGCCCTCGAGCTCGACCATCACCGGGCTGGCCTCGCGCTCCGCGATCGCCGCCATGGCCTCGTCGCCGGCGGACGGCGCCGAGCGCGTGCGGCTTGCCCGCATCGCCGTCGTGGGCCTCGGCCGGCGGATCGGAGGCGGGAAACGACTCCTCGATCGCGTTGTCGCGGCTGTTGCCGAGCGCCTGGGCGGCGTCCGGGTCGAACTCGGCAAGCGACTCGATGAACGCGGACTTCGCGGCCGCGAGGGCGATCCGGTCCTGCGGTCGCTTCGGGCCCGCGAGCGAGGGCTCGACCCCGGAGAGGTCGAGCTCGAGCTGCTCCGAGAAGGTCGGGTCCTCGGAGTCGGAGTCGTGGAACATGCCCTGCTCGCGCGCGTAGGCGTCGACGAGCTCGATCGTCTCGGTCGGGCGCCCGGTGAACTCGAGGTAGCGCAGCGTCTCGCGGTCGACCGGGAAGATCGCGCAGGTCGACCCGAACTCCGGAGACATGTTGCCGATCGTCGCCCGGTCGGCGAGCCCGAGGGTGTGCAGGCCCGGTCCGAAGAACTCGACGAACTTCGAGACCACCCCGCGCTCCCGCAGCATCTCGGTGACCGTGAGCACGAGGTCGGTGGCGGTGGCGCCCTCGGGCAACTCGCCGTCGAGCCTGAAGCCGACGACCTGGGGCAGCAGCATCGAGATCGGCTGGCCCAGCATCGCGGCCTCGGCCTCGATCCCACCGACCCCCCAGCCGAGCACGCCGAGGCCATTGACCATGGTCGTGTGCGAGTCGGTGCCGACGAGCGTGTCGGGGTAGGCCTGCGCCGGCCCGCCCTCTCGCTCGCGAGTGAACACGACCTGGCTCAGGTACTCGAGGTTGACCTGATGGCAGATCCCGGTGGCCGGGGGGACGACGCGGAAATTGTCGAACGCCTGCTGGCCCCAGCGCAGGAAGGCGTAGCGCTCGCGGTTGCGCTCGTAGTCGCGGTCGGCGTTGATGTCGAACGCGCGGGCGTTGCCGAACGCGTCGACCTGCACCGAGTGGTCGATCACCAGGTCGACCGGGACCAGCGGGTTGATCTTCGAGGGATCCGAGCCGAGCTCGTCGATCGCGTCCCGCATCGCCGCCAGGTCGACGATCGCGGGCACCCCGGTGAAGTCCTGCATCAGGACCCGCGCGGGCTGGAACGGGATCTCCTCCGAGGGCTCGGCCTTCGCGTCCCAGGACGCGATCGTCTCGACGTCGGCGGCCGTGACCGAGTCTCCGTCCTCGAGCCGCAGGGTGTTCTCGAGCAGGACCTTGAGCGAGTACGGCAGCCTTGCGATGTCGAACTTCTCCTGCAGGACGTCGAGCCGGAAGATCTCGTACTCGCGCCCGGATACCGAGAGCGTGGACTTGGCGGAGAACGTGTCGCTCATGCCCTCAGTATCCCCTACCCGCACCGGCCGGCGACCATGCCGACGCGAGCTCAGCGCTTGTCGGTCTGACCCGCTGCGACCTCGTCGGCGACCTTGGCCGCGGTCCTGCCGGCGACCTTGCCCGAAAGCTCGGGGGCATTGACGGCGATCCGCGACAGCAGCCGCTGGCGCAGCGGCGCGACCGTGATCTCGCCCCGGTCGCGCTCGATCGCCTCGACCACCGCCCGGCCGACCTGCTCGGGCCTGCCGGTGCCCATCAGCGGCGGCGCGGCGGCGCCGGAGTCGGCGAACATGCCGGCGTCGGCGATCGCCCCGGGGCTGACCACCGAGACCCCGATCCCGGTCCCGCGCAGATCCTCTCGCAGGCAGAAGGCGAAGCCGCGGAGGCCGAACTTGGTCGCCGCATAGAGCGAGGCGCGCGCGGTCGCCGCCTTGCCGGAGATCGAGGAGACGAAGACGAGGTGGCCCGAGCCCCGGGCGGTGAAGCGCGGGACGAGCTCGCGCGCCATCCGCACCGGCGATTCGAGATTGACCCGCAGGGCGCGGCCGATCTCCTCCTGGGAGAAGCCGTCGAGCCTCCCGGACGCGGGCAAGCCCGCATTCGCGACCAGGATGTCGATCTCGCCCGCGGCCTCCAGCAGCCTCAAGGCCTCGCCCTCGACCGCGAGATCGCTGACCACGGTCCGGTGGCCGTCGCCCGGCAGCGAGGCGGCGAGCTCCTCCAGCTCCGCCCCCTTGCGCGAGCTGAGCACGAGCCTCGCGCCCCGGCCGGCGAGCCCCGCGGCGATCGCCCTGCCCAGCCCGCCGGTCGCGCCGGTGAGCAGAGCCGTCTTGCCGCGCGGGTCCATCGCGGCAGCACCTTACCTCCCACGGCCTCCCCGGAGCCCCGGATTTCCGGGGAGCGCGTACGCTGCGACGCGATGAAGCTCTACGTCTGCTGGGGGACCTTTCAGACCCCGCGCCCGGGGGGGCACCCGTGCGCGAACGCCTACAACGCCCTCCGCGACGCGGGCCACGATCCGAGGTCCAGAAGGTCCACGGGCTCGGGGTCGGGCCGAGCTTCCTGCACTTGAAGACCGACGGCCGCCGCGAGGTCGAGGAGCTCGCGGGCACGGCCACGGTCCCCGTGCTGGTCACCGACTCCGGCGAGGTGGTCACCGAGTCGAAGCGGATCGTCGCCTGGGCCGAGGCGAACCCGGCCGCGGGCGCCTGAGTCCGCTTCCGCGCCCATCGGACCCAGGGGCCCAGTGTGTGCGGATCTTCACGAGTTCGTGAGCAGGTCTTTGCACACTTGCGTCGAACTGTGTAGGCTGCCGCAACTCGATAACCGGTAAAGCCGAGTTCCGGCGCCCACCAGGGGTGCCGGGAGCGGGGGAACCAACTTTGGGGCTAACCCGTCCGAGGACGGGGGCGCAGGCTCTTTCAGCGCCAGCCCGTCAGCTAACCCCGTAGGCCGACGAAGGAGACCGTACGTTGACCTACAGAACTGAATCGAGACGCAACCGAGGGCGGTGCGCGGCGCTCGGCGCCGTGGCGGCGACGGCCCTGATCGCCCTCCCCTCCACCGCGCTCGCCGCGGGCAGCGGCGGCGTCGGCATGGGCGGCACGGGCACTACCCCGCCGACCGAGGGCCAGACGGCCCCGGGCGCGCGGGCAAAGCTCAAGGACGGCTTCGCGATCCCGCCCGCTTCCGCGCCGCGCAAGGTCGTGCGCGCGATCAATGCCGCCAACCAGATCGTCAAGGGCAAGCCGTACTGCATGGGCGGCGGCCACGCCCGCCGGCGCGACCGTTGCTACGACTGCTCGGGCTCGGTCAGCTACGCGCTCACCGGCGCCGGGCTGCTCGAGGCGTCGATGCCCTCCGGCTCGTTCATGCGCTGGGAGGAGCCCGGCAAGGGTCGCTGGATCACGACCTACGCGAACAGCGGCCACATCTACGCGGTGATCGCCGGCCTGCGGCTCGACACGTCGATGACCGTCGGCGACGGCCCCGGCTGGAGCACCGAGATGCGCTCGTCGCGCGGCTTCGTCGCCCGCCATCCGGCCGGCTTATAGCCGCAGCGCAAGAGCTAATAGCGCGTTCGACAAGGCCCGCCACAATGGCGGGCCTTGTCTTGCAGGGCTCAGAAGCAGCGGAGCGCTTCCGGCGCGGGCTGCGGCTCGGCTTCCCGGTCGCGATCGCCGGCGTTGCTCCTGGCGATCTCGTTCGGCGTGCTCGCCGAGCCGGTGATGGGCGACGTGGCGCCGATCGTGATGTCGGCGCTCGTGTTCGCCGGCTCGGCCCAGTTCGCCGCCCTCGCGGTGCTCGCCGCCGGCGGCGGCGCCGCGCGCCGCGATCGCCGCCGGCATCCTGCTCAACCTGCGCTACCTGCCGATGGGGATCGCGCTCGCCCCGTCGCTGCGCGGTGGCGCCCTGCGGCGCGCGGCCATCGGCCAGACGATGATCGACTTCTCCTGGGCGGTGGCGAGTCGTGGCGAGGGGCGCTTCGACCCCGACCTGATGATCGGCGCGACGGCTCCCGCGTACCCGCTGTGGGTGGCAGGCACCGCGATCGGCGTCTTCGCCGGCGACCTGATCGGCGACCCGGCAGCGCTCGGCCTCGACGCGATGTTCCCCGCCTTCTTCCTCTGCCTGCTGGTCGAGGGCGAGCTGCGTCCGGGGCTGCCGACCGTGGTCGCGGCGCTGGGCAGCCTGATCGCCCTTGTCCTGATCCCGTTCACGCCGGCGGGCGTGCCGGTGATCGCCGCCTCGGCGACGGCGCTGCTGGGATTGCCGCGCAGACCCGCGGAAGGACCGCGATGAGCGAGGTCTGGATCACGATCGCGGTGCTCGCCGTGACGACCGCGATGATCCGCGCCGCGGGGCCGGTGATGCTCGGCGGCCGCGAGCTGCCGGTCGCCTTCCGCGGCGTGATCGCGCTTGTCGCGCCGGCGCTGCTGGCGGCGCTGGTCGTGGTCCAGACGGTCGGCGCGCCGGAGGGCGGCGTTCGAGATCGACGCGCGGCTCGCCGGGGTCGCGGCCGCCGCCGTCGCCCTGCGCTCCGGCGCGCACATGCTGCCGGTGGTTGCGATCGCTGCGCTGACGACCGCCGCGTTGCGCCTCGTGGCGTGAGCACGGGGCCGGCCGTTCGACGCTCCGGCCTACGCGGGGCCCGATCTTTGTCCGCCGCGGGAGTGGCACGCGTTCGCCGGTTCGGATAGCGTCAGCGCGGTTGGAACCGGCCTGCGGTTGTACGCAATGGAGCAGCTGAGAGCCCGGTCGCAGCACCGGAAGGTGAGGGGGCGAGCGCTACGGGCGCGCCCCGGACATCCGGCCTGCGCGGGGTCCGCAAGGCCTACGGCGACGTCGTCGCCGTCGACGGGATCGATCTCGAGGTCGCGCACGGGGAGTTCTTCACCATGCTCGGCCCCTCGGGCTCGGGCAAGACGACGACCCTGCGGATGATCGCCGGCTTCGAGCTGCCCGACTCCGGCACGGTCGAGCTCGCCGGTCGCGACGTCGGCCGCCTGGCGCCCTACGACCGCGAGGTCAACACGGTCTTCCAGGACTACGCGCTGTTCCCGCACATGACCGTCGGCGAGAACGTCGAGTACGGGATGCGGGTGCGGAAGGTCGCCAAGGACGAGCGGGCGAAGCGCCGCGACGAGGCGCTCGAGATGGTCCGGCTCGACGGCTACGCCGAGCGCAAGCCCGCCGAGCTCTCGGGCGGCCAGCGCCAGCGGGTGGCGCTGGCGCGCTCGATCGTCAACCGCCCCCGGGTGCTGCTGCTCGACGAGCCGCTCGGGGCGCTCGACCTGAAGCTGCGCGAGCAGATGCAGGTCGAGCTGAAGCAGATCCAGGGCGAGGTCGGGATCACCTTCGTCTACGTCACCCACGACCAGGAGGAGGCGCTGACGATGTCCGACCGGATCGCCGTCTTCAACGACGGCCGGATCGAGCAGGTCGGGACGCCCGCCGAGATCTACGAGCAGCCCGCGAACCGCTTCGTCTCGGGCTTCGTCGGCGTCTCGAACGTGCTCGAGCGCGACGGTCGCCGGTTCACCGTCCGCCCGGAGAAGATCCGGCATGCTCGACGACGGCGAGGCCGCCGACGGCATGCACACCGAGCGCGGAGCCGTCCGCGACGTCGCCTACGCGGGGATGATCACCCGCTACCTGGTCGCGCTCGACGCCGGGGGAGAGCTTCAAGTCGTCCGCCAGAACCTCGAGACCTCCTCGGCGGAGGCGCTCGAGCAGATCGGGCGGGAGGTGGTCGTCGGTTGGCGGCCGGAACACACGGTCGCGGTCGCCTCGACCGCAGACGAGAGAGGAGAACAGTGATGCGCAACAAGGGAGGTAATCCCGCAGGGGTCGCGTGGCTCGTGATCGCCGGGCTGCTCGTGTTCATGGTCGCGTTCGCGGCCGGTTGCGGCAGCGACGACGATTCCGACTCGGACGCACGGCCGACACCAGTGACCTGCCGACCGAGGTCGGCGAGGGCGAGGGCGAGCTCAACCTCGTCGGCTGGGCCGGCTACGTCGAGGACGGTTCGACCGACCCGGAGGTCGACTGGGTCACCGACTTCGAGAAGGAGACCGGCTGCCAGGTCAACTTCAAGATCGGCGACACCTCGGACGAGATGGTGCAGCTGATGCGCACCGGCGAGTACGACGGCGTCTCCGCGTCGGGCGACGCCATCCGGCCGCCTGATCGAGGGCGGCGACGTCGCTCCGGTCAACACCGACCTGATCCCCAACTACGCGGACGTGTATCGACGTCGCTGAAGGATCAGCCGCTACAACACGTTCGACGGGCAGATGTACGGGGTCCCGCACGGTCGCGGCTCGAACCTGCTCATGTACGACCCGACGAGGTCAGCCCGGCGCCCAAGTCCTGGGACGTCGTGTTCGACAAGGCCGGCGAGTACAGCGGCAAGGTGACCGCGTACGACAACCCGATCTACATCGCCGACGCGGCGCTGTACCTGCGCGAGCACAACCCGGAGCTCGGGATCACCGATCCGTACGAGCTCGACCAGGAGCAGTTCGACGCCGCGATCGACCTGCTCAAGGAGCAGAACGAGCACATCGGCGAGTACTGGTCCGACTGCGCGAAGGAGATCTCGCGCGTTCGAGAACGGCGACACGTCGGTCGGCACCACGTGGCAGTACCAGGCAACCTGCTCCAGGCCGAGGACCAAGCCCGAAGAGGTCGTCCTGCCCGAGGAGGGCGCGACCGGCTGGTCGGACACGTGGATGATCAGCTCGGAGGCCGAGCATCCGAACTGCATGTACCTGTGGATGAACCACATCATCAGCCCGGAGGCGAACGCCGCGGTGGCGGTGTGGTTCGGTGAGGCGCCGGCGAACGAGAAGTCGTGCGACCTGACGGGGACCTCCGGCGATCTACGGAGGCACCCGGACCATTGCGAGATCTTCCACGCGGACGGACGAGGCGTTCTTCGACCAGATCGAGTACTGGAAGACCCCCGTCTCCGATTGCGGCGACGATCGCGGAGACGTCTGCAAGACCTACGACGAGTGGGTCCAGGGATGGAACGAGGTGAAGGGCTGACCCGACCCCTCGAGGATCGTGGAAGCGGGTGTAGCACACCCGACCGAGGAGGTCGGCGGGCCGCAGGCTCGCCGGCCTCTTCCACGGTCGCCCCGCGCCTGCAGGCCGGGACGCTGCTCGCCGGGCCGGTCGGCTGGCTGGTGATCGGCTACCTCGGCTCGCTTGCGGTCCTCCTGTCACCAGCTTCTGGACGCTGGGCGAGCTCAGCGGCGAGATCGAGAAGACGTTCACGCTGGACAACTTCAAGGACGTCGTCTCCAGCGACGTCTACCGCGACGTCACCGTGCGCACGATCGCGATCGCGGCGGCGGTGACGGTCACCGACGTCCTGCTCGCCTTCCCGATCGCCTTCTACATGGCGAAGGTCGCGAGCCGCGGATGCAGGCGCTTCCTGGTCGTCGCGGTGCTGATGCCGCTCTGGTCCGGCTACCTGGTGAAGGCGTTCGCCTGGCGCGGGATCCTGAGCCAGGAGGGCGTGCTCAACTGGGCTCCTCGACCCGCTCGGGATCGAGGGTCCCGGCTACGGGCTCGTCGCCGTCTGGCTGGTGATGAGCTACATCTGGCTCCCGTTCATGATCATCCCGATCTACGCCGGGCTCGAGCGGATCCCCGACACCCTGCTGAGCGCCTCCGAGGACATGGGCGCGAAGCCCGGGACGACCTTCCGCCGCGTGATCCTGCCGCTCGCCTTCCCGGCGGTCGTCGCCGGCTCGATCTTCACCTTCTCGCTCACCCTCGGCGACTTCATCACCCCGGGGCTGGTCGGCTCCGGGGAGCAGTTCATCGGCACGGTGGTCCGCGACAACTTCACCGTCGACCTGCCGTTCGCCGCCGCGTTCGCGATGGTCCCGATCGTGATCATGATCATCTACCTGCTGATCGCCCGGCGGCTGGGGGCGTTTCGAGCACCTGTAGCGATGCGACTCTCGGGAAGCTCACAACTGCTGCTGCGGCTCGGCGACCGGGTTCACGCTTCGCGTTCATCTACGTACCGCTGGTGCTGATCGTGATCTACGCGTTCAGCGAGGCGCGGACGTTCGTGTGGCCGCCGCCCGGCTTCACCCTCGACTGGTTCGACAAGGCGCTCGACAACACCGGCGCGCGCGACGCGCTCTGGTACTCGGTGAAGACGGGCATCCTCGCGACTCTGCGTCGCCCTCGTCCTCGGCACGCTCGCCTCGCTGGCGGTCGCCCGCCACCGCTTCTTCGGCCGCGAGACGATCTCGTTCCTGGTCATCCTCCCGATCGCCCTGCCCGGGATCGTCACCGCGATCGCGCTCAACTCCACCTTCACCCAGGTCCTCGGCATCGACCTCGGCCTGTTCACGATCGTGGTCGCCCACGCCACCTTCTGCATCGTCGTCGTCTACAACAACGTGATCGCGCGGCTGCGCCGGATGTCGTCCTCGTTCGAGGAGGCGTCCGCCGACCTCGGCGCGACCCCGTGGCAGACCTTCCGCCTGGTCACGCTGCCGAACATGCGCGGGGCGCTGGTCGCCGGCGCGCTGCTCGCCTTCGCGCTCTCCTTCGACGAGATCATCGTCACCACGTTCACGATCGGCGCCGGCGACGAGACCCTGCCGATCTGGATCTTCAACAACTTCGCACGCCCGAACCAGCTGCCGATCGTCAACGTCGTCGCCGTGTTCGTGATCCTGCTCTCGATCATCCCCGTCTACCTCGCCCACCGGCTGACCCAGGACGAGGGCGGCGCCGCGCCAGGAGGCGGTGCGGGTGCGGCGGTCGTCGGCGAGACGGCGGCGGCGCCTTAGGATCCCGCCGCCGGGCTCGCCGCGAGCGCGAGGAAACTGATCCCTACCGGCAGTTTCCTCCCTGTCGCCGCGGAACACGCCGGCGGGGACCGCGAGCACGCACGTTCAGCGCAGCACCAGGCAGTGCTCGGGGTGCCAGCCGAGCTTGACCTTGGTCCCCGGCTCCCAGCGGTCCTCGGCGCTGGCGCGGTAGGTCGCCTGCTCGAGCGCGACCAGGTTGGCGCCGTCGCCGAGCGAGACCGTGACCTGGGTCGAGACGCCGAGGTAGACCCGGGAGACGATCGTCCCCTCGAGGCTGACCATCCCCTGCTCGATCTCGTCGACGGCGATCTTCTCCGGGCGCACCGAGAGGTTGACCTGGTCGCCGGGCGACACGCCGTCGGGCAGCGCCACGGCGACCCGGTGGCCGTTCGCGATCCTCACCTGGCCGTCCTCGGCCGTCCCGGCGATCAGGTTCGAGATCCCGATGAAGCCGGCGACGAACTCCTCCGTCGGGTGCTCGTAGATCTCCTCCGGCGGCCCGCACTGGGCGACGCGCCCGGCGTTCATGACCGCGATCCGGTCCGACATCGAGAGCGCCTCCTCCTGGTCGTGGGTGACGTAGACGAAGGTGATCCCGACCTCGCGCTGGATCGCCTTCAGCTCGACCTGCATCTGGCGGCGCAGCTTCAGGTCGAGCGCCCCGAGCGGCTCGTCGAGCAGCAGCACCTTGGGCCGGTTGACCAGCGCCCGGGCGAGCGCGACGCGCTGGCGCTGGCCGCCGGAGAGCTCGTTCGTGCGCGCGGACGCGCGCTCGGCGAGGTTGACCAGCTCGAGCGCCTCCCCCACCCGCCGCTGGATCTCGTCCTTCGGCACCTTGCGGCGCCGGAGGCCGAAGGCGACGTTGTCGGCGATGTCGAGGTGGTCGAACAGCGCGTAGCTCTGGAAGACCATGTTGACGTCGCGCTTGTACGGCGGCACGTTCTCGACCGGCTCGCCCTCGAGCAGGATGTGGCCCTCGGTCGGGACCTCGAACCCGGCGAGCATCCGCAGGGTCGTCGTCTTGCCGCAGCCCGACGGCCCGAGCAGGGAGAAGAACTCGCCCTCGGCGATCGTCGAGGCTGACGTCGTCGACGGCGACGTGGTCGCCGAAGCGCTTGGTCACGCCCTCGATCTGGATCGCCTCGGCCATTGGTCTCTCCTATCCCTCGCTTGCGGTCAGCACCTTGAGCCCCGTCTCGCGCCGCCCGAACAGCCGCGGCAGCATCACCGCGAGCGCGATCGCGGTCAGCGAGACGACCATCATCAGCGTCCCGATCGCGTTGATCGTCGGCGAGAGCCCGAAGCGGATCGCCGACCAGATCCGCACCGGCAGCGGCTGCAGGTCCTCGCCGGTGGTGAAGAACGAGAGCACGAAGTCGTCGAACGAGAACGCGAACACGAGCAGTCCGGCGGCGAGGATCGACGGCCACAGCGCCGGGACGAGGACCAGCCGCACCGACTGCCAGCGGGTCGCGCCGAGGTCCATCGCCGCCTCCTCGACCTCCTGGCTGATCGCCGCCATCCGGGCGCGGACGACGATCGTCACGTAGGAGATCGAGAAGGTGATGTGGGCGATCACGATCGTCCAGAAGGAGAGCGCGATCCCGAGCTGGCTGAAGATCAGCAGCGCCGAGATCCCGGCGACGATCTCCGGCACCACCAGCGGCACCAGCATCAGCACGTTCGCCCCCGGCGCCCAGCGCGCGCGGGAGCGGACCAGCCCGATCGCGAGCATCGTGCCGATCACGGTCGCGGCGAGCATCGTCAGGAAGGCGATCTCGAGCGAGGCGAACAGCGACTCGCGCAGGGTCGGGTCGTCGAGGAACTCCTCGTACCACTGCAGCGAGAAGCCCTCGAACGTGTTCAGCGACTTGATCGAGTTGAAGCTGAACAGGATCACGACCAGGATCGGCAGGAAGAGGAAGACGTAGACGCCGATCGCGAACACGCGCAGGAAGCGCGGCCGGTCGAAGCCCTGGCGATTCACAGCAGCGCCTCAACATCGGCGCGACTCGGCTTCGGCCTGTCGGCTCCGCCTCACAGCGCGGCCCTCGCGTCGCGCGCCGCCGAGCGCAGGTAGCCGATCATCCAGACCGAGAGGAAGATCATCATCACCACCGTCAGCGCGGCGCCGAACGGCCAGTTGTTGGCGGCGAAGAACTGGTCCTGGATCAGGTTGCCGACCATGTACGTGTCGGGCCCGCCGAGCAGCTGAGCGGCGACGAAGTCGCCGACCGCCGGCAGGAAGACGAGCACCGAGCCGGCGAGGATCCCCTGCTTGGTCTGCGGCAGGGTGACGTGGAGGAAGGTCTGCAGCGGGCGTCCCGTAGAGGTCCTTGCCGGCCTCGATCACCGAGCGGTCGAGCCGCTCGAGCGCGCCGTAGACGGGCAGGATCATGAACACGAGGTAGCCGTAGGTGAGCCCGCCGATCACCGCCCACGGCGTGTTGATCATCCTGAGCGGCTCGCTGATCACCCCGAGGTCGACGAGCGCGTTGTTGACCAGGCCCTCGTCGGCGAGCAGCGCCACCCAGGCGTAGGTGCGGACGAGGTAGTTGACGAAGAACGGCAGCACCAGCAGCGCGATCAGCGCGTTGCGATAGCGGCCGCCGTAGCGGGCGATGTAGTAGGCGACCGGGTAGCCGATCGCCAGGCAGAGCGCCGTGGTCGCCAGCGCGTAGAGGACCGAGCGCAGCAGCACCGGCAGGTAGGTGGGGTCGAAGGCGTCGGCGTAGTTGTCGAGGTCGGTCGCGTAGACGGCGCGGCCGAGGTCGTCGACGTAGCCGAACGAGAGCGCGAGCACGAACGACGAGCGGGACCAGGAACAGCAGCAGCAGCCAGAGCCGCTCCGGGGATCAGGAAGCGGTTCCAGAACCCGCCGGCGGTCAACGCAACCCGTCCGCCATCAACCCGCCTTGACCTCGGTGAAGATCTCGGTCCACAGCTGGCGCGCCTCGGGGTCGTCGAGCCGGTACTCGAGCGCCGAGTCCGCGAGCGCCTCGAGGTCGACGTCGATCGACGGCTCCTCCTTGACCAGCTCGGCGAACGCCTGCTTGCCGCCCTCGACGGGCTGCGGGTAGCCGTTCCAGCTGCACGTTGCTGAGCCGCGTTCTCCGGCTCGATGATCCAGTCCATGAACAGCATCGCCGTCCCCGGGCTCTTCGAGGTGATCGGGATGCACATCAGGTCGGTGCCGACCGGCACGCCCTCCTCGCAGGTCTCGTACTGGTAGAGCTCGGGCTCGTCGACCTGGTTGCGGACGTTGACGATGTCGCCGTTCCAGGCCTGGTGCAGGACCGCGGTGCCCGAGACCAGGTTCTGGACGCTGTTGGTCGAGAAGCCGCGCGCGTTCTCCTTCTGCTCGAGCAGCGTCTGCTTCGAGATCTCGAGCTCGTCCGGGTCCTCGGCTGTTGAGGTCGAAGCCGTTGATCAGGTTCGCCTCGCCGATCGCCTCCTGGAAGTCGTCGAGGATGAACATCCGTCCCGTCGCCGTCGGGGTTGAGCAGGTCGTTCCAGGAGCCGGTCATCCCGCTGACCTCGTCCTCGCGCCAGGCGATCCCGGTCGTGTAGTAGGTGTAGGGGACCGAGAGCTCGTTGTTGGGGTCCCACCAGGGGCTGTCGTAGAAGCTCGAGATGTTGTCGTTGTTGCGCAGCAGCTCGCGGTCGAAGCGCGCCAGCAGGCCCTCGGCGTTCGAGCCGGTAGACGTACTCGGTGCTCGGCCAGATCAGGTCGTAGCTGCGCGCCGCTGCGCAGCTTGATCACCATCGCCTCGAGGTTGTCGAAGTTGACCTCGTTGACCTCGACCCCGTACTTCTCCGCAGAACTCCTTCTTCAGCGCCGGGTCCATGTACTGCGCCCAGTTGTAGATCAGCAGGTCGCCGTCGATCTCGGGCTTGATGATCCGGCCCTCGGCCGAGCGGTCGACCTGGCGCTCGACCGTGCAGCCGGCGAGGCCGTAGCCGGCGAGCGCCAGGCCGGCGCCCGCCTGCAGCAGCTCGCGGCGCGAGAGGTCGGCTCACGCGAGCGCCTCCGCCCCGACGGGCGAGCTCGACCCGCAACAGCCGTTCGGCGACCTCGATGCACGTGCTGCGCATCAGCTCCGGCGTCACGAGCCGGTCGCCGAGCGCCACCTGGACCGCGAGGCCGTCGATCAGCGCGGCAAGCTCGAGCGCGGCCCGCTCGGGGCTCGGGCCGCCGAAGTCGCCCGACCCCTGGCCCTCGGCGATCACCGCCGCGATCTGCTCGCGCCACTGGTCGTCGAGGCGCTGGCGCGACTCGCGCATCGACGGGTCGCGCAGCGCCCGGATCCAGAGCTCCATCCACAGCACCCAGTCGTCGCCGCCGACGGAGCGGTCGATCAGGGTCTGCAGCCGGCGCCCGAGGATCGTCGAGCCGCTCGAGCTCGGCGGCGAGCTCGTCGTGAAACGCCTTCTCGGCGACGCTGAGCGCCTCGGCGAGCAACTCGTCTCGCGACTCGAACCAGTAGAGGACCCCCGGCGGGCTGGTGCCCGCGCGCTCGGCGACGTCCGCGATCCTCGTCGCCGCGAACCCGCGCTCGGCGATCACCTCGGCGGCGGCCGCCAGCAGCTGGGGTCGCCGGATGTGGTCGATCTGGGGGCGCGGGCTCACCGCGCTGCCTGCCTCCTCTGCTCTCCTCAACCAGGCGCCTCGGCGCCTCGCGTCGCGTCCAATCCTGAACCGCGGTTCAGAAATCTACTCCGTGGAGGCCCCGCTGGCAAGCGACCCGGGCTCGAGCCCGAGCTCGTCGCAGAGCAGCTCGCCGATCAGCTCGCGCGCGCGCTCGATCCCGAGCGCCGGGTCGCGGATCAGCGCCCGCACACCGGCGCCGTCGATCACCGCCACCGCGAGGTCGGCGAGCTCGCCCACCTGGCGCTCGCTGCGAAACTCGCCGCTGGCCATCCCGGCCTCGATCGCAGCGCCGATCCACTCGCGGTAGCGCCCGTAGAGGTCGGCGGCGAGCGGGCGCATCTCCTCATCGCGGACCGCGCGCAGCCAGAGCTCGACCCAGAGGGTCCAATCGCGCTCCTGGGCGCCCGGGCAGCGGCAGGCAGGCGTCGATCGCCCGGGCGAGCCCGCGGGTCGCGTCCTCGCCCGCGGGCGCGGCGGCGAAGCGCTCGGAACCGGCCGTCTCGAACGAGTGCACGAGCGCCTCGGCGAGCAGCTCCTCGCGGGTCGAGAAGTAGTGGTGGACGAGCGCGGTCGACGCCCTGGCCCGGGTCGCCACGCGGGCGATGCGGACGTCGTCGATCCCGTCGGACGCGATCAGGTCGCAGGCAGCCTCGAGGATCCGCTCGCGCGCGTCGGTCGCCACCGGCCGAGGGTATCGGCCGCCGTTGACTTTGTGGTCAGTGATGCGAAGATGGCACCGATGCGTCGCTGGACCGCGCTCGTCGTCTCCTGCCTCGCGGTCATCGCCGCCGGCTGCGGCGGTGACGACCGCGAGCCGGCGGCCGAGGCGCCGCCGGGCTCGGTCGAGCTGCGGGTGATGAGCTTCAACATCTGGTACGGCGGGGTCTCGATCGACTTCGGCCGGGTCGCCGAGGCGATCCGAGCCGCCGAGGCGGACATCGTCGGCGTCCAGGAGACGGAAGGCAACCTCCGGCGGCTCGCCGACGCCGCCGGGCTTCCCTACGTCGACGAGAGCCTGCACCTGATCTCTCGCTATCCGCTGTTCGCGGTCGAGCGCGACGGGGTGCGCTTTGCCTACGCCGCGGTCGCTCGCGACCGCGTGGTCGCGGTCGAGAACGTCCACCTTCCGTGCTGTCCCTACGGGCCCAACCTGGTCGCCGCGGGCAAGAGCGCCGACGACGTGGTGGAGCTCGAGCGCCGCGTCCGGCTGCCGGCGATCGAGCCCTACCTCGGCCCGCTCGGCGAGCTCGCCGACGACGGCGTCCCGGTGTTCGTCACCGGTGACTTCAACTCGCCCTCGCACCTCGACTGGACCGAGGAGGCGGCCGAGGCGCGCGAGCTGCCCTATCCCGTCGAGTGGCCGGCGGCGAAGGCCCTTGCGGACGCCGGCTTCCGCGACTCCTACCGCGACGCTCACCCCGACCCCGCCGCGGAGCCCGGGCTCACGTGGACCCCGGGGCAGCCGCCGCCGCGGATCCGTCCCTCGGAGACCCACGACCGGATCGACTGGGTGCTGGCCGCGGGACCGTCGGAGACGCTCTCCAGCGACGTCGTCGGCGAGGCCGGCGGCCCCGACGTCGGGGTCGGCGTCAGCCCCTGGGGCTCCGACCACCGCGCGGTGGTCTCGAGCTTCGCCGCCGAGCCGGCGCCGGCGCCGTACCTGGTCAGCGCCGAGCCGCGGGTGGTCGAGGCGGGTGCGAGGGTCACCCTGCGCTACACGCTGGCCGGCGGCGGCCCGGGGCGCACGGTCGGGATCGTCGCCGGGCGCGACCCGAGGGCGAAGCCGGAGCAGACGATCCCGATCTACGACGCCTCCGACCACATCGCGCCGATGCTCGGCACGGCCGGGCTCGCACCCGGCCGCTACGAGGCGGTCCTGCTCGACCGCGGCGGCAAGCCGCTCGCATCGTCCGATTTCTGGATCGTCGGCTCGAGACGCGCAGCCGGCGATCGAGACCACCCGCGCCTCGTTCGCCCAGGGAGAGCCGATCGGGGTCCGCTGGCGAAACGCCCCGGCCAACAAGCTCGACTACGTCGCGGTCTTCGAGGCCGGCGACCCGAGCGTCTACGGCTACCTCGGCTTCGTCTACACCGGCGCGCGGCCCGAGGGCGCCCTCGAGCTCACCCGGGCCGACACCGGGCGCCTCGCCCCCGGCCGTTACGTCGCCCGCCTGGTGCTGGACGACGGCTACTCGGTGCTCGCCAGCGCCCCGTTCACCGTCGGGCGCTGATGGCCGGGTGCCCGGTCAGGCGGGCACCTCGGCCTCGGCGCGCAGCGCCTCCATGTAGCGGTCGGCGACCATGAGGTCGAACGCGTGCACGTCGACCTCCTCGGCCGAGTAGCGCCCGGCCGTGTAGTTGCGTGTGCGCACCCCCTTCTGCGTCAGCTCGCACACGTACCAGTCCTGCTTGTTGACGGTGTTCCAGAAGCCGACCGCATCGCTGGGATCGAAATCCGGCTGCGCGATCGTCCGCGGCTCGAAGAACCACTCGCAGACCACGTCGGTGCGGTCGGCCGCCCGCGGCCACAGCGTGTGCAGCATCACGTAGTCCGGGTGCAGCGAGACGAGCGCGTTCGGAAACAGCGCCAGGTAGACGACCGAGTCGATCTCCTCGCGGCCGAGGCCCTCGATCGGCGGCCGGCCGTTGGTGTGGCCGTCGCCGTTCTCGATCGCCATCGTCGCGTGGCCCTCGCGCAGGGTCATCGAGCCGCCGCACCAGGCGCCCTCGCCCACGACCTCCTCGCCGCTCATGTAGTCGCTGAGCGCGTTGAGCTCGGGGTGGACCCCCGGGCAGTGCAGGCACTCGTTGTAGTTCTCGGCGATCCCCTTCCAGTTCGCGTCGACCTCGTAGTTGATCTGCGCGCGCCGCGGTCGAGCTCCGCCAGCCGGTAGCGCTCGAGGTGGCCGAGCAGCTCGCCGACGTGCTCGCCGACCTCCGGCGCCTCGCCGGAGAGGTCGATCAGGACCAGGCCGCCGACGACCGCGAGGCGGACCGGCGATCAGGCCCCAGCAGGAGAAGTCGAAGTCCTCGACCTCGTCCATGTGGGGCGCCGCCTTCAGCGAGCCGTCGAGCCCGTAGGACCAGGCGTGGTAGGGACAGCGCAGGCGCTTGCGCACCTTGCCCTCGGTCTCCTCGACGATCCGCGCGCCGCGATGGCGGCAGACGTTGAGAAACGCGCGCGGCTGGCCGTCCTCGGCGCCGATCACGACGACGCTGTCGGTGCCGAGCTCGCGGGTGACGAACTTGCCCGGCGCGTCGACCGCGGAGACGTGGCCGACGCAGACCCAGCCGCGAAAGATGCGCTCGAGCTCCCAGTCGAACACCGCCGGGTCGGCGAACGCGGCCGGCGGCAGCATCGTCGCGCGCTCGACCGGCTCGAGGGTACGGGCGACCTCGCGGGCGTCGAGGGGCAGTGACTGTGGGCGTGGCGAGGGTCATCTGACGGCGATCTCAGGCGTCGTTGCTGATCTTGTAGTCAATCGCATGATACTGTGTCGAGGCGATGGAGGTCAAGTCCGCGCCGCCCCACCGACCCGTCGTTCGCCGACGACGAGCTCGACCTCCAGGCACGGGCCCGGCGCTTCGCCGAGGACGTGCTGATCCCGCTCGAGGAGCAGGCCGAGAGCCTCGACGGTCGCCTTCCCGCCGAGACGATCGCGGAGGTCAAGCGCGAGGCGATCGCCGCCGGGCTCGCACGGCGGCCTGCACGCGGTCGAGCACGGCGGCCAGGGCTGGACCCGCGTCGAGTGGGCGCTGGTCGAGGAGCAGTACGGGCGGACCACGAACGCGATCCACTGGCACGTCCCGCAGGCCTACAACGTCTGGGCGCACGCCTCCGACGAGCACGTCGACCGCTACCTGCGTCCCGCCCTGCGCGGCGAGCTGAAGGACGCCTACGCGGTCACCGAGCGCGACGCCGGCTCCGACCCGTCGGCGATCGCGGCCACCGCCGAGCGCACCGACGCCGGCTTCCGGCTGAACGGCGAGAAGTGGTTCGTGACGGGAGGCGATCACGCCGCCGTCTACGTGGTGATGGCGAACCTGGTCGACGGCGCCGACCGGCTGCCGACCCTGTTCGTGGTCGACGCCGGGCTCGACGGGATCGAGGTCGTCGACGACCCGAGCTTCACCCACAACTACCCCGACGGACATCCGACCATCCGGTTCGCGGACGTCGAGGTCGCCGAGTCGGACGTGATCGGCGGCGTCGGCGGCGGCGACGAGCTGCAGCGCTCCTGGTTCACCGAGGAGCGGCTCGGGATCGCGGCGCGATGCTGCGGGGCGATCTGGCGGCTGCTCGACGAGACGGTCCCCTGGGCGACCGGGCGCGAGCAGGGCGGCGCCCGGATCTTCGACCACCAGGGCGTCTCGTTCCCGCTCGCCGACTCGGCCGCCGACGCCGCGGCGGGCCGGCTGCTGACCTTCGCCGTGGCCGGGCTCGCCGACTCCGGCGCCGACCCGAAGCTCGTCCACCACAAGGCCTCGATGGCGAAGCTGTTCACCTCCGAGGCCGCATGCCGGTGCGCCGATCGCTGCGTGCAGGCGTTCGGCGGGCGCGGCTACATGCGCTCCAACGTCGCCGAGCGGCTGCTGCGCGAGCTGCGCGTCGACCGGATCTGGGAGGGCACGAGCGAGATCCAGCGGCTGATCGTGGCCCGGGGGCTTGAGCGACGTGGGGTCGAGCGCATCCTCCACTAGCCCGTCGCCCGTCGTCCGTCGCCCGCCGCTCGATCCGTGGCCCCTGCTTCGGCCGCGATCGGTCGCGGTGGTCGGAGCGAACGATCGGCCGGGCTCATACGCGGACACGGTGCTCCGCAACCTCGAGCGGGCCGGGTTCGAGGGGCCGGTCTGGGGCGTGCACCCGACCCGGACCGAGGTCCACGGCCGCGAGTGCGTTCCCACCTTGCTCGCGCTCCCGGAGCCCGTCGACGCGGTCGTGATCGCGATCCCGGCGGCGAAGGTGAACGCCGCGCTCGTCCGAGGCGATCGAGCGCGGATGCGGTGGCGCGATCGTGCTTCGCCGCCGGCTTCGCCGAGGTCGAGGCGGGCCGGGGGCTCGAGGCCGAGCTGCGGCGGGAGGCGAGCGCCGCCGGCTTCCCGGTCTGCGGGCCGAACGGCAACGGGGTGGTCGCGGTGGCGGCCCGGGCGCCGCTGTGGGGCGACTCGGTGCCGCCGCTCGAGCCCGGGCGGGTGGCGATGATCTCGCAGAGCGGCAACGTCGCGGTGAACGCGATCGGCTCCCGCCGCGGGATCGACTTCCACACCCTGATCTCGACCGGCAACCAGGCGGTGCTCGACGCCAGCGACTGGCTCGACGCGCTCGCCGAGGCCGACGGCGTCGGCTCGGTGGCGATGTTCCTCGAGGCCGACGGCGACGGGGCCCGGCTCGCCGAGGCGCTCGCCCGATGCGCCGAGCGCGGGGTCGGCGTGGCGGTGCTCAAGGTCGGCGCCTCGGCGGGCGGCGCGCAGGCGGCCGCCGCGCACACCGGCGCCCTGGCCGGCGATCAGCGCGTGTTCCGGGCCCTGGTCGAGGAGGCGGGCGCCGCCTGGGCCGCCGATCCCCACGACCTGCTCGAGCTCGCCCGCGCCCTGGCCGAGCCACGGGCGCGGCCGCGGGGCCCGCGGGATCGCCGTGCTCACCTGCTCGGGAGGGGACTCCGGCCTCGCCGCCGACGAGGGCGAGCGCCTCGGAGCCGAGCTGCCCGCGCTGTCCGCGGCGACCCGGGCGAAGCTCGCCGAGCTCCTGCCGCCCGCGGCGACGATCGCCAACCCGCTCGACTGGACCTCGCTGATCTGGGCCGACACCGATCGCCTGCGGCGGATTGCGGCCACGGTCGGGGACGACCCGGGAATCGACCTCCTGCTCTGCTGCTACGACCATCCCGAGGGCCTCTCGCCCGAGCACGAGGCCGAGTGGGCGGCGGTCCGCGAGGGCCTCGCCGCGGGTGCGATCGAGTCCCGCGCCGCGGCCCTGTTCGCCGCCACCCTCCCCGACCTGCTCGACCCGGACGCGGCGCGCGACCTCGGCCGTCGTGGGGTGCCGGTGGTAGCCGGGCTCCGGACGGCCCTCGCTTGCGCGGTCGCGCTTTGCCGGCCGGCAGGTGATCCGGGGCGGCTGCGGGAGATCGCGGCGGCCGCCCGAGCCGTGGTGCAGACCGACGCCGAGGCCGGCTGGGTGGGAGAGGTCGAAGCCAAGCGGATGCTGAGAGACAACGGGATCACTGTCCCGGCCGGTGGCGACGCGGCCGATCTCGCCGCCTGCAACTCGATCGCCGAGCAGATCGGGTGGCCGGTGGCTCTGAAGCTGAGCGCTCCCGGCCTACTGCACAAGAGCGATCTCGGGGCCCTGGCGTTGGGGCTGACGAGCGAGGACGAGCTCCGAGCCGCCTTCGACCGGCTCGCGCGGTCGCCCGCCGCGGCGGGTGCCTCGGTGCTGGTCGAGCGGATGGAGCCCCCGGGCGTCGAGGTCGTGATCGCCGCCCGCGCCGACGCGGTCGTTCCCGCGTTGGTCGTCGGCCTCGGTGGCATCTGGGCCGAGGCGTTCGACGATGTCGCCGTGATTCCGTTGCCCGCGTCGGCCACGCGAGTCGAGGCCGCCCTGCGCTCACTGCGGGGCGCGGGAGCATTGACGGGTGAGCGGGGCGACGACGGGGTCGATCTCAACGCCCTCGCTGAGCTCGGCGCGCGGATCGGCGAGCTGCTGATCGAGCGCGGCCTGGCACTGCTCGAGCTCAACCCCGTGCTCGCCCGCGCGGATGGGGCCGTCGCGCTCGACGCCCTCGCGCGGCGGGCCTGAGCACCGCGGGATTCCCCGCTTCGTCTCGAAGGCCTCGACCACGTCGCCGACCTGGAAACCTCGCTCGCGCGCCGTGCCATGCGACGATCGCGGTGTTTCCCCGCGTAGCGGGCGAACACCGCTGCCGCTCGACCCGCGTGCGTGCGGTGTTTTCCGGGCACGCGGGCGCCACGCCGCCCCTACACAGCCCGTGAACGCTCCGCACGCGGCACCGCCCCTCGAGGCCGCGATGCCTGCGCCAGAGCCCGCGTTTGACCTTGTAGTCAATCTCACGTTCTGGTAGGGTGCCGGCATGGAAGCCGCCGCCACCTCCACCCGCCGGCCGTCCCCCGCGAGCGGCGGAGCGCCGGGTCGAGGTCCGCGCTCCTATGACGCGATCGTCGTCGGCGGCGGTCACAACGGCCTCACCACCACCGCCTATCTCGCCCGCGCGGGGCTGCGGGTGATCTGCCTCGAGCGGCGCGAGATCCTCGGCGGCGCCTGCGTCACCGAGGAGGTCTGTCCCGGGCGCCCGGATCTCGCGCGCGTCGTACGTGGTCTCGATGCTGCAGCCGAAGATCGTCGCCGACCTGCGGCTCGCCGACTACGGCTACCGGGCGATCCCCCTCGACCCCGCCTACGTCTCGCTCACCGAGCAGGGGCCGATCTTCTTCTTCAACGAGGTCGAGCGCACCGCCGCGTCGGTGGCCAAGCAGTCGCGCAAGGACGCCGAGGCGTACCCGAAGTTCGAGGCGCTGATGGACCGCGCGGCGCGGTTCGTGAAGCCGATGATGCTGCGCGAGCCGCCGGCGCCGGGCTCGAAGGCCCCGGGCGACATCGCCGCGCTGCTGCGCGAGGCGGGCCGGATGGCGGGCTTCTCCAAGCGCGAGATCCACGAGCTCGTCCGGGTGTTCACGATGTCGGTCGGCGACCTGCTCGACGACTACTTCGAGCTCGACGGGCTCAAGGGCTCGACCGCGTCCAGCGGCGTGGTCGGCGTCTGGGCCGGCCCGCGCACCCCCGGGACCGCGTACAACCTGCTGCACCACGCGCTCGGCGAGTGCAACGGGATCGAGGGCGCCTGGGGTCAGGTGATCGGCGGCATGGGCGCGATCAGCCAGGCGATCGCCCGCTCGGCCCAGAGCGCCGGCGCCGAGATCCTCACCGGGGCCGAGGTCGCCTCGATCGACGTCCAGCAACGGAGCCGCGGTCGGCGTCACGCTCGCCGACGGCACCGAGCTCAGGGCGCCGATCGTCGCCTCGGGCGCGCATCCGAAGACGACCGTGCTCGAGCTCACCGGCGCCGAGCACTTCCCGGGCGAGATCGGCGAGGAGATGGGCCGCTATCGCACCCGCGGCGCCTCGGTGAAGGTCAACCTGGTGCTCTCCGAGCCGCCCCGTTACGAGGGCGTGACCGAGGAGGAGCAGGCCGCTGATGATGACCGCCGGAGTCAACATCTGCCCCTCGATCGACTACCTCGAGCGCGCGTGGCAGGACGCGACCCTCGGCAAGCCGGCCGAGCACCCGTACGTCGAGGCCGAGCTGCCGTCGGCGGTCGACACGTCCCTCACCGACGACGGCCGCTGGGTGATGACGATGTTCACCCAGTACGGGCCGCTCGGAGGAGAGCCAGTGGCCCGAGGGGGCGCGCGAGCGCTACGGCGACACCTGCATCGCCCAGCTCGGCGAGTTCGCGCCCAACCTCCCGGGGGCGGTGCTCGAGCGCGAGGTGCTCGCGCCCCCCGACCTCGAGCGGATCTTCGGCCTCCAGGGGGGCTCGATCTTCCAGGGCGAGCAGGGGCTCGACCAGATGGCGTTCATGCGCCCGCACCCGGAGCTGGCCCAGTACGCGACCCCGGTCGACGGGCTCTACCTCTGCGGCGCCGGCACCCACCCCGGCGGCGGGGTCACCGGCTGCTCGGGCCACAACGCCGCTCACCGGATCCTCAAGGACCGCCGGCGGGCCCGGCGACCGTGGCGGCGCGCCCGCGCCGCGGCCTGAGCTCAGTCCTCGGGCGTCGGCGGCCCCAGCACGATCGCCGAGTGCCCGGCGACGCCGGCGAGGTCGAGGATCTTGCGCACCCGGTGGCGGACGCCCTGGATCCTCAGCGTGCGACCGCGCTCCTTGAGCCGCAGGGCGGCCCAGATCAGGGTCGCGATCCCAGAGGAATCGACGAAGCCGCAGCCGCGCATGTCGAGCTCGACATCCCCGTCGCCCTCCAGCGCCTCGGCGAACACGTCGCGCAGCCGCGGCGCGGTCGCCGTGTCGAGCTCGCCGAACACGGTCACGATCGAGCCGTTGCCGGGCGCCGGGGCGGCGCTGGCCCAGAACTCGAGTCCGGTCGGGAAGTCGGTCTGCTTCATGTCTGGCTCCTCGCTCACCATCCGGATCGGCGGGGCACAGACAAAGCTTGATCGGAGGCGCGGACGTGCTCCACGCCTGGAGGCGCCCACCTGGACGGATATCGTCCTCCAGCCGTGGCCGGCTTCGATGACGACATCGCGCTGACCCCGGCCGGGGACGGGGCGTGGACCGGGGCGATCGCCCCGGGCTGGGACACGCCGCGCGGGCCGCTCGGCGGCTACGTGATGGCGATCCTGATCCGCGGCCTCGAGCTCGCCGTCGCGGACCCGCAGCGGACCGCCCGCTCGATCACCGCCCACTTCCTGCGCACCCCGCGGGCCGGGCCGGTCGAGGTCAGCGCCGCGGTCGAGCGCCAGGGCAGGTCGCTGTCGACGGTCGAGCGGTCGGCTCGAGCAGGACGGCAAGCTGATCGCCCTCGGGCTCGCCGCCTACTCGGTCGCCTGGGAGAGCCCGCTGCTCGACCACCCGCCGATGCCGGCGGCGGAGCCCGCTGACCCCGATCACCGGCCGCCCCCGGGAGGCGACGCCGACCCGCCGGCCGGCGACTTCCCGCGCCGCAACCCGCCCGCGTTCACCCGCCGGCTGTCGATGCAGCACCGCTTCGGCGCGCCGCCGTTCACCCGCGCCGACCGCGGCGAAGCCGGCGGCTGGCTCGGGCTGCGCGAGCGGCGCCCGCTCGATGCTCCGGCGATCGCGATGCTCGCCGACGCCTGGTTTCCGGCGCCATGGCCGCGCCTCGCCGAGCTCGCCCCGGCGCCGACGATCGACCTCACCGTCCACTTCCGCGCCCCGCTGCCGCTGCCCGACTCGCTGCTCCTCGGCCGCTTTCGCTCGAGCCTGGTCCGCGATGGCTTCTTCGAGGAGGACGGCGAGCTCTGGACCCCGGACGGGAGCCCTCGTCGCCCACTCGCGCCAGCTCGGCCTGCTGCTCGGCGCGAAGGCGTAGCGCCGCCCCCTCGCCGAGTGACGCGCTGAGCACCTCATGGGTGCTCAACACGGCGTTCGGCGCCGGGGCCTACGGCGTTCGCCGGCGCCGGCGCCTAGGTGGTCTCGAGGTTCAGCATCACGTGCTTGACCACGGTGTAGTCCTCGACCGAGTAGGCCGACATGTCCTTGCCGTAGCCCGACTGCTTGAAGCCGCCGTGCGGCATCTCGGAGGCCATCGTGATGTGGTTGTTGATCCACACGGCGCCGAAGCGGATCGCGTTCGCGACCCGGAAGGCGCGGCCGACGTCGCGCGTCCAGACCGAGGCGGCGAGGCCGTAGCGGGTGCCGTTCGCCCACTCGATCGCCTTCTCCTCGTCGGCGAACCGCTGCACGGTCATCACCGGGCCGAAGATCTCGTCCTGGATCATCTCGTCGTCCTGCTCGAGGCCGGCGACCACAGTCGGCTCGTAGTAGAAGCCGGCGCGGTCGGCGTCCTTGCCGCCGGTGACCACCTCGGCGTGATCGGGCTTGCGCTCGATGAACCCGCCGACGCGCTCCCGCTGGACCTCGGAGATCACCGGGCCGAGGGTGGTGTCGGGATCGTCGAGGTCACCGATCTTGAAGCCCTGCGCCTGCTCGGACAGGCCCGAGACGACGTCGTCGTAGACGTCCTGCGACGCCAGGATCCGGGTCGCCGCGGTGCAGTCCTGACCCGCGTTGAAGAGGGCCGTCGTGGCGATGAACTCGAGCGCCAGCTCGGGGTCGTAGTCGTCGAAGATGACCACCGGCGCCTTGCCGCCGAGCTCCAGGTGGACGCGCTTGAGCGTGTCCGCGGCGTTCTTCGCGATCCACTTGCCGGTCCCGGGCGAGCCGGTCAGCGAGACCATGTCGACGCCCTCGTGGGTGACCATCGCCGCCCCGGCGGGGTCGCCGTGGCCACCGATCACGTTGAGCACCCCCGGCGGGAGGATGTCCGCCGCGATCTCGGCCAGCTTGAAGGTCGACAGCGGCGTGTTCTCGGCCGGCTTGAGCACGCTCGTGCAGCCGGCTGCGAACGCCGGGCCGAGCTTCCAGATCGCCATCATCAGCGGGTAGTTCCAGGGGGTGATCTGGGCGGCGACGCCGACCGGCTCGCGCCGGGTCATCGAGGTGAACCCCTCGACGTACTCGTTCGCCGCCTTGCCCTCCATGTTGCGCGCGGCGCCGGCGAAGAAGCGCAGGTTGTCGGCGCACATCTCGAGCTCCTCGTCGACGAACGCCTGGCGCGGCTTGCCCGCGTCGGCCGACTCGAGGTCGGCGAACTCGTCGCCGTGCTCGAGGATCGCGTCGGCCAGCTTCAGCAGCGCCTCGGAGCGGCTGCGCGGCGTACTGGCCCCCCAGGTCTCGAACGCCTTGCGGGCCGCCCGAACGGCCCGATCGACGTCCTCGGCGCTCGATACCGGGGCCTGGGCGATGACCTCGCCGGTCGAGGGGTTGATCACGTCCTCGGTCTCGGCGGCGTCGACGAACTCGCCGTTGATGAAGTTCTTCAGTTCGGTGCCGGTAACGGTTGCCACTCTGGTCTCTCCCTGTGGGGCTGGTCGGGTTGTTGGTTGCTGGTTGTTAGTTGTTGGTTGTTGGTTGCCAGGGCTCGGGCCTGGTTCAGGTTCCGTTCGGGATTGCGTGCGTCGCCGTCGCCCCGGCGCCGCGCGAGCCGGGCACGTCGGCATCGGGCTCGCCGATCTCGAGCACCTGCTCCGGCGGGATGTAGTCCATTCCCACCCCGTCGGCGACGGCCGGATGGGTCACCTTGCCGCCGGCGACGTTGATCCCGAGCCTGAGGCCCGGATCGAGGCGGGCGGCCTCGGCGACCCCCAGGTCGGCGAGCGCGAGCACGTACGGCAGGGTCGCGTTGGTGAGCGCGTAGGTCGAGGTGACCGGGACCGCGCCGGGCATGTTGGTGACGCAGTAGTGGATGATCCCGTCGACCTCGAAGGTCGGGTCGCCGTGGGTCGTCGGCCGCGAGGTCTCGAAGCAGCCGCCCTGGTCGATGGCGACGTCGACGAGCACCGCGTGGGGCTTCATCAGCGCGAGCTGCTTGCGGGTGATCACGTGCGGCGCGCGGGCGCCGTGGACGAGCACGCCGCCGATCACCAGGTCCATGTCGGGAAGCCGCTCCTCGATCGAGAGGGTCGAGCTGAACACGGTGGCGGCGCGGCCGCCGAAGGCGACGTCGAGCTCGCGGAGCTTGTCGAGCGAGACGTCGTAGACGAACACGTCCGCCTCCATCCCGATCGCGACGAAGGCCGCGTGCATGCCGACCGCGCCGCCGCCGATGATCATCACGTTGCCCGCGGCGACCCCGGGGACGCCGCCGAGCAGGATCCCGCGGCCGCCGAGCGGCCGCTCGAGCATGAACGCCCCCGCCTGGGTGGCGATCTTGCCGGCCACCTCCGACATCGGCGCCAGCAGCGGCAGGCGCCCGTGGCGGTCCTCGACCGTCTCGTAGGCGACGCAGGTGGCGCCGGAGTCGCAGAGGCCGCGGGTCAGCTCCGGCGCCGGCGCGAGGTGCAGGTAGGTGAACAGGGTCTGGCCCGCGCGGAGCATCCCGACCTCCTGCGGCTGGGGCTCCTTGACCCCGAGCACCATCTCCGCCTCGGCGAACACGTCCGCGGCCTGGGGAGCGATCCGCGCGCCCTGGGCCTCGTAGTCGGCGTCGGAGATCGCCGAGCCCTCGCCCGCGCCGCGCTCGATCAGCACCTGGTGGCCGCGATCGGTGAGCTCGCGGACGCCGATCGGCGTGATCGCGACCCGGTACTCGTCCGGCTTGACCTCGGTCGGGACGCCGACGATCATCGTGACGCACCAGCTCCCTGACCGCTCGCGTAGCGCCAGCCAGAGCTCGATCCGGTCGGTCGCCCTGCGCAGGTCGCGCCCGGTCAGCTCCTCGATCTTGCGGATCCGGTAGCGGAGCGTGTGGCGGTGGCAGTAGAGCTGGCGCGCGGCGCGCTCCCAGTTGCCGTTGTTCTCGATGAACGCCTCCAGCGAGCGCAGCAGCTCGCCGCCGTACTCGCCCTCGGTGCGCTCGATCGGGTCGAGCAGGCCGTCGCTGTAGAGGCGCAGGGCGTCGTCGTCCTGGAGCGCGAGCAGCAGGGTGAAGGCGCCGAGGTCGCGATGGGAGGCGACATCGGGCGCCGCGTCCTCGGCGAGCGAGGTCGCCTCGAGCGCGCAGCGCGCCTCGTGGAAGGCGCGGCGCAGCGAGCCCACACCGGCCGGCCGGCTGGCGGCCGCCCGGACGCCGTTGCGCCCCGGGCCCCCGGTGAGCGCCTCGCGGGCGCGGCGCGCGGTCCCGACGGGGTCGGCGGTGCCCGTGTCGACCACCGCGCACAGCAGCGGTCTGCCCGAGGCGGCGCTGGTCGCGACGAGGGCCGGGACGCCCGCGTCGGAGAGCGCGGACTCGAGCGTCGCCTCGGCCGCCGGCGGGTCGTCGAGGTCGAAGACCAGGACCGCGGCCTCGCCGCCGATCCCGAACGGGCGCAGCCGGCCGCTGAGCTCCTCGGCCTCGAGCCGCTCCGCCGAGCGCGTCGGCGAGCAGGTCGCCGGCGAGGCGGCGCTCGGTCTCGCGCACGATCCGCTCGCGCATCAGCTCGAGCCCGACGACCATCGCCGCCTGGCGAGCGCAGAGGCGCTCGAAGTCGCCGAGCGGCTCATGCTCCGAGATCACCGCGAGCCAGGCGACCGGGGCGGCGCCGCGGCGGCCCGGCACCGGCACCGCGAGCGCGCGGCCGGCGAGCGCGCCCGTCTCGGGCGCGAACGGGGCCGGCGGCGTGGCCGGCGCCTGCCCGGCGATCTCGGCGCCGAGCGCGGCCGCCGCAGGGGAGTCGGACTCCGCTCCGCCGGCGCTGCGCGAGAGCTCGCGGCCGGAGCGGTCGAGGACGATCGCCGTGCCGCCGATCGCCGCGCCGGTCGAGGCGAGGATCTCGTCGAGCCCGTGGCCCTCGATCACCAGCCGCTCGAGCCGCTCGTGCACGTGGGCGCCGCGCTCGAGCACGTCGAACTGCTCGTTGACGAGCCGCGCGGCGGCGCGCTCGGTGATCGCGATGAACGGCATCTCGTAGGGGACCTCGAACAGCGGCAGCCCGTGGGCCTCGGCGGCGTCGTGGATCGCCTTCGGCATCCGCTTGTGGTCGAAGCCGATGCCGAAGCCGAGCCCGGCGAGCCCCTCGCCGGCGAGCAGCTCGACGTAGCGGCGCTGCTTCGCCGGGGTCGGCAGGTTGTAGCCGGTGGTCAGCAGCAGCTCGCCGCCGGAGAGCCACGGGGTCGGGTCCTCGTGCTCGGAGATGTGGACCCAGCGAACCGGGCGCTCGGCGCCGGCCGCGCCCGCGGCGAGCTCGAGCCCGCAGTCGGAGACCAGTGACCCGACGGTGAGCATCGCCTGGCCGCCCGCCGAGCTCAACCCCGCCGGGCCTGCACCTGCTCCCAGGCCTCGGTGAGCACCGGGCGCAGCACGTCGTGGATCTCCTCGAACTGCTCGGTGTCGCAGATCAGCGGCGGCGCGAGCTGGATCACCGGGTCGCCGCGGTCGTCGGCGCGGCAGATCAGCCCGCGCCGGTAGAGCTCGCCGGAGAGAAAGCCGCGCAGCAGCCACTCGGACTCCTCGTCGGTGAAGCCCTCCTTGGTCTCCTGGTCCTTGACGAGCTCGATCGCGTGGAAGAAGCCGTCGCCGCGGACGTCGCCGACGATCGGGATGTCGCGCAGGCCGTCGAGCATCGCCCGGAACTCGTCCTCCTTGCGCAGCACGTGCCCGCAGAGGTCCTCGCGCTCGAAGATGTCGAGGTTGGCCATCGCCACCGCCGCGGCGACCGGATGGCCGCCGAAGGTGAACCCGTGGGTGAACGACTCCTTGCCGCTCGCGAACGGCTCGTAGACCTCGTCGGAGGCGATCATCGCCCCCATCGGCGCGTAGGCGGAGGTCAGCGCCTTCGCCGTGGTGATGATGTCGGGCTGGTAGCCGTAGCGCTCGCAGCCGAAGTAGTGGCCGAGCCGGCCCCAGGCGCAGATCACCTCGTCGGAGACCAGGAGCACGTCGTGGCGGTCGCAGATCTCGCGCACGCGCTGGAAGTAGCCGTCCTGGGGCGGGATGCAGCCGCCGGCGTTCTGCAGCGGCTCGAGGATCACCGCGGCGACCGTCTCCGGGCCCTCGAAGAGGATCTTCTCCTCGATCTGGTCGGCGGCCCAGAGCGGGTCGCGGCCCTCGGGCCAGTGGTAGCTGTTCGTGTTCGGCGCCTTGATCCCGCCGGGGACCAGGGGCTCGAAGTCGGTGCGCAGCGCCGGGATCCCGGTCGCCTGGAGCGCGCCGAGGGTGGTGCCGTGGTAGGCGATCTCGCGGGTCAGGAACTTGATCTTGCGCGGGTTGCCGGTGCGCTGGTGGTAGGCGCGCACGAGCTTGATCGCCGACTCGACCGCCTCCGAGCCGCCGGAGGTGAAGAAGACGCGGTTGAGGTCGCCGGGGGTGAGCGTTGGCGATCCGCTCGGCGAGCTCGATCGCGCGCGGGTGCGCGTAGCTCCAGAGGACGTAGAAGTCGAGCTCCTCGACCTGGCGCGCGGCGGCCTCGCCGAGCTCGGTGCGGCCGTGGCCGGCGTTGACGCAGAACAGCGCCGAGAGCCCGTCGAGGTAGCGGTTGCCGTGCTCGTCGTAGACGTAGGCGCCCTCGCCGCGGACGATGATCGGGACCTCGCCGTCCGCGTAGGAGCCCATGCGGGTGAAGTGCATCCACAGGTGGCGCTTCGCCGCCTCCTGGAGTCCGGTCCCCGCCGCCGTCTTGATCGCCGTGTCCGTTGACGCCATCTCTCTCCTTCTGGGCTGCAGGACTGCCGGTCCAGCGTGTCTCGACGTTCCGTACAACGGTATCTGGAGACCGGCGGGAGCACAACCCGGATTCGGTTCAACGTCTTGAACTCGCTTGCGCCGAGTTGTATAAGTGACGTTGGACGTTTTGGGGCTTTCGCCACTTGCGGCGACGCCCCGCGCGACTTAGCCTGAGCGGCGTCCGTGGAGGGAGCGCGTTGGCATTAGAGGAGAAGGCAGCGGTGAGCGACCCGAACGCGGGGACGAGCGAGCCGAGCGTTCGGCTCGAGGGCGTCACCAAGACAGTTCGGCGACTTCGTCGCCGTCCGCGATCTCGACCTCGAGATCGCCGAGGGTGAGTTCTTCACCCTGCTCGGCCCCTCGGGCTGCGGCAAGACGACGACCCTGCGGATGATCGCCGGCTTCGAGGAGCCGACCGAGCGGCCGGGTCCTGATCGACGGCGACGACGTCGCCGACCTGCCGGCCCACAAGCGCCCCACGAACACCGTCTTTCAGAGCTACGCGCTCTTCCCCCACCTGACCGTCGGCGAGAACGTCGCCTTCGGCCTGCGCCGCAAGAAGGTCGACAAGGCCGAGATCGACCGCCGGGTCGCAGGGCGAGCTCGAGCGGGTCGGGCTCGCCGCCGAGGTCAACCGGCGGCCGAACCAGCTCTCGGGCGGGATGCAGCAGCGGGTCGCGCTCGCCCGCGCGCTCGTCAACCTGCCCAAGGTCCTGCTGCTCGACGAGCCGCTCGGCGCGCTCGACCTGAAGCTGCGCAAGGGCCTGCAGGTCGAGCTCAAGCGGATCCAGCGCGAGGTCGGGATCACCTTCGTCTACGTCACCCACGACCAGGAAGAGGCGCTGACGATGTCCGACCGGATCGCGGTCATGAACCACGGCCGCTACGAGCAGGTCGCGCCAGCCCGACGAGGTCTACGAGCGCCCGACGACCACCTTCGTCGCCGGGTTCATCGGCGTCTCCAACCTGATGCCGGGGACCGTCGGCGCGAAGTCGGGCGAGCGCGGCGACGGTGCGCCTCGACACCGGGCTCGAGGTCGAGGCCGCCGTCGACGGCCTCGAGGTCGGGCGACCGCTGCCACGCCGTCGTCCGCCCCGAGAAGCTGCGAATCGACGCCAACGGCGCCGGGCCGCCCGACGGCTGGCCCGTCGGTGCAGGGCGTGATCGAGAGCTCCGTCTTCCTCGGCACCGCGACCCAGATCGTCGTCGGGCTCGACGGCGACGTGCGGATGACCGTGCTCGTGCCCGAACGCCGAGCGAGTCCGAGCGCGAGCGCCTGCCGGGTGGCGGCGCGCCGCGTGCGGCTGAGCTGGGCGCCCGAGCACATGCACATCGTCCGCGAGTCCGAGCCGGTCGGCATGAGCGCGCGCGCGCCGGCTCGCGCTCGCCCTGGCGCTGGCGCTGGCGCTGAGCGCCTGCGGCGGGGTCGTCGGCGCCGGCAACGCGGGCAACGTCACGGTCGCCGAGGGCGGCGACGCGAGCGGCGAGCTGGTGATCTCGAACTGGCCGGGCTACATCGACCCGGGCGACGACAACTCGCTCGCCGAGTTCACCGAGCGGACGGGGATCGACGTCGAGTACATCGAGGACATCAACGACAACGCCGCCTTCTTCGGCAAGGTCCAGCCGCAGCTCGAGCAGGGCGAGTCCGGCGACCGCAGCATCTTCGTCGTCACCGACTGGATGGCGAAGCAGATGTACGACCTCGGCTACCTCTACAAGCTCGACCACGACGACCTGCCGACGGTGTTCGAGAACATCCGGCCGGGCATCCGCAGCACCGAGCTGGACCCCGACCGCGAGTTCTCGATCCCGTGGCAGAGCGGGATGACCGGGATCTGGGTCGACAAGGCCGAGGCGCCGGACGTCACCTCGATCAACGACCTCTTCGACCCCAAGTACAAGGGCCGGGTGACGATGATGACCGAGATGCGCGACACGGTGCCGCTGGTGATGAAGGCCGACGGCGTCGATCCCGCCGAGGCGACCACCGAGGACTGGCTGGCGGCGATCGAGAAGATCCGCGAGGCGGCCGACTCGGGCCAGATCCGGCGCTTCACCGGCAACGACTACACCGAGGACATCACCAGCGGCAACTCCGTCGCCTCGATCGGCTGGTCGGGCGACGCCTACCTGATCTCCAACCCCGACGCCGAGTGGGTGATGCCGGACGAGGGCTGCATGCTGTGGACGGACAACATGGTGATCCCGGTCGGCGCCCCGAACGTCGCCGGCCGCGCTCGAGTACATGAACTACGTCTACGAGCCGAAGGTCCAGGCGCCGATCACCGACTTCATCCAGTACGTGACGCCGGTCGACGGCGTCCAGGAGATCTTCGAGCAGGAGGGCAACCAGCAGGCCGAGAACCCGCTGATCTTCCCCGACGACGAGTTCACCGCCGACTGCACGGCCCAGGTCAACCCGCCGGTCGAGAGCACCGAGGAGATCACCTCGGAGTTCGAGGACATCGTCTCGGGGTGACGGTGCGAGGCGTAGGCCGAGCCGCGGCGCCGTTGAGCCGCCCGTTGACATGACGCTCGGCGCCGCCTCGTGCCCGCCGGCCTGCTCGGCCCCGGGGTGATCTGGCTCGTCCTCTTCTTCGTCGTGCCGATGTACTTCATGGCGCGAGATGTCGCTGCGCTCCGGGCTCGCTCGCGAGCGGCGGCTTCGCCTTCACCTGGGAGTGGTCGAACTTCCCCGACGCGCTCGAGGGCCGCGGCGATCAGATCCTGCGCACGGTCGTGGTACTCCGGCGCCGCGACCGCTGCTCGCGCTGCTGATCGCCTATCCGCTCGCCTACGCGATCGCCTTCAAGGTCAGCCCGCGCTGGCGCCTGCTGCTCCTGTTCGCGGTGATCGCGCCGTTCTTCACCACCTACCTGATCCGCACCGTCGCCTGGAAGACGATCCTCAGCGACAACAGCCCGGTGGTCGACGTGCTCCAGTTCATCGGCGCCGTCCCCGACGACGGACGGGTGCTGGCCACGGGCGGCGCCGTGATCGCGGGGCTGACCTACAACTTCCTCCCGTTCATGATCCTGCCGCTCTACGCGAGCCTCGAGCAGCTCGACCAGCGCCTGCTCGAGGCCGCGCGCGACCTCTACTCGTCGGCGCGCACGGCCTTCCTCAAGGTCACCCTGCCGCTGACCACGCCCGGGATCATCGCCGGCATCCTGCTCACCTTCATCCCCGCGTTCGGCGACTACGTCAACGCCGCGCTGCTCGGCGGCACCGGCCAGGCGATGATCGGCAACAAGATCCAGTCCCTCTACCTGGTCGAGCGCGACTACCCGGCAGCGGCGGCGCTCTCGTTCCTGATGATGGCCGCGATCCTGATCGTCGTCCTGGTCTACATCAGGGTCGGCCGGGACGGAGGCGTTCATGGGCGCCGACGACGAGGACGACTGATGGCGCTGGCTCGAAGCGCAACGGGCTCGTGGTCTACGCCGGCTTCGCGGTCGCGTACATGCTGATCCCGATCTTCGTGATCGCGGTGTTCAGCTTCGGCGACACGCCCGCCGGCAAGCTCACCTTCGGCCTCGACTCCGGGTTCACGCTCGAGTACTGGAAGGACGCGTTCTCGATCTCGGAGCTCAACGAGGCGCTGCTCACCTCGCTCGAGCTGGCGGCGCTGGCCGCCGCTGATCGCGACCGCGATCGGCACCGCGATGGCGATCGCGCTGGTCCGCCACCACTTCCGCGGACGCAAGGCGGCGAACCTGCTGATCATCCTGCCGATGGCCTCGCCCGAGATCGTGATCGGCGCCGCGCTGCTCTCGATGTTCATCGTCTACGCGATCCCGCTCGGGTTCAAGACGCTGCTGATCGCCCACGTGATGTTCTCGATCTCGTTCGTGGTCGTCGTCGTCCGCTCGCGGCTGATCGGCTTCGACCGCCGCCTCGAGGAGGCGGCGGCGGACCTCGGCGCCTCGCCGTGGACGACGTTCCGGCTCGTGACCCTGCCGCTGATCGCGCCCGGGGTGGCGGCCGCCGGCCTGCTCGCGTTCGCGCTCTCGATCGACGACTTCGTGATCTCCAACTTCAACTCCGGGATCGACGGTCACCTTCCCGCTCTACGTCTTCGGCGTCGCCCTGCGCGGGATCCCGGTGCAGGTCAACGTGCTGGCGACGATCCTCTTCGTCGTCACCAGCGCTCGCGATCGCCCTGGTGATCTGGCAGCAGCGCCGCGCCGAGCGCCTCGCCGCGATCCCGCCGGAGGACGAGGAGCTCGAGCCGCTCCCGGCGCACGGCCTGCGCCCTCGGGCGCCCCGCCGCCTGACCGACGCACTCGGGGCGTTCGAACGCGGCTCAGTCGTCGTCGCGGAGCTCGCGAAGTAGCGGCGCCCCGAACCAGACCCAGCCGATCGTCAGCGCGACTGCGGCGGTGGCCACCGCAGCCGTGGCGCCGTCGTAGACGTAGTGCGAGATCAACAGGATCACGCCGGTGATCGCGAGCGCCGAGCAGGCCCATGCCGGCGATCGCGTACTTGTGCGACGAGGCCACGATCCATTTCTTGTCCTGGTCGCGAAAGCGGAGCCGATGCCGGGCCACCGGCGCCATCAGGCAGATGCCGGCGGCCGCGGTCAGCAGCAGGGTGACGTAGTAGACGCGCTTCTCGAAGTCCGTCACCTCGACGAACCCCTGCTGGAACGGGACCACGAGCAGGAACGCGAACAGGAACTGGACGCCGATGCTGGCGACCCGGAGCTCCTGGAGCAGCTCCATCAGGTTGCGGTCGAGCCGCTCCTCCTCGCTCTCGTCGCGGCGCTCCGCCTGCTCGGACTTGGACTCGCGATCCTGGTCGTTCATCGAGCCGACCTTACCCGCAGCACGGGCGGCTAATAGCATCGGCGCATGGGAGACGACGGAGACCAGGCTGGCGATCGGGGGTGAGCGCGTCGCCGGCGAGGGCGCCGAGATCGCGGTCGAGAACCCGTACACGGAGGAGACGGTGGCCACGGTCGGCGCCCCCTCGGCGGAGCAGCTCGAAGCCGCGATCGCCGCCGCCGCCGAGGCCCAGCGGGGCTGGGAGCGGACCCCCGCGGTCGAGCGCGCCGAGCTCCTGCACGAGGTCGCGACCCGGCTGCGCGCCCGCACGGACGAGCTCGCCGAGCTGATGACCCTCGAGGGCGGCAAGCCGCTGCTCGAGAACTCCGACGAGATCGGCTGGACCGCCGCCGCCTTCGACTACTACGCCGAGATCGGTCGCGACTCCGCCGGCCGCGTGATCCCCTCGATCGAGGCGAGCCAGCTCGCGCTCGTCGTCAAGGACCCGGTCGGCCCCGTCGGCTGCATCGTCCCCTGGAACTACCCCCTGCTCCTGCTCTCCTGGAAGCTCGCCCCGGCCCTCGCCGCCGGCAACGCGACCGTCTGCAAGCCGTCGGAGGTGACCCCGCTCTCGACCCTCGCCGCCGCGTCCTGCTTCGACCACCTGCCGGCCGGCGTCGTCAACGTGGTCGCCGGAGCGGGCGAGGTCGGCGCCGCGATCGTCGCCGACGAGCGGATCGAGTGCGTCGCCTTCACCGGCTCGGTGCGAGACCGGCAAGCGGATCGCCGCGGTCTGCGCCGAGCGGGTCGCCCGCGTCAACCTCGAGATGGGCGGCAAGGACCCGTTCATCGTCTGCGCCGACGTCGCCGACAAGCTCGAGATCGCGGCCAAGGGCGGCGCCTGGGCCGCGTTCCTCAACGCGGGCCAGGTCTGCACCTCCGCCGAGCGCTTCTACGTCCTCGACGACGTCTACGACGACTACCTGCAGGCGTTCGCCGACCACACCCGCTCGCTGGTCGTCGGCGACCCTCGCGATCCCGCCACCGACGTCGGCCCGATGGTCTCCGCGACCCAGCGGGCGAAGGTCGCCGACCAGGTCGAGGCCGCGGTCGCCGCCGGCGCCGAGGTGGTCGTCGGCGGCGACAGCGCCGGCCACGAGCGCGGCCACTTCTACGCCCCGGCGGTCGTCACCGGCGCCGACGCCTCGACCGCACTGCTCAGCGAGGAGACCTTCGGCCCGGTGGCGCCGCTGGTCCGGGTGCGGTCGCTCGACGAGGCGATCGAGCTCGCCAACTCGACCCGCTTCGGCCTCGGGGCCAACGTCTACACCGAGGACATGCGGACGATGCTGCGCTGCATGCGCGAGCTGAAGGCGGGGACGGTGTGGTTCAACGACCCGCTCACCGACAACGACGCCGGCCCGTTCGGCGGCTTCAAGCAGTCCGGCCTCGGCCGCGAGCTCGGCCGCGAGGGGCTCGAGGCCTTCCAGGAGACCAAGCACGTCCACATCGAGACCGAGATCGAGGCCAAGGACTGGTGGTATCCCTACGCGCCCGGCGACGACGCCCCGCCCCGGGGCAGCCGGGGCGTGAGCGCCGATGACCGCGCCCGCCATCCGCCAGCGACGCAGCGTCCAACCGGCGGTGTGAGTTTGGGCCGGTCCGGCGGCTGGCGCGCTGGCCCAGATCGCGCCACAATCAAGGCATGGAGACCGGCACCGCGACACGGACCCTGCGCAACTACATCGGCGGCGGCTGGGTCGAGGCGGCGGGCGACGGGACGCTCGAGGACCGCAACCCCGCCACCGGCGAGCTGACGGCGCTGGTGCCGCTCTCCGGCGCGGCCGACGTCGATGCGGCGGCCCGCGCGGCGCGCGAGGCGCAGCCCGCCTGGCGGGCGCTGGCGCCGCAGAAGCGCGCCCGGGCGGTGATCGCGCTCCGCGACGCGCTCTGGGAGCACCAGGAGGAGATCGCCCGGCTGGTCACCGAGGACATGGGCAAGACGCTCGTCGACGCCCGCGGCGAGGTCCTGCGCGGGATCGAGTCGACCGAGGCCGCCTGCGGGATCCCGCACCTGCTCAAGGGCGAGAACCTCGAGGGCGTCGCCTCGGGCGTCGACGTCGAGCTCGTGCGCCAGCCGGTCGGCGTGGTCGGGGCGATCACCCCGTTCAACTTCCCGGCGATGATCCCGCTCTGGTTCCTGCCCTTCGCGATCGCCTGCGGCAACACCTTCATCCTCAAGCCGTCGGAGCGCGACCCGCGCCCTTCGGAGCTGATCTTCGAGCTCATCGACTCGGTCCCGGAGCTCCCCGACGGCGTCCTCAACCTCGTCCACGGCGCCCGCGACGCCGTCAACGGCCTCCTCGACCACCCCGAGATCGACGCGATCTCGTTCGTCGGCCAGGCGTCGACCGCGCGCTACATCGCCGAGCGCTCGGCCGGCGCCGGCAAGCGCTTCCAGGCGCTGGGCGGGGCGAAGAACGCGCTCGTGGTGATGCCCGACGCCGACCTCGACGTGACCGTGCCGGCGATCATGTCGTCGGCCTTCGGCGCCGGCGGCCAGCGCTGCCTCGCCGGCTCGGTCGCGGTCCTCGTCGGCACCCGCTCCGAGCAGGACCGCAGCCTCTCGACGCGCTCGCCGCGGCCGCCGCCGACCTCGGCGTCGGCCCGGGCGACCAGGAGGGGGTCGAGGTCTGCCCGCTGGTCGGCCCCGAGGCGCGCGAACGCATCGCCGACGCGATCGAGGCCGCGGCCGCGGGCGACGACGAGGTCGTCCTCGACGGGCGCCGCGACGCCGGCCCCGGCGGCTCGCTGATCGGGCCCTCGATCATCGAGGCGTCGGATCCCGAGTCCGACCTCGCCCGCGAGGAGCTGTTCGGGCCCCTGCTCGCCGTCGTGCGCGCCCCTGACCTGGACGCGGCGCTCGAGTTCGCCAACGGCTCGCGCTACGGCAACGCCGGCTCGATCTTCACCAGCTCGGGCGGCGCCGCGCGCGCCTACCGCTGGGGTGCCGAGGCGGGGATGCTGGGCGTCAACGTCGGCGTCGCGGCGCCGGTCGCCTGGTTTCCGTTCTCGGGCTGGAAGGACTCGATCGACGGCGACCTCCACGCCAACGGCACCGACGCGGTCGAGTTCTACACGCGCAAGAAGGTCGTCACCTCGCGCTGGTGAGCCGTACCCTGGGTCGATGAACCCGCTGCTCGATCGGCGAGCGACGCGGATCGGACTCGGCACGAACCGGCTCACCGACACCGCCGCCAACCGCAGCTTCCTCGAGCAGGCCGTCGACGCCGGCGTCGACTTCATCGACACCGCCCACCTCTATACGAGCGGCGAGAGCGAGGCGGCGATCGGCGCCGCCCTGGCGCCGTTTCCCGACCGGCTGACCGTCGCGACCAAGGGTGCCTACACCGCCGGCGCCGGACCCGACGACCTCCGCAGCCAGTTCGAGGAGAGTCGCCGGCGCCTGCGTACCGAGGCGATCGAGCTCTACTACCTCCACCGCTTCCACCCGAATCGCTCCATCGTCTCGATGATGGAGGTGATGGCCGAGCTCCGCGACGCCGGGCGGATCCGCCAGGTTGGCGTCTCCGAGGTCTCGATCGAGGAGATCGAGCTGGCGCGCACCGTCGTCCCAATCGCAGCGGTTCAGAACGAGTACAGCCTCGCCGAGGGCGGGGATGACGAGGTCGTCGACTACTGCGAGGTCGAGGGATTGCTCTTCGTCCCGTTCTTCCCCCTGCGCGGCGGCGACACCGCCACCTTGAGCCGAATCGCCGAAGCTCACGGTGCGACCCCGCTCAGGTCAGGCTGGCGTGGCTGCTCCGGCGCTCGCCGGTGATGCTGCCCATCCCGGGCACGCTCTCGATCGAGCACCTGCGTGAGAATTTGGGAGCGCTCGAGCTCGAGCTCTCCGATGAAGAGTTCGCGCGGCTGCGCGACGCGTAGGCCGCTCGACGGGTCCGGCGGACAGGTGGCCCGTAGGCTCTCGGGATGCGGGTTGTGAGCTGGAATGTCGCGCGGCTCAGCGCGCGGCTGGCCGAACAGGCTGCTGCACTCGCCGGGCGCGAGCCGGACGTCGTCGCGCTTCAGGAGATAACCCGCCGCATCCTCCCAATTTGGAAGGCCGCGCTCGCGACGATCGGACTGACGCATGTTCGCGCTTCACTCGATGACGCCGACCCCGGCCGGCAGCCCGCATCCAGGCGCCGGACCGGAGTCCTCCTGAGCTCACGGACGCCCTTGACAGACGCCTCGACGAGCCTGCCCGTGCCGTGGCCGGAAACCGCCCTCGCGGCGACCACGTCATCGATTGCCGTCGGCGTCGTCGAGATCCATTGTGTTCACGTCCCGAACGCAGCCAACGGGTGGATCAAGGTCAGGACCCTGGAGGCGATTCGCAGCGGCCTCGCCGGCGGACCGCCGGTTTCGCGGGTGCTCTGCGGAGATCTGAATACCCCGCGCCGCGAGCTATCGAGCGGCGAGGTGATCTCGTTCGCCCGGGACTCCCGAGGCCGCCTTCGCCCGAATCGCGGAACCGAATGGGATGACGCTGAGCTGGGCGTCGTTCCGGGACTGCGAGACGTGGGCTACGAGGATGCCTTTCGAGCGGTGAACGGCTACGCGAGCAAGGAACCGAGTTGGACGTGGGGACGTATAGCCGGTCATGGCGGTGGCTGGCGCCTGGATCATCTCTTCGCCTCGAAGCAGCTGCGCCCGGTTGCGGCCACGTATCACCACGACTGGCGCGACCGCGGCCTCAGTGACCACTCGCCGCTCGAGGTCGACCTCGGGCTCGATCTCGACGTCTCCGACGAGGAATAGCCGTTTGCGCGACCCGTAGGCTGCTCGCTCGCGAGCGTGGACGACGCCGAGCCCAAGCGTCGGAACTATCTCCTCGCCGGCACGGTCGGCGACTTCCTCCCTGCCGCTCGCGGGACTGATCGTCGTGCTCGCCTTCTGGCAGCAGGGCGACGAGGCGGCGGCGCGCCAGGTGGCGGTCGCCTCGATGCTCGGGATCCTCGCCCACTTCGTCGTCTTCGGCGCCCTCTAGGCGATCCGCCATCGGTGCTGATGCGGCGCGATGTTTGCTTTGCCCGAAGCCGCACGTCCCGGGCGCCGCTTGCCGCTCCTCGTTGGTTGCGCTCGCGCGATACTGCGCGGGTGACGCCGAGCCAGCCGATCGATCGGCTGCGGGTCGGACTGACCGATTATCCGAAGGAGGCAGAGGGTGAAAGCGAAGGACGTGGGCAGGGCAGGCCTAGCGGGATGGCGAGAGACGGTCGCTGACAAAACAGCGCCACCGGTGGCGGCGAGAACCCCGGTCGACGAGGACACGATTCGGGCAGCCATCGGCGCGCTGTTCTTCGTGCTCTCGGTGGTCTACGTGATCGGCACGATCAAGCGGGTGCTCGAAGCCTGAGTCGCGTTACTGGGCCTCGCCCAGCAAGCTCAGGACCTCGGACTCGCCCGCCGGCGCCGCGCGCTCCCGCTCGCCGAACGCCGCGACCCGCACGCCCAGCAGCCGCACCGGCCGCGGCGGCGCGTAGGCGCGCAGCAGCGTCCGGGCGGTGGCGGCGATGACCGCCCGGTCGTTGGTCGGCGAGTCGACGGTGTGCACGCGGGTGACCGTGGTCCAGTCGTCGAGCCTGACCTTGATCCCGATCGTGCGCCCGGCGACCCGGCGCTCGCGCAGCTCGCTCGGCGAGGCGGTCGGCCTGGCGGTCGAGGACCCGCTCGAGCTCCGCGAGCTCGGAGATGTCGTAGTCGAAGGTCGTCTCGACCGAGCGCGACTTCGCCTCGCTGCGGGCGACCGCGGAGTCGTCGCGAAAGTGCGCGCGCTCGTGCAGCCCCTGGCCGTGGCTCTGGCCGAACCTGCGCACCAGATCGTCGCGCGGGTGGGCCTGGAGCTCGCCGATCGTCCGCACCCCGATCGCCTCCAGGCGCTCGGCGGTCTTCGGGCCCACGCCCGGGATCAGCCGCGGGGACTCGGGGGCGAACCGCGCCGCCGCCTGCTCGCGGGTGAGGACGCAGAACCCCCGCGGCTTCTCGGCATCGGACGCGACCTTGGCGACGAGACGGTTGGGCCCGATCCCGACCGAGGCGTGGAGCTCGAGCCCCTCGCGGATCGCCCGCACCACGCCGCTCATCCGCGCGATCGGGTCCGGCGTCGCGGAGAGGTCGAGGTAGACCTCGTCGAGGGACACCTGCTGGGTCGGCACGCCCAGCTCGCCGACCAGCGCCATCACCTCGCCGGAGCGCTCGCGGTAGTGCGCCATGTCGACCGGCAGGTGGACGAGGTCGGGGCAGCGGCGCTTCGCGTGGGCGACCGGGATCGCCGAGCCGACGCCGAACGGGCGCGCCTCGTAGCTGGCGGTGGTGACCACGGCCCGCGGGCCGCTGCCGGCGACGATCACCGGCTTGCCGCGCAGCTCCGGCCGCCGCAGGAGCTCGACCGCGACGTAGAAGGCGTCCATGTCGAGGTGGGCGATCACGCGGCGCTCGGCCATGCAGTGATCGTAGGTCGCTGACCGGCGGGCCCGTCGCCGATCCCGGGCGCCCCTCGCTACCGGCCGATGTGGATCCCGAGCCGCTTCGGGATCCCCGCCAGCGCGCGCGTGACCGGGCCCGGGCGGCGGCCCTGCTCCAGCGCCGCCTCCTTGCGCAGGATCGCGCGCCGGATGATCGAGCCACCGAGGTAGCGAAACGGCTCGGGGGGCACCTGCTGCGGCGGCGGGTTGACGAACGCCAGGCGGCTGGGCTCGTCGCGGCGGTCGAGCGCCAGCGAGGCGAGCGAGCGGCCGAGCATGTGCGACGGCCCCACCCCGTGGCCGGTGTACCCGAAGGCGCAGTGGACGCCCGGCTCGAGCTCCGAGATCACGGGCAGGTGGCTCGGCGAGACGTCGATCGGGCCGCCCCAGGCGTGGGTGATGCGCTTGCCCTCGAGCCCGGGGAAGAAGCGGCGCAGGTGGCGCTCGACGTCGTCGATGACCCCGGGATCGCGCTCGGCGCGTCCATGGGTCCGGGCGCCGAATGCGACCCGCCCGCCGCCCCAGCCGAAGGCGATGCGCCCGTCGGGCGTGGTCCGGAAGTAGTGGATCATCGCCCGCGAGTCGGTGATGCACTCGCCTCCGGTCCAGCCGATCTCGGCGAGCAGCTCCGGCACCGGCTCGGTGATCACCAGATGGCTCGAGGTCAGGGTCAGCCGGTGGTGCATCCGCGGCAGCTCGGCAAGCGCCCCGCCGCTGGCGATCACGGCCGCCTTCGCCCGCACCTTGCCATGGCCCGCGTCGGCGATCACGTCATCGCCCTCGCGACGCACCGAGCCGACCTTGGTTCGCTCGTACACCTCCACGCCGCGCGCCCTCACCCGGCCCTCCAGCCCCCGCGCCAGTCGCGCGGGCTGCACGGTCGCGGCACCGCGGTAGAACCCGGCGCCGCGAAAGATCGGCGAGGCGCAGCGGCGCTGCACCTCGGCCGCGTCGATCTCGACACAGGCGTCCGGCTCGCCGAGCTCGCGGCAGGCGGCCGCGGCCGGCTCCCAGGCATGGTCCCAAGCCGGGGCGGTCGAGACCTGCATGTAGCCGGCGGCGCGATACCAGGCATCGACCTCGTGATCGCGACAGAAGTCGCCGATCTCGCCGACCGACCGCTGGGCGGCGCGGGCGACGGCGATCGCCGGCCCGTCGCCGAAGTACTCGCGCAGCGTCGGCAGGCTGAACCAGAGGCCGTTGACGAAGCCGCCGTTGCGCCCGCTCGGCCCCTGGCCGCAACCCTCGGCCTCGAGCACGACCACCTCGGCCTCGGGCTCGATCTCGGTCAGGTGCCATGCCGTCCACAGCCCGGTGTAGCCGCCGCCGATCACGACGACGTCGGCGCTGCGCTCGCCCTCCAGCGCGGGCAGCGCCACGGCCGGGCCAGCCTCGGCAAGCCAGTACCCGTGGGCGTCGTGGCGCTCGAGCATCGGCGGGGAGCGCTCGCGAGATCTGACGCGACCGACTCGACCGCGGCGCTGGAGGCCGAGCGCTCGGTGTGGCGCTCGATCAGCTCCCGCTGGACCGACCTCGGCTGCCCGTCCGGGCGCCTGCGGGTCCAGCCGCCGTCCGCGGCCAGCTCCCAGGAGTTGGTGTTGTCGGCGAGCGAGCGGTCGAGGACGTCGACCAGCTCCGCCCTCACCCTGTCGTCGAAGATCGGGGTGACCAGCTCGACCCGGTTGTAGAGGTTGCGCGGCATCAGGTCGGCGGAGCCGATGTAGACGCTCTCCGGCTCGCCGTGGCGCTCGAACGAGTAGATCCGCGAGTGCTCGAGGAAGCGGTCGACCACCGACGTGACGGTGATGTTCTCCGAGACCCCGGGCACGCCCGGGCGCAGGGCGCAGATCCCGCGGACGTTGATCTCCACCTTCACCCCCGCCTGCGAGGCACGGTAGAGCGCGCGGATCGACGGCGCGTCGAGCAGCGAGTTCATCTTCAACCGGATCCGCCCGGGGGTCGAAGGCGAATGCGAGTCGATCGTCCGCTCGATCTCGTCCAGGAGCCCCTTCTGGAGGCTGAACGGGGCGACCAGGACCTCGCGGTAGCTGCGCGGGCGCGCGTAGCCGGTCAGCGAGTTGAACATCTCGGCGATGTCGGCGCCGATCTCGGGGTCACAGGTGAACAGTCCGAGGTCGGTGTAGATGCGGGCGGTCTTGGGGTTGTAGTTGCCGGTGCCGATGTGGACGTAGTGGCGCACGCCGTCGCCCTCGCGGCGGACGACCAGCACGCACTTGACGTGCGTCTTCAAGTTCGGGATCCCGTAGACGACGTGGACTCCCGCCTGCTCGAGCTTCTTCGCCCAGCGGATGTTGGCGCTCTCGTCGAACCGGGCCTTGAGCTCCACCATGCAGACCGCCTGCTTGCCGCGCTCGGCGGCCTCGATCAGCCCCGGCACCAGCGGCGAATCGGCGCTGGTGCGGTAGACGGTCTGCTTGATCGCGAGCACGTCGGGGTCGGAGACCGCCTGCTTGACGAAGCGCTCGACCGTGGTCGTGAACGAGTCGTAGGGGTGGTGGACGAGGATGTCCCCGGAGCGGATCGCGGCGAACAGGTCGCTCTCCTTGCCCTCCGGGCCGAGCAGCAGCCGCGGCGGCGTCACCGGGTTGAACGGCGGGTCGCGCAGATCGTCGTGGCCGGAGAGCCCGACCACGTCCCAGAGGTCCCCGAGGTCCATCAGCCCCTCGATCTCGTAGACCTCGTCGTCGGAGGCGCCGAGCGCGGCCGTCAGCTGGTCGCGCAGGCGCTCGCTCATCTCGGCGTCGATCTCGAGCCGCACGACCTCGCCGAAGCGCCGGCGCCGCAGCTCCTCTTCGACCGCCTGCAGGAGGTCGTCGGTCTCGTCCGAGACGTCGTAGTCGGTGTCGCGGGTGACCCTGAACAGCGCGTGCTCGAGCACCTCCATCCCCGGGAACAGCGAGCCGAGGTTGGCCGCGATCAGCGCATCCAGGGGGACCAGGGTGTGGCCCCGGTCGCCGACCGACAGGAAGCGCCGCAGGAGCTCCTTCGGCACCTTCACCCGGGCGAGGATCTCGTTGTCCTTCTCCGGGTCACGCAGCACGACGGCGAGCGAGAGCGAGAGGTTGGAGATGTACGGGAACGGGCGCCCGCGCCCGATCACCAGCGGGGTGAGGACCGGGAACACCTGGCGCTCGAAGAGCTGCTCGAGCTCCTCGCGCTCGACCTCGGTCGCCTGCTCGGGCGTGATCACGCGGATCCCGTGCTCGGCGAGCGCCGGGCGCAGGTCGCGCTCGACGGTGCGGCCGATGCGCTCGCGCTGGTCGAGGACCCGCTCGCGGACCGCCGCCAGGGTCTCCGACGGCAGCATCCCGTCGGCGGCCTTGGCCTGGGTGCCGGCCTCGACCAGGTCCTGGAGGTTGGCGACCCGGACCATGAACACCTCGTCCAGGTTCGACTCCCAGATGGCCGCGAACTTGGCCCGCTCGAGCAACGGCACCGAGGGGTCCTCGGCGAGCTGCAGGACGCGGTCGTTGAACTCGAGCCAGGAGAGCTCGCGGTTGAAGTAGAGCGCCGGGTCCTCCAGGTCGGGGCCCTCCGAGCCCGTCTCGACGGGTGCCCGCTCGAGGTCCGTCCGCTCTGCGATCTCGGTGGTCTCGGTCGGCTCCACGGCGTCGCCTGACAGGCTAGCGCCGCATGGCCGTCAGGCGACCTCGCGCAGCGGGGTGGGCTCGGGCTTGCGCGGCGGCGCTCAGGCTTGCCCGACGCATCGGGCGGCGCTCAGGGCTTGCCCGGCGCGTACAGGTAGCGCTGGAACAGGGCGCCGAGCCCGCGGCCCGACCGGGCCTCGGCGAGGGCGATGAACTCCTCGATCGTCGCGTTCGAGTACGCGTGCTCGGAGGTCCAGGCGCGAAGGGTGGCGTAGAAGGCGTCGTCGCCGATCTCCTGGCGCAGCGCCTCGAGGGCCATCCCGCCGCGGATGTAGATCGAGTTCGCGAACAGCTCCCGGGGGTCCGACGGCGAGCCGGGCGGAGGATCCCAGAGGCCGAGCCGGTCCGCCGGCGTGCGCTCGAGCCTGGACAGCACCTGCGCCGTCGTCCTACCGCCCGCCCGCTCGGTCCAGCGCCACTCGGCCCACGTCGCGAACCCCTCGTTGAGCCAGATCTGGTCCCAGCGCTCGACGCTGACCGAGTCGCCGAACCACTGGTGGGCGATCTCGTGGGCGACCGTGACCTCGCTCGGCGCCGAGTCGTAGATCGGGCGGGTCTGGGTCTCGAGCGCGTAGCCGACCTCGGGGGCGTGGTCGACGATCGCGCCGGTCTGGCCGAACGGGTAGGGCCCGAAGATCGTGCCGAAGAAGCGGGTGATCCGCTTGATCTTGCTCAGCGGGCGTTTCGCGGCCCGGGCCTCCCGCGGGTCGACGGCGACCAGCGACTCGATCCCGTCGAAGCGCGCGCGCCGGATGCGGAAGTCGCCGGTCGTCGCGGTCGCCAGGTAGCTCGCCATCGGCTGATCGGCGGCGTAGGACCAGGTGACACGCCGGCCGCGCCGGCGGCGGTCGACGAGGGCTCCGTTGGCGACCGCCTCGGTGCCGCGCGGGACGGTGACCCGGAAGTCGTAGGTCGCCTTGTCGGTCGGGTGGTCGTTGCACGGAAACCAGGTCGACGAGCCGGTCGGCTCACCGGCGACGAAGGCGCCGTCGTCGGTCCTGATCCAGCCGCCCCGGGCACCGTCGGCGTCGACGATCGGTCGTGGCTTGCCTCGATAGCGGACCTCGACCGAGAACTCGGAGCGCGGCGCGATCGCGGTCGGCGGGCTGATCACCAGCTCCTGTCCCTCGCGGTCGAAGCGGGCGGGGGCGCCGTCGACGCGCACCGCGCGGACCTTCGGCCCGCGGTAGTCGAGGTCGAAGGCGCTGAGCTCCTGGGTCGCCGTGGCGGTGATCCTCGCGGTCGCCTTCAGCCTCCCCGTCTCGGGGTGATAGTCGAGCGCGAGCGAGTAGTGGCCGACGTCGAGCCCGCCGTTGCCGGCCAGGGGGAAGAAGGGGTCGCCGACGCCGCCGGCGCCCGGGACGAGCGCGCCGGCCACGCCGACGCCTCCCGCGAGCACCGCGACCACGCCCGCGACGGCGGCCGGCGCTGCGCGCCGCGCCCTCGAACCCGCTGTCCCTGCCACGCCGATCAACCTACCCGCGTGAACACGCGGGCACTCAAGGGGGAGCGGTCGGGCCGTCCTTGGCGCGCCGCGCCTCGGCGAGCGTGGCCGCGGCCGCGCGGGCGCGCTCCGCGGCATCGCGCTCGGCTCGCACGGCGCGCTCGAGCTCGCGCGCGGCCTTCTGGGCCCGGTCGGCGGCTCGCCGGCGTTCGCGTGACTCGTGCAGCTCGTGCTCGATCGCCCGTTCGAGCCGCGCCCAGGTCCCGTCGCGCTCGAGCTCGCCCCAGAGCTCCACGAAGCGCTCGAAGAGCAGCCCGCGCCGCGCCTCGACGTGGACCGCGAGCAGCTCCAGCCCCCGGTATGCGCCCCGGTGCGGCGCGGCCGCGACGAGCGCCGGGTCGAGGTCGTCGCCGGCGGCGCGGGCGCGGATCGCCGCCGCATCCTCGGCGCGCAGGTGCCCGACGTGGTCGCCGATCCGCGGCAGCATCACGTCGCAGTCGTGCAGGTCGCCGAGCACGCCCTGGACGTCGCGAGCGCGACGGCGAGCGACATCCGCCGGGTCGCCGAAGCAGAAGCCGTGGCCTCCAGCACATAGCGCAGCCGCTTCGCGGCGATCCGCAGGTCGTGCTGCTCGGAGGCGCACTCGGGACGCAGGGCGGCGGGAACGAACGACCGCATCTCGTCGAGTCGCACGCGCACGATGCGCGCCGCGTTCTCGACCAGCGGCCCCTTGGGGTCGAGCTTGCGAACCCGCTTCGCCTTCATCGCGGCTCGTCGCCGTTGATCGTCGCCGGCGCCGGCTCGCTGAACCGGCCGGAGCGCGCCGGCCGCTCGGCGGCGGGCACATCAACGGGCCGGGTCGCCCTCGGAGGTTCGATCAAGGCGTCGGCCGCCGCGGCCAGCCCCGCGAGCCGCTCGCGGAGGGCGGCGAGGCGCTCGGGCGTGACCATGGGCGCCAGCGCGAGGTTCGCCCGCGCCTGCTCGTTCCGGAGCGTGGCGGCGAGGCTGCGGACGCCGGGCCGGTCGGCCGGGCCGGCGCCGTCGGCGAAGCGGTCGAGCTCCTCCAGCGTCACGTCGGGGTCGCGGCGGCGGCCGAGCGCGTCGGCGAGCGCCTTGACCTCGCGCAGCGCCGCCTTGTAGCGCTTGGGCGGGAAGCACGGCTCGAACACCTCGAGCGCCGCGCGCAGGCGGCGGGTGGCGACCCGCATGTCGTGCACCCGCTCGATGTCGGTCGTGTCGAGGACATCGTGCGCGTGCTCGATCAGCTCGCGGGCGCGCTGCTCGACCACCCTCGCGGCCACGGTCGCGAAGGGATCGTCCTCCCCGAGGTCCGGAATCGGACGGGCCTTGGCCATGCGACGCTCAGCCTAACGCGGCCGGGCAGGGCAGGGCGCCGGACCGTTGCCGCAGCCGACCTACGCGGCGATCGTCACCGGCGCGCCGTTGGAGGCGCCGTGCAGGAGGTCGAGGATGATCCCCTCGCGCAGGCCTCCCTTGCCGATCTGAAGGGGCTGACCGAGCAGCTCGGACAGCTTTTCGAGGATCAGCACGCCCGCCGGCAGGATCCGCACCCGGCGAGGGTCGAGCTCGAACCGCTTCGCCACCTCGGCGATCGGATCCCCGGTGAGCACCCGCACCGCGCGCTCCAGGGTCTCGTATTCGAGCACGGCCCCGACGAGCGTCCGCAGCGACGTCGCGCTGCCGCCGACGGCGACCGCCTGGGCGGGTTGATCGACCTCGACGCCGTCGAAGAAGTCGTCGATGTAGTCGCGAAGGGCCCGCATCTCCGCCGCCGACGGGGGATCGTTGGTGAGGAACTCCTCGGCGACCGCGCCGGAGCCGATCTTGAACGAGTGCACGGCCCGCACTCCCGCGGCGACCGTCCCGAGGATGATCTCCGAGGAGCCGCCCCCGACGTCGACGACGCCGATCTCGCCGTCGACGGGATGTCCGAGCGTCTTCGTCGCGCCGATGAACGCGAGCCGCCCCTCCTCCTCCTCCGACAGCACCTCGACCGGGACCCCGGCCGCCTCCGCGATCCTGCTCGCCGCCTGATCCGCGTTCTTGGACTCGCGGATCGCGGCGGTGGCGACGATCCGGATCGCCTGTGCGCCGAGCTCCTCGGCGAGGCGGACCTGGGTGGTGACGACCTCGGTCAGCTCGGCGATCTTCTCGGGGGTGATCTTGCCCTTGCGCTTCGAGTCCTTGCCGAAGCGGGTGTAGGCGCGCTGCTCCATCACCTTGCGCAACTGGCCGCCCTGCGGCTCGGCGACCAGGACGCGGGTCGTGTTGGAGCCGATGTCCACCGCCGCGCAGAGCACCTAGGCCCTCACCCCCTGTCGCGCCGATGGGGTCGTGACCCTGCCATCCGGACCCGATGATGGCAAATCGCGCGGACCCGTCATGGCGGCCGCGACGCCTGCGGTAACGCCATGTTCACATTCCGTTCACGTGCGTTTCACGGACAGTGCGGCCTCGAGCGCGAACCTGCTCTCGATGGCAGTCGAGCAGACGACCGGACCCGTGGCCGCGGCCCGGGCGGAGCCGGGCTCGCAGACCCCGCGGCTCGGCCGCAGGCTAGGGCTCAGCGTGCCGAACGAGTGGTGGGCCTCGGCGCCGCTGCTCAAGTCGTACGAGGCGGCCGGCTTCGGCTGGGTCCAGCTCCACTCGCCCCCGACCTCGATCCTCCCGGTCGCGAGGTTGACCACCGCCCATGCGACCGCCGCCGCCGCGGCACTCGCGACCACCTCGCTGAGCGCCGTCGTGCACGCGCCGCCGGGCCTTCGCGCCGGGACCAAGGACGGTGACCGCGCCTTCGAGGGCCTGCTCTCCTACGCAGCGGAGGTCGGGGCGAGCCAGGTCGTCTACCACGCCCTGGCGCTGCCCGAAGGGCGCGCCTCCGAGCCGGCCCTGGTGGCCGAGGCGCGCTCGCTGAGCCGCCACGCCGGGCTCGCCGAGCGGCTCGAGCTGAGGATCGCGATCGAGAACCTGGCCCCGCTCTATCCAGGTCCCGAGACGCTGTCGGCGAACCCGGCCATGCTCCGCGGGCTGGCGCGGCGGATCGGCTCGCCGGCGATCTCGATCTGCCTCGACCTGGGCCACGCCCACATCTCCGCCGACCTCCGCAACACCTCGGTCGAGCTGCTCTGCGAGCCGGTGCTCGACCGGGTCAGCGTCTTTCACCTGCACGACAACCTCGGCGCCCGGCGGCGCGCGGGCGGGGAGGAGCTCGGCGTCGATCCGCTGCGGCTCGACCTCCACCTGCCGCCGGGCCGCGGGAACGCTGCCGTGGCAACGGCTCGCGCCAGCGCTGGCGGCGCACCGAGCCCCGCTGCTGCTCGAGGTCCACCCTCCGTTCCGCCCGCGCGCGGGCGAGCTCGCCGAGACGGTCGCCTCGATCCTCGCCTGACGGCGGCGCCCGCCGCAACCGCGCCAGCGGCGCGCACGCTCAGTGCGGGATCGGCTCGCCGGGGTGCGAGGCGTCCTGGAACTCGCGGAAGAGCCCGGTGACGACGAACGCGACCTGCTCGCCGATGTCGACCGCGTTGTCGCCGATCCGCTCGATCGCGCGGGCGACGAGGATCATCGTCATCGCCCACTCGCGGCGGTCGTGGTCGTCGCCGATCTCGAGCGCGATCCGGAAGATCTCCTTGTTCAGGTTGTCGACGACGTCGTCCTGGCGGACGAGATCGCGCGCCATCTCGACGTCGCGGCCCTCGAACGCGCGCTTCGCCTGCGCGAGCTGCGTCTTCACCTGCCTGCCCATCGTGATCACGTCCTTGACGATCCGCTCGTCGGCCGGCGGCTCGTGCCCGGAGATCGGGATCAGCTTGGCGATGTTGACGCACTGGTCGCCCATCCGCTCGATCCCCTTCATCATGTGCAGCAGGGCCGAGATCAGCCGCAGGTCCGTGGCCACCGGGGACTGGGTGGCGAGCAGGGTGAGGATCGACTGGTGGACCTCGAGGTAGCGGCCGTCGATCACGTCGTCGGTGGAGATCACGAGGTCGCCGAGCTCGGTGTCGCGGTGCTCGACCGCCTCCACCGCGCGAGCGAGCTGGTCGCCGACCAGGTCGAGGCCCTCGAGCGCGCGCGCCTCGAGGTTCTCGAGCTCCTCCTGGTAGTGGATCCGGACACCCTCGGCCATCAGCCGACCTTCCCGGTGACGTAGTCCTCGGTCCGCTGGTCGCCGGGGTTGGTGAAGATCTTCTCGGTCACGTCGTACTCGACCAGGCGGCCCTGGCGGTGCTTCTCGTCGGCGTCGAGCTTGACGATCAGGAACGCGGTCATGTCCGAGACCCGCGCCGCCTGCTGCATGTTGTGGGTGACGATCACGATCGAGTACTTCTCCTTCAGCTCCAGCATCAGGTCCTCGATCTTGCCGGTCGAGATCGGGTCGAGGGCCGAGCAGGGCTCGTCCATCAGGATCACGTCGGGCTCGACCGCGAGGCAGCGCGCGATGCAGAGGCGCTGCTGCTGGCCGCCCGACATCCCGAACGCGTTCGTCTCCAGGCGGTCCTTGACCTCGTCCCAGAGCGCCGCGCCGCGCAGCGCCTGCTCGACGATCTCGTCCATGTCGCCCTCCATCCCCAGGATCCGCGGGCCGAAGGCGATGTTGTCGTAGATCGACTTCGGGAACGGGTTCGGCTTCTGGAACACCATCCCGATCCGCTTGCGGACCTCGACCGCGTCGATCTCGGCGCCGTAGATGTCCTCGCCGTGGTAGAGCACCCGCCCGTCGACCGACGGCCGACGGGATCAGGTCGTTCATCCGGTTGAGGCAGCGGATCAGGGTCGACTTGCCGCAGCCGGAGGGGCCGATCAGCGCCGTGATCGCGTTGCTGGTACATCGGCATCGAGACCTCGGACACCGCCGGGTTGCCGCCGTAGGAGACGGTCACGTCGTCGAGCTCGAACACCGCCTCGCGCTTGCTGAAGGCCTCGGCCTTGCGCCCGCCCACGTGGGTCTCAGCGACGGTCTCGGCGAGGTTCACGCCGGGGACGGAGCGCGCTCCCTGCTCTTGATCTCGTTCGGTCACGGTTCTGCCTTCCAAGCTAATCACCTACCACTTCTTTTCGTACTTGTTGCGCAGCCAGATCGCGACCGCGTTCATCGCCAGCAGGATCACCATCAGGACGATGATCCCCGCGGCGGCCAGCGCCTTGTACTCCTCCTGGGGATCGGAGATCCAGGCGAAGATCTGGATCGGCAGCGCCGTCACGGTCGTCGAGAAAGCCGCTCGGGGCCGAGGTCGCGAAGGCGGCCGCCCCGATCACGATCAGCGGCGCGGTCTCGCCGATCGCGCGCGAGAGCGAGAGGATCACCCCGGTCGCGAGGCCGGGGATCGCCGCCGGCAGCACCTGCTTCCAGATCGTCTGCCACTTGGTCGCCCCGAGCGCCATCGAGCCCTCGCGGATCGAGGGCGGCACGGCGCGGATCGCCTCGCGGCCGGCGACGATCACCACCGGCAGCACCAGGAGCGCCAAGCGTCAGGCCGCCGGCGAGCAGCACGTTGCCGAGGCTGAGCGGCCCGCGGACCAGGAAGGCGAGCCCGAGGACCCCGTAGACGATCGAGGGCACCGCGGCCAGGTTCTGGATGTTGACCTCGATGAAGCGGTTGAACCAGCGCTCCCGGTTCGCGTACTCCTCGAGATAGATCGCGCTGGCGACGCCGATCGGGACGATGAACCCGGCGCAGACGACCATCAGCAGCAGGGTGCCCATCAGCGCCGGGCCGATTCCCGAGCTCGACGGGTCGATCCGCGAGGGCACGTCGGTGAGGAAGCTGAGGCTGAGCGAGCCGACGCCCTCGACGAGCACCTGGATCAGCAGGACGGCCAGGGTGATCATCGCCAGCGCCAGGCAGGCGATCAGCGAGTACTTGAACAGCAGGTCCCAGGTCCGCGAGCGGCGGTTGGTCGTGAACGAGCCCTGGACGGCGGCGGCGATCGCCTCGGGCGGTGGGGCGCTCATTCGTAGACCTCCCGGTACTTGCGGACGAAGCGGATCGCGACCATGTTCATCAGCAGGGTGAGCACGAACAGGGTCAGGCCGAGGGCGAAGATCGACTGGTAGCCGATCGTGCCCGCCGGGTTGTCGCCCTTCGCGGTCGCCCCCATGAAGGCCGTGATCGTCGCGTGCGGATCGAGCGGATTGAGTCGAGTTGCTCGCCGAGAGCCCGGCCGCGATCAGGACGATCATCGTCTCGCCGACGCCGCGCGAGATGCCGAGCACGATCGAGGCGACGATGCCGGAGATCGCGGCCGGGAAGACGACCCTGGTCGCCACCTGGCGCTTGGTCGCGCCGAGGCCGTAGGCGCCCTCGCGCAGCCCCTGGGGCACCGCTCGCATCGAGTCCTCGGAGATCGACGCGATCGTGGGCACGATCATGAACCCCATCACCAGGCCGGCGGCGAGCGCGTTGAAGACCTGGACGTTGAGGCCGAGGATGTCCTGGAGCAGGGTCGGGGTGACGAAGGTGAGCGCGAAGTAGCCGAAGACGATCGTCGGCACGCCGACCAGCACCTCGAGCACCGGCTTGACCGCCTTCGCTGACCCGCGGCGACGCGTACTCGGAGAGGTAGACGGCCGAGCCGAGGCCGATCGGCACCGCGACCAGGATCGCGATCCCGGTGATCAGGAAGGTGCCGACCAGCAGCGGCCTGATCCCGAACTGCGGATCGGCGAACAGCGGCGACCACTCGCTCTCGGTGAAGAACGCCGTGCCGACCTCCTCGAAGAACGGGAGCGACTCGTTCAGCAGCGCGACGACGATCAGGATCGTGGTCAGGACCGAGATCGCCGCCGCCAGGAAGAGGGCGGCGCGGATCGCCTCCTCGCCCCAGCGGCGGCGGCGGACGCCGAGGGCTCTCGCCCCCGGCGCCGCGCCTACCGCTTGAGTGCCGGCTTCCACCGTGTGCTCGTGTGTCGGCCGGCGGCCCCTCGAGGGGTCTTAGCCGACGGCCTGCTCGACGGCCGACTGCGCCTTCGTGCCCTGCGTCCTCGCTCATCGGGACGATCAGAGCCGCTTCGGCGATCTCGGTGTAGTTGTCGGCGACGTACTGCAGGAACCCGGCGACCTCCGGCTTCTTCACCGCCTCGGCGGACGGGTACATGAACAGCGGCCGCGAGAGCGGCGAGTACGAGCCGTCCTGGATCGTCTCGGTGCTCGGGGCGACGCAGCCGTTGCCGTCGTCGACCGAGACCAGGTTGAGCGCGTCGGCGTTCTGCTCGTAGTAGGAGAACCCGAAGTACGCCGAGCCCGCTCTCGTCGCCCGAGACGCCCTGGACGAGCACGTTGTCGTCCTCGGACGCCTGGTAGTCCTGGCGGCTCTTGCCCTCCTCACCGTTGATCGCGTCGGTGAAGTAGTCGAACGTGCCGGAGTCGGTACCGGGCCCGTAGAGGCTGACCTCGGCGTCGGGGATCGCCTCGCCGCTGTCGGCGTCGTCGCCCGAGCTCGCTGTAGTTGGTGACCGCGTCGTCGCTCCACAGCTGCGAGAGCTGGTCGACCGATCAGGCAGCGTGATCGCCAGCGCCGGGTTGGTGACCACCGAGATCCCGTCGTTGGCGACCTGAACCTCCGTGTAGGTGACGCCGCCCTCCTTGCAGAGCGTCGACCTCCTCGGGCTCGATCGAGCGCGAGGCGTTGGAGATGTCGGTCTCGCCGGCGCAGAACTTCTCGAACCCGCCGCTGGTGCCGGCGGCGCCGACGGTGATGTTGACATCCGGGTTGTCGTCGTTGAAGAGCTCGGCCGCGGCCTCGGCGAACGGCTGCACGGTCGACGAGCCGTCGATCGTGATCGAGCCGGAGAGGCCGCTGGGGGTATCGCCGCCGCTGGACGCGCCGTCGTCACTGTCGTCATCGCCACACGCCGCGACGCCGAGGGCGAGCACGGCGCTGGCGCCGGCCGCGAACAGCCACTGCTTAGAGATCACTTTGCTTGGGTCTCCTTCTCGAGTTCGGTCTGGACCGGAGGCCTCTGCACACGTCGAGGCCTCCTCCGGTGCGATTGCGAGCACACTCGCACCGCTCGGCGGCAAGCTTGTTACGCCGGAGTCGTGGCCGGTGTGAAAAGGGTGTGAACGGCGGCTAGCCGAGCTGGGCGACGTGCGCCTCGGCGACGGTCTCGCCGACCAGCCCGCCCGCGGAGGATCCGGAGGCGACCTCGACCTCGCCGTCCGCCGCGATCGGCTCCGGCTCGAACCGGTAGCCGACCCCGAAGTGGGTGTGGATGTACTCCCAGCCGGGCGAGTGCTTGGCCAGCTTCGAGCGCAGCTTGCGGACGAAGACGTCGACCGAGCGATCGCCGTGGGCCATCGCGTAGCCCCAGACGCGCTGGTAGATCTCCTCGCGCTCGATCACCCGCCCGGACGCCTCGGCGAGCACCTGCATGAGCTCGAACTCGCGCCGGGTGAGCTCGAGGGTCTGGCCCGAGACGAAGGCCTGGAACTGATCGGCGCGGATCTCGATCTCGCCGGCGACCACCGGCCCTGCCTCGTCGCGCGGCCGGCTGCGGCGGCGGCGGCGGACGACCGCCTCGATCCGCGCCATGACCTCCTCGGGGTGCGAGGGCTTGGCGATCCAGTCGTCGGCGCCGAGGCGCAGGCCGCGAACCCGCTGGGCGACGGTCGAGCCCTGGGTGCAGACGACCACCCCGAGGTCGGGCAGCATCCCGCAGACGCGCTCGAGGAACTCCCAGCCGAGCGGCTCCGAGCACGGCGAGGTCGACGAGCACGGCGTTCAGCTTCATCGCCACCAGCTCGTCGGGCGGGACGTTCGAGGAGTGAACGCGGTACTCCCATCCGGCCGCGTCGAGGCGCCGCCCGAGCACGTGCAGGAAGCCGCTGTCGTTGTCGATCACGGCGAGCCGGACTGTCCCATGCTGTGAGTTCATCGATTTGTCGCCCGCAACCGGCCGCCGCGACGTCGGGTCGGACGGGCTGCCGGGAGCCTCTCTGAGTGACTGCATGGTAGTCACCACGCGCGGCGCCAGATCGGCGTTCACAGGACTTTCACACGCAAATTCTCGGTTTCTTCACGTCTGAGGCATCTCAGGGCCGCAGACTGGCCCCATCGAGATCCTCTCTCTCGTGTAGCGCGCGGCTCCTCCTGCCCCGAGCCGCGCGCTTCTTATTGCCCGGCGCGCGTCAGGTCGCCGCGGTCGCGCCGGCGGCGATCAGCCCGAAGACAGCCAGTCCGAGCGCGATCCGGTAGACGATGAAGAGGTCGAAGTTGTGCCTGGCGACGTAACGCAGCAGCCAGGCGATCGAGACGTAGGCGACCGCGAACGAGACCACCAGGGCGACGGCCGTCGGCCCCCAGCCGACCCCCTCGCTGATCTCCGCCGACTTGGTCACCGCCTCGAGCACCCCGGCCGCGGTCAGCGCCGGGATCGCGAGGAAGAACGACATCCGCGTCACCGTGACCCGGTCGAGCCCGCGCATGAGTCCGGCGGCGATCGTCGCCCCGGAGCGCGAGACGCCCGGGATCAGGGCGACGCACTGGGTGATCCCCATGACCAGCGCGTCGCGCATGTTGAACTCCTGCTCGCCGCGTCGCTGGGTCGCCGTGCGATCGGCGAACAGCATCACGAAGCTCCACAGGATCAGCGCCGCCCCGACCACCCAGAGGCTGCGCAGCGGGCCCTCGATCTGGTGGCGGAAGACGAGCCCGGCGATCGCGATCGGGATCGAGCCGACGGCGACCGCGAGGCCGTAGCGGAAATCCCGCGTCGTCGCGCTTGCGCGAGTCCGCGAGCCCACCGGCGAGCGAGCGGACGATCGCCCAGAGGTCGCGGCGGAAGTACAGCACCACCGCGGCCACCGCCCCCACCTGGATGATCGCCGTGAACGCGGTGATGTCGGGGTCGTCGATCTCGAACCCCATCAGCTTCTCGGCGATCGTCAGATGCCCGGTGCTGGAGATCGGCAGGAACTCGGTCACACCCTCGATCGCGCCGAGGACGATCGCTTCGAGGATCGACACGCCGCGGGAGGTTAGGTGCCCGCTCGGCAGCAGGCGCCGGAGCGATAGAGTTCGGCGCGTGAATCGGCTTCGCGCCGCGCTCATCTGCCTGGCCCTCGCCGCGCTGGCCGCGCTGGCGCTCGCCCCGGCAGCGATGGCGGCCGACGGCGTCGGGCTCTACGGCCGCACCGATGACAAGGTCGTCACCTACTTCGCGTTCGGCACGATCGCCTTCTTCGCCATCTTCGTCACCGTCGCCACGCTGATCCAGATGCGGCTCGAGAGCCGTAAGGACCGCGCCCGCGAAGAGCTCGAGCGCCTGCGCCGCCCGTAATAACTCGCGCCACTTAGGCTGACGACATGAGGAAGGTCAGCTACGAGCGCCACGGCTCGGCGGCGGTGCTCGCCATCACCCGGCCCGAGCGCCGCAACGCCGTCGACGACGAGACCGCGGCCGAGCTCCTCGCCGGCTTTCACCGCTTCGAGGCCGACGACGAGGCGCGCGCGCTGGTGCTCACCGGCGAGGGGCCCGAGGCCTTCTGCGCCGGCGCCGACCTGAAGGCGTTCGCCGAGAGGGCGCAGGAGTTCTCCGGCGATGATCCCGAGGGCACGGTCGGCGCCTGGCTCGACGGGCGACCCGACGGTCCGCTCGGCTTCACCCGCCTGCGGGCCTCGAAGCCGACGATCGCCGCCGTCTCCGGCTGGTGCCTCGCCGGGGGGCTCGAGCTGGCGCTGTGGTGCGATCTGCGGATCGCCACGGAGAGCGCCCGGCTCGGGTTCACCGAACGGCGCTTCGGCGTTCCGTTGATCGACGGCGGCACGCAGCGACTGCCGCGCATCGTCGGCATCGGCCGGGCGCTGGAGATGATCCTCACCGGTCGCGTGCTCGACGCCGCCGAGGCGCACGAGTGGGGCCTGGTGACCGAGGTCGTCCCTCCCGGGCGCCACCTCGAGCGGGCGCTGGAGATCGCCGAGGGCCTGGCGGCGTTCCCGCAAACCACGATGCTCTCCGACCGAAGGGCGGCGCTCGAGGGCATCGGCCTGCCGTTCGAGCAGGGGATCGCGCTCGAGGCGGAGATCGGCCGCGGCTCGGTGATCACCGGGGCCGCGGCGCGGCGCGGTTCGCCGCCGGCGAGGGGCGCGGCGCGGAGGGCGCGGGGGTCTAGGCGCGGCGGCTGCGGGGCGGGGCGGTCTCGCGCGCCCTGCCTGCATCGTGCATGCAGGTGCCGAATGCACCGGTCGCGCCGTGAGCCGTCGCGTGCAGATTGCACCCTGCCTCACGCCCAGACCCCCTCCCCAGCCCGCACGTTGGGCAGGCGACGTCCCGGCCCCGCCGCCCTCAGGCCCTGCCCGATCCGGAACCCGGTCAGCAGGCGCTTCTCGGCCTCGCCCTCGACCTCGGCGACCACCTCGACGTGGTCGGCCAGCGGGGTGCCGCGGAGCTTGGTCGCCAGCAGGTCGTCGACCTGGAAGATGCCGGCGGAGTTGTTCATCGTGATCTCGATCCGGACGGCGCGCTCGGTCCCTGCCGCGATCTCGACCCGATCGATCGCCGCCGCCGAGATCGAGTGAATGCCCATCTTTCCCGCCTCGACCGGGAGCCTGGTGCGCCCGTGGGCCATGTCGAGCGCGTCGGCGACGCGGACCACACCGGCCTCGACCGTGTAGGGCTCGCCGCGGCGCCGGTGGCCGATGATCCCGTGCAGCGACTCGGCGATCACCACGGCCCGCTCGGCGGGATCCCGGTAGACGTCGGCGAGCAGCTCGCGGAGCTTGCGCTCGGCGAGGAAGAGGCTGAACGCCTCGTGGTCGGCGCGGTGGATGGACATGCCGACGTCGTGCAACAGCGAGCCGGCCGCGACCACGACCTCGGCGTCGCGATCCCGCATCGCGTGGTCGGTGACCATCGCCGGCCGCACACCCCCCTTGACCAGCAGCCGCAACAGGCGCAGGGCGATGTTCAGCACGATCCGCACGTGGACCCACGAGTGGTCCGACATCCCGAGGCGCTCGGACTGGACCTGCGCCATGTGCCACCAGGCGCGGACCTCCGGATCGCCGTTGAGCCCCTCGAGCAGCGCCTCGAGCCTGCGGTTGCCGCGGGTCGGAGCCCCGACCCGGGCCGCTCGCGGTGGCGTCCGCCGGGCGCCGGCCGAGCTCCCCGGGGCCGGCCGCCTCGACCTCGTCCGGCTGCGTCTCCTCCGACTCGGTTCGCTCCGGCTCGGTCTCTTCCGCCTCGGCCATGCTGCCATCCTCGCACGCGGCGATGAGCGACCTGCGACCAGGCACGCCGGCGGTTACCGGTCGGGCGTTCGCCCGGGCGGCGTTGCTCGGCAACCCGTCGGACGGCTTCGGCGGCAAGACGCTCGGGCTCACCTTCGCCGAGCTCGCGGCCGAGGTGACCCTGCGGCCCGGCGACGGCGAGGCGTCCGCCGACGCCGATGCGCGGCGCCTGGTGGACGCCACGGTCGCGCGCTTCGAGCGCCACGCCGCGGTCGAGCTACCCCCGATCGCCGCCACGATCGAGACCGAGATCCCGCGCGAGGTCGGCCTCGGCGGCTCGAGCGCGATCGTGACCGCGACCCTGCGGGCGCTCGGTGCGTTCGCCTCGGTCGCGCTCGACCCCGCCACCATCGCGGCGATCGCGCTCGCGGTCGAGACCGACGACCTCGGGATCGCGGCCGGGCCTCAGGACCGCCTGATCCAGGCGCACGAGGGGCTGCTGTACCTCGACTTCTCCGAGCTCGCCGAGGGTCGCTGCGAGCGCCTCGACCCGAGCTCGCTGCCGCCTCTGTTCATCGCCTGGTGCCTCGACGCGAGCGAGCCTTCGTCGCGGGTCCACGCGGATCTGCGGCGTCGCCACGAGCAGGGCGACCGCGGGACCCGGGCGACGCTCGCGCGGATCGCGGAGCTGGCCGAGCGCGGCCGCAAGTGCCTCGCCGAGTGGCGACCACGCGACCTTCGGCTCGCTGATGGCCGAGAACGTCGCCGCCCGGGCCGACCTGGTCGAGCTCGACCCGCGCCATCTGCGGATGATCGAGCTCGCCGGCGAGCTCGGCGCACCCGCCAACTACGCGGGATCGGGCGGCGCGATCGTCGGCATCGTCCCGGAGCGGACGCCGCTCGGGGAGCTGCAGGAGGCGTTCGCCGCCGAGGGCTGCGAGGTCTCCGCGGCGACCCCGGCGGGCCACGGTTTTTCCGCCTGATCACCGTCTTACCCTCTTGGCGTGGCTATCCGCAAGGTGGGGGGACGTAGGTGTCCGGAGACCGGGCTGGCCGTGCCCGAGTGCAGCTGCAAGCGATGCCTCGAGATCATGCTGCGCGAGTTCTCACCGGAGCTGATCGCCGAGGAGATCAAGGTCACCCGCGGGCCAGGCGAACGTCCGGGCCGGCGGCGCGAGGCGGCCTGAGCCGGCCGCCGCTCGACCGAGCCCGCCCGGCGGGATAGCATCGCGCCTCATGTCCGCCTCCGGGCAGCTCGAGGTCGAGCGCCGTGACCAGGTCGCGCTCGTCACCCTGTCGCGGCCCGAGAAGCGCAACGCGCTCTCGATCGAGCTGCGAACGGAGCTCGCCGAGGCGTTCGGCTCACTCTGCGACGACGACGACGTCGGCTGCATCGTCCTGACCGGCGCCGGCAGCGCCTTCTGCTCGGGGATGGACACGAGCCAGTTCGGCGGCGACCTCGAGCACCGCGAGCGCCTGGTGCGGACGAGCACCGTCGCCTTCCAGGCCGTCGGCGACTGCCGCCGGCCGGTGGTCGCGGCGGTCAACGGGCCGGCGCTGGCCGGCGGCTTCGCGCTCTCGCTGCTGTGCGACCTGCGAGTCGCCTCCGAGGCCGCTCGTTTCGGCTACCCGGAGTTGCCGCGCGGGATCCCGCCCAGCTACGCGGCGGCGCGCGCCGTGCTGCCCGCGACCGTCGCCAAGGAGCTCTGCCTGACCGGCCGGATCGTCTCGGCGGTCGAGGCGCTGCGGCTCGGGATCGTGCGCGAGGTCGTCGCGGGCGACGTGGTCGAGCGCTCACTGGCGCTCGCCGAGCGCATCGCCGCGCTGCCCCGGCGCGCGATCCTCGAGACCAAGCGCCGCAGCCTGCTCGAGCGCCACCATCTCTGGGGCTTTCTCTTCGACGAGGAGGAGCAGGTCTTTCGCCGCGCCCTGCTCGGCGAGACCGAGCCGGCGCAGGCCTAGCCACGATAGGCATGGCCTACAGGCGCGCTGCGGGACTCAGGCCTGCGGCGCGACCGCAGCCAGCAGGTGGGGCCAGACGTAGATCTCCCAGGTCGCGGCGGCGACCAGGACGGGGACCGCGACGCCGACGGTGGCGAACGTGGCGGCGAGCAGGTCGTGCCACTCGTTGCGGCGACTGGCGATCGTCCACGCGGCCAGCGGCAGGAACAGCGCCACCAGCTCCGGCACCGCGTGCGGGAGGGTCGTCAGCACCAGCACCCCCGGGGAGATCTCGAGCTGCCCGGCGAGCTGGGCGCCGGTGAGCCCGAGCGCGTAGGCCTGGGTGACCAGCGAGAAGCAGGTGACCAGGCCGACCCAGGCGAAGGCGACCGGGCGCGCCTTCTCGTGCACGAGCTTGGAGAAGCCCGCTGCGGCGCTCGGCCGAGAGCACGAGCGAGCTGCCGGCGATGAAGCCGGCGACGCAGGCGAACGCGTGCAGGGCGAGGACCAGGGAGTTGCGAAACAGGATCTCGCCGATGTCGCCGAGGCCCGGCGCCCTCGGTCAGCCCGGGCACTCCGAGCAGGGTGAGGTCGACCGGCGAGAGCGCGGCGATCGCCCAGACCGCTGAACAGCAGCATCGAGGCGACGATCAGCGCCCCGCCCGCCCAGACCCGCAGCACCGGCCACGGATCGGCGTTCCAGCGCTCGAGCGCGCCGCGCGTGTCGCGCATCCCCTGGACGAGGACGAAGTCGTCGACGCTCACCTGGAGTCCATCGGCACTCCAGGCGAGCGTCTCAAGCGCGCCTCGGCCGGACGAGGGCGCGCGCCCGCGCTAGCCGCAGTTCGGCCAGGGAGACGAGCCCGCGCGGCTGTAGAGCAGCGACGCGCGGTGGTCCTGCTCGGCCTCGGTTGCCTCGGCCGGGTTGCCGCTGCCGCCGACCGACTGCCAGGTGCCGAGGTCGAACTGGAACTTGCCGTAGTAGCCGGCGGGGTTGACCGCGGTCGGGTCGCCGCCCGACTCGCAGGCGCCGATCGCGTCGAGGGTCGACTGCGAGACGCCGCCGACGAGGCCGTAGTCGGGCTCGCGGGCGATTCGCTGCGCCTTCTCGACCAGTCGCTTGGCCCGCTCGCCGAGCGCCTCGTAGCGGCGCTCGACCTTGTGCGTCTCGATCGAGCGCTCGAAGCGGTCGGCCGGCTTCGCCAGCAGGTCGATCTGCGGCTGGGCGGCGTGGGCGACGGTCGTCGTCGCGAGGCCGAGCGCGAGCGCGCACGAGATCGCAACCAACTTGGACTTGCGGAACACGAACGTACCTCCGTTCAGTGCGCCCGGTCGGCGTTGATCGCCTCGAATGAGCTTCGGGGTGGTTGGCCGGGCGGCTTCGCGGCCCCGGGGCGGCGGCTACGCTCGAGGGGCGCCTTCGAGGCTTCTCGCCGGCGCCCGCCCTCGGGGTGAATCCGTGGAGAGGGCAGGTTCTCAGGCGAACGCAGGTTCGTGTGTGACGGTGGTCACAGTTGCAAGCAAACGCTCACAGTTCTGAAAAACCTCCGCTCAGGCTGATCAGGCAGGGCTTTCCCGACCGCCCCGCGTACGGCACCGGGGTCTCCGAGGCGATCCTCAACCGGGTCGCGAGCGGAGAGCTCGGCCCGACCTTTCGCCTGCACCGCCCCGCCCGTGAGCTCGCCTTCTCGAAGCAGGACCGGGCCGCGCCGGGGTTCGCGCGCGCGGTCGAGGCGGCGCGAGCGGCCGGCTTCGCGCCCGTCGTCCGGCTCGCCGGCGGCCGCGCCGCCGCCTTTCACGAGCACACGCTCGCGTTCGCCTGGGCGACGCCGGCGCCGCGGCCCGTGGCCGGGACCCGCGAGCGCTTCGAGCGCCTGGCGGCGACCGTGACCGGGGCGCTGCGCGGGCTGGGGGTCGACGCCCACGTCGGCGAGATCCCCGGCGAGTACTGCCCGGGGGCCTGGAGCGTCAACGCCCGGCGCCGGACCAAGCTCGCCGGGATCGGCCAGCGGCTGATCGCCGGCGGCGCCCACGCCGGCGGGGTGCTGGTCGTCGGCGGTTCGAGCCTGCTGCGCGAGGCGCTCGAGCCGGTCTACGCGGCGCTCGACCTCGACTGGGACCCGGCGACCGCCGGCAGCGTCGAGGACGAGGTCCCGGGAACGACGCTCGACCAGGCGGAGGAGGCGATCGTCGCCGAGCTCGGGCGCGAGTTCGAGCTCGTCGACGCCGAGCTCGACCCGCGGACCCTGGAGCTCGGCCGAGAGCTCGAGGGCGGCCACGAGGCGCTGCCATGATCTCGGGCTGATGGAGGCGGCCACGACCACGCTCGAGCCCGAACCCGGGCGCGAGGACGGCTTCGAGGAGAAGGTCACCCCGCTCGAGCTGTTCTTCGACCTCGTCTTCGTCTTCGCCTTCACCCAGGTCACCGGGCTGATGGCGGACAACCCGACCTGGGAGGGCCTCGGCCAGGGGATGCTGGTCCTGGCGGCGGTCTGGTGGGCGTGGGGCGGCTACGCCTGGCTGACCAACTCGCTGCACTCCGACGACGGCATCGCCCGCGTCGGCCTGCTGGCCGCGATGGCGGCGATGCTGGTCGCCGCCCTGGCCGTCCCCCAGGCGTTCGGCGACGACTCGGTCGTCTTCGGGATCGCGTACTTCGCCGTGCGCGTGATCCACATCGCCGTCTACGCCTACGGCGCTCCCGATCTCAACAACCAGGAGGCGATCCGCAACCTGGCGCCCGGGCTGCTGGCGGCACCGGCGCTGATCGTGCTCGCCGGCTTCCTCGACGGGAGCGCGGCGGCGGGGCTCTGGGTGGTCGCCCTGGTGATCGACTACGGCACGCCGTACGTGCGGGACGTGAGCGGGTTCACCGTCTCGCCCTCGCACTTCCACGAGCGCTTCGGCCTGATCGTGATCATCGCCCTCGGCGAGTCGATCGTCGCCACCGGCTCCGGGCTCGACGCCACCGGGCTCACCGCCGGCGTCGTCGCCACGGCCGTCGCCGGACTGGTGATCGCAGGCGCGCAGTGGTGGGCGTACTTCGACGTCGTCGCGCTGGTCGCGGGTCGCCGGTTCGCCGACCGCGGCCCCGGCGAGCAGGCCCGGGTCGCGCGCGACTCATACGGCGTCCTGCACCTGCTGCTGATCGCCGGCGTCGTGCTCGTCGCGCTGGGGCTGAAGAAGGCGCTGCTCGACGTCGACGAGCCGCTGAAGACGGTGCCGGCCGTCGCCCTGTGCGGCGGCGCCGCGCTGTACCTGCTCGGGCACGTGGCGTTCCGGCTGCGCAACCTCGGCTCGCTCAACCGCCAGCGGCTGTTCACCGCGGCGATCCTGCTCGCCCTGATCCCGTTCGCGACCTCGGTCGACGCGGTGGTGGCGGTGATCGCCGTGGCGATCGTCCACGTCGCCCTGATCGCCTACGAGTCCGTCCACTTCCGCGAGGCGCGGGCCCGGGTCCGCCATCAGGCCGCCGGGACGCTCGGCCGGCCGGCCGGCGCCGGGTAGGTTTTCCGGGCCATGCGGATCCTCGCCTTCTCCGACCTCCACCGCGACCTCGATCAGGCGGCGCGCCTGGTCGAGCTCAGCGCCGACGCCGACGTCGTCATCGGCGCCGGCGACTTCGCCTCGATCCACGAGGGCCTCGGCGAGATGATCGACGCGCTCGCGGCGATCGACGCGCCGACCGTGCTCGTCCCCGGCAACAACGAGACCGAGGCCGCGCTGCGCGACGCCGCCGCGGGCTGGGACGCCGCGACCGTGCTCCACGGCGAGGGCATCGAGATCGACGGGGTCTCCTTCTACGGCCTCGGCGCCGGGATCCCGGTCACGCCGTGGGACTGGAGCTTCGACCTCGCCGACGCCGAGGCCGCCGAGCTGCTCGCCGATTGCCCCGAGGGCGGCGTGCTGGTGATCCACTCGCCGCCCCGGGGCCACGTGGACACCTCCGGCGCCGGCGATCACCTCGGCAGCCCGGCGCTGCTCGAGGCGATCGAGGCCAAGCAGCCGCGGCTGGCCGTCTGCGGCCACATTCACGAGAGCTGGGGCGAACGCTCGCGGATCGGCGAGACCGAGGTCCACAACCTCGGCCCCGCCGGCACCTGGCTGGAGGTCGGCTAACCGAAGTTCAGGACCTGGAACCGGGCCGAGTCGATGGTCGAGCTCGGCTCGCAGCCTCCGTTGGAGCCGACCTGAACCGTCAGCGTGCGCTGGGTCGGGCTCGTCGGCCCGGCCCCCGGCGCGGCACCGATCTGCGCTTCGACCTGGACGGGCGTCGGTCGAGTCGGTCTGGGCCTGTCCGCCGCCGGCCTGCTGGCCGTCCACCCGGATGTCGAAGAACACCGAGCAGTTGCCGGCGCCCGAGCCGCTGTCGTAGGCGAGCGTCGCGGTGCCGGAGCCGAAGATCACGTTGACCGCGTCCTGGCGCTGCGTCCACTGGCCGCCCGTGAGCGGGTAAGGCTCCGGAGCGCCGGCGGGCACCGCCTGAGAGCCGCCCGTCGGCTCCGCGACGTACATGACCGGGAAGGTCAGCTTCTCGGGCTGGATCGAGTCGTCCTTTACCTGGGCGTTGCCGACCGCGCCGTCGGCGAGCTTGCCGGTCTCGACCGCGCCCGCGGCGAGCTTGCCGGTCTCGACCGCGCCGTCGGCGAGCTTGCCGCTCTTTACCGCGCCGTCGGCGAGCTTGCCGTTCTTGACCGCCTCGGGGGCGATCTTCTTGCCGGTCACCGCCTGGCGCTGGATGTCCTTGGTGGCGATCTTGGAGGCGGCGTAGACGACGCCGCCGGTGAGCGCGAGAAACAGCGCGATCGTCGAGACGACGTTCGAGTACGAGAGGCGCGAGCGCAAAGCAATCTCCTTGAAGGTCGGAAGCGTCGGCCCTGGCGAGCCGTCCCTGATTCGACCGGGTTCGCGGGCGACGGCCGGATTCCTGCCCGCGACCCCTGATTCGGCCGACGGGCTACAGCTAGGGCTTCAGCCGGCGTCCGCTCGAGAACAGGTACTGCGACCAGCCCACCAGTGCCGCGGCGATCGCCGCGAGCACGGCGAAGGCGAGCCAGGGGCTGACGTCGGCACTGCCGAGGAACCCGTAGCGGATCGCCTCGACGACGTAGAAGAGCGGATTCAGGTGCGAGATCTGCTCCCAGGGGCTCCCGAGGCGGTCGACGGAGTAGAAGACCCCGCCGAGGAAGGTCAGGGGCAGGATCACGATGTTGTTGACGAACGAGATGTGGTCGAAGGTCTGAGCGTGGATGCCGACGACGATCCCGAGCGCGCCGAACCCGGCGAGCACGAGCACGACGGCGGCGATCAGGACCAGCGGCTCTTCGACCGGGGCGCCGGTGATCGGGACCGCAAGCGCCGTCAGCGCGACGCCGATCACCAGCGCGCGAAAGAACCCGCCGACGCCGAAGCCCAGGTTCATCTGCCAGCTGTGCATCGGCGCGGCGAGGACGTCGTCGATGTAGCGGTCGTTACGCGCCTGAAAGATGGTGCTCGCGTTGTTCGAGTACACGGCCTGCGCCATCGCCATCGCGATCAGGCCGGGGACGATGAAGACCTCGTAGTCGAAGCCGCCGATCTGGTTGATCCGCCCGCCGAGCGAGAGCCCGAAGACGACGATGAACAGCAGCGACGAGATCACCGGCGCGAGGGTGGTCTGCGTCCACAGCCGGAGCACGCGATGGCACTCGCGCAGCGCGAGCCAGGCGAGCCCCCGCCAGGGCCGCGGCGGCTCGACCGGGAGCGCCGCCGGCTCGCTGGGCGCGCTCATCGGACCGCCTCGGCGTCGGCCGGTTCGGCCTCGGCCCCCTCGGCCCTCAGCCTGCCCACCGCAACCGAGCGCAGGTAGACCTGCTCCAGGGTGTCGGCGCCGTAACGGCGCTTGAGGCCGTCGGCGTCGTCGCGGGCGACGATCCGGCCGCCGCTGATCAGCGCGATCTCCTCGCAGAGCGCCTCGGCCTCCTCGAGGTAATGCGTCGTGAGCAGGATCGTCGTCCCCTGCTCGTGCAGCCGGCGGATGTAGCGCCAGAGCTCGTGGCGGAGCTCGATGTCGACACCGGCGGTGGGCTCGTCGAGGATCACCAGCCGGGGCTCGTGCAGGAGAGCGCGCGCCAGCAGCAGCCGCCTGCGCTGGCCGCCGGAGAGCTTCGGCGCGCGTACGTCGCGCTTGGCGTGCAGGTCGAAGACCTCGATCATCCGCTCGGCCCGGTCGCTCGCCGCCTCGCGGGACATCCCGTAGTAGCCGCCGTGGTAGACGAGCGTCTCGCGCACGGTGAGGAAGCGATCGAGGTTCGGCTCCTGCTCGGAGACGCCGATCAGCCGGCGGGCCTCGAGGCTGCTCCCGTGCAGGCCGAAGACGGTGATCTCGCCGCCGGTCGGGCGCACGAGGTTGCAGACGGCGCTGATCAGGGTGGTCTTGCCGGCGCCGTTCGGGCCCAGCAGGCCGAAGAAGCTGCCGCTGGGCACCTCGAGGTCGAGCGCGTCGAGGGCGAGGGTGCCGTCGTCGTAACGCTTGGTCAGGCCGTGAATCGCGAGCGCCGGGGGCACCGCCCAATGATGGCGGGTGGCCGCGGCGTGGCGCCGGCGACTAGCCCGGGGGGACCGGCTTGCCCGAGGGCTTGACGGCGTACCAGATCCCGCCGAACTCCTCGACGTCGTGGCAGAAGACCTCGCCGCGCGGGTCATCGACGTAGCCGTAGAGCGGCCGGCCGGCGTAGGTGACCTGCTTGGCGCCGCCGTCGCGGGTGGTGGTGCCGAGCCTGCCGCGCTTCACCCCCTTGCGGGTGACGAGCTTGCCCTTGGCGATCAGCGGCGGCCACGCCTCGGCGCAGGCGCCGTAACAGTTGCTGGTCGACCCCCGGTCGGCGGTGAACACGTACATCGCGTACCCGTTGGCGAACAGCACCTTCCCGTAGGGGGAGCCGCGCAGCTTGAGCCGGGTCTTCTCCGCCCCGGCGGCGGGAACGCCGCCGATCGCAAGCGCCGCGACGGCGATCAGGGCGGCCGCGGCGATGCGCCGGCCGGTCTTGCGCAACGACATGCCCCTTAGTGTGCTCGGCCCGGATTCCGTTACACCCGGCCGCACCCGCCGGTCAGTTGCGATCATCCCGGCGATGCCCCACTCCCCGCTCGAAGCCGCGCGAGCGCTGGCGCCGCGGGCCGCCGAGCTCGCGCCCGAGGCCGAGGCCGAGCGGCGCCTGCCGCCCGAGCTCTCCGCCGAGCTCGCGAGCGCGGGCCTCTACCGCCTCTGCGTGCCGGCGTCGCTCGGTGGCGGCGAGGCGGCCCCCGCGGACCTGCTCGAGGCGGTCGAGGCGCTCGCCGTCGGCGACGCCGCAGTCGGGTGGTGCGTCGCCGTCTGCTCCACCTCCGGGATGCTCGCCGCCTATCTCGATGAGGCCTCGGGCGCCGCCGTCTACGGCGATCCGGCCGGCGTCGTCGGCGGGGTGTTCGCGCCCTCGGGGCGGGCGTCCGCGGTCGCCGGCGAGCTGGTGGTCGGCGGACGCTGGCGCTTCGCCAGCAACGTCGACAACTGCGATTGGCTGATGGGCGGCTGCATCGTCCTCGACGGCGACCGGCCCCGGGAACTGCCCAGCGGGCGGCCCGACATCCGGCTCGCGCTGATGCCGGCGGCCGAGGTCGAGGTGATCGACACCTGGTCGGTCTCCGGCCTGCGGGCGACGGGCAGCCACGACATCGCCGTCGACGGGCTCGCGGTCCCCGTCGGCCGGACGGCATCGCTGCTCACCGAGAGCCCGCGCGAGACCGGCCCGCTGTACGCGTTCCCGCCCTTCGGCCTCCTCGCCGCGTCGATCGCCGCGGTCGCGCTCGGGATCGCCCGCGGCGCGCTCGACGACCTGGCGCGGATCGCCGCTGCGAAGACGCCGACCCTGAGCACCCGCAAGCTCGCCGAGCGGGCGGCGACCCAGGCCGGGGTCGCCCGGGCCGAGGCCGGGGTGCGGGCGGGGCGCTCGCTGCTTCACGGGGCGGTCGCCGACGCCTGGGCGGCCGCCCGCGAGGGGGGCGAGGTCCCGATCGAGCTGCGGGCCGCGCTGCGCCTCGCCTCGACCCACGCGGTCGAGTCCGCCGCGGCCGCCGTCGACACCGCCTACACGCTCGCCGGCGGCAGCGCGATCTACGAGACGAGCCCGCTGCAGCGCCGCTTTCGCGACGTCCACGCCGCCACGCAGCACATGCTCGTCGGCCCGGCGACCTGGGAGCTCGCCGGGCGCTCGCTGCTCGGGCTCGACTTCGACGCGACTCAGCTCTGAGCCGGCGCCCCGAGCCGGCGTTCGCCGCTCGGCTCGCCGCCGTGCGCGCGGCTCAGCCGGCGCCCTCGTAGGCCTCGATGCCGGCGGCGAGCCGGTCGAGGCGGCGCTCGAGGTCCGACTCGTCGCCCTGGGCGACCCAGAACAGCGCCCGGTGTGCGCCCGCGGATTCGTAGAGCTCGAGCACCCCGGGGTCGGTGGTCGCGTTCGCCAACGTGGTCGGGATCGGGCCGCGGCCCGCGTCCTCGCCGGCCTGGCGCAGGCGAGCGATCCTGGCGCTGAGCTTGGCGTCGTCGCCGATCCGGTTCGGCATCCACTCGTCGCCGTATGCGAGCACCCGGTCGAGCACCCGCTTGCCGTGGCCGCCGACGATCACCGGTGGGTGCGGCCGGGTCAACGGCTTGGGCCAGCACCAGATGCGGTCGAAGTCGACGTGCTCGCCGTGGTAGGTGGCCTCGTCGGAGGTCCAGATCTCCTTGATCGCCTCGACTCGCTCGCGCATGACCGAGAAGCGCCGGGCCGGGTCGGTCCCGTGATTGCGCATCTCCTCGAGGTTCCAGCCCGCGCCGACGCCGAACAACAGGCGCCCGCCGGTCAGCCGGTCGACGCCGGCGGCCTGCTTCGCGGTCACGATCGGATCGCGCTCGATCACCAGGCAGACCCCGGTGCCGAGCCTGATCCGCTCGGTCGCCGCGCCGGCCGCCATCAGCGCGACGAACGGGTCGTGGATACGCGAGTACTCGCGCGGCAACTCCGAGGCGACCGGGTGCGGGGTCTCGCGCGAGGCCGGAATGTGGGTGTGGTCGGAGAAGAACAGCGACTCGAACGGGCGCTGCTCGACCATCCGCGCGAGCGTCGGCGGGTCGATGCCGTCGTCGGTGGGGAAGTAGCCGACCGCGAACTTCATCGGCCTCAGGTGCGGTGCCCGCGCAGGCGCCCCACCGCGCCCAGCGCCTTGATCGCCGGCCCGACCAGCGGGTCGGGGCCGACCGCGAGCCGGAAGCAGTCGCGGTACTCGCTGAGCAGGGTGGCGAAGGCAAGCGGGCTCGGCGTCTGCCCCTCGCCGGCCTCGCGGTTGAGCGCGTCGATCGCCCGAAACCACCGCTCGGTGCGTCCCGCGGGTGCGGTGGTCCAGGTGACCCGCGCAGGCTCGGCGTGCGGGTTCCAGACCTGGTGGGCGACGCCGCGCGGGACCTCGATCTCGTCGCCGGACTCGAGGTCGCGCTCGACCGAGCCGAGCCGGAACCGGAGCGTTCCCTCGAGCATCCGGAAGTGCTCGTCCTGGCTCGGATGCAGGTGCTTGGGCGGCGGCTTGCCGCCGGAGCCGTAGGTCGCCTCGACCACGAGCCGCTCCGGCGAGGACTCGACGATCGTCACCGATTCGCTCGCGGTCAGCCTCAGCGTCTCGCCCACCCCGGCCATCAGCAGCGCTCGACCTGCTCGGCGTGCTTGATCCTCACGGGCGAGAGGCTAAGCGCTTGCGGGCCCCGAGCGCCTCAGGACGAGGGCGTTGAGCAGCCACAGGACCACGCCGATCCCCACCAGGATCCCGGCGCGGACCCAGACCTCGCCCTCGATCTGGGTCAGCAGGGCGATCGAGACGCCCACCCCGAGCACGGGGAAAACGGCCGGGACGGTGAAGTGCCCGTGCTCGACCCGATCGCGGCGCAGGACGAGCACGGTCACGTTGACGATCGCGAACACGACCACCAGCAGCGCGACCGTCGTGTCGGCGAGCTTCTCGAGGTCGCCGGTGATCACCAGCACGGCGGCGAGCGCGGTCGTGAACAGGATCGCGACCCAGGGGGTGCGTCGGGAGCCGACGATCCCCAGCGGGGCGGGGACGACGTCCTCCTTCGCCATCCCGTAGAGCAGCCGCGAGGCCATGATCATGTTGATCATCGCGCCGTTCGAGAGGGCCAGCAGGCCGATCGCCGAGAACAGCTTCTCCGGGATCCCCAGCGGCCCCTGCTTGACGACCTCCAGCAGCGGCCCGCTCGAGGCCGAGAGGTCGCCGACGGGGACCACGACCGAGGCGCCGACGGTGACCAGGAAGTAGAGGACGCCGGCGATCCCGAGGCCGATGAAGAGAACGCGCGGATACGTCCGGCTCGGGTCCTGGGTCTCCTCGGCGACGTTGACGGAGTCCTCGAATCCGACCAGCGCATAGAAGGCGAGCGCCGCGCCGGCGAGCATCGCCGCGAACACGCTGGTGCCCTCCTTGAACTCGAAGGCGCGCCCGGTGTCCGCGTCACCCTGGGCGATCGCCACCACGGCGATCAGCACGATCAGCAGCAGCCCGGCGATCTCGACCAGGGTGAAGCCGACGTTGAGCTTCACCGACTCCGAGATCCCCCGCAGGTTGACGAGCATGATCAACGCCAGCAGCGCGAGCGCCCCGATCACGACCTTGAGGTCGACGAACTCGCTCAGGTAGTCGCCGCCGAAGCCGCGGGCCAGGGCGCTCGCGGAGGTGATCCCCGAGACGACGACGGCAAAGGCGACGATGAAGCTGAAGAAGCGCCGCTTGTAGGCGCGGTTGACGTACAGGGCCGCGCCGCCCGCGTGCGGGTACTTGGAGACCAGCTCGGCGTACGAGCCGGCGGTGAACGCCGCCATGATCAGGGCGAGGATGAACGCCGACCAGATCGCGCCGCCGGTCTCGGAGCCGACCTCCCCGACGAGCGCGTAGATGCCCCCGCCGAGGATGTCGCCGACGATGAAGATCAGCAGCAGCGTCGGGGTGATCGCGCGGCGCAGGCCGCCGCCCTCGCGCTCGTCCTCTCCCTCGCGCTCCTCTCCCTCGCGCTCGTTCTCTCCCATGAACGGACGCTTACCCCGCGCGGACCGCGGCTAAGCCCGACGCGGGCGCGGCAGCGCGACGATCGTGGTGAGCGTGAGCGCGAACAGGGCCGCGATCAGGCCGTAGGCAGTCGCGTCCGTGGCGGCGTCGGCGAGCCCCACGAACGCGGACCCGCCGAGCACCTGCCCCCCGGCCCAGGCGAGGCTGACGAGGGCGCTGGCGAAGGCGAGGTCGAGCCCCGCCGCCTCCGCGTTGTCGGACAGCAGGGCCATCGCCGGGGTCCAGATCAGGCTCATCGCGAGCACGACCACGACCAGCGCGACCGCCAGCACGACGACGCTCGCCGGCAGCGGCAGGATCAGGGCCGCCAGCGGGCAGGCGATCAGGCCGGCTCGGATCGGGGTCATCCGCCCGCGCCGGTCAGAGACGCGGCCGATCGCGGGCGCGGTGAACGCCTCGATCGCGGCGGCGGTGAAGAAGGCCGCGCCGACAGCGATCCCGCTCGCGCCAAGGTCGTCCATGCGCAGCGGGATCAGGACGTCGAAGGCGCCCGAGAGCACCGACGGGAGGACCACGAGCCAGAACGCGAACACGATCGGGCCGGTGAAGATCGCGGCGGCGACCCGGCGCACGCTCTGGCCGCCCGAGGCGCGGATCCCGGGCGTGCTCACGACCCAGGCGGCGAGCCCCGCGGCGACGGCGGCGACGGCGGAGAAGACGACCTCGGGGCCGGTCACCGTCGCGATCCCGCCGATCACCGGGCCGAGCAGGATGCCGAAGATCGCCGCCGCGAGCGCGGCGCCGATGACCTCACCGCGGCGGTCGTCCGGCGCCGCGGCCAGCAGCCACGCGAGGCCCCCGGTCCACGCGCAGGCTCCGCCGACGCCCTCGGCGAAGCGAGCGACGTCCAGGACGACGATGTCGGTGGCGAAGGCGAAGGCGACGCTGGAGATCCCGAGCAGCGCGAGGCCGGCGAGCATGGTGGCGCGAAATCCGATCCTCGCCGCCAGGAACCCCGACGGGATCGCGGCGAGCAGGGTGCCGGCGGCGTAGGAGGCGCTCAGGACCCCGGCGGCGGTCTTCGACAGCCCGAGGTCGTCGGCGTACTCGGGCAGGAGCGGCGTGATCGCCGCGTAGAACATCGTGTCGACGAGGATCACCGCCGCCACCAGAGGGAACAGCCGCCGCATCCGGCCACGGTAGCGGCGCGGCGCGCGGGCCCCCGCTGCGACCGAAAGTCATCTCACTACCGACTCGCGGTAGTCAGGTGACGCTCGCGGGTGCCGGGGGACGGCCGAGCACCGCGTCGGCCGCGATCCGGCCGTTGAGGGCGATCACCGAGCCCCCCGGGTGGGTGGCGGCGCCGCAGAGGTAGAGGCCGTCGATCGGGGTCCGGGCCTCGAGCCGGCGGTCCCACATCTGGTCGGGGAGCGCCTGGCCCTGGAAGATGTGGCCGCCCGAGAGCCCGATCCGGCGCTCGATGTCGGGCGGGCCCATCACCTGCAGCTCCTCGATGCAGTCGCGCACGTCGGGGGCGCGGGCCTCGATCGCGTCCAGCGCCAGCTCGGCGATCTCGTCGCGGCGCGTCTCCCAGTCGCCCTCGGCGAGCTCGTAGGGGACGTACTGGCAGAAGACGCTCATCACCTCGCGGCCGTCGGGGACCACCGAGCGGTCGTAGGCCGACTGGAAGTAGAGCTCGCAGAAGCCGATCGCCGGCTCGCCCCGGCGCGCGGACTCGACGGCCGCCTGCGCGGCATCGACCCCGTCGGTGACGGTGACCATCGCCCGCTGCGGCTCGACCGCCCCGTTCGCCGCGGCGAAGGTCGGAAAGCGGCGCAGGGCGACGTTCAGCTTCAGCACCGGCGAGCTCACGTCCCAGCCCTCGAGCCGCTCGCGGTATCCCGCCGGGACCTCGGCCGAGCCGGCGTCCAGCATCGCCAGCATCCGCTTCGGGTCGGCGTTGCAGACGACGGCGGAGGCGCGCAGCAGCTCGCCGGACTCGAGCTCGACCCCCTCCCCGGGGCGGATGGCGGCCACGGGCACGCCGGTCGCGAGCGTCGCCCCGGCCTCGAGCGCCGCCTGGGCGATCGAGAACGAGACCCGGCCGAGCCCGCCCTCGACGTAGCCCCAGACCGACCCCAGCCCGAGCAGGTCGCCCTGGTGGTGCATGAGCCGGACCGAGGCGGTGCCGGGATCGCGGGGTCCGGCGAAGGTGCCGATCGTGCCCTGGCAGGCGATCGCGTCCCTGAGCCGCTGGTCGGAGACGTAGCGATCGAGCATCGACGCGATCGACTCCTCGAAGGCCACCCCGACCAGCTCGGGATCGTCGCCCAGCAGCCGCTCGATCCGCTCGCGCGGGGGCGAGGGCCGCTGCCAGAGGTCCTCGTCGCCGGCGCGCAGCAGGTCGCGGATGCGGTCGAAGACGGCGCCGAAGCGGGCCAGGCCGTCGATGTCGGAGTCGGCGAAGCCCTGCGCGCGCAGGTACTCCGCGGTGCGCGCTCCGTCGATGAAGGCGGCGTACGAGCTGCCGTCGGCGAACGGCACCCACAGGTTCGGGTCTGCCGGGGTGACCCGGTAGCCGTGGCGGTCGAGCCCGAGCTCGGCGATCACGACAGGGTCGAGCAGGCCGACGACGTAGGCGCAGGGGCTGACCACGAACCGCCGGTCGGCGAACGGCCGCTCGAGCGTCGCCGCCCCGCCGAGCTGCTCGCGGCGCTCGAGCACGAGCACCGAGCGGCCGGCCCGGGCCAGGTAGGCCGCCGCCGTGAGCCCGTTGTGGCCGCCGCCGACGACGATCGCGTCCCACTCGCGAGCGGCGAGCTCGGCGAGCGGCGCGGGCAGGCCGACGCGCCCGAGGTCGGCGGCGACGTCGGGGAGGCTCACCCGGCCGGGGCCGACAGGTACGAGACCCCGGTGAGCTCCTCCGAGACCTCCCACAGCCGGCGGCCGGTATCGGCGTCGCGAGCGCGGCCGACCGGCTGCACGGTCGTCGGGGAGCCACGGAACTCGCGGAAGCCGTCCGGGCCGAAGAACTCGCCGCTCTCGACGCCCGGGGCCGTCGCCGCGTAGAGCTGCGGCAGGGCGCCCTGGTCGGCGCCCTGGGCGATCAGCAGGTTGGAGACGCGCAGCACCGCGGAGATGGGGAAGGGCGGCCCGGTGGTCTGGAGGTTGGTGGCGGAGTAGCCGGGATGCGCGAGCAGGCTCGCGATCGGCAGGCCGGCCTCCCGCAGCCGGCGATCGAGCTCGAGGCCGAAGATCGCGTTGGCGAACTTCGACTGCTGGTAGGCGCCACGCGGCGAGTAGTCGCGCTCCGACTGCAGGTCGTCGAAGCGCAGCTTGCCGGGCCGGTGCTCGATCGAGCTCACCGTGACGACCCGCGCGCCCTCCCCCGCCGCCTTGAGCGCGTCGAACAGCAGGCCGGTGAGCGCGAAGTGGCCGAGGTGGTTGGTGCCGAACTGGAGCTCGAACCCGTCCGCCGTCGCTGACCGCGGAGGCATCATCACGCCGGCGTTGTTGATGAGCAGGTCGACCTTGGGATGGTCGGCGGCGACGGCCGCGGCGAACTGCCGCACCGAGTCGAGGCTCGCGAGGTCGAGCTCCCGCGGGTCGAGGTCGGCGCCGTCGACCTCGCCGGCGATCTCCTCGCGCGCTCCGTCCGCCTTGCCCGAGCGCGCGGCGAGCACCACCTTCGCCCCGGCGCGGGCGAGCTCGCGCGCCGTGACGAGGCCGAGGCCGCTGTTGGCGCCGGTGACCACGGCCACCCTCCCCGCCTGGTCGGGGATCTGGGAGGCGCTCCAGTCGCTCATACGCGTAGGATCATCGCGCACCCGCCCGAGAGAGGTATCCCGCCGTGTCGAAGTCTCGCATCGTCCCGCTGCTGCTGATCCTGGCCGCGCTCGTCCTCGCCGCCGGCTGCGGCGACGACGACGAATCCGAGGACACGACCGCCGCCGAGACCGTCTCGCTGGAGGACTGCACGCCCGACCAGCTCGAGACGGTCAGCGACGGCACGCTCACCGTCGGCCACCGACAAGCCCGCGTTCCCGCCCTACTTCGAGGACAACGACCCGACCAACGGCCGCGGGCTTCGAGAGCGCCGTCGCCTACGCGATCGCCGACCAGCTCGGCTACGCGGAGGCCGACGTCGAGTGGACGGTGGTCCCCTTCAACGCCTCCTACGCGCCGGGGCCGAAGGACTTCGACTTCGACGTCAACCAGATCTCGATCACGCCGAAGCGCGCCGAGCAGGTCGACTTCTCGGTCCCGTACTACGAGGCCGAGCAGGCGGTGGTGGTGAAGAAGGGCGGCGAGCTCGACGGGGTCACCTCGCTCGCCGAGCTGCAGGACGCCGCGATCGGCGTCCAGATCGGCACCACCAGCCTGGACGCGGTCAACGAGGTGATCCAGCCGTCGAGCGAGCCGCAGGTGTTCGACACCTCCAACGACGTCGTCAGCGCGTTCAAGAACGATCAGGTCGACGCGATCGTCGTCGACGTGCCGACCGCCTACTTCCTGACCGCGGTCCAGGTGCCCGACGGCGACGATCGCGGGGCAGTTCGCCGCGCCCGGCGGCGACGAGTGGGGCGCGCTGCTGGAGAAGGACTCGCCGCTGACCGCCTGCGTCTCGGCCGCGATCACGGCCCTGAACGAGTCGGGCGAGCTGCCCGCGATCGAGAAGAAGTGGATGAGCGACGTCACCAGCGCCCCGGTCCTCGAGTAGCCCGGCGCCGGTAGCGGCGTGGCCGACCGCCGCGCGGAGCGAGCGGCAGCCCGGCGCGCGCAGACGCGGCGCGGGCAGGCGATCGCGGCGATCTCGTCGGTCGTCGTCCTCGGCGGGATCGCGGCGCTGATCCTGACCAGCCCGGGCTGGCCCGAGGTCCGCGACACCTTCTTCGACCCCGAGGTCTTCCGCGAGTCGTTCCCCGACGATCGCTCGAGGCCTTCTGGCTCGACGTCCGCGTGTTCTGCATCGTCGAGGTCTGCGTGCTGGTGCTCGCCCTGGGCGTCGCCCTGATGCGCACCTCGGACGCGCCGGCCCTGTTTCCGCTGCGGCTGCTGGCGACCGTCTACGCCGACGTCTTTCGCGGCATCCCGGTGATCCTGCTCGTCTACCTGGTCGGGTTCGGGATCCCGGCGCTGGACCTCGAGGGGCTGCCGAGCGAGCCGGTGGTGCTCGGCGGGATCGCGCTCACCCTCTCCTACACCGCCTACGTGAGCGAGGTCTACCGCGCCGGCCTGCGCTCGGTGCACCGCGGCCAGCGCGACGCGGCGCTCGCGATCGGCCTCACCGAGCGCCAGGCGACCCGCCACGTGATCCTGCCGCAGGCGGTGCGCAGGGTCGGCCCGCCGCTGCTCAACGACTTCATCGCCCTGCAGAAGGACGTCGCCCTGATCGCGATCATCGGGGTCGCCGGCGAGGCCTTCCGGGTGGCGCAGATCCAGGCCGCCTCGGACTTCAACTACACGCCGCTGATCGCCGCGGCGCTGCTCTACCTCGCGGTCACCGTGCCGCTGGCGCGGCTGCTCGACCGCTGGGGCTTCGAGCGGGCGAGATGACGGCGGCCGCGCCCGTACTCGAGTTCCGCGGGGTGACCAAGGCCTTCGGCGAGCGCGAGGTCCTGCACGGGATCGACCTCGCGGTCGCCGAGCACGAGGCCGTGGCCGTGATCGGCGCCTCGGGCTCGGGCAAGTCGACGATCCTGCGGTGCGCCGACCTGCTCGAGGAGATCGACGACGGCGACATCCTGCTCGACGGCGAGGTGATCACCGACCCCTCGGTGGACTCGGTCGCCGTCCGCCGCCGGCTCGGGCTCGTGTTCCAGGCCTACAACCTGTTCCCGCACCTGACCGTGCTCGAGAACGTCGTGCTCGGGAGCTGGCGCGGCCACGGGGTGCCCCGCGACGAGGCCGAGGCCGGCGCCCGGGCGCAGCTCGAGCGACTCGGCCTCGGCGGCCGCGAGGACGACCACCCCGACCGGCTCTCGGGCGGCCAGCAGCAGCGGGTCGCGCTCGCGCGCGCCTTCGCCGCGCGGCCGCGGGCGATGCTGCTCGACGAGGTCACCTCGGCGCTCGACCCCGAGCTGGTCGGCGAGGTGCTGGCGACGGTGAGGACGCTGCGCGACGAGGGTGTGACGATGCTGATCGCCACTCACGAGATGAGCTTCGCCCGCGAGGTTGCCGACCGCGTCGGCTACCTGCACGAGGGCCGCCTGGTCGAGATCGGCCCGCCCGAGCAGGTGCTGTCCGAGCCACGCGAGCCCGAGACGAAGCGGTTCCTGCGGCGGCTGCTGGAGGCCGGGCGAGCGTGAGGCCGGATCGCGGGGGCCTCGCGCACGCGCTGCCGTCTCCTCGGAGGGAGCCGGAGGCGGGACCGCAAACGACCGCATATGGTTGGTCATGACGAAGCCGTCGGCCACCCGTCCCAGGTCCGCACCAGTCGTCTGACCGAAGGGGAATCAGCATGCGAGGACATCGTTCGTACGCGGTCGCCGGACTCACTGCCCTGGTCGCCTGCGCTCTCGTCGCCGCCGGATGCGGCGACGACGAGACGACGACAACGACGACGAGCAGCTCCGCTGCGGCGACGGCGGAGGAGAAGGTCGACGCGGCCGTCAAGTCGTGCAGCGACCAGGCCCAGCAGCTCGGCGGCGCAGCGGGCACCGCCCTGGGGAGCGCCTGCACGTCCGTGGGCAATACGGTCAAGCAGGCCCTGAGCTCGGGCGGCGAGGACGTCAAGCAGGCGCTCTCACAGGCCGCGAGCTCCTGTCGCAGCGCGGTCGGCCAGCTGCCCTCGGGCGAGGCGCAGGACGCGCTCTCGAAGCTCTGCGACGCGGTCGCAAGCGCCGAGTAGCGCCTTGAACTCCGCCCTCGCCGTGTGAGCATTCGCACGGCGGGCGGGCGGCGCCGGTGAGGTGGTCGGAGCCGACCGTCCGTGACTGGCAGATGACTACCGGGGGTCGCGAGCGAGGTGTCACTCGGCCGGGAACGGGACGCCGGCGTTTCGCAGATCGTCGAGTGTTCGCTGCGGGCGCAGGACCGCGTCGCGCCAATGGACCCGCAGGACCGTCTCGCCGTGCGCCTCCAGCAGCGCCTGGCGCTCACGATCGTCGGCGCGGGCGAGCGGGTCCTCGTGCCAGGCCGTGCTGTCGATCTCGAGGATCAGCTTCAGCTCGGGCCAGCGGAGGTCCGGGATCACCCGACGGCCACCGAGGATGAGCGGCCTGTTGACGTCCGGATGGACGCATCCCGCTTCGAGGATCAGGTCGAGAACGTCGCTCTCGCGCTCGCTCTTGGTCGGCGCCGCGCCGGAGGACACCGCGTCGCGAAGGACCGCGCATCCACGGTGGCCGGCGTAGCGCTCGAGCGCCCACCCGATCTGCCTCACGGTCACCCTGCCGGTCCCCTGCGCCCGCCTCACGGCCGCTCGGACGCGGCGGCGGTCGAGCGTCGAAGCCAGGTCGAGCAGCGTGCGGACCGGCGACGTCACCGGGATCCCGAGGTGAACGCGTCGATCCTCAGGCGCGAGCCGGACGGCCCGATGCGTCCGGATCCCGGGATGGGCTCGACGGGCGGCCGCCGTGACCGTCACGTCGGGGAGGCGACCGAGCCGCTCGACGAACTCCCAGAGCTCGGCGGCTGAGTAGTGGCTGAGGAAGGCCGTCGACCCGCACGCCTTGACCGCAGCCAGCAACCTGCCCTCCCACGGCGGGCTGGGATGACCGACAGCCCAAACGCCCGTGTGCAGGCGGTGGAGGTGCCCCCGCCCGTGTCGCCTCGTGATCGAGCTGTAGGTCAGCCCACAGGCCCGCAACTCGGCGGTCGAGAGCACACCCCACTGCCGGGCCGCGAGCGCCGCGACCGCCCGATCGCCGCGAAAGGCGGCTCGCTCGCGGGAGTCGGTAGCGAGGTGACGCTCGGCGGGCACGCGGGCAGACTGGCGCGACCGAGCGCGCGGAACAACGCCGAGGTGTCAAGGAAGCGTGGCCAGTCAGGCGCGAGCGGCGCGACCGCCGCCGGCCCCGAGCGCGGCGGCGGCGACCGCGAGCGCGACCTCCGCCCGCGGGCGGATCGAGTCGACGGCGATGAACTCGTCCGGGTGGTGAGCGTGACCGCCGCGGGGACCGAGGCCGTCGACCGTGAGCGCGACGTAGCCGGCCATGTGGCTCGCGTCGCTGGCGCCGCCGCGACCGCCGACCTCGAGCGCGCCGGCCGAGCATCGCCGACGCCGGGCCGGTGAGCCGTTCGGCCACCAGCGAGCGACTGTCCATCCCCGGCCACTGGCGGACCAGCGCAGCCTCCATGGTCACCCCGTCGATGGCGGCTGCCCCGGCGGCGAGCACCGGCTCGAACGCCTCCAGTCGTTCCGCGCGCAGGTCGCAGATCAGCTCGCCCTCGGCGGGGACGACGTTGAACGCGTCGCCCGCGCGGACGACGGTCGGGATCGCGGTCAGGCGGTCGGACCCGGCCGGGTCGCTGAGCTCGGCGACGCGGCGAGCCACCTCGGCGAGCGCGAGCAGGGCATTGCGGCCCCGTTCCGGCGCGGCCCCGGAGTGCGCGGCGACCCCGTGCGCGCGGACCCGCAGGGTCGAGGCGGCCTTTCGCTTCGCCACCAGGGCCTCATCGCCGCTCGCGGCGAGCTGGCCCGCCTCGAAGCACAGGCAGGCGTCGTAGCCTGCAAAGCGGGGCCCGTGGTCGAACCCGCCGGTGCGCCACTCCTCGTCGACCACGGTCAGCAGGCTGAGCTCGGCGAAGCTCTCTGGCACCGCCGCGAGCGCCCGCATCACACCGAGCGCGAGGGCGACCCCGCCCTTCATGTCGATCGACCCCGAGCCGACCAGCCGCTCGCCCTGGCGCTCGAGCGGCCGGTGGTCGGCGTGGGCGACGACGGTGTCGAGATGGCCGAGCAGCAGCAGCCGGCCGACGCCCTTGCCGGCGAGCGTCGCCAGCAGGTCGGGAGCGAAGCCGGCGGTCGAGCAAGTGGGGCGCTCGACCCTTGCCTCGTCGGGCAGGAGCGCCGCGACCAGAGCGCAGATCTCCTCCGCCGCGGCGGTGTCGCCGGAGGGCGATGAGACCGCGACCAGGGCCTCCAACTCGCGCTCGAAGTGGTTGGCGACGCGCTCGGCGCCGTCCCTCACCCACTCGGCGGAGAGCCCGGAGGTCACGCTAAGAGCTCGGGGATGTGGCGCTCGACGTGCCCGGCGATCGTCCGCTGGACCCAGCGCCGGGTCTCGGCGTCGGCCATCCGGTAGCGGCCGAGCAGCAGCTTCTGGTCATCGAGCGGCAGCCCGGCGATCTCCCAGCTCACGACCAGGCGCTCGAACAGCATCTCGTCGCGACGGCGGTAGACATCCTCGGCCGTGGCTCCTGCCCGGCGGTCCGGGCGGGTGAGCTTGCGGATCGTCGGACCGCTGAGCTCGCCGCGCAGGGTGAGGACGTTGCCCTCGGGATCGGCGTAGTCGTGGGTCGCCGCCACCTCCCGGCTGCCCCGCTGCTTCTTGCGCCTCGCCATCCTCGGATGATCCCAGCTGGCGAGCCGCATGACGCCGTAGGCTTGCGCCGATGACAGCCGCCCGCGCACGCAACAGGGTCGAGCTCCCGGCCGAGGTCGCGGGTTCGCCCGACGCCGTCTTCACCTACCTCACCGACCGCTTCTCCGAGCTCTGGCCTGGGACGGTCAGGACGCTCGAGGCCGGCGACGACCCGGCCGAGCCCAACGGGCTCGGGATGGTGCGGCTGGTGAAGCCGCCGGGGTCCGCGGCGCTCGAGGAGCGGATCGTCACTCACGACCGCCCGCTCCTGATCGAGTACACGGTCATCAACGACGCCCCGATCTCGAACCATCTCGGGCGGCTGGAGCTGACGCCGACCACCAAGGGGACCCGGCTCGAGTACTCGATCAGCTTCGACTACCGGCCGGCCGCGCTGGGCCCGGTGGCGGCGACGGTGCTGCGGGCCACCTGGGCCGCGCGGGGCCGGCGCCGGCTGGAGGCCGCCTTCCCGGCGACCTGATCAGCCGTCGAGGAGCTCGTCGACGCGGGTCGAGACCGCGATCGAGGAGAAGTCGCCGCGGTCGCGGATCGCGGTCGCGGAGTCGGCCAAGGCCGCTGTCGCGACCCAAGCGAGCGAGCCGCCGAGGCTGATTCGCTGAGCGCCGGCGGCGAATACCTCGGCCGCTGGGAGCTTCGGCCTGGCGAGGACGTTGACCGGCTTGGAGAGCGCCCCGCAGACGGCGCCGATCTCGTCGGTCGTCCGCAGCCCGGGCGCGTAGAGGACATCAGCGCCGGCCTCCTCGTAGGCGCGCAGACGCGCGATCGTGTCGTCGAGGTCGGGGTTGCCGCGGATGTGGTTCTCGGCCCGCGCCGTGAGCGTGAACTCGAACCCGAGCCCGCGAGCGGCCTCGACCGCGGCGCTCACCCGCTCGACCGCCTCCCCGAGGGCGTAGATGCCCGCGTCGGGGTCGAAGTCCTCGATCGAGCCCCCGACCGCCCCGGCCTCGGCGGCGCGCGCGATCGCCGTCGCGGCGTCCCCGGGCGCCGGGCCGTAGCCGTTCTCGAGGTCGGCTGAGACGGGGAGCGGAGTGGCCGCGTCGACGGCGCGCACGTGCTCGACCACCTCGTCGAGCGTCGCCGCGCCGTCGTGGCGCCCGAGGGTGAAGGCGAAGCCGGAGCTGGTCGTCGCCAGCGCCTCGAAGCCCAGCGAGGCGAGCGCCTTCGCCGAGCCCGCGTCCCACGGGTTCGGGATCACGAACGGGTCGCCCTCGTGCAGGGCACGGAACGCGGCGCCCTTCTCGGCTCGGGTCGGCTCGGCAGTCATCTCCTCGTCCTCTCTCGGCTCGGGTTCTCCGCCGGACCTATTCTGGCGGCGATGGAGCAACGCACGGTGATCACCCGGCGGGCCAGTACACGCGCTACTACGGCTACGTGGGCCGGGCCGAGGGCGCGATCCACTTTGCGGGCGAGCACACCGCGACCGACAACCAGGGCTATCTCGAGGGCGCGGTGGAGAGCGGAGAGCGGTGTGCCGAGGAGGTGCTCGCCGCGGTTCGATGACCCGCCGAGGGGCTATCCTTGAGGCGTACATACGGGGGCGAACCAGATTCGACGTGGAATCGTTCGCCTTGGTGTTGCGAGTCGAGGATCCCGGGTTGGCCTCGTAAAACTCTCCCGGGAACCAATCAAATGCGGACTCTGATCATGAGTTCGCCCTCGCCGCTTAGTCGGTGAGGGAGTCGCTCCGGGAAGCCCGCGTCCCGGGTCAGCGGCTTCAGCAGCGGGATCACCCATCGACTAGGACCTTCGAGCCGGTGGGGACACCATCAGGAAGGTATGGCGCCGGGGACGTGCCCCGCGGATCGACCTAACCGGCGCCGAGAACAGACTCCACGGGAACGCTCGTAGACGCATCAGGGCAGGTTCCGCGGACGCCGGGGCAGTACCGGCCGCCTCCATCTCAGCGCCGGCGACGCCGGCGCAGCGCTCAGCCCCCGACCCTGACCACCCCCGGCGCCCTCCAGGCACCCGTTCGGGCCGCCTTGCTGGGGCCGTAGAGCCTCAGGTTGAGCCGGAAGGCCCCGGGCGGCGAGGGCAGCCAGTTGACGTCGGCCTCGGTCGGCGGCGTCTGCTGGATCGCGACCACGATCGAGCCGTCCGGCTTGCGCAACAGCGGCGGATGGCTGGGCCCGAGCGAGTAGCGGTCGATCGCGTTCGGGACCAGGTAGCCCGCGGTGTCGTACATCGTCAGCGACCAGAAGTACTTGGCGGGCGGCTCGCTCCCGGGCGGGAACGTGAGCCGATAGTCGTTGGCCCCGTCGTAGAGCGCGCCGGTCGCGTCGGTGATCCCGGCCGGGTAGATCGCCTCGTCCGGCGTATTGGCCCCCAGCCCGACCACCGCGATCAAGGCGCGGAAGGCGTAGTCGGTCCCGTAGTCGCCGATGTTGGACGCCGGCAGCAGCCAGCCCTCGGTCTTCACCGCCTCGCGCAGGGCCTCGGCCCGCGCGGTTCCCGGCAGGGTCGCCGCCCTGTCGGCGACGCCGTCGTACAGGGCGGCGAGCACGTCGGGGGCGAGGCCGGCCCGCTGGGGCGAGAGGCCGGGGCCGATGCCGAGCGGCTCGAGCTGGGCGAGCAGGGCACCGTCGCGCCGCGGCGGCGGGTTGTCCTTCAGCGCCCGGTTCAGCGCCGCGACGAACGCGGGCCCGTCGGTCGGCGTCGGGTAGGCCTTCGGGTCGCCCGGCCTGCAGCCCTTCGGGAAGCTGCGCTCGGTGCCGTTCGCGCGGGTCAACCGGTACTTCGCCATCAGCCTCTGCGCCTTGCGCTGGTCCTTGCGGTCGGTCGCCAGCGTCCGGCCGATGACCCAGACCCGCCGGTACTTCGACTTGATCACCTCGGTCCCGGCGGCCGGCTTGCCGTGGCTGCCCTTCTCGGTCCAGCGGATCTCGTAGCTGCCGGCGTCCCCGCCGTTCTCGCGCAGCCCGGGGATCGCGATCACGTTGGTGTAGGGGTCGAGGAGGGCGAAGCTGTAGTAGCGCTTGCCCATGTCCGGGTGGCTGAGCGTGATCGGGCCTTTGCCGAGATCGAGGTGGGCGATCGAGTAGAGCGTGTCGGTGTTCGGCGCCACCACCGTCCGGGACTCCGCGGTGGCGAACCCCCGCGCGTTCGAGAACGAGTTGACGGGCGAGTTGCCCTTCGTGTCGGGACAGCGGACGCTGGTCTGCTCGCGGCGGACCCGCAGGAACTCGAGCAGCGGGAAGCCGTAGTCGTAGGCCTGGCCGCCGAGCGCGGCGGCCTGCTCGGCCGTCGGAGCCGCCATCCCCGACGAGGCCTTCCCGCCCTTCGTCGCGGGCGATGCCGGCGCCTCGCCGGGACCGCACAGGCAGCAGACAATGGTCGCCGCCGCGATCGATGCCGCCGTGCCGCGCCTCATCCCTGGCGACGCCCATCCCGTCATCCTAATCCGCTGAACCGAGGCCGGCGCTCCGTATCCTGATAGCGATGACCGACACGCCGAACCAGGGCTGGACCACTCCGGCGCCCGCTCCCGGGCCCGCGCCGCCGAGCCGCGACTACGAGCCGATCCACCCCGGCTCGGGGCGCGGCGATTGGCGCGAGCGGCTGAAGCGCTTCGGCGGGCCGATCCTCGCCGCGCTGATCCTGATCGCGACGAAGCTCAAGGCGATCCTCCTGCTGCTGCCGAAGGTGAAGATCCTGACCACCTCGGCGACGATGCTGGTCTCGATCGCCGCCTATGCGCTGATCTGGGGCTGGACGTTCGCGCTCGGCTTCGTGCTCCTGCTGCTGGTCCACGAGATGGGGCACGTGATCCAGCTGCGCCGCGAGGGGATCGAGGCATCGGCGCCGATGTTCATCCCCTTCCTCGGCGCCGTGGTCGCCGCAAAGTCGATGGGCGATGACGCCGCGGCCGAGGCCCGAGTCGGCCTCGCCGGGCCGATCCTGGGCTCGCTCGCGACCCTGGTCCCGCTCGGGATCTGGCTCGCGACCGGCAACGAGTTCTGGCAGGCGCTCGCCTACGTCGGCTTCTTCATCAACCTGTTCAACCTGCTCCCGGTGCTGCCGCTCGACGGCGGGCGCGCGATGGCGGCGCTCTCGCCCTGGGTCTGGTTCGTGGGCTACGCCGGCCTCGTCGCGCTCACCTTCGCCTTCCCCAATCCGATCCTGATCCTGATCCTGCTGCTGGGCGGCCTCGAGAGCTGGCACCGCTGGAAGAACCGCAACACGCCGGAGGCGCGGGCCTATCACGCGATCCCCGTCCGCACCCGGGCGCTGGTGGCGATCGTCTACCTCGGGCTGGCGGTCGCGCTCGCCGTCGGCGTGGACCAGACCTTCCTCGAGAAGAGCCTCTCCGACGTATAGGCGGCGAACCTCCTCCCGCGAGGCTGCCGAACGTCCCGGAACCTTCGCTGTCAGGGGGCAATCGGGACGTTCACCGCGTCGGACGTTCCGGCGGGGGCGGCGGCGAAGGCGGCCGGGCTACGCGCTGACGTCGCGCCAGTCGCGGCTGCGCTTGCCCGGCCGGTAGGGGCTCGCGAGGCGCTTGGCGACCACGCCGCCGAGCCCGCGCTCGGCCGCCGCGGCGAGCAGCGCCCTGCCGTCGCCGCGGTGGTAGGCCGGGGTCTGCCAGGTGGGCCCGTCGAGCGCGAGCGCCGCCAGGCGCTCGCGCCGGTCCTGGTAGCCGAGGTCGAGCAGGGTGGTGCGATCCGCGTACAGCAGATCGAAGACCACCAGGGTCGCCGGATGCTCGCGCTGCCGGCGCCGGATCGTCGAGTCCGAGCCGGGCGCAAGCCGCCGCTCGAGTCGCTCGGCGCTGGGGACGCCGTCCTCGAAGACGACGATCTCGCCGTCGAGGACGACCTGCTCGCCGGCGAGCTCGAGGGCGATCGCGCCGAGCTCCCGAAATCGCGGCGTGAGCTCGTCGCCGTCCGCGCCCTCGACCCGCACATGGCCGGTCTCGCAGTAGGCGATCGCCCGCACCCCGCTCCAGCGGACCTCGAACGCCCAGTCGGCGTCGTCGCGGGGGAGCCGGCCCGGCGTCGCCCGCATCGGCTCGATCCGCTGCGGGAACGGGTCCCCCGGCTCGGGGGCGTCCATGCGGTGGATCATCCAGTCCTTGCCCCGGGTCCGAAAGAGGGCGTAGCGGCCGCGAACGCGCTCGCCCGCGAGCCGGATCACGACCTTGCCCTGCTCCCACTTCTCGACCTCGTAGGTGCCGCGGTCCCAGATCGTCACCTTGCCTCCCCCGTACTCGCCCTTCGGGATCTCGCCGGCGAAGTCGATGTAGTCGAGCGGGTGGTCCTCCGTGTGAACCGCGAGCCGGTCCTGCTCCGGGTCGGCGGGGACGCCGCGCGGCAGCGCCCACGAGACCAGCACCCCGTCACGCTCGAGCCGGAAGTCCCAGTGCAGGCGGCGGGCGTGATGCTCCTGGATCACGAACCGGTCCTCACCGGCCTTCGCTCCGGCCTCGCCGCCGGGCTCGGGGGTGCGCTCGAAGGAGCGCTTGCCACGGTAGCTCGCGAGCCTGTCGCGCTTGGCCGCCACTCCGTCTGTCTACCCGATCGCGCCGGGTAGGTAATGCTCTGGCCAGGCGAGCGTGACGGAGGACGGATGAGCGAGCGGGAATTCGACGTGATCGTGATCGGCGCCGGCCCGGCGGGCGAGGTCTGCGCGGGACGGGCGGCGGACGCGGGCATGCGGGTGGCGATCGTCGAGCAGGAGCTGATCGGCGGCGAGTGCTCGTACTACGCCTGCATGCCGTCGAAGGCCCTGCTGCGTCCCGGCGAGCTGCTCGCGGAGATCGAGCGGGTGCCGGGCGTGCGCGAGATGGTCACCGGGTCCCTCGACCCGAAGCTGGTGCTCGCCCGCCGCGACGAGGTGATCCACGACCGCGACGACAGCGGCATGGTCGGGTGGCTCGAGCAGCGAGGAATCGAGCTCTTTCGCGGCCGCGGCGCCCTCGACGGCGAGCGGGCGGTGATCACCGGCGACCAGCGCCTGCGCGCCGCCGAAGCCGTGGTCGTCGCCACCGGCAGCGCCGCCGCGGTGCCGCCCATCGATGGGCTCGCCGAGGCGCGCCCCTGGACCAACCGCGAGGCGACGACGGCCGAGCAGGTGCCCGAGCGGCTGCTGATCCTGGGCGGCGGGGTGGTCGGGGTCGAGCTGGCGCAGGCGTGGAGCAGCCTCGGGGCGAGCGTCAGCGTGGTCGAGGCCCTCGACCGCGTGCTCGCCAACGAGGAGCCGTTCGCCAGCGACCAGGTCGGCGCCGGCCTCGAGCGGTCGGGGGTCGAGCTGAGGACCGGCGTCAAGGCCGTCGCCGCCTCGCGCGGCGAGCGCGGTCAGGTCAGGCTCGGACTCGAGGGCGGCGACGAGCTGCACGGCGACGAGCTCCTGGTCGCGGTCGGGCGCCGGCCGCGAACCGCCGAGCTCGGCCTCGAGACCGCCGGGGTCGAGGCGGGCGGCTACCTCGAGGTCGACGACCAACTGCGCGTCGGCGGCTCGGATTGGCTGTATGCGATCGGCGATGTCAACGGGCGCTCGCTGCTCACGCACATGGGCAAGTACCAAGCCCGGATCTGCGCCGACGCGATCGCCGGCAAGGAGGTGGCCGCGACGGCCGACAAGGCGGGCTCGCCGCGAGTGGTGTTCACGGACCCGCAGCTTGCGGCGGTCGGCCTGACGCTGGATGCGGCGGAGCAGGAGGGGATCGAGGCGAGGGCGGTCGAGGTCGAGACCGCGGCCAACGCGGGAGCCAGCTTCCACGGGCGAAACGCGCCCGGGACGTCGCGGATCGTCGTCGACACCGAGCGCGAGGTGATCGTCGGCGCGAGCTTCGTCGGCCCCGAGGTCGCCGAGTCGCTGCACGCCGCGACGATCGCGGTCGCCGCCCAGGTCCCGCTCGATCGCCTCGCCCACGCGGTGCCGACGTTCCCGACCCGCAACGAGGTCTGGCTCAACCTGCTCGAGGCGTACGGGATCTAGCGGGGGCCGCTGGAGCTGGAGGCTCTAGACGACGAGCCTGTGCTTGAGCTCGTCGAGGAACGCGCGCGGGAATCCCGGGACCTGCTCGAGCTCCTCGACGCTGGAGAAGCCGCCGACGCGCTCACGATGAGCGAGCACGCGGCCGGCCTGGGTCACCGAGAGCCCGAGCTCGCGTAGCTGCTCGTAGCTGGCGGTGTTGATCGCGATCGCGCCCGTGGTGGGGCCTGGGTCGTGTCCGGCCGCTGCTCGGGGGCCGATGCAGGGACCGGCGCGCGCTCCGCCTCCCACGGCCCACGACCGGCGCCTGCGTCGTCGTCGACTCGGCCTCCGGCTCGGGCGGGGGTTCGGGGGGAACGCGCTCGGGCGCGCTCTCGGCGGGGACCGCCTCCGGCCCAAGCGAGCTGGAGAACCACTCGGGCGTCCGCTGCCCGGGTCCAGGCTCGGCCGGCGGCTCGGCGCTCGGAGGGGCGGGCGTCGCGGGCTCAGGCGGGGGCGGCTCCGGCGCCAGCAGCGCGTCTCCGTGTGGCTGGACCGCGGGCGCCTCCTCGGGCTCGGGCTCCAGCGCCGGTGGATCATCACCGGCGTTCCGGTCGAAGATCTCGCTCGTCTCCACCGGCGCCTGCTCGCCGACCCGCTCGACGGCCTCCCGCGCCCTTCGCTCCGCGGCGCTCGCCCGCTCCTCGGCCTCGGCGATCCGGTCGAGCATCTCTCGCAGGCGATCCGTGCGCTCGGACTCCTCGGCCTGGACCGATGCGAGCTCCTCGGCCCGCGCGGCCCGGGACTCAGCGTCGGCGGCGCGCGCCTCGATCTCACGCAGTCGCCCTGCGGCACGCTCGAGCGCCTCGTCGGTGCGGCGCTGATTCTCGGTCAAGCGCTGCTCCGTCGCGTTCAGCTCGCGGGCCAGCTCCTGCTCCTGCGCGCGGCGTTCCTCCAGCTCGTCCTCGGCTCGCTGCAGCTCGGCGAGCAGCGCCTCGCGCTTCGGCACGGACGGCTCGGGCTCCGGTTCTGGCTCCGGCTCCGGCTCGGGCTCCGGTTCTGGCTCCGGTTCCGGGTCCGGCTCGAGCTCCGGTTCCGGGTCCGGCTCTGGCTCGGGCTCGGGCTCGTCGGGAACGTCCGGCTCGGGTTGGAAGGACTCCGGCTCGCGGGTCTCGGAGTCAGGCTCGAAGCTTGACCCGGCTGCGGCGCCCTCGACCGGGCCCGGCTCGGAATCGGTGTCCTCGGCCGCCGCCTCGTCGGCCTCGCCGCGGCGTTCGGCCTCGGCCAGGTGCGCCAGCGCCTCGCGCTCCGCCGCCTCGCGGATCGCCTGCTCGTCAGGGGGGGCGGCGGCGCCGGCCGGCTGAGGCGGCCGGGCGCCGGGGTCGGAAGCGGGCGGCGCCGAGGCGGCGATCGGCGGCTGCTGCTGCGCCTGTGGCGAGGCGAGGTCGCTCGCGAGATTGCGCACCGGTGGCGGGACCGCCGGCATCGTCTGGGTGTCCTTGTCCGCGCCGCCCGCACTTGATGCGGCGGCGGCGCCCAGTGCGCCTACCGCTCCGGCCGCGGCGACGGTCGCGGGAAGGGTCGCTGACCCGCCGCCAACCGGAGCGTGTGCCCCGGGAGCGGCAGCCGGCGCCGGGGGGGCCGGAGCCTGCGCTGTCGGCGCGGCGGCGGTCGGGGGGGCCGGGGCCGGCGCGGGTGGGCCCTTGCCGCGCTTGGCCTGCCGGGCGGCCTGCTTGGCGAGCCTCTGCTGCTCGCGGGCGCGCTTCTGCTCGGCGCGCTTCTGCTGGCGCTCGGCGAGGACGCGGGCCCGCTCGTTCTTGCGAGCGGTCAGCTTTTCGGCGCGCTGGCGGCGGCGACGCGCCCAGAACGACTCGTTGGGCGGTGCCTGAGCGGCGCCGGGCGTCGGCGCGCCGGCCGGCGGCGGAGTGGCAACCGGGCTCGGCGCGGCAGCAGCGGGCACCGTCGCGGGCTTGCCCTTCTTCGCCGCTCGCTCGGCCTGCTTCTGCTCACGGAGAGCCAGCCGCTTCGCTCGCTCCTCCTCATGCTTTCGGCGCCGCTCCTCCTTCTTCTGCTGGGCGCGCTCGCGACGCGAGGTCGGCTGCGCCGGGGCCGGCGCGGGAACGTCGGGCCCGCGGTGCCGGGCGGAGGGGCCGAGTGCGGCGGCGCGGCGGCGATCGGGGCGGACGGCTCGGTGACCGGGGCCGGGGCCTCCGCGGACGGTCGGGGCGGTCGGCTGATTCGGGTCGGGCACCGGGCCGGGGTGCTCCGGGACGGCGGGCGCCTGCTCCGTCGCGGGATCGGCCGGGGGCGGTGGCGCGGCCTGCTCCGCGGCGTCGTCTTTGTTCTTGCGTTCGAGCCTGAATGAGCGCATAGTCGAATGGTGTCACGAGCTGCCGGTGCTCGCCAGCCTTTTCGCGCCCAGGCCCCGAACCCCTGCGTCCGCACGCATGGCCCCGGTACCGCGCCAGCGGCCGGACGGCTCAGCGCTGGCGGTCGCGCAGCTCGCGCTCGACCTCGCGCTGCACGTCACGGTCGCGAATCTCGCGGCGGCGGTCGTGCTGCTGCTTGCCGGTCGCGAGCGCCAGCTCGACCTTCGCGCGCGGGCCCTTGAAGTAGATCCGGGTCGGGATCAGGGTCAGGCCCTTGCGCTGCATGCGACCGATCAGGCGCTCGATCTCGTAGCGATGCAGCAGCAGCTTCCGCGGCCGCTCCGGGTCGTGGTTGTCGGCGGCCTGCTCGTAGGGCGGGATGTGAGCGTTTCGCAACCACACCTCCCCGTCCTCGATCACCGCGTAAGCATCGCCGATCTGGGTCTTGCCCTCGCGAAGCGACTTGACCTCGGTGCCGCGCAGCTCGATCCCGGTCTCGAAGCGCTCGATCAGCTCGTACTTGTGGCTCGCGCGACGGTTGCTGGCGACGTCGCCGGAGGCCGGCTTGCGCTTTCCGCGCTTGCTCATCGACCCGTCGCCCCCGCCGGAACGAGGTCGACCCGTCCGCGCGCGGCCTCGATCGCGTCCACGCGCACGCCCACCGGGTCGCCGAGGCGAATCGCCTTGCCGCTGCGAACGCCGACGATCGCGGTCTCGGTCTCGTCGAGCTCGAATCGCTCGCCGCGGAGCCGCCTCGCCGGCAGGAAGCCCTCGTAGACGTCGCCGAGCGCGCCGCCGAAGCGCACGAACGCCCCGGGCGCGATCACCCCGGAGACCTCGCCCTCGAACAGATTTCCAGGGCCGACGTCGTAGAGCTCGCGCTCGAGCAGGAACGAGGCGCAGACCTTGTCCGCATCACGCTCGATCACCATCGACTCCCGTTCGCGCTCCGAGCACCGAGGCCCCGCCTCGCGGACCTCGGCCCGCTCGGGCTCGGCCTCGCTCGCCCCCAGGGTGGAGAGCAGCGCACGGTGCGCGATCAGGTCCGGGTACCGGCGGATCGGCGAGGTGAAGTGGGAGTACGCCGGGCTGCCGAGCCCGGCATGGCCGAGGTTGACGTCGGTGTACACGGCCGGCTTCAGCGAGCGGAGCACGAGTGATGTATACGCCGCCCGGCCGTGTCCCCGGCGATCGGCCTCGGCGTCCACGAGGCGACTGGCCTCGGCGACGATCTCCGCGGCCTGGCTCGGCGAGATCGACTCAAACCGCCTCGGCACCGCCGGAGTCGGGACGTCGAGCGCCGCCAGCTTGGTGATCAGGGCCTCGACCCGGGCCGGGTCGGGACGCTCGTGGACGCGGTACAGGGTCGGGACGTCGCGGCGCTCGCAGTGCTCGGCGACGCGCTCGTTGGCGCAGATCATCAGCTGCTCGATCAGCCCGTGGGCCTCGGTCTGCGCGACCGAGCGCGCGGCCGTCACCGCACCGGCGGAGTCGAACTCGAACTCCGGCTCGGCCGTGGAGACCTCGAGCGCGGAGCCCCGCCGCGCATCGCGCAGCGCCGCAGCCGCGCGGCGGGCGAGCTCGAGCGGCTCGGCGATCGGCTCCGGAGGACGGGTGCGCCCGGCGAAGTGCTCGTCGAGCTGGTCGTAGGAGAGCCGCTGGTCCGAGCGGATGCGGCTGCGATAGAAGCTCGCCGAGCGTGGCCCGCCGTCGGGGCCGAGCAGCGATCTCGACCGTGACCGCGAGCCGCTCGACCCCGGGGTTGAGGCTGCAGGCGTCCGCCGAGAGCGCCAGCGGCAGCATCGGCTCGACCGTTCCCGGGACGTAGATGCTGTTGGCCCGCTCGGCCGCTTCGGAGTCGAGCCCGGAGCCCGGGCGCACATGGGCGGCGACGTCGGCGATGTGGACCCAGATCCGGATCCCGTCCCCGTCGGCAGAGGCCGAGACCGCGTCGTCGAAGTCGCGCGCGCTCGCCGGATCGACGGTGAAGGTGTCGAGCGCGGTGAGGTCGCGCCGGTCGGGCTCCACCCGCTCGGCGGCGGCGCTCGCGGCGGCGGCCTCGTCGGTGATCGCGCCGGAGAAGCCCCGCTCGCCGGTCCGCTCCCAGATCAGCGCGGCGGCGACATCGCGGGCGCTGGCCGGGTCGCCGATCTCGGCGACCACGGCGGCGCGGGCGCCGCGGCGTTCGGCGACGATCAACTCGCCCCCGCGCACCCTGACCCCGCCGCCGATCCCGACCTGTGCCGCCCCGCGCTCGAACAGCGGCTCCGCGACCAGGAACCTCCCCCGCCGCGCCGCGACCGCGACGAAGCGCTCCCCGGGGAGAGCGGCGCCTCGGCGGTTCAAGGCCCGCCGGCGGGAAGCTGCTCGCCGACGATCTCGAGCGCCCGGTCCAGGGCCACGTCCTCGTCGTCGCCCGCCGGTTCGGCGACGCGAACGTCCGGCTTGACCCCCTTGCCGAGGATCGAGCTGCCGTCCGCGGTCAGGTACTCGCCGATCGTCAGGTCGAGGGCCCCACCTGCCTCCAGATCGATCACCTCCTGGAAGGTGCCCTTGCCGTAGGTGCGGGTGCCGACGATCTCGCCGAGATCGTTCTGCTGCAGCGCCGCCGCCAGGATCTCCGCCGCCGACGCCGTGTCGCGGCCGACCAGGACGGCCGTCGGGATGGGATCGATCGCGTCACCGGCGGCCGGGTAGTCGCGCTCGCCCTGGGTACGGCTGCGCGTCGAGACCACGTTGCCGTCCTCGAGGAAGATGCTGGTGGTGAGGACCGCCTCGTCGAGCAGGCCGCCGCCGTTCTCACGAAGGTCGAGCACCAGGCCCTGGGCACCGCGGCGCTCGAGGCGCTCGATCTCCTCGCGCAGCTCGCCGTGGGCGCCCTCGCTGAAGGTGGAGAACCGCACGTAGGCGATCTTCTGACCGCCCGGCGTGCGGCGGAGCGCCCCGTCGACGGCGGGGACCCGAACGTCGGCGCGCTCGAGCGTCAGGTCCCGAGGCTTGCCGCCGCCGGCCGGGACGATCCGCAGTTCGACCTCGGTCCCGACGGGGCCCTTGATCTCGGCGGTCGAGACGTCGGAGGGGACGCCGGCGATCGACTCGCCGTCGACGGCGACGATCAGGTCGCCCTGCTCCAGCTGCGCCCGTTCCGCAGGCGTGTTGGGGAACACGCTGGCGACCCGCAGGCCCCGGGGCACCTCGGTCACGGTCAGCCCGACGCCCGAGAAGCTCCCCGAGGTGGCGGCGATGAACGCCTCGTACTGCTTGGGGTTGAAGTAGTGCGAGAACCGGTCGTCGTAGCGGCTCCGCAGCGACTCCACCATGGCGTCGATCGAGGCGTCGTCGAGCCTGCCCTGATCCGGGACGCGAAAGTAGTTGTCCTCGATCACCTCGCGCGCGTCGACGACGGGATCGTCGCCGGAGTCGTCGACGAGCAGGCCACCGACGACCGTGACCAGCGCCGCGACAACGAGCCCGATCGCCAGACCGGTGACGACGCCGGAGCCGAACCCGCTCCTGGTGTCGGCAGGGCTCAAACCCGCAGGAAGCGGCGCAAGGTGATGCCGCTGCCGAGCGCGGAGACCACCACCGCGGCGGCGACCAACATCGCGACCAGGGGCACGAAGCCCATGGTCGAGAGGTTGTCGACCAAGGCGAAGTCGTCGGCGAGCGGATCAACGATCGTGACCTTGCCGAGCAGGAGGATGCCGACCGCCACCCCGGAGCCGGCGAGGCCGACAATCACGCCCTCGATCATGAACGGCCAGCGGATGAACCAGTTGGTGGCCCCTACCAGCCGCATCACCTCGACCTCCCGGCGGCGGGCATAGATCGAGAGCCGGATCGTGTTCGCGACCAGGAGCAGGGAGGCGACAAGGAGCAGCCCGGCGATCACCAGGAGCACGATCTTGACCGCCCCGGTGACCTCGCGGATCTTGTTCGCCTGATCGCGGTTCTCGCCGATCGGCGGGTCGATGGCGGGGCTGATCGGGGTCGGCTTGCCGGCGGCGTTGGTGGGCAAGAGCGACGCGCGTACGGCCTCGAGGTTGTCCGGGCTGTCGAGATCGAGGTTGAAGGCCGGCGGCAGCGGGTTGGAGTTGAGCTCCTTGATCCCGGTCTCGAGGTCGCCGCGGACGCGCGAGATCAGCTCCTTCTTCGCGCACTCCGGCGAGCAGTAGCTGACCGCGGTCACGTGCGGTACCCCGTTCAGCTTCCGCTCCAGCTCGTCCCTCTGCGCCTGGCTCGCGTCGCGGTAGAGGAAGACCTTGAGCCCGATCTGGTCGCGGACCTCCGAGGCCTTCGACTCGCTCGCGCGCAGGACCGGGACGAGGACGCCGAGCAGCAGGGTGGTGATCACGATCGTGACGATCGCGGCGATGCTGGGCGCAGCGCTGCGTCGCAGCGCGCGGAAGGCCTCGGAGAGGAAGAAGACGACCCGGCCCACGGAGGCTGCCTAGTGCTCGAACCCCGAGGGGTCCGCGTCGGAGTGGCCGTTGGTGCCGCCCTCGTCGCCGACGCCCATCTCGGCGCGCACGCGGGCGGCGAACTCGGACGTCGACTCGTCCTGGTGGTAGCCCGCGGCGGCCTCGTCGCGGACCAGGCGGCCCTCCTCGAGCGCGATCACGCGGCGGCGCATCTTGTCGACCATCTCGCGGTCGTGGGTGACGACGAGCACGGTCGTCCCGGTGCGGTTGATCCGGTAGAGGAGCTGCATGATCCCGATCGAGGTCTCGGGATCGAGGTTGCCGGTCGGCTCGTCGGCGAGCAGCAGCGGCGGGTGGTTGACGAACGCGCGCGCGATCGCGACGCGCTGCTGCTCTCCGCCCGAGAGCTCGTCCGGATAGCTGTGGAGCTTCGCCTGGAGCCCGACCAGCCGCAGGATCTCCGGCACCTTGCGCCTGATCTGCGAGCGCGGCTCGCCGATCACCTGCAGCGCGTAGGCGACGTTGTCGTAGACGGTGCGGTTGGGGAGCAGCTTGAAGTCCTGGAACACGGTCCCGATCCGGCGGCGCAGGTACGGGGTGCGGTCGGCGGGCATCGAGTTGATGTCCTTGCCCGCGATCTGCACGGTGCCGGCGGCGGGCTCGATCTCGCGGATCAGCATCTTGATCAGGGTCGACTTGCCGCAGCCCGTGGGGCCGGTGATGAAGGCGAACTCGCCGCGACCGATCTCGAGCGAGAGGCGCTCGATCGCCACCTGCCCCCCGGGGTAGACGACGGTCGCGTCGTAGACGCTGATGATCGGCGGCCCGCCGGTCGGCCTGCCCGAGGGCGAGCGGCGGGTCGCGCGGCGGTGCTCGCCGCCGGCGTCGCGCTCACGGCTGCGTCTTGATCTGCGTGTAAGTAGTGGCATGCGCGGCCTCCTTCTTCAGTGTCCGCGCCAGTCCTGCGCGCCCGCCGCCTGCCTGCGGCCCTTGCAGCGAAACCTGCGATCGACTCCCACCGAGCGGGTGAGGGTACAGGAGGGCTTCTCCGGGCACGCAAGCCTGCAAGGCTGCACCCGCCCAGCTCGCCGACGAGGAGAAAACATGCATGCGATGGAGTTCGACGACGGCATGGCCCACAAGTGGCTGACCGAGGGCGTCCCCGACCGCAAGTTCCCCGACTCGACCATGGAACCGATCCCGGCGATGCGCCTGATCACCGAGGAGCTGGTGCTCGACGGGATCCCGGAGCGCAACCTGGCGACCTTCGTCACCACCTGGATGGAGCCCGAGGCGCAGCGGATCATCGCCGAGAACCTCCACCGCAACTTCATCGACCACGCCGAGTACCCGCAGACGGCCGAGATCGAGCAGCGCTGCATCCGCATGCTCGCCGACCTCTTCAACGCCCCCGGCGAGACCACCGGCGCCCGCACCCAGGGCTCCTCCGAGGCGATCATGCTCGGCGCCCTGTCGCTGAAGTGGAAGTGGCGCGAGCGCCGCGAGGCGGCCGGCAAGGGCACCGAACAGCCCGAACCTGGTCTTCGGCGGCGACGTGCACGTGGTCTGGGAGAAGTTCTGCCGCTACTTCGACGTCGAGCCGCGGATCGTGCCGCTGCAACCCGACAAGTACACGATCGGCCCGGAGGACGTCGAGCCTCACGTCGACGAGAACACGATCGGCGTCGCCGCGGTCGTCGGCACCACCTTCACCGGCCACGCCGACGACGTCGTCGGCATCAACGACCTGCTGGTGACGCTGCGCGACGAGCGAGGGGCTCGACGTGCCGCTGCACATCGACGGCGCCAGCGGCGGCTTCGTCTGGCCCTTCCTCTACCCGGACTCGAAGTGGGACTTCCGCCTCGAGCAGGTGCGCTCGATCAACGTCTCCGGCCACAAGTTCGGGCTCGTCTACCCCGGGATCGGGTGGCTGATCTTCCGCGAGCAGTCCGACCTGGCCGAGGACCTCGTCTTCTACGAGAACTACCTCGGCAAGACCGACGCGACGTTCACGCTCAACTTCTCGACCGGATCGGCGATGGTGCTGGCCCAGTACTACGCGCTGATCCGGTTCGGCCGCCCCGGGTACGAGTTCGTGATGGGGGCGATGCAGAAGAACGCCGAGTTCCTCGCCCAGCGGATCCAGGAGGTGGGCCCGTTCCGGGTGATCGGCGCCGGGGACGAGCGGCTGCCGCTGGTCGCCTTCCAGCTCGCCGAGGAGAAGCCCTACGACGAGTTCGACATCGCCTGGCAGGTGGCCGCCGAGCGCGGCTGGATGCTGCCCGCCTACACGATGCCGCCGGACGCCGACCACGTGAAGATGCTGAGAGCGCTGGTCAAGCTCAACCTCACCCACGCCCTGGTCGCGACGCTCGCCGACGACATCGCCGCGGCCTGCGAGACGCTGGAGAAGAAGGGCGGCGCGCACGAGTCCGAGCGCAAGCGGGTGAAGTCGAACGTCGGCTACTGAGCGCCGGCGAAGCGCGAATTCATCCCGATAGGGGGATGAACGCTGCAGACGGCGAACGTAGGCGCAACGCGACGTCGCGATCGCGCGACGTCTCAACCACTGGAGGTATCACCTTGGGCACCTACGAAGAGACGCGGGGGGACGGCTGGGTGCTGTTCGCCGGCACGATGATCATGATCGCGGGCTTCCTCAACTTCATCTGGGGGATCGCGGCGATCGACAACTCCAGCTTCTTCACGGACGAGGGCCGTTACGTGATCTTCGACGACCTCAACACGTGGGGCTGGTTCTTCCTGATCTTCGGCGTGCTGCAGCTGATCGCGGCGTTCTCGATCTGGAACCGCCACGCCTACGGTCGCGTGCTCGGCGTGTTCAGCGCCAGCGTCAACGCGATGATCCTGCTGTTCACGGTCAACGCGTTCCCGTTCGCGGCCTTCATGCTGTTCATCATCGACATCCTGGTGATCTACGGCCTGGTCGTCTACGGCGGGCGCGAGCGCGCCGCCGCGTAGAGACGCACGGACGCCGAGGCGCCGCCCGCGGGTCTGCGGACGCGCGGGCGGCCCTCGCCGCCATCGCTTAGGATCGCTCTCGGCCACCGTTCCAATGACCGAAAGGGGTTCCGAGTGAGCGAGAGCGATGAGATCGGGCCGGTCGAGTATCTGATCGTCGCCTTCCCGGGCAACCGGTTCACGGGAGAGATCGCGCCGGCGCTCGCCCGCCTGGTCGAGTCGGGAACGATCCGGATCATCGACATCGCCTTCGCCGCCAAGGACGCCGACGGCGAGACCGCGGCGTTCGAGCTCTCGGACCTCGACCCGGAGGTCCGCGCGGGGCTCGAGAACCTCGGCGCCAGCGGAACCGGGCTGTTCAACGAGGAGGACCTGATGGCCGCGGCGGAGGAGCTCGACCCCGACTCCTCGGCGGCGCTGCTGGTCTGGGAGAACGTCTGGGCCCGCGAGGTCGCGCAGGCGATGCGCGACGCCGGCGGTGTCCTCTTCGACCACGACCGCGTCCCCCACGACGTCGTCGTCGCCGCTCGCGAGTGGGCGAAGGCAAACGCCTAGAACGAAAGGAACTCTGAGATGCCATTGATGAGAAGGGGACCCGGGCTCGTCCGAGGTGTAGCGCGAACCGCGGTAGTCGCCGGAACGGCGACGGCCGTGAGCGGCCGCGTCGCCCGCCGCCAGCAGGCCAAGTACGCCGAGCAGGACGGCCAGGTCGCGGCGCAGCGTGAGGGCTACGCGGAGCAGGCATATGCGGAGCAGGCCCCGCCCCCCGCTGCGGCTCCGGCCGCGGCCCCGGACTATGCCGCGCAGCTCGAGCAGCTCGCAAAGCTGCGGGACGATGGCGTGATCACGGCCGAGGACTTCGAGGCGAAGAAGAAGCAGATCCTCGGGATCTAGACCAAGCGCCGCGGCGTCGTGCCGCCGCTTGCAGCGTCCACGAGCGCGGCGGCCGAGACTGATCGCGGTGCAGGGCGACGAGCACGAACCGGAGGCGGCGGCCCGGAAAACCGGGGGGCGACTGCGGAGCGACAACGTCGTCGCGTCGATCGCCTTCATGATCGGCGGGTCGCTGTTCGCGCTCGGGGCCGCCGTCGCTCAAATCGGATCGGGGAACGCGGCCACCAGCGCCTCGATCTACCTCGCCGGAGGCGTGTTCTTCAGCACCGGCGGCTATACGTCGCTGCTCCTGGCGATCAACTCCCCCGCGGATCGCGAGCGCTGGCACTGGTGGAGCTACGAACCTCTGCGGTTGGACTGGCTGAGCGCGTTCGTGCTCTTCGCCGGGACGCTCGTCTTCGCGATCGGCCTGGTCGACGCGTTCATCGAGGGCCTCTCCACCCGGCAGGTAAACCGGCTGATCTGGACACCGGACCTGGTCGGGTGCATCCTGTTCCTGATCTCGGGCCGGCTGGCGTTCGAGGCGTTCGGGGAAACCGGCAGCCGCCTGCGCCCACGGCGGGATCTCGCCTGGTGGGTCGCCGCCGTGAACCAGCTGGGCTCGGTCCTGTTCCTGATCTCCGCCTTCGCCGCCTTCATCCGACCGGCGACAGCGAGCGCGGTCAACGTCGACGTGGCGAACTGGGGAACGCTCACCGGAGCGCTCTGCTTTGCCATCGCCGGACTGATGCAGCTGTTCGTCAAGCAGGTCAGATTGTGAGACGGTCACGACGACGATGAGCGGGCCGGGCGTAGGATCGTCGGGGATGGTCACTGCTACCCCCGAAACCGTCGCGGGCCCCGGCGCCACGCCCGCCGAGCGCGCGGCTGCCGGCAAGGCAGCCCGCGCGCGGGTCCCCCGCTCCAGCCACGCCGACTGGGCGCCGGCGACCGATCGCCGGGACCCGGTCGAGATCCTCGAGGACCAAGCGGCCGACCGGTTGCCCGAGCTGGTGCCGCTGCGCTACAGCCGCATGCTGGCCTCGCCGTTCACCTTCTACCGGGGCGCCGCGGCGATCATGGCCGCCGACCTCGCGCGCACGCCCACCTCGGGGCTTTGGGTGCAGGCCTGCGGCGACGCCCACCTGTCGAACTTCGGCGCCTTCGCGTCGCCGAGCCGCGACCTGGTCGCCGACGTCAACGACTTCGACGAGACGCTTCCGGGGCCATGGGAGTGGGACCTGAAGCGACTCGCGGCCAGCTTCGAGATCGCGGGCCGCGACCGCCGGTTCGACGCCTCCACCAGACGCACGATCGTGCGTGCGGTGGCAGGCTCATACCGAGAGGCGATGCGCAGGTTCGCCGCGCTGACCAACCTCGACCTGTGGTACCTGCAGGTCGAGATCGATCAGATCCGCGAGCGGTTCGAGGGCGACGCCAGCCGCAAGGAGCTCAAGCAGCTCGACCGCAACATCGCCAAGGCCCGGCGCAAGACCCGGATGCGCGCGTTCGACAAGCTGACCACGCGGGTCGACGGCGAGCTGCGGATCATCCATGACCCACCGGTTGTCGTCCCCCTCGAGGAGGTCTTCGCCGGCAAGCAGCTCGCGACCGCCGACGGGCGGGTCCGCAAGTTGATCGAGGAGTACCACGACACTCTCGGAGCGGCGAACCAACGTCTCCTGGATACCTACCGCTACGTGCACGCGGCCCGCAAGGTCGTCGGCGTGGGCAGCGTCGGCACCCGCGCCTGGATTGCGCTGTTCGTCGGGCGCGACGAGGGCGACCCGCTGTTCCTCCAGGTCAAGGAGGCGCAACGATCGGTGCTCGAGCCGTACACGGCGCCGAGCGCGTATCGGCACCAGGGCGAGCGGGTCGTCGAGGGCCAGCGGCTGACCCAGGCGACGAGCGACATCCTGCTCGGCTGGCTGACCGCGACGGGGCCCGACGGCCGCAAGCGCGACTTCTACGTGCGCCAGCTCTGGGACCAGAAGGGCTCGGCCGCCGTCGAGTTGATGTCTCCGGCCAGGATGGGCGCGTACGCGCAAGTCTGTGGCGCGATCCTCGCGCGCGCACACGCCCGCTCCGGCGACCGGATCGCGATCGCCGCCTACCTCGGCGGAGGCGACAGGTTCGACCGGGCGATCGCGGATTTCGCCCGCGCCTACGCCGATCAGAACGAGCGCGACTACAGCGCGCTGCTCAGGGCCGTGGACGAGGGGCGGATCGAAGTCGAGCCCGAGCCGGCGTGACGAACGTCGGCGACCTAGACCCGCCGCAGCGCATGACTCGTGAGCTGCCCGAGCGTCACCCCGCTGAGCGCCCCCGCGATCACGTCGCCCGGGTAGTGGACACCGGTGTGGACGCGCGAGAAGGCGACGGCCGCTGCGAGCGCGCGCAACGGGATTGCCGCAGCGGGCAGCACATCGCCGACCCCGGTCGCGAACGCAAACGCCGCAGCGCTGTGCCCGGAGGGAAACGAGCGCGAGACCGGCATCGGCACCTGGCGCGCCAACGGCACACCGGCCGGATCCGGGCGACGGCGACGAGCGGCCAGCTTGAAGCCCAGATTGACCACCGCCGCGGTCACCGCGAGCGAGGCGAGCCCGCCGCCCGCCGCCCGCCGCCCGCTGGGCCCGCCGAAGGCGGCCAGGCCCGCCGCCGCCGCGAGCGAGAGCTTCGAGTAGTCGGCGGCGCGGGTCAGCTTCGAGAGGGCACGATCGAGCGCCGGGGTCTCGGTTGCCGCGATCGCCGCGTAGACGGCGAGGTCGAGCCGCTCCGCGTCCGCGAGCCAAGCCGGCAGCGGCGGCCGTTCGGGTCGCGGTGGTGGCGATGAAGCTTCAGCCGGGGCCACGCGCGAGGATGATCCCATGACCAACCCGCGACCGGCGGCGATCCTTGCCCTGGCCCTGGCGGCGCTGACGCTGGCGGCGGCGGTCTACTCGGTGATCGCCAGCTTCCCGCGCGGCCTGGTGCTCGCGGTGCTGCTGATCGGCGCCGCGGTGGCGGCGTGGTACGGATTGATCCGCCGCGGCACCCCACGGGTGGTCGGCGTCGGGATTGCCGCGGCGCTGGTGATCGCCGCGCTGCTCATCGTGATCATCGACTCCGGGGTTGCGGAGGCGATCGTGGTCGGGGCGTTGGCGTTCGGGACGGTGGCCGCAACCAAGGCCGCGTTCGCGGTCCGTGTGCCGCTCCCCAGGGCGACGGTGCCGGCGCGCCCGGTGCTGTTCTACAACCCGAAGTCGGGCGGCGGCAAGGCGGAGCGGTTCAGGCTCGCCGACGAGGCACGGGCCCGGGACATCGAGCCGATCGAGCTCGAGCTCGGCACCGACCTGGAGCAGCTCGTGCGGGCCGCCGTCGGCCGAGGGCGCCGACGGGCTGGCGATGGCGGGCGGTGACGGCTCGCAGGCGATCGTCGCCGAGGTGGCCTCCGAGCTCGGGCTGCCGTACGCCTGCATCCCGGCCGGTACACGAAACCACTTCGCGCTCGACCTCGGGGTGGATCGCGACGACGTCGTCGGAGCGCTCGACGCGTTCGTCGACGGAGGCGAACACGTCGTCGACCTCGCCGAGGTCAACGGACGCGTGTTCGTCAACAACGTTTCGCTGGGCCTCTACGCCGAGGCGGTCCAGCGCAAGGGCTACCGCGAGGCGAAGCTGAAGACGATCCTCGACACGATGCCCGACACGCTGGGCCCCGAGGGCCAGGGACTCGACCTGCGCTGGACCGGGCCCGGCGGCAGCGAACACTCGTCCGGCGCGGTGATCCTCGTCTCCAACAATCGCTACCGGCTGGGCACCGCGGTGGGCGCGGGGACCAGGCCGCGGATCGACGACGGCCTGCTCGGGATCACGGTCGTCTCGGCGCCGACGGGCGGAGACGGGTCCGGGCACGGGCTCCAGCGGCCGTGGCGCGAGTGGTCGGCACCCGAGTTCACCGTCGAGGCCGATGGGCCGATCCCGGCCGGGATCGACGGCGAGGCCCTGGTGCTCGAGTCCCCGCTTCGCTTTCGGATCCGGCCCGGCGTCCTGCGAGCGCGGATCGCGACCGCGCATCCGGGCGCTTCACCGTCAGCGGCGATGCCGGAGAGGCTGCGCGAAACCGCAAGCGCCGTGCTCGCGATCGCCGGCGGGCGGTCCCCGACCAGCGGATAGTGAAACCGGACAACCAGGAAAGAGGAGCAGCGATGGACGTGTTCGAGATCGAGCAGAAGGAAACCGTGAGCCGGAAGGAGGCCGCGACCCGGCTGCGGAGGGTCGCGACGATGCTCGCCAAGGGCAACGACGTCAAGTTCGAGCAGGGCGGGATGACGATGACCGTCCACGTCCCGGACGAGGTGCAGCTCAAGGTCGAAGTCGAGATCGCGACCGACGAGCGCGAGCTCGAGATCGAGCTCAAGTGGTGAGCTGACCGCCGCCGCCGGGCAATACGGTGGCGCGATGAGCGAGGGGGCCTACGGCGCATCGATCGCCTGGGAGCCGACGATGCCCCGGTTCCGTCCCCTGCGCCTGGCGTCTCGTGGATCGTCGCCGCGGCCTCGGTCTACATCGCCGCCGGCCTCGTCGGCGGGGTCAGCGTCGACAACCCCGGCGGCGCCTTGCTGGTCGCGGCGGCGATCGCCGTCGTCAACGCGGTGCTGCCGCCGCTGATCGCGGCGGCCCGGCTGCCGTTCACGCTCGTCACCGGCTTCCTGCTCGTCCTCTTCGCCGACGCCGGTGCGCTGATGCTCACCGACGAGCTCCTCCCGGAGGTGCTCGTGATCGGCTCCTTCGGCGACGCTCTGCTGGCCTCGCTGGTGATGGCGGCCGTCTCGATCGTGCTCCAGGTGCTGACCGGGACCAACGACGACGACGAGTACAACCTTCGCGTGGTCAAGCGGGTCACCCGCCGCCAGGGCGCCGAGACGCGTACCGACGCCCCGGGGGTGATCTTCCTCGAGATCGACGGCCTCGCGCTGCCGATCCTGCGCAGCGCGATGCGCGACGGCAGCGCACCCGAACATGGCCCGCTGGGTCGCCGACGGCGGCTACCGGCTCGCGGAGTGGGAGACCGACCTCTCCTCGCAGACCGGGGCGAGCCAGGCCGGCATCCTGCTCGGCTCCAACGAGGACATCCCCGCGTTCCGCTGGGTCGAGAAGGAGACGCGGACGATGATGACCTGCTCGGCGCCCGCCGACTGCGCCGAGATCGAGCGCCGCCGCTCGACCGGGATCGGGCTGCTCGCCGACGGCGGCGCCAGCCGCGGCAACCTGCTCTCGGGCGACGCCGACGAGGTCATCCTCACGGTCAGCCGGATGGAGGCCGAGAAGCGGGCGAACCCCGGGTACCGGGCGTTCCTCGCCAACGGCTTCAACGTCACGCGGGCGCTGGCGCTGTTCGTCTGGGAGGTGGTGCTCGAGTGGACAGCCGCGATCCGCGCGATCCGCCGCGACGTCAGGCCGCGCGGTCACCGCGGCGGGATCTATCCGTTCCTGCGCGGCGCGATGTGCGTGATCGTTCGCGACCTGATCGTCTTCGGCGTGCTCACCGACATGATGCGCGGCCGCCCCGCCGTCTACGCGACCTTCTCCTCCTACGACGAGGTCGCCCACCACTCCGGCCTCGAGCGCGCCGACACGCTCGAGGCGCTGCGCAAGCTCGACCAGCAGTTCGGGCGGATCGAGCGGGCCCGGCGCTACGCCCCGCGGCCGTACGAGATCGTCGTCCTCTCCGACCACGGCCAGACGCAGGGCGCGACGTTCAAGCAGCGCAACGGCTACGGGCTCGACGAGCTGGTCGAGCGCTCGCTCTCGAGCGGCGAGGTCGCCGAGTTCGCGGGCGGCGACGAGCAGAGCGCGATGGTCGGCCACGCGATCAACGAGGCGACCGGGCCGCGACGCCGAGCAAGAAGTCCAAGAACGACGTCTCCGATCGCCAGGTGGTCGTGCTCGGGTCCGGCAACCTCGGTTTGATCTACCTGATGGAGGAGCGCCGCCGGCTGACGATGGAGGAGATCGACGAGCGCCACCCGGAGCTGCTGACCGGCGCTGCGCGCGCATCCGCACGTCGGCTGGCTGCTGGTCCGATCGGCCGAGCGCGGGCCGCTGGTCGCTCGGCGGCGCGGGCGAGCGCCGGCTCGCCGACGGCATCGGTCGAGGGCGACGACCCGCTCGCGCACTTCTCGCCGACCGCCGCCCAGCACCTGCTGCGCACCGACGGCTTCGAGCACGTCGCCGACGTCATGGTCGGCAGCTTCTACGACCCCGAGCTCGACGAGGGCTGCGCGTTCGAGGAGCTGATCTCCTTCCACGGCGGGCTCGGCGGCCCGCAGACGCGGCCGTTCATCCTCCATCCCGAGCGCCTCGAGATGCCGGCCGAGCCGGTGCTCGGCGCCGCCGGCGTGCACGCGGTGCTCAGCGGCTGGCGCGCCGAGCTCAACGGAGCGAAAGAATCACGGCCTCAACGGCGGCCGGGCTCGGCGTCGAGCCTTCGGCTCTCCGCCTCACATGATCCGCGGTCGCCTCCACCGCCGCTGGCCGCGCGAGCACGACGAGGCTTCGCCCGACGACGAGTACATCGAGATCGACCCCGCCGAGCTGAGCGGGATCTTCACCGTGCCGCAATGGCTGCGCGACGTCGGGCTGATGTCGTGGCTGCTGGTCGGCGTGGCGCTGATGCTCGTCGGCGCGATCTGGCTGGCGGCGCTGACCTCGGTGATCGTGGTCCCGCTGATCGTCGCCGCGGTGGTGGCGGCCGTCGGCCTCTCCGCTTGTCGCCTGGCTGCAGCGCCACCACATCCCGCGCCCGATCGGGACGGTGCTGGTGCTGCTCGGCCTGATCGCCGTCGGGGTGGCGACGTTCGTGGTTGTGATCGCGGGCATCACCAGCGAGACGTCGTCGATCAGCGGTCACCTCGCCGACGCCAAGGACACGATCGCCGGGTGGCTCACCGACGTCGGCGTTGACCCCTCGACCGCGTCCGACGCCAAGAACTCGGCCGACTCGGGCGTGAGCAACTCAGTCTCGGCACTGCTCGACGGGGTGGGCTCCGCGCTCGACACGCTCTCCTCGCTCGTCTTCTTCCTCGCGATGACGGCGCTCAGCCTCCTGTTCCTGCTCGCCGACGGCCCGAAGATCCGCAGCTGGGCAGAGGGGCATCTCGGGGTCCCGCAGCCGGTGGCCCGCATCGTCAGCCACCGGACGCTCGGCGCTCTGCGCGGCTACTTCCTCGGGGTGACGATCGTGGCCGGCTTCAACGCGCTGGTGGTCACGGCCGGCGCGCTCGATCCTCGACGTTCCACTCGTCGGCACGATCGCCGTCGTCACCTTCTTCGGCGGCTTCATCCCGTACCTCGGGGCCTGGACCGCGGGCGCGTTCTCGGTCCTGCTCGCGCTCGGCGGCGCCGGCACCGACGCCGCCGCGGGAATGATCGTCGTCCAGCTGCTCGCCAACAGCGTCCTCCAGCAGCTCGTGCAGCCGTTCGCGATGGGCGCCGCCCTCGGCATCCACCCGCTCGCGGTCCTGATCGTGACGATCGCGGGCGGGGCGCTGTTCGGCGCGGTCGGGCCTGATCCTGGCGGCGCCCCTGATCTCGGCCGTCGTGCGGATCTCGGCCGACCTCGCTCGGGCCCGGGCGGAGGAGGAGTCCCTGTCCGACGAGCCTGGCCCTGAGGTCGCCGCAGCGCAGGCTTGAAGCCTAGCTCGCGTCCTCTCGGGCCGCCGCGTCGATCTCGCGCCTGAGCTCCTCGGCGTCGGCGTCGATCTGCTTCTCGATCAGCTTGTTGGCGCGCGTGATCGCCTTCTCGAGCTGCTCCTCGATCTTCGACTCGCCGAACACGATCACGGCGGCGCTACCGGCCTCGAGCTCGTCGCCGAGCTCCTTGAGGTCCGAGCGCGAGATGCCGCGCGAGAGGTGGCCGATCAGGCCGCCGGCTCCGGCGCCGACGATCGCGCTGCCGATGATCGCGGGCGGAAACAGGATCCCGACCAGGGCGCCGACGCCCGCACCGGTCCAGGCGCCGTGCTGCGTGGGCTTCTCGGTCTTCGTCACGCGGACCTTGCCGTCCTCCTCCTTGCGGATCACCGCGGAATCGAAGGTCCCGATCGCTCCCATCGCGTGGAGGTCGAAGACGGCCTCGTAGTCGGCCTCGGCATCGGCGATGTCGTCGTAGATGGCGGCGTAGAGGAACACTGGGCGGTCGGACATGCGGGCTTCCTTTCGGATCTCAGGAGCTGGGCTCAAGCGTTGGTGGCGTCGATCCTAAGCGAGCGGGCACCGGCCCGTTTCGCGGCGGAGACCGCCAGTCGCCGGCCGCATAACATGGCCACGGTCCTGGCGCCGTGACCGAGATCCTCACCACCTTCGCCGCCTCCTCCGAGCTGCTGCCGGCGCGGAGCCAGATGGCGTTCACGCTCGGCTTCCACATCATCCTCGCCTGCCTCGGCGTCGCCTTCCCGGCGCTGATGCTGATCGCCAACTACATCGGCCTCAAGCGCGACGACCCGGTCGCGCTCGAGCTCGCCAAGCGCTGGTCGAAGGTGGCCGCCGTGACCTTCGCCGTCGGGGCGGTCACCGGCACCGTGCTCTCGTTCGAGTTCGGCCTGCTGTGGCCCGAGTTCACCGGGCGCTTCGGCGACGTGTTCGGGATCCTGTTCGCGATCGAGGGGATCTTCTTCTTCCTCGAGGCGATCTTCATCGCGATCTACATCTTCGGCTGGAACCGGCTCAGCGGCTGGGCGCACTTCTGGGCCGGGCGTCCCGATCGTGATCTGCGGGATCGGCGGCGCCTTCTCGGTGGTCGCCGTGAACTCGTGGATGAACCAGCCGCAGGGCTTCACCATGGACGCGGCCGGCAACGTCACCGACATCGACCCGCTGAAGGTGATGTTCAACCCGGCGGTCGGCTACGAGGTCCCGCACATGATCCTCGCGGCCTACCTGGTCACCGCCTTCCTGGTCGCCTCGGTGTACGCGGTCGGGATGCTGCGCGGGCGCCGCGACCGCCACCACCGCCTCGGGCTGCTGATCCCGCTCACGGTGGCCTCGATCCTGGCGCCGATCCAGTTCTTCGTCGGCGACACCGCCGCGCGCGAGATCGCCGAGCACCAGCCGATCAAGTTCGCGGCGATGGAGTGCGTGGAGGAGACCGACACGCACGTGACCGAGTACATCGGCGGGATCTGCACCGACGACGGGGTCAAGTTCGGGATCGGGATCCCCGGGCTCGACTCGTTCCTGGTCGGTTGGAGCACCGACACCGAGGTGATCGGGCTCGACTCGGTGCCGGAGGACGAGCGCCCGCCGGCGAACACGCTCCTGCACCTCGCCTTCGACGCGATGGTCGGGATCGGCACCGGGATGATCTTCCTCGGGCTCTGGTTCGGGATCTCCTGGTGGCGAAAACGCGACTTCCCCCAGACCGTGTGGTTCCTGCGCATCGTCGCCGTCTCCGGGGTGCTCGCGATCATCGCCATGGAGGCGGGCTGGATCGTCACCGAGGTCGGGCGCCAGCCGTGGATCGTCCAGGGGATCATGCGCACCGAGGAGGCGATCACCGGGGCGAGCGGCGTCTGGCTCACGTTCTCGATCGTGCTCGTCCTCTACACCGTGCTCGGGGCGGCGACGATCATCGTGCTGCGCCGGATGGCGCGGCGCTGGCGCGAGGAGGGCGCCGACGCGGTCGACACTCCCTACGACCCGGCGCCGCAGCCGCCCCCGGCGGCGACGGAGGTGCCGAATGAGCAAGGCCGACGCCGCGGCGGCGATCCTCTGGATCGGCGCCACGCTCTACGCCGTCTTCGGCGGCGCCGACTTCGGCGCCGGCTTCTGGTCGCTGGTCGGCGGCCGCGGCGAGCGCGGCGACCGGGCGCGGCGGCTGATCGACTGGGCGATCGGGCCGGTGTGGGAGGCCAACCACGTCTGGCTGATCTTCATCCTCGTCGTGCTGTGGACCGCGTTCTCGGTCGCGTTCGAGGCGGTGATGTCGACGCTGTTCATCCCGCTCTGCCTGGCGGCGCTCGGGATCGTCCTGCGCGGCGTCGGGCTTCGCCTTCCACGAGGTCGTCGAAGCGGCCGTCGGGACGCAGCTTCGCCGAGCACCTGTTCGCGGCCTCCTCGGTGATCACGCCCGTTCTTCATGGGCACCGTGGTCGGCGCCGTCGCCTCCGGCCGGGTGCCGCTCGGCAACGCCGAGGGCGATCCGTGGTCGAGCTGGCTCAACCCCGTCTCGCTGCTCGTCGGCGTCCTGTTCGTCGCCACCGGCGCCTACCTGGCGGCGGTCTTCCTGATCAGCGACGCGCGGCGCGCCGGCGACGAGGACCTGGTGCGCTACTTCAGCGCGCGCGCCCTCGGCGCGGCGGTCGTCACGGGCGCGATCGCGCTCGCCGGGATCCTCGTCCTCCGCGACGACGCCCGCTACGTCTACGACGGCCTCGTCGGCGAGGGCCTGCCGCTGGTGATCGCGTCGGCGGTCTGCGGGCTGGCCGCACTGGTGTTGATCCGCCGTGGCGCGCGCCGCGGCGATCCGTCCGCTCGCCGTCGCCGCCGTGGTGGCGATCATCTGGGGCTGGGGCGTGGCCCAGTATCCCCTATCTGCTGCCGACCGACCTGACGATCGAGGCCGGCGCCGCGACCTCCGACACGCTGACGATGGTGATCATCGTCTTCGGCGCCGCGGCCGTGCTGGTGCTGCCGGCGATCGGCCTGCTGTACGCGCTGACTCAGCGCGGCAAGCTCGAGTACGAGTCCGAGGCGCCGCGGCGACTGACCGGTGAATCGCCGGCGGTCAGCGATCCGGCGGCCCCTGGCTGAGCCCGGCGAGCTCCTTCCTCACCGCCTCGAGCTCGGCGGACATGCGGGCGAGTTGACGCATGACCGGATCGTCGGGATCCGCCCGGCGCTCGGCCTGGGCGCGGGCGACGAAGGCGCTCGTGATCACGCCTGTGATCACGGCGAGCAGCGACAGTCCTCCGACCATCAGCACGGTCGCGATCAGCTGTCCGGCCGCGTCGTGGGGAACCGCGTCGCCGTAGCCGACCGTGGTCACCGTCTGCGTCGCCCACCACATCCCGAGCCAGACGGTGTCGAAGGCCTCGGGGTCGACCAGATGCTCGACGATCCCGAAGACCACGATCGCGGCTAGCCAGCAGATCGCGATGATCGACGCGGCGAGCCGCGGCCGAAGTCCCGTTCGCTCCACCCGCCGCTCGACGTAGTGAGCCAGGCCAGTCTTGCGCGGAGGCTGGTCCATCGGGGATTCTTCGCCGCGTCAGGCGTCAGCCCTCCGTGGCGGTCCTGGCCGGGCCGGTATCTGGGTGGTCCGTCTGGTCTGTGAGACTGGCGCGGATGCGCAGGTGGTCGGTGCTGATCGTGCTCTCGGCGGCCCAGTTCCTGATGGTGCTGGACCAGTCGGTGATGAACGTCTCGATCTCGCAACTCGTCGCCGATTTCGACACCAGCGTGACCACGATCCAGGCGGTGATCACCCTCTACTCGCTGGTGATGGCGGCGCTGATGATCACCGGCGGCAAGCTCGGCGACCTCTGGGGCAGGCGCCGTGCGTTCACGATCGGCCTGGTCATCTACGGGATCGGCTCGGCGCTCACCGCGGCCTCCTGGAGCGTGCCGACCCTGACCCTCGGCTGGTCGATCCTCGAGGGGATCGGCGCGGCGCTCGTCCTGCCGGCGCTCGTGGCGCTGACGGCGGGCAACTATGAGGGTCGCGCGCGAGCGACCGCCTACGGCGTCCTCGGCGGGGTCGCCGGCGCCGGGATCGCTGTCGGCCCGATCCTCGGCGGCTGGCTGACCACGTACGCCTCCTGGCGGGTGGTCTTCGTCGGCGAGGTGGTGCTGGTGATCGCGATCCTGCTCGCGACGCGCCTGCTGCACAGAGCCCCAAGCGGAGCGACCGCCCCGGCGGCCTCGACTGGGTCGGCTCGGTGCTCTCGGCGCTCGGGCTCGGGCTGATCGTGTTCGGCGTCCTCCAGGCCAGCAACTGGGGCTGGCTGGAGCCGCGCAACTCCCCGTCGAGCCGTTCGGGTTCTCGCTCGTCCCGTTCGTGATCGCCGCCGGCGGCTGGCTGCTGTTCGCGTTTCGCGCCTGGGAGCGCCGCCGCGAGCGCCGCGGGCTGCGACCCCTGGTCGCACTTTCGACTGTTCGACGGTCCCGCCGCTGCGCGGCGGCCTGGCGATGTTCCTGCGCCCAGAACCTGATCCTGATGGGGGTCTTCTTCACGATCCCGCTCTACCTGCAGATCGTCCAGGGCTTCGACGCGTTCGAGACCGGCCTGCGGATGCTCCCGGTCTCGATCGCAATGCTGATCACGGCCGCGGTCGGCGCACGGCTGGCGTCGCGTTGGACGCCCGCGGACGATCGTCCGCGGCGGCCTCGGCCTCCTGCTCGTCGCAGTGATCATGCTCCTGAGCACGATCGACCCGCAGATCGACGACACCGCGTTCGCGGTCGCGATGGCGGTGCTCGGCGTCGGCTTCGGGCTGATGGCCTCTCAGCTCGGCAACGTCGTCCAGTCGCAGGTCGGCGATCGGGACCGCAGCGAGGCCGGCGGCCTGCAGTACACCGCGCAGCAGCTCGGCGCTGCGCTGGGTACGGCGCTGATCGGCGCGGTGCTCATCACCGGGCTGATCGGCGCGTTCACCAAGAACGTCCCGACGCTCGAGCCGGACGCCACCAGCGCCGAGGTCGGGATCCGGGTCGCGGGCCAGGTGAGCTTCGTGTCCGCCGATCAGGTCGAGGCGGCGGTCGGAGGGCGGGCCGAGGGCGCCGAGCTCGAGGCGCTCGTCGCCGACTACTCGGACGTCCAGCCAGCGCTGAGACGCGCTGCTGATCGCGCCTGATCGTGGCGGTGTCGCTCGCGCGAACCCGCAACCTGCCGAGCGAGCCCCTCGGCGGCGTCGATGAACGTGCGCCGGGCTCGAGCCCAAGGTCGGGACGACTCCGGCGTAGCCCTTTGCGTTACCCGTCAGGCCAGCGCCTTGGCCTTGATCGCGTCGAACTCGGCCTGGCTGATCGTGCCGGCGTCGAGCAGCTCCTTGGCCTTTGCGATCTCGGTCGCCGAGCCGCCGGCGGCGTCACGAACGTACTGGTCCATCGCTGCCTGCTGAGTCTTGGCCTGCCGAGGGCGCGGTCGCGCATCCCGTCGTGCTGGGCGATCAGATAGACGAGCACGCCGAGGAACGGGATGACGATGATGAACACGACCCAGGCGGCCTTGTGCCGCCGCCGATGTCGTGACGGCGAAAGATGTCGACGAAGCACGTGATCGCGATCCAGATCCACGCCACCCAGGCGAAGAACACGATCATCGTTCCGACGACGTCGAGGAACGGGTAGTCGGCGGCGATCAGCATCTGTGGGTCCCCCTTGAGCGATTGTGTGACGCCGCGATCCTACCGCCGCGCCCCGACGGACAGGGCCTTCCGCAGCCCCGAACCTACGGAGGTCTGTCGCCCACCATGGCGAAGATGCACGTCGACGACCGCGCGGGCGTCACATCGCGGCCGCGGGCAGAACACGAAAGGGGTAATAAATGGAGTCACGCAGTTCCACTCGCACCACCGACTCGGGATGGGCCGCCTTCGCCGGAGTGGTCGATGTTCATCGTCGGGTCGCTCGACGCGCTCGTGGGGTGCTCGGCGGGATCCTCAACGACGACATCGTCGTTGTCGGCGGCCATGGGGCGATCGTCGCCGACATCACGACCTGGGGCTGGGTGCACCTCATCCTCGGCTCGGTCATCGCCATCACGGGGCTCGGCCTCTTGGTCGGCAACGCCGACTGCCCGATGGCTCGGTGGTCGTCGTCTCGCGGTCAACGCGATCCTTCGATCGTGTGGTTCCCGCGGCGCCGCTGTGGTCCTTCCTGATCATCATCCTCGACGTGACGATCAGTCTACCAGCTGACGGCACGCTGGGACGCCCAGCCGCGCTGGGACTGACACAAGCCTCGTCGCTCGCTCGCAGCCGCGCGGTACAGAACGCCGGCCGGCTCAGGTCCACTCGGGGCCGAACAGCGGCGCGCGCGAGACGATCGGCTTCAGCAGCAGCGCCTCGCGGGCGCGGTCGCCGATCCCGCGGGCGGTGAGCCCGAAGTGCTCCATGCAGGCCTCGCCGGTGCCCGAGAGGCCGAACTCGTCGCCCATGCCGACGGCGAAGATCGGCACCGGGTGCTGCTCGGCGGCGACCGTGCGCACGGCGTCGGCGAGCCCGCCGGCGACCCGGTGCTCCTCGGCGGTCACCGCGACGCCGGTCTTCGACAGCGACTCGAGGATCGGCGCCGAGGCGAGCGGCTTGATGATCGAGACGTTGACGACCTCGGCCTCGACCCCGTCCTCGGACTCGAGCTGCTCGGCCGCCTCGATCGCCCGCCAGACCATGTGGCCGGTGGCGATCAGGCTGATGTCCTTGCCCTGCGCGGATCACGTCGACGCCGTTGCCGAGCGTCTCGGGGATCTCGTCGTAGACGATCGGGGTCGCGGGGCGGCCGAAGCGCATGTACATCGGCTCGTCGTTGGCCTCGTAGCTGTCGATCACCGCGCGGTAGGCCTGGTTGTAGTCGGCCGGGACGACGACCTGCATCCGCGGCATCGCCCGCATCAGCGCGATGTCCTCGATCATCGCGTGCGAGGCGCCGTCCTCGCCCAGCGAGACGCCGCCGTGCGAGGCGCCGATCCGCACCTTGAGCTCGTTGTGGGCGATCCCGAGGCGGACCTGGTCGTAGGCGCGCCCGGCGGCGAAGATCGCGAAGGTCGAGGCGTAGGGGACCTTGCCGGTCGCGGCGAGCCCGCAGGCCATCGACATCATGTTCGCCTCCGCGGCGCCGCAGTTGAAGAAGCGCTCCGGGAACGCGCTTGCCGAACTTGATCGACTGGGTCGAGACCGCGAGGTCGGCGTCGAGCGCGACGACGTCCTCGTGCGCCTCGCCGAGCTCGACCAGCGCCTCGCCGTAGGCGGCGCGGGTCGCGATCGGCTCGGTCTTGGCTTCCGCCGGCATCGCTACTCGCCTCCCGTCCTCGGCGGCGTGCAGCGCCTTGGTCTGCTGCTCGAGCCGCGCCTCGAGCTCCTCGAGCGCCTCGGCGGCGAACTCCGGGCTCACCGCGGCCTTGCCGTGGAAGCCGAAGCGGCCCTCCATCGCCGAGACGCCCTTGCCCTTCTTCGTCTGGCAGACGATCGCCGCCGGCCGGTCGAGCGTGCGGCTGCGCTCCAGCGCCTCGACCACCGCGCGCCATGTCGTGGCCGTCGATCTCGACCGCGTCCCAGCCGAAGGCCTCGAACTTGGCGCGCACGTCGCCGGTGTCCATGACCTCCTCGGTGGTGCCGTCGGTCTGCAGGTGGTTGTAGTCGACGATCGCGGTCAGGTTGGTGACCCCGAAGTGCGGCGCCGCCGTCGCCGCCTCCCAGGTCTGGCCCTCCTGGCAGTCGCCGTCGGAGAGCACGCCGAAGACGTGCGCGGTGTGGTCGAGGCCGTCGAGGCGCAGCGCCGAGCGCGATCCCGACGCACATCGAGAGGCCCTGGCCGAGCGAGCCGGTCGAGACCTCGACCCCCGGGGTCCGGTTCATGTCCGGGTGGCCCTGGAGCTGGGCGCCGATCTGGCGCAGGCCCATCAGGTCCTCGAGCGGGAAGTAGCCGTGGTGGGCGAGCGCCGCGTACTGGATCGGCGCCGCGTGGCCCTTGCAGAGCACGAAGCGGTCGCGCTCGGGCCAGTCCGGGCGCTCGGGATCGTGGCGCAGGACGCGGTAGTAGAGCGCGGCGACGATGTCGGCCGCCGAGAGCGAGGAGTCGAGGTGGCCCGACTTGGCCACCGCGAGCATGCGCACGCAGTCCGAGCGCAGCACGGTCGCCCAGCGCTCGAGCTCCGGCGATCGTCGGCTCGCTGCTCCGTGCGCGCCGGAGGCTTCGGGTCGGGGACCGGCCTCAGGTGGCGTCACGTGCGCGAGGTTAGCGTCGGCGGAGTCACTGGCTGTCAAGCGTATGCGAGCGGGCGGACGCGCATCGACGCCCCGATCGCCGGAAAATGCAGGATCGATGAACCGAGTCGCAGCCGATCGTGCGCTCGTCGGCGCGGCGCTGGCGGCCGTCGTGCGCGCGGCTGCGGGAGACGACGAGCCGGAGATCGCCGCGGCGCCGACGACCACCGGTCGCGCTGCCCGCGACGAGCACGACGAGCCCGGCCGGCGGCGGCGGCCGAGGCGCGCGGCGCCGACCCGCCTGCCCGGCCGAGCCCGCGGGGCCGGCCGAGACGGCGACCGAGGACCCGCGGGTGAACGCGCTCGAGCGCGACGCGGCGCGCACCGTGCGCGCCTACGTCGACGCGCTCGACGCGCGCGACGGCGAGCGCGTCTGCGCCCTGCTCGCGCCCGGGCGCGCTGGCCGAGCTGTCGAGCTGCCCGAGCCGCGCGGCGAGCTGCGCGCGCCTCGCTCGACGCCTCGATCGGCTACCGCGACCCGCGCGGGCTGCCGGTCTGGGAGGGCGCCGAGGTGGCCCGGGTGCGGGTGATCGAGCTGGCGCCGGCCGGGACGCAGGCGAAGGTGGTCGCCACCGTCGTCACCGGTTCGCCGACCGCGACGAGGCCTCGATCGAGGACGACGTCGTCTACCTCGTCCGCGACGGCGGGCGCTGGCTCGTCGCCAAGCCGAGCGCGACCCTCTACCGTGCGGTCGGGATCGCCGACGTCCCCCCGTCGGTGCTCAGCCCGCCGCTGAGTCGGCGCTACCGTGCACATTGAGCATGGTGTCTCCTGAGGGAAGCGCCCGGGTTCCCCTCGGGTGATCCCCGATTGAAACCGCGGCCGCTCGCGCCGCGAGGATTGCCGCCGTCCCGATCCGAAAGGAACACGTTGAGCCAGCCCGCCGCGCCAGACAGAGAGCAAGACGATCGTCAGCGCCACCGACCTGCGCCGCGTGTTCGGCGAGGGCGAGGCGGCGGTGACCGCGCTCGACGGCGTCTCGGTCGACTTCCCGGCCGGCGGGCTGACCGCGATCATGGGCCCGTCGGGGTCGGGCAAGTCGACCCTGATGCACATCCTCGCCGGCCTCGACCGCCCGACCTCGGGCACGGTCGTGATCGACGGCGTCGACCTCGCCGGCCTCGACGACGGCGAGCTCACCGAGCTGCGCCGCGACAACGTCGGCTTCGTCTTTCAGTTCTTCAACCTGCTGCCGGTCCTCGACGCGCGGGAGAACATCCTCCTGCCGCTGAAGCTCGCCGGCCGCGATCCCGACGAGGCGCGGTTCGACCGCCTGATCGACGCGATCGGGCTCGCCGACCGGCTCGACCACCGCCCCGCCGAGCTCTCCGGCGGCCAGCAGCAGCGGGTCGCGATCGCCCGGGCGCCCTGATGAGCGAGCCGGCGGTGGTCTTCGCCGACGAGCCGACCGGCAACCTCGACTCGCATTCCAGCGAGGAGGTCCTGGGGCTGCTGCGCACGGCCGTCGACGAGCTCGGCCAGACGGTGGTCATGGTCACCCACGACGCCGCCGCGGCGGCGATCGCCGACCGGGTCCTGGTCCTGGTCGACGGGCGGATCGTCCACGACGGGCCCGCCGAGAGCCCGGAGCAGCTCCTCGACCTGATGAAGCAGGTCGGCTAGCGCCTGATGGCGGCGATCGCGGTTCGCAACCTCTGGGAGCGCAAGCTGCGCACCGTCCTGACCTCGCTGGCGATCGTGCTCGGGGTGATGATGGTCGCCGGCACCTACGTGCTCACCGACACCATCGACCGCTCGTTCGAGCGCATCTTCACCCAGTCGAACGAGGGCGTCGACGCGGTCGTCACGTCGAAGGAGAACATCGAGACCTTCGAGGACGTCGCGCCCGCGTTTCCGGCCTCGGTCCTGAAGCAGGTCGAGTCGGTCGACGGCGTCGCCGCGGCCGAGGGCTCGATCGGCGACCAGCAGGTCTCGATCATCGGCGCCGACGGCGATCCCCGCGGCGGCAACGGGGCGCCCGGGCCTCGGCTTCTCGGTCAGCGTCCCCTACAGCGACCGCTTCGACCCGCTCACCTACGTCGAGGGCGGCCCGCCGACGAGCGCCGACGAGGTCGTGATCGACAAGGCCTCGGCCGAGGACGAGGGCTTCGAGGTCGGCGACACGGTCACGATCGCCGGCCGCGCCGGCACCGGCGAGTACACGCTCATCGGGATCGCGACGCTCGGCGACGTCGACTCGTTCGGCGGCGCGACGATCACCGTCCTCACCCTGCCCGAGGCCCAGCGCCTGACCGGCAAGGAGGGCGAGTTCGACCAGATCTCCGTCGCCGCCGACGAGGGCGTCTCGCCCGAGCGGCTGGCGGCGTCGCTGAAGGCGGCGCTGCCGGCGACCTCGACGTCGAGACCGGCGCCCAGAACGTCGAGTCCCAGCGCGACGACATCGGCGAGTTCACCGGCTTCATCAAGACCGCGCTGCTGATCTTCGCCGGCATCGCCCTGTTCGTCGGCGCCTTCCTGATCTTCAACACCTTCTCGATCACGGTCGCCCAGCGCACGCGCGAGTTCGCGATGCTGCGCACGCTCGGCGCCTCGCGCCGCCAGATCCTCTCCAGCGTCGTGCTCGAGGCGGCGGTGATCGGCCTCGGCGCCGCCGCGGTCGGCGTCGCCGCCGGGATCGGCTTCGCGAAGCTGATCAGCGACCTGTTCGCGGCGCTCGGCCTCGACCTGCCCGCGACCGGGACCGTGATCGAGCCGCGCACGATGATCGTCGGGCTGCTGCTCGGAACCGTGATCGCGGTGGTCTCCGGCCTCGCTCCCGCGGTGCGGGCGACCAAGGTCCCGCCGGTGACCGGGCTGCGCGACGGCGTCGTCGCGGCGACGTCGCAGCGAGCGCCGGCGGCGCACCGCGGCCGGCGTCGTGCTGGCCGGCCTCGGCGCGGCGGCGATGGCGCTCGGCATCTTCGGCGCCCTGACGCCGGGCGAGGCCTGGGTCGGCGCCGGCGCGGTCGGCGTCTTCCTCGGCGTCGCCCTGCTCAGCCCGCTGCTGGTGACGCCGGTGGCCTCGGTCGTCGGCGCGCCGCTCGAGCGCCTCGGCGGCGTCCCCGGAACGCTCGCGCGCGAGAACTCGGTCCGCAACCCCGGCCGCACCGCCTCGACCGCGGCGGCGCTGATGATCGGCCTCGCCCTGGTCTCGTTCGTCGCCGTGTTCGCGGCCGGGATCAAGGGCTCGATCGACGACGCGATCGACAAGACGCTGATCGGCGACCTGACGATCTCCAACGACGACGGCTTCTCCGACATCCCGATCGCGGTTCGCGACGAGGTCGCGGCGATCGACGGGGTCGAGACCGCTTCCGCGCTTCGGTTCACCGAGGACGAGGTCGACGGCGAGGCAGGGCACGCTGACCCTGATCGACCCGGCGACCGCGGCCCAGGTGCTGCGGCTCGACTGGGAGGAGGGCTCGGACGAGCTGCTCACCGGCCTCGCTGCGGACGAGGCGGTGATCGACGAGCAGTTCGCCGACGACAATCGGGCTCGAGGTCGGCTCCAGCTTCACGGCGCAGACGGTCAGCGGCGACCCCGTGAGGCTGACGGTCGTCGGCACGTTCACCGACAACAGCGACTTCATCGGCGACTACGCCGCCTCCGACGCCAACGCGGAGGCCTTCGGCGAGCCCAATTCCGCGACCAACGTCTTCATCAACCTCGAGCCCGGAGCCGACGTCGCCGCGGTCCGGTCGGCGATCGAGGCGGCGCTCGACGAGCGCTTCCCGACGGTCCAGGTCCAGAACCAGGAGGAGCTCAAGGACTCGATCGCGGAGCAGCTCGACCAGCTGCTCGGAATCATCTACGTGCTGCTGCTGCTCTCGGTGGTCGTCTCGCTGTTCGGGATCGTCAACACGCTGGCGCTGACGATCCACGAGCGCACCCGCGAGCTCGGCCTGCTGCGCGCGGTCGGCACGTCACGGCGCCAGATCCGGCGCACGGTCCGCTACGAGGCGGTGATCACGGCGCTGATCGGCGGCGTCCTCGGGCTCGCGCCTGGGCGTCCTCTTCGCGGTGCTCGTCAGCCGTCCGCTCGCCGACGAGGGCTTCACGCTCTCGATCCCGATCGGCCAGCTGATCGGGCTGCTGGTGCTGGCCGCGATCGCCGGCGTCCTCGCCGCGATCGGCCCGGCCCGCCGCGCCTCACGCCTCGACGTGCTCGAGGCGCTGGCGTACGAATAGGGTTCGAGCCATGAACATCGCGAAGGTCCTGCCGATGTGCTTCGTGATGATCGCCGGGCCGCAGATCCTGAGCGCGATCTTCCTCGCCACGAGCGAGAACTGGCGCCGGAACTCGGCAGCCTACGTGTTCGGCGCCTCGCTCTCGATCACGGCGATCGTCACCGCCGCCTACTTCTTCGTCGACGGCCTCTCGGCCGGCTCCGGCGACGAGACGGTGGACATCATCATCCTCGTGCTGCTCGTCGCGGCGGCGATTCACGTCTACCTGGCCCGCGCGACGGCCGAGCCGCCGAAGTGGATGGGCAAGCTGCAGACGGCGTCCCCGGGCTTCTCGTTCAAGCTCGGCTTCCTGCTGCTCGGCGTCTTTCCGACCGACATCCTCACCTCGGTCGCGGTCGGCGCCTTCCTCCACAACGGCGGCGATCCCTGGTGGCACGCGCTGCCGTTCATCTTCCTGACGCTGTTCCTGATCGCGCTGCCGGCGCTGCTGGTCGTGGCGTTGGGCGAGCGGGCGCAGCGCTTCCTGCCGAAGCTGCGCGACTGGATGAACGACAACTCCTGGGTCGTCAACGAGGTCGTGATCGCGCTCTTCATCGTGATCGACGATCAACAGCCTCGCCGGCTAGGGGGAGGCCGCGCCGATCACGGGTTCGCGGTGTGGTGGAACCTCGTTTCGTTGGCTTACCTCTGCACGGAGAGAATCTTCTGGCGCGGGCGCGACCCGTGGATCAGGGTGACGTAGGCGCGTCGATCGCTGAGCGCCGTCGACCAGAGCGTGCCGGTGCGGCGCGAGAGCAGGGTCCGGCCGGATCCGCCGCCGCCGCCCCGGGCGAGCTTCAACCGGTCGGCGCGGGCGCTGCTGCGAACGTAGAGCAGCGAGCGGCCGTTGATCGAGGGGTTCGACAGCCCCTCGGTGCGCGAGCGCAGCAAGATCGCCTTGGCGCGCTTCTTGCGCTTCGCTCCGAGCAGGCGGCGGACGATCGTGTTCACGCGCGGGGTCGCGCGGGCGTAGACGAGCCGATTGTCGTCGAGGCTCGGGCGCCCGAGCTGGGCGCTGCCGCCGGCCTTCCCCAGTGAGTGCTGCGGACCGGGGCGCTGCGGATCGCGAATGCTGCGAGCGCGCAGGAAGTCCCGACCGTTCTTGCGCGCGCGCCAGACCAGCCAGCCCTTAGAGATCGCGACCGCGTCCGCGTCCGGCGCCGGGACGCGGCCGATCTGGGTCAGGTCCTTGGCCGAGAGGATCCTGATCTCGCGCCCGGCGATCACCGCGATGCGGCCGTCGCCGAGCGCCGGGTCGTCCCCGGGGAGGGCCACGCTGCGGCCGCCGCGGCGAAGGAAGCCGGAGCCGTCGGGGCGCTGGAAGGCGACGTCATCGCCCCCGACGGCCGGGTCGGCGGCAGGCCTCGCCTCGGTGTGCGAGGCGCCGGCCGGCGCGGCGACGACCAGCGCCCCGGCCGCCGCGAGCAGGGCGAGCCCGTCGCCGAAGCGAAAGCCGCGGTAGATGCCCGGGCGCGCCGCCATCGTCTCGGTGATCCGGATCCCGGCCTCCCGATCGGCGATCGGTGCGATCAGCGCAATCGGCAGCGCGCGGCCGAGCCCGAAGGCGAGCCCCAGCGCCAGCCCGAGGGCCGGATCGCCGAGCGCGAAGGCGATCCCGGCGAGGGCGAAGACGCCGAAGGTGAGCACGAAGGTGGTGAACCCGAGGCCGAGCAGGACCCCGTAGAGGCCGGCGGCGACCGGCATCGGCATCAGCCGGCGCCAGTGCTCGGGCAGCTGGCGCCGAAGCTGGGGCAGGATCGGCGCGCCGCGCAACTCGGCGACCGCCGCCGCGGCGGCGACCGCCGCCGCGGCGACGTAGGCGGCGGCCTGGTCGGCGCCGTGGAGCAGCCCGCCGAGCGCCGCGAGCGACCCCGAAGGTGAGCGCGCCGCCGGCGAGTGCGCCGAGGCTGAAGGTGACGGCGGCCGCGATCGTCGTCGCGCGTCCGCCGCGGTGGCCGACCGGGCCGATCGTCTCGATCATCGAGAAGCCGCACGGCGACCAGGTGCCGGTGAGCCCGGCGAGCAGCGCGGCGGCGACGATGATCGTCTCGAGCGCGCTCATCGGTGGCCCGCGATCAGCATGGGACCTTCGTCTGGAAGTACATGACGCAGAAGACCTTGCGCCCGCGGAAGCAGTAGCCCTCGAGCGCTGCGTCGCCGTTGATCCGCCGGTCGGTGTTGGCGCAGCAATCGACCAGCTTGCGCACGCTGCCGCCGCAGCAGCGATACCAGCCGCCGTCGACGTGCGGGTCGAAGCCGTACACCCGCGAGGTCGCGTCGCAGACCCTGGTCCGCGGCGCCGGCGGCAGCGGCCGGCCGTCGGGGTCGTGCAGCGCCTTGCCGTCCGTCGTCGACGGGCACGCCCTTGGAGTTGACGGCGCGGCCGAGGTCGTCGACGGGGTCGCCGTCGTCGGCGCGCAGCGGGTAGCCGTGGCCGTCGATCCGCGGCAGGCCGGTCGGGTGCAGGCACGAGCCCGTGGTGAAGGTGTGGCCGCAGAAGTGGAACGCGTCGGCCTCGCCGGGCCGGATCGCCTTCGCGACGAGGCCGCCGGCGGTGAGCGTCGTCAACGCAGCGCCGGCGCGCGCGAGAAAGCCGCGGCGCGAGGTATCGCCCGCGAGGGAGTCGAGCGCCCGGCCGACGCGGTCGGCGCCGCGCTGCGGCTCAGACACCGATCGCTCCGGCGAGCTCGCGCTCGGCTCGGCGCCGCTCGGCCGTCGCCAGCACGCTCTCGAGCTGGGCGAGGTTGTTGAAGGTGCCCTTGGCCAGCACCGTGCCCTGCCGATCGACCGCGACCGCGAACGGACTCCCCGGGATCTCGAGCTCGGCCCAGACCGCGGATCCACCCCCTCCTCGAAGCTCTCCACCGCTACGCGAGGATCGCCGGCGAGGACCCGGATCGAGGGCTCGAGGCGAGCGACAGACGTGGCAGTCCTGCGAGACGAACACCGCCAGCGCCAGGCCGGTCTCAGGATCGAGCCGAAAGCGCGAGCTCAGGCTCGTGTGGCTGAACAGGGGCGGGCCCTCCTCGGCGATCTCCAGCGCCGACGCGGGGCCGAGGCGCAGCCGCAGCATCCCCACCTCGGGGGGCTCGCGTGGGCCCGCGCCCAAGGGCTTTCGGCATGGGACCGGCGCGACCAACGCGGCCTGCTGCGCAACCTCGTCGTCCGCGAGGGCCGCCGGACCGGCGATCTGCAGGTGCGGCTCGTCACCTCCGAGGGCGCGATCGACGCCGACTCGCTGATCGACGCGGTGTCGTGCGACGGCCTCTTCTGGACCCGCCAGGACCAGCTCGGGGAGAAGTCGGCGGGCGGCGAGACCGTCCTGCTGTCCGGGGTCCCGCAGCTGCGCGAGCAGCTCGGCGGCCTCGAGTTCCTCGTCAGCCCCGAGGCGTTCTTCCAGACCAACACCGAGATGGCTGAGCAGCTCTACGGCATCGCCGCCGAGACGGCGTCGCTGCGCGGCCACGAGCGCGTCTTCGATCTCTTCTCCGGGATCGGCACGATCGGCCTCACGCTCGCCGCCCGCGCCCGCGAGGTCGTCGGGGTGGAGATCGTCGAGGCTGCGGTCGCGGACGCGATCGAGAACGCCCGCCGCAACGACGTCCTCAACGCCCGCTTCTTCGCGGGCGACATCCGGCTCGCGATGCGCGACCTCGTCGAGGAGGCCGGGCGCCCGGACGTACTCGTCGTCGACCCGCCGCGGGCCGGCCTCTCGCAGAAGGTCGTCCGCCGGATCCTCGAGGCGCAGCCCTCGCGCGTGGTCTACGTCTCCTGCAACCCCACCACGCTCGCGCCCAACGCCGCCCAGATGGTCGAGGCCGGCTACCGCCTCACCCGCGTCCGCCCGGTCGACATGTTCCCGCAGACGCCGCACATCGAATGCGTCGCCCTGCTCGAGCGCGGGTAGTCAAGCGGCGCGAGCGAGCGGGGCCGCGTCGTCCCCGAGCACGCGGGCGAGGTGCTCGTAGGCGCTGCGGTTGAGCGCCATGCCGCAGTGGGAGGCGCTGATCTCGACGCGCTCGTCGGCGCCCGGGTCGAGGCAGGCGCGCCAGTCGACGATCCCGTCCGAGCGCGAG
>CAVTCA010000004.1:75000-88960 GCA_963733075.1 uncultured Solirubrobacterales bacterium | reverse complement strand
CATCTGGGGCACCGAGCTGCGCCAGCTCGACGTCAACCGCACCGACACGGTCAACTTCCTCGATCTGCGGATCGGGCGCACGCAGCTGATCGTGATCATCGTCGGCTCCGTCGACCCTGCTCGCGACCGGGCTGATGCTGCGGATGACCCTGCTCGGCAAGCGGATGCGAGCGCTCTCCGACGACCTCGACCTCGCCGAGACCTCGGGCATCGACACCTCGCGGATCATCCTCTACACCTGGCTGTTCGCCGCCGGCCTCGCCGGCCTCGCCGGCGTGTTCGCCGGCGCCCTCACCCAGCTCCAGCCCGAGCTCGGCTTCGAGCTGCTGCTGCCGATCTTCGCCGCCGTCGTCCTCGGCGGGATCGGCAACGCGTTCGGCGCGCTCGCCGCGGGGATCGTGCTCGGCGTCGTGATCGAGTGGTCGACCTTCATCGTCGCTCCGGGCCTCGAAGCTCGCGGTCGGCTTCCTGATCCTGATCATCGTCCTGATCATCCGGCCGCAGGGCATCTTCGGCCAGGCGAGGGCGGTATGAGCGACCCGCTCGCAGATCTTCCAGCTCGCGGTCTCGTTCGAGGCGTTCACCGACCTCGAGTTCTGGACCTCGGTCGGGGTGATCGCCGGGATCTACGTCGTCTTCTCGACCGGCCTGCAGATGAACGTCGGCTTCACCGGGATCCAGAACTTCGGCCAGGTCGGGTTCATGGCGATCGGCGCCTACACGATGGCGATCCTGCACCGCCGAGGAGGGCTGGAACTTCTGGCTCAGCCTGCCGGTCGCGATCGCCGTCGCGGTCGGCTTCGGCCTGCTCATCGGGCTGCCCTCGCTGCGGCTGCGCGCCGACTACTTCGCGATCGTCACGATCGCCGCCGCGGAGGCGATCCGCGCTGGTCGCGCTCAACGCCCGCGACCTCACCAACGGCGCCCAGGGGATCTTCGGCTTCGACGACAGCTGGGACTCGATCTCCGAGTCGATCGAGGAGTTCATCGTCGACCTCGGATGGACCGACGTTCCCGCCCAGTTCCCGCTGTTCCTCGTCACCTGGGGGCTGGCGATCCTGCTGATGTTCGTCTTCACGCCGCATCCAGCGCACGCCCTGGGGGCGGGTGCTGCGAGCGGTGCGCGAGGACGAGGACGCGGCCCGCGCGCTCGGCAAGAACGCGTTCTCCTACAAGCTCCAGTCGCTGGCGCTCGCGGCGACGACCGGGGCGCTGGCCGGCTTCCTGCTCGCGCTCAACCTGAAGTTCGTCGTCCCCGACGAGTTCCAGCCGCTGGTCACCTTCATCGGCTACGTCGTCCTGCTGCTCGGCGGGCCTCGCCAACTACTGGGGGGTGGCGATCGGCGCGATCATCATGTGGACGGTGCTCGAGGGCCTGCGCTTCCTCGAGCTGCCGCTCTCGGAGACGAAGATCGCCGCGCTTCGGTTCATCATCCTCGGCCTCGTGCTGATCGGGCTGATGGCGTTCCGGCCGCAGGGCGCGTTCGGCAAGCGGGAGGAGATGGTCCTCGGTGACTGACGCCCGGCCGGCCGCCCGCCGCCACCCCTGCGCCCGCGAGCGGCCGCAAGCTCTTCGAGGCGACCGAGATCCACAAGCGCTTCGGCGGCATCCAGGCCGTCCGCGGCGCGACCATGGACGTCGACCAGGGCTCGATCACGGCGCTGATCGGGCCGAACGGCGCCGGCAAGACCACCTTCTTCAACCTGATCACCGGCTTCTACCGGCCCGACAGGGGCCGGGCGGTGTTCGACGGGCGCGAGGTCCAGGGCCGGCCGCCGTACATGATCGCCCGCCTCGGGATGGTGCGGACGTTCCAGATCACCAAGGCGCTGGCGGCGATGCCGGTGATCGACAACATGATGCTCGCCGCGCCCGACCAGCCGGGCGAGCGCCTGGCCAACGTGGTCTTTCGCCCGTTCGGCTGGCGCACGCGCGAGGCGCGAGGTCCACGAGCAGGCGATCGAGCTGCTCGACGTCTTCAACCTCACCCGGCTCGCGGACGAGTACGCCGGGACGCTCTCCGGCGGGCAGCGCAAGCTGCTCGAGCTGGCGCGGGCGCTGATGGCGCAGCCGCGCTTCCTGCTCCTCGACGAGCCGATGGCGGGCATCAACCCGACGCTCGGACGGCGGCTGCTCGACCACATGCAGCGCCTGCGCGCCGAGGAGGGGGTCACCTTCCTGTTCATCGAGCACGACATGGAGGTGGTCATGAACCACTCCGACCGGGTGATCGTGATGGCGGAGGGCCGCGGTGATCGCCGACGGCGAGCCGCACGAGGTCCGCTCCGACCAGGCCGTGATCGACGCCTACCTCGGCGGCGGCGGGAACGGCAACGGGAGCACCGTCATGAGCTCCGACGACCGAGCGGCGAGGTGGTCCTGAGCACCGAGGGCGTGATCGCCGGCTACATCCCCGAGGTCGACATCCTCAACGGCGTCTCGATCGACGTCCGCGAGGGCGAGATCGTCACCATCGTCGGGCCCAACGGGGCCGGCAAGTCGACCCTGATCAAGACGATCTTCGGCCTCCTGCATCCGCGCGAGGGGCGGATCGAGTTCCGCGGCGAGGAGATCGCCGGGCGCAAGCCCCACGACATCACCCGCCTCGGGCTCACCTACGTGCCCCAGCTCGACAACGTGTTCCCGAGCCTCACCGTCGAGGAGAACCTCGAGATGGGCTCGCTCGACCGCTCGCGGACGGCGGACCAGAAGGAGCGCATGTACGAGCTCTTCCCGCGGCTCGGCGAGCGGCGAACGCAGGCCGCGGGGACGATGAGCGGCGGCGAGCGCCAGATGGTGGCGATGGCGAAGGCGCTGATGCCCGACCCGCACGTGCTGCTGCTCGACGAGCCGTCGGCCGGCCTGGCGCCGGCGTTCGTCGACGCGATCTTCGAGAAGACCCGGGAGGTCAACCAGGCCGGGGTGACGATGATGATGGTCGAGCAGAACGCGCGCCGGGCGCTGGCGATGTCCGACCGCGGCTACGTCCTCGACCTCGGCAAGGACCGCTTCGAGGGCCCGGGCCAGGAGCTGCTCGACGACCCCAAGGTCGCCGAGCTCTACCTCGGCGGCACCGCCCGGATCGACGAGCCCGACGCGAGACCGGAGTAGCTCGCGCAGGACGCGAAGCGGCCGGAGCCCGAAGGCCCCGGCCGCTCGTATCGCGCTGCGGCGCTCGCGCGCCGGTGGCTACCGGGTCAGGAGCCCGGCGGCTCGCACCTCGACCTCGTCCACGGTCTCGGGCGCGGTGCTCCTTGAACTCGTAGAGTGTCGTAGACGCCGGCGGTCGCGTCGCCGGTCTCGTCGAGATCGATCGCGCCGGCAGCGCCCTGGTAGTCGATGTCGTCGCCGTTCTGCAGCGCCTCGATCGCCGTCGGGCAGCTCCTCCCAGGTGTACTGGTCACCGGGCGGACCGCTCACCGGCCTGGATCTCGGCCGCGATGTCGGCGCCCTCGGTCGACCCGGCGGCGACGGCCGCCAGGTAGCAGAGGACGACGGCGTCGAAGTTCTGCGCGTCGAACGTCTGCCGATCGACGTCCTTCGGCTCAGCCGCCTTGTACGCGGCTGTCGAACGCCTTCGCCTGGGTCTCGTCGTCGGGCGCGCCCGGCGCGGTGCCGCGCAGGCCGTTGGCCGCCTCCTCGCCGGCGTCGGCCAGGTCGCGTCGATCAGACCGTCGGTGACGAACGTGGTCGTCGGTATCGAAGTTCCCGGTCCGCACGAGCGCGGGACCGACCTTGTTGTAGGTCTCCGGGAAGTCGATGATCACGATCCCGTCCGGATTCCCGGAGACGATCTGATCGGCCTCGGTGTCGTAGTTCGGCAGGTCGATGTCGTAGATGACCTCCTCGCCGATCTCACCGCCGAGCGTCCTCCCAGGCGGTCGCTGAACGTCTGCGCCAGGCCGGTGCCGTAGGCGTCGTTGCGAGCGCCGATGTTGACCGTCTTGCCCTCGGCGCCGCCGAGCGCCTCGTCGACCAGGTACGTGCGACAGCGTCGGGCCCTGGAACGAGTCGGGCGGTGACGTCCGGTTGACGAAGCCGTCGTCGTCGAGCTCGGTGATCTCGTCCGGGTCGCCGACGGTGAGATCAGCGGGACCTCCTCGGGAATCGACACCGACTCGCCGCTCGGGATCGTGTCGGCCGAGCCCCACGGGCCCGGCGATGCAGCTCGCGCCGTCGGACGTCGCCAGCTTGCGCTGCGCCTGCACGGCGCACTGCGGATCGGCCGCGCCGCAGTTGTCCTCCTTGACGACCTCGACCGTGTGGTCGGCGCCGACCTCCTCGATCGCGGCGTTGATCTCTGAGATCGCCAGGTCCGCGGCCTTCTCGCCGGGCGGGCCGAAGTCCGCGAGGTCGCCGCTCAGCGGCAGCGAGACGCCGATCGTCATGTCGAGCGAGGTCTCCCCGCCGCCCGAATCGCCTCCGTCGTCGTCGTCGTCGTCGCCACAGGCGGCGATCCCGAGCGACAAGCCGGCCACCACCAGGGGCAACACGACCAGCCTGATCCTTGACATGAACTCTCCTCTCTCGCAAGACAACCCGGGCCTCAGTGGCCCTGGGCCCCGTTCTCTATCAGAATCGGTGCTGCGTCTCCGCAAGCTTACGCTCAGGCGGAGCTGCTCGGGGCCTGCGGGGCACCGTCGCCATCGTCGTCGGCGGGAACCACGCGGCGCCACTCGACGATCTCGCCGTCCTCGATCCCGAACGCCGTCTGGGCCTCCGCGCCGGTCCCCGACCCGCAGCTGCCCGGGCCCGGGCGCTCGGTGAGCCGGAAGGTGGCGATCGTGAGCCCGTGCGCGGCGGTCGCCTCGGTGAGGACCGCGCCGCAGGGAAGCGACGAGTTGAACAGCTTGGCGTCGGCGAGGCTGTCGATCCGCAGCGGGGGGCCGCGTTCTGGGCCAGGCTCGGGAGCGCGAACAGCGCGGCCGCGCCGTCGATGTCGCCGGCGGTCAGCGTCTGCGCCCACTCGTCGATCACCTCGACGTCCGCCGCGTCGGCGCCGGTGACCTCGACGGTCTCCTCGCCGTCCGCCGAGCCGCCCCCGCAGGCGGACAGAGCGAGGGCGAGCGCGAGGGCGGGCAGCGCGATGAGGCTCGGTCGCGGCCTCCGGATCGCAGATCGGGGCATCCGAATCGAGATTCTGACGAGCGCGTGTATCCGGCTTGACATCCTCGGCGCGCTATACGAACATGTGTTCGATTCGATGATGATCGTCTGCGCGCTGATCCCCCGCCTCTCGCTCTCGAGCGCCCTGGGTGATCGGCGAGAGCTGCTCGGCAAGCCGGTGGCGCTGGCGCCCGAGCCCGGCGGCCCGCAGGTGATCGGCGAGGCGTCGGGGGCGGCGGAGGCATACGGGGTCCGGGCTGGGATGCGGATCGGCGAGGCGCTCTCGCGCTGCCCGGCGCTCGGCCTGGTGGCCCCCGACCCGGTCCGGGCCGAGGCCGCCTGGGAGCGCTCGCTGCGCAGCCTCGAGTCGATCGGCGCCGCGGTCGAGCCCTCGCGTCCCGGCGAGGCGTTCTTCGCCACCGAGCCGCTGCGGGCGCTCTGCGGCGGGCCGGAGGCCGTGCTCACCCGGGCCCGGCGGGCGCTCCCGGGGCCTCCGGGGCGCGGGTGGGGGCCGGGCCGAACCGGCTCAGCGCCCACGCGGCGGCGACGCGGATGCGCGCCCGGCGCCCCGCCCTCGTGCTCTCCGACGCCGCCGCGCGGCGGTTGCTGGCGAACCTGCCGGTCCACGCGCTCAGCGGCCGGCTGGTTCGCGACCGTGGAGATCGCGCCCACCATGACGCCCCCGCCCGCGAAGCCGAGGAGGCGGCGTGCATCGACTCGCTCGAGCGGCTCGGGGTCGCGACCCTGGGCGAGCTCGCGGCCCTGCCGGCCGCGGCGGTCGCCGATCGCTTCGGCGAGCTCGGCCTGCGGGCGCTGAGGCTGGCGCGCGGCGCCGACGAGCCGCTTCGCCCGCGCCGTCCGCAGATCGAGATCGAGTCTCGGCTCGGGCTCGGCGAGGCGGCTTCGGGCGAGCAGCTCGCACGGGCGCTCGGCCTGCTGATCGAGCGCCTGCTGGCTCACCCGGCAAGGGCGAACAGGACGATCCGCCGGCTGCGGATCGAGGCGGGCCTCGCCGGCGCCGGCGGCTGGCGCACCGAGGTCGTCCTGCGCAGCGCCAGCGCCAGCGCCGAGCGGCTGGCGCTGGTGCTCGCCCCGCGCCTCGGCGAGCTTCCCGGGCCGGCCGTGTGGCTCGGGCTGCGGGCGCTCGAGCTCGGTCCGGAGGCCGGCGAGCAGGAGGTGCTCGCACGCTCGCCGGCCGAGGAGCGACGGGGGCGGCTGACCGAGGCCGTGCGCCAGGCGCGCTCGGCCGCCGGCCGCGACGCCGTCCTGCGGGTGCTCGAGGTCGACCCCGGCTCCCGCGTGCCCGAGCGCCGGGCGATCTTCGCCCCCTTCGGCGATCACGATGGCTAGGCCCCAGGTCTACTGGCCGCGCCCGATCGAGGTGCTGGCCGCCGCCGACGGCGCGCCGGTGCGGATCGGCGGGGTCGAGGTCGAGGCGGTGCGCGAGCAGTGGCTGGTCGAGGACCGCTGGTGGACGCCGAAGCCCCTGCGGAGGCAGTACTTCGAGCTCGTGCTCGCCGGCGGCCGCAACCTGGTCGTCTTCCGCGAGCCGCCCGACGGCGAGCGCTGGTACGAGCAGCGGGCCTAGATGACGATCCAGGCATGGCCTACGTCGAGCTGCACGCCCACTCCTCGTACTCGTTCCTCGACGGCGCCTCGCTGCCCGAGGAGCTCGCCCGCCGAGCCGCCGAGTACGGCTACGAGGCGTTTGCGCTCACCGATCACGACAACGTCTGCGGCGCGATGGAGCTCGCCCAGGCCGCCAAGGGGATCGGCCTGCGCCCGATCCACGGCGCCGAGCTGACCATCGACGGCGTCGGGCACCTCACCGTGCTGGTCGAGTCGGCCGTCGGCTGGCGCAACCTCTGCCGGCTGCTGACCGAGGCGCATTCGCAGACCAGGCCGCGGCCCGGTCGCGATCCCCTCCCCCCCGCCCTCGCCCTGAGCTCGCTGCTGGAGCGAAACGAGGGCCTCGTCTGCCTCTCGGGCTGCGCTCGCGACGGCGCCATCGCCGGCGCCTGGGAACGCGGCGAGCCGCGCCGCGCCGAGTCCCTGGGCGCGGAGTCTGGTCGCCGCCTTCGGCCGCGAGCGCCTGCGGATCGAGCTGCAGCGGCCGCTGTGGCGGCGCGACCGGGCCCGCAACCGCTGGCTCACCGGGGTCGCCGAGCGGCTCGGGGTCGCCTGCGTGGCGACCGGCAACGTCCACGCCCACGACCGCGCCAGGGCCGAGCTCCAGGATGCCCTGGTCGCCGTCCGCACCCACACGATGCTCGAGGAGTGCGAGTCCGAGCGCCGCGGCAACACCAGCGCCGTGCTCGCCCCGCCGGCGACGATGGCGGCGCGCTTCGCCGAGCATCCGGAGGCGGTCGCCGAGACCGAGCGGCTGGCGGAGCGGCTGCGCTTCGACCTCACCGCCGAGCTCGGCTACCGCTACCCGGGCTCCGAGGACCTCGAGGCCGACCGCACCCTGGCCGAGATCTGCCGCGGACGGCTCGAGCTCCGCTACGCGGGCACCGCCGAGCGGCCCGAGGCCGAGCGGCGGCTCGAGGAGGAGCTGCGGGTGATCCGCGGGCTCGGGCTCTCGGGGTTCTTCCTCCTGCACTTCGACCTGCTCGAGCTGGCGCGGGAGGTCGCGGCCGAGGTCCGCAGCCCCGACTCGGCGCGCAACTTGCTGCCTCCCGGGCGAGGCCGGGGCTCGAGCGTGAGCTCGGTCGTCTGCTATCTGACCGGCCTCTCGCATGTCGACCCGGTCAAGGCCGGGCTGTTCCTGGGGCGCTTCCTCAACGACGACGTCACCGAGATGCCCGACATCGACCTCGACTTCCCGCGTGACATCCGCGAGCAGCTGATCCCTCGCGTCCACGATCGCTACGGCCGCGAGCGGGCGGCGCTGGTCTCCGCCTTCGCCTGCTATCGCTCGCGCGGCGCGGTTCGCGACCTCGCCAAGACGCTCGGCCTGCCGCCGGGCGAGATCGAGCGCGTCGCCCAGATCGCCGACATGTACTCGCGCGGCGACGAGGTGGAGCGCGACATCGCCGAGGCGATCGGTCCGGCGCGGGCCGCGACGCCGCGCTGGCGCTGCCTGGCGCGGCTGGCCCGCGAGGCCTGGGGGCTGCCGCGTCACCTCTCCCAGCACCCGGGGGGGATGGTGCTCTCGACCCGGCCGCTGGTCGACATCTGCCCGGTGCAGCCGGCCGCGATGGAAGGGCGCCAGATCGTCCAATGGGACAAGGACTCGTGCGCGGACGCGGGCTTTCTCAAGATCGACCTGCTCGGGCTCGGGATGCTCTCGGCGGTCGAGCGCTGCGTCGAGTCGATCGCCGCGGCGCGCGGAGAGCGCGTCGACCTGTCGCGGATCCCGCTCGACGACGAGCCGACGTTCGAGGCGATCCGGGCGGCGGAGACCACCGGCGTGTTTCAGATCGAGAGCCGCGCCCAGATGCAGATGCTGCCGCGCAGCCTGCCGGAGACGCTCGACGACGTGATCGTCCAGGTGGCGCTGGTGCGCCCGGGGCCGATCCAGGGCGGCGCCGTGCATCCCTACCTCGAGCGCCGCCGGCTGCTGCGCGAGGACCCCGGCTACGAGGTGCCCTACGAGCATCCGTGCCTGGAGCCGATCCTCGCCGACACGCTCGGGGCGATCGTCTTCCAGGACCAGGTGATCCAGGTGGCGATGGCGATGGCCGGGTTCACCGCGGGCGAGGCCGAGGGGCTGCGGCGGGCGATGAGCCGCCGCCGCTCGGAGGCGGCGCTGAACGCCTACGGCGAGCGCTTCGTCGCCGGCGCGGTCGAGCGGGGGGTCGAGCGGGAGCTCGCCGAGCGGATCTTCGAGCAGGTGCGCGGCTTCTCCGGCTTCGGCTTTCCGAAGTCGCACGCAGCCGCCTTCGGCCTGCTCGCCTACCAGTCGACCTGGCTGCGCGTCCACTACGGCCCCGAGCTGCTCTGCGCGCTGTTCAACGAGCAGCCGATGGGCTTCTATCCACCCGACTCGCTCACCCACGAGGCCCAGCGACGCGGGATCGAGGTGCGGCCCGTCGATGTGAACGCGAGCGAGTGTCGAGTGCACGGTCGAAGCAGCGCCGAGCGACAGCTGCGAGCCCGCCGTCCGTCTCGGCCTCGGCTACATCAAGGGGGTCGGCGAGGAGGAGGCCGCCGGGCTGGTCGCCGAGCGCGAGCGGGCCGGGGACTACCGCGACCTCGCCGAGCTCGCCTCGCGCTCGGGGGTCAGCCGGGATGGCCTCGAGCGACTCGCCTGGGCCGGGGCCTGCGAGCGACTCGGCCATCCCGCGGGCGCGGCGCTTCGCCGCGACGAGCTCTGGCGGCTGGGGGTGGCGCGCGGCAGCGAGCGGGTGGGCGGGCGCGCTCACGCGCAGCTGGCGCTGCCGCTCCCGCTCCCCGCTCCGCCCGACCTGCGCCCGCTCGATTCCTGGGAGCGGATCGTCGCCGACTACTCCTCGACCGGGATCACCCTCGGCGAGCACCCGGTCGAGGTCCTGCGCCCGGAGCTCGGGGACGGGCTCGTCCGCACCGACGACCTGCGGGTGATCGGCGATCGGACCCAGGTCCGGATCGCCGGCATGGTCGTCGCCCGCCAGCGCCCGGCGACGGCGAAGGGGATCGTGTTCATGCTGATCGAGGACGAGGTCGGGGTGGCGAACGTGATCGTGCCGCCTCCGGTGTACGAGCGCTGCCGGCTGGCGGTTCGGACCGCATCCTTCGCGCTCGTCAGCGGTCGCCTCGAGCGGCGAGAGCAGGTGATCAACGTGCTCGCCGATTCGGTCGAGCGGCTCTCGGTGCCCGCCCACGCGGTCGGTGGCGAGGTGCGCCGGATCGAGCCTCCCGCGCACCGCGAGACCGGCCGCGATCCCGACCATGCCGACGCGCCTGCGCCCGCACGGGTCGCGGCGGCGGGCGGCGGGCCGAGTCGCGAGATCGCCGCCGTGGCGCCTCGCCCGCACAGCTTCGGCCGGCGCGGATGACGGCGACCTGGATGCCCTGGTGCAAGATCGTGTGCAGAACGTATGTTCTGTCCGGAGGCGTTCCTAGCCTGGCCCGCGTGAGATCGAGAAGCGACAACAGCAAGCTGCATCGGCCAGCGGATCCTCGGCGCGATCGACCTGGCGATCGACTTCGCCACGCTCGGCGAGTACGGACTCGAGCCCCTTCCCGCAGGCGTGGGTGGCACCGCGGACGGGCCCTGTCGCGAACGGCCCGGCCCTTCGGCCGGGTGGGAGACGTTCGCGAAGGCTCGCCGCGGTGGCTGCGGTGCGCGCGCCTCGCGGGTGCCCGTCCACGGGCCGCGCTAGCCGTCGGCCTCCCCGCGGTCGACCATCGCGATCAGCTCGCGGCCGACGGCGATTGCCCGCCCGAGCGCCGCGCCGTCGAGGTTCGCGACGGTGTCGCCCGGCTGGTGGTAGTTCGGGATCCGGCCACCGTCGCCGGCGACCAGGGTCATCGCCCGGCCGCCGCGAGCGAGCACGGCGGTCGAGTCGTAGGTGAGCCCGATCGGGGCGTCGAGCGGCTCGAGGCCGAGCTCGGGACGCTCGAGGCGCAGGCGGGCGGCAAGCGCCAGCAGTCGCGGATCGGAGTGCCACTTCAACAGCACGCCCTCGGACGGCAGATAGCGCAGCGTCGCCGGTGCGCCCACGCCGTCGAAGTTGAGGAACAGCCAGCCGGACGTCTCATGGCGGTCGAGGAAGGCGCGGGCGCCGAGCAGGCCCGCCTCCTCAGAGCCGGTGATCAGCACGGCGAGCCGGGTCGACTCGAGCGGCGCGTCGGCGACCTCGGTGGCCAGCTCGACCACCGCCGCGGCGCCGGAGGCGTTGTCGTTCGCGCCGGGGACGTCCCGGCCGCGGAGCTCGCGCTCCGCCAGGAGCGCGAGGCCGGCGGCGACGACGGCGCGCGCCGCGCCCATGAGCGCCCGGCCCGGCGCCGAGCGGCCCGCGAGCGGTTCCGTCGCGAGGGTGATCGTCGCCAGCGACTGGGCCGCGATCCAGCGCTGCAAGATGTGGCGCCGAGTGCCGGGTGGAACAGCAGCCCGCTGCGGGAGCTGTCGGCGTGGGCCACCAGGCAGAGCGTGCGCTCGACCCGGCCGCGGGGGTCGATCGACGCGACGACGTTGCGGCTCTCCCCGCGGGAGAGCGCTGACGAGAGTGGCGTGTGGCGCAGGGCGCCCTCGCTCAGCAGGGCCGCCGCCGCGGCGGCGGCGATCGCGCCACGCGCCACGGGCCACCGCCTGGGCAGAGCGGCCGGCGCGAGCGCCAGCGCCGCGATCAGGCCGTAGGGGTAGCCGAAGCTCGAGTACGCGGGGAAGGTCTCGATCCGAGTTGGGGCGCCGGCGGCGCGCAGACCGTCCGCGAGCACCTCCGCGGCCATCGCCTCGGCTCGCGAGCCGGGCCGTCGTGGTCCGATCTCCGCCGCGAGGGTGGTGACCAGGTCCTCGGCCCTCGCCGAGCGGCCGCCCTCGATCGTTCTCGTGCCGTTCACGGCGCGATCCTAAAGCCATGGCTGGGCGTCCCCGTGGAGATTGGCGCGCGCCCGCGGCTCGGTGGCCCCGCGGCCGTCGCCCGCCGCTCGTGTGGGCCTGGAACGACCGAGAGCCGCCCGGGGGCGGCTCTCTTTGGAAGCAAACGGCGGTGACCTACTCTCCCAGGCCGTTGCCGGCCAAGTACCATCGGCGCTGAGGGGCTTAACTGCTCTGTTCGGAATGGGAAGAGGTGTTTCCCCCTCGCTATGACCACCGAAATTGGTCGAGACCGCACGGCTCCGTGGAGCCGCCCGACCCCGGTGAGGCTTGAAAACTGCACCGCCAGCCGCCGTAAACGAGGATTCAAAAAATCCGTCAAGACCTCGACCCATTAGTACCGGTCTGCTGAGCGTGTCGCCACGCGTACACAGCCGGCCTATCAACCTGGTGGTCTACCAGGGGTCTTACTCCCTCAAGGGGATGGGAGAGCTCATCTCGAGGTCGGCTTCCCGCTTAGATGCTTTCAGCGGTTATCCGATCCGCACGTAGCTAACCAGCGGTGCCCTTGGCAGGACAACTGGTACACCAGAGGTGCGTTCATCCCGGTCCTCTCGTACTAAGGATGACTCCTCTCAACTCTCCAACGCGCACGGCAGATAGGGACCGAACTGTCTCACGACGTTCTGAACCCAGCTCGCGTGCCGCTTTAATGGGCGAACAGCCCAACCCTTGGGACCTACTCCAGCCCCAGGATGCGACGAGCCGACATCGAGGTGCCAAACCGCTTCGTCGATATGGACTCTTGGAAGCGATAAGCCTGTTATCCCCGGAGTACCTTTTATCCGTTGAGCGACGGCGCTTCCACTTGCAACCGCCGGATCACTAAGCCCAACTTTCGTTCCTGCTCCACCCGTCGGTGTCGCAGTCAAGCTCCCTTGTTGCCTTTACACTCTTCGCACGATTTCCGACCGTGCTGAGGGAACCTTTGGGCGCCTCCGTTACGCTTTAGGAGGCGACCGCCCCAGTCAAACTGCCCGCCTGACACTGTTCACAGCCCGGCTTACGGCGCTGTGTTAGAAGCCCAGCACACCAAGGGTGGTATCTCAAGGTTGGCTCCCCGACGGCCGAAACCGTCGGTTCGAAGCCTCCCACCTATCCTGAGCGAGGTGTACCGAACTCCAATATCAAGTTGCAGTAAAGGTTCACGGGGTCTTTCCGTCTTGCCGCGCGTACTCGGTATCTTCACCGAGACTCTAATTTCACCGAGCCCCTCGTTGAGACAGCGTCCAACTCGTTACGCCATTCGTGCAGGTCGGAACTTACCCGACAAGGAATTTCGCTACCTTAGGACCGTTATAGTTACGGCCGCCGTTTACCGGGGCTTAGCTTCGCTGCTTCGCTCCGAAGAGCTAACAACTCCGCGTAACCTTCCGGCACCGGGCAGGCGTCAGCCCCTATACGTCGTCTTTCGACTTAGCAGAGGCCTGTGTTTTTGGTAAACAGTCGGTTGGACCTAGTCACTGCGGCCCCCTCGGGCTTCACCAGCAAGTGGCTTCACCCTACCGGGGCGTCCCTTCTCCCGAAGTTACGGGACGATTTTGCCGAGTTCCTTAACGAGGGTTATCTCGCTCACCTTAGTATTCTCTACTTGTCCACCTGTGTTGGTTCTCGGTACGGGCACGAGCGTTCTGCCTAGAGGTTTTTCTCGGAGGCATGGGTGCGGGGACTTGCCGGCGGTCAAGCCAGCTGGTATCGCGCCTCGCGTCAAAGCACCGTGGCGGATTTACCAACCACGACTGGCTACGCGCTTACCCCAGGACAACCATCGCCTGGGTTCCCTTACCCTTCCTCGTCACCCCATCGGTCATAACGAACGCGACGTGGTACGGGAATATCAACCCGTTGGCCATCGGCTACGCCTCTCGGCCTCGCCTTAGGTCCCGACTAACCCTGAGCAGACGAACTTTACTCAGGAAACCTTGGACAATCGGTGGGGAGGATTCTCACCTCCCTTGCGTTACTCATGCCGGCATTCTCACTTCCTGCCGCTCCACGGCCGCTCACGCGATCGCTTCATGCAGCAGGAACGCTCTCCTACCACTCAGGTCGCCCGCAGGCGTCCTGAGTCCATAGCTTCGGAGGTTCGCTTGAGCCCCGTTGAATTATCCGCGCCCGAACACTTGACCAGTGAGCTGTTACGCACTCTTTCAAGGATGGCTGCTTCTAAGCCAACCTCTTGGTTGTCTGTGCATTCGAACATCGTTTCCCACTTAGCGAACACTTGGGGTCCTTAGCTGATGGTCTGGGGTGTTCCCCTCTCGCGTACGAAGTTTATCCCCCGCACACTGACTCCCGAGATACACGTAATGGTCTTCGGAGTTTGCCTG
>CAVTCA010000004.1:0-72500 GCA_963733075.1 uncultured Solirubrobacterales bacterium | reverse complement strand
CGTTACCTCACCAACTAGCTAATGGGCCGCGGGCCCCTCCCGATACGGAGGCCGAAGCTTCCTTTACGCGTCAGACTTGGGTCTGACGAGCACATCCGGTATTAGCCCGAGTTTCCTCGGGTTGTCCCGGTCATCGGGGTAGGTTACCCACGTGTTACTCACCCGTTCGCTGCTTTGCCCCAGGGCAAGCCCTGGTTCGTCGCTCAACTTGCATGTGTTAGGCACGCCGCCAGCGTTCGTCCTGAGCCAGGATCAAACTCTCCGTGAAAAGTGACTCGAGGGTTTCAATCCGCCGCCGGCGTCAACCGGAGGCGGTTCCTCTGTCGATACGGAAAGTCGTCATATCTGATGCCCGTGGCGTACACAGAGCCACGGACGACATGACGGGGTTGGCTGCCATCGCCTGCGAACAGGCGATGGTCGGACCTGTCAGACCCGGGGCGAGCCCCGGGTCGCACGCTGCTCAGTTTTCAAAGACCGCTTCCCGGCCGAGAGGTGCCTCCTCTCGGCGCAGGCGCCGTTTCGGGCGCGACCAGCGAGGTTAACACCTCATGGCCGCCCCGGCAAGCCTCGCGGCCGCTTCGGGACGAAAGAATGTAGCAGCCTCACCCCCGCTCGAGCCTGCGGTGACGGCGCTTGCCGACCTGGAGCACGACCCCGTCGAGCCGCTCGATCGGCAGGTCGAGCGTCTCCGGCTCCACCGGTTCGCCGTCGAGCCGCACGCCGCCCTGGGCGATCAGCCGCGGGCCTCGCTCGAGGAGAGGCCGAACTCGGCGGCGATCAGGGCCGGCAGGTGGACCGTGCTCGCCGTCCGCGACCTCGAGCTCGCGCCACCGGGATCTCGATCGGGCAGCTCGCCGCGGACGTGGACCTGGTCGAAGCGCGCCTCCGCCGTCGCCCCGGACGCCCTCGCCGTGGAAGCGGTCGGTGAGCCGGCGAGCGAGCTCGCGCTTGGCCTCGACCGCGGGCCGCGGCGCCGATCCAGCTCCTCGGACAGGAGCAGCAGGTAGTACTCCGCCATCGCCGCGTCGGGGATGCTCATCAGCTTGCCGAACATCTCCTCGGGCGGGTCGGTGACGCCGACGTAGTTGTCGTAGGACTTGCTCATCTTCAGCTTGCCGTCGGTGCCCGGCAGGATCGGCATCGTGAGGATCGACTGCGGGCGCTTGCCGTATGCGGCCTGGACGTCGCGACCGAAGAGCAGGTTGAACTTCTGGTCGGTGCCGCCGAGCTCGACGTCGGCCTCGACCGCGACCGAGTCGTAGCCCTGGAGCACCGGGTAGAGCAGCTCCAGCGTCGAGATCGGCTGGGCGGCCGCCATCCGCCTGGTGAAGTCGTCGCGCTCGAGCAACCGCGCGACGGTGTGCGCCGAACGAGGTCGAAGAGCTCTCGCACTCGGCATGTCCAGCCACTCGCTGTTGCGGCGCAGCTCGGTGCGATCGCGATCGAGCACCTTGAAGGCCTGCTCCTGGTAGGTCTCGGCGTTGGCCTCGATCTGCGCCGTCGACTGAGCACCGGCCGCGTGGAATCGCGGCCGCTGGGATCGCCGACCCGGGCGGTGTAGTCGCCGATGATCAGCACCACCAGGTGGCCGGCGTCCTGGAAGGCGCGCAGCTTGGTCGAGCACCACGCAGTGGCCGAGGTGGATGTCGGGGCTGGTCGGATCGACGCCGAGCTTGACCCGCAGGCTGCGCCCCTCGCGAAGCTGCTCGGCGAGCCGCCCTGCGGGCAGCGCGTCGACGGCGCCGGTGAGCAGGTCCCGAAGCGTCGCGGCGTCCTCTGGGGCGGCGTCGGCCGGCGGGGGCGTCACGGGGCCAATGCTAGACTCACCGGCCGGCTGAAAAGGGGATCGCCTCCGCTCCTTCGCGCGATCCGAAGCCGCTCGAGTGGTGGCTGGGCGCCGGCCGACCGGCCCGCCGGCACACGCCGCGTCCGGGCGAGGCGGCGACGGCCCGCCAACGCGCTCTGAGACATGGACTCTGGACCCGAACACGATTCCGCGAGCGGCGACGAGCCGCGCCGCCGGCGTCGCCGGTCGCGCTCCGCCGAGGAGCGCCGCGCCCAGAAGCAGGCGCGCCAGCAGCGCAAGCGCGAGCAGGCCGAGAAAGCCATCGAGGAGCGCGAGCAGGCGCTCGGCGCCAAGCCCGAGCGTCGCTGGCGCCGGCGGCGAGCGCTGCCGCGCCCTCCGGGGCCGTCCGACCCCGACAACCCCGGCCGCCCGAGGATGCGCAAGCTGCGCTTCGCCGTCGTCATCCTCGGGCTCTCGGCGCTCGCGTTCGTCTCCTGGATCTTCGGGATCATGATGGCGGTCGCCCAGGACCTGCCGTCGCTCGAGACCCGCCAGCAGTACGCGCAGGCGGAGAACTCGGTCGTCTACGACGCCTACAACACGAAGCTCGCGACCCTGACCAACAACCAGGGCCGCATCCTGCTCGAGTCCGAGGAGATCGCACCGGTGATCAAGGAGGCGGTCGTCGCGATCGAGGACCGTCGCTTCTACGAGCACGACGGGGTCGACTGGCAGGGCATCGCGCGAGCCGTGTGGCAGGACGTGGCCTCGGGATCCGTGGAGCAGGGGGCGTCGACGATCACACAGCAGTTCGTCAAGAACGCGCTCGCCGCCCAGAGCAGCCGGACCGTGTTCCAGAAGCTGCGCGAGTCCGCCCTCGCCTATCACCTCGAGCGCCAATGGTCGAAGGACAGGATCCTGACCGAGTACCTGAACGAGATCTACTTCGGCGAGGGCGCGACCGGGATCGAGGCGGCGGCCAAGACCTACTTCGGCTACAACCACCCGGGCTGCGGCGAGAGCGACGATCCCGGCCCCTGCGCGTCGGTGCTGCTGCCCTGGGAGGCGGCCCTGCTGGCGGGGGTGATCTCCTCCCCCAGCGCCTACTCGCCCCGCGCCTTCCCCGAGAACGCGACCACGCGCCGCAACCTGGTGCTCGGCTACATGCGCGACCAGGGCTACATCACGCCCGAGGACTACGCGGAGTGGACCGAGATCCCGATCCCCGGCCCGAAGGACATCTCGCCGCCGGCCGAGAACTCCCTCGCGCCCTACTTCACCTCCTGGCTGCGCCAGCAGCTCGTGGACCGTTACGGCGCCGGCGAGGCGTTCGGCGGCGGCCTGCAGATCCGCTCGACGCTCGACCTCGAGCTCCAGAACCGGGTCGAGGCGATCGTCCAGTCGACGCTGGCCGGGATTCCGCCGACGGCCTCCGTCGTGGTGCTCGACAACGAGACGGCCGGCGTGCTCGCGATGGTCGGCGGGTCCGACTACGCGGCCTCGCCGTTCAACCTGGCGACCAACGGCCATCGCCAGCCCGGTTCCGCGTTCAAGCCGTTCACCCTCGTGACGGCGCTCGAACAGGGCCGCTCGACCTCGGAGGTGTTCGCCTCAGAGCCGCAGCAGATCCCGTTCGAGGTCGAGGTGCCGAAGGAGAACGGAAACGGGACCAAGGTCGCAAACGACGTCTTCAGGGTCAACAACTACAACGACTCGTACCTCGGCTCGGCCTCGATCGCGACCGGGACCACCTACTCGGACAACTCGCTCTACTCGCAGCTCGGGACGCAGGTCGGGGTCGAGAACGTCGCCGCGACGGCGAACACCATGGGCATCGAGACCGATCTCTCCTCCGACTACGACTACTCGCTCTACGACCGCCCGTTCCAGCCGTACAACCCGGCCCTGATCCTGGGCGGCCTGCAGACCGGCGTCACCTCGATGGAGATGGCGCACGCCTACAACACCCTGGCCGCCGACGGCCAGCGGCTCTCCGGCACGATGGCGGCGAGCTCCGGGGGCCCGGTCGGGATCCTCAAGGTGACCGACGGCGATGACCCGGCCGACGGCGAGCTGGTCCCCGACCAGACCGGCGCCAGCGGGGAGAACGAGCTGGTCGCCAAGCAGGTGATCGACCCGGAGGTCGCCGCGACCGCCAAGGAGGTGCTCTCGACCGTGGTCACCTCGGGCACCGGTCAGCGGGCCCAGAACGGCGAGCCGACCTGGGGGAAGACCGGGACCACCGACGACAACGGCGACGCCTGGTTCTGCGGGGCGACGCCCGAGTTCACCGCCTGCATCTGGGTCGGCTACCGGGACACGGTGACCCCGATGGAGACGGAGTACGCCGGCGGCCCGGTCGACGGCGGCACCTTCCCGGCGCTGATCTTCTCCCAGATCGCGACGGCTTACGAGGAGGTGCAGGCGCTGCACGCGGCCGAGGAGGAAGCGGACGACCCCGAGGGCGAGGACGACGAGGGCGAGGACGACGAGGACGAGACCACGACCACGTCGACCACCGAGTCGACCGAGGCGGTCACGCCGACCACCGAGTCGGTCGAGCCGGCGCCAGAGCCCGAGCCGGCGCCCAACCCGGAGCCGGAATCGGAGGCCCCCGCGGCGCCGCCCGCCGACACCGGCAACAACGGTGCTCCCGCCGCTCCGACCTCGGGCGGCGGCGTCTCGGCCGGCTAGGTCTGACTAGGTCAGGCCGCCGGCGCGACCGCCGGCAGCGGTCGCGAGAGGTACGGGCTCCCGGCGGCGCAGAAGCGCCACGGCAGCTCGGTCGCCTTGCTGATCCCGACTCGCGGCCCGGTTGTGACCTCGACCCCTCGCCGGCGAGCGGAGCGCCCGCGGAGCTCGAACGGCGGACGGTCGAGCCGCGCGTTGTTGAGCTCGAGCCCGATCCCGAGCGCGACGGTGAGCTTGCCGGGGCCCGAGCAGAGCTCGCGCGGATCGCTGCGCCCGCGACGCCGGCGCATCCGGTCGATCCCGCTGGTGGGCTCGAGCGCGCGGACCAGCACCGCGGCGGCCGCTGCCGTCGGACTCGCAGACCGCGTTCAGCAGGCTGTGGATCCCGTAGGAGAGGTAGACGTAAGCGCGGCCGGGCGGGCCGAAGATCGTCGCGGTCCTCGGCGTCAAGCCGACGTAGGCGTGACAGGCGGGATCGTCACGCTCGTAGCTCTCGGTCTCGACGATCACCCCGCCGACCCCGTCCACGAGCAGCTCGCAGCCGATCAGCTCGCGAGCGACCTCATGCACCGAGCGGTCGAAGAACTCGGTGCCGAGAGCGCTCAACCCGCGTCTGCCCGAAGGAGGTCGAGGGTCTCGCGAGCGGCGGCGAGCTGCTCGGCGAGCCGGGCCGACGAGGTCCCGCCGGCCGAGAGCTTGGACTCCAGCCAGGCGCCCTCGCGCAGGACCTCGTAGTACTCGTCGTCGAGCAGCTCGGAGTGGGCGGCGAGCTGCTCGCGGTCGAGCTCCGAGAGCGCCGAGCCGTTCTCGAGCGCGGTCCGCACCAGGCCGCCGACCACGCCGTGAGCCTCGCGGAAGGGCATCCCCTTGCGCACCAGCAGGTCGGCGACGTCGGTGGCCGCGACGAGCTCGTCACTCGCCGCCGCGGCCAGCCGCTCGCGGTCGAAGCGCAGCCCGGCGAGCATTCGCTCGGCGGCCTCGAGGCAGAGCTCGACCGTGTCGACCGCGTCGAACAGCGCTTCCTTGTCCTCCTGGAGGTCCTTGGAGTAGGCGAGCGGCAGCGCGTGCAGGACCCCGGCCAGGGTTGCGAGTGCGGCGGTGACCCGCGGCGCCTTCGCCCGCAGCAGCTCCGCCGCGTCGGGGTTCTTCTTCTGGGGCATCAAACTCGAGCCGGAGGAGAAGTCGTCGGCGGGCTCGCAGAAGCCGAACTCCTGGCTCGACCAGATCACGACCTCCCCGCCGAGCCGCGAGAGGTGGGTCGCGCAGGTGGCGGCCGCGTAGAGGTAATCGAGCGCGAAGTCGCGGTTGGAGACCGCGTCGAGGGAGTTCGGCACGGGCGCGCGGAAGCCCAGCGCGGCGGCGGTGGAGTCGCGGTCGAGGTCCCAGTTGAGGCCCGCGAGCGCCCCGGAGCCGAGCGGCATCGCAGCGGCCGCCTCACGGGCGGCGGCGAACCGCGTCGCGTCGCGCGAGAGCATCCAGAAGTACGCCAGCAGGTGATGGCCGAGGTACACCGGCTGCGCCCGCTGCAGGTGCGTGTACCCGGGCATCCGCCAGTCGCGGTGGGCCTCGGCGAGCTCCAGCAGCCTTTCCATCAGCGCCGCGATCAGCTCGCGGGCGCGGTCGGCGCGGGCGCGCACGAAGAGCGCCAGGTCGGTTGCCACCTGGTCGTTGCGCGAGCGCCCGGTATGGAGCTTTCCTCCCAGCGGGCCGATGAGCTCGGTCAGGCGCCGCTCGACCGCCATGTGGATGTCCTCGTCCTCGGCGGAGAACTCGAACTCGGCCCGCTCGAGCTCTCCCGCCACCAGCGCCAGGCCCCGCTCGAGCTCGGCGCGTTCGTCCGCGCTGATCACCCCGGCGCCTTCGAGGGCGCCGACGTGTGCGCGCGAGCCCTCGACGTCGTGGGCCCAGAGGCGGCGATCGAAGCCGATCGAGGCGTTGATGCGCACAAACAGAGGGTCGGGTGGCTGCTCGATACGGGGCATGGCGGGATGACTATAGGTGCACTCGCGGGCGGCCCGGCTCAGGTCCAGTCGCCGCGCAGGGCCTCGGCGAGCGCCTCGCAGACGCGGTCGATCTGCGACTCGGTGATCGCCGGGAAGAACGGCAGCGCCAGCAGGCGCGCCGAGGCGTCCTCGGCGATCGGGAACCGGCCCTCGCGAAAACCGAAGCGCTCCCGCATGTGGCGGATCAGGTGGATGGTGGGCATGTAGGCCTTGGCCTCGACCCCTCGCTCGGAGATGTTGGCGAGCACCGCGTCGCGGTCGGCGGCCGCGGGGAGCCTGACCGCGTAGACGAACCAGCTCCGCCGCTGCTCGCCGTCGTCGGCGCAGGGAAGCACCAGGCCCGCCGGGTCGCCTTCGCCGGCCGGCGCCCCGTAGTCGAGCGCCGCGAGCCGCGCGGTGTACTGCGAAGCCGCGTAGGCGCGGGCGGCGAGCCGCTCGTCGAGCCGCTCGAGCTGGGCGACGCCGAGCGCCGCCTGGACCTCGGTGAGGCGATAGTTGAACCCGAGCCGGTCGTGATCGACCCAGTCCATGTCCGGCGTCCTGCCCTGGTTTCGCTCGCTGCGAAGCCGGGCCGCCAGCTCTGGATCGGAGACTGAGAGCATGCCCCCCTCGCCCGTGGTCAGCTGCTTGTTGGCGTAGAAGGCGAACGAGGCGAGGTTGCCGCGCGAGCCCACCATCCGCCCCTCCGAGTCGCGGGCGCCGAGCGCCTCGCAGGCGTCCTCGAGCAGCCCCAGCCCGCCGGAGGAGGCAACCTGCTCGAGCTCCGGCACGGCCGCGGGGTAGCCGAGGATGTCGACCGGCAGCAGGCCGGCCGTCCGGTCGGTGATCGCCTCCCAGGCCTTCGCCGGGTCGATGTTGAGCGTCACCGGGTCGACGTCGCAGAAGACCGGCGTAGCGCCCTCGTAGAGGAGGCAGTTGGCGGAGGCGACGAAGCTGAACGGCGAGGTCACGACCTCGTCGCCCTCACCCCAGCCGAGCGCCCGGACGCCGAGGTGAAGCGCCGCGGTCCCGGAGGAGACCGCGACCGCGTCGTCCACCCCGAGGTACTCGGCGAATTGGCGCTCGAAGCGCTCCTGCATCGGCCCGAGCGAGAGCCGGCCCGAGCGCAGCGCCTCCAGCACCAGCTCCTCCTCGCGTTCGCCGAGCAGCGGCTGCGCGAGCGGGATCCGCCCGGTCATCAACCGGTGGAGATCGCGCCCGGGACGCCCGGGGGCGGGTCCGACGAACCGGTCGGAGCGCTTCGGGGCTGAAACGCGTACTCGAGCGAATCGACCAACGCCTCCCAGGAGGCCTCGATGATGTTCTCCGAGACCCCGATCGACCCCCAGGACTGCGGGCCGTCGGTGCAGTCGAGCAGCACGCGGGTGACGGCGCCGGTGCCGTGGTGGGAGTCGAGGATCCGGACCTTGTAGTCCACCAGCTCGATCTCGGCGAGGTGCGGGTGCAGCTCGCCGATCGCGTCGCGAAGCGCCCGGTCGAGCGCGTTCACGGGCCCGTTGCCCTCCGCGGTGCGCACGTAGCGGCGACCGTCGACCCAGATCTTGATCGTCGCCTCGGTCTCGACGTGCCCGTCGGCGCGCTTCTCGGTGATCACCCGGAAGCTCTCGAGCCGAAACAGCGACTGGTACTCGCCCGCCTCACGGCGCAGCAGCAGATCGAAGGAGGCGTCGGCCGCCTCGTAGTGATAGCCGCGATGCTCGCGCTCCTTGATCCGCTCGACCGCCCGCTTGGCGGCGTCGGCGTCGAGGTCGATGCCGGCGTTCTCGGCCCGCGAGAGCACCGAGCCCCTGCCCGAGAGCTCCGAGATCAGCACGTCGCGGCTGTTGCCGATCAGCTTCGGGTCCATGTGCTCGAAGGTGCGAGCGTCGGCCTGGACCCCGGCCACGTGCATGCCGCCCTTGTGGGCGAAGGCGTTGCGCCCGACGTAGGCCTGGTCGGCGTCGGGGGTCGTGTTCGTCAGCTCGTCGACGAAGTGGGCGGTCTCGGTCAGCAACCGCAGGCGCTTCGGCGGCACGCACTCGTAGCCGAGCTTGAGCTGCAGCGCGGGCAGGATCGAGACCAGGTTCGCGTTGCCGCAGCGCTCGCCGTAGCCGTTCATCGTGCCCTGCACCATCCGCGCCCCCGCCTCGACCGCAGCGAGCGAGTTGGCGACCCCGCACTCGAGGTCGTTGTGGGCGTGGATGCCGATCTGCGCGCGCTCCCCGAGCTCGCCGACCACCGAGCTGGTCGCCTGCGCAACCTGGCTCGGCAGGCTGGAGCCGTTGGTGTCGCAGAGGGTCACGTTCTCGGCCCCGGCGGCGACGGCCGCCCGCAGGCACTCGAGCGCGTAGCCCGCATCGTCGCGCCAGGCGTCGAAGAAGTGCTCGGCGTCGTAGACGACCCGCTTGCCCCGTGAGCGCGCGTAGTTGACCGAGTCGACGATCATCGCCAGGTTCTCCTCCGGCGAGACCTTGGTCACCTTCTCCAGGTGAAGGCCCCAGGTCTTGCCGACGAAGGTGACGATCGGAGCCACACAGTCGACCAGGTCGCGGAGCGCCGGATCCTCCTCGGCAGCCACGCCGCGTCGCCGGGTCATGCCGAAGGCGCAGATCGCGGCCCGCTCCAGTTCGATCTCGGCGAGCAGCCGGAACAGCTCGGCCTCCTTGGGGTTCGAGCTCGGGAAGCCGGCCTCGACGATGCCGATCCCGAGCCGATCGAGCGCCTGAACGACCCGCACCTTCTCGGCGGCCGAGAGCGACATGCCCTGGCCCTGCATGCCGTCGCGAAGCGTCGTGTCGTAGAGGTCTACCTGGGTCACTGGTTGATGCCTTTCGGTTCGAGGAGACGAGCGTGCAGCGGGGGCGGACGGACGCCGCCCGGCCGCGAGCCGCTAAGCGGTCGCGGCGCTGCTAATTCGCTCGATGGCCTCGAGATGCGGCATCACTGGGAGCTGACCTTACTCGGTTCCTCCACGAGGTCCAGCCATTCCGCGTACTCGGGGGCGCGCCCGTGCAGGGCGTCCTCGAACTTCGCCTGGATCACCCTCGTGATCTCGCCCGGCTCGCCGAGCTCGTGGCCGTCGATCTCGCGCACCGGGACGAGCTCGGCCGCGGTCCCGCAGAGGAACACCTCCTCGGCGAGGTAGAGCTCGGCGCGGGCGAGGTCGCGCTCGACGACCGTGTAGCCCAGATCGGTGGCGATCTGGATCACCGACTTGCGGCTGATCCCGTCGAGGATCGAGGCGTTGTGCCCGGGCGTGACGAGCTCGCCGTCGCGAACGCAGAAGATGTTCTCGCCGGAGCCCTCGCAGACGAGCCCGCCCTCGTCGAGCAGGATCGCCTCGTCGTAGCCGGCCTGGGCGGCCTCGGTCTTCGCCAGGATCGAGTTCAGGTACTGGCCCGAGGCCTTCGCGTGCGGGATCAGCCCGGCGGGCGAGATCCGCCGCCACGACGAGACCTTCGCGCGGACCCCGTTGCGCCTTCCCCTCCTCGCCCAGGTAGGCGCCCCACGGCCAGACCGCGACCATCACGTCGACCGGCGCCGGTGGGCGCGTAGAGCCCCATCTCCCCGTAGCCGCGGAAGGCGAGCGGCCGGATGTAGCAGCTCCGGAGCCCGTTGCGGCGGATCAGCTCGTTGGTCGCCTCGCGGATCTGCTCCGGCCGGTAGGGCAGCGGCAGGTAGTAGAGCTCCGCCGAGTTCGCGAGCCGCTCGAGATGGTCGCGATGGCGAAAGACCGCCGGCCCGCGGTCGGTCTCGTAGCAGCGGATGCCCTCGAAGACGCCGGTGCCGTAGTGGAGGCCGTGGCTGAGAACGTGGACCTGGGCGTCGTCCCAGGCCACGAACTCGCCGTTCATCCAGATCCACTCGGACTTGTCCACTGTTCGGCCTCCGGTTGGTCGCTGAGCCCGAGCAAGTATGAACGAAGACCTGGGCTCAGTCGAGGCGCTCGGAGCGCCTAACCGAGCCGCGCGAGCACCGCGTCGGTCATCCGCTCGGTGCCGACCGCGTCGGCGCCGGCGCCGAGGTCGGCGGTGCGCAGGCCGGCGTCGAGCGCCCCTTCGACCGCGCTCTCGACCGCGGCCGCCTCCGGGCCCATCCCGAGCCCGTCGCGGAGCAGCATCGCCACCGAGAGGATCGTCGCGAGCGGGTTGGCGACCCCGGTGCCGGCGATGTCGGGCGCCGAGCCGTGGACCGGCTCGAACACGCCCGGGCCCTCGCTCGCCGAGGCTCGCCGAGGGCAGCATGCCGAGCGACCCGGTGAGCATCGCCGCCTCGTCGGAGAGGATGTCGCCGAACATGTTCTCGGTCAGGATCACGTCGAAGCGCGACGGCTCGGAGACGAGCTGCATCGCGGCGTTGTCGACCAGCATGTGGTCGAGCTCGACGTCGCCGATAGTCCGCCGCGACCCGCGTCACGGTCTCGCGCCACAGGCGCGAGGTCTCGAGCACGTTCGCCTTGTCGACCGAGGTCACGCGTCCGCTCCGACGGCCGGCGGCCTCGAACGCGACCGCGGCGATCCGCTCGACCTCCGCGACCGTGTAGACGCAGGTGTCGTGGGCGCGGTCGCCGTCGCGACCTCGATCGCCGAAGTAGATCCCGCCGGTGAGCTCGCGGACGACGAGCAGGTCGGTGCCCGCGATCACCTCCTCGCGCAGCGGGCTGGCGGCGACCAGGGCCGCGCTGGGCTTGACCGGCCGCAGGTTCGCGAACAGCCCGAGGCCCTTGCGCAAGCCGAGCAGCCCCTGCTCGGGCCGCGGCGCGTCGGGATCGGTGGTGTCCCACTTCGGGCCGCCGACGGCGCCGAGCAGGACCGCGTCGGCCGCTCGGCAGGCGATCGAGGACCTCGTCGGTGAGCGGCGTCCCGTGGGCGTCGATCGAGGCGCCGCCGATCGGCTGCTCGTCGTAGTCGAACTCGCCGACCGCGTCGAGCACCCGGCGCGCCGCGGCGACGATCTCGGGGCCGATCCCGTCCCCGGGCAGGAGCGACGATCGTCGTGCCCATCAGCGCTGGCCGGCGCGCCGAGATGTTGAGGCGGACGTACTCGAGCACCAGCGGGCGCGGCATCGAGCCGAGCACCGCGTCGACGAACTCGTCGCGCAGGCCCTCGGGCAGCAGCGCGAGATGCTTCGCGAGGCTGACCGTGCGGGCGAACTCGCGCCGGTCCGGGGGCGCCACGGTGCGCGCTCGAGCCAGACGGCGGTCGGGCCGAGCTCGAACCCGGCCCGCTCGAGCCGGTCGCGCGTGTCGCCGACCGAGGCGAAGTTGGTCGCCGCGGGCATGCCGCGCAGGTAGTCGGCGAAGCGCTCGTCGCCCTGCAGCGACTCGAGCTCGCGCTTCCACTCGGCGACGTTGCCCTTGCCCCCGCACTGCGCCTCGATCACGCCGCCGGGGCGCAGGGCCGCGAACAGGCGCCCGAACAGCCGCTCGTGGTCGAGGATCCAGTGGAAGGTCGCGTTGGAGAAGATCGCGTCGACCGGCTCCGGGAGCTCGAGCGTCGAGCAGGTCGCCGACGATCAGCTCGACCCGATCGCCGAACTCGGCCAGGTTCTCGCCGGCGTGCTCGATCATCGAGGGCGAGCCGTCGACGCCGATCACGCGGCCGTCGGGGACGCGCTCGCAGAGCAGCCGGGTGACGCGGCCGCTGCCGCAGCCGGCGTCGAGCACGGTCTCGTCGCCGCGCAGCTCGAGCCGGGCGAGCACCTCCCGCCCCCACTCCTCCTGCGGGGCGGCGACCCGGTGGTAGGCGCGCGCGTCCCAGTCGACGGGGTCGCTCACCGGCTCACAGCCTCGTCGTCACCGGGCCGTGGTCCGCGGCGCCGGAGGCCTCGAAGGCGTCGATCGCGGCGACGTCCTGCAGGGTGACCCCGATCTCGTCGAGGCCGTGGAAGAGGCGGTGCTTGACCTCCTCGTCGATCTCGAACCGGACGACGCCGGCCGCGGAGTCGACGGTCTGGTCGTCGAGGTCGATCCGGGCCGCCCCGGCCTCGGCGACCGCGCGACAGTCGGCCTCGCTCGAGGATCACCGGCAGGAGGCCGATCTTGGTGCAGTTGCCGTAGAAGATGTCGGCGAACGAGGGCGCGATGATCGCCCGGAAGCCGAAGTCCTGGAGCGCCCAGGGCGCGTGCTCGCGCGAGGACCCGCAGCCGAAGTTGCGTCCGGCGACCAGGATCGGGTTCGGCTCGAGCTCGATCTCGCCGTCGCGGATCCAGTCGTAGAACAGGAACTCGCCGAAGCCGGTGCGCTCGACCCGCTTCAGGAACTGCTTCGGGATGATCTGGTCGGTGTCGACGTCGGCGCGGTCGAGGTGGCTCGACACCGCCTTCGATGATCTCTACGGGTTCATCGAGTTTTCACTCCCACTCCCGAATATCGACGAAGCTGCCCTCGATCGCGGCGGCCGCGGCCATCTTCGGCGAAACGAGATGCGTGCGCCCGCCCTTGCCCTGGCGCCCCTCGAAGTTGCGGTTCGAGGTCGAGGCGCAGCGCTCGCCGGGGCTGAGCATGTCGGGATTCATCCCCAGGCACATCGAGCAGCCGGCCGAGCGCCAGTCGAAGCCGGCGGCGCGGAAGACCTCGTCGAGGCCCTCCGCCTCGGCCTCTGCCTTCACCTGCGCCGAGCCCGGCACGACCATCGCGGTCAGGGTGCTCGCGACCTTGCGGCCCTCGACCATCGACGCCGCCTCGCGCAGGTCGCCGATGCGCGAGTTCGTGCACGAGCCGATGAACACCCGGTCGAGGGCGATCTCCTGGATCGCGCGGCCCGGCTCGAGGTCCATGTAGCGCAGCGCCCGCTCCTCGGGCTCGGACTCGGGCGCGGGCACGGCGCCGGTCACCTCGACGACCTGGCCCGGGTTGGTGCCCCAGGTGACCATCGGCGAGAGCGAGGCGGCGTCGACGTCGACCTCGGTGTCGAAGCCGGCGCCGTCGTCGGTCGGCAGCCGCCGCCAGTCGGCGACGGCGCGCTCGAAGTCGGCCGGTGCCGCCGCGCGGCCCTCGACCCACTCGAAGGTCGTCTCGTCGGGAGCGATCATCCCCGCGCGGCCGCCGCCCTCGATCGTCATGTTGCAGATCGTCATCCGGTTCTCCATCGTCAGCCCGGCGATCGTCTCCCCCGCGTACTCGACCGCGTGGCCGACCATGCCGCCGGTGCCGAGACGGCCGATCGTCGCCAGGATCAGGTCCTTGGCCGTGACCCCGTGGCCGAGCTCGCCCGAGTAGGAGATCCGCATCGCTTCGGGCGCTTCTGCACCAGGCACTGGGTCGCCAGCACGTGCTCGACCTCGGAGGTGCCGATGCCGAAGGCGAGCGCGCCGAAGGCGCCGTGGGTCGAGGTGTGGCTGTCGCCGCAGACGATCGTCATCCCGGGCTGGGTGAGCCCGAGCTCGGGCCCGATCACGTGCACGATGCCCTGGCGGTCGGAGCCGAGCGAGTAGATGGGCACGCCGAACTCGGCGCAGTTTCGCTCCAGGGTCTCGACCTGGACGCGGGAGAGCTCGGTCGGCGATCAGGTTCGCGGTCGGGGTGCCGTCGGTGGGCACGTTGTGGTCGGCGGTGGCGAGCGTCTTGTCGGGCCGGCGGACGCTGCGGCCCTCGAGCCGCAGGCCGTCGAAGGCCTGCGGCGAGGTGACCTCGTGGACGAGGTGCAGGTCGATGTAGATCAGCCCGTCGCCGAGCTCGTGGGCGTCCCAGATCTTGTCGAACATGGTCCTCACGTCAGCTCCTGCGCAGTCCGGCGGCGACGACGGCGAGGAACTCGGCGGGCTCGCTCGCCTCGTTCGCGAAGTGATGCGGTAGGTCGGCGTCGAAGGTGACGCTGTCGCCCGCCGCGAGGTCGTGGCGCTCGTCGTCGATCATCAGCGCGAGCGCCCCGGAGAGCACGACCGCCGTCTCGCGCGCACCGGGCTCGTGCAGCGGCGGATCGCCGGCCCGCCCGGTTGCCGCGCCCGGCGCGAGCCGGTGGATCGAGACGTCCGCGCGCTGGCCGGGCAGCGGCGGCGTCAGCTCCTCGGTGCGGTGGCCGCGCCGCTCGCGGGCGCGCCGCTCGCCGGAGCGGCTGACGACCACGTGCTCGGCCTCGTCGAGCCGCAGGAGCTGCGACAGGGTCAGGTCGAGCCCGGCGGCGATCCGCTCGGCGACCGTCAGCGTCGGGCTGGTCTCGCCGCGCTCGACCTGGGAGAGCATCGGCGCCGAGACCCCGCTGCGCTCGGCGAGGTCGCGCAGCGACAGGTCCATCGCCTCGCGCAGCGCCTTCACCCTGGACCCGACGGCCACCGCGTTCGCCTGTCACCACGGCGTTCACCGTCTGTACGTTATCACGGACGTTTGTGTAGCGACGGCGGTTCCGCGGAACCGCGCGTCAGCCCGGTGGCTGCGTCCACGGGCTACCGCGTCTGGCCGCTGGGCCGCACGAGCACCTCGTTGATGCTCACGTGCTTGGGCTGCGCCGCGGCGAAGACGATCGCGTTGGCGATGTCGGCCGCCTCGAGCGACCTTGCCGGTCTGCTCGCGCATCTTCTCGATCTGCTCGAGCACGTACTCGGTTGCTCGTTGTGGCCCTGGAGCTCGGTCTCGACGAAGCCCGGCTCGACGCAGGTGACCCGGACGCCGATGAGCGCGCCCTCCTGGCGCAGCGACTCCGAGTAGCCGACCACGCCCCACTTGGTCATGTTGTAGACGCCCGATCCGAGCGCGGCCGTACGGCCGGCGACCGACGAGACGTTGACCACGTCCCCTCCCCCGCCGTCGCGGATCAGCGGCAGGGCGTAGTGGGTGCAGTAGAGCAGGCCGAGGCAGTTGACCTCGATCATCCGTCGCCACTCGCTCGGATCGGCCCCCTGGAGCGGGCCGAGCAGCATCACGCCGGCGTTGTTGACCAGGCAGTCGAGCCCGCCGAGCTCGGAGTGCGCGGTCTCGACCAGATTCCGCGCGGACTGCTCGTCGGCGATGTCGGCCTCGATCGCGACCGCGGTGCCGCCGGCGTCGGAGATCCGCGACGCAAGCGCGTCGAGGCGGTCCTTGCGGCGCGCCCCGAGCGCGACCGAGGCTCCCTCGGCGACCATCGCGTCCGCGGTCGCCTCGCCGATCCCCGACGACGCGCCGGTGATCAGGGCCTTGCGGCCGTGCAAGCGATCCGGCCATCGCCGCCACTATATGGCGGGCTCACGCATCAAGGCCCGGGCGTCGCCGGAGCGCTCGCCGCCTCGGCCGTGAGTCCCTCGGCCTCGCGCACGGCGGCGCCTTCGAGCGCGTTCGACATCGCGCGGACATACGCGCGCGCCGAGGCCTCGAGGATGTCGGTGGCGACGCCCTGGCCGCTCGCGAGCCGGCCATGGGCGCGCAGCATCACGGTCACCTCGCCGAGCGCGTCCTCCCCCTCGGTCACGGCTGACACCGTGTACTGGCGCAGCTCGGACTCGACCCCGGTCGCCGCCCGCACGGCGCCGAAGATCGCGTCCACCGGCCCGTCGCCGCCCGACTCGCCGATCGCCTCGCCACCGTCGGGCATCGTCACCGCGACCTTGGCCAGCGGCTCGCGCCGACTCGACGCCTCGACGTCGAACCAGGCGAGCTCGTAGCGAGCCGATCCCTCGCGGACCTGGTCGGAGACGATCGCCTCGAGGTCGAGGCCCGACACCTGCTTCTTGCGGTCCGCGATCTCCTTGAACCGCTTGAAGGCCTGGTTCAGCGCGTTGCCCTCGACCTTGAACCCGAGCTGCTCGAGCGCATCGCGGAGCGCGTGGCGGCCGGAGTGCTTGCCGAGCACGATCGAGTTCGACTCGAGCCCGACGTCGCGAGCGTCCATGATCTCGTAGGTCGTGCGCTCCTTGAGCACGCCGTCCTGGTGGATCCCGGACTCGTGCGCGAACGCGTTACGGCCGACGATCGCCTTGTTCGGCTGCACCGCGTAGCCGGTGAACCGGGTGACCATGCGGGAGGTGCGGGCGAGCTCGCGCGTGTCGAGCCCGGTGTCGAACCCGTGCTCGTCGCGGCGCGTGCGCAGCAGCATCACGATCTCCTCCAGCGAGCAGTTGCCCGCGCGCTCGCCGATCCCGTTGATCGCGCACTCGACCTGCCTCGCCCCGGCCAGCAGCCCGGCGTAGGAGTTGGCGACCGCGAGGCCGAGGTCGTCGTGGCAGTGGACCGAGAGCTCGACCCCGCGCAGCTCCGGCGCCAGCTCGTAGAGGCGGGCGAAGTAGCGCCCGTACTCCTCGGGCGTCGTGTAGCCGACGGTGTCCGGAATGTTGACCACGTCCGCACCCTCGGCGACGGCGACCGCGCAGACCTCGGCGGTGAACTCGACGTCGGCGCGGGTGGCGTCCATGGGCGAGAACTCGACCTCGTCGCAGTACGACTTCGCCAGGGCCACGGCTGCCTTCGCCTGCCCCTTGACGTCCTCCCGCGTGCTCTGCAGCTGATGGGTGATGTGGATGTCGGAGGTCGAGATGAAGGTGTGGATCCGCGGGCGCTCGGAGTCCTTGATCGCCCCCCAGGCCGCGTCGATGTCGGCCTTGTGCGTGCGGGCGAGCCCGCAGATCACGGGGCCTTCGACCTGGCGCGCGATCGCCTCGACCGCCTCGAAGTCACCCGGCGAGGTGATCGGGAAGCCGGCCTCGATCACGTCGACGCCGAGCCGCGCGAGCTGCTGGGCGATCTCGACCTTCTCCTGGGTGTTCAGCGAGATCCCCGGCGACTGCTCGCCGTCGCGCAGCGTGGTGTCGAAGATGTGGACCTGGTCGGCCGGCTCGGTGGAAGCCATGTTGGCTTTCCCTCCTTCTACTTGGTGCGAATGACCGTTACTTGCTCGCGGCTGTCGCGCCGCCCGGCGATTACTCCCCCCGGAGGGGGAGGAGAAGAAGGAGGTCCAGGTTCTCGCGACGGTGGGTCATCCGCTCGGAAACGCAGGGTAGCGCACCCTCGCGGCGAACCCCAACGCCGGAGGACCGATTGGTCGCATCTCGAATCGAAGCTCGCGCCGTGCTGAAGGTGATGGCGATCGTCCTGGTCGCCGTGGGCGCCGCCGTGTTGCTCAACCACGTGATCGTCGAGGTCAAAACGACGATCAGGTGGGTCTGCGCGGCGCTCTTTCTCGCCCTTGCGCTGGCACCGTTGGTCGACCTGGTCCAGCGCGCGCACATCCGGGGGCGCCACGCCCCGCGCTGGCTCGCGATCCTGATCTCCTACGTCCTCTTCCTCGTCGGCTTCATCCTCCTCGTGCTGACGGTGATCCCGCCGATCGTGCGCGAGGTCGAGGCGCTCGCCTCGCAGCTGCCCACCTACGTCAGCGACTTCGAGGCCTGGGCGAACAAGAACGCCGAGTTCAGCTACCTGAACGAGAAGTACAACATCACCCAGCTGTTGTCGAACGAGGCCTCGCAGCTGCCGGCGAAGCTCGGTGACGCGGCCGGCGCCGCCAAGGAGGTCACCGTCGGGATCCTCAACAACATCGTCGAGGCGGTCGTCGTGCTGACCCTGACCTTCTTCCTGCTGCTCGACGGCGGCCACCAGTTCCAGAAGCTGACGGCGCGCCTCTCCGAACCCCAGCGCGATCGCGTGCGCCGGGTCGGGATCCGGATCGCGCAGATCGTCCGCTCCTACGTCTCGGTCAACGTGCTGCTCGCCGCGCTCGCCGGCGTGTTCACCTGGCTGGCGCTGGAGCTGCTGGGCGTCGAGCTCGCGGTGCCGCTGGCGGTCCTCGTCGCCTTTCTCGACCTCGTTCCGCTGATCGGGTTCACCGTCGGCGGCCTGCTGGTGGCAATCGTGGCCGGCCTGCACGGCTTCCCGGGCACGCTGCTGATCTGGCTCGGCCTGTTCATCGTCTACCAGCAGGTCCAGGACCGCGTGATCCAGCCGATCTTCTACAAGAACGCCGTCCAGATCCACCCGGCGGTCGCGGTGATCGCGGTGCTCGCGGGCGCTCAGCTCGCCGGCATCCTCGGCGCTCTGCTGGCGATTCCGGTGGCCGCCTCGCTCGGGGCGATCTTCGACGAGATCTGGCCGCCTCCGGCCGATGCCGCTCAGGACGAGGCCGACGCGTCGCCCGCGCTGGCGCCCGGGTAGCGAGCCTCCGCCTCGCGCCTGCGCCCGTCGCGATAGAAGCGCCGCGCCCAGAGCGAGCGCGGCTTCGCCAGGCGCGCTGCCGGCACGACGCCGGCGGGCCAGAAGACCAGCGACGCCAGCGCCCACCACAGCTTCTCCTTCGCCGCGTTGACGATCGCGACCACGAGCCCCACCAGTCCGAACGCCCCGGCGCCGGCAAAGACCGCGTCCTCCACCTGGTCGGCGAGCGAGACCCAGGCGCTGAAGCCGACGAGCAGCACCCCGGCGGCGCAGCCGGCGATGATCATCGCGTCGATCGACTTGCGGCCGTCCTTCTCCCAGTAGACGTCCTTGAGCTCGACCCAGAGGGCGAACTCGTCCAGCGCCAGCCCCATCCCGATCGCGAAGAGCACGGTGACGATCTCCCACCACGGCGAGTCGGGCTGGTGGACGACGCCGACGTAGCCGAAGATCATCATCGCGCAGATTCCCCAGACCAGGTGATGGACGTGGGTGCCGCCGACGGTGACGTTGCCAGGCCACCAGCTCACCTGCTTGCGGATCATCCAGGTGCTCGTGCGGATGAACGCGAACGTGCCGAGCAGGGCGATGAAGAACAGAAACGCGGCTAGCCGCCCCGAGTCGACGATCTCGCGCTGGAACTCGCCGCCGACGCTGGCGGCTGTGGTCACGATCGCGCTCATCCCGGGCAACGTATCGGCGCGGGCGGTCGGCGCTTGAGCGCCTTCGGCTCGGCGCCACCATCGCGGCCGGCGCGTCCGGCGGCGATCAACCTGGCGACGAATCGGCAATGATGTGGTGGTCATGGACGGCTTTCGCCCGGTTACGGCCGCGCTCCTGGCCATGGTGGGCTCACTCGTTCTCTCCGCTCCTGCCGTGGCCGCCGAGCCGATTCTCGGCACCGCGAGCTACGCGGACATGACGACCTACGACTGCCACACGGATCCGATCACGATGTACCCGGGGCAGAACCTGAACCTCTACGGGCTGACCAAGACCTGCCCGAACGCGGAGCGGGTCAGCGGGCCGGGCGACACCAGCCCGTTCGCTCCCGGGTCGAGCGCCGAGGGCTTCGTCACACGGTTCAAGCCGAGCATGGTCGAGGTGCATGAGGACGGCTCGGTCACCACCCCGAGCGTCTGGGACCTGCACCTGCACCACGTGGTGTGGCTCGGGCCCGGCGTCGGCTACGGCACCGGCGAGGAGAAGACCGAGTGGAAGCTGCCGCAGGGCTACGGCTTCAAGGTCGGCGGCGACCAGAACTGGGGCCTCAACTACATGATCCACAACCTGACCGCCGAGGGCGGGCGCCAGGTGGAGATCACCTGGCAGATCGACTGGGTGCCCGAGACGAGCCCAGCCCGCACCGACATCAACCCGCTCAGGTCGGTCGGGCTCGACGTCGCCGGAAGGCCGCAGATCTACCCGGTCTTCGACGCGGAGCGGGGCTTCGACACCGACGGCGACGGCAAGTTCACCTTCCCCGACGACGTCCCGACCGACCCGGCGATGCCCGGGTACGAGGAGCGGGCGAAGATCAGCAGCGCGACGCGGTGGACCGTGCCCGCGGGCGGCCGCACGCTGGTCTGGGCCGTCGGGCACCTGCATCCCGGTGGCCTCTACATGGACATGGAGGTCGCGCGCGACGGGCCCGACGCCGGCTCAACCGCCGGCGACGACCCGTCCGAAGTCAGGCCGCTGTTCAGATCCGACGCGAGGTACTACGGGCCGGCCGGCGCCGTGAGCTGGGACGTGGCGATGACCGCCACCCGCCCCGACTGGCGCATTCACCTGAAGGCGGGCGACGTGGTCTCGATCAACGCGACCTACGACGTTCGCAAGGCATCGTGGTACGAGTCGATGGGGCTCTTTCCGCTCGAGGTCAGCAGGGCCGACAACGACCCCCTGGCCAGGGACCCGTTCGACGACGAGGCGGCGGTGAGGGCGATGTACGACGCCGGCGGCATCCTCACCCACGGGCGGCTTCCTGAGAACATCGACGCCAAGGCGAATAAGAACCTGAAGCTCCCGGATCCGCGCAAGCTGCGCAGCAAGGGCCGCCGGGTGCCCGATGGCGGGCTCGCGATCGACGGCTTCGACTTCGGGATCGGCGGCTACTCGGCGTTCCGGGACTTCCCGACCTCGATGATCCGCCCACCGGTGGTCAAGCCGGGCACGCGCGTCACCTTCACCAACCTGGAGGCGCTGCCGAGGATGGCCGACACCGAGCAGGTCTGGCACAGCGTCACCTCCTGCCGGGCGCCCTGCAACCGGGGTTCCGGGATCGGCTATCCGCTCGCCCAGGGGCCGATCAAGTTCGACTCCGGGCCAGCTCGGCTACGGCACCGGACTGAGCACCGGGGTGACGACCGGCTCCAACGTCTACACCACGCCGCCGCTGACCAAGCCCGGCAAGACCTACACCTACTTCTGCCGCATCCACCCGCTGATGCGCGGATCGATTCGCGTCGCCGGCGGCAAGCCCAGGCGCCGCTAGCCGTCCTCAATCGAGCGGTAGGTCCTCAGAGGCTGACGGCGCGGCCGACCGAGAACGCGTCGCCGGTGACGATCTCGTCGATGACCTCGTCCGGGACCGCGGCGTCCGTGGTCAGCGCCATCACCGCTTCTCCCTCCCCGCTCGCCTCGGCGCCGACGGCGGCCGAGACGATGTTCACGCCGTGCTCGCCGAACGCGGTGCCGACGCGGCCGATCATCCCTGGCTGATCGGCGTAGCGGAAGATCGCCAGGTGGTCGGCGAACGGCATGTAGAACGTCTGGCCCCAGACCCCGACCAGGTAGGGGACGTTGCGCGAGCCGATCCCGGTGCCGGCGACCTCGACCTCGCCGAGCCGGACCTGGATCAGCTCGGTGAAGTCGTCGGAAGCGGCCTCCTTGAGCTCGGTGAGCTCGATCCCGCGACCGTCGGCGATCGCCGGGGCGTTGACGAGGTTGACCGGCTCCTCGACGTGCCCGGAGAGGATCCCGACCAGGACCGCGATCCCGAGCAGCCGGGTGTCGTGCTCGGCGATCTTGCCGTGCAAGGAGATCTCGACCCGGTCCATCGCGCCGTCGCCGAGCCCCTGGGCGAGGCGGCCGAGCTTCTCGCACAGGGGCACGAAGGGCGCGAGCGCCTCCATCGCCTCCGGGCGCACGGCGGCGATGTTGACGGCGTTGGTGACCACCCCACCGCTGAGCGCGGCGCGCACCTGCTCGGCGGTGACCACGCCCGCGCGGTCCTGGGCCTCGGCCGTCGACGCGCCGAGATGGGGGGTGACGACGACGTCATCGCGCTCGAACAGTGGGTGCTCGGTGAACGGCTCCGAGGGAAAGACGTCCAGCGCCGCGCCGCCCACCCGGCCGGACTCGAGCCCGGCGAGCAGCGCGTCGAGGTCGATCAGCTCGCCGCGGGCGCAGTTGACGATCCGCACCCCGTCCCGCATCCGGGCGATCGCCTCGGCGTCGATCCAGCCGATCGTCTCCGGGGTCTTCGGCAGGTGGATGGTGATCACGTCGGCGCGCCGGTAGAGCTCCTCGCTGCTGTTCACGCCCTCGACGCCGAGCTCTCGAAAACGGTCGGCGGAGACGAACTTGTCGAACCCGACCACCTCCATCTCGAAGGCGCGGGCGCGCTCGGCGACCAGCTGGCCGATCCGCCCGAAGCCGATCACGCCGAGCGTCTTCCCGTAGAGCTCGTTGCCGCCGTAGCGCGAGCGTGCCCACTCCCCGGCGACCAGCGACCCGTGCGCCTGGGGCACGTTGCGGCACAGCGCCAGCGCCAGCGCGAGAGTGTGCTCCGCGGCGGCGATCGAGTTCGACTCCGGCGCGTTGGCGACGATGATCCCGCGCTTTGTCGCCGCCTCGACGTCGACGTTGTCGACCCCGGTGCCGGCGCGCCCGATCACCTTCAGCCGCTCGGCGCGGTCGATCAGCTCCGCCGTCACCTTGGTCGCCGAGCGGATCAGGATCGCGTCGAACTCGCCGATCCGCGCCTCGAGCTGCGCCTGGTCCCAGTCGAGGCCGATCTCGACGTCGAACTCGGCCCGCAGCAGGTCGACGCCGGCGTCGGCGATCTTCTCGTTCACGAGGACGCGGGCGATGGGGTCGGTCAGGGTCGGGTCAGAGGCCACGGGCCGCGGAAGGTTAGCCCGCGTCCGAGCGGAGCCGTGAGTACCACCGTCCGTACAGGAAGTAGATGGCGACCGCAGAGGGCGCCGCCGATCAGCGGAAACACGGGCACGAACGGCACCCGGAAGCCACGCTCGAGGTCCGGCTTTGTGTGCCTGAGCACGATGACGCCGACGTTGACGATCACGAACGCGAACAGCGTGCCGATGTTGACCAGCTCGGCGAGGTTCTTCAGCGGCACGAGCGCGGCCAGGCTGCCGGCGAGCACCGCGACCAAAGGGTCAGCACGACCGGGGTGCGGCGCGTCTCCCAAAGCCTGCCGACCCATTTCGGCACGAGTCCGTCGCGGCCCATCGCAAAGCCGATCCGGGTCTGGCCGTACATGATCGTGAGCACCACGCTGGTGATCGCCACCATCGCCCCGAGGGAGATCACGTCGGCCGCCCAGCTGAGACCGGCGCCCTGGTCGAGCACGATCGCAAGCGGAGCGCCCTGGCCGGCGAGCAGATCCCGGTGCCGATGATCGCGCCGATCCCAAGCGCGGTCACGTCGAGCGCGCCGACCGCGCGGCGCAGGCCCTCTCCGTCGCCCCCTCGGCCTCGGCTACGAGGTCGTCGGCCGACTTGGTGGCGAAGAGCTGGCGCCAGGCGGCCATGCCGGCCACGACCCGCGTCCGTGTCCTCGAAGCGCAGGCTCAGGGGCGCACGCCGGGCGCGTTCTCGATCGCCCAGTCGATGCAGGCGGTGAGTGCCTCGACGTCGGCGGGATCGACCGCCGGGAACATCCCGATCCGCAGCTGGTTGCGCCCGAGCTTGCGGTAGGGCTCGGTGTCCACGATGCCGTTCGCCCGCAGCGTGGACGCCAGCGCGGCCGCGTCGATCGCCTCGTCGAAGTCGATCGTGCCGACCACCGGTGAGCGCTTCGCCGTGTCGGCGACGAACGGGCTGGCGTAGATCGCTCGCCTCGGCCCAGCCGTAGAGGTGACCGGAGGAGGCGCGCGAGCGCCCGACGCACCACTCGAGCCCGCCCGAGCCGAGCATCCAGTCGACCTGGTCGGCCAGCAGCAGCAGCGTCGCCAGCGCGGGCGTGTTGTACGTCTGTTCCTTGCGCGAGTTCTCGAGGGCGATCGGCAGCGACAGCGAGGCTGGCTGCCAGCGGTCCGCGGCGCCGCCGAGCGCCTCGATCCGCTCGAGCGCGGCCGGGCTCATGAGCGCCAGCCAGAGGCCACCGTCTGAACCGAACCCTTTCTGCGGAGCGAAGTAGTAAGCGTCGGCCTCCGCGACGTCGACGGCGAGGCCGCCGGCGGCCGAGGTCGCGTCGACGAGCACCAGCGCATCGCCGGCCCCTGACGGGCGCTCGACCGGCACCATCACCCCGGTCGAGGTCTCGTTGTGGGCCCAGGCGATCGCATCGACGGAGTCGTCACCGCGTGGCTCCGGAGCGTCGCCGGGATCGCTTTCGACGACGACCGGATCGCGGAGGAAGGGCGCGGCGGTGGTTGCCTGCGCGAACTTGCTCGAGAACTCGCCGTACCTGAGATGCAGCGCACGCTCGCGGATCAGGCAGGTCGCGGCGGCGTCCCAGAACGCGGTCGTGCCGCCGTTGCCGAGGATCACCTCGTAGCCGTCGGGCGCCCCGAGCAGCTCCGCGATGCCGCCGCGGATGCGGCCGACGAGCTCCTTGACCGGCTTCTGACGGTGCGAGGTCCCCATCACCATCGCCGCGTCGGCGATCTTCGCCAGGGACTCGGAACGAACCTTCGACGGCCCGGAGCCGAAACGGCCGTCGGCGGGCTTCAGTTCGTCGGGGATTTGGGCAGGGGCTGAGTTCATCGATGCGCTGGAGCAGGTGTAGGGTGCTCGTGTGAGCTTGGACGAGGCGAAGGAGCCGGTCGAGGGCGCAGGCTACGCGGTCGGGAACCTCGACAACCTCGGCGAAGGTTACGGATTCCGCAAGATCCGCAAGGACCTCGGGGTGACCGAGTTCGGGGTCAATGCGATCGTGCTGCCACCGAATGTCGACACCGGGGCCCACATGCACGAACGCCAGCAGGAGCTCTACTTCGTGCACAGCGGGCGAGTCGAGATCGGGTTCGGCGACGGCTCCAGCTTCGAACTCGGCCCCGGCGGGCTGGCGCGTGTCGACGCCGACACTTCCCGCACGATCCGCAACCGCGGACCCGAAGACGCCGTCTACGTGGTGATCGGCGGGGAGGGCGGCTACGTGGGGCGCGACGGGAAGCTCCCCGAGGGAGCCCAGCGCGGCCCGCACCCAATCGAGGATTGAGGCGGAGCCCGAAGGGCGAAGCCGAGCCCGGCCGCCGTTGAGGCCGCTTCGATGACTGCCCACACCGCCTACCTCACCTTCGAGACCACCGAGCGGCGCGAGTTCGTCCGGATCACCGACGAGGTGCAGGCCGCGGTCGACGAGTCCGGGGTCGGCGAAGGGATGGCTCTGGTCTCGGCGATGCACATCACCGCGGCCGTGTGGATCAACGACGACGAGCCGGGGATCCAGGCCGACGCCCTGGAGTGGCTCGACAAGCTCGCCCCGCCTTCGTGGTCCGAGCCCGCGAACGAGGTCGCGCGCCAGCTCTCACCCGACCCCGGGGACTACCGCCACCATCGCGGCGGCGAGGACAACGGCGACGCCCACCTGAAGAACCTGCTCGTCCACCACCAGGTGATCGTGCCGGTGACCGCGGGCAGGCTCGACCTCGGCCCCTGGCAGGCGATCTTCTACACCGAGTTCGACGGCCGCCGCCCGAAGCGCCTGGTCATCAAGGTCCTCGGCGAGTAGCCGAGCGCCCCGGCGGTCGCGGCGGCGACTGAGTCGCGAGCGCCGGCGATTCGCGCCTCAGATCAGTCTTCCCAATCGAAGGGGGGGTAGCTGGTCACCATCCAACCGCCGTACGCGCTGGCGCGCAGCTGCCACCGCAACGGGTTGATGATCAGGTTGAACATTCCCTGCGGCAGCTTCGCCGTGAACAGGATCACGAAGATGCCGATGAGGGCGACGATCTCGGCGACGTAGAAGAGAATCGCCGCCACGATCGCGTACGGCAGGATCAGCAGCCAGTGGACCAACGGCCGCCAGCGGTCGACCTGCTCGGGGTAGTCGACCTCCACCCGCACCGGGTAGCTCGGATCGTCCTCAAGCGAGAACGGCGGGTACCGATCGGTGAGCAGAAAGACGTAGGAATGGACCCGGTAGGTCCAGCGCAAGGCCCCGACGCAGAAGTCGAAGAGCCCGCGCGGCCAGCGCCCGGTGATGATCGTCGCGAAGAACGAGATCAAGATCGCGATCGCCGCTCCGATGAAGACGAAGAAGAGGACGATGTAGTGCGGAAGCGCCAGCAGCCACTTGATCAGCGGCAGGAAGCGGTTGTACTCGCCCTGGTTCTGCGCCTCGAGGCGCACCGGGTAGTCCGCCGATTGGCTGCCTGCTCCCCCGGGCGGTGGCGGCGGTGGCGGCGGCGGCGGTGCGGGCGTGGTGGCTTCCATGGTCCCCTTCCCTAGTGGTGTGGCAGCGATCCTTGCAAACTCGCCGGACCAACAGGCCGGAAGCTAGAACTCCTGGTCGATCCAGGGCATCATCGAGCGCAGGTCCCTGCCCACGGTCTCGATCTGGTGGCCGGCGGCCTCGTCGCGCAGGCGGTTGAAGTTCTCGGCCCCGGCGCGGTTCTCGGCGATCCACTCCCTCGCGAACTCCCCGGACTGGATGTCGGCGAGCACCTGCTTCATCGCCTCTCGGACCTCGGGCCCGATCACCTTCGACCCGCGGGTCATGTCGCCGTACTCGGCGGTGTTGGAGATCGAGTAGCGCATCCCCTGCACGCCCTTCTCGTACATCAGGTCGACGATCAGCTTCAGCTCGTGCAGGGTCTCGAAGTAGGCGAGGCGAGGGTCGTACCCGGCCTCGACCAGGGTCTCGAAGCCCGCGCGGACGAGCTCGGTAGCGCCGCCGCAGAGCACCGACTGCTCGCCGAAGAGGTCGGTCTCGCACTCGTCCTTGAAGGTGGTCTCGATGATCCCGGCGCGCCCGCCGCCGATCGCGCTCGCGTAGGCGAGCACCAGCTCGCGGGCCCTGCCGGTGGCGTCCTGGTGCACCGCGATCAGGCACGGCACCCCCTTGCCCTCCTCGTAGGTGCGCCTGACCAGGTGCCCCGGGCCCTTCGGCGCGACCATCCCGACGTCGACTCCGGCCGGCGGCTCGATCTCGCCGAAGTGGACCGAGAAGCCGTGGCCGAACATGACCAGGTTGCCCTCCGCGATCCCGTCCCGGATCTCCGCCTCCCAGATCTCGCCCTGCTTCTCGTCCGGGAGCAGGACCATGACGATGTCGCCGCGGCTCGCCGCGTCCGCGGTGTCGAGCACCTCGAGCCCCGCCGCTTCGGCGTCCGCCCGGCTGGAGGAGTCGGGGCGCAGCCCGACGACGACGTCGTGTCCCGACTGCTTCAGGTTGAGCGCGTGGGCATGGCCCTGGGAGCCGTAGCCGAGGATCGCGATCGTCCTGCCCTCGAGGGCGTCGGGGTTGGCGTCGGCGTCGTAGAGGATCTTCTCGTCAGGCATGGCGGCGGATGCTACGCATCCCCGCGCTCTGGCCGCTTGACGAACCACTCCGTGAACTCGCGGCAGCGCCCGTCGGCGTCGAAGCGCATCACGAAGCAGTTGTCGTAGACGTCCGTGACGTCACCGCCGGGGCGATCGAAATAGGTGCTGGCACCGACCGCGACCGCGGCGTCCCCGTCGACGGCGACGGCGCGGTACACCGCATCGTAGGTCCCGGGCTCGTCGCGATCGGAGGCATCGGGATGGTTCCCCTCGCCGAGCCAGGCCTCCACCACCGCCTCGCGGCCGCGGATCGGCTCGTCGGCGGGGTGGAAGCGATACTCGACCTGCTCGGCGAACAGGCCGGCGATCGCCTCGCGGTCATAGCTCTTCCAGGCGGCGACATAGGCCTCGAGCCAGCGATCGACGGCGGCGCGGTCGCTCACCGCAGCGCCCTGCGGATCAGCTTCCCCGATGTGGTGCGCGGCAGCTCGGACACGAACTCGACCCGCTTCGGAACCTTGAATCCCGCGAGCTCGGTGCCGCAGTGCGAGCGCAGCTCCGCGACGCTCACGTCGGCGTCGCCGCGGAGCACGACCACGGCGGTCACCGCCTCCTGCCACTCGGCGTCGTCACGGCCGACGACGGCCGCGTCCGCGACGCCGGGATGGCGCAGGAGCACCTCCTCGACCTCGGTCGGCGACACGGTCTCGCCGCCGGTCACGATCACGTCGCCGAGCCGTCCGGTGACGTAGAGGAAGCCGTCCTCGTCGATCCTGCCGAGGTCGCCGGTGTGCAGCCAGCCGTCCTCGTCGGCGACACCCGGCGCCACCGTCGGCCCCTGGACGAGGATCTCGCCGTCCTGGATCCGCAGGTGGGTCGTCAAGAGCGGCCGGCCCGCCGATCCCAGGCGGCGCTCCGCCTCCGCGGGCGCCAGGGTGGTCACCTGCGACGCCGTCTCGGTGAGCCCGTAGGTCTGGACCACGGTCGCGCCGCGGCCGATCGCCTCCTCGAGCACGTCCGCCGGCACCGGGCCGCCGCCGAGCAGCACCGCCCGCAGCGGCAGCAGGTCGATCCCCGCCTCCAGCAGGCGGGCGAGCTGGGTCGCGACGAGCGAGATCACCGTCACCCCGTCGCCCTCCAGCGACGAGGCCACGCGGTCGACGTCGAAGCCGTCGTGGACGACGGCGGCGGTCCCGTAGATGACGCTGCGCATGACGATCGAGAGGCCACCGACGTGAAACAGCGGCAGGCAACAGAGCCAGCGGTCCGTCGGCTCGACCCCGAGGTTGAAGGCCGAGCCGACGGCGCTCCAGAGGTGGTTGCCGTAGGTGAGCCCGACCGGGCGCGGGCCGCCCGAGGTGCCGCTGGTGAGGATCGTGCAGTGAAGCGCCTCGAGGTCGTGCTCGCCGAGCAGCGGCAGATCGGCCTCGGTGAGCCCGAGGTCGAGCGATCCGTTGACGTTCAGCGCCGGCTGCGCGCGGGCGAGCTCGCCGGCGAGCTCCTGTTCCGAGAGCCGGGTGTTGACCGGATAGGCGACGGCGCCGAGCTTCATCAGCGCGTGCAGCAGGACCACGTACTCGATCCCGGCCGGCAACGTCAGGGCAACCGTTGCGCCACGGCGGGCGCCGCGGGCGGCGAGCCGGCGCGCGGCGGCGGTCGCCTCTTGCTCGAGCTCGGCGTACGTGAGCGTCGCCCCGTCGGCGATCAGCGCGCAGCGGTCGGGGCAGGCCTGGGCGCGCTGGGAGAGCCAGTTGTCGAGGAGCATCGGCGGTTGACGAACGTTACGAAACCAGCGGCTATGGCATTGTTGCGGGCCGTGCCGACTCCCCACCGGGACGCCCCACCGACCGAGGAGCTCTACGCGCCGATCGAATGGCAGGCGGAGGGCTCGTACGAGGACATCGCCTACGAGCGGGCCGAGGCGATCGCCAGGATCACGATCGACCGGCCCGAAGTCCGGAACGCGTTTCGGCCCCAGACGCTGGCCGAGCTGCGCGACGCCTTCACCCGAGCCCGCGACGACACCGGCGTCGGAGCGATCATCTTCACCGGCGCCGGCGGCGAGGCCTTCTGCTCCGGCGGCGATCAGCGCATCCGTGGTGACGACGGCTACATCGGCGAGGACCAGGTCGCCCGGCAGGGGGTCGGCCGGCTCGACGTCGGCGACCTGCACGTGCAGATCCGCCGGCTGCCGAAGCCCGTGCTTGCTGCGGTCGCGGGGTACGCGGTGGGCGGCGGCCAGATCCTGCACCTCGTCTGCGACCTCTCGATCGCAGCCGAGAACGCGGTCTTTGGCCAGACGGGCCCGCGCGTCGGCAGCTTCGACGGCGGCTTCGGCGCCGGTCTGCTGGCGCGGGCGGTCGGGGTCCGCAAGGCGAAGGAGATCTGGTTCCTCTGCCGGCTCTACGGCGCCGAGGAGTCACTGGAGATGGGGCTCGTCAACGCCGTCGTCCCGCTCGATCAGCTCGAGCGCGAATCGGTCGCATGGTGCCGGGAGATGACGAGCCTCTCGCCGCTCTCGCTGCGGCTGCTCAAGTCGAGCTTCAACGCCGCCGAGGACGGGCTCACCGGCCTCCAGCAGCTCTCCCACGACGCGACCCTCCTCTTCTACATGACCGAGGAGGGTCAGGAGGGGCGCGACTCGTTCAGGCAGGGCCGCCGGCCCGACTTCTCCAAGTTCCCGAAGCGTCCTTGAGCGGCCTGCGAATCTGGCTGATGGCGGCGCGGCCGCGGACGCTGCCGGCGGCCATCGCCCCGGTGCTGGTCGGCACCGCGGCTGCCGTGGATGCCTCCGAGGACCTCCGGGCCGGCGCCTTCGCCGCCGCGCTGGTCGGCTCGATCTTCATCCAGATCGGCACCAACCTCGCCAACGACTACTCCGACGCCAAGCGGGGCGCCGACACCGAGGACCGCCTCGGGCCGGTGCGCGTGACCTCGGCGGGGCTGGTGGCGCCGAGGCGCGTCCTCTACGCGACCTGGCTCGCGTTCGCCGTGGCGGTCGCCGCCGGCGTCTACCTGGCCACCGTGGCCGGGCCGATCATCCTCGCGGTGGGCGCCGCCTCGATCGCCGCCGGCGTGCTCTACACCGGCGGCCCGCGCCCCTACGGATACGCGGGCATGGGCGAGCTGTTCGTGTTCCTGTTCTTCGGCCTGGTCGCGGTCAACGGCTCCTATTACGTGCAGCTCGAGCGCCTCGACGCGCTGCCCTTCTGGCTCTCGATCTCGGTCGGCCTGCTGTCGACGTCGATCCTCGTCGTCAACAACATCCGCGACCTCGAGACCGATCGCCGGGCGGGCAAGCGGACGCTGGCGGTGCGGCTCGGCCGCGAGCGGACCAGGGTGCTCTATGAGATCTGCGTCGGCGGCTCCTTCGTCGTCCTCGCGGTCGGGGTCGCCGCCGCGGACGGGCCCGCCTCGGCGATGCTCGGCCTGCTCGCTGCGCCGCTGGCATGGCGCCCGCTGCAGGCGGTGCTCACGCGTACCGACGGCCCCGCGCTCAACGGCGCGCTCGCCCAGACCGGGGCGCTGCTCGGCGCCTTCAGCCTCCTGGTCGCGGCCGGGCTCCTGATCGCGGCGTAGCGATGCGGCTGGTCGAGGTGGAGGTGATCCCGTATGCGCTCACTTTCGAGCGCCCGTACGTCACCGCCCGCGGCACGCTCGAGCGACGCGAGATGCTGCTCTGCAGGCTGATCACCGACGAGGGCCTCGTCGGCCTCGGCGAGGCCGTGCCGCTGGCGCTGCGCGGAGGCGCCGACCTGGCCGCCGTCGAGCGCGGGATCCGCAAGGGCACCCGCCGCCTGCGCCGCGGCGATCTCTCCGACTTCGCCGGCGACGAGCCCACGCTGGCCGCGGTCGACGCCTTCATCCACACCGTCGCCGGACGCCGGATCCCGGCGCCGGCGAAGGCGGCGATCGAGATGGCGGTGTTCGACCTCGCCGGCAAGGCCTCGCAGCGCCCGCTCTGGTCGCTGCTGGGCGCCACCGAGCCGCAGCCGGTCGCCTGCAACGCGACCCTGGTCGGCGGCCCGCCCGGCGAGGTGGCCGACGACGCCGAGCGCTGGGCGCGGCGCGGCTTCACCAGCTTCAAGCTCAAGCTGGGGACGACGGACGACGTCGCCCAGGTGCGAGCGGTGCGCGAGCGACTCGGCGCCGACGCGAAGCTGCGGGTCGACGCGAACGGCGCCTGGAGCGTCGACGAGGCGCTCGGCGTGCTGCGGATGATCGAGCCGCTGGGGATCGAGCTGGTCGAGCAACCCGTCGAGACCACCGCCGGGATGACCGAGGTGACGGCGGCCACCAACGTGCTCGTGGCCGCCGACGAGACGGTCGAGCGGGCCAAGGACGCCGATCGGGCGAAGCGCGAGCGCGCCTGCGACCTGGCGACGGTGAAGCTGTCGAAGGTGGGCGGGATCGGCGAGGCCAACGGGATCGCGCGGGCGCTGCCGATCTACCTCTCGAGCGCGCTCGACGGCCCGCTCGGGATCGCGGCGGCCGCCCACGCGGCCCAGGCGCTGCCCGCGGAGGGCCCGGCAAGCGGCCTCGCCCACGGCCTCGCGACCCAGCTGCTGTTCGCCGACGGCATCGCCGCCCGCGAATGCACGCTCGAGGGCGATCAGCTCAGGGTCCCCGATGCCCCCGGTCTCGGGGTCGAGCTCGACGACGAGGCGCTGGCGAAGGCGCGCATCTAGCGTTCGAGCATCGTGGACCCGACCAACCGCAACACCGTGCTCGCCTCGGCGATGGCCGACGAGCTGGCTCGCTGCGGGGTGCGCGAGGCCGTGATCTGCCCGGGCTCGCGCTCGAGCCCGCTGGCGCTCGCGCTGTGGCGCCAGCCGGCGATCGCGGCGCGGGTGATCGTCGACGAGCGCTCGGCCGCGTTCTTCGCCCTCGGGGCGGCGCAGGTGACCGGCGTCCCGGTCGCGATCCTGAGCACGTCCGGAACCGCAGCGGCGAACTTCCACCCGGCCGTCTGCGAGGCCGACGAGTCGGCCGTGCCGCTGATCGTGCTCACCGCCGACCGCCCACCGGAGCTCCGCGGGATCGGCGCCGGCCAGACGATCGATCAGCTCAAGCTGTACGGCTCCGCGGCGCGCTGGTTCTGCGAGGTCGGCACTCACGAGGCCGACGACGACGGGCTGCTGCACTTCCGCTCGGTCGCCTGCCGGGCCTTCTGGACGGCAGCGGGTGATCCGAGGCCGGGTCCTGTGCACCTCAACGTCGCCTGGCGCGACCCGCTCGGGCCGGAGCCGCGACCCGCCGACCTGACCGCGACCTCGCCACTGGCGCTCGACGGTCGCGGCGACCGGCCGCTCACGACCGTGCCGCCGGCTCCCTCCCGCCCGCCTCCGCCGCTGGTGGACGCGCTCGGAGGGCGGCTGCGCGAGTCGCGACGCGGGCTGATCGTCTGCGGGCGGATGGCCCCCGGCGCCGCTGAGCCGATCGCCGCCCTCGCACGCGCCGCCGGGTTTCCGATCCTCGCCGAGCCGACCTCGCAGCTTCGCCTCGGTCCCCATGACCGGTCGCTGGTGATCGGCGCCTACGAGCCGGTCGCCCGCGCGCGACCCGAGCGCCTGGCGCCCGACCTGGTCCTGCGCTTCGGCGAGCTGCCGACCTGCAAGCCGCTTCGCCAGTGGCTCGCCGCGCTACCGGACGCGGCGCACCTCGTCGTCGACCCCGCCTACGGATGGAAGGAGCCCACGCGCATCGCGGGCGCGATCGTTCGCGCCGAGCCGGCCGCGCTGACGGAGGCCTTGACCCGCGACCTCGACGGGGCGGTGGCCGAGCCCGCCTGGGCCGACGCGTGGCTCGCCGCCGCAGCCGCTGCGGAGGAGGCGATCGCCACGGAGCTCGACTCGCTCGACCGGCCGACCGAGCCCGGACTCCAGCGGGCGCTCGGCGGCGCCTACGCCGGCGGCGACCTCGTCTACACCGCCTCGAGCATGCCGATCCGCGACCAGGAGGCGTTCCTCCCGGGTGGCGACGCCGACGTGGTGTTTCTCGCCAACCGCGGCGCGAACGGGATCGACGGCTTGATCTCGTCGGGGATCGGCGCTGCTGCGGCGGCCGGCCGGCCGACCTGGATCGTGGTCGGCGACCTCGGCCTCTTCCACGACATGAACTCGCTCGCCTCCCTCGGCCACGCGGAGGCGCCGGTGCGGGTGGTGGTGGTCAACAACGACGGCGGCGGGATCTTCGAGTTCCTGCCGCAGGCGGGACAGATCGACCGGGCCGAGTTCGAGGCCTTGCTCGGCACGCCGGTCGGAATCGAGCCCGAGCGGGTCGCTGCCGTGCACGGGATCGAGTACGTGCGTCTCGAGCGACTCGCCGACCTCCCCGGGCTGGCCCGCCGCACCGCGCTGATCGAGGTGCGCACCGACCGGGCCGAGAACGTGGCGCTCCACGAGCGCCTGCGCGAGGTCGGCGCCGCCGCGGTCGCCTCCGCGCTCGGCTAGCCCTGGGTCAGGCGGACCGCTCGAAGGCCCGGGCCCGGGTGAGGCACCCACGAATGGCGGATCGCTACCGGCTGTCGGTAGCTATCTGCTTCTCGGCCGCGTCGCGAGCCTTAGCCCGCGAGCAGGGGCAGCAGCGCCTCGAGCTTGAGCTCGGTCTCCGCGAGCTCGGCCGCCGGGTCCGAGGCGGCGACGATTCCGCCGCCGGCGATGAGGTGGGCGGTGCGGTCGCGTAGGAGCGCCGAGCGCAGGGCGACGCAGAACTCCCCGTCCTCGGTCGCGTCCATCCAGCCGACCGGCCCGGCGTACCAGCCGCGGTCGAGGCGCTCGAGCTCGGCGATCGCCGCCTGGGCGACACCGTCGGGCTCGCCGCCCACCGCCGGCGTCGGGTGGAGGAGGCCTGCCAGCTCGACCGCCGAGAGCGGCTCGGCGAGCTGGGCGTGCACCGGCGTCGCCAGGTGCTGGATGTTGGCGACCTTCACCACCACCGGCTCGTCGTCGGCCTCGACCCAGACCGAGCGCGGCGCGAGCTTGCGCTCGATTCGCCGGGCGACGATGCGGTGCTCGGTCCGGTCCTTGGCGGAGCGCAGAAGCTGTTCGCCGAGGTGGTCGTCGACCGCCGGGTCCGCGCTGCGACGCGTCGAGCCCGCCAGCGCGACGGTGGCGACCCCGGCGCCCCGGCGGCGGACCAGCAGCTCCGGGCTGGCGCCGAGAAACGCGGCCTCCGGGCTGCCGACGCAGAAGCAGTAGCACGAGGGAAAGAGCTCCCGGAGGGCACCGAAGACGGCGGCCGGGTCGTGTGCCCTGGCGGCCTCGACGGCGACCTCGCGCGCGAGCACGACCTTCTCGAGCCCGCCTGCGCGGATCCGCTCGACCGCCGCGGCCACCGCCTGCTCGAAGTGGCTCGGCGCCAGGACGCTCGTGATCGCGCTGCGCTCGGTCGGGCTCGGGTCGAGCAGCGGCAGCGGCTCCGGGCGCAACGATCGCAGGCGCCGGTCGAGCCGCTCGAAGGCGGCGCCTGCCTTGCCCCCGGCGATCGCGGTCAGGGTCAGATGGGTGCCGCCCTCGGCGCGGACGATGCTGAGCTCGGGCAACACCAGGAGCGCCGGGGGCAGCGACGACCAGGTGCCGGAGCCGGCGCCATTCGGCGCGAACGAAAAGCCGCCGGTCCAGACTGGTCCGACCCCCGCCGGGGCACTCTCGGCGCCCCGCACGACCGCCGCGCGTCCGACGTGCGCGATCTCGCTCGCGGCCTCGTCGAAGCGCTCAGCGCCGCGCGCGACGACCTCGTGCGCGGATCCCAGCGCCGCCAGGGCGAAGTGGCGATCCGGCTGCTCCCAGGCGAACCAGCGATCGCTGGCCAGTCGCGAGCGGAACACCGCCGCACTCGGGTCGCCGATCTCGACCGGCGCGGTGACGCTGACGACCCGCCGCCGCGGCTCGGCGGTCTCGAGCGCGGCCCCGAGTTCGCTCAGCAGCCCGTCGGCAACGGTCATACCCGGAGGCTAGTCGGATGGTGCCGGCGCTACTGCTCGGGCCGCGACTTGGTGATCGCGACCTCGCCGGTGCGGGCCATCTCGATCAGCCCGTGCGGACGGACGATCGTCTCGAACGAGTCGATCTTCTCCTGCGACCCGGTGACCTCGATCGTCAGCGAGCGGCGGGTGACATCGACCACCTTGGCCTCGTAGATCGCCGCGAACTGCATGATCTCGGCCCGGCTCTCGACCGAGGCGTTGACCCGAAACAGCGCCAGCTCGCGGGTCGTGGTCGAGTCCGGCTCCATGTCGCGGATCTTGATCACGTTGACGAGCTTGTGAAGCTGCTTGGTCACCTGGTCGATCGGGTGCACGGCGCCGTCGAGCGTCAGCGTGATCCGTGAGGTGTCGGGGTCCTCGGTCGGACCGACCGCGAGCGTGTCGATGTTGAAGCCGCGGCGGCTGAACAGGCCGGCGATCCTCGCGAGGACGCCGGGCCGGTTCTCCACCAGCAGCGAGAGGATGTGCTTGCGGCCGGTGAGCTGGCGTCCGACCTCGAGGTCCTCGAGCCGAACCGCTTCCGACGTGCCGGGCTCACCCATCGCTCAACCCACCATGTCCCGCGCCGCCGCACCGGCGGGGATCATCGGGTAGCAGTTCTCGTCCTTGGTCACGTGCACGTCGAGCAGCACCGGGCCGTCGGCCTCCAGTGCGGCGCGCATCTGGTCGCGCAGCTCGCCCTTGTCGGTGCACTGCATGCCGGTCCAGCCGAAGGCCTCGGCGAGCTTCGGCCAGTCCGGGCTCGAGCCCATCTCGACCGACTGGTAGCGCTCGGACCAGAACAGCTCCTGCCACTGGCGGACCATGCCGAAGTGCCCGTTGTTCATCAAGAAGACCTTGACCGGGATCTCGTGCTGGACGGCAGTGGCGAACTCCTGCACGTTCATGATCAGGCTGCCGTCGCCGCCGAGGCAGACCACGGTCTCGTCCGGGCAGCCGACCTTGGCCCCGATCGCGGCGGGCAGGCCGAAACCCATCGTCCCCAGGCCGCCGGAGTTGAGCCACCGGCGGGGCTCGGAGAAGTGGTAGTACTGCGCCGCCCACATCTGGTGCTGGCCGACGTCGGAGGTGATGATGGCGTCGCCCTCGGTGGCCTCGTACATCGCCTCGACCATGAACTGGGGCTTGATCTCGGCGTCGCGCGAGTCCTCGTAGCGCAGCGGCCAGGTCGTCTGCCACTCGCGGATCTGCGCCCACCACTCGTCCAGGCGGGCCGCGTCGGGCTGCAGCGAGCGGTACTCCCGGTTGAGCTTCACCAGCACGTCCTTGGCGTCGCCGACGATCGGGATGTGCGCGGGCACGTTCTTCGAGATCTCCGCCGGGTCGACGTCGATGTGGACGAACTTCGCGCGCGGCGCGAACTCCGAGAGCTTGCCCGTGATCCGGTCGTCGAAGCGGGCGCCGACGCAGACGATCAGGTCCGCCTCGTCCATGGCGTAGTTGGCGGTCCGCGTGCCGTGCATCCCGAGCATCCCCAGCCACTGCTCGTGCGGCGCCGGGAACGCGCCCAGCCCCATCACCGTCAGCGTCACGGGGAGCTTGTCCGAGGTGCAGAACTCGCGGAACTCCTCCGAGGCGCCGGCGTTGATGATCCCGCCGCCGCCGTAGATCACCGGCCGGCGAGCGTTGGCGAGCGCCTTCGCCGCGATCCGGATCTGCTTGATGTTGCCCTCGGTCGGCGGCTTGTAGCCCGGCAGGTTCGGCGTCCCCTCCGGCGGCGTGTAATCGATCTCCACCCGCGAGAGGTCCTGGGGGATGTCGACGAGCACGGGGCCGGGCCGGCCGGTCGAGGCGATGTGGAAGGCGGCGTGGATGTAGTCGGGGATGTGGCGGGGGTCCTTGACCAGCATCGAGTGCTTGACCACCGGCATCGTGATCCCGGTCACGTCGGCCTCCTGGAACCCGTCGGTGCCGATCAGGTCGGTGCGCACCTGGCCGGTGATGAACACGGTCGGGACCGAGTCCATCATCGCGTCGGCGATCGCCGTGACCAGGTTGGTCGCGCCGGGGCCGGAGGTCGCCAGCGCCACCCCGACCTTGCCCGAGGCCTTGGCGTAGCCCTCGGCCGCGTGGCCCGCGCCCTGCTCGTGGCGCGCCTGGATGTGGGTCAGGTCGGCGTCGTAGAGGGCGTCGTAGGTGGGCAGGTTGGCGCCGCCGGGGATGCCGAAGACGTGCTCGACCCCCTCCGACTCGAGGGCCCTGAAGAGTGCGTCGGCCGCGCGCATGGGCGACGGATCGTAGCAGCGAGGTTTCGGCCGCCCGGCCGCTTTTTCCCGCTCGCAAGCGGGCTTTGCGGTCAGCCCGGCGACCCCACCTCGGCCACCAGCTCGCCCGGCTTCCAGCGGGTGCGCGGGAGGATCGCGCGCTCGATCACCCGGTCGCGATGGCGCTCGATGATCCCCAGCATCGAGGCCACCAGCTCCTCGCCGAGGCGATGAGGCTCGAGCCCGAGATCGCGCAGCTTCGTGTTGGCGGCGTTGTAGTAGTGCTGCTCGGCCTCGATCCGCGGGTTCGGGAACCTGCGCACCTCGACCTCGCGCCCGGTCTCGGCCGCCGCCCGCCGGACCAGCTCGGCGAGGTCGGAGACCGAGAATTGCTCGGTGAACTGGTTGAAGACCCGGAACTCGCCCAGCTCGGCCGGGTTGTCGACCGCGAGCTCGACGCACTGGATCGTGTCGCGGATGTTGAGGAAGCCCCGGGTCTGCCCGCCCTCGCCGTAGACGGTGAGCGGGTGGCCGATCACCGCCTGGACGCAGAAGCGGTTGAGCACCGTGCCGAAGTACTCGTCGTAGTCGAAGCGGGTGACCAGGCGCTCGTCGTCGGCCGACTCCTCGGTCTCGATCCCGTAGACGACGCCCTGGTTGAGGTCGGTCGCGCGCAGGCCCCAGATCCGGCAGGCGAAGTGGATGTTGTGGGAGTCGTGGACCTTCGACAGGTGGTAGAGCGAGCCCGGCAGCTTCGGGAACGGGAGCGTGTCCGTGCGGCCGTTGTGCTCGATCTCGATGAACCCCTCCTCGATGTCGATGTTCGGGGTCCCGTACTCGCCCATCGTCCCCAGCTTGACCAGGTGGCAGTCGGGGACCCGGTCGCGGAGCGCGAACAGCAGGTTCAGGGTGCCGATCACGTTCGTGTACTGGGTCTCGACCGCAGCCTCGCGCGACTTCATCGAGTACGGCGCCGAGGGCTGCTCGCCGTAGTGGACCACGGCCTCGGGGAGCGTCTCGGCGATCACCGCGTCGAGGAAGGCGAAGTCCTCGATCGAGCCCACGAACGGCTTGATCTCCGAGCCCGAGACCTCGCGCCACGCCTCGACCCGGTCGGCGAGCGAGCCGATCGGGGTCAGCGAGTCGGTCGAGAGCTGGGTGTGCCAGCGCCGACGCGAGAAGTTGTCGACGACCGATACCTCGTGGCCCCGGGCCGAGAAGCGCATCGCTGTCGGCCAGCCGAGATACCCGTCACCGCCCAGGATCAGGATCCTCATGACCGCGCGAGGGTACAGAACAACTCCCGCTGCATCCCCTGCTGCGCGTCCGGTGCAGCGGGGTGACCCGGCCTATGCTCCCGCGATGCTCGTCGCCGGGCTTTTCCCTCCCGAGCTGACCGCGATTCGCGCGGTCGGCCTCGCGCTCGCCGCACTCATCGGCGGCTACGCGATCTGGCGCCGGCGCGAGCTCCGCAACGCCGATGTCCTCATCCTGCTGACGATCGCCCTCGGCCTGGCGATCGTCGCCGGGCACCGAGATCCCCGACGCGCTGCTGTCCGCGTTCTCCTTCGAGCGCGAGAACGGCACCCGGATCGTCGGCGTCGCGATCTTCGCGATCCTGATCCTGTTCCTGCTCGTCCTGCGCGCGCTCAGCCAGGGCTCGCGGATCACCAGGGAGCTCTCCGCCGTGCTCGAGGGCCTCGCCGCGGAGCAGTTTCGACTCGACGGGCACGCCGCCGGCTTTCGCGACCGGATCGCGGTGCTCGTGCCCGCCTACAACGAGGCCGACAACGTCGGCCAGGTCCTCGACCGGATCCCGCCAGAGGTCTGCGGCGTGCCGACCGCGGTCCTGGTCGTCGACGACGGGTCTCGCGACGGCACCGAGGACGTCGCCCGCGCCCACGGCGCGATCGTCGCCCGGCACGTGATCAACCGCGGTGGCGGCGCGGCGCTGCGGACCGGCTACCGGCTCCTCGCGGACTCCGAGGCGCGCATCGTCGTCACGCTCGACGCCGACGGCCAGCACCTGCCGGAGGAGATGGAGCGGCTGGTGAAGCCGGTGCTCGACGGCGAGGTGGCGGTCGCCCACGGCTCGCGGGTGCTCGGCCAGGCGGAGCAGAACCACCCCGCCCGCGAGGCCGGGATCGTGTTCTTCAACCGGGTCGTCTCATTCATCACCCGCACCCACGTCACCGACTGCTCGAACGGCTACCGGGCCGTGCGCGCCGACGTGCTGCCCCAGCTCGTCCTGCGCCAGGAGCAGTTCCACACCTCCGAGTTCATGATCGAGGCGATCAAGCGCGGCGTGCCCGGCGAGGGAGGTGCCGGTCACCGTCGTCAGCCGGCTCTCCGGGCACTCGAAGAAGCCGGCGGTGGTCCGCTACGGGATGGGTTTCGCGAACGCGATCGTGCGCACCTGGCTGCGCTGAGACGACGGGCCGAGGGGCGCTCAGACGAGGCCGACGACGTTCGCCATGATCGACACGCCGATCACGCAGAGGACGGCGCCGATCACGTCGAAGATCGCGCCGGTCTTGATCATCCGGGTGATCGGGAGCACGCCCGACGAGTAGACGATCGCGTTCGGCGGGGTGGAGACCGGCAGCATGAAACCGTAGTTGGCGCCGAAGATCGCCGCCAGCGCCGGGATCGTCGGGTTGACGCCGGAGGCGGCCGCGATCGAGATCGCGATCGGCACGACGATCGCCGCGCTCGCCGTGTTGCGACGTCGTCTCCGAGGTGATCACCGCGACCACGACCACCACGAGCGTGATCCCGATCAGGCTCGAGACGCCCAGCGCGTCGGAGATGCGAGGTGCCGACGACCTCGGCGAGACCCGGTCTCGGAGAGCAGCGTGCCGAGCGTGATCCCGGCGCCGAAGAGCACCACCGTGCCCCAGTCGATCCTCGCCGCCTGGTTCCAGGTGAGGGTGAACTGCCGCTTGGCCCAGTCGATCGGCAGCAGGAACAAGCAGCGCAGCGGCGAGGATCGCCACCGAGCCCTCGTTGACGGTGTCGGTGACGTTCGAGTAGGCCTCGGAGTCGTCGCCGGCGAACAGGCCGACGAGCCCCGGCAGGAACCACAGGAAGAGCGCGAGCGCGGCGACGAAGATCACGTTCTTCTCGCCCCGTGACATCGGCCCGAGCTTCGCCCGCTCCTCGTCGACGTGCTCCGTGACCCCGCGGACCTGCTTCACCTCGGGACGGTTGAGCAGCATGATGATCACGATCAGCGCCACGAACATCACGGCGACGATCGGCAGCGCCACCAGGAACCACTCGAGGAAGGTGATCGGCTCGCCGGTCTCCTTCTCCAGCAGCTCGCGGCCGATCAGGTTGGGCGGGCTGCCGATCGGCAACAGCAGGCCGCCGATGGTGATCGCGTAGGTGATCACCAACATCAGCGCGGAGCTGAAGCGCAGACGCTCGACGCGGTTCTCGTCGCCCTTCTCCTCCGACTGCTCGGCGACCATTGCCGCCGACCGCGGCGAGCACCCCGAGCGCGATCGGCAGCATCATCGCGGCGCCGGCGGTGTTCGACATGATCGGCGAGGTGAGCGCCCCGATCAGCCCGAAGGCGAGGATGATCCGGTAGGTCGAGCCGCCCACCCAGCGCGAGGCGAGCACCCGGTAGGCGAAGCGCCGGTGCAGGCCGTGCACGACCATCGCCTCGGCGATGATGAAGCTGCCGATGAAGAGAAAGATGTTGTCGTCGACGAAGAGGCCGAAGACGACGTCGGTGTAGGCGTCGTCGCCCTCGGGCTTCGGCGCCGCCTCCAGCAGCGCGCAGAGGACCACGCCGAGCAGCGCCGTGACCGGGATCGGGATCGCCTCGGTCACCCACCAGACGACGACGAAGGCGAGGATCGCCGCGAGGCGATGCTGCTCGGGCTCGAGGTCGAACGGGATCGCCAGCATCGCGATCAGGACGATCGGCCCGAGGAAGAGCCCGACGGTGCGGCGGTTGCGCTCGAACCGCTTCTCGCCCTCGGAGAGGCGACCCTCCTGCTCCTCGAGCGTCTTGTAGGTACCCGATCGCCCGACCTGCTCGAGGTCCTCGTCCGCGTGCTCAGCCCGGTCGCTCATTCGATCCTCCCTCGTTCGACGGGCATTACCCGTCTGGACGGGCGCGATAACGCCGGCGGCCGGGCACTCGGTGTCGCTACCGGTATGCGGCGCCCGGGCGCACGTCCTCGGGGTCGGGCAGATCCATGTCGAGTCCGCATCGGTTGCAGACCTGGACGTAGATCTTGTGCACCGCCCCACACCGCGGGCAGCGGCGCTCGGGCTCCGTGTGTTCGCTGCGATAGAGGACGACCGCGATCAGGCCGAACAGCGGCAACACCGCGCCGACCACGAACCAGATCCAGAACGAGCTTCCCTTGCCGCGCCCGATGAACCCGGTCGCGAGCCCGAAGCTGATCGCGATCGCTGCGTAGGCGCCGCCGGCCATCCCCGGATGATGACGCCCCGCCGGTCGCGGGCGCGAGCGCGGAGCTCGGCGCGCCTCAGTCCACCGGGCGATGGGTGCCGCCGCGGGCGTAGACCTCGCCCGAGAGCGGACGCGGATGGCCGATCGACCCCACCTCGGCCGTGTCGCGACCGAACGGCAGGCCGACGGTCCAGTCGACGATCGCCCGGATCTTGCGGGCGAGGCCCGGGATCTGGCTCATGTGGTAGGTCCTCGCCATCCACCACGCCACGAAACCACGGAACTTCAGCCGCCCGATCTTGCCGACCGCCTTGTAGCGGCCGAGGTTGACGAACGCCTCGCGGCCCAGGTAGCCGAACCGGCGCGGTCGCGTCGCGACCCCGAGCTCCGCGGCGATGTTGTGTGCCACCGCCGGTCCCTGGCGCACGGCCATCGCCGCGGTGGGCGGACAGGGACGGCCGTCGCCGTCGGGGTGCGGGACCGCGGCGCAGTCGCCGATCGCCCAGACGCCGCGCAGGCCCTCGACCCGCATCTCGGCGTCGACCCGGACCCGTCCGCTCGGGTCGAGCGGCAGGGCCAGGGACGCGAGGCTCGGGTGGGGCTTGACGCCCGCCGTCCAGACCAAGGTCCGGGTCGGTACCTGCTCGCCGGTCGAGAGCAGCACCGAGTCCGCCGCCGCCTGCTCGAGCCGGGTGCCGAGCCTGACGTCGATCCCGCGGCCGCGAAGCTCGCGCACCGCGTAGTCGGCGAGGTCGGCCGGGACCTCGGGCAGGACCCGGTCCATCGCCTCGACCAGGATCCAGCGCATCCCGTGCAGGCGCGCCCTCGGATAGCGGTCCATGGCGTCGGCGGCGAAGTCCTGCAGCTCCGCGAGCGCCTCCAGTCCCGAGTAGCCGCCGCCGACGAAGACGTAGGTGAGCAGCTCCTCGCGACGGACCGGATCCGCGGTCGCGTTCGCCTGCTCGAGCGTCTCGATCAGGTGGTTGCGCAGCCAGATCGCGTCGGCGAGGCTCTTGAAGCCGATCGCGTGGCGGTCGAGGCCCGGGATCGGCAGCGAGCGCGAGACCGAGCCGACGGCGACCAGGAGCTGGTCGTAGCGCAGGGTCTCGACCTCAGCCTCGTGCGTTCGCAGGGAGACCGTGCGGGCAGCCGGGTCGTGGCCCGAGACCGCCCCGAGGCGCAGGTTGGTGCGCTTGAGGATGTCGCGCAGCGGCGTGACCACGTGCCGCGGCTCGAGCGTGCCCGCCGCCGCCTCGGGCAGAAACGGCGTGTAGAGCACGAAGTTGACGTCGTTGACCAGGACCAGACGCGCCGACTGCTTCGGCAGGATCCGCTCCAGCCGACGCGCCGCCGACGCTCCGGCGAAGCCGCCTCCGGCGATCACGACGTTCCAGGCCACGACCCCATTCTGCCACAGCTTGTAACAGTTTGTTACAAAGTGGCGGACCGCACTTGGCGGCTCATCGGCCGATCCCGAGCTTGTCGTTGATCAGTCGGCTGACCTCGCCGCCGTCGGCGCGGCCCTGGGTTTCGCGCATCACGAACCCGACCAGCGGGCCGATCGCCTTCGCGTTGCCGGCGCGCACCCGCTCGGCCGCCTCCGGGTCGGCCTCGATCGCCCGCTCGACGATCGCCTCGAGCTCCCCCGCCTCCTCGATCCCGCCGAGCCCCTCGCGCTCGGCGATCTCAGCGGGGTCGCCGCCCGCCTGCACCATCACGGCGAGCACCTGGCGGGCGGCGCCGGTAGAGACCTGCCTCGCCTCGACCATCCCGGCGAGCTTCGCCAGCGCCGCCGGGCTCACCTTCGAGCCGGCCAGGTCGGCGTCGTCGACGCCCGCCTCGCGCAGGCGCGCGACCAGCTCGCCGATGACCCAGTTTGCGATCGTCGCCGCCGCGACCCCGTCGGCCGCACCGAGCGCGGCCTCGAAGTAGTCGGCCAGGTCGGCGTCGAACGCGAGCCGGGTCGCGGGCTTCGGGCCGAGGCCGAGCTCGGCGGCGTAGCGCTCGCGGCGCTCGGCGGGCAGCTCGGGCAGCGCCGCGCGCGCGGAGTCGATCGTCGCCTCCGTCGGCGCCAGGGGCACCAGGTCCGGCTCGGGGAAGTAGCGGTAGTCGTGCGAGTACTCCTTCGAGCGCAGCGGCGTCAGCGAGCCGCTGCGGGGATCGAAGTGCAGGGTCTCCTGGTCGACGCGCCCGCCGCCGTCGAGAAGCTCGGCCTGGCGGGCGATCTCGGCCTCGACCCCGCGTTCGAGGAAGCGAAAGCTGTTCATGTTCTTGAGCTCGGTCTTGGTCCCGAGCTCGGCACTCCCGGCCGGGCGCAACGAGACGTTGGCGTCGCAGCGCAGGCTGCCCTCCTCCATGTTCACGTCCGAGACACCGATCTGGCGGATCGTCGTCCGCAGGAGCTGCAGCCACTCGCGCGCCACCGCGGGGTCGTGCAGGTCGGGCTCGGTCACGATCTCGACCAGCGGCGTGCCGCCGCGGTTGAAGTCGACCAGCGACGCGCCCGACTCGTGGATCCGGCCGGAGGCCGAGTCGTGGACCAGCTTCGCGGCATCCTCCTCGAGGTGAACGCGGTGGATGCGGACGTCGCCGAGCCGTCCCGCCGGTCGCCAGCGGGAAGTCGAACTGGCTGATCTGGTAGGCCTTCGGGTTGTCGGGATAGAAGTAGTTCTTGCGGTGAAAGATCGAGCGCGGGGCGATCTCGCAGCCGAGCGCGAGCCCGATCTGGATCGCGTAGAGGATCGCCTGCTCGTTGGTCGCCGGCAGCGTGCCGGGGTGGGCCAGGCAGATCGGGCACGTGTGGACGTTCGGGTCGTCGCCGAACGACAGCTCGCAGCCGCAGAACATCTTCGTGCGGGTCGAGAGCTGCACGTGGATCTCGAGCCCGATCACCGGCTCCCACTCGTTGCTCGATCCTCGTTGCTCGTTGCTCGTCTCAGCCATAGCCAAGTTCGTGAAGCTGTTGCTCGTCCATGCCGAAGTGGTGACCGATCTCATGCCAAACCGTCCGGCGGACCTCCTCGGCGTCCGGGTTCTCGGCCCTGAAGACGACGACCCGCTGCAGGCCGCCGACCGGGTCGTAGATGCCCATCAACCCGTCGGGGTGCGACTCCTCGACGATCACCGCGACCTCGCCGAGCTCCTCGCGGACCCAGTCGGGGAGCGCGTCGATCGCCTCGACCGCCGCATCGCGGACCTCGGCCTCGGTCATCGCCCGAACCCGATCTCCGCCTCCAGGGCGTGGGCCGCGTCGAGCAGGAGCGACTCGGCGAACGCCGGGGCGGCGATCTGGAGGCCGACCGGGAGCTCGGCCTCGGAGCCCGGGGGCGTCGCCAGCCCGGCCGGGATCGAGATCGCCGGGATCCCCGCGAGCGACATCGGCACCGTGAAGTAGTCGGAGAGATACATCGCCAGCGGGTCGGCCGTCCGCGCGCCGAGCTCGAAGGCGACCGAGGGCGAGGTCGGGGTGACGATCAGGTCGACCGACGAGAACGCGTGGTTGAAGTCGTCCGCGATCTTCGTCCGCACCCGCTGCGCCCGCCCGTAGTAGGCCTCGTAGTAGCCCGACGAGAGCGCGTAGGTGCCGAGCATGATCCGCCGCTTGACCTCGGCGCCGAAGCCGCGGGCGCGGGTGCGCTCGTACATCCCGTCGAGGTCGCCGGCGGGCTCGCGGATCCCGTAGCGGACACCGTCGTAGCGCTGCAGGTTGGAGGACGCCTCGGCCGGGGCGATCACGTAGTAGGCCGAGATCCCGTGCTCGGCGTTCGGCAGCGTGATCTCCTCGATCGTGCCGCCGAGCCGCTCGATCGTCGCCAACGAGCGCTCGAACACCTCGGCGACCCCCGGCTCGACCCCCTCGGCGTGGTGGGAGAAGTCGCGGGCGACGCCGAAGCGCAGCCCCGCGAGGTCGGCGCGCGAGGGCGGTTCGACTCCGCCGTCGATCCCGACCGAGGTCGAGTCGTGCCGGTCGCGGCCGTGCATCACCCGCAGGAGCAGGGCGGCGTCGGCGACCGTCCGGGTCAGCGGTCCGCACTGGTCGAGCGAGGATGCGAAGGCGACCATGCCGTAGCGCGAGATCGCCCCGTAGGTGGGCTTGAGGCCGACGATCCCGCAAAGGGCTGCCGGCTGGCGGATCGAGCCGCCGGTGTCGGTGCCGATCGCCCAGGGCGCGAGCCGGCCGGCGACCGCGGCGGCCGACCCGCCGGAGGAGCCGCCCGGCACGCGGCCGCGGTCCCACGGGTTGGCCACGGGGCCATAGGCCGAGTTCTCGTTCGAGGAGCCCATCGCGAACTCGTCCATGTTGGTCTTGCCGAGCAGCCGGGCGCCGGCCTCGCCCAGCTTGCGGACCGCCGTGGCGGTGTACGGCGGCCGGTAGCCCTCGAGGATGCGCGAGCCGGCCGTGGTCTCGACGCCCTCGGTGCAGAACAGGTCCTTGACCGCGATCGGGGCGCCGCGCATCGGCTCGGCGGCCCCGGACTCACCGCCCCCGGGCTCGGCGCGCCACAGGAAGGCGTTCAGGTCGTCTCCCTGGACGGCCTCAGCGTAGGCGTCGAAGTACTCCTCGCCCGAGAGCTCTCCCGCGTCGATCCGGCCGATCGCCTCGGCCGCGCTCAGCTCCCGGAGGGCGCTCACGCCTGCGGCGAGGGGACGCGAAAGGCGCCTTCGGCCGGGTCGGGTGCGCTCTCGAGCGCCCGCTCGCGATCGAGGCTCGGCTCCGGGGAGTCGGGGCGCAGGACGTTCTCGAGCGCCACCACGTGCGTGGTGGGCTCGACCTGGTCGAGGTCGAGCGCGGCGATCCGGTCGACGTGCTCGAGGATCCCCGACAGCTCGCCGGTCATGCGCTCGATCTCCTCGTCGGTGAGCTCGAGCCGCGCCAGCCGCGCGACGTGCAGGACCTGCTCGCGGTCGATCATCCGGACCATGTTAGGTCGCGGCCCCACGCAGAGGGGCGACGACGACGGTGAGGTGCCCAACCCGGACCGGCGGCGCGCTGGGCCGGTAGCGGTTAGGCGCGGTGGCGCAACATCTGCTCCACGGCAGCGGCCGTCCGGAAGGTGTTGTCCTCCACCCGCAATGCGAGCCGGATGATGGCAGCGGCCGCAAAGAACAGGAGCGCGTAGACGAGCACGCCCAACCCGCCGACGATCGCGATCACCGCGGGCTCCGCGTCGTTATCCACCGTGAGCGAGTCGTCGAACGCGGTCGAGACGGTCTCCTCCTGCCCGGCCTCGATCGTCGCCGCGATCACCCCCAGCGTGCCGAAGATCAGGACTATCCAGGCGAGGACCGTGAACACCTGAGCGACGATGTAGAGCGAGCGAAAGCGCCGGTCGATCTGGTCGGCCGAGCTCGGCGACGGGCGCGTGCCGGAATCCCCCGTGGACGAGTCGTAGCGATCGGTCCACTGCGCCCCGTCCCAGTAACGCCGAACGCCCTCGCGCCCGTCCGGGTCCGCGTACCAGCCGGCCACCGGTCCGTGCTCCTCCGGTCCCATCATGCCTCCTTCCCCCGTGGTCGGTTCGAGCGCCCGACGCCCGGACAGCGGTGCTGCCTAGGCGGCGCGGCCCCGAGGACGAGGGGGGCTGCGACGGAGGCGGTGGCGGCGGGCGCTGCCGCCGGAGCCCGGCCCGCTGACAGGGTCCTGGACCCGGTCGACCTCCGCTCCGAAGGACGTGCCCTCCTCCTGCATCCCGAGCCAACCGCCGTATGCGATGCCCGCCGTCAGCAGGAGGCCCACGAAGACCCAGAACTCGCGATCAAGATCCAGCTCGCCGGACGACGGAGTGTTGATGATGCTGAAGAGCACGAACAGCAGGCTGAGAATCCCGAGTCCGGCCGTGATCGCGCTCACGGCCACAGGGACCGCCACGTCGCGCGCCATCAGGGTCGCGATCGCGCCGCCGACCGCGACGACGATCGTCACCAGGAGGAGTACGTCTGTGAAGTCGTACGACTGCCACGCGTTCAGCGAGGTGTCGACGCCGGCCGCCTCGGCGAAATCGACCCCGGTCGGGACGCCGTTGATTTCGTCCGGTGCACCGAACCAGCCCAAGAACATGACGAAGAACAGGATCGCGGCCGAAATACCGGCGATCATCTCTCCTCGTCCAAGCCTTCCTGCGTCCATGTCTCTCCTAGTACGGATGGGGAGTGGATTGTCGGCGCCAGCGTAAGCGCTATCGCGGACGATGAGTGGCGGCCGCGACCGTATTGGCAAGCAGCATTGCGATCGTCATCGGCCCCACCCCGCCCGGGACCGGCGTGATCGCGCCGGCCACCTCGCTCACGGGCTCGAAGTCGACGTCGCCCACGAGGCCGTCGTCGGTGCGGTTGGTGCCCACGTCGATCACCGTGGCGCCCGGCTTGACCATCTCGGCGCCGACCAGCCGCGGCGAGCCGACCGCGGCGATCAGGATGTCGGCGCGCGAGCAGACCGCCGCGAGGTCGCGGGTGCGCGAGTGGCAGACGGTCACGGTCGCGTTCTCGGCCACCAGCAGCGCCGAGAGCGGCCGGCCGACGAGGATCGAGCGCCCGAGGACCACCGCCTCCGAGCCCTCGAGCTCGGTACCGGCGTGGCGGAGCAGCTCGATCACCCCCCGGGGCGTGCACGGGACCAGGCCCGGCCGCCCCTGGGCCAGCAGCCCGGCGCTGGTGGCGGTGAGGCCGTCGACGTCCTTCGCCGGGCTGATCGCCGAGATCACGGCGTCCTGGTCGACCTGTTCGGGCAGCGGCAGCTGCACCAGGATCCCGTCGACGGTCTCCTCGCGGTTGAGCTCGTCGACCAGCTCGAGCACCTCCTCGGTCGGCGTCGCCCCGCCGAGCTGGTGGTGAAACGAGCGCATCCCGACCTCCTCGGTCTGGCGCCGCTTGCTGGCCACGTAGACCTGTGAGGCCGCGTCCTCGCCGACCAGGACGGTGGCGAGGCCGGGCACGTCGCCGTCGCGCACCCCGGCGAAGTCCGCGCACCTCCGCGGCAACCCGCTGCCTGACCTCGGCCGCGACCGCCTTGCCATCGATCACGCGCGCGCTCACGACCCTCCTCCGAGCAACGAGCAACGAGCAACGAGCAACGAGCTCAAGCGACCTTCTTCAGCGGCGCGTAGTCCGCCATCAGCTTGCGCTCGGCCCCGTCGCCGGCGAACCGCACGACGACCACGGAGCCGGGCTCGACCGCGGTCACCACGCCCTCGCCGAAGCTGGCGTGCAGGACGTCGTCGCCGACCGAGTAGGGCACCGGGGGCGGCGCCGGCTGCCTCGGCGCCGGGGCGGCGATGCCCTCGCCCGGAGGACGCCGGCCGAACCCGGTGGCGCGGCTGCGGGCATCGTCGCCGCCGATCGACCAGCCGGTCGCGGTCGTCGCCACGTGCGCCTCGATCATCGTCTCCGGAAGCTCCTTGAGGAACCGCGAGGGCAGGTTCCAGCTCGCGCCGCCGTGCAGCGAGCGCCGCCGCGCGTAGGTGAGCCAGAGCCGCTCGCGGGCGCGGGTGACGCCGACGTAGGCGAGCCGGCGCTCCTCCTCGACGTTGCCCTCCTCGAGCGAGCGCGAGTGGGGGAAGACGCCCTCCTCGCAGCCGATGATGAAGACGGCGTCGTACTCGAGCCCCTTGGCGTTGTGCAGCGACATCAGCGTCGCCAGGCTCTCCGCCTCGCGGATGTTGTCCTGCTCGGTGACCAGCGAGATCTGGGCGAGGAACTCCTCCAGCGGGGCAACCTCGGACTCGCCCTCCAGCTCGCGGTTGGCGTCGAACTCGGCGGCGACGCTGACCAGCTCCTCGAGGTTCTCGATCCTGCCCTCGGCCTCGATCGTGCGCTCCGCCTCGAGCGCCTCGATGTAGCCGGTCTCGCTCAGGGTCGCCTCGAGCAGCTCGGCGACCGGCCCGGCGCGCCCGGCGCGCTCGCGCAGCGCCGCCATCGTCTCGGCGAAGCGCCCGACCGCCTTCAACGCGGCCGAGCCCAGCCCCGGCACCGCGGTGTGGTCGGTGAGCACCTCCCAGATGTCACCGCCGATCGTGTTCGCGTGCGAGAGCATCCGCGCCTGCGTCTGCTGGCCGATCCCGCGCCGTGGCGAGTTGACGATCCGGGCGAAGGAGATCGCGTCCGCGGGGTTGGCGAGCAGCTGGAGGTAGGCGACCGCGTCCTTGATCTCGGCGCGCTCGTAGAACTTCGTCCCCCCGATCACCTGATAGGGGATCTCGAAGCGCACCAGGGTGTCCTCGAGCACCCGGCTCTGGGCGTTCATCCGGTAGAAGACCGCGATCTGGTCGCGCGAGGTCCCCTCCTCGACCAGCCGGTTGACCTCCGAGGCGACGTAGCGGGCCTCCGCGTGCTCGTCGTCGAACTCGCCGACGACGATCTGCTCGCCGCTGCCGACATCGGTCCACAGGTGCTTTTCACGTCGTTCGGAGTTGTGAGACGACCAGCCCGTTGGCGGCGTCGAGGATCGTCTGGGTCGAGCGGTAGTTCTGCTCGAGCTTGACCACCTCGGCATCGGTGAAATCGCGATCGAAGTCGAGGATGTTGCGGATGTCGGCGCTCCGGAAGCTGTAGATCGACTGGTCCTCGTCGCCGACAACGGTCAGGTTGCGGTGCTCCTCGGTCAGGAGCTGCAGCATCCGGTACTGGGCGCGGTTGGTGTCCTGGTACTCGTCGACCAGCACCCACCGGAAGATCCGGCGGTACTTGTCGCGCACGTCGGCGAACAGCTCCAGCAGGTTGACCGTGCGCACCAGCAGGTCGTCGAAGTCCATCGCGCTCGCCTCGACCATCCGCCGCTCGTAGAGGCCGTACACGTCGGCGATCGCTTGCTCGCGCTCCGAGTCCGCCGCCGAGGCGTAGTCGGAGGCGTCGGTGAGCTGGTTCTTGGCCGCCGAGATGGCCGCCTTGACCGAGCGGGGCGGAAACCGCTTCGGGTCGAGCTCGAGCTCCTCCATGCAGCGCTTCACCATCCGCACAGAGTCCGCCTCGTCGTAGATCGTGAACGCGCGCTTGTAGCCGAGGCGGGTCGCCTCCGCGCGCAGGATCCGGGCGCAGGCGGAATGGAAGGTCATCACCCACATCGCCCGCGAGATCCCCCCGATCAGGCTCGCGACCCGCTCGCGCATCTCGTTCGCGGCCTTGTTCGTGAACGTGATCGCGAGAATCTCCATCGGCCGCGCCCGTTCGGTCGCCAGCAGCCAGGCGATCCGGTGGGTGAGCACCCTGGTCTTGCCCGAGCCCGCGCCGGCGAGCACCAGCAGCGGCCCATCGCCGTGAGTGACCGCCTCGCGCTGCGCCGGGTTGAGCCCGCTCAGCAGCCGCTCGATCGGATCGGCCCCGACCTCGGTCGGGGCGCCATGGGTCAGCTCGCCGCTCACTGAGGCGAGGATAGTCCCGCCCGCGGCGCTCCAAGCCCGGGTCCCGGCCGCTCTCGGCGCCTCGCTCAGCCGCCGGCCGACGAGGGGCCGCGCTTGCCGCGCAGCTGCTTTACCTCTCCCCCGGCCGCCTTGCCGTCGAGCTCGCCGAGCCGGTCCTCGATCGTCCCCAGCCGCTCGGAGAGCGCCTTGATCGCCTCCGCGACCGGGTCGGGCAGGTGGATCCAGTCGGCGTCCGGCCCCTCCGGGCGCTTGCCCTCGACCCGCACCGGATGCCCGGGGTTGCCGACGACGGTCGAGTTCGGCGGCACGTCCTCGATCACCACCGTGTTGGCGCCGACCTTGGCGCCGTGGCCGACGGTGACCGGGCCGAGCAGCTTCGCCCCGGAGCCGATCGTGACGTCGTCCTCGACGGTCGGGTGGCGCTTGCCGCGGGCGAAGCCGGTGCCCCCGAGCGTGACCCCCTGGTAGAGCGTCACCCGGTCGCCGACCTCGGCGGTCTCGCCGATCACCACGCCGGAGCCGTGGTCGATGAAGAAGTCCTCGCCGATCTTCGCCGCCGGGTGGATCTCGATCCCGGTCACGGCGCGGCTGGTGAAGGCGATCGTTCGCGGCGCCAGCGGCACCCCGGCGTCGTAGAGGGCGTGCGAGACCCGGTGGGCGAGCAGTGCCTGGACTCCCGCCCAGCTCGAGAGGATCTCGCCCGTGCCCACGCCCCGCGCCGCCGGATCGCGATCGCGGGCCGCCGCGACGTCATCGCGGATCTCGTGGGCGACGCGGCGGAACGTCCCTAGTCCGAACATGAGCTTCTCGCCCGAGCGGTCATGGACTGAAGAACGGCAATGACATGTAGCGCTCGCCGCCGTCGCAGGCGATCGTGACGATCCGCTTGCCCGCCATCTGCGGGCGCGCGGCGAGCTCGAGCGCCGCGTGAAAGGCGGCGCCGGCGGAGATCCCGACCAGCAGCCCCTCGCGCTCGGCCGCCGCGCGGGCGCTGTCGAGCGCGGTCTCGTCGTCGATCGCGATCACCTCGTCGATCACGTCGCGGTCGAGGACCTCGGGGACGAAGCCGGCGCCGATCCCCTGGATCTTGTGCGGGCCCGGCGGCCGACCGGAGAGCACCGCCGAGGTCGCCGGCTCGACCGCCACGACCTGCACGTCCGGCCGGCGCTCCTTCAGCACCTGCCCGACCCCGGTGATCGTGCCACCGGTACCGACGCCTGTGACCAGGGCGTCGACCTGGCCCTCGAGGTCGGCCCAGATCTCCTCGGCCGTCGTCCGGCGGTGGACCTCCGGATTGGCCGGGTTCGAGAACTGCTGGGGCATCACCGCGCCGCGCTCGGCGGCGATCTCCTCCGCGAGCCGGATCGCCTCGGCCATGCCGCCGAGCGAGGGCGTCTCATGCACCTCGGCTCCGTAGGCGCGAAGTAGCTTGGCGCGCTCCCGGCTCATGCCCTCGGGCAACGTCAGCACCAGGTCGTAGCCGCGGGCCGCGCAGACCATCGCCAGCGCGATCCCCGTGTTGCCGCTGGTCGGCTCGACGATCGTGCCGCCGGGGGCCAGCGCTCCGTCCCGCTCGGCGGCCTCGATCATCGCGACGCCGATCCGGTCCTTGACCGAGCCGCCGGGGTTCAGGTACTCGAGCTTCGCGACCACCTCGGCGCCGAGTCCCTCGCCCAGGCGCCGCAGCTGGACCAGCGGGGTGTTGCCGATGACGGCCGACGCCTCGGCGGCCGCTCGGGCGGCGATCGGGGGGGTCGTCGAAGCCGGGCTCATCGCCGCTCAAGGTACTGAGTGATCAAACTTCGCACTCCGATGGCGCCCGGCCCGCAGATCGGCTCGCACGCGCGGCTCCCGCTCGTCCTCCTGTGCGCGTGCCTGGGCCTGGCGGCCTGTGGCGGAGACGACGACCCGGAGTCCGCCGCGCCCCCGGACGGGCCCACGACCGAGGTACCGGGCCACCGACGCCGGCGCCGCCGATCCCGCCGCTCGGCGTCGATTCGACCGCCTGCTGTTCGAGCTCCTCACCGGCGACGAGGGCCTGTCGGCGGCGCAGGCGAGGTGCGCGGTCGAGGCGCTCTCCGGCACGGTCGACGACGCCGAACTGCGCGCCGCGGTGGCCACGATCGGCCGCACGGGCGAGCCTCCGCAGGAGCTGGTCGACGCGGCGTTCGGCGCCGGAGCGGAGTGCGCCGGCGAGTAGCGCCGGGCGGCTCGAGGGGCCCGCCGCAGGCTCAGCCGCGCTCGAGCCCGGCCTCGCTCGCTTCGCGCAAGGCGAGGCCGGAGCGGGCCGGCACCGGCCGGCGCGTCGGCTGCGCGATCTCGAACCAGGCGCCGCCGCTGCCGCGGCGGTCGCGGCCCCAGGCGGAGGTCAGGTCCGAGAACACGGCGTCGTCGAGCGCCTCCCAGAAATCGCATGGCTCCTCCCCGCGCTCCCTGATGTCGACCCGGACGCTGTCGGCCATCACCGCGAGGTCGAGCTCGATCGCCGATCGCGGGCACGCGCTCAGCAGCCGCGCGACGATCTCGCCCACGAGCAGGCGAACCCTGCGCCGCAGGAGCGGGTGGCTCGATTCGAGCCCGGACTCGACCTCGGCGAGCAGCGTCCGCAGGCGCCGGGGGTCGGGCTCGAAGCGAAGCCGGGCCACCGGCGTGCGGCGCCGGTCCACGATCCCGAATGCCGGGTCGGCACCGCCTCCCGTGCGCGGGGCTCTCGAGGGCCGGCTGTCGTCTCTGGACTCGGGCGATCGCATGCGCGGAGGCGGTATTCGAGGCTTTCCACCCCTATCGGCACCTGCCCGCCGAACCCAAGCGGCGGCTGACGCGCTGCGGCCGCGGGCGGTCCGGCGGACGGCCGGCCGCCTAAGGCTGATAGGTGGCCGTATAGGTGCTGCGCGGTGGCCGGCGCGGTGATCGTCTGCGTCCCGGCGCCGCCGTTCGACCAGGAGACCCACGTATAGGTGGTGCCGCCCAGGGTCTGCGGCGACGGGGCGCTGAGTGTGTTGCGCGAGCCCACGATGACCGTGTTCGCGAACGGCGCCGGAGCGGTGGTCGCGTTGAATCCGAGCGTCAGGCCCGATCGGGGCGGAGTGCAGGCTGAGCGTCGTCGTCCGCGGCATCAGGACCACGCTCCGCGCCCCCTCCAGCCCGCTCGAGTCGGTCGCGGTCAGGGACAGCTCGAGCGAGGACGGGTACTCGTGATCGGGCGCCAGGAACGATCCGTCGGCGACGCCGTCGAAGGTCTGGACCGGGTGCTGATGGCACGCCGGGCACTGTCCGTGGTGCAGGACGAGGGACCACGATAGATCGGACGCGGGGATGGGCTCGCCCTCGTTGTCGGTCGCCGAGCCCGAGAACGAGATCGTGTCGTCGACCGCCCAGGTGAGGCTGGGCACGGGGGCCGACGATCGTCACGTCCGGACGCCCGACTCCGATCGTCACCGAGTCGGTGTCGGAGCCGCCGGCACCGTCGCTCACCCGCAGCGAGGCCGCGTACTCGCCGCGATCGTCGTAGGTGAAGGTGGGGCTCGGGTCCGTCGAGTCGTCGTGCGCGCCGTCGCCGTCGAGGTCCCACTCGTAGTTCAGGTTGTCGCCGTCCGGATCGCTCGATGCCGTCCCGTCGAAGCTCACCGTCAGCGGCGGCTCGCCCTCGGTCGGGTCCGCCGTCGCCACCGCAGTGGGGGAGCGGTTGGCGGCCGGGTCGTACTCGATGCGGCGCACGGTCCCGCCGAGGTCGACGTAGTAGAGGTTCCCGCCGGGCCCCACCTGGAGGTCGATCGGGTTCGCCGCGCCCCCGAAGACCTCGACCGCAGCGGGGCTCGGCAGCCCCCCGCTGCCCCGCCGCATCGCCCAGATGCAGTTGCGCGAGTAGTCGGCGAAGAACAGCGCGCCGTCGTACTTCGACGGGTACGGCCCGCCGGAGGTGGGCGCGAAGGCCAGGCCGGTGACCGAGGACCCACGGATCGTGCACGGCTCGTTGGCGATGATCGGGCCGCCGTGGCTGTACTTGAAGTGTGGCGCCACGACCGCGTTCGACTGGCCGTAGAGGGTCTCGCAAAGCGAGAGGTTGGCGCTGTCGTAGCCGGGCTGCCTGGCGTCGCCTTCGTAGCACGGCCAGCCGAAATTGTCGACGGTGGCGTCTGCGGGCGAGACCAGCCGGTTGATCTCCTCCCAGTTGGTCCATCCCACTTCGCCGATCCAGAGCTCGTTCGGTCCCCGGCCGGAACGCCATCCGGAACGGGTTCCGCAGCCCGTGGGCGACGATCCGCCGCGCGTTCGAGATCGCTGCTGGCCGCGAGCGGGTTGCCGGCCGCCCCGGCGCCGGTGGCCGCGTTGACGCGCAGGATGGCCCCGTCGAGCGTCGTCGGATCGGCCGGGGAGCGGAGGTCCTGGCTGCGCAGCGCTCCACCCTCGGCCGAGGGTGGGCTGAGCGCCGCACCGACGCCGCCGGGCGGGTCCCCGCAGGGGTTGCGAGGGTTTCCGTCCTGGCCCCAATCGACGCCGGTCGAAGCTGGCTCCCTCGCCGGCGCCCACGTACAGGGCACCGTCGGGCCCGAACGCCAGGCTGCCGATCGTGTGGCTCGGGTACTGTGCGCACCAGTCCTCGATCAGCACGTTCTCGCTGCCGCCCGGCCCGAGGCGCGAGAGCCGCGCGCTGACCACGCACCCGTTGCCGCTCGGGTCGTTGCAGCCGTCGTTGAAGACCGGCGCCGTGCCGCCGATCGGAGCGTCATGGGTATAGAGGGCGTAGATCGAGCTGTTCGCCGGAAAGGCCGGGTGAAGCGCGATTCCGAGCAGCCCGCGATCCCAGTAGTCGTGCACCTGGGTGCGCAGGTCCGCGAAGACCGCCGGAGTGGTATCCGAGAGGCTGTCGAACTGACCTTGATCAGGCCGCTCTTCTCGGCGACGAACACGCGCCCGTCCGGGCGAGAAGCGCACCGCGGTCGGGCTGGGTCAGGCCGCTGAACACGGTGGTCTCGCGTGAAGCCTGGCGGCAGGCTGCCGAGAGTGGTCACGCGGTCGTAGTCGAAGCGGCGGGTCGGAGTTGCGATCCGTGTCGAAGCAGATCGGGTTCGACAGCGACCCCGGCCCGGTACGGGGCGGTTATGTACCCGCAGAGCCTGTACTCGTAGGTCTCGCTCTCCTCGAGCCCCGTGACCCGCTCGCCGATCTTCACGTTGCGCGGCTTCCCGCTCAGCGGCGCCGGGTCGCGGATATCGTCGCGCGTCCACGTCGAGGTGCCGGGTTGACCCGCGAGCGTGCGGCGGGATAGGATCGCCTCGCGGGTGAGGGGCAGCCCGCAACGGGGGTTTCCGGCATCACTGAGGAGAGGAACAGATGCGCCGATTGCTCGTCATTGGAATCGTGACCGCCGCAACGTTCGCCACCGTCGTGCTTCCGGCATCCGCTTCGTTTGATTCGCACTTCGCGGTGATCGCGAAAACCGTCGAGCAGCACAGGACCAACGACGGCTTCCGCTTCAGGGAGCAACTCTTCCAGCTCGACAACCCGAGCAACCAGGTCGGGCGCGATCAGGTCCGCTGCGCTGTGCGGCCGCACCGCAAGTTCAAGTGCAAGGCCATCATCCACCTGAACGGTGAGATCGGCGGCCTCGGCTTCCTGCGGGTCAACGGCAACATCGGCCCGGGCGACAACCGCCTCAACGTCACCGGTGGGACCGGCGACTTCGCTGGGGTCGGAGGCAAGCTCGTGCTGTTGGGCCCGCGCAACACGGTGCTTTCGTTCTCGCTGGTCGACTAACGCTCCCCGATACAGGATCCTTCCGCCCGGCGACCCAGGGCGCGCCGTTGGTACCAGCCGTTCCCGGGTGCTGGCGTCGCCGCCTACCGAGCGGGGGCCGTCACGCGGCGATGCCGATGCTCGGAGTGTCGTTCAGCGCAGGTCCTCGACCAGCCCGATGATGATGCCGTCGGGGCCACGGACGTAGCAGTACCGGTAGATGTCCCGTACTGCGCCACCTCGCCCACGAGTTCGGCGCTGGGCGCGCTGGCGGTCGAGGACGTCGTCGAGGCGTCGACCACGAACGTGAGGCGAGGGTGCCGGGGGTGTTCATCGGCGCCCTCGGCGCAGTGCTGGTGGCCACCGGCGTGTGGAAAGTCGACAGCTCGACCCGGCCGTGGCCGTCCGGGGTCCGCACGACGGCGATGTCCGCTCGGACGCCGTCCAGCCCGACGAGCTGGTCCACCCATTCACCCTCGACTGCTGCCTCGCCCTCCAGTTCCAGGCCCAGTTCGACGAAGAACGCGATCGCAGCCGTGAGATCCTCGACCACAACGCCGGCGTGATCCATCCGGTAGATCGTCATGCCACGCAATGTAGGGACCGAGGATTCTTGCCGGGGACAAGACCTCGGCGGGAAGAGCGGCACACCCGCTTGACGAACTGGCTAAGCGCCGGGGTAGGCGAGGGCGTGACCGCTGAGCTACTCCGACAGGCCGGCGGCTTCGAGGGCCTCGCGTTGGTCGACGAACCCGCGCAGGCTGGTAGCCCTGCCGTCCTTGATCTCGATGATCCAAGCCCATCGGTCGTCGACCTCGACCCCGCTCCGCGCCCGCATCCGCTCACATCACCGAGGACCAGAACGCGGTCGCCCAGATCGCGAAGGTCTGTCGCTTCAAACCGGAAGGATTGCCAACTCTCGGCCACGTCGGGGAAGAACTGATGGATGCCGCGGCTCCCTCGGAATAGGCAGGTCCCCCGCCAACCCCCACGAGGAGCATCTCGAAAACTGGATCGCTGGCGGCGACCATCGCTTCAGGGTCTCCGGGGATGGTCATCAATGCGAATGCTTTCCGGACGATCTCGACGTTCTCCTGCCGACATCGCCTACTCCTGAAGCCCGGCGGCTTCGAGGGCCTCGGCGCGATCCTGGTAAAGGCAAACCCGGACGATCCTCTCCGCACGGAATGTCCATACCAAGGTTCCATGGGCCTCGAGGGTGATCCCGTCCCGTCCCGTGAGGCGGTTCGTGAACGCGAGGACGACGTGTTCTCCGGCGTCGATGAGCTCGTCGGCTTCCCAGCGAACCGACCGCCAGGTGTCGACGAACGACTGCGTGAGACGCTTGAATTCGTCGAGCGCGTAGATGCCGCGGTCCGTACCCAATGCACGTGTCTGATCGAACTCCACGTCCGGTGCGGTGTCCTTGAACGCGGCTTCGAGGTCTCCACGGTCGAGCCCGCTCCATGCCTCCCGCACCATTTCCACGTGCTCCCGCGACATCGCCTACTCCTGAAGCCCGGCGGCTTCGAGGGCTTCGGCCTTGGTCTTGAACACCTTCAGGAAGGTCACGCGCCGTCCAGGCACCGCCCAGAGCTGGACGAGGTCGCGGTCAAGAGCCACGCCGGTTTCGCCCACGCTGGCCGTTTCGTGGAGCAGATCACTTCGCAGAAACAGCTCAAACGAGCGCTTGACGTCTCCACGTTCTCCCGCGACATCGCCCGCGCAGTATCACGCGACAGCGTCTACTGCGCCAGCGGGTCGGGCATGCACCCGGGCCAGGTAGCGGCGCCCATCCGGCCGAATCACGACGCAGCCGACATGGCGGCCGACCGAGCCGGCCGCGTGCACGTCCTCGCGGGGTCCTTCTAGATGTGGTACATGCCCGGGCATCGGCTCTACAAGCGGGCTCCCGCCGGGTGCGGCGCAGTCTGCGGTGCAGTCGGGGTCGGCGTCGTGCCGCCGACCTCGCGGGCGAGGAATGCATCGAGCAGGCCGGCGGCCTCGCCCTCGGCGCCGGGGAGCAGGTGCCCGTACTGGTCGAGCGTGATCCCGATGTTGGCGTGCCCCATGAAGGTCGAGAGCGCCTTCACGTTGACCCCGGCGCCGATCATCAGCGCCGCGTAGCCGTGCCGGCACTGGTGCAGCGTGGGCGGCTCGACGCCGGCGGCCTCGGCCGCCTTGCGGCCGCGTTCGTACGAGCCGCGAGCGCCGGCGAAGATGCGCCCGCTCGCCGGAGCGTCGATCAGGTACTCGGCCAGCGGGTCGCGCAGGATCGCGGGGATCGGCACCTTGCGCCTTCCTGCCGTGACTTCGGCGCGACCTCGCCTTCGCAGCTCGATCCCACCCGCGCTCGACCCGGATCACGCCCGATGCGAGGTCAACGTCCTCGCGATGGAGGCGCGGTCAGCTCGCCGCGCCTCAGGCCGGCGTAGAGCGCGGTGGCCCACATCGCCCGGTCGCCTGCGGAGTCGAGCTTGCCGAGCATCGCCTCGAGCTGCGGGGCGGTGGCGAACGTCGTCTGGCGCCGGTTCACCGCCGGCTGCGCCACCCCGGCGATCCGGTCCTCGATGCCCATGTCGCCGCCGCGGTCGCCAAGCAGACTCAGCGTGGAGCCCGGATCGCCCACGCCGGCGGGCGGCATTCCTCGAATCGGGATCGACGCGGTGATCGCGTTGGCGATGGCCGTGGACCGCGCCGAGAATCAGCCCGAACCCGCGCGCCTCGTCGGCTGGCTCTAGTGCTGCGGCCGTGTCTCGGTTGCGGGCGATTGGTCGAAGGCCGCAGCCGATGCGATCGGTGTCAGCTCCGCCGCCCTCGCGGTCGGGCCTGGAGGCGTAAGCGGATCCAGGTCTTCGCCCGCCACGGCACGACCTGCACCTACTGCGGGGAGATCGCCACCGATATCGACCACGTGATCCCGATCGCCGATGGGGGAAGCGATTCGATCGCGAATCTGCGGCCTGCCTGCGCTAGCTGCAACCGTGGTCGGCACTAGGTCACGCTCGTTTGTACGTCCTGGGCGCATGGGAGGGTGGCAGCGTGATCTCGGTCGTCCGCATGTTTCGGAAGATGTTCGGTGCGATCAAGTACGCCGCCAGGGAGGAGGGCTTCATCGCGATCCTCGGAGCGGCGATCTTGCTCGTGATCACCGGGACGGTCGCCTACTCGCTGGCAGAGGGCTGGAACGTGGTCGACGGGTTCTACTTCGCCGTCTCCACTCTGACCACGTCGAGCATCGCCGATCCGGACCTCACGCTGACCAGCGAGGCGATCAAGATCTTCACCGCCTTCTACGTGCTGACCGGCATCGGGATCTTGGTCGAGCTGGCGCGACAGATCGGCTTCGGATACGTGGCGATGCGCGCCGACCATAGGACCGGCCGCCAGGCCCGGCGTCATCAGGAAGATTCGCCGCAGAACACCTAGATCGGCACTCTGCGCGCGCGGGTCGCCGGGGCTGTCCAAAGGCACTAGGGTCGCATCAGCCAAGGCCAGTTGGCCATCACTCCGATCCTGGGGAGGATCAATGTCTAGCCCGATCGCCTTATCTCGTTGCGCAGCTCGTCTCGCGGCCGTCCTTGCGATTGGCACGGTCGCTGTTGCGCTCGCAGCCTGCGGCGGCACGGAGAACAGCGTCGATCAGGACGCACTCGAATCGGGGATGCTGAGCCTGGCGCAGGAAACCGCCGATGCCGAGTCCGCTTCGTGCCCCGATGACGTCAGCTCCGACGCGGGCACCGAGTTCGAATGCACCGTGACCAATGCCAAAGGTCAGGAAGTTCCGGTTGTGGCAACGATCACCGGCGAGGAGGGCGAGGACATCCTGTTTGAGGTTCAGAGTATCGACGGCGTGGACATAACCGAATAGCAGCGTGACGCGGCGCGCGCCGGTCGCTGGGACTGTGGACCGGGAGCGACCGCTAAGAACCGGACCGGCGGGTATGAGCGGGGTATGGGTTCACGCAATGTGACGGTTCGTCGTGGGCGCCACGTCGGTTGGTGGGCGGAGGGACGGAAAGCCTCCGGTGGGCTGTTCATGAAGACGTGGTGGCCAACCGAAGGCATGGCGAGGGCTGTTGCCAGGCTGGTGCGCGGAGACGATCAGGACTCGTCCAAGCAGCCGTAGCGGGGACGGAGCACAGCCGGTCGGTCAATCCGACTCGGCGAGCGGATCGCGCTCGCGTGGGCGAGGAAGCGGGTGCCGTCGGGCCTGATCACGATGCAGCCGATGCCGCCCGGGATCAGCGGCGCCGTCGGGCCGATCGCGTGCACGTCCTCGCCGGCGTTGGCGAAGGTGTAGCCGGTGCCGTCGCCGGCAAAGCCGCCGCCGTCGACCGCCAACCCCTGCGCCCCGTCGGGCATCTCGATCCACTCGAGCGAGCGATGCTCCAGGTCGAGCTCGGGCATGCGCTCGGCGAGCCGGTCGAGTAGCTCGAGGCGGTCGACGTCGTCGGGGTTGAGGTCTTCGGTGTTCAGGTCGTCGGTGTTCATCGTTCCTCCTGTAGGTGTTGCGATTCGGTCTGGCGGGCACGGGCTGCACATTCCCGGCATCCCACTCTCAGCCGGTCTGAGCTGACGTGATGTAGCTCCCTGATCGGATCGGCGGTGAGCCCCCGGCACCCGAGTTCCCCCCGACTTGGGCATCGCGCCTTTGCTCCCTGACGTGGCGATGTTCGCCACCGGTCCGCGGGCCGACCGAATCCAAGTGGTTGGGTCCCTTGCCATGGGCGGGCGTGCTCGACTCCCGCCACCGATCGCAGGGCGTTGTTCGGCGCGGGTCAGGCCATCGCGCCCCCGACGGCTCGGGTGCGGTGCAGTTGCGGTGCAGTCGGATGCCGATCCGAGCGGTTCCGAGCGGTTCCCCAGCGGTCGAGCCTGGCTCTACCAAGCGGAATCCCGCTTGGTCCCGGGGCTGCCTTTAGATGTGGTACATGCCCGCGCCGACCTCGTCGGCCTCGCGGCGGGCGATGTCGGCGATCGTCGTGCGGCTGAACACGTCGCGCAGGGCCTCGACCCCCTCCTTCCAGATCCCGCCGGCCTCGTCGGCCTCGGCGCCGACCTTGCCGTCGAGCGCCTGGACGACCTCGATCACCGTGATCTGGTCGGGCGGGCGGGCGAGCCGGTAGCCGCCCTTGACGCCCCGCTGGCTGACCAGCAGACCGTCGCGCCGCAGGGTCGAGAACAGCTGCTCGAGGAACTGGACCGGCATGTCGCGGCGCTCGGCGACCTGGGCGATCGGGACCGGGCGCTCGCCGGAGCGCGCCAGCTCGGCCATGGCGACGACGGCGTAGCGCGACTTCGAGGTCACCGAGATCATCGCCGCCTGGTCCTCCGGCGTTCGCATCGCTCAAGGTTGTAACGGATGTCGGCGGAAAAACCTCGCTCCTACCGGAGGTCGGGCCGACCGCCCTCGCAGAGCTGGCTAGGATGCGTCGCGCGGCCACTGAGAGGAGCCGTAAGCCGGTCGGACATCCACGATCGGCGCCGCGCCACTAGATCCGCCGGAAGCCCACCGGCCCCGGGGCAATGCAATGAACGACGAACGACGCTGCCTGGTCATCGACAAGCAGCCCGCCATCCGCCTGGGGGTCCGTGGGCTGCTCGCCGACAGCTACGAGGTCGAGGAGGCCGAGGACGGCCGCGACGCGATCGACGTGATCACCTCGATCGGCGACTTCGACGTGGCGATCGTCGAGCTGGCCGCGGTCGACCGCGGCGAGCTCACCGGGCTGGCCGCGATCAGGGCGCTGCGGCGAGCGCGCCCGGGGCTCGGGATCGTCGCCCACGGCTCGCGCCCGGAGCGGCACGCGGCCAACGGGGCGATCGACGCCGGCGCCACCGCCTACGTCGCCAAGAGCTCACCGGTGACCGAGCTGGAGCGGGCGGTCGACGCCGCGGCCGAGGCGGAGACCTTCGTCGACCCGGCCGCGCGCCGCAACGGCGACCGGCAGCTGACCCGTCGCCAGCGCGAGATCCTGCAGCTGTACGCCAACGGGCTCTCCACCGAGCACGCGGCCCAGCACCTCGGGCTCAGCACCGAGACGGTCCGGACCCACACCAAGGCGGTCCTCTCGCGGCTCGAGGCCCGCGACCGCACGCACGCGGTCGCGATCGGCCTCAGATCCAGCCTGATCGAGTAGACCCGCGCGACGACGTGGCGGGTCTTGTTCAGAGCCAGCCGCGGTCCCGGGCGAGGAGCACCGCCTGAGCGCGGTCGACCGCGCCGATCTTGCGATAGACGTTGTGCAGGTGGGTGCGCACCGTGCTCACCGAGAGCGAGAGCTCGGCGGCGATCTGCTTGTAGACCTTGCCCTCGGCGAGCCCGCGCAGGGCGTCGAGCTCGCGCACCGAGAGCGGGCACGGCTCGCTCGCGCGGCGGCGTCGTTCGCCGACGTGCGGGAACTCGAACAGCAACGCGCTCAGGCCGGCTTCGTCGATCTCGAGCGCGGCGGCGGTCTTCGCGCATCGCCTCGGCCGAGACCGGATCGCCCGCGGCGTGGTGGACGACCAGGTCGGCGAGCCGGATCGCGGCCGCGTGCCCGGTCGCATCGCCGGCGTGATGACGCTCGACCGCCGCCGCGACCACCGCCGGCAGGCCCCAGCGGCGAACGAGCACCGCGCCGACGAGGGCGTGGTCGATGCCGAGCTCGCGGCGCTCGCGGCGAGCGCGCTCCTCGGGCGGCTCGCCGGCGCGCTCCGGCGCCTCCTCGTCGCCGTAGAGCTCGATCAGGACCAGCTTGCCGACGTCGTGCAGCAGCGCGGCCACCGCGAGCTCGTCGCGCTGCGGCAGACGCGCCAGCTCGCCGATCCGCTCGGCGCCGATCCGCACCGCGACCCCGTGGCGCCGGAAGCGCTCGTGGCGCACCGAGGACGGGCCCGGCTGGTCGAGCACGTCGTAGGTCTCGAGCCCGGCGACGAGCGAGCGGACGCCGACCGGCGTCCAGGTACTCGACCGCCTCGCGGACCCCGCCGGTGCGCCCGGAGGGCCCGTCGCCGTTGTTGGCGGCGCGCATCACCGCGATCGCCAGCGCCGTGTCGGCCTCGATCGCCTCGGCGACCTCGCCCGCGGAGGGCGCCTGGCGCTCGCAGAGGTCGATCAGGCGCCGGCGCGCCTCCGCCAGCGCCGGCATCCCGGTGACCGCGTCGAACGCGTCGGCGAGGCGCGTGCCACCGACGCCCGCGCGACGCTCCGCCCGCTTGGCCCGGTTGCCCTTCGTGGCTTGGCTCATGGTCAGCTTCTCATGCCTTTGCGCGCGCGGTTGCGCACGCTCACCCCTTAGATCGGCAGCCGGGCGCGCTTGTTTAGCCCCCGACCGCGATCAGGCGGCCGGGGCGGCATCCTGCAGGCGCTCGAGCGCCGCCTCCACCCGTCGCGATCGCCTCCTCGCGCCCGAGGGCGGCAAGCGACTCGAAGATCCCGGGCGACACCGTCGTGCCGGTGATCGCCACCCGCAGCGGCTGATAGAGGTCGCGCGGCTTCGTCCGCAGGCGCTCCGCGAGCTCGCCGAGCCGCGCCTCGAGCGTCGGCGGCGTCGAAGGGCTCCGCGGCTCGCAGGACCTCGAGCGCCGCGGCCAGCGTCGAGGCGACGCCGTCGCGCTCCATCACCTTCGACCAGGCCTTCGGATCGTCGACCGGCGGCTCGAACAGGAACGCGATCAACGGCCAGAGCTCGTCGAGCGTCTGCGCCTTCTCCTGCGCGATCGCGCAGGCGGCCGCGAGCCGCTCGCGGTCGGCGGCGGCCGCCGCGTGGCCGGCGCGCTCGAGCGCCGCCGCGGCCGCCTCGACGTAGTCATCGAGCGGCAGCTCGCGCATGTAGCGGCCGTTGAGCCAGCGCAGCTTGCGCTCGTCGAAGATCGCCGACGAGCGCCCGACCCGGTCGATCGAGAACTGCTCGACCAGCTCGGCGGTCGAGAGGATCGTCTGGTCGTCCTCGGCTCCCCAGCCGAGCAGCGCGAGGTAGTTGCGCACCGCCGCCGGCAGGTAGCCGGCGTCGCGCAGCTCCTGCACCGAGGCGGCGCCGTGGCGCTTGGAGAGCTTCTTGCCGTCGGGCCCGTGCAGCAGCGGCAGGTGCGCGTAGCGCGGCGGCTCGGCGCCGAGCGCCTCGAGCACGAGCAGCTGCTTCGGGGTGTTGGAGAGGTGGTCGTCGCCGCGGATCACGTCGGTGATCCGCATCTCGAGGTCGTCGACGGCGACCGCGAAGTTGTAGAGCGGGGTGCCGTCGCCGCGGGCGATCACGAGGTCGTCGGTGAGCCGGTTCTCGAACCTCACCGGGCCGCGGATCAGGTCCTCGACCACGGTCTCGCCCTCGTCGGGGACGCGCAGGCGGATCGCCGGCCCCCTCCCCCGCCCGCGGCTCGCCGCGGTAGCCGGCGTTGCCGTGGGCCTGCTTGTAGGCGCGCACGTCGTCGCCGGTCGCGGTGTCGGGGTATGCCTTGCCCGCCTCGACCAGCTCGGCGATCCGCGCGCGGTGGCGGTCGGCGCGCTCGGCCTGGCTCAGCGGCCCCTCGTCCCAGTCGAGCTCGAGCCAGCGCAGCGCGTCGAGGATCTGCTCGACGTTCTCGGGGGTCGAGCGCTCGCGGTCGGTGTCCTCGATCCGCAGCACCAGCGTGCCGCCCGTGCCGCGGGCGAAGAGCCAGTTGTAGAGTGCCGTGCGCGCTCCGCCGATGTGCAGGGCACCGGTCGGCGAGGGGGCGAAGCGGACTCTCGGGGACTGGTTCACGACTTGCTGATCGGCGCGCATGTTTCCACAGCATCCGCGCCCTCCCTCCCTCACCGCTCCACCATGCGGGAAACGGCCATCGGCGCCAGAGCCTCAGCGCCGCTAGTACCCATTTGTGCCCATTCGAGCGCCCGATCGAAGGCCTCGAGGTGGGCGCCTGACAGGCGCTCGCGGCGCTTTACGGCCTTCTGGTAGACGCGGAACGTGAACGATGGGTCGGTGTGGCCCATCTGCTCCGCGATGTAGATCGGGTCGTCGCCGGCGCGGACGTTGCCGTCGGCGTCCATCCAGCGCGCCGCTCGCAGCGACGAGTAGGTACGTCGAAACGAGTACGGCGTCACGTCCGACGGCAGCGGCTCGATCCCGGCCTTCTCCAGCTCGACGTTCGCCCGCTTGATCGCGAACTTCAATCGACGCTGGAGGTTGTCCTTGGTCTGTCGCCGCCCGTGCCCGTTGACGAACACGGCGTCGTCAGGCTCTGTCCGTGCCGAGCGGGCCTTCCACTCGGTTAGCTGCTCGACCAGGCCGAGGGGCAGTGGACGTCGATCGAATCGTTCGTTTGTGGCCCGTCGAGGCGCGCTGCGCCGCTCGTCGAGCTGGCCTCGGTGTGCGAGCTACTCGCGGGCGAGCTTGAGCCGCCGACGAGCGCCTAGCTACGTCTGGGGCGGCAGTCGATAGCCGTGGACATTCGAGTGCAGGGCTAACTGCAAAGCGCACTTACCCCTCGGCGTCCGCGCGGGTTAGCGTCGCCCTACCTGCATCGGAAGGAGAAGGACATGAGGCTCAAGCACCTACTCGGCACCTGCACCGCGTTGTTGTTGGCTCTGGCGGTCGTCGCGCCCGGTGCCGCCGTCGGAAAGGCTGGCGGTACCGACCGTCCGGTGAAGGGCTCACTCTCGGGGTTCACGACCAACGACACTGCCACGGGGACGGGGACGAGTCAGGGGACCGGGAACATCTCGCACCTCGGGAAGGTCACCTACACCCAGAATCTCACGGCCACGGTCACCGGGCCGACCACGGTCGCACTTAGCGGCACGGGAACGCTGGTGGCGGCGAACGGCGACCAGGTGTTCTACACCTTCACGGGCACCGCGACCCCGCCGTCGCTGGTCCCCGCCGTCGGACAGACAATCCCCATCACGTTCGACACCACGATCACCGGCGGCACGGGGCGTTTCGCCGATGCCAGCGGAACTGTGACGACTACCGGCCAAGCGGTGATCGTCTCGGTCGCCGGAACGACGTTCAGCTCCCGCGACACGACCACTCTGGAAGGGCGGATCAGCTACTAGGCAGACACGGCTGAAGGGGACGCTCGCCCGGTGAGCGGGCGTCCCCCCGCCTTACCCGCCCAACCAGCAGCGCCCGCGCGCGGGTGCTCGCCCTACGCGCGAGCGACGTGATCGCGCCAGCCCGGCTCTAGCCGCTCGAGGACGGCGGCTAGGTGATCGGGATCGGCGGCGTAGGAGCGCCGTCCGTCGTCGCTCGTTCGGAACGGCAGCACGCCGCGCGCCGCGGCCTCGAGCGCGTCGAGCAGCGCCCGGCCGCCGGTCGGTGAGCGGGACGAGGGTGACCTCCGGCATGGCGAGGCACGGTAAACCGCCTGATCACGGAGGCCGACGCCGGATAGACAGGGGGCCGGGCCGCGTGAGCCCCTTGGAGGCCGACCTTACAACTGCGGGAAGCAGCGCGGCTAGCCGGAGCGGGCCAGTGTCTCTCTCAGGTGGCTCGCCCCCCGCGATGTCTGCGTTTTACCTAGAACTGAGGATTGACAACCGACCCAGCCGGAGGAGCATGGCCGTAGGCGCGTCCGACAACGGGAGGAGTACTTATGCGAAGGATTGCAACGGTCGCGATGCTGGCGTCGATCGGAGCGGCGCTCATGTTCGCGGCCCCGGCCCAGGCGCACGTGGCGTTCTGCAAGGAGACCGTGAACCCCCATGGGCAGAACGTGCCGCCGGCCGGGTCGACGACGTTGCCCGGCCCAAAGGGCGGCATCAATGATGACGGCTTCTACAAGGTCGGAACCGACCTCGGCACGGACGTGAGCCTGCAGGACACGGACGGCAACGTGTTCGGGGTCTTTCCGAGCGGCACGAAGGTGAAGTACACCGAGGCCAACGGCGCCGAGCCGAGCGTGAAGAAGATCGGCAGCGACAACGGCCAAGCGGGTGCGATCGACTTCCACATCAAGGGCACCGGCGACCTGGTGGTCGTCCCCGTAGATGGAGGACCGTCGACAACCTGCCCGGTCCCGCCGCCACCGAAGTAGGCAGACGTCAGACAAGCGGGTGCGGGAGAGCGGGACGGTTCCCGCTCGTCCCGTTTCCCGTGATCGAACGCCGCACGCGCCGGAAAGCCGGCTAGGGGCCGCGCCTACCCCTGACATTTCGACGCATGCTGCGTCACACGAACACCGCGACCAACGCGTGCCCGGCGTGTTAAACCAAACGCAGAGCTACGGGGGAACAGGGAGAGAGAGCACATGAAGTCACGAACGACCACCCGCAGGGGCTGGTGGGCGATCCTGCCGGTCCTACTCGTGGGCCTAGGTGCACCGGCATCGGCCCTGGGAGTGAGCGATCTGTCGATCACTAAGACCGACAGCGCCGACCCGGTCGCCGAGGGCGCCGAACTCACATACACGCTCACGATCGCCAACGCGGGTCCCGACGAGGCGAACGGAGTCGAGGCCGAGGACAAGCTTCCGAGCAGTCTGGACTTCGTCTCCGCGGTTCCCTCGCAGGGCAACTGCACAACCCAGGGCAAGACGGTCAAGTGCGCGCTTGGCGTGCTCGCAAGCGGCGCCTCAGCCTCCGTTGCGATCAAGGTATTGCCGAAGAAGGCGGGCCAGGTCTCAAACACCGCGACGGCGACCACGACCGACACCGACTCGGCGTCCGCGAACAACACCGACACCGAGACGACGACGGTCCTCGCGCCGGGAGGCGGCGGCACCGGAGCGACCTGCGGCGGAAAGAACCCGACCATCTTGGGCACCACTGGCGCTGACAACCTCGTCGGCACCACCAAGAACGACGTGATCCTCGCCCTCGGGGGCAAGGACACCGTGCAGGGACTGGGCGGCAAGGACATCGTCTGCGGCGCGGCCGGGAACGACACCATCAAGGGCCAGGCGGGCAACGACCTGCTCAAGGGGGGATCGGGCGACGACCGAATCCGCGGCGGCGGTGGCGATGACCTGCTTCGCGGCGGAGGCGGCTTTGACCGCCTCTTCGGCGGAACTGGCGCTGACGGGCTGTTTGGAGGCGGCGGTCCGGACCAGTGCCGCGGTGGTGGCGGCGCGGATACCGAGCGCAGCTGCTAACCCAGCCCCCGCGCGTCGAGCGCCTGGACGTGGGAAGGTCCCGCGGCCGGGCGCTCGTCTCGTGTCGCATTGGACGAAAACGCACGCCCCGTTACCAGCCCAGCGCCTACGTGGAGCAGTGGATGAACTTCGCTTGGATCGCGAGATAATGCGCGGGCGATGTCGCAGGAGAACGTGGAGGTGGTGCGGAAGCTCTATGAGTGCTTCGCCCGCCGCGACGTAGCGGCCGCGTTTCCGGACTATGCCGATCCGGACATCGAGCTTCGAGTGCCCCCGCTCTACCCGGACACCCCGGAGGTCTTCCGCGGCCTCGCGGGGGTTGAGGCTTGGATCGCGATGATCGACGAGGTTTGGTCCCAGTGGCGCTTTGAGCCCGAGCGCTACCTCGACGCTGGGTCGACCGTGGTCGTCCTCGCGCGGCTTGTTGCCGAGGGCGGCACGAGCGGCATTCATTTGGAGCGGGAGGTCGCTCACCTGTGGACGCTCGACAACGGACTTGCGACCAGCATTCAGGTCTATCTCGACCGAGCCCAAGCACTCGAAGCCGCCGGGCTGTCGGAGTAGGCGATGTCGCAGGAGAACGTGTACATCAATCCCGCCGGGGCCGTAGAACCGGGGACTCGGCGAGGCCTTGCTGCGTTCCGAGCCGCAGTGGAGAAGATCTTCGAGGGTTGGGAGACCTGGGAAATGGAGCCGGAACAGTTCACGGCTCCCGCCGAGGATCAGGTCGCGGTGGTCGTCCGGTATCGAGCGCGGGGACGAGGAAGCGGCGTCGAGGTGGACGGCTGCGAATCCGCGCTCTGGAGTCTCCGTGATGGCAGAGTCTGGCGCTACGCCTGGTTCCACGAACCCGACGACGCCCTCGAAGCCGCCGGGGTTCGGGAGTAGGCGATGTCGCAGGAGAACGTGGAGATCGTGCGGAATGCCTTCGAAGTGATCTACGGCTCGACGAGCGAGCCGACGGCGACCGGAGCCTCCATGCGACGGGATTCGAAGCGAGCCGCAGAACTGCTCGATCCCAACGTTGAGGTGCACGGGACGATCGGTGGCCTTTGGGAGGGGCGAATCGCTCGCGGTCTTTCTGAGATGTTCAACTCGTTTGAGGCTGAGGACCTCGAAGCTTGGGAAGAGCGTCGGCTTGAGCCGCAGAGGTTCCTTCACATCGATGATCTCGTCGTCGTGTTCATGCACGAGTACCGGCGCGGCAGAGGCAGTGGCATCGAAGTCGAGACCGATACGGCGGTTGTCTTCACGGTGCGCGAGGGGCGGGTGATACTGATCCAGCCGTACATGGATCAGGCCGAAGCCCTCGAAGCCGCCGGGCTTTCGGAGTAGGCGATGTCGCAGGAGAACGTGGATGTTGACGACCGTTCCCTGCTCACAGGCGCAGCGTCCGGGCGCGCGGCGGGCGAAATGACGCCCCTCGTCTGCCTTGACTAACGATCGGTAAGTGGTATAGCTGGACCCATCGCCGGTCTTTGACCGGTAGTCGACTTCTGGAGGTGCACCCCAGATGCTCTCCCCGCTTCGCGGCCTGGTCGCGCTCGGCCTGCTCGCGGTAGCGCTCGTTGGACTCGGCGGTGCGAGCGCAAACGCCTCCCACGCACTCGACGGCCAGCCAGCCGATCGGGACTTCGTCACCGGCGCGCACGGTGAGCAGCCCGACGGAAACATGCAGCTCATCACCTCCTTCGATGCGAGCAGCGGCCCGTCGGGTCAAAACCCGACCGGAACCGTGGGCCTCGGACTCGATGTTGGGGGCGCGCCCGACCCGACGGTCGCCGGATACAACGTCACCTGCCTCAAGGTCTCCGGCAACCGGGCGACCATCGGCGGCGTCCTGGATTTCAACAACGGGCCGTCGTTCATACTGCCCAACGCGATCTACTACGTCGAGGACGGAGTCGGCGGTGCGCCTGACGGCGCTGCGTTCGGGGCAGCCGTGTCCTCGCCGCCGACCACCTGTCCCGATCCCCTGCCGGCTGGACACCCCGCATTGCGCCCGAGCGTGGGCCGCGACCTCACCGTGCACGACGCGGTCGAGCTGCCGTCGAGCGACGCTGACGGCGACGGTGTCCCCGACGCGACCGACAACTGCCCGGCGGTCGCCAACCCAGCCCAGACCGACACCGACAACGACGGCGTCGGCGACGCGTGTGATTCGACGCCGAACGGCCCCGACGGTGACGGCGACGGTGTCCCGGACTCGCGCGACAACTGCCCCACGGTCTCGAACCCAAATCAGCTCGACTCCGACGGCGACGGGATCGGCGACGCATGCGACTCGAAGCCGGGCGGGCCTACGAGCATTAAGCAGTGCAAGAACGGCGGCTGGCACGACTTCGGCTTCAAGAACCCGGTGCGGTGCATCTTGTTCGTCGTCCTGACACGCATCTGTGGAGTGCTTGAGCGTCACGGTCACCAACCGCCTTTCTGCCCGCCGGCACCACCTCGACGGTTCTGATCGTCGAGAGATCCTCCGAAGCTGCCGGGCTGTCGGAATAACGCTTTGGACGAGAAGCGGTAGTCCCGCTTTTGCATGGAACGGGGGTATAGAGTCGCCACGCAAGCAACAAACGTAACGATTGGAGAAACATGATCTTCATGACGACGTACAAGATCAAGCCCTTCCTCAGTAATGAGGAGACGAAGAAGCTGCTGCAGGTCTTCGCCGCAGAGGGTGCCGGACCCGGCGCGCAGGCGCACTACGTAGCCGCGGACGGCAGCCACGGCGTGGTGATCGCGGAGACCGACGATGTGGCCGGGGCGTACCGGAACCTGGCGAACTACACGCAATGGGTGGAGTACGACACCAAGGTGATGCTGACGGTCGAGGAATCCCTGCCGCTCCTCATGGAGGCGCTTGGCTGATCTGGACTCGTTCCCGAGGTTGGGCGAGAGCTCGGCCTCGGGACTTCGACCCCCGCTGATATGGCGCGGCTCAGATAGCCGCTTTGGACGAGAAGCGGTGTTCGAGCTATCGCGTCCTACGGCCGGACCTCGCGGAGCCGCCGCGGCAACCAAGGCTTACGGATCACGGACAAGGGCGACGGCCTCCCGGACGGACTCGAGCAGCTCCTCGAACGTATCCCCGGCGGCGAAGACGCCAGGCAGCTCGGCGATGGTTGCCCAGTAGGCGTCCTGCTCCTGGTGAACTTCGAGGGTCAGCTCCATGGCGACGCCATCGACCCCTAAGAGCGCGAATTCAACTCAGCGATTCGTGTCTGATCGACGAGCTTCTGGTTGCCCGCCTCGTCTGCCACCGTCCACACGAAATGGAAGTCCTCACCTCCAATGATCAGCTCCACCGGCCAACTGTAATCCAGGAACCACTCCCCGGGCGCCATTTGTTGGGCTCATCGCCGACGAGCCTCTCCTCTCCGTCGGTGCACCGAACCAAAAGGCACCAGTGCCCGAAACCCTTGAAATCGGGCCGAATCGGCGTGAATCGGCCTTCGGCGGCATGGCTCGCTAGGGTGCCGGAAATGGCTCTATTGCTGGGGAAAGCGGGGGCGCGGTGCTGATTGGCTGCCA
>CAVTCA010000003.1:0-63769 GCA_963733075.1 uncultured Solirubrobacterales bacterium | reverse complement strand
GTAGATGAGTGATCCCACACCCCCGCGCACCCGGCTGACGCGCGGATGCCGTCGCTGGATCGGGGTCATCGGGCTTGCCCGTAGCCACGGCTACGGGCTGCGCCCTGCTTCCCCCGCCCAGCTCGGCCCCGCGCGCCCCCGGGCACACGCGGGCATGGAATCAATCATCTAGAACGGGGAATAGACTCGCCCTATCGGACCGGTCCACGGGAAGGAGCACGGATGAACCTGGCGGAGAACCTGGCGCGGTCGGCGGCCGAGCGCGGCGACCACGTCGCCCTCAAGCTCGATGACGTCGAGCTCACCTACAAGCAACTCGATTGCGCCGCGGCGCGGATCGCGAACCTGCTCGCCGACAAGGGCGTCGAGGCCGGCGACCGGGTCGGGATCATGCTGCCCAACGTCCCCTACTTCGCCGCCTGCTACTACGGCGTCCTGCGCATGGGCGGCGTGGTCGTGCCGATGAACGTGTTGCTGAAGAAGCGCGAGGTCGGCTTCTATCTCTCCGATCCCGAGGCCAAGCTGCTGTTCGCCTGGCACGACTTCGCCGAGGCCGCCGAGGCGGGCGCCGAGGAGGCCGGGGCCGAGCTGATCCTGGTCAAGCCCGGCGAGTTCGAGCAGCTCGTCGACCGGTACCCCGACGAGGCCGAGGTCGTCGACCGCGACGGCGACGACACCGCGGTGATCCTCTACACGTCGGGAACCACCGGCACCCCGAAGGGGGCCGAGCTCACGCACTCCAACCTGGGGCGCAACGTCGAGCTGGCCGTAAAGCTGTTCGACCTCCCCGACGATCCGGTGATCCTCGGCGCGTTGCCGCTGTTTCACTCCTTCGGTCAGACGTGCGGCCTCAACACCTGCATCGCCGCCGGCGGAACGCTGACCCTGATCCCGCGCTTCGACCCCGGCAAGGCGCTGGAGATCATCGAGCGCGACAGCGTCGACGTGTTCCAGGGCGTGCCGACGATGTACGCGGCGATGCTCAACTACCCCGGGGCCGAGGACGTCGACACGTCCTCGCTCGAAGTCTGCGCCTCGGGCGGCTCGGCGATGCCGGTCGAGGTGATGAAGGCGTTCGAGGAGAAGTTCGACTGCAAGATCCTCGAGGGCTACGGGCTCTCGGAGACCTCGCCGGTCGCCTCCTTCAACCACCCGGACCGCGAGCGCAAGCCGGGCTCGATCGGGACCCCGATCGAGGGCGTTGAGATGAAGGTCGTCGACGACGACGGCAACGAGATCCCGCAGGGCGAGCCGGGGGAGATTGTCATCCGCGGCCACAACGTGATGAAGGGCTACTGGAAGCGTCCCGAGGCGACGGAGGAGGCGATCAGTGCCGAGGGCTGGTTCCGCACCGGGGACATGGCGACCGTCGACTCCGACGGCTACTTCTTCATCGTCGACCGCAAGAAGGACCTGATCATCCGCGGCGGCTACAACGTCTACCCGCGCGAGATCGAGGAGGTGATCTACGAGCACCCGGCGGTCCGCGAGGCCGCGGTGGTCGGCGTCGCTCACGATGACCTGGGTGAGGAGGTCGGGGCCGCGATTGCGCTGAAGGAAGGCGAGGAGGCCAGCGAGGACGAGATCCGCGCCCACTGCAAGGAGCAGGTCGCCGCCTACAAGTACCCGCGCGTGATCTGGTTCGTCGACGAGCTGCCGAAGGGCCCGACCGGGAAGATCCTCAAGCGCGAGATCGAGGTGCCGGCCGCGGTCGCGGAATCGGCCGGCCGCTGACGCCGGCGCGTCAGTCGCCGGGCGGCGGGCCGATCGGGCGGTCGGCGAGCGCGCTCGCGACCGCGAACAGGTTCTGGGCCGCGGCGCGGCCGGTCGAGTGCGACCAGTCCTTGCCCTCGTCCGACTCGAGGTACTCGTCGCCCGGGCCCGGGCCGCGGTTCCAGTAGGTCCACGACTGGCCGGGGATCGTGTAGCCGATGTCCCCAAGGGCGCCGGAGACCTCGGAGATCACGTGGTGGGCGCCGTCCTCGTTGCCGGTCACGACCACGCCCGCGACCCGGTTGTAGGCGACGGGCCGGCCCTCGTCGTCGGTCTCGGAGAGCATCGCGTCCATCCGCTCGAGCACCCGCTGGGCGACGCTCGCCGGCCTCCCGAGCCAGGTCGGGGTCGCGATCACGAGGATCTCGGAGGCGAGCAGCTTGTCGTGGATCGGCGGCCATTCGTCGCCGTCTCCCATGTCGGTCTCGACCCCGGGCTTGAGCTCGTGGTCGACCGCGCGGATGATCTCGGTGTCGACGCCGTGGCCGCGCAGCGCCTCGTCGACGACCGAGGCCAGCGCCTCGGTGTTCGAGGTCTCGGGGGAGGGCTTCAGGGTGCAGTTGATGATCGTGGCTTTCATGGTCGGGTGCCTACCCGCGGCGGGCGGGGTGATGCGTTGCCCGGGTTAGCTCGACCCCGAACCGGGAAAGGGATAGTCGTGCGGTACGAGGATCCGCCGACCCAGGCGATCGAGGCGGGACAGGCGGGCCGGTCGGCCGCCGGTCTCCCGGAGCCGCCGCAGATCGCGCCCGGACGCCGGCTCGGCGACCGCTATCTGCTCGAGCGCCGGCTCGGACACGGCGGCATGGCGGTGGTCTGGCTGGCCACCGACGAGCGCCTCGGGCGACCCGTCGCGGTCAAGGTGCTCTCCGACACCCTGACGGCCGAGCGCGACTACCGCGGGCGCTTCGAGCGCGAGGCCCGGGTCGCCGCGGGCCTCCAGCATCCGAACCTGGTCGCCGTCTACGACTACGACGCCGGTCAGCGGCCGTACCTGGTGATGGAGTACATCGAGGGCGGCGACCTCGCCGCTCGCCTCGAGCGCGGTGAACCCCTGGCGGTCGAGCGGCTGGCGGGCGAGCTGCTCTCGGCGCTCGCGCACATCCACGCGGCGGGCATCCTCCATCGCGACATCAAGCCCCAGAACGTGCTCGTCGATCGCCACGGCGCGGCGCGGCTCAGCGACTTCGGGATCGCTCGTCCCCGCGACGCCACCTCGCTCACCCGCACCGGCGAGGTGATCGGCACCGAGCGCTACCTGGCGCCCGAGGTGCGCGCCGGCGACCCCGCGACCGAGCGCTCGGATCTCTACGCGCTCGGGGTCGTGCTCGCCGACGCCGCCCGCGGGCGGCGCCGAGGCGGCGCTCTTGGAAGCTCGCCGACGAGCTGCGCGAGCGCGACCCTGCCCGTCGCCCGACCTCGGCGGCTGCAGCGCTCGCCGAGTTCGAGCGGCGCGCGGCGGGCTCGCTGCCGGGTGAGCCCACCCAGCGCTACATCGTCGACCCGGAACCGCCGCCCGCCGCGGCCCCGCCGCCCGGCAGGCCCGCGCTTCGAGCCGTCGCCCACCGGGGTCCGGGCTCGACGCGGCGCGGTCGCGCGATCGCCGTCGGCGCGATCGCTGCCGCCGCGGCCGCGCGGCGCTGGGGGTGGCGCTGATCGGCGGTCGGCGACGGCGGGGACGAGCCGGCGAACGCCGCCGGACGTCGGACCGCGGCGCGCGCACGGACGGCGGGTCTGCGGCCGCGAGCGCCCAGGCTGAGGGCGGGAGCTCGGACACGCCCACGCCGGCGGAAGCGCCGGTGGACGAGGCCGTCTCGGCACCGGCGGACGAGGGCACAGAGTCCGTGGCCGCCACCTCGGACGGCGACGGCGCGGCGCTCAACGACGAGGGCTTCGCCCTGGTCGGCGCCGGGCGCTACGAGGAGGCGGTGCCGGTGCTCGAGGGCGCGGTCGCCGAGCTGCGCGGATCCGGCGACGAGGCGACCTACAACTACGCCCTCTACAACCTCGCCTCCGCCTACCTCGGCGCCGGCCGACCGGCGGACGCGATCCCGCTGCTCGAGGAGCGGATGGCGTTCGACGACGGCCAGCTCGACGAGGTCGGCGGCGACCCTCGACCGCGCCCGCGCCGAGGCCGGCGTCGGAGCTCGCCCGGAGGAGCCGGCGACGACGTAGCCGCGCGTTCGCGGCGACGCCGCTCAGGCGCCGGTGAACCGGGGCGGGCGCTTCTCGGCGAACGCCACGACGCCCTCGATGAAGTCCGCGGTCCGGCCCTGCTCGCGCTGGGCATCCGCCTCGGCGTCGAGCTGCGCCGCGAGGTCGGCGAGCCGGCCGCGGTTGAGCAACCGCTTGATGTTGGCGTAGGAGCGCGTCGGCCCGGCGGCGAGGCGGGCGAGGAGCTCCCCGGCGGCCTGCTCGAGCTCGGCGTCGGGCACCACGCGGTTGACCAGCCCCCACTCCAATGCCTGGCGCGCCGGAACGCGCTCGCCGAGCATCGCCATCTCGGCGGCCCGAGCGGCGCCGGCGCGCGCCGGGACCGTGAGCGTGGTGCCGCCGTCCGGGACGAGGCCGACGTTCACGAACGCGAGCAGGAAGAAGGCCGACTCCGCGGCGACGATCAGGTCGCAGGCGAGCGCCAGCGAGCACCCGATCCCGGCGGCGGGCCCGTTGACCGCGGCGACCACCGGCTTCGGCAGCTCGCGCACCGAGAGGATGATCGGGTTGTAGAGCTCGCGCAGCCGCCGGCTCAGGTCCGGCGGCTCGCCGTCGTTCTCGGCGCGCTGCTCGGTGAGGTCGGCGCCCGACGAGAACGCCCGGCCGGCGCCGGTGATCATCACCGCGCGGACCGCGTCGTCGGCTCCGGCTCGCTCGAGCGCAGCCGCCAGCTCGATCCCGAGCTGCTCGTTCCACGAGTTGAGCGACTCCGGGCGGTTGAGCGTGATCCGCGCGGCCCCGTCGGCGATCGCGAGGGTTACGGCGTCCTCGGCCATGCCGGGAGACTATGCGCCCGGGCGGGTGGCGGACGCTCGGTGGGGGAGGAACGAGGGGCAGGTTTGGGCCCAGGCCGGCGCCTCGCTCGGGCGCCCCGGGCGGCCGCGAGGCCGGTTCTTCGACGAGCGGCGAGTTAGCCCCGCATACGGTGGTTAAGTCGCCACGTCGCCTGAGGCGCCCACCGCGCCACCCCTACCTGCCCCGTCCGGCCCGCGCCTACCCCGCGGCCTCGGCCCGGCGGAGGCCGGTGCGGGCCCAGTTCAGCATCACCGCGATCAGTGCGGCGGCCACGCCGAGCGCGAGCAGCGTCTCGGCCGGGGCGCCGATCACCAGGTTGCGTCCGGCCTCGAGCATCGCGGTCATCGGGTTGACGTCGGCGACCGTCGCCACCCAGCCCTGGATCAGATCGCGGGGGACGTAGACCGGCGCGGTCATGATGATCAGGAACGCGGGGAGCTGGATCAGCGGCGCCGCCTGCAAGGTGCGGAAGCGCATCGCGAGCCCGGAGGCGAACAGGGTCGCGGCGAAGTTGAGCAGCACCGCGATCAGCAGGATCTCGAGCAGGTCGCCGACGTTGCCGGTGATCTCCGCCCCGGTCGCCACGGCGACGACGGTGACCACCGCCCAGACGAGCAGCGCTCGGACCAGCGCGGTGAGCACGTAGCCGGCGATCAGCGCCGAGCGGTTGCGGGTCGCGAGCAGCATCCGGCGGGCGAAGCCGAACTCGAAGTCGGCCGCGATTGAGAAGCCGGTGAACACGCCGCCGAAGACCGCCGACTGCATCAGCACGAAGACGTACTGGAAGGTCGTGTAGTCGGGGTAGTCGAAGTTCGGCGCGTCGCCGACCGCCGAGAGCCCGCCCGCGAACGCGGCGAAGAAGAACAGCGGGAAGATCAGCGACGGCAGGAACAGCGACGGCTTGGTCGCCATCACGTGCAGCGAGCGCCAGGCGATCGCCAACGCCGCCCGCACCCATCGTGTGCGAACCGGGCTCACGTACGCTCCATTCTCGTCCGCAGGGCAGCCGTGGCCGCCCACATGCCGAGCGCCAGGATCCCCATCGAGACGCCGAAGGCGAGCGCCAGCGCCTCGCCGTCCCAGCCGGTTATGAAGAGGCTGCGAAAGCCCTCGATCAGGTAGCTGACCGGGTTGATCGTCGCGATCGTCTGAAACCAGCCGTTGGCGATCAGATCGCGCGGCAGCGCTCCGGAGCTGAGGAAGAGGAGCACGAAGAGGAGCGGGAAAGCGCCCTGGACGGCCTCGCCGTTGCCGGTCCGCAGGCCGATCGCGAGCCCGATCGATCCGAATGCGACCCCGACCATCGCGGAGAGCGCGAGCAGCACCAGCACGCCGACCGGGCCCGCCTCCAGATGGGCGCCGAACGCCAGTGCGATGATCAGGTAGGTGACCGCTTGGAAGACGCCCTGGACGGTGGCCCCGGCGAGCTGGCCGGCGATCAGCGCGTTGCTGCGCAGCGGGGTCAGCTGAAGCCGGTCGAAGAAGCCGTGCTGAATGTCCTGGGCGATCGACTGGCCGGCGCCCATGGTCGCGAACAGCGCTCCCTGCATGAAGGTGAGTCCGAGCGCGAAGCTGAGATAGGAGTCGGTCGGGAAGCCGGGGAGGTCGGTCGCCGCGCTGAGCCCGCTCGCGTTGACCGCGAGCAGGAACAGCGGGAAGGCGAGGCTGGGTACGAACATGATCGGCTGGCGCAGCGTCCGGGTGACCGATCGCCGGGCGAGATACCCGACCTGGGTGAGCGCGCTCGAGCGCTCGCCGCGCACCGCCGCGGGGGCGCGGATCGTTGCGGCGCCGGCGCTCACGCCGCCACCTCGTGCTCGCCCGTTTCGGCCTCGTCGCCGGCGCCCTCCAGCCGGCGGCCGGTCTTCGCGAGGAAGACGTCGTCGAGCGTGGGCGCGTGGATCTCGAGGTTCGCGACCTCGATCCCCTCGGCGTCGAGCGCCCGGACGACGGCAGCCAGCTCGCCGGTGCCCTCGTCGAGGCGCACCGCGACCCCGCCGGGGCCCGCCGGGGCCTCGGACCCGAACCGGTTGAGAACCGCGCGCATCCGGTCGCCGTCGGATTCGTCGGCGGGCGCTGCCTCGACTGTCGGCCGGCCGATCTCGGCCTTGAGCGAATCCGGGGTGCCCTCGGCGACGATTTTGCCGCTGTCGATGATCCCGACCCGGTCGGCGAGCGCGTCGGCCTCCTCCAGATACTGGGTCGTGAGGAAGACGGTGACGCCGTTCGAGGAGGCGAGCCGCTGGACCTCGTCCCAGAGCGCGGTGCGGCTCTGTACGTCGAGGCCCGTGGTCGGCTCGTCGAGGAACAGGATCGATGGCTCGTGGACGAGCGCCAGCGCGAGGTCGAGGCGCCGTCGCATGCCGCCCGAGTAGCCGCCGACCTTGCGGTCGGCCGCCTCGGTCGAGGCCGACGCGGGCGATCAGCTCGTCGCCGCGGCGCAGCGCGTCGCGCCTTCGTCAGCCCGTGCATTCCGGCCTGCAGCCGCATGTGCTCGCGCGCGGTCAGGAACTGGTCCAGCGCCGCCTCCTGCAGCGCGACGCCGATCTGGTCCCGGACAGCGGGCCCCTCGTCGACGATGTCGTGGCCGGCCACCCGCGCGGTTCCGGCCGTCGGCGGGAGCAGGGTGGTGAGCATGTGCACGGTGGTCGACTTGCCGGCCCCGTTGGGGCCGAGGAAGCCGTAGATCTCACCCGGCGCGACCGAGAGGTCGATCCCGTCCACCGCCCGCGGGCCCTTCTTGAACTCCCGCACGAGGCCCTCGACCTCGATCCCGTTGTCGCCCGTATGCATGCTCGCTCCCGCTAGCAAAGCTTGACTACTTCAACTATCGAGAGGTTAGAGTATCATCGCCCTCAAATGAGCGTCGCGCCGCCACGGAGCACCGATCTCGCCCGCGACGCGTGGATCGCGATGCTCGAGTTCTTCTTCGCCAAGGCGCGGCCGCGGATGCTGGAGCTGTGGCGCGAGTTCGACCTGATGCCGCCGCAGCAGATGGTGCTCGGCCTGCTCGACGAGCCGCGGCCGATGGGCGAGCTCGCCCAGTACATGCACTGCGACAACTCCAACATCACCGGGATCGTCGACCGGCTGACCGAGCGCGGGCTGGTCGAGCGTCGCGCCGCGGACGGCGACCGCCGGGTGAAGCTGGTCGCGCTCACCGACGCCGGCCGCGCGCTCCACGACGAGCTCGCTCGCCGGCGTGCCCAGCCGCCCGAGGAGATCGCCGCGCTCTCGGAGGCCGACCTGCGCAAGCTGCGGCAGATCTTCACCAAGGCGCTCGACAGGCTAGTCCTCTACGCTGGACGCCGGATGGAGGACCTCGGCGCCCCGATCTCGTACCTGCTGCTCGAGCGGGGAGCCGACGTGTTCAGCAGCGACGGCGAGAAGCTGGGCAAGGTCGCCGAGGTGCGCGCCGACTACCGAGAAGGACATCTTCGACGGCATCGTCATCGACCACCACGCGCTCCTGCCCGGGGGCGAGGAGCTGATCACCGCCGACCGGATCGAGGAGATCTTCGAGCGCGGCGTGGTGCTCGCCCCCGAGCGCTGATGGCGGTCCGCGAGGCGAGCGAGGCGGACCTCGAGGCGCTGGCGCCGCTGCTGCGCGGCTACACCGACTTCTACGAGGCGGATCCCTCCGACGACGGCCTCGAGGCGATGGCGCGCGACGTGATCGCCGCGCCCGAGGAGCGGGCGTTCCTGCTCGTCGCGACCGGCGACGACGCGGACGAGGTCGTCGGCTTCGCCCTCAACCAGTGGAAGTGGTCGAGCCTGCGCGGGGCGCGGGTGGTGGTGATGGACGACCTGTTCGTCGCCGAGGAGGCGCGCGGCGCCGGCCACGCCGACGCCCTGATCGAGGCCGTCGCCGCGGTCGCCCGCCGCCACGGGGCCCCGATCGTGAGCTGGTTCACGATGCCCGACAACAAGCGCGCCCACGCCGTCTACGACCGCCTCGGCGGGAGCGCGGAGACGCTGCTCGAGTACGAGCTCGAGCTCTGACGCGCCGCCGTCGGGGCCCGCCGCGCAGCTTCCTACTGCGCTGAACGCGCCCGAAACAGGAACTGGGTCACGGCGAAGTAGAACTCGCCGCGCTCCGCGAGCGCCCGCTGCTCGTCGGCCCACGCCCTGGCCTCGTCCTCGGCCAGCGCCTCGCGGTCGATCACGAACTGCTCGACGAACGAGACGAGGAAGCCGCCGTAGGTCTCCGCGCTGAGCTCGTTGGTCGCGAACGAGTGCCCGATCATCTCCACCCGCTCGAACCCGGCCGCGCCGAGCTGTGCCGTCAGCGTGGCCGGAAGCGAGACGTGGGTGAGGTGGTCGTCCCAGGCGTCGAGCACGCGCCGCATCCGCTTCGCGTCCGCCGTCCGCATCGAGAGCGTCGCCCAGTCGACGTCCCAGATCGCCACCCGGCCGCCGGGCCGCAGCGCGCGGTGGATCTCGGCCAGCGCCGTGGGCACGTCGGCCACGTACTCGAGCACCTGGACGCTGAGCGCGGCGTCGAATGCGTCGTCGTCAACCGGGAGCTCGGTCGCGTCGCCCTCGCGGAACTCGACGTTGGCGGCGCCGCGGTTTCGATCCGCGGCCAGGGCCAGCATCGACTCGCTGCCGTCGACGCCGACCACCGAGCCCTCCGGCCCGACCTCCTCGGCGAGCTCGGCGACGTAGAAGCCCGGGCCGCAGCCGACGTCCAGGACGCGCTCGCCCGGCCGGGCGGCGATGGCGTCGCGCACCAGGGCGCGGCGGCGGAGCACGTCGCGCGACGAGTACGCGGCTTCGATCCGCTTCGAGGTCTCCCGGTCGAACTCGAGCTGCGCCACTGCGGTGGGTCCGGCTCCGAGCGTCCGCGTTACGCGCTCAGCGCGGGCTCGCGATCGGCGGCCGACGACCTCGACCGGGATCCCGTTGAGAACCGCGTTGCCGGACGGCGCATCGACCTCGACCGGCGCCAGCAGGTTGGAGTTGACCCCGGCGTGCTCGGCGGCGACGCCGAGGCGGACGCCGGGAGCGTCGTGGCCCCAGCCGTGGGGGATGGAGACCACGCCGGGCATGATCTCGTCGGTCACCTCGACCGGGACGACGAGCTCGCCCGAGCTCGAGCTGACGCGCGCCCGCCCTCCCTCGGCGAGCCCGAGGCGCTCGGCGTCGTCGGGGTGGACCTGGACCGTGCACCGGTCCTTGCCCTTGACCAGGGCGGGCAGGTTGTGCATCCAGGAGTTGTTCGAGCGCAGCTGCCGGCGGCCGATCAGCACCATCCGGCCGTTGGGGTGGCCGTTTGCGGAGGCGCCGTCGGCCCCCAGCTCGGCCTCGAGCCGGGGTACGTCGGCGAGGATCTCCGCCGGCGCCAGCTCGATCTTGCCCGACGGTGTCCGCAGGACCTCGGGCAGCCGGGGGCGCATCGGGCCCATGTCGACCCCGTGCGGGCTGGCCTCCAGCCTCGCCAGCGTCAACCCGTCGGGCTCGGCGCCGAAGCCGTCGCCGAACGGCCCCACCCTGACCATGAAGTCGATGATCCGCTCGGGGCCGCGACGATCGGCGAGCGCCTCGCAGATCTCGTCGGCGGCGCGGCCCTCGATCGGCGAGCCGGGCAGTGCGACCTCGCGGCCGATCAGCGTCTGGATCACGAGCTCGTCCCAGGCCTCGATGTCGGCGTCGGCGCCCTGGCCGGCGGCGATCGCGGCGAGGCGGAGGATGACCTCCCACTCCTGCGGCTGGCCGTCGGGCGCGTCGATCACCGGCGGCGACCAGTTGGCGACGCTGCGGATCGCGAGCTGGTAGAGCGCCGCGTCGTAGTGGGCCTTGGCCAGGGGCTCGGGGGCGGGGAGGATGACGTCGGCGTGGCGGGTGGTCTCGTTGACGTAGATGTCGACCGAGACGACGAAGTCGAGCGTCTCGACGGCGGCCTCGAGCGCGCCGGCGTCGGGGGTCGAGACCAGCGGGTTGCCGGCGATCGTCACCAGCGCCCGCACCTGGCCCTCGCCCGGGGTGGTGATCTCCTCAGCGAGGCCGACGACCGGCAGCTCGCCGAAGACCTCGGCTCGGCCGCCGACCCGGCTCGTCCAGCGCCCGACGCGCACACCCTTGCCCACCGGGCCGTGGCCGGCCGAGTTGCGCTGGCCGGCGACGGCGAGCGGGAACATCGCCCCGCCCTCGCGATCGAGGTTGCCGGTGAGGTAGTTGAGCACGTCGACGAGCCAGCTCGACAGCGTCCCGAAGCGCTGCGTGGTGGTGCCGATCCGCGCGTACACGGCGGCGCGCTCGGCTGCCGCGAGCTCGCGGGCCATGCGGCGGATCTCGCCCGCGTCGATCCCGGTCAACGGCGCCACCGCCTCGGGAGTGAACGGCGCCGCAAGCTCGGCGATCCGCTCGCCGCCCTCGGCGTGCTCGGCGAGCCGTCCCGGCGCAGCGAGATCCTCGTCGAGCAGGACGTGAGCGATCGCGAACAAGAGGTGCGCGTCGGTGCCCGGGCGGATGAAGTGGTGCTCGCTCGCCTCCTTGGCGGTGCGGCTGCGGCGCGGGTCGATGACCACGACCTTGCCTCCACGCTCGCGGATGGCTCGGATCCTGCCGCGCATGTCGGGCGCGGTCAGTAGCGAGCCGTTGGAGACCAGGGGGTTGGCGCCGAGGATCAGCAGGTGGTCGGTGCGGTCGACGTCGGGGATCGGCACGCTCAGCCCGGCCCCGAACATCAGACCCGCGGAGACCTGCTTCGGCATCTGGTCGACGGTCGAGGCCGAGTAGATGTTCTTGGTCCCGAGCGCTTTGAGGAACGGGGTCCCGTAGAGCGTCGGCCCGAGGCTGTGGGCGGCGGGGTTGCCGAGGTAGACCGCGACCGCGTCGCGCCCGCCCTCCTCCAGCACCCGGGTCAGGCCCTCTTCGACGGCGGCAAAGGCCTCCTCCCAGCTCGCCTCGACCAGCTCTCCGTCGCGACGCACGAGCGGCGTCGTCAGCCGGTCGGGATCCTCGTGGAGTTGCTTCAGGCCCTGGGACTTCGGGCACAGAAACCCGCGGCTGAACACGTCGTCCTGGTCGCCGCGGACCGAGATCACCTCGTCGCCGCGCATCGTCACCGCGAGGCCGCAGGTCGCTTCGCAGAACGGACAGGTGCGGTAGTGGACGGTCTCCGTGGCCACCGCAGCCAGCGTAGCGTGATCGCGGGCCGGCGGAGGGTTCAGGAATCGGCGCCGGCCGCCGATGAACTGAGCGTATGCGCCGGGTCCGCTCGACAACCGTCGTGATCGCGATGCTGGCTGCGACCCTGGTCGGCGCGTCGGTGGCCGGCGCGAGCCGGCCCGGTGACACAGAGCACGGCGTTGACCGTGACCGGCTGGCCGGCAAGGCCGAGCGCATCGTCGAGAAGCGCAACGGGATCGAGGTACTGAAGGTCAGCCGCTGTGGCCCGCAGAGGCGCAACGGCAGGCTCATCTACTCGATCTGGGTCTGCATGTGGCGCGCCGAGGGCCTCCACCCGGGCGAGGTGCCCTACCACTGCGCCGGCAGGGCGGTGTGGAGACGAAAGCGCCACCGCTGGCGGGTGGAGCCGTGCGAGAACCGGCTGCAGCCGAGGGCGCCGCTGCTGGCGACCCCGAACCCGCTGCCGGTCTTCGGCTTCAACGAGGGCTGGATCTTCCACTCGGTGAAGTCGCTCGACCTGCTCGCACGCAGCAAGGCTCAGGTCCTCCGCACGGCGCTGCCCTGGGGCAGTGTCGAGCCGGTCAGGGGCGCCGCCGACTGGCAGGGATCCGACGCGCTCTACGAGCGCCTGCAGGCCCGAGGCATCCGGCCGCTCTGGGTCCTGAGCATGGCTCCCTGCTTCGCGCAGAGGAGCCCCGGGCCGTGCCTGGACGGCGAGAACGAGCTTCATCCCACGCCGCAGTACTACGACGAGCTGGCCGAGTTCGCGGTCACTGCCGCACGGCGTTATCCGAACTCGATCGGGTTCGAGGTCTGGAACGAGCCCAACGACCCGAGGTTCTGGGGCGGCCCGCCGGAGCCCGGCGCCTACGCGGAGATGCTGAAGCAGGTCGCCGACGCGCTGCACTCGAAGGTGCCCGGGACGACCGTCGTCAGCGCGGGGCTCTCGCCACACGCCGACACGAACACGAGTGGCTCGATCGGCGCTCGCAACTTCCTGGTCGAGATGTATGAGCGCGGCGCCGCCCAGAAGGCCGACGCGATCGGCATCCACCCCTACCCGGGGGTCGGGCCGGGCGAGGACTACGTGGACGACGTGCGCATCCATCTGGGCAAGGTTCAGAACGTGATGGACCACTATCAGGACGGCCAGCGACCGCTATGGGCGACCGAGTTCGGCGCCTCGACCGCCGGCGAGCACCCGTTCGACCCCGAGGCCGCCGGGCGGGCGGTCAGCGAGCTCCTGGAGATGTTCCGGCGGATCCGCGGGATCGAGCTGGCGCTCGTCCACCGCTTCGTCGAGGTGCCGGGGCTGCCGGGCCGCGAGGGCGGCTTCGGCGTCCTCAGCAAGGATCTGGTCCCGAAGCCGGCGTACTGCCACCTGGCCGCGGTCCGCGGGGTCTCGATCCCCGGCGTCTGCTGAGGGCCGCTATGCCCGGTGCAGGCGCTACCGTGATCCTGAGCGGCCGCCGGGGTTGAGGGATTGACGGCGACCGCCGCTCACACCCGCATGGGCCGGACCCACTCGACAACCGTCGTGATCGCGTCGCTGGCGGCGATGCTGATCGGCGCGGCCGGCGCGGTCGCGAGCCAGCCCGGTGACACCGAGCACGGCGTCAACAGGAAGAAGCTGGCGGGCACGGCCGAGCGCGTGGTCGAGCAGCGCAAGGGGATCGAGGTGCTGAAGGTCAGCAAGTGCGGCCCGCAGAAGCGCAAGGGCAGGCCCAACTACTCGATTTGGGTCTGCATGTGGCGCGCCGAAGGGGTCTATCCGGGCGAAGTGCCGTACCACTGCGCCGGCAAGGCGGTATGGAAGCGAAAGCGCGACCGCTGGCGCGTCGAGCGATGCAACAACCGGCTGCAGCCGATGGCGCCGCTGCTGGCGACCCCGAACCCGCCACCGACCTTCGGTTTCAACGAGGACTGGGTCTCCCAGCCGGTCGAGGCGCTCGACCTGCTCGATCGCACACAGTCCCAGGTCGCGCGCACCACTCTGGCGTGGGGTGGGGTCGAGCCGACCAGGGGCGCTGCCAACTGGCGCGGGACCGACGTCCTCTACGACCGCCTGATGGCGCGGGGCATCCGGCCGCTTTGGGTCATGATCGGCGCCCCCTGCTTCGCCCAGCAGAACCCGGGCGCCTGCGCCGCGGGCGACAACCGCCTTCATCCGAAGCCGCGGTACTACGACGAGCTGGCCGAGTTCGCCGTCACCGCCGCCAGGCGCTACCCGAACTCGATCGGGTTCGAGGTCTGGAACGAGCCCAACTATCCGAAGTACTGGGGCGGCCCGCCGGAGCCCGGCGACTACGCCCAGATGCTGAAGACGGTCGCCGACGCGCTGCACTCGAAGGTGCCGGGGATGGCGGTCGTCAGCGCGGGGCTCTCGCCGCACGCCGACACCGACACCAGCGGCTCGATGGGCTTTCGCAACTTCCTGATCGAGATGTATGAGCGCGGCGCCGCCCAGAAGGCCGACGCGATCGGCATCCACCCCTACCCGGGCGTCGGGCCGGGGCAGGACTACCTCGGCGACGTGCGCGTCTACCTCGGCAAGATCCAGAACGTGATGGACCGCTACGACGACGGCCAGAGGCCGCTGTGGGCGACCGAGTTCGGCGCGTCGACGACCGGCGAGCGGGCGTTCGACCCGCAAACCGCCGGGCGGGCGGTCAGCGAGCTCCTGGAGATGTTCCCGCGGATCCGCGGGATCGAGCTGGCGCTCGTCCACCGCTTCGTCGAGGCGCCGGGGCTGCCGGGCCGCGAGGGCGGCTTCGGCGTCCTCAGCAAGGACCTGACCCCGAAGCCGGCCTTCTGCGATCTGGCCGCGGTCCGCGGGGTCTCGATCCCGGACGTCTGCTGACGCGCCGCCGACCGACGGCGTCACCGCGGGCGAGCCGCTAGGGCGCGCCGGCCAGCTCCAGCCCCGCGCCCCAGAGGATGTCGTGCTCGGAGACCTCGATCTGCGAGAGCCCGAACGCTCGCATCACCTGGATCAGGATGACGACGCCGGCGACGATCGTCGGCGCGCGACCCGGATGCAGGCCGGTGACCTCGAGGCGCTCGGCGAGCGGCATCGCGGCGAGCTGGGAGAGCATCCGCTGGATCGACTCGAGCGAGAGCCTGTAGCCGTGGACCAGCTCGGGGTCGTACGGGTCGAGCTGCTGGTCGATCGCCGCCAGCGAGGTCGGCGTCCCCGCGACCCCGATGCCGAAGTTGGCGCGCGCCAGCGCCGCCCCCTCGAGCGCCCGGTCGAGCAGCCCCTGCACGTCGCCGGCCAGCTCCTCGAGCTCGGCCGCCTCCGCCGGGTCGTGGCTGATGTGGCGCTCGGTGTGGCGCACCGTTCCCGCCTGCAGCGACGCATAGAAGCCGACCTCGGACCCGTCGCCGATCACGAGCTCGGTTGAGCCGCCGCCGATGTCGAGCACCATCGTCTTCTCCGCCGGGGCGCGCTCGGCGTAGGCGCCGACGTAGGTCAGCCTTGCCTCCTCGGCACCGTCGAGGATCTCGGCGTCGAGGGCGAAGCGCTCGCGCAGCTCGGCCAGGAACATCTCGCGGTTGGAGGCGTCGCGGACGGCGCTGGTCGCGATCGCGCGCACCCGCTCGGCCTGGAGCTCCTCGTAGATCGTGATGTACGCGGCGACGGCGGCGCAGACCTCCTCGATCGCCTCGGCGGCGAGCTGCCCCGATGTGTCGACGCCCCGTCCGAGGCGGGTCACGGTCGAGCGGCGCTCGAGCTCGCGCACCCGCCCGTCGACGACATCGGCGACCAGCAACCGCGTGGAGTTCGTGCCCATGTCGACGACCGCGACTCTCACCCGCACGCATCCTAGGGCCGCAAACAGCAATCGCCTGCAAATCGCGGCGACGCCGCGCCTCGGCCCGTCAGTCGTCGCGAGCGCCGGTCGCCGGGGTGAGCGCGTCCGAGCCGCCGGTCACCCGCCGCACCAGTCGCGGCGCCAGCACCCGCAGCGCGGCGGCGACGCCGTAGTAGCGCGGCACGTAGCGCTCTGCCTTGCCGCCCGGGCCGGCGTCGATGATCGCCTGCGCCGCCCGTTCGGGGGTCGAGACCAGCCAGCGGGTGGCGAAGCGCTCGCGCAGCTCGCGCCTGCGGGAAGCCCTCCGTGGCGATGAAGCCGGGCAGCACGAGCCCGACGTGGACGCCGTGCGGGCGCTCCTCGAGCGCCAGGGCGTCGGACCAGCCGACGAGGGCGAACTTGCTCGCCGAGTAGGCGCCCGAGCCCGGGCGGGAGACGCGGCCGGCGGTGCTGGCGACGTTGACGATCGCGCTTGGCGCGGAGCGGCGCAGGATCGGCAGCAGCGCCTCGGTCAGGCGGACGACCGCGTCGAAGTTGAGCTCCATGTGGCGGCGGACGTTCTCCCAGCCTCCGCGGCCGAAGGTCCCGCGCCAGGCGGCGCCGGCGTTGTTGACCAGCAGGTCGAGGCGCCCGTGCTCGCCCTCGACCCGCTCGGCGATCCGGGCCGGGGCATCCGGATCGGTGAGGTCGGCCGCGATCACGTCGGCGTCCCCGAGCTCGGCCGCGAGCTCGCGCAGCCGGTCCTCGCGGCGGGCGACGAGGATCGGCGTCGTGCCCGGCTCGCGGGCGAGGCGCCGGGCCGTGGCGGCGCCGATCCCGCTCGAGGCGCCGGTGATCAGCGCGATCATCAGGCGTTGTCGAGCTCGCGCGCGACCAGCCGGTCGAACGCGGGTGCGGGCAGCAGCGCCCGGGCGGCACGCTGGATCTGGGCCTCGCGGCCGATCGTGTAGCGGGCCTTCGGCTGCTCGGCGGTGAGCGCGTGCTCGACCGCCTCGAGCACGGTATCCGGGTCGAGGCCGCGGGCGCCGGTCTTTCGCGCCAGCGCCTCCAACCGGTCGAGCCGCTCGCCGTAGAGCTCGTTCATCTCCGGGCCGAGCGCCGCGCGCACCGCCGGGACCGACTCGATCCCCTTGTCCCAGATCTCGGTCGCGATCGAGCCGGGCTCGATCACCGAGACGCCGACGCCGAAGGGGCGCATCTCCTGGCGCAGCGAGTCGCCGACGGCGCTCAGCGCGGCCTTCGACGCGTTGTACGGAGAGAGGTAGCCGAGCCCGCCGCGCGCGCCGATCGACGAGATGAACACGACCCGCCCTCGCGCCGCTCGGATCATCGCCAGGAACGCCTGGGTGACAGCGACCTGGCCGATCAGGTTGACCTCGAGCTGGCGCCGGTATTCGTCCAGCGGCACCGCCTCGACCGGGCCGGCAACCGAGATGCCGGCGTTGTTGACCAAACCCGCGAGGCGACCGCCGGTCGCCTCGCGCACACGCTCGGCGGCGGCGGCGATCGCGTCGGCGTCGGTGACGTCGACCAGCAGCGGCTTGAGTCGCTCCGAGGCCGCGGCTGCGAGCGCCTCGCCGTCCTCGGGCTTGCGCACGCCGGCGTAGACCTCGAACCCGCTGCGGTCGAGGCCGAGCGCGCAGGCGCGGCCGATCCCGGTCGAGCTGCCGGTGATGACGACGGCGCCGCGATCGCTGCCCGCGGGCGAGCTCATGCGGCGGTCGCGCGCTCGCGCTCGGCGGTGGCGCGCTCGAGCTCGACCGGGTCGTGGGCGCAGAACAGGCGCACCTCGTCGCCGTGGTCGCGGGCGAGCTCGTTCAGCCGCCGCTCGTTGTTGGCGCGCGCCGAGCCGTCTGCGGCCATCGCGGTCTGGAACAGGCGCAGCCCGGGCGGACAGTGGGGCGGGGTCTCCATCTGGCCGCGATGAAAGTAGGCGTCGCCGCAGTGCAGCAGCCAGCCGTCGCCGTCGCGGATGGCCACGCCGGTGTGGCCGCGGGAGTGGCCGACGAGCGGGATCAGCAGGATCTCGGGACCGTCGCCGGGCAGCAGGCGGACGCTCTCGAATCCGTGCCAGGTGTCGCCGTCGACGTCGTGGATCGCCCACTTGGGGCCGTGGTCGATGTGGCAGGAGGGGTAGCGGGCGCGGTCGCGCAGGCTCGGATCGACCGCGGCGTCCTTCTCGGCGGCGAACACGTGCACCTCGGCGTCGGGGAAGTCGGGGAGGCCGCCGGCATGGTCGAGGTCCAGGTGGGTGCAGGCGATGTGGCGGACGTCGGCCGGGTCGAGGCCGAGCGCGCGGACCCGTTGCACTGCGGTCTCGCCGGGATCGGCCTGCGGGCGAAAGGCGGCCGTGAACGGGACCCCGAGGCTGCGGTAGGGGTGGGCGACGTCGCCGGCGCCCATGCCGGTGTCGACCAGCACGAGCGAGTCGCCGTGCTCGATCAGCAGGCAGTGGCAGACGATGCGGGCGCCGCGCAGCCCGCCCTCGCCGGAGACCAGGCGGCCGCCGAAGGGACAGAGCGTGCCGCAGTTGAGGTGGTGGATCCTCACGACCGCCCAGACCCTCTCACACCGCGGTCGGCGAGAGCCGCCCCGCGCCGGCGAGGCGAAGCCGAGACGACTCCGGGTGTGCTCAGCCGTCGTCCTGGCGGAACGCCCAGCGGATCTCGTCGATCGAGAGGTCGGAGGCGAGGCACGCGAGCAGCTTCATCCGCGCCGCCTGCGGGGAGAGGAAGCCGGCCGGGATGATCCCGCCCGCGCGCAGGTCCTGCTCGGAGCCGCGGTAGCCGTAGGTCGCGTTCAGGATCACGCCGCGCTCGGAGCGGCAGTAGGCGATCACCGGGATCCGCTCGGCGGCGTCCTGCCAGAGCTCGAGCAGCTCCGGGTTCAGGTGGCCGGCGCCGAGGGTGCCGATCACGGCGCCGTCGGGCTCGGTCGCGAGCGCCGCCCGGGCGAGCGCGCCGTCGTCGCCGGCCGCGGTGGGGACGAGGACGACGCGGCGGTCGAGGTGGGGAGGGTCGAGCGGCGGGTTGCGCGGGATGCGCGACCAGATCGTCGGATGGCCCTCGCTGACCCGGCCGAGCGGCCCGGTCTGCGGCGAGGAGAACGCGACCAGCGAGGTGGTGTCGGTCTTGCGCACCCCGCGGGCGTGGTGGATCTCGCCGCCGAAGCAGACCAGCACGCCCATCCCGGCGGCGGCCTCGCTCGCGGCGACGCTGACCGCGTCCACGGTGTTCGCGGGGCCGTCGGCGCCCGGTGCCGAGGCCGGGCGGATCGCGCCGGTGAACACGATCGGCGCCTCGGCGTCGTGCAGGACGTCGCAGAGCATCGCCGTCTCCTCCATCGTGTCGGTGCCGTGGGTGACGACCACGCCGACCCCGCGGCGGGCGAAGTCGCGGGCGGCGCGGCAGATCCGGAGCTGGTCCTCGAGGCTCAGGTGGGCGCTGGGCAGGTTGCTCAGGGTCGAGACCTCGAGCCCGTCGCCGGCGAGGCTCGGGATGCTGGCGACCAGCGCGGCGGCGTCGAGGTCCGGGATCGCGCTGCCGCTGCCGCCGCCGGTGCCCTCGGTCATCGAGATCGTGCCGCCCGCCGCCAGGATGCGGACGTTGCGCGCGCGCCCGGGTGCCCCTTCTACGACCGCCACCCGGCGACGATAGCGCCGAGTCAGTCGGCTTGGGCGCCGACCCCGAGCGCCGGCCGCGGCTGGCGTAAGGTGGCGCGCATGAGCAGACCGGGCGCCGGGTTCGAGGAGTGGCAGGCCGCGCTGCACGGCCACGATGTGGTCTACCGCCTTGCCGGCGGCGGATCGTCGAAGCCCGTGGTCGTCCTGATCCACGGGATGGTCAACTCCTCGCGCCACTGGCAGGCGGTCGCCGAGGGCCTCGCGCAGGACCACAAAGTGATCGCCCCGGACCTGATCGGCCATGGCGATTCGGCGACGCCGCGCGGCGACTACTCGCTCGGCGCGCACGCGGCCGCGATCCGCGATCTGCTGTCCGCCCTCGGGGTGCGCCGGGCGACGATCGTCGGCCACTCGCTCGGCGGCGGCGTCGCCATGCAGTTCTTCTGGCAGTTCCCAGACCAGGTGGAGCGGCTGGTGCTGATCTCGAGCGGCGGCCTGGGCCCGAACGTCAGCCCGCTGCTGCGCCTGGCAGCGCTCCCCGGCGCCTCGCCGGCACTCGCGCTGGCGGCCCGTCCGCGGGTGCTGCGAGGGATCGCGGCGCTCGCGAGGGAGCTCGACGGGCGCGGCTGGGACAAGGCGGTCTACCTCGACGCGATCGCGCGGGCGCTGAGGCCGCTCCAGGGCGAAGGGTCGCGGCGCGCCTTCCTCCAGACCCTGCGCGGGGTGATCGACTTCCGCGGTCAGCGCGTGAGCGCCGTCGACCGGCTCTATTTGCTCGGGCCGATCCCAAGCCTCATCGTCTGGGGTGAGCGCGACCGCACGATCCCGCTCGAGCACGGCCGCGCGGCGCACACGGCGATCCCGAACAGCCGCTTCGAGACCCTGCCGCGAGCGGCGCACTTTCCCCACCTCGAGGACCCCGACGGCCTGACCGCCCTGCTGCGCGACTTCCTCGCTTCGACCGAGCCGTTCACCCTCGACGCGGAGGACTGGGAGCAGCTGCTCGCGTCGCGCACGGTCCGCCGACCCCGCCTGCGGGCGGCCTGACTACTCGTCCCCGCGCTCTCGGCGCTGCTCGGCCTCGTCGGGGACGCCCGGCAGCGCCTCCTCGGCGCCGTCCTGCGCATTCCCTCCTCGATGAGTCAATCGTCGATCGCGCCCGCCAGCGCCGCGCCCGCCAGCGCCGCGCCTCCCGCCAGGGCGACGGTGCCGGCCGCCGATCCGTCGGGCAGATGCTCGCGGTCGGCCAGGGTCGCGGCGATGTCGGCGAGGTCGCTGACCACGCAGGCAGCGAGCCACGGACGCGCCGGCGTTCCTCGCAGCGCGGCGATCCCGAAGCCGGCCGAGATCAGCGCGTCGCGCGCCACCAGCGCGCGGGCGGCCACCCGTCCGCCACCGCGCTCGACCGCCGAGCCGAGCCACGGCCCGGCGGCACGGCCCGGCGCCACGGTCAGCGCCGCCGAGTAGGCGATCCGCGCGGCTGCGAAGCCGACCGCGAGCCTGCGGGCCGTGCTCATCTCGATGTCCCTCGCACGCCGCCCGCCTACCCGCCGAGACGCCGCCCCAAGCCGCAGGATTCGAGTCGCCAAGCCCGGGGCATGTTGCTAACTTGAGAACGCAACGCCGCGGGGTGGAGCAGTCAGGTAGCTCGCCGGGCTCATAACCCGGAGGTCGTGGGTTCAAATCCCACCCCCGCTACTCCACGAAGCCCCCTGCTCACGCGGGGGTTTCGTCGTCTTCGGGGCCGCGGTCCGATTCGACGGCGGGCACCAAGCGGGCACCATTCCGTTCTGTGACTGGCCGTATTCGCTTAGGCTCAGTCGAGGCGCGAAGCTCTATCACCGTCTGCTGGTCGAGGACGGCGCCAGGCCACCGGACCCGTGGAAGGCGCTCGCCAGCGCCGCGAGGAGTGACCGGTGATGACGCTCGCCGAGACGCTCAGCGCTATGGACTCGCGCGAACGGGCGCGGTTCATCCTCGACGTCCTCGCCGCTGGGGACGAGGAGGCGATGCAGCTTCTCACTGACGCGCTCGAGACGATGGGAGCCGAGGCGTCCTCATAGAACTGGACACCATCGCCGAGGCGCGCACCCGCAAAGACCCCGAGGCCGAGGCGATGGTGTTCCGCTGGGGTGCGAGCAGGCGATGAGCGGCTGCGGTGGCGTGTCGGTAGTACCGATTTCGTAGCTACGCCGTTCTTCAACCACGCCTCGGGCCAGCGCGCCTGAGGCGTCGCCCGGGAGGGGGTATTGCTTTCCGTGCACCTTCGGGGTTAGGGTCGTTCAGGGCTACCGGGCATCGGGGCTTCAAGGGCGTCTAACCGAGGGGAGCAGCTGATGACCGCGACCGGCCTCAAGAAGGCCCGCCGTCGAGGGCATCGAGATGTGGTTTCTCTCGGGTTCACGGCGCTGTTCACGGCGCTTCTGCTGATGCCCAGTTTGGCGCAGGCAGCTGCAGAAACGACCCTGGTCAGCCGCGGCACCGGTGTGAGCGGAGTGCTCGGGGATGGGGGCTCATTTGGACCCTCACCGTCGAGCGACGGACGCTTGATCGCCTTTTCATCGCAGGCCACAAACCTCGATCCGGCTGACGGGGATTCCCTTTTCGACGTCTTCGCCCGCGACCTTCTGGCCGATACGACGGTCCTCGTCAGCCGGGCCGACGGGACCGCTGGCGCTAAGGGGAATGGGGAGTCAACTGGCGGGGCGATGTCCGCCAATGGGCGCTACGTGGCGTTCTCCTCCTCGGCGTCGAATCTTCACCCCGACGACGCGGATACCCGTTCGGACGTCTTCGTTCGCGACCTGCAGACGGACACGACATCATTGGTGAGCCGCGCCGACGGCGCAGGCGGCGCCAAGGGAGACGGGTTCTCGCTCGCCTCCTCGATCTCATCAGACGGCCGCTACGTGGCCTTCGTGTCCACGAGCACTAACCTGCACCCCCAGGACGCCGACTCGACGGGCAATATCTTCGTTCGCGATCTACAGACGAACACAACTGTCTTGGTCGACCGGGCGACCGGGGCCTCGGGCGCGAAGGCCAACGGGGCGGGGTTTGTAGACGTCCGCTCGATCTCCGCAGATGGACGCTTCGTTGCCTTCCAGTCCGAGGCCACCAATCTCGATCCTGCCGACGCGGATGCCGGGCGCGACGTCTACGTCCGCGACCTGCAGACGAACACCACCACGCTGATCAGCCGGGCCAGCGGTGTGGGCGGAGGCAAGGGCGACGACGAGTCCTTTGGCCCCGCGATCTCGGCGGACGGAAGATGGGTCGGCTTCCAGTCGGAAGCGACGAACCTCGATCCCGACGACCCGGACATCTCGAGTGACGTCTTCGTTCGTGACCGGCAGACCGACACGACGATCCTCGTCAGCCGCGCAAGCGGGGCCGCTGGAGTCAAGGCCGACAATGCGGCTTTCGGACCCTCTCTCTCCGGCGACGGCGGTCTGGTCGCGTTCAGTACCAGTGCGACGAACTTCGACCCCGACGACACCGATGGACATAGCGACGTCTACGTCCGCGACCTGCAGACGAACACCACCACGCTGATCAGCCGGGCCAGCGGTGCCGCGGGTGTGAAGGGCGATAGCGGCTCGGACCTCGCCGCCGTCTCGGACGACGGTTCCACGGCCGCCTTCAACTCCTTCGCCGGCAATCTCCATCCAGACGATACGAACGGTTTCCGCGACGTTTTCGCTCGGGTGCTCTCCGGCGCCACCGTCACGGTCGCCGATGGCACGATCACCTATAACGCCGGCGCGGGCGAGACGAACAGCGCGTTGATCGTCAAGCAGGAGACCACGCCGGTGTCCACGATCTACTTCGTCGGCGACCGCAACCCAGACGTCACGGTCACCGCCTCAGCCGCGCAAGGGTGCCTGCCGACGCCTGCGGCCGGGGCACTTCCCCCGGGTTACCTCTGCACCGTCCCCAACGCCACTCCGATCACCTCGCTGGTGGAGAACCTCGCCGACGGCAATGACACCGGCGTCATCAGCGCCGGCACCGCCGGGCCACCCGGCACGATCAACGGCGGTCCTGGCGACGACACCCTCGTCGGCGGTACGGAGAACGACACCTTCAACGGCGGCGCCGACACCGACAGCGTCGCCTACGTCGGGATCTCCGCCGCCAACATCACGCGCACGGCCAACGTCACCGCGGCGCTGCCGACCGGCGCCTCCCCGACCACGGGCAACGGACAGGCGGGCGAGAACGACACCATCGCCGCCGACATCGAGGGCCTCACCGGCGGCAACGGCGACGACAACCTGACCGGCAACGCCGGGCCGAACACGATCGCCGGCTCCGCGCCCGCCGGGACGCCCGACGTCGATCCGCAACCCCCCGGCACGGAGAGCCTGGACGTGATCAACGGCCTGGGCGGCGACGACACGCTGGTCGCGGGCGACACCGGAACGGTGAATGGCGGAGACGGCGACGACACCGTCGTCGGCGGCCGCAGCTTCGCCAACGTCACCGCCGTCAACGGCGGCAACAACGACGACACGCTCGTTTCCGGAGTCGGCGGCGACAACCTGACCGGCGGGGCTGGCGCCAACACCCTCGCCTACTTCTCGGTCAGCCAGGGCGGCATCAACGTCGTCAGTCGCAGCGTCGGCGTCCACGCCCGGCTTCCCGAGCCCGGGGCGACCGCCTCGGGCGGGAGGATCGGCGGCCAGGAGAACGACGTCATCCACGACGACCTCCGAACCCTGATCGGCTCCAACCACGGCGACTTCCTCGTCGGCAGCAACGTCGCCGACTCGATCGTCGGGGCCGCCCCGGTGGGCACCGGCAGCGGGGTCGTCGAGACGCCGGCGGGCACCGACACGATCTACGGCCGCGAGGGCGACGACAGCCTGGTGGGCGGCGACCGCGGTCTGGTCGACGCCGGCGCCGGCGCCGACACCATCGTCGGCGGCCGCAGCACCGCGGCCGGCGACAAGACGGTGATCCATGGCGCCGTCGGCAACGACACGATCGTCTCCGGGCTCGGCAACGACGAGATCTTCGGCGACGCCGGGTCAAACACCCTCACCTACGCCTCCTTCGAGCGACAGGGGCTGAACGTCGTGGACCGCGGAACGAACGGGGTCACCGCCAGGCTCCCCAACCTGGGGCTGACCGCGACCGGCGGGAGGACCGGCGGGCCCGAGCAGGACATCATCCACGACGACATCGCCACGCTGGTGGGCGGCAACGGCAACGACGTCCTGCAGGGAAACGACCTCTTCAACCAGATCCACGGCGTCGCTCCCGCCGGCACCGCCGGCGTGCCGCCCGGACCGGCGGGCAATGACGCGCTCATCGGCAACGGCAGCACCGACATCCTGTTGGGCGCCGAGGGGGACGACTTCCAGGTCGGTGGAGCGGGCAACGACGCGCTTCTTGGCTTCGCCGGCAGCGACTTCCTCGTCGGCCAGGGCGGCACCGACCACCTCAACGCCGGCGAGGGCGACGACCAAAGCTTCTCCCGGGACGGCGTCGCCGAGGCGGTCACCTGTGGGCCGGGGACCGACAGCGCCCTGGTCGACTCGATCGACACGCAGCCCGCCGCGGACTGCGAGACCTTCACGCCCGGCGCGGCGGCGCTCCAACAGGAACTCGATCGGCGTCTTGAAGCCCTTCGCCGGGCGACCGGCGGCCGCTGAGCGGTCGCGCACGACGTGGCCGCGGCGACAGACCAAACGGCTCTAACAAGTTGGTTTCGCTTGCTAGAGCCGAAGGCGCCTGCCGGAATCGAACCGGCGTAAACTGCTTTGCAGCCGCGCATGCGGGCGTGATTGTGGCTTATTCAAGCCAGATTCGGGATCTTGTGCGCTGGTCTATGCGCCAGCGAGACCGATCCAGCCGCGCGAATCAGCGCCGCGGCACGTCCTCTTCGCGCGAGTGGGCGCTTCACCAGCAAGAAGCGGGCCGAAGGGCACCATCTCCCTAGAGTTTCCGACGGAGAGTGGCGCGGAATGCAAGAGCGGCAACGTGCGCTGGCAGGCGCATCGGGTCGGCTAGCTTAGCCGCCTAGGCGCTCTGCTGCTGCGGCTCGAGCTCGCCGGCGTAGTTCCCAGAGCGAGACCACGTCCGCGAGGCTCCACGCAGCACTGCACGTTCCTTCGCGCCGCCTCACACTACGCTCGGCGCTTGCGCCGAGGTCGACGAACTCGCCCGGCGTCGGGGACGCCGAAAACGTGACCGCTTAGGTACTCCGACAGCCCGGCGGCTTGGAGGGCGTCTCACGAGATTCGTGCTGGCGGAAGAAGCAGGGGCTAGTGACGCCTGCGGTTCGAGTCGAACTCGCCGCCCGACACAGCCCAGACCGAGCTGGCCTTGCCCTGCTTCGCCACCTTGTTGATGCGCGCTTGGTGGGTCTGTTGGGCGTCTTTGCACGGCTCGCCAGGTCGCGCCCCACACTCCGGGCATTTCGCTTCGGCGATGGCCTTAGCACCCAGCTTTCTGCGGAGTTCGGCACGGGCAAAGGCTTCCGCTCGACGCCGGTGGATTGGCCTCGCGCTCTTGACTCCCACGCACGGCTCGCCTCGCCGCGCGTTGCACACAGGGCAGTTCACACCGGCGATCACCTTCGCATCGGCGCTCCGACGCACACGTTTCCTCCCCCGTCCCATCCCTCTCGCGTAAGTATTCGCAGTCGCCCGCGACTTCTCAACCGACAACCGTCTCACTCCCCGCGCCGAGCCGTATCAACGGCCGGTTGACCCCGAGTGGGCGCGGGAGCGGGTGGAGATGTCTTGGGGTGGGCAGCGCGTGACCGCTGAGCTACTCCGACAGCCCGGCGGACGAGTTCCACGCTGCGAGTCGATCCACCCCGCTAATGGGGCCTCATTCCAGGTCAGGAAGTTGCGCTTTGCATGGAAAGCGCAACGCTTCGAGGCGCGAGATACCGGCCGGCACGAGGCGTGGCAAGAGCTAAAGGCCCTTCACCTCGCCGTAGGCATCCTGCTGCCAATCGGCCGCAGCACGTTCCAGCAGCTCCAGCCGAGGCACGCCGGTGACAACGCCATAGGCGTCAAGGATCGCGTCGATGAGCGGATCGGACGGGAGCGCAATGCCGTTCTCAAGGCGCGATACGGTTGCCGTGCTCGCCCCCGCGCGCTCGGCGACTTCTCGCTGCGTCGCGCCGGCGCGCTCGCGGGCGGCACGTAACACCGGACCGGCGTAGTGGAGCAGGCGACCGGCCATGGGGCCAGCTTACGCCGCCTTGCATGGGGTGCAAACCGGGCGGATACCGTCTACGAGGGCGCCGAAAGGGGGCGAAAACTTCACCGAGGAGAGGGATATGCGGTTCACGGATGGTCGAGCGGGCGTCTCGGGCGTGAAGAAACCCGGCTTCCTCGGCGCAGGGCTGCTCACACTGGTCGCAGTGATCGCCTTCGCGGCGCTCGCCGCGCCCCAGCTCGCGAGCGCGAAGAAGAAGCACCGCACGATCGACGCGACGATGACGCTCGCGATCATCGGGCAGTCGGAGACCGGCTACGAGTTCGTTGCCCGCCTCACCGGCAAGCCGCTCGGCACTGCCGCAGCGGTCGGGGAGACCGTGCTCACCAACACGCCGACCGGCCTGATCACCGTGGCTCGGCCCGTCACGGTCTATGCAAAGAAGGGCACGCTGAAGCTGGCGAGCGAGGACGTGGTCGAGTTCCAGCCCGACGGCAGCATCAGTCTCAACGGGACCTTTGAGTTCCTGGGCGGCAGCGGCAAGTACAAGGGCGCCACGGGCGGCGGCACGTTCAACGGCGCGCTTCCACCCGGGAGCACCCTGGCGGTGGGCACCGTGGTCACCTTCGACCTGGACGGCAAGGGTCGGTACTAGCCGCCGAGCGGCGGCGCTGCGGCGGGTCGAAAGTGGGCACGGATTGGGCACGAACGCATTACAAAGGGCCGATACAGGACGTCACCAAGCCTCTCGTGACTCGCACGTTTTCCCTGCTCTCACGGACTAAGCTGTGACTCCCCGATACGCGCCGTCATGGCGGTCATAGAACTGGCTCTACTGACCTGACCCGCATTGCGATGCGGTTTTCGGCCCTAAGTGGGCACGAAATGGTCACGGCGGGTCGTAGGGCGCCCAGACGGGCCTCGCCGCGCCCGTGATCCCATTTGGCCATTCGCTGCCAAGGGCTAGGGTCGAAACGCAAACGACGATCGGAGGAGCAGATGGGAAACGCGGATGCAGCGAAGGGCGCATACGAGGCGTTCAATAGCGGCGATCTCGACACGTTGAGGGAAGGGTTCGCCGAGGATGCGGAATGGCAGACCTCAGATGAGCTGCCGCTCGGCGGGGTGACGCGCGGCCGCGACGCGATCATGGAGAACTTCTCCCAGATCGGGAACTACTGGTCGAGCTTCAGCGTCGAGGCGTCCGAGTTCATCGATGCCGGTGACAAGGTGCTCGTCAGGGGCACGCAGCGCGCGACCGGCAAGGGAGGCAGCTTCGAGGCTCCGTTCTTGCACCTGATGGAGTACCGCGACGGCAAGGTCGTGCGGGGCGAGTTCCACGGCGACAGCGCCAAGGCCTTGAAGGCGCTCGGCAGCTAGCGACCGAGATCACCGACAGCAGCGCGATCGTATCCGCCACTCGAAGCGCTGGCTGAACCGCTTGAGTAGCGCTTTGGACGACAAGCGATAACGGGGGACAGGCCGGCTCCGCACCCGACGGTGCGGCAATATTCTCGGGCCGCCAGGCAGCCGTTACAGGAGGTCGTCTGGCCGGTGCGGCCCAACCTCGAGGTGCTCTCCGGCACCCCATTGCCGGCGGACCTGATCGGACCAGTGGCATACCTCGATGCGGAAGCCGTCGGGATCGAAGACGAAGCAGGCGTAATAGCCCGGCAGGTCCGGTTCCTCCTCCGGCGGGCAGTGGATCCGGGCGTCCATGGTCAGACAGCGCTGATAGGCGTCGTCGACTTCGCTCGGGCCGTCGACCGTGAAGGCGAGGTGCTCGATCCCCACTTCGAAGTAGTGGTGTTCGCCGCCGTCGGCCTTCCGGAGGCCCAGTCGGGTCTCGGGCTGGGCACCCGGAACATGTTCTTGACCGAAGCCGAGGTAGACGACCTCCTCGGTTCCACGATAGGTCTGAAACCGCCCCTCCACCGCGAGGCCGATTGGACCAAGCATGCCGAGGTAGAAGGCGAGGGAGCGGTCAACATCACTCACCGCGAGGTCGATGTGGTCGAGGCCTCGTATGGGCATCTGTCCTCCTCTGTCACGCCTGTGCGGGGCAGCCCATCCCCGATGCTACGGGGCGCAGCGTTAGCGAGGGATAGCTCGCTACCTCAGCCCAGTATGAAGAGAAGTCCCTGGAGCGAAAATGGTCGCTTCACACGGCAAGCGATACTTTCCGGCCCGCTTGACCGCACCGGCGGCACCCGCCCAGCCGTTGGGGTGCCAGTGCGTGAGACGATCGCGGCGAAGCAACTGAATGGAGTTCCCAATGCCCACCTTCATCGCGTTCTCGGGTACCCGGGGCGACCACATCCACGTCGAGGGAGACCTCGCGTCGGCTGTGGAGGCAATGAGCCCGACAGCTCGAGTCTCGGGGATGACCCAACTAACCCAGATTGCCGGGGAGGGACACAAGGTCGAGCCGACAACGGTCTATGTCAACCCCGATCGGATTGCCTACTTTCGCGAGGCCGAGCAGAGCTCGTATCGCTCGGAAGGGGTCTAGCTCTTACCAGAACTCACCTCGCGGCCTGGGGGCGTAGGATTCTTCTCAAGCTGGCCCTGCGGCTAGCACACCGGCCGAGGCTCAATGAGCACCGAAAGCGCCCACGGCGCGGACGAGGCGAGGAACCGAGGCAAACGGTCACTCTGCGGGGCCAGTTGCTTTCGGGGCCGTTGGCCCGATCCGCTCCTTCATCGCCCGGCTCGCGTTGCTGCGTCTGCGAGGGCGCAGTTACGGCGTGCGGGCGATGTGCTCGCGCCAGGTCGGCGCGACTTGATCGAGCATTGCATCGAACCCCGCTGGGTCGGCGCCGGGGGTCGAGCTCGCGTACGAGCGGGAACCGTCGGCTCGGGCGCGGAAGGGACGAACCTCGGTCTGCAGCTCGAACTCGTGGAGCATCTCGAGGCCGCGGTCGTCGAGCGGTTGGAGCGTGATCTCGGCGGCTATGCCTACCGAGGTTAGACGACGAGCAGCAAGCCCGGCGCTACGAACTAAGGCTAGCCCGAGGCGCGCATTCCGCCCGAGTAACGCCCGACATCGTGTCCTGCATGAACGTCAACTCGGGTCACTGCGCACCTTCCGGTTTTTCGGGACCGGGCATAGACTCAGGGCATGTCGGCGTGCGCCAATTGCGGCGAGCCGAGTCAAGCGGCGGCCCGGTATTGCCCCTTCTGCGGCGCGCCGCTTTCGAACCTGGTCGCCCCACCGGCGCGGGCGCGCAAGGTCGTCACCGTCCTCTTTTCCGACGTCAGCGGGTTCACGGCGCTTGGCGAGCGGCTCGACCCCGAGTCGCTGCATCAGGTGATCGGGCGTTGGTTTGAGGACGCCGACGCGGTGATCCAGCGCCACGGAGGCACGGTCGATAAGCACATCGGCGACGCCGTGATGGCCGTCTTCGGGGTCCCGGTGGCCCACGAGGACGACGCCGTGCGAGCCGCTCGCGCCGCGCTCGAGATGCGCGCGACGCTCGACGGCCTCAACGACGAGCTCGTGCGGCGCTGGGACGTACGCCTGCGTGTGCGCACCGGCATCAACACGGGCGAGGTGGTGGTCGGCGACGACGCGGGCGGTGGGGAGTCGATCATCGGCGACGCGGTCAACGTCGCCCAGCGGCTCGAGGCCGCCGCCGACCCCGGTCAGGTGCTGATCGGGGAGCAGACCGCGCGCCTGCTGCGGGGCGTCGCGCGCCTCGATCGACCCACCGATCTGAAGCTGAAGGGCAAGGCCGCCCCAGTCTCCGCTCGGCGGTTGATCGCCGTCGGCTCCGCCCTTGCTGAAGACCAGCCCCGCGCCTGGACGCCGTTCGTCGGACGCGGGCCGGAGCTCGAGCGGCTGCGCCGGGCATTCGACGACGTCCGCACGCTGGGCGCGCCCGGGATGGTCACCGTCCTCGGCCCGGCCGGGATCGGGAAGTCGCGGCTGGCACGGGCGTTGCTGGACGCGGTTGGTGACGCCGCGACGACCGTGGTCGGCCGCTGCCTTCCCTACGGCGAGTCGATCACCTACTGGCCGCTGGCCGAGATCGCGCGACAGCTGCCCCCCAACGCCGGCGGCGAGCAGCTCGCGGCCCTCGCAGCGGGCGGGAACACCTCGGTCGAGGAAACGCAGCGGGCGGTGCGCAGGACGCTCGAGGCCTGCGCGCGCGACCGGCCGCTGGTGATGGTGGTCGAGGACATCCACTGGGCGGCGCCCACCATGCTCGACCTGATCGAGTACCTGGCCGACTTCGCCGACGGCGCCCCGCTGCTGCTCGTCTGCCTGGCGCGCCCCGAGCTGCTCGAGACGCGGCCGGACTGGAGCGCCGCCGGCGGCGAGAGCGCCTCGGTCGTACGGCTCGAGCCGCTCTCGACCGACGAGGCGAGCGCCCTGCTCGGCGAGCTCGGCGGCGCCGAGCTGACCGCGGACGAGCGCGCGCAACTGCTCACCACCGCCGAGGGCAATCCCTTCTTCCTCCAGCAGATGGCCGCCAACCGCGCGGAAACGCCGGAGGCGCCGATCGCCGCCTCGCCGACGATTCAGGCCGTGCTCACCGCCCGCATCGACCGCCTCGGCCCCGCCGAGCGCGCGATCGTCGAGCACGGATCGATCGAGGGGCGCACCTTTCACCGGGGTGTGCTCGTCGACCTGCTCCCCGACGAGTACGCCGACGACCTCGGCGCTAGCCTCGCCGCGCTGATCCGCCGCGAGCTGATCCGCGCCGCGAGGCCGGACCTCGAGGGCGAGCAGGCCTTCCGTTTCAGCCACATCCTGATCCGCGACGCCACCTACGTGCTGATGCCGAAGCAGCGTCGCGCGCACTTGCACGAGCGCTTCGCCAGGTGGCTCGAGCGACGAGCCAACCGTGGCCTCGACCCGCGGGCCGAGGTGGTGGGCTATCACCTCGAGCAGGCCTTCGGCTACCACGTCGAGGTCGAGCCGGCGGCGACGCGCAGCTACGCGGAGCTCGCGGCGAGCGGGGGCCGGTATCTCGGGGCCGCGGGCCGCAACGCGCTCGCCCGCGACGACCTGCCGGCGGCGATCAGCCTGCTGGAGCGGTCCGCGGCGCTGATCCCCGAGGGCGAGGCCCAGCGCGGCCTGTTGCTCGCCGACCACGGCACGGCGCTGACCGAGGCCGGCCGCCTTGACGAGGCCGAGCGCGTGCTCGATGCCGCCGCGCGCGAGGCCGCGGCCCGCGGCGACGAAATCGCGCATGCGCACGCGATCGTCGCCTCGCTGGTGGGTCGGCTCCAAGTCGAGACCGAGGCCACCGGGCGCGAGGTCCGAGAGCGGTTCGAGGGACTGCACAGCGACCTTCGAGGCCGCTGGTGACGAGCTCGGCCTGGATCGGCTTTGGCGCCTGCGCGCGCTCGTGCACTGGATCGCCGCGCGCTCGGGCGACGCCGAGGCGGCCTGGGAGTGCGCCGCCGAGCACGCGCGGCGGGCCGACGACGACCGCGGCCTGGCTGACGCGCTCTCCTGGCTCGCCTCCTCCGCCTACTTCGGGCCGGCTCCCGTCGCCGACGGGATCGCCCGCTGCGAGACGCTCGGAGCGCAGATGAGCGCCGAGTGCCGCGCGCAAGCCGTCGTCCTCGACTCGCTCGCCGGTCTGCACGCGATGCGCAGTGAGTTCGATACGGCGCGCGAGCTCCTCGCCCAGAGCAACTCGATCCTGGCCGAGCTCGGCCGGGGAATGCAGAGCGCGGTCTCGCACCCCGAGGCGTTCGTGGTGCTCGACTCGGGCGACGCGCGCGGCGCCGAGCAGATCCTGCGCGCCGGATACGAGCGCCTGCTGGAGATGGGCGAGCGCGCGCTGCTGTCGTCCACCGCCGCGATGCTCGCCCACGCGCTCTACGAGCAGGAGCGCCTCGACGAGGCCTGGACGTTCACCAGGGTCGCCGAGGAGACCGCCGCCGGCGACGACCTCTCGGCGCAGATCACTTGGCGCTCGGAGCGCGCGCGATTGCTTGCCCGCCGCGGGACGGTCGCCGAGGCGAAACGGATCGCCGCCGAGGCGGTGCGAATCGCGGCGCGCACGGACTGGCTCGTCGAGCACGGCGACGCGCTGCTCGCACAGGCGGAGGTCTTGCAACGCGCCGACGGGCCAGGGGCGGCCGCCGCCGCCCTGCGAGAGGCGATCGGTCTTTACGAGCGGAAGGGAAATCAGATCGGTGTCCGACGGGCACACTCCATGCAGGCCATGGACGTGCCGGCCTGAGGACGCGGCCAACGAGGGAGGTCCAACAGTGCGCTCCAACTTCCAGAGTCGTCTTCGGATCGTCGACGGGGTCGTCAAGGCGCGCGGCAGGTTCGAGTGGGAGACGGGAGAGACGGAGGCGCTCGTCTCCGTCTCGATCTCGCAGAAGGGGGCGAAGGTCGCGGGCATGGCGACCTCGCCGGACGAGTTCGAGCGGCCGGTGAAGAACTGGAAGCTCGACATCGATCCCGGTTACGGGAGGAAGTTCAAGCCCGGTCCGGCGGACGCGATCGGCATCGTCTGCGCGATGGGCAACGAGGTCCGCGTCTTTCTCTGGAGCCAGCAGATCGAGCTCAAGCGCGGCTGAGCGCCAGCCCGCGTCAGGCCGGTAGGCGTGATCGCTCGACAATCCGCGCGTCGTAGCGAGAAACGAATCGGGCCCCCGCTATAAGTAAGAAAGCCCCGCTCACTCGGGGTTTTCTTCTGTCGTAATGCGCCTTGGAGGCGCCTCGCTTCTTCGCGGGTCAACGCACAGGGCAACAGCCCGCAGGCCCGCGCCGACCTCCGCGGCCTGATCGGCCCGACCCCTCCTTGCACGGTTAGGAGCCCCTTCGCCACGCTTCTCGTCGCAGAGCTCGGTCACGGCCCGGTCGTTGTCGGGGCAATCGTGACCGCGACCATGCTCTGGTCTTGGTGCTCGGGGGGCAGTCAGCTGCTGGTGCGCGAACCCAGTAGGCGGCGAGCTTGATCTTCAGCCGGCGGCGCGCCTCCGGATGATCTGCTGGAGCCGGCGAGGTGGGCGGGCAAGAAACCATCCGAGATGAGCGAGGGGCGCAATAGGCACCGACGCTCTCCTCGAAATGCCCCTGGAGCCGCCGGCAGGTGCATGTAGGGCGTGGAGGCTGTCTCGCGAGCGCAGCAGGCCGATGTCGCGCTCGACCGCCGCGGTCGAGGTCGACCGGGTCAGCGCTGCGAACTAGATCCAGGAGACGCTCGGAAGATCACCAAGAATGGATGATGCTCGCTCACCCGGCCATCGCTCATCCTCCGCGCGTCCAACAACAGGAGGTTGAAGATGGCCGTATCGGAAGATCTCACCAAGCTCTCGGACGAGCTGCGCAAGCTGTCGGCTCGCGCGGAGGAGGCCGAGAAGCGCGTCGCCGCGGCGAGGGATAAGACCAAGTCCGACATCGAGGCCGACCGTGATGCGGCGCGCGCCGTCGGTGAGCAACAGGCCCAGGAGCTGCGCGAGAAGGCCGACGAGGGTCGCGACCGGATCTCGTCCGGGTGGTCCGACGTCCAGCGAAGCTGGGACAAGGCGGTCGCCAAGATTCGCGCCGACATCGACTCCCGCAAAGCGGAGCACGACGTGCACAAGGCCCAGCACCGCGCAGACCGGGCCGAGGAAGAGGCGCGGTTCGCGATCGACTTCGCCTATTCGGCTGTGGTCGAGGCCGAGTACGCCGTGCTCGACGCGGCGCTCGCGCGGATGCAGGCCGACGACCTGTCCGAGTAAGCGGCTCCGGCCGCCTAGACGGCGCAATTCCTACCGGCGCGGAGGACCCAGTCGATGGGTCCTCCGCGCACCCATCTCTGCCGACCGTTGCGCCGACGGCGCTCGACGGAGATACTGGCTTGCGATGGATCGCAATGGGGACCGCGGCAGCGGTCCCGCTCGCACGGGTGCGAGGGCCGTCCAGCCACGGGCGTCTCGTGCGTCGCGAGGCGCTGTTCGAGCAACTGTCGCGGGCCCGAAACGACTGTGTGGTTCTTGTCTGCGCTCCCGCAGGCAGCGGCAAGACGATGCTCGTGCGCTCGTGGCTCGAGGACAGCGGGGTCTCTGAGCACACGGCGTGGGTCGCGGTCGAGCAGCGCGAACGAGACGCGCAGCACTTCTGGCTCGCGGTGACCAACGCGCTCGCGGCGGCTCTCGGCGGCTCCGTCGAGCCGCTCGGCCCGACTCCCGGGTTTCGTGGCGAGGCGGTGGTCGAACGGCTGCTGGAGGACCTTCGTTCACTCGAAGAGCCGCTGGTGCTCGTGATCGACGACCTGCACGAGCTGCAGTCGCCTGAGGCGCTGACGTGGCTGGAGCTGTTCATCGCGCGGCGGCCGGCCGGCCTGCGGATCGTCCTGACGAGCCGCTCCGAGCCGCACCTGAACGTGCACCGCGTGCGCCTCGCCGGCGAGCTGACCGAGATCCGAGAAGCGGAGCTGCGCTTCTCTGCTCACGAGGCCGCCGAGTTGCTGCGGGCTAGCGAGATAGAGCTCTCCGACGAGGCGGTGGCGCTGCTTCACGAGCGCACGGAAGGTTGGGCCGCGGGCCTCCGCCTGGCGGCGATCTCACTCGCCGGGCATCCGGACCCGGAGCGCTTCGTGCGCGACTTCTCCGGCAGCGAGCGCAGCGTCGCGGGATATCTGATGGCGGAGGTGCTGGAGCGCCAGCCGCCGGAGGTGCGGGAGCTGCTGCTGCGCACGTCGATCCTGGACCGGGTCACCGGGCGCCTGGCCGACGCGATGACCGGCCACTCGGACTCAGAGCGGATCCTGCTCGAGCTCGAGGAGGCAAACGCGTTCGTCACCTCGCTCGACGTCGACCGCACCTGGTTTCGCTATCACCATCTGTTCGCCGACTTCCTGCGGCTCGAGCTGCGCCGCACCGACCCCGCCAGCATCGACGCTCTGCACGGCGTGGCAGCTCGCTGGTACGAGGAGCACGGACATCCGGCCGAGGCGATCCGACACGCGCAGGCGGCAGCGGACTGGACGTACGCGACGCGCCTGCTTGCCGACAGCTACATCAGCCTGATCCTCGACGGACGGCTCGAAACGGTCGGCGGGCTGCTGGCGAGATTTCCTGCGGAGGCGGCGGGAGAGGACGCCGAGCTTGCGATCGTGCTCGCCGCCGCGCGCCTGTTTGCGGGGCGACCCGACGAGACCGAGGCGTACATCGAGGTGGCCGAGCGGCTCGCGGAGACCGTTGCCCCGGAGCGACGCCGGCGCTTCGACCTGCGGGTCGCCAGCACGAAGCTGTGGCTGGCTCGCCGCGGCGTCGACCTCGCGAGCGCGCTCGAGTCAAAGCGCGAGGTGGAGGCGGCGCTGGCGGCCCAATCGGCAAGCGACATCGCTCGCGTAGCCGACCACCGCGCCGCGGCCGTAATGAACGTCGGCATCACCGAGCTGTGGTCGCTGCGAACCACCGATGCGCGCCGCCACCTCGAGGAGGCCCTGTCATTGGCACAGCAGGCCGAGCGCCCTTACCTCGAGATCAGCTGTCTCGCACATCTCGGGATCGCCGGACCGGACGCGGGAGGCTCGGTCCTCGACGGGGTCCACTACGCCGAGCAGGCGATCGCGCGGGCCGAAGCGCTCGGATGGGGAGAGGAGGCGATCATCACGCCGGCGCTTGCGATCAGCGGGGTCGCGCTCATGTGGCTGGGCCGGTTCGACGACGCCGAGCGTCGGCTGGATCGCGCCGACCGGGCGTTGCGTCCCGAGGAGGACCCGATGACCACGCTCATCGTCCGCTGGGCGACCGGTCTGCTGCGCCTGACCCAGGGTCGGCTAGAGGAGGCGCTGGCGGGACTTGCCGAGGCGCAGCGGCTCAGCTCGCTTTTGGGCAAGGAGGTACGGACGATTGAGCCGCGAGGTGTGATGCTTCAGACCCAGGTGCGCATGGGCAGGGCCGCCGAAGCGAGCGCCGCCCTCGCAGCGCTCGACGAAGACGAGCGCGACCGCGCTCTCATCCGGATCGCCGCCGCCGAGATCCACCTGGCGCGGGACGATCCCGAAGCGACGCTCGAAGTGCTGGCCCCCGTGATCGAAGGGTCCAGTCGGGCGGCTCACTCGACGACGTCGCTGATCGACGCGCTGCTGTTCGTCGCGCTGGCCCGGGCCAGGCTCGGCGACACGCGCGCGACCGAGGAGGCGATCGAGCGGGCGCTCGAGCTTGCAGAGCGCGAGGGGATCATCGTCCCCTTCGCGGTCGCGCCGGTCGGCGAGCTGTTGGAGCGCCATCCACGGCATCGCACGGCCCATGCCGCGCTGCTCTCGGAGATCCTCGACGTTCTCAGCGGTGCATCGCCGAGGCCGTCCGGCGGCCCGCGGCCCGCGGCTGAGGATCTGAGCGAGGCCGAGCTGCGGGTGGTCAGGTTCCTGCCGAGCAATCTGAAGGCGCCGGAGATCGCGGCCGAGCTCTTCGTCTCGCCGAACACGGTGCGGACGCACCTGCGCCACATCTACGCGAAGCTCGACGCGCACAGCCGCGGTGAGGCGGTCGAGCGCGCCCGCGAGCTCGGCCTGTTGGCGCCCTCGCGGATCGCTTAGGTCGCCGATTTCGCGGTCGACCAGCTGAGCTCGAGCTCGAGCTGGATGCGGTCGCCGCTTGCCGTCCCGCTGCGCTTCAGCACGATCTCGTCGGCGATCGGCACCTGACGGTTGCCGTTCAACTTCAGCTCGCCGCCGGTCATCAGCGCGTACGCAACGTCGGTGAGGTGTTCCGCGGCCTGCTGGCGCGAGAGCCGCTCGCCGTTCTCCTGGTTCGACTCATTCAAGGGCGCGCAGTGTCTCCTCGACGTGGGTGAGCGGTCATCACGCGATTCGAGTGATTCGCGCTCGATCCGACCCGGTGCGCGAAGTCGCTCACTTTGGGTGATGACCGGTCACCCAGGCGCTTTTGAGACTCCAGCCTGACAAGGAAACGACGCGGCGCTGAAGGAGACACATGGCCACCTCACAGACAATCGATGAGAAGGCAAACGGCACGGGCACCGAGTGGAAGGCGGTCGATCCGCCGCGCCGGCCAACGCTGTTCGTCAACCCGAGGTCCGGCCGTGGGGCCGGGCCTCGGATCGCGCAGCAGGCCAGAGCCCGCGGGATAGCCGTGGCCGAGTTCGGTCCGGATCGGAGCCTCGCGCCGGAGGTTGACGAGGCCGTCGCGGCCGGCGCCGACGCGCTGGCGGTGGCGGGCGGCGACGGGTCGCTGGCGGCGGTGGCGCAGGCTGCCATCGCTCACGATCTGCCGTTCGTCTGCATCCCGGCCGGAACGCGTAACCACTTTGCGCGTGACCTGGGCCTCGATCCGGCCGATCCGATCGCCGCGCTTGACGCTCTCAGCGATGGCGTCGAGGGACTGATCGACGTCGGTGAGGTGAACGGCCGCGCCTTTCTCAACAACGTCTCGCTCGGGATCTATGCCGAGGCGATCCGTCACGCGGGGTATCGCGACGCCAAGGTCCGTACATTGCTCGAGACTGCGCGCCCCGTCCACGGTCCGGCGACGGAGATCTCCGCGCTGAAGGTCGTCGACGACCTCGGTGTCGACCACAGGGGCCCGGCGATCGTGCTGGTGTCGAACAACCCGTACGCGCTCGGGGGGCCGCTCACTCGCGGCGGGCGTCCGACTTTGAGCGGCGGCCAGCTCGGCGTCATCGTGATCGACGGACCGGCTGCCGGACTCCGGCCGTCAGGCCGCGCATGGAGCTCCGCCTCGCTGCGGATAGACGGGCCCGACGTGGTCCACGCCGGGATCGATGGCGAGGCAGTGGAGCTGTCGCCGCCGCTCGAGTTCGCGGTTCGACCGACGGCGCTACGGGTCAGAACGCCGCGCCGTTCTCGCGCGGCTCGCGGCACCGCTCGGGTCAGTGGATAAGCACCTTCAAAAGGACGATCGCGATTCCCAGCGCTAGGGCGATCATGGCCGATCCGAGTGCCCCGGCTCGGCTGGCACCGTGGTTGATCGCGGCATAGGCCCCTGTTGCGGCCAACTCCATCAGCGCCAGGGCCGTCGCAACGCCGAGCGCTGTGCCGTCCGGGATCACGCCGATCGCGCCCAGCGCGAGGACGAGCACCAGCGGGATCGCGACTTCAACCAGGGACCAGTGCTCGCGCATCGCCCCGACGACCGCCCCTCGAGACCAACTCCAGTCGCGGGAGACGGCTCGCCCGAGTAAGCGCGCGTACACGTGGGCCAGCCAGAAAACGAGCGCTGCCACTAGAACGTTGACAGAGGCTCGACCTGCGTCGGGCGAATCGAGCTCTCGGGAGATCGTGATCACCGCGGTCGCGAGGATCAGCCCGTAGACCCCGTGTGTCGCGCTGCCGCTCGTGCGGAGGACGAGTGGGCGCCAGTCCCGTGCGGAATGGGAGGAGCGCTCGCGCACAACCGCCGCCTTGGCCGCCTCGGGCGGGTCAGGGCCCCGCACGGTTCCCGCTCGCCTCGCGGCAGCGCTCGAGCGCGCCTACCGCCAGCGGCGCGAGCGCGCCACCGGTGACCGATCCAACCACCGCATCGCCCGGGTAGTGCACGCCGGTGTGAACGCGCGAGTACGCGACGAGTGCCGCGAGCGCGCTGAGCGGGATGCCGGCGGCCGGTGAAGCCGCCGCGACGCCGGTGGCAAACGCAAATGCGGATGCTGAGTGGCCGGATGGAAACGAGGTCGATCTCGGCATCTCGACCTGACGGGCGACGGGCACGCGATGCAGGTCTCGGTCGGGGCGGCGGCGGCGGCCGAGCGGCTTCAAGACCAAGTTCACCACCGCCGACGTGAGCCCGGTCGACGCCAGGCCGTTGACCGCGGCCCGCCGGCCGCTCGCCCCGCCGGTCGCGGCGAGCAGTGCGGCGCTGGCGAGCCACAGCTTCGAGTAATCAGCCGCCCGCGACAGCCGCCGAAACGCGCGATCCAGCGTCGGTGTCGGAGTGGCGGCGATCGCCGCATAGACGGCGAGGTCGAGCCGATTGACCTCGCTCCACCAACCTGCGGGTTCCGTCTCGGATGCGGGGTCGGGAAGCGAGGTCATGCAGGCTCTACTAGTGCGTGGCTTCTACAGCTCCTGATGCGCGCGGAGCATGACGAAGGCGCGCACGATGTCGTTTATCGACTCCATCAGCGCCCAGATGCCGGCGAACACGAGCAGGACGTAGGCCTTCTCGATGAAGAACTGACCGCCGGTCCAGAACGCCAGGATCGTCATTAGGATCCCGGAGATCAACCCGAGCCACCAGAGGGGGTTGACCGCCCGCTCCAGGAAGGCCCGGACGATCCACCACAACGCGACGAACAGAAACAGAAAGCCGAGGCTGTCGGCCAGGGCCGCGAACGTGTTCTCCGGGCTGACGAAGCAGATCACCGCCGCGACCAGAAACAGAACGCCGAATAGCGCTGACACCCAGCGCACCGCTCCCGGGACGCTCGCGAGGGCGAAGTTCTGAATGGCGGCGAACATGAACATTCCTCCGACGAGGACCCCGACGGTCGAGATCGAAGCGGCGTCGAACTGGAGGATCACCAGCGCGATCACGCCCCAGGCGATTCCGGCGAGAAGCCATGGCCACCAGAGTCCGGTGACCTCCTTCGCCGACTCGCGTAGAGCCCGTTCGGCCCCCGGCGGCCCGAGATGCGGTGGTGTCGCTTGCTCCATGTCAACTCCTTCCGGTTGGGTACGGGGGCCGAGCCTCCGCGCCGGATAGGTGAGTCGTCGTCAGCCAAATTGGATGATTCGTGGCTGTCCGTAACCTCGGAAAAGAGCGTCGCCATCACATGCTGAAAAAGATCCTCGAGACCAAGGAGAAGGTCGAGGATAAGAAGGCGCGGCGGGTTGAGGAGTTTCTGAGGCGTCACCTCTAAGGCAGGTATTCGCGTCATTCGACCTGCAGATTGCCTACGACAAGGTCGAGCGGCGTGTCGAACTCTCCGCGTGACCATTGTCTCGAGCTCGTCGAGCGCCGAGTCTCGTCAACGGTGTCTTGCACCTCCAGCTCGTCGCCGTCGATGAGGTGGACCACCGATTCGATTTGCCCTGCCACGACTCCGACCCTGTACGGGGGAAAGAGGTTGAGCGAAAATCATCTCAGTAGCTCTCGCAACTGAGAGACAGGCATGTCATCCGGGATGAGACCTCTGCCGCGGCAGGTGCGGGACTTCGTCGTCTTGTCGCCAACGACATGGCCCGCTCTTACCCTCTGGATGTAGCCCAGACCCCACCGACCGAAAGGCTTGCATGAGTACCACGCTACCTCGTCCACGGATGATCAAGGGCGCCACGAGCGGCGGCGATCGGGCCTCCCGGCCGTGGGTGGCGTCATGAGCGCGGCGAAGCCCAAGCGGGTGGAGAAGCCGGCGCCCGGGGAACTCACAGACAGCAAGCCGGCGGGCGCGCCTGCGCCCCAGAGCGCAGCGGCGCCCTCGCCGTTTCCGCCGATCGCCGACTACGGCTTCCTCTCGAACTGTCACACCGGCGCCCTGGTCGCCCCCGACGGCGCGGTCGACTGGCTTTGTGTGCCGCGGTTCGACTCGCCGAGCGTCTTCGGCGCCCTGCTCGACCGTCAGAACGGCGCCTTCCGCTTCGGGCCCTTCGGGATCAACGTACCAACGGCCCGCGTCTACGAGCCGGGGACGAACATCGTCGCGACCACCTGGCACACGCCGACGGGCTGGGGACGAGCTCTCCGGCTACGCCGGGGCGACCCCGGTGCGGATCGGCAACGGCGCCTTCGACCAGCGCCAGAACGATGTCTTCGGCGCGGTCTTGGACTCGATCATGCTCCACACTCAACGCAGCCAGCGGCTCCCGCGGCGGCTGTGGCCGATCGTCCAGGCGCAGGCCGAGTGCGCGGTCAAGGTCTGGCGCGAGCCCGACCAGGGGATCTGGGAGGCGCGTGGTGCGCCGCAGCACTACGTCTCCTCGAAGCTGATGTGCTGGGTCGCGCTCGACCGCGCGGCAAGGCTAGGCGCGATCGCCGGTGACCCCGAGCTCGAGGCGAGCTGGCGCGCGACCGCCGAGGAGATTTGCGCCGACATCCTCGAGCACGGGGTGCGCAACGGGGTCCTGCGCCAGCACTACGAGACCGAGGCGCTCGACGCCTCGACCCTGCTGGCGGCGATCTTCGGCTTCCTGCCCGGAGACGACGAGACCCTGCGACGCTCGGTCGAGGCGATCGCCGACGAGCTCACCGAGGACGGGTTCGTGCTCCGATACCGCACGGACGAGACCGACGATGGCCTCTCGGGCAAAGAGGGCAGCTTCCTGATCTGTTCCTTCTGGCTCGTCTCAGCGCTGGCGATCGTCGGCGCCGAGCAGCGCGCCCGTGACATGATGGAACGCCTGCTGAGGGTTGCTTCGCCGCTCGGGCTCTACGCCGAGGAGTTCGACACCGACACCGGCCGCCACCTCGGCAACTTTCCCCAGGCCTTCTCACACCTGGCCCTGATCGGGGCCGCGGCGCCGATCATCCTCGCCGAGCGGCTGCGCGAGTACACGGGATGAGCGACCCCACGTGGGGTCGCTGGCCTTCGCATCGCCATCGTCGGCGGAGCCGGCGGCGCGCCGTCCTCTTCTACAACCCGGAGTCGGGCGGCGGCAAGGCGGAGAAGTTCGAGCTCGCCGAAGAGGCCCGAGAGAGGGGCATCGAGCCGATCGAGATGGAGCGGGCGGAAGCTGCCGCTTGGCAGCGGGAAACCTGGGGCTCCCCGCCGAGACCGACCTCCTGGAGGACGGGGATCAGCACGTCGCCAAAGGCCGGAAGGCCTCCTCCGATTCCCAGACGTCGAAGACTCGCCATATGCGAGAACCCAACTTCGGACGAGAAGCGGTCGCCCTACTTCTCGAGCAGATTCTCGTTGCAACGGAGCATCTGGACGGCAGCGAGAGACGAAGCGGGCCGCCAGTCCGGACGAAGTCCCGCTTCGAATCTCAAGGACGGCTAGTCCCGCAGCCCGGCGGGAATGAGTGAGTCGTCCGCAGCGCGAGGGCGAGACGCAGCTCGTCGCGGTCTGAGCTGCAACGCACGCACGACCAAGAAGATCGCGAGGACGCTGACCACCAGCGCGACGGAGGCCGTCAGCGGGTCCATCTGGGTTACTCCATCCCGCCCGGCGAAGCCGCCGAGTGCCTTGGCGGTGGTGACGAGCGCGCTCATGAAAGCCGCTCCACCAGGCGCCGCACAAGCGGGTTTCGGCGGGAGGTCGTCCGGGGGGTGACGGGGCCGGGGCGGATGCCGGTGCGATTCGCGTCGTCAAGCGCTGTGGACACCAGGGCCGCCATCATCGATCTGCTCATCTGACCGTTCCTTCGCCCGGGGTATTGATTTCGCTTGTTCGCTCACCCGGGCTTCTCGACTAGGAACCTAGGCTGGTTCTCAGGAACCGACCACGTCGTCTTACACACTCCCGGCGTGCAAACGGTCACAGATCGCCCACGAAGGTGCCGGGCCGCGGAACTAGGGCGGTCGGCTACTGCTTTGGACGAATAGCGGGCCACGCGCTTCGCATGGAAAGCGAAGAGATCCGACGCTCCTCCTTCTCGCGCGAAGGAGAAGCGCGGGGTATTCGCTTGCGTACCCTGACCAGGTGACTCCGGCCAGTCTTTCCGAGGGCGACGTGGCGGCCCGCGCGCGGGCCTGGCGCGATGCGGCGCATGCCGCGGTCTGTGACGTGATGGAGCCGTGGTCGCACGGAACGGTCGTGCGAGCGACGAGTCGTCCGACCTACTGGGCCTTCAACGTCGTCCGGGTCGAAGAGGACCCGGCGATGAGCGTCGAGGAACTGGCGGCCTTCGCCGATCAGGCGCTCGCCGGGCTCGCGCACCGGGGCATCGACTTCGATCTCGTCGGCGCCGCCGAACCGCTGCGAGCCGGCTTCGAGGCCAAGGGCTGGAAAGCCGAGCGTCTGGTGTGGATGCGACACGAAGCCCCGCTGCCACCGGGCCCCGAGGTCGTGGTCCAGGAGGTTCCCTACGACGCCGTGGACAACCTGCGCGTCGCGTGGGGCCTCGAGGACTTCCCGGGCCTGGATCAAGGCGACTATCCCGCCCACGCGCGCGAGATCTCACTCGGCCGCGGCGTGCAGGTCCTGGCCGTGCGGGAGGACCGCGCGCCGGTGGCGTTCGCCCAGCTCGAGCGCTACGGCGGGGCGGCCGAGATCACCCACGTCTACGTCCATCCGGAGTACCGCGGCGCCGGGCGCGGGACCGCGATGACCCGCGCAGCGGTCGAGGCGGCGGGCGACGTCCGCGACCTCTGGATCACCGCGGACGACGAGGACCGCCCGAAGGAGCTCTACGCGCGGCTCGGCTTTCGCCCGGCCTGGGTGACGATGGAGTTCCTACGGCCGCCTTGAATGGCGCAGTTTGAGGGGGGCAACGATTGGCTTCGGGCGAGGACGGCGCCCGCTCCTCCCTTCGCGTGAAAGCAGAAGTAGCGCTTTGGACGAAAAGTGATACCGCGCCCAGGCCGGCAGGCGTCCCCGCTGGACAATCCGTGCGCCGTAGCGAGAAACGAATCGGGCCGGGTATTCGATTCTCGCGACGACCCGTGCAGTGGCTCATGTAGCTACGGTCCGCGATTCTCCCGCAAAGCCGGAGAAGTGTGCCGGGATCACGGTCCGGTAGTCAGCGCGGTCGCGGGCAGTCCGGATAGACGTACGGACTGCGACCAGCTCCGCCGACACGAGGTGCGGATCGGGAGCCGGACCCGGCCCGCGAAAAACGACGAGAAGGAAGGCCGACCGATGGCAAAGGCGAAGACCAGGCCCCGCGAGGCGCTCGATGAGGAGTTGGGCTCGGGCGGGGTGCGCAAGAAGGTCGATCGTCCTGGCGAGGTCCTCGATCCCAGAGGGCCGGTACCGACAACGGGATAACCCCGCACTGCAGGGACCACGGATGCGGTCAGCGGGCGCGGTGATCAAGCGGACGCTGGTGTCGTTCTACGACGACCAGATGACCCATCACGCAGCGGCGCTGACCTACTACTCGTTGATGTCCCTCTTTCCCGCCACGTTGCTGGGCCTCTCCTTGCTCGGGCTCCTCGGTCAGTACCCGAGCACCTACAACGCGATCATCAACTACCTGCGCGACGTCGTCCCGCACTCGGCCCTCGTGCCTCTGGACAGCTCCCTGCGCGAAGCCCTCCAGCACAAGGGAACGGCCGTGACGGCCTTCGTGACCAGCGTCGTGCTCACTCTCTACGGAACCACCGGTGTGCTCGAGGCTGCTCGACGCGCTCTGAACGTGGTCTTCGAGCTCGACGGTGGCGGCCGCAGCTTCCTGCGGCGCAAGTCGATCGACATCGTCTTCACGTTCGTGCTCATGGGTCTGGTGCTGGCGAGCCTGATCATGCTGTTCGTCGGCGGGCGATTCGCCTCGGACCTCTTCGGCTTCATCGGCCTCGGTCCCACCGCCGCGTCGATCTGGAGTGTCGCTCGCTGGCCGGGGGCTCTCGCTGTCACGACGCTGATCTTCGCGCTGATCTACTACGTGACGCCCGACGTCAAGCAGCGCGCGTTTCGTTGGGTTACGCCCGGGGCATTCGTCGGAGTGCTCGTCTGGCTCGTCGCCTCGGTTGGCTTCTCGGCCTACATCTCGCAGGTGGCCGACGTAGGCGCCCTCTTCGGGGCTTTCGCCGGCGCGATCGTCCTGGTGGGGTGGCTTTGGCTCACCAACGTCGCCCTTCTGTTCGGCGCCGAGCTCGATGCGGAGATCGAGCGTCAGAAGGAGCTCGGCGAAGGCGTCCCCGAGAGGCGAGACGCTCAACCTCGACGAAGGGGGGGTAGCGGCGTAACCGCCGTCGTAGCGAGAAACGAGTCGGGCCACCGATTGGATCTCGCGACGACGCACGAGTCGGGCAGGACGGCCGAATATCGCTTTGCGATACTTTCCGCCCCGCTTGACCGCACCGGCGGCACCCGCCCGGCCGTTGGGCTGCCAGTGCGTGAGACGATCGCGGCGAAGCAACTGAATGGAGTTCCCAATGCCCACCTTCATCGCGTTCTCGGGTACCCGGGGCGACCACATCCACGTCGAGGGAGACCTCGCGTCGGCTGTGGAGGCAATGAACCCGACAGCTCGAGTCTCGGGGATGACCCAACTAACCCAGATTGCCGGGGAGGGACACAAGGTCGAGCCGACAACGGTCTATGTCAACCCCGATCGGATTGCCTACTTTCGCGAGGCCGAGCAGAGCTCGTATCGCTCGGAAGGGGTCTAGCTTTCCAGAACCCGCCTCGCGGCCTGGGGGCGTATAGTTCTTCTCAAGCTGGCCCTGCGGCTAGCACACCGGCCAAGGCTCAATGAGCACCGAAAGCGCCCACGGCGCGGACGAGGCGAGGAACCGAGGCAAACGGTCACTCTGCGGGGCCAGTTGCTTTCGGGGCCGTTGGCCTGATCCGCTCCTTCATCGCCCGGCCCGCGGCAAGCTGATCGCCTTCGACACGCTCGCCGACGAGACGGTCCCCAACCGCGTGTTCCCGAAGTAAGGGTCGGCCTTCACCACGGACCGAGGGCCGCCGTCGCGGCCCTCGGCGTCGGGAACTTGGCAAGTCGCCTTGGTGGACGCCGGTGATGCGCGTGAGGGTGTGATCGCGCTCTGGGATCATCAGCACGCCCATCGTCATCAGCCCGCCAGGCGTCCTCGCTCGACTATCCGTGCGTCGTAGCGAGAAACGAATCGGGCCCCGCTATCACGAAAACCGCCTGCAAATCAAGCGGTTTTCGTCTTCTTGGGATCAGCGCAGTGGGAAAATCCGTGGTCCCAATTTGGTCCCACTATTTCGGCGAACCTGAGGTGACTCACCGGCAGACGGGGCCTGTGGCAATTCGGCGGGGTGCCTCACCGTACGTGCGCCGGTCCCTCGCGAATTACGCCACGGACCTGGTCGACGGACACCGGGTCCGAGGGAAACGCGACGAGGCCCCACGTAGCTCCGGCCGCAGCGAACGGCGCCGGGTCGCTGCCCGGCTCGAGCTCGACCGCGATGTCGAACGGCTCCGCTGCGTGCTTGCCCTCCTCGCGGCGCAGCCGGTCGAGCCCGGCGACGACCTCGGCGAGCTGGTCGGGGTGTTCGAGGCCGACCGGGAAGAACCCCTGATAGCGGATTGCGCGGCGCAACGGCCTGGTGTTGCCGTAGAACCCCGCCGTCCAGATCGGCGGACCCGGGCGCTGAATGGGACGCGGCAGGAAGCGCATGGCGTCGACCGTGTAGTGCTCGCCGCGGTGTCGGACCAACTCACCTGACCACGCGGCCTGAAGGATCTCGAGCGCCTCATCGAGCATCCCGGCGCGCCTGCGGTCGTCGAGCTCCTCGCCGGTGATCGAGTACTCCCGGGCGAACCGGTCGCTGCCGAGCCCGACGCCCAGCGTCAGCCGGCCGTCGCTCAGCCGATCGAGCGTGGCGGTCTCGCGCGCGACCTTGGCCGGGCGGCGCCGGGCGAGCGGAGTGACCATTGGGCCGAGCCGGATGCGCTCGGTCGCGCTGGCGATCGCGGCGAGTGTGATCTGCGGGTCGGCTACGCCGAGGACGGGCTCGCGCCAGCGCACCTGGTCCCAGACGAAGGCGCCGTCCCAGCCAACCTCCTCGGCCTCGGCGCACAGACGGGCGACGAGCGCCGGATCGGCGAGCTCGTCGAAGGGCGGGATGTAGAGGCCGAAGCGCATCAGGCGTGCTCGAGGATCGCTGCGACGATCGCCTCCCAGTCGACACGGTAGACGCCGTGTCCCGCTCCCTCCAGCCGCAGCAGCCTCGCGTCGGGGAGCTCCTCCGCGAGCGCCTCGCCGTGTCCGATCGGGAACATCGGGTCGGCGGTGCCGTGGATGACGAGGGTCGGAACCGCGATCGAGGAGACCGGCGGGTAGTCGCCGCCATCGTCCTGGATCGAGTCGTGGTTCTGCACCGCCGAGTAGTCGCGGGCGCGCTCGATGTCCCGGCGCACGAGCTCGCGAGCCGCGGGCTCATCGAACGGCCGCTGGCCGCCCGCGAGCATGCGCTGGTAGCCGACCATGTACTCGACGACCGAGTCATCGTCGGACCAGTCCACCCGGGCGGTCGCCACGAAGTTGCCGAACTCCTCCGTCGGACCTGGGAGGGAGCGGCCGGTCGCCGTCGCAAACGTGGTGCTGATCAGAACGATCGAAAGGACGCGCTCGCGGCGATCGAGGGCAAGCTCCTGTGCGAATCCTCCGCCCGCTGAGACCCCCACGATTTGCGCGGCGGGGATGTCGTAGGCGTCCAGCACGCGGGTCGCGTCGCCCAGCAGGTCCGTTCCGGTGTACCCCGGGCTTCCCACCGGGTAGGTCGTGGATCTGCCGGTGTCGCGGTGGTCGTACCGCACCACGAACCGGCCGCCCTCGGCCAGCATCCGGCAGAAACCCTCCTCCCACCAGAGCATCGACCCGCCGATGCCCATGATGAGCAGGACCGGGGGGTCGGCGGGATCCCCGAACGCCTCGCTGCAGAGCTCGACGCCGTTGGCTTCGACCACTCGCTCAGCCACAGTCAGCCTCCTCAACGCCCTCAAGGGCCTCCAGATGGGCTTGCGTGAACGGCTGAATCGACACAGTCATGCGTCGGGCGGTTCGGCGAACGCGATCGCGTTCCCATCCGGATCGGGGACTTTGACGTGTCGGACGCCGTTCGAGTAGGCCTCGATCGCTTCGTGCTTGATGCGTTGGGCTGTGAGGCGCTCGAGGAGCGCGTCGAGCCCGGAGACGGCGAGGGTGATCCGGCTCGAGCCCGCCTGCGCCGCGTTCGCCTCGATGAAGAGCGTGGCGTGCTCGTCGATGTCCCAGAGGATCTCCTCCCCGGCGCGCATGTCCGGGGGTCGACCGAAGATCCGCGTGTACCAATCGGTGCTGGCGTCGAGATCGGATACCGGGACACCGGCGTACAGGTGCGTTATTGCGCTCATCTCGGGACACCCTCCATCGCGTCGCTATGTTCACCAAAGAGACCGCGGCAACGCCTCGAACTCATCGATCGGTCGGGCAGATTGCGCCCGCCTCACAGCCGACCTATGCTCGCTTCGATGGGTGCGGAGACGAACCTGGTCGCGGTAGCCACCGACGGCAGCGCCGGAGCCGCGCTCGCGGTCGAATGGGCGGCGAGCTTTGCCAGGTCAGCGGGCGCGGAGCTGCTCGCGATCCAGGTGGTTACGCCCGCCTCGAAGCCCGAATCGGTCGCGCTGGATGCCGCGGCCGGGAACGGCGTCCCAGAGGCCGGGTCGGAGCCGCCCGCACCGGCCCCGGATGAGGTCGCGCATGCGCGGCTACGCGCGTCGCTCGAGCGCTCCCTGCCCACCGACGGGATCCGGGCCCGCGCCGTGGTCGAGTCGGGCGAGGACGTCGCCACGGTGATCCTCGCGGCCGCCGGAGAGGCCGATGCCGACGTCGTCGTCGTTGGCAGCTCGGGGATGCGCGGTCGCAAGCAGTTTCTGCTCGGCAACGTCGCCAATCGCGTCACCCATCTCGCCGACTGCACGGTGGTGGTCGTCAACACGACCACCGGCGAGCCCGCGTCCGAGCGGACCCCCGACTCGGGTCGGCTGCACGCCCGGGCGCGCGAGATCAGCCGCGCCCTCGGCCCGGTCGGGATCCGCCAGCTCTCCGGGCGGCTGCTGCGTCTCGAGGGTGACCCGGACGGGCCGCGGCGGCTGCGGGAGGCGTTCGAGCGTCTGGGGCCGACCTTCGGCAAGCTCGGCCAGGTCCTCTCCACCCGCCCCGACCTGATCTCCGAGGAGTACGTCGCCGAGCTCGCCGCCCTGCAGTCGGACGTTCCGCCGATGTCCGAGGCGGAGGTCGTGTCGATGATGGAGCGCGAGCTCGCCGTTCCCTGGGAGGACGTCTTCTCCTCCCTCGATCCCGAGCCGCTCGCCGCAGGGACAATCGCCCAGGTGCACCGGGCGCGAATGGCCGACGGCCACCGCGTCGTGGTCAAAGTCCAGCGCCCGGACGCCGAGGAGGTGGTCGAGAACGACCTCGCGCTGCTCGAGATGATCATTAGGCCTGTGTCGCGCTCGCGGCGGCTGAACCGGATCATCGACATCCCGTCGCTCGCCGAGCAGGTCTCGAGCGCGCTTCGCGACGAGCTCGACTTCGGCCAGGAGGCGCGCAACACGGTCCGCATGGCCGAGATCGTCGCCGGCTATGACCGCATCGGCGTCCCGCGCTGTCACCGGGAGCTCTCGACCGCGCGCCTGTTGGTCATCGATGAGATCGTCGACGCGGTTCCGCTGCTCGATGCCCCGGAGGGCACGGAGCGCACCGAGGCGGCGCGTCAGCTGATCCAGGCCTACTACAAGCAGGTCCTCGAGGACGGCTTTTTCCATGCCGACCCCCACCCGGGCAACATGCTCTGGGCCGACGACAGGATCTGGCTGCTCGACCTGGGCATGGTCGGCCGCCTGGAGACCGAGACGCGTCGCCAGCTGTTCCTGGTCTTGCTGGCCTTCGCACAGGGCGACGTCGATCTGCTCGCCGATGTCTCACTCGATCTGAGTGCTGTGGCGGACGCAACCGACGTCGACGTCGAGGACTACCGCAACGACATCGCGGCCGTGGTCGCCGAGATCCGCGGTCGCCCACTCCAAGAGCTCAACCTGGTCGAGCTGCTCAACCAGCTCACGGCGATCTCGGTTCGCCACGGCGTGCCCTTGCCGCCCGCTTTCGTCATGGTCGGCAAGGCGCTGGCCCAGGTCGACGGCGCGGTTTCCGAGCTCGCCCCGGAGCTCGACCCGATCGAGGAGGCGCGGCGCTTTTTCCTGCGCAGCATCTCCCGGCGGCTGGCCGGGCGCCTGGATCCACAGCAGATCATCTACGAGGTGGAGCGGCTGCGCTACCGGGCAAGCCAGGTCTCCGATGGCCTCGCGACGGTCGTCGGCGGCCGGCCGGGGCGGCAGCTCGAGGTCAAGTTCACCTCAGCCCGGCTCGAGCAGAAGGTCGTGCGCGCAGGGCGCGCGGTGGCGCTCGGGCTGGGCGCGGGCCTGACCTGGGTTGCCGCGACGCAGGCAACCGCATCCGACCGGATCGACCCCCGGCTCTCGCGGGCACTGCGCAGCGCCGCCGGCGGGCTCTCGGTCTGGTTCGCGGCCGAGGTGGCGCGGACCCGCTAGCGGGATCGATAACCCGGAGGGCTCAGCGATGGCTAGGGCCGGTCCACCGGGTGCCCACGGCTTCTCAGCTCGCGATTCGCCGCGGCGACGCGGACCTGGAGCTCGGTCTCGGGTCCGGGTGTGAGGGGGTCCTCGTCGATTGCTGCCCCTGCCGTCCTCGCGGCGGCTCGTGCCGCAGCGTCCTCGATTAGCGCGTATCGGCGGGGCGCCGGTCGCGGCGTGGTGCGGGTGAGCAGCTCTCCGAGATCATTGGCCTGCGCCACACGCGTTCCCACATAGCGCGGCCCACCGACTCGCTGGAGCCGGGCGAACGGTCCGCGGCGGCGGCTCGGCTCCTCGAGCGCCTCCGGGCAGAACCGCGTGAGAATCGTCTTGCTGATCGACGTGTGGTCGAACAGCGTGTGCGAGACGGCGCCCGGCTCGATCCACGGCGAGACGATCAGCGCCGGTACGCGCACGCCGTACCGGCCGAACGTCTGCGGGTCGTCATCGGGCGCTTCGGGTGGCGCCACGTGATCGAAGAAGCCGCCGTGCTCGTCATAGAAGATGACCAGCAAGACCCTTTCCCACTGCGGACTGGTCGCGAGCGCGTGGTAGACGGCAAGCACGAGCTCCTGCCCGTCCCTGATGTCGGCGGGTGGGTGGTCGTCGTTCGGCTGAAAACCCACCGGGTTGAAGTTGCTGAAGTTCGGGTCAATCCAGGAAACCGACGGTAGTGACCCGCCTGCGGCGTCTTCGAGAAAGCTCGGCGCATGTGCGTCAATCCGGACCTCGAGGCGACTCCTCCAATTCAAGTTGCCGTGGCTGAAGAACGCGAACCTGTCGTGATGGCCCAGGCAATAGTGCGCGTCCGCGAAGCGCAGTGTGCCCGCCTCGAAGGAGTACCAGCGCCAAGAGATGCCATGAGCATCGAGGTGTCGCGCGAACGACGGTTGGTTGTAGATCGGCGGCAGATTGAGCGGCAGGTCATCGCGGCTGCCGGCGGCGCGGCCGCAGATTGCGTACAGGCGGTTGGGCCAAGTCGCCCCGGGGACGGAGCTAAACCAGCGATCGCAGACCGCGAACTCGCGCGCGAGGTGATCGTAGACCGGGACGTCAGTGCCGTTGTAGTAACCCATCACACGACCTGGGTCAGCGTCGTGCTTGCCGTCGCTCGAAAGTGTGGCGACGAAGCTCGCGACGAAGCCGTCCATCCTGCCGTCGCCGATCTGCAGGTCGACCGCGCCGCCGGAGTGGTCGGGATCGTCCGCTATCGCGGTGTTGTCGAGATGATGGACCGGATATTTTCGCCCGCGGTGCTCGTTGGCGAACTCCGCTCGCAGGCCATCCACGTCCCCGCGGCCAGGCTCGAGCGAGAGGTATCCAAGCATGTGATCAAACGACCGGTTCTCGAGCATCAACACGACTATGTGATCGACCTTCCCAACGTTGGCGGTACTGCTCTTCTCAGTGAGCCTGGTCGCGGCGACGTGGTCCTGAACGCCAGTCATCTCGATGAGTCAACGACGGCTCGGGCAAGGCCTCTGCTGACGGGTCTCATGACGGCGTCGCCCTGTTGGCACGAGTAGCGCCTGAGCGCGCCAGCTGGGGCAGGGAGGAGATCGTCGCAGTCGATCTCGAGGGCAACGCGGGGGGATCTCGTAGAGGTTGCGTGATCCGGTTGCGAAGCCGTGCTCACCGCACCTCAGCCTATCCCGCGGTGGAGAGTACGTTGGCTATCTACCGGTGACGCTTCGTGAGCCGCGTGTTTCCATCGCTGAGGAATTACCAGCGCGACTGGGCTCGCGGGGACGTGGTCGCCGGACTTACCGTCTGGGCCGTTCTTGTGCCCTCGGCTCTGGCTTACGCGACGATAGCCGGGGTCCCGCCCGTCGTCGGCCTCTATGCGATACCGGCGGCGTTGGTTCTCTACGCCGCCCTCGGCAGTTCGCGACAGCTGATCACCGGGCCATCGGCCGCCGCGGCGGCCCTGTCGGCCGCCGTTGTCGGGAACGCCGTTGCGGGCGACGGAAGTCAGTTCGTCGCGACGACGGCTGCGCTCGCCATCTGCGTCGGGCTCGCCGCGTTGATCGCGGGCCTCCTGCGCCTCGGCTTCGTGGCGAGCTTCATCTCCGAACCCGTGCTCAAGGGTTTCATCGTCGGCTTGTCGCTGACGATCATCGCCGGCCAGGTCCCGAAGCTGTTGGGGGTCGAATCCGGCAGCGGTGACTTCTTCGAGAGAGTTTGGGACTTTCTGACCAACATCGATCAGACCGATGGCGCCACGCTGCTGGTCGGGGTCGGGTCGCTCGCGGTGTTGTTCGGTCTTCCTCGTGTGGCGGCGGCGATCCCGGGGCCGCTGGCGGCCGTGGTCATGGGAATCGGCGCAGTTGAGCTCTTCGACCTCGGCGCCCACGGGGTGGCGATCGTCGGCTCGATCGATCCAGGCCTGCCCTCGCTGGCGCTTCCCGATGTCAGCCTCGACCGCTTCGCGGGCCTGGCGGCTGCGGCTCTGGGAGTGATGCTCGTCGGTTTCGCAGAAAGCCTCGGGACCGCCAAGACGTACGCCCAGCGCGAACAACCAAGAGATCGACCCGAACCGTGAGCTGATCGGCCTCGGCGCCGCCAACCTCGGCGCCGGGATCTCCGGTGGGTTCGCCGTCAACGGGAGCCTCTCGAAGACGGCGGTGAACAGCACCGCCGGTGGGCGAACCCAACTCGTCAGCCTGATCGGAGCCGGCCTGACGATGCTCACCCTGCTCCTTCTCACCGGCTATTTCGAGAGTTTGCCGTTGGCAACCCTGGCGGCCATAGTGATCGCCGCCCTGCTCGACCTGATCGACCTCTCGGCGCTCCGCGATTTCTACCGTGTGTACAGCAGCCGGCTCGGCCGAGCGTACGGCTTCGCGGCGCGGGCGGACTTCATCGCCGCGATCGCCGCGATGCTTGGGGTCATGATTTTCGGAACGCTGGCGGGGTTGTTCGTCGGGGTGCTGATCTCGCTACTGCTCCTCCTCTACCGCGCCTCGCGGCCGCCGGTGGCCGAACTCGGAAGAGTCCCCGGGATCACCGGTCACTTCTCGGATCTCGATCGGCATCCGGACAACCGGCCCGTCGCGGGCGTCGCCGTGCTGAGGATCGAGGGTGGGCTGTTCTTCGCCAACGCCGGGCCGATCGCAGCCGAGCTCCGCAGCGCGGCACGACGCGATGACGTTTACGCAGTCGTCATCGACGCGGAGACCATGCCCTTCATCGATGTGACCGCCGCCCAGGTGCTCGACCGGGTGGCGCGAGAGCTGCGGGCCGACGGCGTTCGGCTCGTGATCGCCCGGGACGTCGGTCAGGTTCGCGATGTCCTCGATGCCACCCCAGGCGACTCGATCCTCGATTACGCGTATCCGACTGTCGAAGAGGCCGTGAACCGGGTCGTCGCAGAGCGCTGAGGCGGCAGGGTTCTAACCGGTCGGCGCTGCCTGCCACGCCGAGGAAGCCGCGTTACCCACACCCACGTCCATCAGACGGACGTAGGTGTCTCTGTCACGCCGGCGACGCCAAGGATCCGGGGCATGACCGGGTAGGCGCGCGCATTTGCGGGGAACCCGAACCGGCGGCAGCGCTCGATCCGGAAGCCGCTGCCCTCAATCGCCGCGAGTGTGTCGCGGTTGGGTCGGCAGCCGCCCATCAGCCGTGGCCACACCAAGGCGAGGAGGTCCTGGTAGCGGCCGAAGGCGGCTCGGGGCGACCTCACATGCTCGTAGAAGCGAAGCTCACCGCCGGATCGGAGGACCCGTCGGAACTCGGCCAAGGCGGCTTCCTGGTCGGCCACCGAGCAAAGGACCCCGGCGACGGCGACGGCGTCGACCGAGCCACTCTCGAGGGGCAGGTCGGCGGCGGTCCCGTCGACGACCATTGTCTGAAGCGGGAGCGAGCGCGCCGTTCGCTCCGCCTGTCCGCGAAGGTATGGCTCGGGCTCGACCGCGACCAACTCCTCAACCTCGGCCGGATAATGCTCGAAGTTGATCCCGTTGCCGGCTCCGACCTCGACCACCCGACCTGAGAGCCCGGCGAGAAGCTCCCGGCGAAGCGCGTCCTCGCCCCGGCCTTTGTCCTTGGCGGCGAGGCGATCGAAGAGTCGCGCGAACAGCGGATGTCTGACCTCGCCACCGGCCACACGCCCATCGTAGGGATGGACGGCACCGTCCCTGGACAGGACCGGTGCTGTTCAATCGAGGCAGAAAGGTCTACGCGGAGAGGACTTGTTCGGCCGCGCGCCGTCCGCTCCGAAGCGCCCCCTCCATCAGCCCGTGCCACTCGCCGGCCGTATGCTCACCTGCGAAGAACAGGGGGCCGATCGGCTTCACCAGGTCGTCGTCGCGAAGTGGCGATGAGAGGGTGCGAGCCGAGTAGGAGCCCCGCACCCACGGGTCGTCGTTCCAGCTCGAAAGCATCGCGCTTTCGGGCTCCAGATCGAGGTCCTCGCGAAGCGCGACCAGCGCGGCGACCCAGCGCTCGAACCCGTCCGAGCCACCGAGGTCATCGATCGCGGACATCGTGCCCGTGTAGCCGGTCACGACGGGAATGGGCCGACCGTCCGCGCCCAGCTGCGTATAGGTCCAGAAGTGTCCGGCCACGGACATGATCGCGCTCGGCGGCGCGGGCGAGCGCAGGCGCAGGAAGAGCTTCGAGTTCTGACCGTAGGTGACCGCGCGCAGTGCCTCCGCGGTCGCGCCCTCGAGCGGGGGATCGAACTCGATCTCGGCCAGCGGCGCGGTGGGGATCGCGACCACGACCGCGTCCACCTCAATCTCGGCTTGGTCGGTGGTGAGGTTCACCGCGTCCTGCGACCAGCGCACCCTCCGCACGGGGGACGAGAGGCGCACGGCTGCGCCGAGCTCGGCCGCGAGCGCCTCGGCGAGCCGCATGTTGCCGCCCTCCAGCGTGTGGTTGTCGAAATCGCCAAAGGTCGAGGCTCCCTCGTCGAGAACCGAGGCCGCAAGGTCATCGGCCGGATAGCCATTCGAGATCGCGACGCGCGTCTGAATCAGCTTCGAGAGGGATGGGTCCAAGTCCAAGGTGGCGATCGCGTCGGCAGCGCTTGTGGCGTCAGCGGCCCCGCCCGCGGCAAGGCGGTCGAATGCGCCCTCGAGGTCAGTCTGGGACACAGCCTCCTCGCCGATCGGCACGCGCCGCCCGTAGGGCGTCCCCTTGAGCACCAGCGGGATCCCGAAGCGCGCGGCCAGGGCATTCATCGACTCGTAACCGGGCAGGATGAACTCGGCGCCGCGCTCGACCACCGCGCCCTCCCCGAACGGCACCGACCACACGCGTCCCCCCACCCGGTCGCGCGCCTCGAGCACGATCACTTCCGCTCCGCCGGCGCGCAGGGCGTCGGCCGCGGCGAGGCCGGCAAAGCCGGCGCCGATGACGCCGATCCGCTTCATTTCATCTCCCAGTGAAGTGCGCCTGACGTCGTTCCACGAACGACATCATGCCTTCGGCGCCGTCCTCGGTCTGCAGCAGGGCGACCATGTCGTCGTTCAAGCGCGCAGCGGCCGCCTGGTGACCCTCGGCCAGGGCCCGCTGCGCTGATGACAGCGTCGTCCGCACGCCCAGAGGGGCGGAGCGGGCGGCGATGCCCTCGGCGAGCTCAACCGCGCGGTCCAGGTGGGCGCCCGGTTCGGTGATCTCCTGGATCAGGCCGATGCGAAGCGCCTCGGTCGCGTCGTACTCGTCGCCCGTGAGCAGCCAGCGCATCGCGTTGCCCCATCCCGCCTCGCGCGGAAGCCGAATCGTGGCGCCGCCGAAGGGATAGATGCCGCGCTGGATCTCGAGCTGGGCGAAGCGGACATCGCTGCTCGCCACGCGAATGTCGGCAGCGAGCAGCAGCTCGATGCCGAGCGTCATGCACCAGCCCTGCGCGGCCGCGATCACGGGCGTGGTCCAGGGCTTGCCGTCGTTGCGCCAGGGATCGCGAGCGTCGTCGGGATAGCTGAGGTTTCCATCCGCAAGGGCAGGGCCAACCTCGGCGAGGTCGAGGCCGCCGGTGAAGTGCTCGCCATGGGCGAAGAGGACGCCGCAACGTAGGTCATCGTCGCGCTCGAGCATCTCGTATGCGCGGCCGAGCTCCATCAGGAGCTCGATGTTGAACGCGTTGCGCTTACTCGGGCGGTTGAGGCCCATCAGCAGGACGTGGCCGCGCCGTTCGATCGTCAGGACATCAGTTTCGTCGATGGTGGTCATACCTCGGACCTTTCGTCGGGATCGCTGGTTCTTCGACACCGGTGAGTTTCGGTGTTGCGGGTGGTCATAGGCAAGAGAGCACTCAACTCGCTAGAAGAACCGGGAAGGACGGATGGCGAAGTCAATTCTGTACATGTCGATGTCGCTTGACGGGTTCATCACCGGACCCGACGACGACGAGGACAACGGCCTCGGGATCGGAGGCGAGCGGCTGCACGCCTGGTTGGGTGACTGGAAGGGCAGCGCTGCCGGCTTCGATCCACCGGCGGCGAGCCGCCAGGTCTACGACGAGTCGATGGCCACGGGAGCGGTCGTCGTCGGTCGGCGCACCTTCGACCTCGCCGGTCACTGGGACGGCGACCACCACGGCGTGCCGATCTTCGTGCCGACCAGGGGGACGCCGCCCGAGCCGCAGTCGGAGTGGGTCAACTACGTGACCGACGGGGTCGAGAGCGCCATGCGCCAGGCCAAGGATGCCGCCGGCGACAAGGACGTCATGGTCCACGGCGCCGACCTCGCCCAGTCCCTGATTCGCGCCGGCGTGCTCGACGAGATGGAGATCCATCTCGTACCCGTGCTGATGGGCGAGGGCCGTCCGCTGTTCGCCCACCTCGGCGCCGACCCGATCGACCTCGAGCTGACGCGCGTCCTCGAGGCTCCCGGGGTCACGCACCTGCGCTTCAGGTTGCCCGCATGAGCGCCGAGAAAGGGCGGCGCCTGATCCTCCACATGTCGGTGTCGATGGACGGCTTCGCCGCCCACGCCGACGGCGACCTCGACTGGCACGCGCCGGACGAGGCTGCGGTGGACAACGGCGGCCAGCGGCATCGCATCAACCTCGAGCTGCTCGGACAGATCGACCGCTGCGTGCGTAATCAGGCGAAGTTCTAGCACCGCGGAGCAGACTGGCGGTCGCCACATCGGTCCCGATGCGGGCCTGAACATCCTGCGCGCGGTGAGATCCGACGTGCCCGGCGGTCTACAGGGATAGATCTCCCCACGCCGATCGGAGCTGCCCATGGCCGCCGACCCCGCGTCACGAAACGAGGAAGCGCGCTGATGGCCACGAGCGAACGGCCGCCACCGAGGCGCTGGCTTCGCCGGCTGGGACTCGGGCTCGCCGCGGTCGCCGCGCTGGTGCTCGCTGTGTTCGCTTGGGCCTGGCAATCGACTGACTCGTCGACTCTCGCCCGGGCGTTGATCTGGATGGAGGCCGATATCGGCGACCAGGGTCGCTTTCCGGCGCGCTCGATCCCGACGAGCGCCCGGCCGAGCCGGCTACGACAACTGCCGCGGTCCGATCCCTCCGTGGGCACGCCTGGCGGCGGTGGCGACAGCGTCCCGCTGAGTCAGGCGCTCGACGACACCGACACGCGCGCATTCGTCGTCGTCGCCCGCGACCGCGTCGTCTACCAGCGCTACGACGACGGCTCAGGGCCGGGGTCGCTCGAGACCTCGTTCTCGGTTGCGAAGTCGTTCGTCTCCACCCTGATCGGGATTGCGATCGACGACGGCGAGATCGGGAGCGTCGCCGACCCCGTCACCGAGTACGTGCCGGAGCTCGCAGATCGTGATCCGCGGTTCACGCGGATCACGCTCGCCGACCTGCTGACGATGACGTCGGGCCTGCGCTACGAGGAGGCGTCGTTTCCCTTCCCGTGGGGCGACGACACCTACACCTATTACGGCACCGACCTGCGCTCCGAGGCGCTTGACCGGACCGAGGTCGACACTCCGCCGGGAGAGAGCTGGCACTACAACAACTACAACCCGCTTCTGCTCGGGCTGGTGCTCGAGCGGGCGACGGGGGAATCGGTCTCCGAGTACGCGTCGCGTCGACTCTGGCGTCCGCTCGGGGCGGCGAGCGACGCGAGCTGGAGCCTCGACTCCGACGAGTCCGGATTCGAGAAGCTGGAGAGCGGCTTCAACGCGACGGCCCTCGACTACGCGCGCTTCGGACTCCTTTTCCTTGACGACGGACGCTGGAACGGCCGACGGATCGTTTCCGATCGGTGGGTGCGGGCCGCGACCGCCGGCCGAGTCGATACCGACTACCCGAATGACTACGGATACTCGTGGTGGGTGGACGGCACCGACCCGCAGCGCTTCTATGCGCTCGGCAACTACGGTCAATACATCTACGTCGCCCCGGACGCCGGCGTCGTGATCGTCCGTCTCGGCAGCGATTGGGGACGCGGAAACGAAGTCTGGCTGGCGATGTTTCGCGACCTCGCCGACGAGCTCGGCGGTCCGTAAAGGAGCCGGCAGGGCTTCGGGCCGAAGCCCTCTTTCTGTCAGCCTGCGGTCAAGCGGGGTCGCTGACGGAGATCATCTCCTGCATTCCGAACACCTCGAAGCTGTCGAATGCGCGAAACGCGATGACGCTCGATATCGACCCATCGGGTTTCACGCCGAGCACGTCGATGGCGATCGGCAGGTACGCCGCCTTGTCCCGGTCAAGCCGGTAGGTCCCCAGAGCCAGTTGACCATTGACACCGCACCTTGCGTAGCGCAGCCTCGGACCAGGACCCCCCGGCATCAGCCAGGAGTCGGCGATCGCTGGACGACCCTTGCGCCAGCCGGCGTAGGGCGGCATTTGGAAGGTCGCATCCTCGCTCAGCATTTCCAGAATGGTCCTGACGTCCCCGCGCTCAAACGCGTCCGCGAACCGTTCGCCCAGCAGGCGGACGCGCTCGTCCCCAAGGGCTCGGAGCGCAGCCTGCTGACTGTGCTCCGGTAGCCGCTCTTCGACGGACTTTCTGGCCCTGAGCAGAGCGCCGTTTACCGACGCCGGTGTTGTGTCCAGCATTTCGGCCGCCTCCTTCGCGGAAAAGCCAAGGACATCACGGGCAATCAAGACGGCCCGTTGTCGCGGGGGAAGATGCTGCAACGCCGCCACGAAGGCCAGCTCGAGCGCTTCGCGACGCTCGTAGCGCGCGACAGGCGAATGGGCGCCATCGGCGACTCCGAGCGCTTCATCGGGGTACGCCTCGATCCACGCACGGGCGGAGGACGGCGAGTCGGGATCCGCCGCCCCGGCGGGTATCGGTGGTCCGAAGTCGATTGGCAGGACCCGCTTTGGCCTGCGCTCGATCGAATCGAGGCAGACGTTCGTCGCGATCCGATAGAGCCACGTGCGCACGGAGCTTCGCCGCTCGAACTTGTGGAAGGCGCGCCAGGCCCTCAGGAAGGTTTCCTGAACCGCATCATCCGCGTCGTGGAGCGACCCGAGCATGCGGTAGCAGTGCGCGTGTAGATCGACTCGCTGGGCCTCGACGACGGCCTCGAACTCGAGCTCTGCCGCTTGTGGAAGGGTCACCGTAGGTGTAGACCGTGGAGTCACGCTGAACTCACCGCCGGGGTGAATCGGCGCGCGCCAGGTCGGTCTAACCAAACATGATGCAGCGTGCCGACGCCTGCCCGCTGGTCCACGTCGAGCTCATGACCCCGAACCTGGCTCGGGCCTGCGTCTTCCTCCACGGCATGTTCCGTTGGGAGGTAGATCGGGTCCGCACCGTGGCCGGGACCTACGTGACCCTCGAGCTACATCATCCCGCCCTCGAGGGCGGCGTCGTGGAGTCGGACCGGCGGGTCCCCCGCCTGGGTGCCATACGTTGAAGTCGACGCGATCCGCGAAGCGACCGAGCGGGCACTGACGCAAGGGGCGACACTCGTCATGGGCCCTCGCGAGGGACCAGTTGGGTGGCGGTCGGTGATCGCCACGCCCGAGTGCGGCGAGCTCGCGCTTTGGCAGCCGAAGCGATAGGACGGTGAGAATCAGGGCGGGCCATTCGCTGGTGGTTCGCGGGCTTTCGGCTCGGTAGAGCCCCCCGCGCCGATCGCTGCGAAGCTATCGGTCGGTTCCGAGCATGCGCGTCCTTTTCACCACTCGCGGAAGCTCCGGCCACGTCGGACCCCTGGCCCCTTTCGCGCACGCCTGCCTTCGCGCCGGACACGAGGTCCACGTCGCGGCGCAGCGCCAGTTCGAGCCCAACATCGACCGCGCCGGGCTGCCGTTCGCGCCGGTCGACGAGCCCACGCGCGACGAGTGGATGCCCTTGATGGGACAGTTCGCGGCGCTGGACATCGAGACCGCCAACGGCGTGATGATCAGCGAGTTCTTCGCCGGGCTCGATCTCCGCGCCGAGCTGCCCGCGTTGCGTGAGATCGTGGAGTCCAGGCGCCCGGACGTGATCGTCCGAGAGAGCTGGGAGTTCGGCTCGACGCTGGTCGCCGAGCTCTACGGGATTCCCATCGTCCGCGTCGCGCTCGGGCTCGCCGAGATGGAGGAGCTGACGATCAGGCTGGCCGCGCCGGAGGTCGACAAGGCGCGCGCTGAGCTGGACTTGCCGCGCGACCCAGGTGGCGAGCGCCTCACGGCCGCGCCGATTCTGACGACGATCCCGGAGGAGCTCGAAGATCCGGCCGTCAGGCCGCCGGCGCGCACGAGCCGCTTCCGCTTCGAGGTCGGGCTCGGTGCTGAGGAGCTGCCGCAGTGGTGGCCGGGCAACAAGGACCCACTCGTCTATCTGACTTTCGGCTCGGTCGCCGCCGGGGCGCACCTGCCCTATTACCCGTCGCTGTACCGCTCGGCGATCGCAGCGCTCGCGCCGCTTGGGGTTCGAGTGCTCGTGACGGTCGGTGACGCGGAGCGCGAGCTCGAGGAGCTGGGGGAGGTACCGCCCAACGTCCACGTCGAGACCTGGGTGACCCATGACGACGTGGCGCGAAGCGCGGACGTGATCGTCTGCCACGGCGGCTTCGGGAGCACGCTCGGCGCGCTTGCCCACGGCACGCCGCTCGTCGTCTTGCCGCTGTTCAGCGGCGATCAATGGCTGAACGGCGACGCCGTTGCCCGCGTCGGCGCCGGGATCACGGTTGCCGACGACCGAACCGCCCGCAACGTCCTCGAGCTGCCCGCAGCCGAGACCGTCGGCGAGCTCGCCGGCGCCGTCGAATCGGTGATCGACGATGGGACCTATCGACGCGCGGCGGTCCGGATCGCGGACTCCATGCGCGCCCTGCCGCCGGTCGACGAGTCGGTGGCGTTGCTCGAACGAATCGCCCGGACGGGGCTGCAGCCCACCGACTGAGCCGCTGCTCCATCCGCTCGATGATGTTCCCGATCGTGCTCGGGACGAGAAAGCGCCTCTTCCCGGAGGGCATCCCGCGCTCGACACTCGAGCTCGACACGGTGGAGCAGGTCGGGTCCGACGGCGTCCTCGTGCTCACCTACCGAGCGAAGCGCTGAGTTGCGGAGCTAGTCGGCCGATGGGGGCGATCGCGTGGCGGGGCGCGTTGGCCTGCCGGTGGTAGCGTTGCTGCGGATCGTTCAACGCCAACTCGAGAAGAGGTCAGGATGACTGAAACGCTCAACGGAACTTGCCTGTGCGAAGGCGTGAAGTACGAGATTCAGGATCCTCAGGCGCTGGGTTACTGCCACTGCACTCGCTGCCAGCGGTGGACGGGCTCGAGCCTCGCGGGGGTGGTCGTGGCCAAGGAGAACTTCAAGTTCACCAATGGCGAGGAACTGGTCAAGACCTACGAGAGCGAGTTGGCGCCCCGCAACTTCTGTACCAACTGCGGCTCCAGCATCTTCGACGACCTCGGCGAGGTGTACTTCGTGGCCGCGGGGCTGATGAGCGAGCTCGATCTCAAGCCGAGCTTTCACCAGCAGGTTGCATACAAGGCCAGCTGGCACGAGATCGGCGACGACGCGCCGCAGTTCGCCGAGATGCCGCCAGGCTGACCACATCAGGGTCTTCGGACTCGTCGAGCCGCTCGCGCGCTCAGTGGGGGACTACTCGACCCCTCCCTTCAGCGGCGCAGCCGGCCGAGGAAGTAGTCGGTTGCGCCGGCACCGGCCAGGGTGAACGGGCCGAACCGCATGGCGCCCACGAAGCGGCCGAGCACGTCCACGGTGCCGGGCCCGAGGGAAAGCTCGCCCAGAGTTGCGAACGGGCTCTCGGCTGACTGGGCGACCCAGAGGACCTGGCCGTGGCGAGAGACCTTGGCGACGTAAGCGCCGCGCGCGCCGGTCGTGCTGACGGTGAGCCCGCCCACGCGCGCGGTCCCCGAGAAGGTGCCGGTCAGGTAGCTGTTGCCGTCACGATCGACCTCGATCTCGGGGCCGGTCTCGGGGCCGGCGCCCCCGACGCCGATTGCCCAGCGGACGCGCCCGTTCGGCGCGGCCCTGGCCAGGAAGCTGTCACCGGCCCCGCTGCTCGTGAGCGTCGTCTCGCCGAGCTGGATCGTGCTCGCGAACTCACCGGTGAAGTAGATGTTGCCCCGGGCATCGCCGTCGACGCCGCGCCCGAGCTCACGGTCGCCGTCGCCGAAAGCCTGGGCCCAGAGGACCTGCCCGCGCCGGTCGAGCTTGGCCAGGAAGGTGTCCGGGGACGGGCCGGCGCTGTCGAGTCGGTGCGAGCCGAACGTCGACGTGCCTCGGAACTCTCCGGTCACGAGGACGTTGCCCTCGCGATCGGCGCTGATCCCGTGGCTCTGCTGCTCGCCGGTGCCGCCCAGCGACCGGGCCCAGACCAGGGCCCCGTCGGGTTGGTAGCGGGCGACCCATGAGTCGCGCCCGCCGCCCGGTGCGAGGGCGACCGACGGACTGAACGTCAGCGGGCCATTCGCGTCACCGATGACGTAGCTGTTCCGCCGCGGGCCGACGGCGACCTCGTCGCCCCCGTCGGACCCGACCCCTCCGATCTGGCGCACCCACTTGGTGCTCCCGCCGGGGTCGAGCTTGAGCAGGAAGGCGTCGCCGTAGCGCGGCAGCGTTGCGCCGCGGCTGACGAGCGCGGGGCCGCCGAAGTCGACCGTCCCGTTGAAGCTGCCCGTGATCACCGCATTGCCGCGGGGGTCGACATCGTTGTCAAAGGCCTGGTCGACGCCGGCACCGCCGTAGCGCCGGGTCCACCCGACGTCGCCCTTGGCCGTGTACCCGGTCGCGAAGATCTCCG
>CAVTCA010000002.1:0-348797 GCA_963733075.1 uncultured Solirubrobacterales bacterium | reverse complement strand
TCCTCGCCCCCGCTCGAACCGCACCCGAGTGAGCCCAGCGCAAGGATGCCGACAGCCGCCCCTGCCAGAAGAGCTGCTCTCATCGCGGGTAGGCTAGCGATCGTCGGCGTAGGACCTCCCCAGGCCCCCGGCATGCGCTGCGAGTGCCGGCTCAGCTGCCGCCCGTGAACCGCGTGAAGGCGTCGAAGGAGGGCTTGGTCGTGCCGTTCTCGTTCAACAGGCCCGATTTCGGACAACGTACCGCACAGGCCCGCGCTGGCCAGGTGTTGTCGCGCCACGAGTACCAGATCAGGCTCTCGAGATTCAGCTTGCGCCGCTTCCGCACGAACTTGCGAAACACCTGGCTCAGCCGGTCAGCCTGTCCCTCCAGGCCCCGGTTGAGCGGGTTCGGGGCACCGCCCGAAGACCAGCCGATCTCGGTGATCCACAGCCCCGTCCGCTTGTCGCGGCCCTCGACCATCACGTCGCGCAGGAGATCGACCTGGGCGAGCACCTTGGTGATCTTGGAGGCGTACGGGTGCACGGCGACCCCGTCGAAGTCCTTGCTCGCACCCTTCTGCCGGTAGAGCCTGGCGAGGAAGTCCCAGGCCGAAGCGCCCGGCTCGCGGCCGCCGAGTGGGGTGCCGAACATGCCGCGAGGATCACGTCGGCGTTCGGATCCTCCGCGGCTCGATCGCCGCGCGGACGCACTCGGTGACCAGCCTGGCGTAAGACGTCACTGTTCGGCTGCGGCGCGAAGAACTGCGCGGAGTTCTGCTCGTTCCAGATCTGCCACGTGCGTAATCGGGATCCTCTGCAGCTACGGGTGCGCGGTCCAGTATGTGCCGCTGGGGCCGTAGCGCGCCGCACCGGGTCGCCGAGGAACGCCCGCCACGCGGCCTGGCGCGGTCGCCGTCGGGCGGCTGTAGGAGGGCAGTGGCCGCAGCGCAGTTGTGGCCGTCGAGCTCCGCTCACCCAGGTCGGGGTCGAGGTGATGCACGGCAGCACCGGATCGCGTTTCGAGCGGCGCCCCGGACGACTGCGTCGACTGACTCCCACTGGTAGTCGAGCGGCAGGGCGCTGGGGTCGATCACCGACCAGACGATCGGAATGCGGACGGTGCCGACCCTCCCGGCCCCATCCGGGTCAGGTCGCCGGCGCCGATCTGGGTCTGCGGGACGACTCCGTAGAAGCTCTTCGGCGGCTTCGCCTGTGGCGCTCCGGGGCCGGTGGCGACGGCCAAGGCGAGCAAGCCGGCGAGGCCGAGACGATGGCGAGTCTCCGGCGCCTCATGGAGTTGTTCCGAGGGCGATTCTCTTGAAGGCTCGGCCGGCGGGTTTCGTCACGCCGCCGTTGGCTCAGCAGCCCTGCCTGCGGGCACCACGCGCAGTCACCCTCGCCGGGGCCGGCGTCGCGCCACGTGACCAGACACGCCGCGCAGCTTCCAGGCCTTGCGACGCTCGATCAGGAAGCGGAACGACTCGGTCAGCAGCGCGCCTGCGCCTTCGGGGTCTTCACCAGGCCCTCGCTCTTCGGGCCGCCGGATGCCCACCCGAGCTCGGTGACCCAGGTGCCGACGTTCGGGTCGCCGAGTCGCTTGACCGCCTTGCGCACCCGGACCATCTGCGCCTCCATGCCGGCGAGGCTGGGTGAGTAGGGATGGACCGCAATCGAGTCGAACGCGTTCTCGATGTTGGGGACGGCGTAGAACTGCTTCAGGTAGTCGACGGTGCGGACGACCACGTCGGCGTCGGGCGGGCCCCACATGCCGCCGATGACGACGTCGGCGCGGGGTCGACCGACTTGATCCCTGGGCCCGACGCGCCTCACAAGTTGGGCGTACGGCGATCGGATTGGGCACCGGCTTGCATACTTCGGTGAGTTCTGCTCGTTCCAGATCTGCCAGATCGTGATCGGCGCGGCTCGGCGCACTCGCAGGGCGGCCCGGTGCCCGCGGGCGCCTCGGGTGATGGCAGCGGGGGGCAGGACGGCACCTCGCCCGGACACGGCGCTTCCGGCGGGGCGGGGGCCTCCCAGAAGTCACCGCCGGGTCCGTAGCGCGCAGCCGCCGCCGCGGCGAACTCCCTGAACGCCTGGCGAGTCGCGGGGCTGCGCGGCGGATACACGCCGCAACCGCCCGGGACGCAGTCGTAGCCGTCCTGCCTGGCGGCCCAGTCGGGGGTCCCGTAAAGGAACATCAGCGGCTGGATCCCGCGCCTGATGGTTTCGCGAACGACGGCGTCCGCCGGGTTCCAGTCGTACTCGCCCGGCGTTCGCTCGATCACGCCCCAGGGCAGCATCGTGCGCAACCCGCCGACGCCCGCCCCCGCGATCAGGTCAAGGTCGCTGTCGGGGGGCAGGGCGCCATCCTGAGGGATGATCCCGAACACGGGGTTGGCCGCCCCGCGCTTGGCAGCCGCGGCCGGCGCGGCGGGCGTCGACGCGCTGCCCGGTGCCAGAGAGCCGCCGAGCAACGCCAGGGCCAGCGCGCCGATCACTGGCCAGCGGCGCACCGATGGCGCCGGGGCAGGAAGCTCGTCCTGCCTGAGTCCGCCGACCGCATTCCGCCTAGGTCTTTCCGGTGGCGCCCGCCGCGTCCGTGGACCCGGGCCCGGGCTCGCTCGGCGTCGTGGGCGCTGCGACCGCGCAGTCGCCACACGGCGAACCCGATCCCCACGGCGGCGACCGCCGCAAGGATGATCAACGCGACCGGCGCCCCGCCGCCCTGTCCGCCGGCGGAGCCGGCGGAATCGCCGGTGCTGCTCCCGTCGGCCCCGCTCGTCGGCGTGCCCGCGCCGCCGCCTCCGGAGCCGCCCCCTGCCGCCTCCATCGCCGCCGCCGGTGGACGTGCCGTCGCCCCGCTCGAGCCGGGCAGGCTGAGGTCGTACTCGTCCTCGGCGGCCTGGGCAGCGACGAACGCGGGGGCCAGCAGCGCCGGCATCGCGAGGGCGAGGAGCGCGCAACCGACCGCGAGCATGGCTGTACTTCCTGCCTTGGGTCATCCGTTCCAGTACGTCCGGTAGCGAGGGTGCCGCCCGGAGCAGGGTACAGGGTGCACCCGCGATGATTGTGATGCGACGCCTAGAGGTCAACCGCGTGATCGCGGGCGCGGATGTGCCGCTGTCGCCCTGGCGATGGCCGGGGGCGGGTTCGAGCCGACGGCCTTCGCCGCCGCCGGCCTCGTGGTCTGGATCGCGGTCGTGGTCGGGCTCGCGGTCGGCGTCGTGCTGCGTTCGCCGGTGCCCGCCCCGGCGGCGCTCGCAGGGCTCGCGGTCGCCGGGCTCGCCGGGCTGACGGCGCTCTCGCTCACCTGGGCGAGCGACGACGGCCATGCGTTCGAGGATGCGGTCAGGACGCTCGCCTACTTGGGGACGTTCGTGCTCATCGTGGGGGTCTCCGTGCGAGGCCAAGCGCGACCCTGGCTGGTCGGCCTCACCGTCGGGCTGAGCGTCGTCGGGGCGGTCGCGCTCCTGGCGCGGTTCGAGCCCCCGCTGTTCGGCGAGCCCGACGCCGACCTCATCGAGACCCTGCCTTCCACCCTCGGCCGGCTGACCTATCCGATCGGGTATTGGAACGGCCTCGCCGCGGTGATGGCGGCCGCCATCGTGCTGCTGAGCTGGTTCGCCGCCACGTCGACCTCGCGGGTCGGTCGGTCGGCGTCGGTCGCCGCCCTGCCTCCGGTGATCCTGGCACTGTGGATGACGGACTCCCGGGGCGGCCTGATCGCTGCGGTGTTGGCCTTCGCGGTGCTGATGGCGACCGGTCCCGAGCGTGCCCGCCTGATGGCCATCCTCCTCGGCGCCCTCGCCGGTGGGATCCTGGTCGTCGTCGCCGAGGCCCACGAGGAGCTGCTCTCGAACCCGGTGGCCGCCGAGGCCGCGGGTCAGGGTGACCGGGATGCTGGCGATCACGATCGCGGTGTTCGCGGCCACGATGGCTGCGCGGTGGGCGCTCGACCGACACGTCCAGGAGCTCGAGATCTCGCGACGTAGCGGCCGCGTCGCGCTGATCGCGATCGCCGTCGCGTTGGTGGGCGCGGTGGTCGCGATCGGTCCGGTCGAGCAGTGGGAGGAGTTCAAAGCAGCCGCCCTCCAACGCCGAGTCGCCGACGGCGAGATCGGCTTGCTCCGCGGTGGCGGCAGCGGGCGATACCAGTTCTGGGAGACCGCCGTCGATGCCTTCGGCAGCGCGCCGGTCGCCGGCGTGGGCGCCAGCGGATACACGCCGTACTGGTTCGAGCACCGCGGGATCCCGATCCCGGCGACTCGGGCGCACTCGGTGCTGTTCGAGACGCTGGCCGAGCTCGGGATCCTCGGCTTCGCGCTCTTGGCCACCTTTTTTGCATGCGCGGCGGTCGCCGGCGTGAAGCGGGCCCGCGCCCCGGACGGGGTGGCCGAGACGGGGCCCGCGGTGCGCGCTGCTCGCCGTCGGTCTCGCCGCCGCCGCCGTGGATTGGACCTGGGACCTGCCGGCCGTGTTCGGGACTCGCCGTGGTCGCGGCGGCATTGCTCACCGGCCCCGCGACGCTGGCCGGGCCCGATCCGGGGCCGCCGTCGCGCCGCGACCGCGGCCAGGCTCGAACGCGCCGCGGCTTCGCGGCCGGCGTCGTTCTCCTGCTCGTCGCCTGGGCGGCGATCTGCGGCTCGGGGCTGTTGCTGTTGTCGGCGAACTCGCTCGAGTCGAGCCGCGACGCCGCCGAGCGCGCCGACATCGAGGCGGCCATCGATGCCGCGAACGAGGCGATCGACCTGCAGCCGTGGGACGCGGAGCCGCGGACCCAGCTGGCGCTCGTCTACGAGCAGGCCGGCGACTATCAGCGCGCGACCGAGGAGATCGCCGAGGCGATCGAGCGCGCCCCCGAGGAGTACCGCCTGCACCTGCTCGCCGCACGGATGGCGTCCGAGTCGGGCGACGATGAGGCTTCGAGCGCGGCGCTCTTGGAGGCATTACGGCTGAACCCGCGTGACCCCGAGATCCAGCAGCAGGTCCTGGCGCTTAATTGAGCGGAGCTCAGTCCGCCTCGTCGACCTCGGGCTGAAGCGGCAGCCGCTCCGCGAGCCAGCGGTAGCGATCGCTGCCGGGGTCGAACGGGGGGTCGACCTTCGGCAGGGCGTCGGCAAGGTGAAACCAGAGCCGGTAGTGCAGGTGGACCATCTCGGCGAGGTCGAGCTCCGACGGCGGCCGGGGCGAGGGCCGTGCGGTGACGCAGCGGGTAGTTGTAGGCGTCGGAGAGGACCCGCACCCGATCGTGGACGTCGGCGGTCACGGCCGCCCAGCTGAGCTGGTCCATGAAGTGTGGCCAACGCCTGGCACAAGGTCGGCGTCGTAGAGGCGGTTCAGCGCGCGCTCCCAGGCGGTGAACAGCCCGGCGCTGCGCCGGGCCCCGATCAGGCCGCTGTTCCAGTAGGCGCGGATCTCCATCTGACCGACGGTGGTGCGGGTGAACGGCCGCCCTCGACCCCGAGCTCGGCGTACATCTTCTGCCAGTAGGGCTCACCCTTTGCCCTTGCCTCGCGAGCCGGCGATCCGCCGATCGACCGGGCGCACGGCGGCCGACCCAGTCGCCCTCGGCGAGCTCGGTCGGCTCGCCGCAGAAGACGCAGTCGGTGTCGGTGAACACGAGCGTCTCGTGCTCGAGCTCGCGCTCGGCCCAGGCCGAGACCGCCACCTTGTTGAAGGTCGGGGTCTCGACGAAGCGATCCACGAGCGGCTCGTCGATGAAGGTGGCCTCGAGGCCTGCCAGCCGCTCGACCGTCGCGGCTGCGGGCTGGACGCGGGTCGGGGAGCGAACGCGTACACCGGGGCCCGCGCGCACGATCCGCCCCACGCGCGCAGGCTCTCGACCAGCAGGATCGCCTCGCTTTCCAGGCGGCCATGCTCGACGCAGAGCAGGAAGGCGGGTGGAAGTTTGGATGAATTCACGGCCGCCGAGGGTAGACGTCGTGCGAGCGCGGTGGCAACGCGCGAGATCAGCGCGTCATTTCCGCTCCTTCCGGGATAACCTGTCGCGCGATGGTCAGGGACGGACCTTCCCTCGTCAGTGTCGATGGGGGCTCCGCCGATTCGGTCGCACGGCCTCGGTTCTGGCGCGACGCCCTGCGCCGCCGCATGCTCGCGATCGCCGACCTCGCCGCGGCCGCCGGCGCCAGCCTCGTCGTCGCCTCGTCCTCCGCCGACGCCTTCTGGGCCCTGGCGCTGCTGCCGGTCTGGATCCTGTTCGCGAAGCTGATCGGCCTCTACGACCGCGACCACGGCGCGATCCGCCACCTGACCGTCGACGAGCTGCCCGCGATCGCCGCCTGGGCGGCGGCCGGCGTCGCGGCCCTGGCGCTGGTGCTGCCGCTGACGCCGGCCGGCCAGCTCGCCGCCGAGCGCCGTGCTCGGAGCCGTCGTCGTCGCCGGCGCCGGCGCGTTCGTCCTGCGCGCGGCCTCGCCCGCTGGGCCTGGCGCCGCATCACGCCGCCCGAGCTCACCGCCGTGATCGGCGACGGCGAGCTGGCTGCGGCGATCCGGCGCAAGGTCGAGCTGTTCCCCGACATGCACCTGAGCTCGACCGCCGAGCACGAGATCGAGGCCGTTCGACGCGCTCGCCGGAGCGCGTCGACCGCGTGATCGTCGCCTCCGATCGCATGGACCCCGGCTGAGATCGGCGGCCTCGTCGCGCTCTGCCGCGAGCGGCAGGTGAAGCTGAGCGTCATCTCGCCGCTGCGCGGTCGCGCCGGGCCCGTGCCGGCTCTCCCAGGTCGCCGACCTCCCGGTGCTCGAGTACGACACCTGGGACGTCTCGCGCTCGACGGTGCTGATCAAGCGCGGCTTCGACATCGCGGTCGCCTCGGCCGGGCTGGTGGTGATCGCCCCGCTCCTGCCGCTGGTCGCGCTCGCGATCAAGCTCGACAGCCGCGGGCCCGTCTTCTTCCGCCAGATGCGCGCCGGCCTCGACGGCGACCCGTTCCGGATGCTACAAGTTCCGCACGATGGTCGCCGACGCCGAGGAGCGCCTCGCCGAGCGTGGTCCGCTCGACGAGCTGCGACGACCCGATGTTCAAGCTCCGCGACGACCCGCGCGTCACCCGCGTCGGCCGCTTCCTGCGGCGGCTTCAGCCTCGACGAGCTGCCGCAGCTCGTCAACGTCCTGCGCGGCGACATGAGCATCGTCGGCCCGCGCCCGGAGCAGATCGAGCTCGTCGAGCGCTACCGGCCCGAGCACCGCTTCCGGCTCAGCGTCAAGCCCGGGCATGACCGGCCCGATGCAGGTCTTCGGCCGCGGCGACCTGACCTTCGCACGAGCGGCTCGCGGTCGAGCTCGACTACATCGAGAACCTCTCGCTCGCGCGCGACCTGCGCATCCTCGCCCAGACGATCCCCGTCATCCTGCGCGGCACCGGCGCGTACTGAGCCTCCGGCCGATGAGCGGCAACGGGTCGGCGACCGTGGTCGTGCCGACGCAAGACGCCGAGCGGCTCGACGGATGCTCGGCTCGATCGCCTCCGGCGATCACCAGACCATCGTCGTCGACAACGGCTCCGGGCGGCTCGGTCGCCTCGATCTGCGCCGCCCACGAGGGCGTCGAGGTGGTCAGCCTCGAGACCAACCTCGGCTACACCAGGGCGGTCAACATCGGCGCCCGCCGCGCAGAGGGCGACGGCTGGTGCTGCTCAACGACGACTGCGTCTGTGATCCGGGGTTCGTCGAGGCGATCACGGCGCCGATCGACCCCTCGGCCGGGGTCGTGATGACGGCCGCGGTGATGCGGGACTGGGCGGACCGCTCGCTGATCGACAGCGCCGGCATGGAGCTCGACCGGACGCTCCTGGTCTGGGACTATCTCAACGGCGCCCCGCTGACCGTATTGAGCGAAGGTGTCGCGGATCCGATCGGGCCCTCGGCCGCCGCGGCGGCGTTCGACCGCTCGACCTTCCTCGCGGTCGGCGGCTTCGACGAGCGCCTGTTCGCCTACTGGGAGGACGTCGACCTGGTCCTGCGACTTCGCTCCCTCGGGCTGCGCTGCGCGCTCGCCCCGGACGCGATCGGCGACCACGAGCATTCCGCGACGCTCGGCTCCGGCTCGGCCCGCAAGAACTACCTGACCGGTTACGGGCGCGGCTACGTGCTGCGAAAGTGGCAGGTGGTGACCCCTCGGCGGCTCGGGCCGGTGCTGGTACGGGAGCTCGCCACCTGCGCCGGTCAGGCGGTCGTCGACCGCAACGTCGCCGGGGTCCGCGGCCGAGTCAGGGGTTACCTCGCGGCCACGGCGCGCGAGCGCTACCCGGCCGATCTCGAACACCTCGGCCGCGGCGCCGGCGCGATCGAGACGATGCGCCGGCGCTCGGGCCGGCGCTCGCGGCTGCGCGCGCGGGCGGTCGGCAGATGATCGCGTTCGGCTGCTCGATCACGGACCCCGAGACCTACGAGCGGTGTGCCGGCCGCGGAATCGAGCTCGCGCGCGAGCCGGACTCGCTGGTTTTCGCCCACGCGGCGACCGGTTCGCTGCTTCGGAACTACAACATCCTGCTGGACCAGGCGCGCGAGCTCGGCGACGAGCTCGAGGCGCTCGTCCTCGTGCACCAGGACTCGGAGATCGCCGATCCGCGCTTCTGCGCCACGCTGCGCGAGGCGATCGCCGACCCGATGGTCGCGATCGTCGGCTGCGTCGGATCGATCGGGGCGCGCAACATCGCCTGGTGGGAGGGCTCGGTCACCTGGGCCTCGCTTCACCCATCGCTACCCCGCGCACGAGTTCGGCGGAGGCGAGTTCCCAGCGTTCGCCTGGGGCTTCGAGGACTTGCCCGCCTACGCCCGCACCGGCGAGGTCGACAACCTCGACGGCTTCTTGCTGGGTCTCACCCCGTGGGCGATCGAGAACCTGCGCTTCGACGAGTCGCTGGGAGCGCTCACGGCTACGACGCCGACCTCTGCCTGCAGGCGCGCGAGGCCGGCCGCAAGGTGGTGACGGCCGACGTCAAGGTCGTCCACCACCACTCGCTCGACCTGATCGGCGATCCGGACGCCTGGATGGCGGCCCACGTCAGGGTGGCCGAGAAGTGGGACGGGCGGGTGCCGATGATCACCGAGGAGGCTGGGAACCTCGAGCAGCGCGCGCGCCGTGCCGAGGCCGAGGCCGGGATGCTACGCCTCAAGGTCTCCGCAACAGATCTTCAGGCGAAAGCCCAGGCCCGTCAGCTACAACGCGAGATCGGCGCCCTCCGCGCCATCGTCAGCAGCGTCGAGCGGAGTCAGAGCTGGAGGCTCACGCGCCCGCTGCGTGCCCTGGGACGCCGCCTGCGGCGGCGCTAGCTCGGCGCATAGCCGCAGACGACGATGGATGCGTAGCCAGGGGTCGCATGCTCCGCGACCAGTTCGTACTGGGACGCGTGCGGCGGCGGAGGCGGCCCGCAACCTTCAACCGGCAACTCCGTCAACAGAGGCAGCCAAACGGAGACGAAGACCGGCGCGCCGGCACGGGCCTGCGCCTTCCACACCGCGGCCGTCTCGCTGGGAGGGTAGGTGGGAATCGGGCGCTCCAGGTAGACGCGGATGTTGCGCGCATTGGGGTCTTCGAAGGGCACGATCTGGGAGTCGATGTAGGCCGTGTTCGGCGGCGCGTGGGCGTCGATGAAGCGCGCCGCATCGCGGCCGTCCGGAGGCTGGTTGTCCGGGTCCTGGATCTTCACCGCACCGACCCCGAGGCCGGCGAGCGCGACGAGCGAGAGCGCGGTCGCGACCATCGGCGGCGGGCGGGTGAGAAGCCAGCCGATCAGCAGCAGCGCGTAAGGCACCGCTACGGCCAGGTTGCGCGCCAGCAGGAAGCTGGTGTCGGGCTGGAGGCTGTAGAGGATCAACGCCACGAGGGGGAAGATCGCCAGCAGGAGGAGCAGTCCACCGGCGCGCGGCGGGCTCGGCGCGCGCCGCGTCGTGATCCAGCGGTACGCCGTCACGACGAGGGCCACGGCCAGGGCTGTCAGGATCAGCGCCTCGGGAAACGAGCCCGGCAGGTGCTTCAGTGGGAGGTGGGGATGTGCGAAGAGCGGATGACTGACTAGACCCTCGATTACGGAGAGCTTCACCGGCGCGATGATCGCGATGAACGCGGCCTCCGCATCGCTGTGCCGGGCCTGGACGATGAACGACGGCAGCCAGGGCAGGAACGCGACCACTACGGCGCCGTGCGCGAGCAGCTGCTCGCGCGCGCTCTCGCGGTGCGTCCACAGCGCCCACGCGGCCTGCGGCACGAGGACGAGCGCCGAGATGTAGTGGCTGTACACGGCCGCGGTGGCCGCGACGGCGTAGAGCATCCACCACCGAAGCCGTCGCTGCTCGAGGGCGAGGAGCAGCGCCAGGGTCGCGACGATGACGAACGCGGTCGACCAGGGCGTACGCGCGGCTACCGGTCGAGTAGATAGATCTGGTACGGGCTGATCGCGAACCAGGCCGCGGCCACGGTCGCGGCCGCGCGCCCCACGGTGCGCCGCCCGAGCAGGTAGACGAGCGGCACGCTCGCGATGCCCGCGACGAGCGAGGGAATCCGCAGCGGAATCGTGAGATCGTCGCCGACCGCGAACAGCCACGCAGCACGAACCCCAGGGGCGGCGTCTTCTCCGTGTCGTGCACGATCGACATGACCTCCCCGAGGGAGTGGTCGTTGACGATCGCGTACAGGAACAGCTCGTCGTCGTGGAGGCTGACCTGAAGCGGCGACCACCGCAGGACGAGCGCCACCAGCGTCAGCGCGCCGACGATCAACCACTCCGCGCGCGGCGTTTGGAGCGCAACCACCACGGAGCGCAGGAAGCCGCCCGCCGCGGAGGGCCGGGTGTCCACCATCGTGTGCGTCAGAGGTTCTCCGCGACGCGCGGCGCCTCGCGGGCGAACGTCCACACGCCGAGCGCGCAGACCGCCAGGTAGAGCAGCGCCGGGATCACCAGCAGCGGCCAGGCCCCGTTCGCGGCCTCGATCGCGCCCGGCGCCGAGGGGTCGATCACCCACTCGTGCGCCTGGTTGAAGATCGGGGTCAGCGGGTTGAGCATGATCGCGTCCCGGAAGAGGCCGTCCGAGACGCTCTCCGTGTACGCGATCGGGTAGAGGACCGGGGTAGCGTAGAAGAGCACCGTGGCGAGGACGGTCCAGATGATCGCGACGTCGCGCACGCGCACGAAGAGCGCGGAGAGCAGCATGGAGACCGTCGTGGTCAGGATCAGCAGCGCGGCGACCAGGAGTGGGACGAGGGCCCAGGTCCAGATCGGCTCAACGCCGGCCGCGATGATGATCGGGAACACGACGACCAGGTTGAGCATGAACTGCAATGAGACGGTGAGCACGATCGACAGCGGGATCACCAGGCGCGGAAACTGCATCTTGCGAACGAGTGCCTCCTGGGCAACCACGGACTGGACGGCGTTGACCGTGGCTTCCTGAAAGAGGCCGAACAGCATCACGTTCAGCAGCAGCAGCGCCGCGTAATGGGGGACGGCGTCGCCGAGCCGAAAGATCTGCGTGAAGACCGCGAGCAGGATCGCGAACAGCACCAGCGGGCGGACCAGCGACCAGAGGAAGCCGAGGGCGGTGCCGTGGTAGCCGAGCTTGAACTGGGTCTTGGCCGTCAGCCACAGGAGGTCGAAGAAGCGCCGCGTGCCGCCGCCCAGCGCCGAGGGTCCACGGATCTCCTGCAGGCCCTGTTCGCGGGCCTCGGTGGCGGAGCTCATGAGGGGTCCACCTCGGACGCGGCCACGAGCCGCTCGCTTACCGCCGCCATGGTAAGAGCCTATGGGGCCAGAACCGGCCGCCGTCGGTCGGGTTGCCACCGAGCTGCTCGACCATGCCGTACGCGTCGTGGAGGTACTGGTTGTAGATCCCAGGTCGCCGCTCGGCGTCGGCGTCGACGATCGCCAGCCCGATCCCGCCCCAGAGCTGTCCCTCGAACGGCCCGCTGCGGGCCATGTAGCCGCCGGTCATGTCGAGCTCGACCAGGGCGACGTCCGGGTAGGAGGCGAAGTCGACGTCGGTGATCCCGGCGCGCACCTCGCCGTTGAAGGTGTCGTGCATGACGATCACGGTGCGGCGAGATCGCGGGCGAGCCGAGCAGGTCGAGCAGGTCCTGGCGCACGCCGGCGCGCGAGTGATCGCCGTCGACGAGCACGAAGTCGACCGTCCGCCCCTCGCCGGCGAACCGCTCCAGCAGCTCGGGGAGCAGCTTGCGGCTGTCGCCGACGTGGAGGGTGACGTTGTCCGGCTGCGGCGCCGGGCAGCGGACGAGGTCGATCGAGTGCACCTCCTCGCTGTGGGCGGCGATCCGCGACAGGCTGCCGCCCTCCGCCGTTCCGATCTCGATCGCCAGGCGCGGCTTCACCTGGCTGAGCACGCCCTCGAGCGCGGCCCGCTCGCCGAACGACATCTGCCACGGGTCGATCTCGAAGATCGGCGGATTGGCGCTCAAGCGTCTGTCTCCGCGAAGACCTTCGGGTGTCGCTCTGCAAGCCGGGCCCTGGCCTCGCCGATCGAGATTGCGGTGAGCTTGATCATCGACGTCGAGCCGATCCGGTAACGGGCGACGAACTCCCGCACGTGTGCCCCATGCAGCCCCCGCTCCGCGAACGTGCACCACAGATCGTAGTCCTCCCAGCCATGGATGGCCGGCTCGTCGCAGTATCCCGCCACCTGCTCGAGGGCGTCGCGGCGGATCAGCGCCAGCGCGTCGATGTAGTTGCCTCGGGCGAGGCGCTCGGGGTCCCAGCCGTAGTAGCCCATCACCAGCTCTGGGCCGTCGTCGCCGACGCCCTGGAGGATGCCGTAGGCGAAGGCGGCGCCTGGCTCGCGGTCGAGCGCCTCGGTCAGCCTCGAGAGGCAGTTGGGCAGCAGCTCGTTGTCGGAGTCCAGCGGCAGCACCAGCTCGCCGTGCGAGTGACCGATCGCGGTGTTGCGCGTCGCCGGCAGGCCGCGGTTGATCGGCTGGCGCAGGAGCAGCGAGGGGATCTGCGGATGAGCCAGCATCCAGCGCTCGGCGACGTCGCCGGTCAGGTCGGTCGAGCAGTCGTCGACGACGACCAGCTCGAGGTCGGCGTACTCGCCGGCGGCGACCGAGTCGAGCGCCTGGACGAGCAGCTCGGACTGGTTGTACGCGGGGACGATCACCGAGACCCGCGGCGCCGCCGCGCCGAACCCGGGTGACCGATGGCGGACGACGGGCTCGGTGGTCGACTCGCCGGCGACGGCGCGCTCGAGCTCCGCGATGCGGCGGCTCAGGGCGATCGTCTCGAGCCGGGTCTGCTTCGCGACCCGCGCCACCGCCTTGACCAGCTGCTGGCGTCCCTCGATCGCCGGCTGGAGGACCTCGCGCAGGCTCCGCTCCGGCGGCGTGATCGCCAGCCGGGCCCGGCCCCGGAGCACGCGCGGGCGGCCGCGGCGCGGCCGCGCCGCGATCCGATCGGCGGCCTCGGCGAGCATCGCGGCGCTCTCTCGCAGCGGCAGCCGCTCGCGGACGAATCCGTAGGCGTCGGCGCGGATCCGCTCGAGGCGCTCGGGCGAATCGAGCAGCTCGTCGGCCAGCAGCGCGAGGCTCTCGGGGTGTCCGGAGATAAAGTGGGTGCCGGCTGCGAGCGGTGCGAAATGCCAGGACCGCTCGCTCACCACCACGGCGCCGCAGTGGATCGCCTCGAGCACCCGGACCCATTCGAAGTACGGTGGAAAGTCCTCCCTGTGGACGTTCAGCACCAGCTTCGAGCGGCCGAGCAGCGACCACTTGTCCTCGCCGGCGAGAAAGCTGGAGCCCGAGGCGGGGTTGGGCGCGTCGTTGTCGGAGATCACCAGCTCGCAGCGCCGCCGCGCCAGGATCGGCGCGTAGCCCGAGAGGATGCGCTCGCGCCGGTACGTGGCGCAGCCCATGAAGGTGACGTCGACGTCGCGCTCGGCCGCGGCGTCGAAGCGGTCCCAGCTGCGCGCGTAGCCGAGCGGCAGATGCCGGGCCGCGATCCCGAGCGAGCTGAACTCCTCGACGCTCGCGAGGTTGATGTCGAAGACCGCGCCGGCGAGCGGCGCCAGCGCCACGTTGCCGTCGAACCACGGGCTCGCGGGAGGCTCGGCGCAGACGAAGATCATCCGCTCGAGCCGCGCTCGGTCGAGGCCGCCGTCGGTGAGGGTCGCGTACTCGTGTGGGGGGAGCAGCACCTGGACCCGGTCGGGGCCCGGGTCGTCCTCTGCGCCGACCGTGACCCTGGCCGGGCGCCCGAGCTCGCGGAGCTCGTCGCGCAGGATCGCGGCGAGCTCGGCGAAGAAGGCGTTCTGGCCGCGCGCGAGCAGGAACTCGATCTCGATCATGGGCGCGGAATCGTAGTCAGGTCTCAATCTCTTGCGATCGGATCGCAGCCGCGCCCGCCGGCCACTAACGTTCGCGGCGTGAGAGCCGAGTCCACGGAGAGGGTCACCGACCGCGCGGGCGAGCTCGAGGCGCTGCGCGCGGAGCTCGCCCAGGCGCGTGCCCGGCTGCTCGAGGCCGAGCAGGAGCTCGCCGACCTGCCGCGCCTGAGCCTGCGCAGCGCGCTCCTCGAGGAGGCCGAGTCCTCGCCCGTGTTCGGCCGGCTATTGCGGGCGCGCAACCGGTTCAAGCACCGCACCAGGCGGGCCGTGGGCGGCCGCCGGCGCCAGGTCAAGCAGGTGATCACGGCGCTGATCGACCGGGTCTCCCCCGACCCGGACCGCAAGCCCGAGGACCCGGACCGCAAGCCCGGCGACTGACCATTCAGCCCGGCAGCGGCTCCTCGTCGTAGGCGGGCTCGGGCGCGGGCAGCTCAACCGCGGGGTCCGGCTTGCGGATCACCACCAGGGTCTCGAGCCCGCTGCGGCGCATCGCCTCGACCTCGACCGGGCCGACCAGATCGTCACAGGCGAAGATCAGTTCCAGCAGCCGGCGCTCGGTAAACACGTGGGTGTGGACGCTGTAGTCGATCCGCTCGAGGATGTCGGCGCGCTCGGCCACCCGGTCCTCGGCGACCCGCTCGACGTGACGCGCCCACTCCTCGAAGTGCTGGCGACGAGATCTGTCCGGGCCGTCCGTGTGGTCGCGGACCATGTGCTCCAGTGGGGTCGGCTCGCGCTCGATGTCGAACGTGTAGCGCTTGTCGGGGACCGCCATATAGATCAACCCTCCTGGACGCAGGACGCGCAGCCAGCTGCCAATCGTCGAGATCGGGTCGCCGGTGTGTTCGAGCAGGTGGTTGGCGATCACGAAGTCGTGCGATTCCGCCTGGATCTTCGCCAGGCGCTCGCCGTCGTCGCCAATGTCGATCTCGATCAGGGGCAGCTCGCCGAGCTCGGGGTAGTGGCGCCGCAGCCGGGTCACCGGCATCCGGTCGACGTAGCGCACCGACGCGTGCGGCGGCAGCCGCAGCGGTGAGTGCAGCGGCCCGATCTCGAGCCCCGACCCCGCCAGGAATTCGTCGGCCAGCTCCTCTCGCAGCCCGCGCGGGGCCGACTCGGAAGCCGGCGGCGCGTCGCCGGTCACCGGCGGACGCCATGCCCGCTTTGGCTCAGGCCGCAGCGGGCTGCTGAAGATGGCCCGCTGGCGGCAGAAGTCGGGGTGGTAGTAGGGATCGGTATCCGGCGACCACCAGCGTCGCTGGAAGCTCAGCCGCTCCGCGATCGAGCACGGCCGCGCCGGGCCGAGGCGTTCGAGGCGGGCGTTGGGTGTCACGGCGACCCGTAGCTCGCGCTCGCGGGCACGCAGGCAGAGGTCGGCGCCGGCGAGCTCGTCGAAGCCGCCCTCCGCCAGCCCGCCCAGCTCGGCATGAGTGGCGGCCGCGAACAGCAGCGGCCCGCTGCATGCCGACACGTCGCGGACGAGGGTCTGGGTGGAGCTGGCCCGCTGGGGGTCGTCGAAGGCGAGCTCGGCGTCGAGGTCGCCGATCAGCGCCAGGCCATCTGAGATTGCCACCCCGGCGTCCTCGATCCGTCCGGTCGCCGAGACGACCACGGCGCCGACGGCGCCGACCCCGTCGATCGCGGCCACCGTGAGCAGCTCGTCCAGCCAGCCCGCGGTGGCGGCGGCGACCGGGTCGGCGATCGCTAGCAGCCAGTCGGCGCCGGTGGCGGCCGCCGCGGCGAGGTCGAGCAGCTCGGCGCGGCCGGCGCCTGTGGGCCCCACGCAGACCGTGGCCTTCGTGGGGGTGGCAAGCTGGGCGGCGGCCGTCCCAGCGCAGGCGAGGATCACCTCGGCGGCGCCCGCGCTCGCAAGCTCGGCGGCGCAGCGCGCGACCGCGTCCGCATCATCGTCGGCGGTCACCGCGAGCAGCGCGGCAACTGCCCCGGGCGCCGGGGCGGGGCGGCGGCCGTAGCAGCCGAGCAGGTTCAGGGGCTTCACCTCGCCAGGCCGGCCGCTGCGCTCGTAATGCGCCTCGAGCGTCAGCTTGGCTGCCGTGTACGCGTACGGCTTGGCGCCGGCGAACGCCGAGCCGACGTGATAGCGCCAGTAGTAGCGGACTCCCGGAACGTGGACGATTCGGTCTGTCACCTCGCTCGCGCGCAGCACCAGGTCGTAGTCCTGCGAGCCGTCGAAATCACCGCGCATGCCGCCGAGCCGCTCGACCAGCTCGCGGCGCAGAGCCGCGAAGTGGCAGCTGTACATGTTCGCTTCGAAGAGCTCCGGAGACCAGGCCGGCTTGATGAAGCTGGCGAGCCAGCGGTTGGCTTCGTCGACGGTCGCCTCATCGGTGTAGAGCAGGTCAGCGTCGGGGAACTCAGCTAGGGCAGCCGCGAACGCCGCGAGCGCGTCGGCCTCGATCTCATCATCGTGGTCGAGCAGCAGCACAAACTCGCCGCCGGCGAGCTCGAGCGCGGCGTTCGTGGCGCCGGAGATGCCCAGTTGCCGTTCCGAGCGGCGCAACTTCACCCGCGGCTCGAGCTCCGTATGGGCGGCGAGCAGCTCGCGGACGTCCGGGTCCGCGGACGCGTCGTCGAGCACGCACAGCTCCCAATCGGGGCGGGTCTGACGCAGCACCGAGGCGACTGCGCGGTCGAGGAAGACCGGATCGGGGTCGTGTACCGGGAGTAGGATCGAGAAGCGCGGTTCCGGGCCGGGCGGCGCGGCCACGCCCTGCCCGCTGGCCCTGCGCGGCCGTGAGCTCTCGAAGCGCGAGGGCGCCGGCGGCGAACCCGGGCGTGGATCGGTGAGGCAGGGGTCGAACCAGACCCCGCGACCGAGCGGCTGTCCGCGGTCGCCGGCTTCGAGCGCCAGCTCCAGCCGCAGCTCGCCGCCGTGGGCGGGCAACTTGAGGCTGACCGCACCGACGTTCGCCTCGCCAGCGCCTCCGAGCGCCTTGGCGAACCGCGCCCGCCGGCCCCCGTGGGTCTCTATCTCGACCACGAAGCGAAGCGGCGGGTGCTCGACCATCCCGTCGGGGGGCTCGATGTACACGCGCGTATCGAACCGCGTCCCAGGCTCGCACGTGACCCTGTACGCCGCGCGGCCGCCCGGCTTCATGCGCAGCGACGCGGGGTCGTCGCGGTCGCGCTCGCCGAAGGACCAGCCCAGCGGAGCCGGCTCGAGCACCGCCGAGCCTGCCCCGACCTCGACCCGCAGGCTGGCCAGCGGGATCGCGCCGAAGCCGCCCGCACGCCGGCGGCGCTCGTGCTCGCGGTTGTGGGCGACGGCCAGCGAGGCTCGGAGCAGGTCGCGCGGCCGGCGCGCGTGCGGGACCAGCCCCCGTGCAGCAGTCCGCCACTCGACCGCCCAGCGGGCCAGGGGCGTCGGCACGAGCGGCGCGATCCTGCTGCGCAGAGCGCCGACGCGGGTCATGGCGGGCGAGTATAGATGCACGGTCGAGGGTCCGCGAGGCTCCGCTGGTCGCTATTTTCCCGCCGATGATCGCCTTCGGATGCGCGATAACGGAGCCTGAGGTCTACGACCGCTGCGCCAAACCGGGGATCGAGCTCGCCGCCGAGCCCGACTCGGCGATCCTCGCCCTTGGTACGGCCGGCTCGATCTTTCGCAACTACAACCTGCTGCTCGACCGGGCGCGCGAGCTCGACGACCTCGAGGCGCTGGTGATCGTCCACCAGGACGCCGAGATCATCGATTCCGACGCCTGCGCGAAGCTTCGTCTGGCGCTCTCCGATCCCGACGTCGGGATCGTCGGGTGCGCCGGCGCCGTCGGGGTGCGGAGCATCGCCTGGTGGGAGGGCTCGGTGACCTGGGCCGCGTTCACTCACCGCTACCGGGAGCTCGGCGGGGGCGAGATCCCCTCGCTGAATTGGCTGCCGGACGCGACGCCATCGTATTCGGGGCTCGGCGAGGTGGACTCGGTCGACGGCTTCGTCCTCGGGTTCTCGCCCCGGGCGTTGGCGGAGGTGCGGTTCGACGAGTCGCTGGGCCGCTTTCACGGCTACGACTACGACATCTGCCTGCAGACGCGGGCCGCCGGGATGAAGGTGGTCACCGCCGACATCCGCACCATTCATCATCACTCGCTCGAGTTGATCACGGAAGTCGAGACGTGGATCGGCGCGCACATGCGCCTGGCCGAGAAGTGGGAGGGACGCTTCCCCGACGACGGGTACGGCAGCGACGACTGGGTGCGGCGGGCCCGCCACGCCGAGGCCGAGGCCTCGGCAGCGCGGCTGATGGGCGGGCGGGAGAAGCTGGTCGGCGACGCGGTCCAGGCGCGCGACGCGAAGCGGATCGCCGAGCTCGAGGACCTGGTCGAGGAGGTGCACGGCAGCACCAGCTGGAGGCTGACCACTCCATTGCGAAAGCTGGGCGCCCTGGGCCGCCGCGCGCGCACGCGCACCTGAGCGCGCTGCGGCTCAGTCCTCGAGCACGCGGCGGATCTCCGCGCGCGTAACCGGGCTGGCGCCGCGGTTGCGAGCGTTCGAGAGCTTCTCGGCCAACGCGAAGCTGCCGGAATCGAGCAGCATCCGCAGGAACTGCTCCTGGCGGGCGATCCGCTCCGATTGCTGGGCGAGCCGCTCCGCGTTGCGGATCAGCTCCTCGTTCATGTGCGTGATGTGGTCGAAGGCGCGCAGGTGCTCGATCAGGTGCTCCACGCGGTGCTCCTCCAAGCGTGCGAGCAGGGGGTTGCGGTCGAAGGCCTCGATGGTCTCCTGGACCTGCCCCGCCCATGGCGCGCTGCGGTGCCAGATGACGCCGAGCCCGAAGAACGCGGGGACGGTGGCGAGCTTCAGGTCCTCGCGATCGGCGAGGAAGTCCTCGACCGCGGTGAGGACCCCGTTGCGCTCGCCGCCCTCGTGAGCGGCGGCGCACTCGACTCGCATCCCGGTCTCGACGATTCCCGGATCTCCCGGCATGATCGCGGCGTCGCGGGCGAGCGGCTGGCGATGCTCGGGCGGGATCCGCTCGGGAACGTAGTAGCTGTCGCGACGCGCGTGCGGCCAGCAGACGTCGTGGAACAGCAGCAGGGGCAGCTCGACCTCCGGCGCGCGGTCGCCGATGAGCTCGAGCTCGCCGCTGAGGGTGAAATAGTTGTGGTCTCCGTCGAGGATGATGGCGTCCGTGAGCTCGATCTCACGCAGCACGTCGTGGCTGGTTTCGCGGATCAGCTCGAGCTCCGGATGGTCGCGCTCGAGCGCCTCGAGCTCGCGATGCGGCGCGGGGTCGATGGCGACGACCTTGCGCTCGGGGCCGGCCCACTCGAGTAGCTTCGCCGTCAGCAGCCCCCGGTCGGAGCCGACCTCGATCACGCTCCTCGCGCCGGCCGCGTCCAGGCAGGCCAACAGTAGCTCGGCCAGGTTGGCGAGCGAGTAACCCACGCGATCGGGCTCGGGGGTCTCCGCGTCGTTTTCGGCGTGCTCGGGGGCGGTCCGGGACTCCACGAGGCGCCAGTCTAGAGAGCCTGCAGCCGCTACCGTGCGGGCGATGTCGAGCACGGCGGCGCCGGCGCAAGCGCTTCACGAGCCGCGGGCGGGGTTCCGGGCCACCCTGGCCGTGAAGGCGCACGTTCTTCGCGAGGAGCTCCTCTACGGCCCGCTGCTCGTTCTCGTCGGGGTCGCGTTCACGATCCGCCTCGCGACCATGGCGCTCTATCACCCCGCGATCATGACCGTGCTCGACGCCGCGCGGTTCGCCCGGGTGGATCCCACCGGCACCTTTGACGACTTCTACATGCCGGCCGTGTACGCCGATGTTCCTTCAGGTCCTGCACGCGATCTCCGACCAGGTCTGGTTCTCGATCGTGATCCAGCACCTCGGCGGGATCGCCGCCGGCCTGATCGTCTTCCTCGCCATGCGGCGGCTGGGGCTGCGCCCGGCGATCGCCTGCGTCCCGACCGCCTGCATCCTGCTCGCCGGCGACCACCTCTACCTCGAGCACGTGTTCATGGCCGATTGGCTGCTGCTCGCGCTCGCGATCGCCGGGCTCGCCGCCGGTGTCCGCGGGCTGGTACCGGCGATCGACCACCGGTGGCTGCTGGCGGCCGGTGCGCTGCTGGCCGCCGCCGGGCTCACCCGGAGCGTCGGCATCGTCCTACCCGCGGTGCTCGCCCTCACCGCCCTCGTCTGCGCCGCGGCCCCGATCCGCGACCGCCTGCTGGCCGCCGGAGCGGCCCTGGCCGGCGCCGCCGCGATCCTGGCCGTCTACTTCGGCGCCTTCGCGATCAGCGACGGCAAGTACGCCGGGCTCACCGACTTCGCCGGCTGGAACCTCTACTCGAGGGTGGCGCCGTTCGCCGACTGCAGCCGCTTCGACCCGCCCGACGGGACCGAGGTCCTGTGCGAGGACGTGCCGCCCTCCGACCGTCCGGGCCCGTTCGGCTACGTCTGGGTCGCCGACTCGGTCTCGCGGGCCAACTTCGACCCGCTCGGCCCGGAGACCGGCGAGCCGCTGGGACGGTTCGCTCGCCAAGTGATCCTCCATCAGCCGCTCGACTACCTCGAGGCGGTGGGCGAGGACTTCGTCCGCTACTTCGACCCCCACGCGGGGACGCGCCCGTTCGCGGGCCAGTCGCCGGAGACGATTTCGTTCGCCTACCGGGACCCCAACGCCGAACGCAACGTCATCGACGCGCTCGAGCTCCGCTACGACGGCGTCGAGCTCAACCGCGCCGGCGAGCGGGCGCTCGGCACCTACCAGGCGATCTTCCGGGTCGGCGGCGTCGTCCTGCTCGCGGCGTTCGTCGCGACCGTGCTCGGCATGTTCCTGGCCCGCGGGGCGCTGCGCCTCGGCACCGTGCTCTTCGGCCTCAGCGCCCTCGCCCTCTACCTGGTGCCGGTGATCACCAACTCCTACGACTTTCGCTACGGGATCCCGCCCGGGGCGCTGATCGCGATCTCCGGGATCCTCGGCGCCTGCGGGATGCTCGTCCGCTACCGGCCGCGGACGCGCCCTCAGTGCTCGAGCACCAGGCCTAGGAACCGCTTGGTTCGCTCCTTCTGCGGGTTGTCGAGCACCTGCGCCGGCGGCCCCTCCTCGACCACGACGCCGGCGTCCATGAACACCACCCTGTTCGCGACCTCGCGGGCGAACCCGATCTCGTGCGTGACGACGATCATCGTCATCCCCTCGGCGGCGAGCTCGCGCATCACGTCGAGCACCCCCTTGACCAGCTCCGGGTCGAGCGCCGAGGTGACCTCGTCGAACAGCATCACGTGCGGGTCCATCGCCAGCGCGCGCGCGATCGCGACCCGCTGCTGCTGGCCGCCGGAGAGCCGGTCGGGGTACTCGCCGAGCTTGTCCGCCAGCCCGACGCGAGCGAGCAGCGACTCCCCCTTCTCGCGCGCCTCTGCGGCGCTTCGCTCGAGCACCTTCTCCTGGGCGATGCAGACGTTCTCGAGCGCCGTCTTGTGCGGGAACAGGTTGAAGTGCTGGAACACCATCCCGACCCGCCGGCGGACGAAGTCGGCCCCGTCGGTCGCCTCCTTGCCGGTGATCTGCTTGCCCTCGAGCAGGATCCGGCCGTCCCTCCGGCGGCTCGAGCAGGTTGATGCAGCGCAGCAGGGTCGACTTGCCCGAGCCGCTGGGGCCGAGCACGCAGACGACCTCGCCGCGGTTGACCTCGATGTTGACCCCGCGCAGCACCTCGAGCTCGCCGAAGCGCTTGCGGACGTTGTCGAGCACGAGCACCCGGGAGTCGTCGGGTGCCGCGGCCGGCGTCAGGAGCGGTGGCTTCCATCGCCATCAGCCTACGTCCCCGCCATCCCGGTCGCCGGCGGGCCGGAGGGCTCGGCCTCGCCCCCCTCCGAGGGCGCCCCGCGTTGGGTCTTCGCCTGGTCGCGCGCGATCAGCCAGTCGATCAAGCGCGCCAGCGGGATGGTGACGATCAGGAACAGGATCGCCCCCAGCACCAGCGCCGAGCCGTTGATCTGCTCGGTCTGGACGTCGAAACCGACCTGGACCACTTCGAGCGCGCCAAGGATCCCGACGAGCGAGGTGTCCTTCATCAGCGCGATGAAGTCGTTGAGCAGCGGCGGGATCACCTTGCGCACCGCCTGCGGGACGATCACGTAGCGCATCGCCTGGCCGTGGCTCATCCCGAGCGAGCGCGCCGCCTCGGTCTGGCCCCGCGGCACCGCCTCGATCCCGGCCCGGTAGACCTCGGCCATGTAGGCGCCGTAGGTGAGCGTCAGCCCCATCACGCCCCACCAGAACGGCGACGTCTGGCCCAGCCAGGTGGGCAGCCCGAGCTGCTCCGGGATCACCCCCTCGTTCTGGGCGGCCGAGAGAAAGCCCGAGAGGAGCAGGAGCACCAGCAGCAGCGGGATGCCGCGGAAGACGTCGATGTAGGCGATGGTGAGAAAGCGCACCGGCGCCAGCGCTTTCCCCGGGAGCTGGCGCAACAGCGCGAGCACGAGGCCCCACGCGAGCGACAGCACGCCGGAGATGATCGACAGCTTGAGCGTCAGCCAGAACCCGTCGAGGACGCGGCTCGAACTCGTCGCCCATGACGCCGAAGTCGAAGTAGTAATTGAGGATGAACTCCATGCCTCTCCTCCGCTCGGGATCGACGCGAGGCTAACCGCTTTGCCCAACGGAAAGGGGCGCCGACGGCGCCCCTTCCTCTCGGCTGCTTGAGCCTTCCCGCTAGTCGTCGGTGAGGAGCTCGTTCTTGCCCTCGAGCACCTCGGTCGGCGGCTCGCCGGCGAAGTACGTGTTGTAGAGCTCCGCCATCGTGCCGTCCTCCTTGATCGTCGCGAGCGCTTCGTTCATCGCCTCGCGCAGGGCGTCGTTGTCGGGCGCGACCGCGAACCCGAACAGGTCCTCGCCGGGGATCTCCTCGACGATCTCCATGCCGCCCTGCTTCTCGACCGCGTCCGCGGCGACCGCCTGGTCGATCAGCGCCGCGTCCACCTGGCCGGTCAGCAGCGCCGTGATCGCGTTCGTGCCCTCGGGAAAGCCGCGCACCTCGGAGGCGTCGGTCTCCTCGTTGGCGAACTCCTCCTGGACGGTCCCGTCCTGGGTGCCGACGATGGCGCCGCCGAGGTCGTCGACCGAGGCGATGTCCGAGCCCTCCTCCACCAGGAGCGCGGTCGAGCTCAGGTAGTAGGGATCGGTGAAGTCGACGACCTTCTCCCGTCCTGCGCTGATCGTCGACGCGGCGCCGGCGGTGTCGAACTGACCGGCCGCCACGTCGCGGAAGATCGTCTGGAACCCGGTGTCCTGGTACTCCACCTCGAGGCCGAGATTCTCGCCGATCGCGTTCAGCACCTCGACGTCATAGCCGGTGGCGTTGGGAGGCTGGCCCTCCGCGAACGGCGGGTAAGGGGTGTCGAGCCCGATGAACAGCGTGCCCTCGTTGATCAGCCCGAGATCCTCGCCGCTCGCCGCGGTGGTCTCGCCGTCGCCGCCATCGTCATCGTCGTCGCCGCAGCCGGCCGCCACGAAGGCGGACGCGAGCAGCGCCACGATCCCGATCAGCAGCCAGAGTCGAGTTCCTCTCATCTTGGGGTGCGCTTCCTTTCCTGCGTATCGGCCTCCACCGGGTTGTCGGCGCAACATACACCGATCGCGACCCCGTCCTCGGGCCGGCGCTCGAACCGGATCGTGTGCTCGGCCTCCCAGCGCTCGAGCACCCAGCGCTCGCCGGCGCGCCCGACGTCGTCGAGGATCACGGTCGCGTCCGGGGCGAACCGGCCCGCCAGCGCCGGTAACGCCGGGTAGCGGCTGCGCTCGATCGGCTCCTCGCCCGCCGGCGGCCCGTCGACCAGGAGCAGGTCGAGCCCCTCGGGCAGCTCGCGCAGCGCCCAGGGCGCGTACCAGCGACAGCCCGGCGGGGCGAGCGGGTGCGCCGAGAGCGGCGCCTCGATCACGGTGGCGATCGCCGCCAGCCCCTCGGCCGCCAGGCGCATCCGGGTGAGCTGGGCCCAGGCCGGGTCGTGCTCGAGGCTGTGCACCGAGCCGCCGCCGAGCTCGCGCAGGAAGCGGGCGATCACCACCGTGCTGCGGCCCGACCCGCACTCGACCACCGTGCGCCGACCGCCATCGACCTCGGCGATCACCACCGCCAGCGCCCCTGTCGTCGAGCGACCAGGCGTCGGCGGGCAGCGCGGGCCCGGCCGCGAGCAGCCGATCGAGGATCTCGGTGCCGAGGGTCGTCACGGCCTGCCTTACTACACTTTCTATAGCGATGCTCGAGCCGACGCTCAACCGCCCCTGCGGGGGCCGCTACGGCAACGTGATCGAGGCGGTCGGCAACACGCCGCTGGTCGAGCTCCCCCGGCTTTCGCCGAAGCCCGAGGTGCGGATCTTCGCCAAGCTCGAGGGCCGCAACCCGACCGGCTCGGTCAAGGACCGGGTGGCGAAGGCGATGATCGAGGCGGCCGAGGCGGAGGGCGCGATCGCTCCCGGCCAGACGGTGCTCGAGCCGACCTCGGGCAACACCGGGATCGCGCTGGCGATGATCTGCCGCCGCAAGGGCTATCCGTTCAAGGCCGTGATGCCCGACAACGTCACCGAGGAGCGCTCGCAGCTCCTGAGCATGTTCGGCGCCGAGATCGTCTACTCCGAGGGCGCCAAGGGCTCCAACGGCGCGGTCGAGCTGGCGCTCGAGATCGCCGCGGCCGAGAGCGCCTACTACATGCCCTACCAGTACGGCAACGAGGCCAACCCCGGGGCGCACTATCACGGCACCGCGGCCGAGATCCTCGAGGAGCTCGACTCGGTCAGCGCCTTCGTCGCCGGGCTCGGCACCGGCGGCACCCTGATGGGGGTCGGCCGCCGGCTCAAGGAGGCCGACCCGGAGACCAAGATCGTCGCCGCCGAGCCGATGCAGGGGGAGCTGGTCCAGGGGCTGCGCTCGCTCGACGACGGCTTCATCCCGCCGATCATCGACCTCTCGGTGCTCGACCGGAAGATCATGGTCTCCAACCGCGACGCGATCGTCTGGACCCGGAAGCTGCTCCACGAGGAGGGCCTGTTCGCCGGCGTCTCCGCGGGCGCGGTCGCGGCGATCTGCGTGCGGATCGCGGGCGAGCTCGACGGCGGCAACGTCGTCTTCCTCGTCCCCGACGACGGCTGGAAGTACCTCTCGTCCGGCGTCTACACGACGCCGATCGACGAGCTCGAGGGAGTCGACTCGACCGTCTGGTGGTAGCGGCTCAGCGTCGGCGCCTCGGGGCGACGGCGGTGACCGCGTTGCGCGAGAGCTTGCGGGCGACCCCGCCCATGCCGCGCTCCTCGAGCTCGCTCGCCAGCAGTCGCCGGGTAGAGCGCCGGCGACGTTGCGGGCGATCAGCCCCCGCCGCTTGCTCGGCCGCGGGCGATCCTCGAAGTCGTGGCAGTAGTCGACCAGCGGGGCGGCGACGCGGTCCCAGCGGTGGGCCTCGGCGACCCGCGCGACCGCTTCGCGGGCGGCGCCCATCGCGGCCTCGTCATCGAGCAGCGCCGCGCAGGCGGCGGCGAAGGCCGCGATCGTCCCCGTGGGTTGCGGCGGTTTCGCTCCGCCGACTCGACGACGATCGGGTTGTAGAGGTCGGCGACGTAGCGGGTGCGCAGCCCCGAAAGCGTGTGCAGCAGGTGCGGCGACAGCCGTTCGGCGACGACCACGTCGTGATCGCGAGCCGCGCGCAGCAGCCGCTCGTAGTCCTCGGCGCCGGCGTCGATCAGCGTCACGGAGGGGTCGTCGAAGCTGCTGTCGGGCGCGGCGATCGTCACCTCGCAGCCGGCCCGGGCGACGGTCCGCGCCAGCTCCAGGCAGCGGATCGGGGGTCCGGCCATACGCTCGCCGATCGGTTCCCAGCAGACAAAGAGGACTTTGGTCACGGCAACCGCCGCAGGCGGGCCCGCAGCTCGCCGGCGACCCGGTAGGCCAGCGAGCCGTGGCGCCGCTCGGCGGTGTTGAGCGCCCGTAGGGCGCTCGCCTGCTCGGCCGCCAGCCGGTCGATCCGCGAGCGCGCCTCGTCGAGCTCGGCGCGGGCGCGCCCGAGCAGCTGCTCGAGCTCGGCGACGCGAAGCTCGAGCGCCGCCGGGTCGCGGTCGGGGGCCCGGGCTCGCCGCTCATCGGCGCGAGTCTAGATCGGCGCTATCGGCCGCCCGCCTCACCGGGGCGGGGTGACCCCCGCCATTACGCGCGGCGAGCGGGCGATCAGCTCGCGGTAAGCGTCCGGTCGTCGAGATGTTGGAGATCGACCACGCCATCCCCGTGTAGGACTCGCGATAGGCGGCGAGGATCTCGGGCACGTGGACGCCGCGCATGCCGCGCTCGGCCATCCGGCACCAGAGATCGTAGTCCTCCCAGCCGTAGAGGGTGAGCTCGGTCGTGTAGCCGCCGAGCTCACGCAGCTCCGCCACCCGGATCATCGCCATCGCATCGATGTAGTTGTTGAAGCGCAGCCGCGGCGGGCTCCAGCCGCCGACATTCATCAGCCCGAGTGCGCCGGCCACGCTCGTCAACGCGCTTCGCGAGGCCGTAGGCGAAGGCGGCGCCGGGGTCGGCGTCGAGCGCCTCGACCAGACGCTCGAGCCCGTGGGCGAGGACCCGGTTGTCGGCGTCGAGGATGAAGGCGAGCTCGCCGCGGGCGTGGGCGAGCGCCGTGTTGCGGGCGCTCGGCAGGCCGCGGTTGGCCGGGTGGACGACGAGGCTGGCCGCGACGCCCGGGGGCGACCGCACCCACTCCGCCACCCGCCGACGCGAGCCGTCGCGCGAGCCGTCGTCGACGATCACCAGCTCGACGTCCTCGAACGCAGAACCGGCGACCGAGTCGAGGGCCCCGCCGACCTCCGCCTCGTAGTCGAACACCGTGACCAACACCGAGACTCGCGGCCTCGCGTCCGCTACCGCCGGGCTGCGGCGAGCTCGACCCGCGGCTCGTCGACGTCGCCACCGAGCACCGCCGCGAGCCGCTCGAGTTCGCGCGCCAGCTCGATCTCGCCCAATCGGCACCCGCTTCAGCCGCCGACGGGCAGCGGCCGAGTCGGGATTTCGTGGAGACCGGGGGTGGGGCGGCGACGGCCGTCGAGTCGGCGGCCGAGGCGAGCGCCACCCGCCGCCGCGGGCCGCTCGGCGACGCGCCTGGCCGCCTGGACCAGCGCCTCGGCGGCGGCGCGCAGCGGGGCCTTGGCCGCCGCGTCGGCGGCGGCGGCCTGCAGCTCACGGCGCCGTCGCCCGTTGCCGAGCAGCTCCACCGCGGCAGCGACCGGGTCGTCGCCGCCGTCGACGTAGTGGGCGCCGGGCTCGAACGCGGCCAGCGGGCGCGGGTCTTCGCGGACGAGCACCGCCCCGGCGCAGATCGCCTCGGCGGCGCGGAGGGCATCCAGGCGCGGCGGCTTCCCGCGAGCGAGGTCCACCACCAGCTTCGACCGCGCGAGCACCGCTCGCCGGTCGCTCGCGGTCTCATATCCCCCCGGGCCGCCGTCGGGCGCCCACGGGTCGGTGGTGGCGGGCGATCTCGACCCGCCAGCGGCTGAGCTCGTCGGCGGCCTCGGCAAGCAGCCGACCGCTGCGTTTGTCGCCGGCTCCGATCACCGCCAGGTCGATGTCGCGCGCGTCGTCGAGCGACGCCGACCAGCCCACGACCTGCCCGATCGCGAGCGGCTCGACGTGCTCACCCCGGGCCCGCCGGACCCGCGCCGAGGCGAGGTCGAGGTCGAACGCGGGACCCGCGGCGGCCGGGTCATCGCGCCCGAGCCCCGCCCAGATCGCGATTGCGCCCGCCAGCTCGCGGGCAGCCGGCGGCCGCCGGCGACGCCCGACGGCCAGTCGCGGCGGATCGAGGACGACATTCACTCGGCCCGCCTTCCGGGCGGGGATCGCCTCGCGCTCGATCGTGGCGGCGAGGCCGAGCTCCCGCACCTCGAGCGCCAGCGCCTCGGCGAGGTCGACGAGCCGCGGGTTCTGGATCGACCCGGCGACGAAGGCGAGCTCGGTGACCATCAGTCCGGCAGCCGGTCCGTTGACCTCAGGCGTGTCCCGCGAGCCAGCGCTCCGCGTTGCGCTCGTAGATCTCGGTGATGATCTCCTCGATGCCGTAGCGCAGCGACCAGTCCGGGTAGTCGGCCTCGAACGGCTCGAGGTCGGAGATCCACCAACGGTGGTCGCCGACCCGCGGCTCGGGCCCCAGCTCCCACTGGAGCTCGCGGCCGGCGATCCGCTCGCAGACCTCGATCGCCTCCAGCATCGAGCAGTTCGAGAAGCGCCCCCCGCCGATGTTGTAGACCGCCGCGGCGCGCGGGGCTCCCCGGAACGCCTCGAACGCCGCCACCAGGTCGGCGCTGTGGATGTTGTCGCGGACCTGCTTGCCGTCGTAGCCGAAGACGGTGTACGGGGTGCCGGTGGCAACGCACTTCATCAGATAGGCGAGGAAGCCGTGCAGCTGCGCGCCGGCGTGCTGGGGGCCGGTGAGGCAACCGCCGCGAAAGCAGACGGTGGGCATGTCGAAGTACCGGCCGTACTCCTGGACCAGCAGGTCCGCCGCGGCCTTCGAGGCCCCGAACAGCGAATGGGTGGAGAGATCGATCGACATCGAGCTGTCGATGCCGTTGGAGTACCGGTGCCCCGGGGGCAGTTCGAACCGGGTCTCGAGCTCCGTCAACGGCAGCCGGTTGGGGGTGTCGCCGTAGACCTTGTTGGTGGAGCAGTGGATGAACGGCGCGTCGGGGCTGAAGGTTCGCGCGGCCTCGAGCAGATTGAGGGTCCCGTTGGCGTTGACGGTGAAGTCGGTCTGCGGGTCACGCGCAGCCCAGTCGTGCGAGGGCTGGGCCGCCGTGTGCACCACCACCTCGATCGAGCTCGCGTGCCGGCGAAACAGCCGCTCGACGCCCTCGGCATCGCGGATGTCGAGCTCGATCGAGGTGAACGCGTCGACCTCCCGCTCGAGGTCGGCGGTCACCGGCGCGGTCGATGCCTCCGGCCCGAAGAACCGGCTGCGCATGTCGTTCTCGATCCCGACCACGTCGAGTCCCTGCGCCGCCAGATAGCGCACGGATTCCGACCCGATCAGGCCCCCCGACCCCGTGATCACGGCGACGCCCATCGCCGGCAGGCTAGCTTGAGGCGGATCGATGCGCGCTCGGCTCCGGGGAGGTCGTCGCCTCCGCCCGGTAACCGTCCTCGAAGCGCGCGCGGCGGTAGTCACCGCGGCTCAGGTGGTGCTCGAGGAAGACGTAGAGGACGATGAACAGATAGCGGCTGCCCATCTCCTGGATCGCCAGCTTGCTCGTCCCCGAGGTCCGGTTTCGCCATGAGATCGGGATCACCGCGAAGCTGTGCCCGCGGACGATTGCCTTCAGCGGAAGCTCCACCGTCAGGTTGTAGTGGTAGGAGAGCAGCGGCTGAACGGTCTCGATCACCTCGCGCCGGTAGGCCTTGAACGCGTTCGTGGTGTCGTTGAACCGGTGGCGAAAGAGGACGCTGATGAACCGGTTCGCGAGCCGATTGAGCACCAGCTTCAGGCGTGGGTAGTCATGGACCTGGGACCCGGGCATGAATCGGGAGCCGAAGGCGCAGTCGTACCCCTCCTCGATCAGGCGGTGGTACCGGACCAGGTCGGCGGGGTCGTCGGATCCGTCGGCCATCATCAACGCCACGGCGTCGCCCTCGAAGCGTTCGAGCCCGGAGCGGATGGTGAAGCCGAAGCCTCGCGGATGGTGCGAGCGCAGGCACCGCACCTGCGGATGATCGGCGGCGATCGCCTCGACGGTGGCCTGGGTCGCGTCGACGCTCGCGTCGTCGACGACGAGGATCTCGTGCTCGATCGCCGCCGCGTCGAGCGCGGCGATCGTCCCTCGCAGCGTCGCGGCGATCGACCCGGCCTCGTTACGCGCGGGGATGACGACCGAGAGCTTCACGATCCGAAGCCCAGCGACGCAGCGACAGTGTCCTCGTTCTCCTTCACCCAAGCCAGAATGTCGGCCAGCACCTCCCGGGGCCGCTTCCGGGGCCGCCAGTCGGTCTCGGCGTGCAGCCGAGAGCAGTCGGAGATGTATAGCGGAACGTCGCCGGGCCGCTCCTCGGACGACGCGCGAATCGGCATCTCGGTCCCGGTGAGCTCGCGGCAGATCTCGGTCGTCTCGAGCAGCGAGAGGCTGACCTCGCGCCCGCCGCCGACGTTGCCGACGAAGCCGCGCCAGCGCTCGGGCTCGGCGAGCTGCGAGTCGATCAGCTCGACCAGATCGTCGACGTGCAGCAGGTCACGGACCTGGTGGCCGGCGCCGCCGTAGCCGATGTAGGTGAGCGGGCGCCGGAAGTGGTGGGCGAGGAGCCAGTAGGTGAACACCCCCTGGTCGACCCTGCCCATCTGCCATGGCCCGGCGATCACGCCGCAGCGGTCGACCGCCGCGGTGAGGCCGAAGTTGGCTGCGTACTCGGCCACGAGGAGCTCGGCGGCGAGCTTCGTCGCCCCGTAGAGGGTCCGCGGGCCGTCGAGGGGGAACCGCTCTGAGATCCCTGCTCGCGAGGCGCCCGCGAACGGCTGCGACGCGGAGAGCTCGAACCGGGTCTCCGCGCGCTCGAGGCGAAGCTCGTTGAGAGCCGGGTAGGGGTAGATGCGGCTGGTCGAGAGGAAGATGAACCGGGCGGAGTCGCGGCGGGCGAGCTCGAGGCAGTTGTAGGCGCCGACCAGGTTGGTCTCGAACGGGTAGGCGGTGTCGCCGCTCATCCCGACCAGCGCGGAGGGCTCCGCCGAGCACTCGACCAGCGCATCGATCGGCTCGACCGCGCCCAGCGCGTCGCGGTCGCGAACGTCGGCCTCGCGGAAGCTCACCCCGGCGGCCTGCAGGCGCGGCAGGTTGAGCTCCGAGCCGGCTCGGTGGAGGTTGTCGAGGGCGACGATCTCCCAATCGCGATGGCGCTCCGCCAAGGCGACGGCGAGGTTTGCGCCCACGAACCCGGCGCCCCCGGTGATCAGGATTCGCGTCAAGGTCGCCGCAGGCTATGTCACCCGCGCGCCCGCCCGGAGCCACGCGGCGCGGTTAGACTGCGGGCCTGCTCGGACGCCTCTCGCCATTTGCCTGGGCGGTCGCGGGGTTGACGGTCCTGGGATTCGCGCTCAGGCTCGCGACCTCCGACCAGAGCCTGTACGCGGACGAGCTGTCCACGTACTGGATCGTCCACGACCGGAGCTTGGGCGACGTCCTCAGCTCGGTTCGGTCCGACGACGAGATCAGTCCGCCCCTTTACTACGTCCTCTCGTGGCTGACGCTCGAGATCGGCGACGGCCCGGGTTGGGTGCGCCTACCGTCGCTGATCGCAGGGACGGCGACGATCCCGCTCGTATACGCGCTCGGCGCGCGGACGCTCAACAAGACGCGCCGCGGCGATCGGCGCGGCCGTGATCGCGCTCAGCCCGTTCATGATCTACTACTCGGTCGAGGCGCGCGCCTACGCGGTGATGATCGCGCTCCTCACGCTCTCGGCTCTGGCGCTCTGGCTCGCGATCGAGAGCGGCCGCGTCCGGTGGTGGGTGGTCTACGCGATCTGCTCCTGCGCGGCGCTCTACTCCCACTACACCTGCGTGTTCGTCCTCGCCGCACAGGTCCTGTGGGTGGTCTGGAAGCATCGCGAGGCGCTGCGGGCATGCATCGTGGCCAACGTCGCGGTCGCGGTCGGGTTCGCGCCCTGGCTGCCCGGGTTCGTCGCCGACAACAACTCGCCGACGACCGACATCCTCGACTTTCTCCAACCGTTCAACCTCGGCGCGGTCACGGACGCGATCGAGAACTGGGCCGTCGGGTACCCCTACATCCCGGAAACGGTGCTGCCGGGAACCGTGGCCGAACTGATGATCGCTGCGGGCCTCGTGCTCGCCGTCGTCGGGTGTGCGCCTCGGCTATGGAGCCTGGTCGAGCGCCACGGCGCCGGCGCCGTTCGGCGGATTCCCTCCGGCGCCGCCCTGGTCATCGTGCTGGCGCTCTCGACGCTGATCGGGGAGGCGATCCTCAGCGCCATCGGGACCAACCTGCTCGGGGCACGGAATCTCAACGCGTCGTGGCCCGGGCTCGCGTTGGCCATCGGAGGCATGATCGCCGCCGCCGGCGTTCCGCTGATGCTCGGCAGTGCGGCGCTCGTGCTCGGCGGCTACGCGAGCGGCGCCGTCCAGACGTTGGGCGAGGAAGCCGCGCGCCCCGACTATGCGGGCGTCGCGGAGGCGATCGAGCAGCGGTGGAGCCCGGGCGACGTCGTGGTGGACGGATCGTGGTTGACCCCGGTTCCCCTCACCGGCCTCGATGTCTACCTGCCACAGACGCACCCCGAGATTCGTCTCGCCCTTCCGATCAGCGATAAGCCATTCCTTCCGTTCGATCCGATCCCGCCGCTCGACGAGCAGATCGACCAGGCCATCTCGCTGGGACGGGGGCGATCGATCTTCTTGGTCAGCTACCTGCGCCAGCCCGCGGGCTACCGCGACAAGCCAGCCCTGTCGAGCGATCGTGAGCGACCAGAAATCAGCGGCCGGCAGCCTCCTCCGAGAGCTTCCAGAGCGCTTCACAGTCGATCAGGACACCCTGGAGTTTCCAAGCATCGCGCCGCTCGTGCTGTTTCAGATCACCGACAGCCGCCCGAACGGCTGACGGGCGGTGAGCTCCGACGGCTCAGTCGGAGGGCAGCCCGCAGGCGACGAGCGGCTTCGTGGCGCCGATCGCGACCCGCCAGGGCGCGGCGGCGGGATCCGGCGGGATCACCAGGAGCGCGGAGCGGCCCTCCAGCGGAGGGATCGGCGCGATCGGCTGGTCGGCGAAGCGGCTGAGGATCAGAGCGGTCTCCGAGAGGTCACCATGGATCCACAGGCCGCCTCCGCGGACCGTCAGCGTTGCGAGTGCCGGCACCGTCAGCGTGTCTAGGCGGTTCCCGCCGCCTCGAAGTGCTCGAGCGCCTCGTCCTGGCTCACCCCGCGGCGCAGCTCGACCGTCATGGTCGGGGGAGGCTCGGCATCCGTGAGCTCTCGCGGCGTGAGCTCGACGCATGCCCCCTGTTGGGTCGCGCTGTCGGCGTAGCTGGCGTCAACGATCGGACGAGGGCCGGCGCGGGGCGTCGGCCGCGGGGATCGCCGCAGGTCGATGCCGAGCGCGCCTACGAGTGCCGGGTCTGCGGACGCGCGCTCGGTGGACGAGGAGGCCGCGAGCTGGGCCGGGGAATCCGCCGCGGAGCCGAAGGCCGCCGCGGCCTCGAGGTACTCGCCGGCCGATGGCTCGAAGGGAGAGACACGGAAGTCCCTGACCGCGCGGGGCCCCGCCAGCTCGTAGGCGCTGTACGCGCCCATCGCTCGCTCCGAGAAAGACCGCGCGAGGCCGGATCGCTGTGGGTGGTCCTCCATCACCGACGGGCTCGTGCTGTATCAGATCACAGACCGCCGCTCGAAACGGCTAACGGCGTACGGCCACGACGACGTTGTGGGCGCACAGCCGACGGAGTCCCGGAGTGCGCTCCGCGGCGCGCTCGACCGCGGCCGCGACACCGAGCAGTCGCTCGGGGACGAAGTCCGGCACCAACCCGAGCTGCATCACCGAAAGCGGCTCTGCGCCGCCCCCGCGGAGCCCGTCGACGAGCTCGTCGACGCCGACGAGGCGCTCGTCGCCGCGGTCCTGGGGTACCCGCTTCATCAGGTACGGCCAGTACGGATTGCGCGGGTTGTGGTCCCAGACGATGACCTTGCCGCCGGGGCGCACGACCCGGACCATCTCCGCCAGGGCACGCCTGACCGAGTCGGGGTCGGCGATGTGGTGCATGGTGGCGATGCTGACGCTGAGATCGAACTCCCCGTCGTCGAAGGGCATCGCGGTCGCCGACGCGCGGACTGCGCTCACCCGGGGCGCCCGCTCGCCGAGCACGCGGAGCATCCCCTCGGATGGGTCGAGCCCGGTCGCTTCGTAACCACGGGCCGCGAGCTCGGCGGCCAAGGCCCCCGTACCGCAGCCGACATCGAGCAGCCGCGCCGGAGGCGGGAAGAGCTCGAGGACGAACCTCGTGCGCTTGGCGAGGTAATGGGCGGTGACATGCGCCGGCAGGCTCTCGTCGTAGACCTCGGCGACCTCGTCGAAGTGCTGCTCCTGGATCATCTGATGCCCGGGATCTCCGCGGTTTCGACGTCCAGCGCCTCGGCGCGCGGAAGCCGCCGAGGCGCCTTGAGCCGAAAGGCGAGCACCAGGGCGATCATCTTCAGTCCGAGGATGAACGCCTTCGAGGGATCCCCGGTCACCGAGGACTTGCCGACCCGGGGCAGGTAGTTGACCGGGATCTCGACGAAGCGTGCCCCCGAGAGCAGGACGAGCATCAGGATCTCGGCCCCCGCGTGGCTCTCGCCCACCCGCATGTTGTCAGCGACGTACTCGGCCATCCGGCGGTTGAACAGGCGCAGGCTGCAGCCCATGTCGCTGATGTGGCTGGTGTTGAACATCACCTCGACCAGCTTTGCGACCGCCCAGTTTCCCCAGCGAAGGAACCAGCCCATGTTCGCGTCGGACCAGATCAACTCGCGGGTCGTGCGCGTGCCGAGCACGGCCTCGCACTCGCCGCTGTAGCTGAGCATCTTGAGGATGTCAGCCGGCACGAACGTGCCATCCGGCTCGGCCAGCAGCACCAGATCGCCCTCGGCCTCCCGGAGCCCTCGCCGCGTCGCATTGCCGTAGCCCTGAGCGGGCTCGAACACCTCGCGCGCCTCGGTCCTCGCCACCTCCTCGGATGTCCCCGGCTGGGCGTTGTTGTTGACGACCACGACCTCGTCGACGACGCCGGTCTCGAAGAACCCGTCGATAACGCCGCGGATCGAATCCCGCTCCGCGTAGGTCATCAGGACGACCGAGACCCGCATGCCGTTCCACATCGTCAGCCTCCGTCAGGGCTGGCCGGCGAGCGTCGAAATCAGACGGCGATCGGGGCGTATTCGGGCGAGAACGCCGAGCGGCCGAAGAACCAGCTCTCGAGCGCGTACCGCGGCTTCGGCATCTGCGGATCGGAGGCGGTCTTGTGGAGGAAGACCTCGTCGAAGAGAAGCGCGTCGCCGGGCTCGAAGATCGGCCGCAGGACGCCGTCGTCACCGGCCGCCTCATCGACCCTCGACTCGGAGACCTGAATCGGGAAGTTGGTGTCTACGTCCCCGGCCGGCAGCAAGTCGAGCCGGCGGGGGACGATGTCCAGCCCGGGGGCCTCGTCGCCGCAGCGCGACAGCGACAGCCAGAGGTTCAGCACCCGAACCTCACCGAGGAACGACCCGTCCTGGTGCCAGTTCCCGGGCACGTCCGGGGTCGCCTTGCGCAGAGTGGTCTTCTCGACCGACAGCAGCCCGGGCTCCCCGAGATAGCCGTGGACGACGTCGAGAAATCCGGCGCGGTCCAGCGCGTCGAAGATCGTGAACAGCGTCGGCGGGGAGTCGACCGCCAGCAGCCCGCCGCCCATCTCGATCCACTCCCGGGGGGCGAACTCGAACTGCGGCTGCGGATGGAACTCCTCGTAGAGAGCGCCGTTACCGCCCGACCCGTTCTCGGCGCGGACCGTGTACGCGGCTTCGATCTCCTGGGCCAGGCCGATGGCCTCCTCACGGTCGACCAGCCCGCGCACGAGCAGGCATCCGCGACTGAGGATCGCCGCGCGCAACAGGGACGGGGTCAGCTCCTCGGGGCCGATCTCGATCACCTGCGCGTCGGATTTCACGGCGGCGAAGTCCGGCTCGACGAACTCCGCATCGCCCCCCTCCTCGCGAATGAGCTCGGCTCCAGCGAGGTGCCGAAGCCAGAGGATGCGGCGGTCGAGCTCGGGATCGCGCTGCTCCCGATTGCGCCGCGTCAACTCGCGGATCTCGTCGAAGAGCTCGCTCGCCGACCGGGTTTCTTGCTTCGTTCTGTTGAAGAGCTTCATTCCGGGAGGCGGTCATGCTAGCGAAGTTTCGTCGTGGTCGCGAGACGAAATTGCGCTATAGACTCGCCGCCGGTGGCTTCCACGCGCTCCGGCGGCACATCTGGCGGCGGCCCCTTCGGGCTCACCCGGGGGGAACTCGATTCGCGATCGGATCGCGCGCTGGCGCAAGCAGCCGGTCGATGGCCACCTGCGTCGTTTCTGGTCGGCGCTGACCGTGCTCCCGACCGTGGTCTTCTTCTTTTTAGAGGCGAACATCCACCCGGCCTACGGGATCGGCTGGCTCCAGCGGCTGCGACTGGGCTTCCGCATGTGGCGAAACACGCGCAGGGTGTTCACCGGCACCTCCTACAAGGCGCACCTGGCAATGGCGGTGAAGCTGTTCGAGATCCCGCCCGAGGTCGAGGGCGCCGTCGTCGAATGCGGGTGCTACCAAGGTGGATCCACCGCCAACCTTTCGCTCGCCTGCGATGTCGTCGGCCGGCAGCTGATCGTCTACGACTCGTTCGAGGGCCTGCCGCCGCCGACGCCGGGCGACCAGTACGCGAAGCCGGAGGCGACCGGTCTCTTGGCCGCGAAGCTCGAGCTCGTCCAGGAGAACGTTCGCTCGCTCGGCGCGATCGACAGGTGCACCTTCCGGAAGGGTTGGTTTTCCGACACCCTGCCGCACCACACCGAGCCGGTCGTCCTCATGTTCCTCGACGTCGATTACCAGCAGAGCCTCGACGACTGCATCCGATACCTCTGGCCCAAGCTCACCGACCAGGGCTACGTGTTCATCGACGAGTTCGTGCTCCCCGACTACTGTGCGCTGTTCTGGTCGGAGCGCTACTGGCGCACGCGGTTTGACCGGCATCCCCCTGGGCTGATCGGCTCCGGCAGCGGCATCGGGACCGGCGGCTACTACCTGGGGCCCTTCTCGTGGGAAAACGACCCCACCAGCATCGCCTACACGCGCAAGGACATGTCCGGCTTCTGGGATTACTACCCCGAGGCGGAGGCGGGCGAGGAGACGGACCTCGCGTCCCACGCCGGCGGCTAGGGCGTGGCCGGTCCCGAACCGGGCGGTCGCTCGCCGGGTGCGGGTTTCTCGCAAATGCCCACACCTGAACCGGGACGTCGGGCTCGTTGCGCAGCGAATGCCAACGCCGGTATGCCGTCCAGCGACCCAGGTTGCCGACGATAACCCGTCGATTCCCCCACGCCTGGACCGAGTCCACCTCCAGCCCCGCGCGCTCGAGCAGCGTCCGGAGACCTCGTGGGGTAAACCGCCAATAGTCCTCGAGGCCCCACATCGGCAGCTCGTGGACCTTGATCAGAAACGGCGTCGAGACGATCACGTGTCCATCGGGAGCACAGAGCTTCCGCAGGTTTGCCGCCGCAGCACAGGGATCGACCACGTGCTCGAGGACCTGCTCGCACAGCACGACATCGAACCGCCGCCGTTCGGCCAGGGGCGCACAGAGGTCGAACTCGGGGTACATGAGGCTCGCGTAGCTGGACCAGGGCAGCGATGCATAGGCGTCGCCGCTGATCTCGGCCGCGCTGCGGGAGGCGGGGTCGAGAGCCGCGATGTACGCCGCGATCGATCGGTTCAAGGTCACCCGCTGCCATTGGTCCGCTCCCGAGGTCGCCTCCGGCCGGCGCAGGTCGCGTAGCCATCCGGCCGAGCTGGGCACGGATCCGGGCGCGGCTCAAAACGCGCTCCTCCAGACCGGTGGTATCTCCTCCACCACGAGCTCGCCCCCCTTCAGGTTGCGGTCCGTGTAGAACCAACGCGCGAACTCGTCCTCGGCCGTGATCAGATTGTGCGCGGCCCAGCCGTCAGCGGCGTCGCGCTCGTTCCACTTCATCGCCTCGCGCTCGCGGTGGCGGGCGAGGCAGATCGCATAGTCCATTCGATGCAGATGAATCATGCGCAGGTCCGGGTCCAGGGACAGGCCGCCGGTCTCGCTGTGAAAGCCGGGTGCCCATGAGGTTGGCGCGGTCGCCAGCGCCGGCTTGTTGTAGGCGTCATTGGCGAACCAGTAGCCGCGCTGTGCGAGGATCGGCTCGCCGAGTCGCAGGGGCGGCTCACGATCGGTGAGGTGCAGCAGCTCATAGCCGAGGCAGTTGACGAGATCATCCTCGAAGCGATCGATGTAGTCGCCCAACGACCCCCAGGCGGGATCGGGCACGACCAGCTCATCCACGTCGGTCGTGAGCACGACCTCATAGCGGTCGAGCAGCTCACGCTGGTGCGAGGCCAGCGTCTCCACCATCCAGACGTGATCGACGCTCTCATGCTCGACCGGGATCCGCACAAAACCGTCGCGCGCCGTCGAGCCGTCGGTCGTCTCGTGGTCGAAGACGAAGATGTCCTCGGGGGCGAAGAACCTCGAGTAGTACGAAAGCCAGATGGGGAAGAAGACGGACTCGTTGTGAACCATGGTCTGAACCGCACGGCGTCTGTCCGAGCCCTGTCCGGGCTTCCAGTCGGCGTAGCGATCGCGCAGCTGAGCTCGCCGGTTGTCGAAGACTCCCTCGAAGAACTGCTCGATCGGGTGCGTGACGTCCCGGTGGATCTCCGGTATGACCTGGCTCATGCGCGCCGCGCATACAGCACATGGATCGGTGTTCCTCGCATCACCGGATCCTGGCGGGACGTGACGGAGAACCCGCGCCGGCGTAGGTCCCGCGAGATCGAGGCAAGCCGCCCGCGCTCGTCGTGTACCTCGACGACGAGCTGCCGAATCCGGGGCCAATCGTGTTCGCCGATGCCGTCGAGGACGTCCATCTCCGCCTTCTCGACATCGATCTTCAGCAGGTCCACGTCCCCGACGGACAGCTCGCGGAAGACGTCCGACAGGGTTCGGAGGTCACAGGTCAGCTGCCGGGGCCGGTGGCGTCCTGCAAGCTCCTGCGCCGCTTGATCATCGGACATTCCGGCGTTGAGCAGCGCCGTCCTGACCACCGCCCGATCGATGGGTGGATCGGCGTAGATGCCCGACATCGCCGCTGCGCCGGGGTAGTAGGTGATCGACGCTTGCCGGGTCTCGCCGGCCAATCCATAGTCGTGCGGTATGCAGCTCGGTAATCCGCTCACGTTCTCGCACAAGAGGTCGTAGATCGGGCCGACGGGTTCGAAGCTGTGGACGGCTCCAGCCCCACACTCCGAGGCGAAGAACACCGAAGCAACGCCCACGTTTGCTCCGACATCGAAAACCACATCGCCTCGGTGGACCTCGATGCCGTGTTGTAGGTAAGTCCGTTCGGTGAAGACCTCCTGGAGCTGGAAGGCCAGCTGGGAAGGATCGTAGTGGTGGAACCGCTGTCTCAGGTCGAGATTCACAGTTGCCGGGCGGTCCCGCGCTCTGGACTCGCGGAACCATCACCTTCCGGTCCGGATCCCTCCGAGGGCGGCGCCCCCCGAGCAGTTACCGGCTGGCGGCGCGCCGCCGCCTCGAACTCGAGCGCCGCGATGCCATTGAAGCTCCTGCAGGCCGAAGACCACGAAGTCGACCGCGTGCTTGCGATAGGCGAGGATCTCACGGGCGGGCTCTTCGAGGCCGACGACGCACTGAACCTCGTAGCGCCCGACCGCCAGCGTCGTGTCGATGGTCATCGAGAGCTCGATTTGTTCACGAGCATCCACGGTCGTCTCCCCGCCGGCGATCGGGAAGGGCTTGGGGGCGAAGACGAGAACGTCCTCTTCGTTCACCAGGTGGAAGTTGAAGGTGGGGTTCTCGATCGGTCTCGTCAACTCCAAACGGGCGCGGAGCCGGATCGGCTTGCCCTCAGGGAAGCTCGTGGAACGTTCGCCGGAGGGCAGCTCCGCCCACGTGTCGAGGAACTCGACTGACCGCCCACTCGGCGGGGCCCAGTCCAGGACCTCTTCATCGCCGCCGTGATAGTCCTCGAAGTTGATCGCCAGATAACGTCGCGCGACATCCCCGGGGTCGCCTTGTTCCTCGATGCGGCCATCCTCGATCAGCAGCGCGCGATCGCACTTGCGCTCGACGGAGCTGACGTCATGCGTGACCAGCACGATCGTTCGCCCTCGATTGTGGAAGTCCGCGAACAGATCGAAGCATTTCTGCTGGAAGGCGGCGTCGCCGACGGCGAGCACCTCATCGACGAGCAGGATGTCGGCTTGCACCTCGGTGAGCATCGAGAACGAGAGCCGCACCAGCATCCCGGAGGAATAGTTCTTGACCTTGAGGTCGACGAACTCATCCAGCTCCGCGAAGTCGATCACGGCCGCCACCCGTCGCTTCGCCTCGCGAGGCGAGAGGCCCATCATGACGCCGTTGAGAAGGACGTTCTCCCTTGCGTCGAGCTCCGGGTTGAAGCCCACACCGAGCTCGATGAAGGGCGCCAACCGCCCCGCGACGGCGATCCTTCCCCGGTCGGCGCGATAGATGCTCGCGATCAGCTTCAGCAGCGTGCTCTTGCCCGAGCCGTTGCGCCCGACAACGCCGAAGAACTCCCCCCGCTCCACGTCGAAGGAGATGCCCTTGAGGACGTGTAGCTCCTGGTACTCCCGGGTGCGAAGCGTACCGGCGACGCGCTCCTTGAGCGTGTCGATGCGCTGCTTGGGCAGGCGGTACGACTTGTGCAGACCATCCACCTGGAGCGCGAGCGAGCGCGGTCGCATCGTCGCTGCGAGCGCCAGCGGGTCGGTTGGCGCGGCTTCACGCACTTTCATCCGGCGCAGGGTAGACGCTGCGGTCCCGCTCGTCGTCGGTCGTCGTCAGTTGCCGACGGGCGAGGCGGTGATCCGTCTTCCGCCACGAGGCGCCGCTCCCGCTCACCCGCTCGAGCCGGTCGGCGATGCCCGCGCTGCGACCGAAACGCCTAGAGCGCCCGCTCGGACTCGGCCGCCCCGCGATCGTCGACGAGGACGAAGCCGCCCAGCGCGACGCGATCGTAGAGATCCTCGAGCGCGGTGCGGACGAGATCGGGGTCGCGGCTCTCGATGCGCAGCAGGGCGATCCGTTCGATCTCCGCCGTCCGAAGTGTCGAGGGCGCGCACGAGGCGACTTCACTCGCCCGTCCGGGAGCCCGAACCGCGCAAAGCCTCTCGCGCACGTCGCCTGCGAGAGTCTCGGCGAGCCAGACATTGGCGACGAGGAGCCCGTACGCCTCCAGGTAGCCGCGCATGAAGATCGCGCTGCCGCCCCGTCCCGCGCCGCAATCGAAGAGGTCGCCCTCGACCGCCTCCATGCGGATCGTGTCGAGGCACCGTTCCAGGTGGTCGATGCGCAGGCTCGTCCTCGAAATAGCGTTCGTCGAGGAGCGCCCGCTTGAGCAGATCGAGGTAGAGGTGCGCGGCGTGCTCCGCACGCTCGTTGAGCGTCCATGAACGCCTCCTGGTGCTGGATCTGCTCGTCGAGTCGGATGGACTCCGCCAGTTCGGTCAGCTCGCGAAGCGTCTCGGTGCTCTCCAGACGGTCGAGCAACCCGGCGAGCTCCGGCCGGGCGTCGAGCAGCTCCTGCTCGGCGACCACCGCGAGACCGAAGTAGATCGGGACGATCACGGAGCGGAGGGGCCGATCGTGGTCGCCGGCGAAGTCCTCGAGCGCCGTCCTGACGCCGTTGCGCGCGCCCCCTTCGACCACCGCGTTGTCGAGCTGGGGGTTGAGCCCTCCTTCCGGAATCAGCTCCCGCCGCCCCGGCAGGATGCCCTGCCTGGCGAAGGGCTGGCGCTGGTCCGGGGGGATCCGCTCAGGCGAGTAGTAGAGGTCGCGGCGCCCGTAAGGCCAGCCGACGTCGTGCAGGACGAGCAGCGGTAGGGGAGTGCCCGCGGCGCGGGCGGCGTCGCGCAGCATGGTCAGCTCCGTGTGGACCGTGAACCAGTTGTGGTCCCCGTCGATCAGCGCGGCGTCGACGGCGGGCAGCGTCGGAAGCACGTTGTGACTCAGGTCGCGATGGAAGATGTAGCGGCCGGGAAACCGCCGCGCATGATCGGCCGGGTCGAAGGTCGGAACCGGATCGATCACGTGCACCTCTGCGTCCGGTCCCAGCAACTCGAGCAGGCGTACGGTGGTATCGCCCTCGGAGGGCCCCGATCTCGACCACGCGCTTCGCCCGCGCTGCGATCAAGGCCGGCTCGATGATCTTGTCCCAGAGTGGAAACATCGCTGGCGGGCGCTCCTTGGTCCCCGGGACCAAACTATCCATTCCGCATGCGGGAGCTGTCTCAGCCCAGGGCCGGGCGGGCGACGCGCAGCATCGGCGGCGGGCAGACTGCAGCCGCATGAGTCGGATGCCGCAGGATGCGAACGCCTCGCCGGGCGCTCCAGCGCCGCCTGTTGCGGGCGTGTTGGCGCTGGGGCTGACGCTCGGACTCGGCGCCATGCTGGTCGTCATCCCCGCGCTGAGACTGGCGCTGCCGCCGACCGAGTTGGCCGCTGCGCTGTTGCCGGATCACCACCAGGACGCGGAGACACTTGCATTCGTGTTGGCCTTCGTGGTGGTGCTGCCGCTGGCCGGGTTCGCCGGCCACCGACTCGCCGCGCGGCTGCTCTCCGCGGTCGGGGAGCGGGCGCTGCTCTCGGTCGCCGCCTGCCTGCTCGCGGGGTTGGCTGTTGGTCGTGCTCGCGACGCGCGGTGCCGAGGCGGCCGGGCTCGGCGACTCATTCGCCTGGCTGTTGGTCGCTGGCAGTCGCTTGGTGGCTGGCCGCCGCCGGCCTCTCCGCTCGTTACTCGCTCGCGGTGCGCCACTTCGGCTCCTGCCGGCTCCACGCACGGCCTGGGCGCTGGCCGGGCTGACTCGGCGCGGGGGCGGCGCTCACCTTCGTCGACCTCGGTTCGCTCCCCGTGGGGGTGCTCGCTCTCGGCGCGACCGTCGCGGTGGCGGCCTTCCTGGCCGCGAATCGCGCCGAGCTCCCGCGGCCAGCCGGGGCCTGGGGGACGGCGATCGACGTCGCCGTGATCGGGCTCGTGGTGCTCGGGGTTACCGGAGTTCAGGTGATCTCCCCCGAGGATCCCGCGCTGACCCTCGACACGGACATCATCCAGTTCCACCAGAACTTCTTCCTCGGCCCTGCGAACCAGGTGGTGCACGGCGACGCGATGCTCGTCGACACGTTCTCGCAGTACGGCGTCGGCGCGATCTACGCGATCGCCGGTTGGTTCGAGCTGGTGCCGGTCGGCAACGGGACCCTCGGCCTGCTCGACGGGCTGCTCTCGGCGCCTGGTCTTCGCCTCCGCGTACGCGGTCTTGCGCCTCGCCGGCCTGTCGCGCTGGCTCGCGACGGCGGCGTTGGGCGTCGCGGTCCTCGCGCTCGTCTACGGCCTCAACTACCCGGTCGGAGCGTTGCTGCAGCACGGGGGGCTGCGCTTCGGCGTCCCGATGGGCGTTCTCCTCTTCGCGGTGCTGGAGGCCCGCCGTCCCGGCGCCATGCCGCGCCTCATGCAGCTGGTCGTCCTCGGGATCTCCTCGATCTGGGCGCTGGACGTGTTCGCCTACACCCTGCTCACGCTCGCGGCGGTGGTCGCCGTGCGCGTGGCGACCATGCCGCGCGCCGAGCGACGCGGCGAGCTCGCGTGGTGGCTGATCGGAGCCGCCATCGCCTGCTTGATCGCCCAGCTGCTGTTCGTCGTGCTGACCTTGATCGTGGCCGGCGAGCTGCCCGACTGGGCTCGCTACCTCGAAATCCTGCGCTCTTTCCTCGCCGGCTCGATCGGCGATCTCACCTACGATTTCCCGCCGTGGTCACCGGCCTTTCTGGTCGGGGCGCTCTACTTCTGCTCGGCGTTGGCGCTTGGGCTGCTCCTCCGCCTGCGGCCGGCGCTGGCCGCCGCGAACCGGCCGGCGGTGATCGCGCTCGCGGGATCGACGGCCTACGGGGTGGCGCTGTACAGCTACTTCGTCAACCGGTCCCTCGACGACGTACTCCCCTACATCGCTCTGCCCGCCGTGCTCGTGGTGGCGCTCTGGCTACAGCTCGCAAAGCCGGCTGGAGTCGTGGGGCGACCGCGCTCGCTGGCGTTCGCGGCCGCCGCCGCCGCCGGAATCCTGATGATCGCTGGGGCCTGGGCGGGAGCCGGCAACCGGTTCTCCGAGTCTGCGCTCGCGCACCTGGCGCCCGGCGGTGCAACCCTCGGCGGCGCGCTCGACCGGCTCGGCGACCTGCCGGCGATCCACCCCGAGGCGCCGGCCGGGGTCTATTTGCTGGCCGAGGCGATGCCCGGCGAGGAGCACAGTGTCGTGCTCACCGACACCGACCTCGGGATCGAGATCCTCTCGCGCGCCGATCGTGCTTCGGCGCTTCCCCTCGGCGATCTCTGGGAGAACTTCTCTGTCTCGGCGCAGCAGGTCGACGCGGTCCGCGAAGCGGTGGCCGAGCTGGAGGCGGGCGATCGGGTGCTGATCGACAAGCCCGGCTTGGACATCTATCGCGCCTACGTCGCCGAGCCGGAGCGCGATCCGATCTATTCACAGTTGGTCTCTCAGGCGCATGTACTGGCGCTGCAGGAGATCGCCCTGCGCTTTCGACTGCGCACGGTCGCCGCCGGCCCAGGTGGGTTGCGGGTGGTCGAGCTCGTTCCCCGCGGCGGGCAGACTGCAGCCGCATGAGTCGGATGCCGCAGGATGCGAACGCCTCGCCGGGCGCTCCAGCGCCGCCTTTTGCGGGCGTGTTGGCGCTGGGGCTGGCGCTCGGACTCGGCGCCATGCTGGTCGTCATCCCTGCGCTGAGACTGGCGCTTCCGACGACCGCGCTGCCTCCCCCGCTGCCGGCCCAGCACCAGGACGCGGAGACACTTGCATTCGTGTTGGCCTTCGTGGTGGTGCTGCCGCTGGCCGGGTTCGCCGGCCAGCGGCTCGCCGCGCGGCTGCGCTCTGCGGTCGGCGAGCGGGCGCTGCTCTCGGTCGCCGCCTGCCTGCTCGCGGGTTTGGCTGCTGGTCGTGCTCGCGGCTCGCGGGGCCGAGGCGGCCGGGCTCGGCGGCTCATTCGCCTGGCTGTTGGCCCTGGCAGTCGCTTGGTGGCTGGCCGCCGCCGGCCTCCTCCGCTGGTTACTCGCCCGCGGTGCGCCACCTCGGCTCCTGCCGGCTCCACGCACGGCCTGGGCGCTGGCCGGGCTGCTCACCGGCGCCGGAGCGGCGCTCGCCTGCGTTGAGCTCGGCTCGCTGCCGATCGGGGTGCTCGCCGTCGGCGCGGTGGTCGCCGTGGTCGCCTTTGCGGCCGCGAATCGCGCCGGGCTCCCGCGGCCAGCCGGGGCCTGGGGGCCGGCGATCGACGTCGCCGTGATCGGGCTTGTGGTGCTCGGGGTCACGGGAGTTCAGGTGATCTCCCCCGAGGATCCCGCGCTGGCCTTCGAGAGGCAGATCGTCCAGTTCCACCAGAACTTCTTCCTCGGCCCTGCGAACCAGGTGGCGCACGGCGGCGCGATGCTCGTCGACACGTTCTCGCAGTACGGCGTCGGCGCGATCTACGCGATCGCCGGTTGGTTCGAGCTGGTGCCGGTCGGCAACGGGACCCTCGGCCTGCTCGACGGGCTGCTCTCGGCGCCTGGTCTTCGCCTCCGCGTACGCGGTCTTGCGACTCGCCGGCGTCTCGCGCTGGCTGGCGACGGCGGCGCTGGCCGTCGCGGTGTTCGCGCTCGTCTACGGCCTCGCGTACCCCGTGGGGGGGTTGCTGCAGCACGGGGCGATTCGCTTCGGCGCCCCGATCGTCGTTCTGCTCGGCGCGATGCTCGAGGCCCGCCGGCCCGGCACCTGCGCCACGGCTCCTTCAGCTCGTCGTCCTCGGAGTCTCCTCGATCTGGGCGCTCGAGGCCTTCGCCTACACGCTGCTCACGCTCGCGGCCGTGGTCGCCGTGCGCGTGGCGATCATGACGTCGCGCCGAACGGCGCGCCGAGCTCGCGCGGTGGCTGATCGCGGGCCGCCGTCGCCTGCCTGAGCGCCCACCTGCTCCTCGTCGGGCTGACCGTGATCGTGGTCCGGCGAGCTGCCCGACTGGGGTCGCTACGCCGATATCCTGCGCGCGTTTCTCACCGGTCGGATCGGAGAGTTCACCTACGATTTCCCGCCGTGGTCACCGGCCTTTCTGGTCGGGGCGCTCTACTTCTGCTCGGCGTTGGCGGTCGGGCTGCTGATTCGCCTGCGACCGGCGCTGGCCGCCGCGAACCGGCCGGCGGTGATCGCGCTCGCGGGGTCGACCGCCTACGGAGTCGCCCTGTTCAGCTATTTCGTCAACCGGTCCGCCGAGCACATACTTCCCTACGTGAGCCTGCCCGCCGTGCTCGTGGTCGCGCTGTGGCTCCACCTTGACGAGGCCGGCTGGAGTGGCAGAACGGCCGCGGTCGCTGGCATTCGCCGCGGCCGCCGCGGCGGCGAGCCTCATGGTCGCGACGGCCTGGGCGGGCGCCGGCAATCGGTTCTCGGAGTCCGCGCTCGCGCACCTGGCGCCCGGCGGTGCATCCCTCGGCGGCGCGCTCGACCGGCTCGGCGATCTGCCGGCGATCGATCCCGAGGCGCCGGCCGGGGTCCGTTTGCTGGCCGAGGCGATGCCCGGCGAGGAACGCAGCATGGTGCTCACCGACGCCGACCTCTCGGTTGAGATCCTCTGGCGGGCGGGTCGTGGTTCGGCGCTCCCGCTGAGCGACCCCTGGGAGGAGAGCTTCGTGCCCGAACAGCACGTCGACGCGATCCGCGAAGCGGTGGCCGAGCTCGAGGCGGGCGATCGGTTGCTCATCGACGAGTACGGTTTGGACGACCTATCGCGGCTACCTCGCCGAGCCGGAGCGCGATCCGATCGACGATCCGTTCCTCGAAGACGGGGGCGCTCTGGTGCTGTTCGGGCTGGCAAACCTGCAGCAACTGGCGCTGAAGGAGCATCGGTCTACGCTTTCGACTGCGCACGGTCGCCACCGCCGAGGGCGGGTTGCGGGTGGTCGAGCTCGTTCCTCGCCGAGGCGTAGGACCGCCGGCTCAGCGCTGGTACTTCCGCGACCGCCAAATGCCGCGGCGGTGCAGGACGAGGCGCACCCCCGCCCAGAGCGTCTTCAAGCCGTAGACGACACCGGTCTTGAAGCCGACCGACGAGGCATCCTCGAAGTAGCGGCAGCGCGCCGCGACCTCGCGGATCCGAAACCCGAAATATGCCGCCTGCATCAGCAGCTCCGAGTCGAAGCTGAAGTCGGGTGAGTTGCGAAGGAACGGAACGGTGAGCAGCAGCTCGCGCGAGTAGGCGCGGTATCCGGTGTGGGCCTCGGAGAGACGAGTGCCCATGAGCCGGTTCTGGATCGTGGTCAGGAAGCGGTTCGCGACGAACTTCCAGCGCGGCATGCCGGCGGCCAAGGCGGCGCCCGGGATCAGCAGGCGCGAGCCGAGCACCAGGTCGGCGTCGCCGGCCAGGATCGGCTCGACCATGCGCGGGATCAGCTCGGGCTCGTACTGGCCGTCAGGGTGAAGCATCACGACGACGTCGGCGTCGTGCTGGAGGGCGTGCAGGTAGCAGGTCTTCTGGTTGCCGCCGTAGCCGGTCTGGTGCGGGTGCCAGACGACCTCGACCGGCAGCTGGCGCGCCAACTCCACCGTCTCGTCGGTGGAGGAATCGTCGACGAGGATCACCTCCTGAACATGGTCGAACGGGATCGCCTCGACGGTTTCGCGCAGGGTCGCCGCAGCCTGGCGGGCCGGCATCACGACCACGACCTTGGCCGAGTCGGCCGTCATCTCCGCCTGGGCCTCAGCCACGCCGCGCCTCGACGTAGATCGTGCCGCCTCGGCGCAGAGCGATCTCCGCCCCGGCGGCTACCAGCGCCACCGGCGCCAGGGCGACCCCGGCCGCGATCGTGGCAGCCCGCGCCACGGGAGCGACGGCGGCGCTGCGCGCGGCCGGCTGGCGCAACGACTCATAGAGCCGTGGCCGTCCGGGCAGCGATCCGACGAGCCCGTCCAACCATCCGATCACCAGCTGTCCCCCGCGCAGGTGCGACACCCGCTCGACCGCGAACCCGTCCTCCTCGATGCCGGCGAGCAGCGTCGGCGCCGGGAGGTGGACGAGGTGGCGCGGCAGGTCGAGGTGCAGCCAGCGGTCGCCGAACAACTTCGCCTGGACGCTGTCGGTGTTGGGCACCGCGATGACGACCACGCCGCCGGGATCGAGCAGCCGGGCGGCCTCGCGGAGGGCCGCTCGGGGCGCGATCAGGTGCTCGAGGGAGTGCCAGAAGACGACCGCGGCCCATCCTGGCTCGAGGTTCTCGAGCGGCTCGTCGAGCAGGTCGTCACGGAGCGGCTCTCGCTCGGTGCCCGTCGCCTGGCGCCCGGTCGCGCGCAGGGCGTCGACCAGCGTGCCCTCGCCCGCCCCGACGTCGAGGACCCGCCCCGGCGGCGCGATGCGATCGAGCCGGTTGGCGAGCTGTGCGCGCGTGCGGGCGAGCAGCGCGTCGAAGCCGAAGTGAAAGCGGCCACCGCCCCGGGGCCGATACCAATCGCCGTAGGCGGCGGCGAGCTCGCTCTCGGTCGGGCGCGGGTCGGTCGTCGCGGCCCCACACCGAGCGCAGATAACTCGGTCGCGCGCCCGGAGGGCGTCCGGGCCGAGCTCCGACCCGCACCAGGCGCAGGTCTCGGAGACGCCCTCGTGCTCGCTCGTCGGCGCGGTCGGGCTCGGGAGCCTCAAGCTCGCGGCGCCCTGCAGATCGCGAACAGGTCGAGCGCCTCCTCGAGCGGCTCGTCTCGGAGCTCGAAGTCGGCCGGCTCGATTGCGGCGGCTCGGGGGTCGGCCCGCAACCGCCCGCGACGAAGTGCGGCGTCGTAGAGGCGCTGGCGCGTGCGGCGCGGCAAGCGGCGGCGCATCCGTAGGGGGTCGAGCGCGAGGATGCGGTCCATCCGCGCCCGCTCCTGTGCGTAGAGCTCCATGTACCGGGGAGAGCCGAACAGGCCGCGAATCGTCACCTCGCCGAACTTGCGCTCGCAGAGGGCGCGCAGCTCGCGGTGGTCGAACTCGACGTAGTGGTAGGGGTCGATGATCTCGTCGGGGCGGCCGAGCGTGAGCCGGTTCGGGGTGACGAAGATCGTCTGCCCGCCGGGCTCGAGCACCCGCGCGGCCTCCGCCAGGACGCTCTCTGGATCGGGGACGTGCTCGAGTGACTGCACCGAGAGCACGGACGCGAACTCCGCGTTGCCGAACGGCAGCTCACGCATGTCCGCGACGACCGTCGGGCGCTCCTGGCCGGCGAGCGCAGCGCGATCGATGTCGACGCCGACGGTCTCGCGCGGCGCCAGCAGGTGGTAGCTGTGGCCGATGCCGCAACCGAGGTCGAGGACGCGCCCGGGACCGAGGCAGGGCGCGCTGAGCGCATATGCCGCGACGTGGCGCTGCCAGGTCGGGTTGAAGCCGCCGGCCGGCGTCGCGACGCGCTCGCCCGTCACCTTCGCGGCGCCGGCCCGGCCGCGGGTCGGCGAGTGCTCGATCCTCACCTCCATGCGCTGCGATTCTGGCAGGCCCGTGCCCGATCGAGCGCCTCGGCCCCGGGGCTGGAGGCGTGCTGCGGGCTCTCCGCACGGCCAACCCACATCAAGCCTCTAGCCTTGACCGGTGCGCGACGGCGACCACGCGGTGGCGAATGAAGCGATGCTCGAGGGGGTGGTGGTGCGCGTCGTCGAGCTCCTGCAGGCCTACGAGCCGCCTCGCTTCGCCCACGTTCCCGATCCCGACGCTGCGAGCTTCCTCTGCGCCGTCGACCACGCAACCGGGTACCAGGCGGCGCACCGGGTGGGCGGCGACGGGCCCTTCGCGGGCAGCGAGCTGATGTGGGCGGCGGCGCTCGCGTCGGCCGCGGAGCGGCCGCACCTGCTGACCGCGGCGACGCTGGGCCGGGTCACCTCCGACGAGGTCGCCGCGATCTTCCGGGTCGGGGGCGAGACCGTCGCCGACCCCGAGCATCGGGCGGCGCTGTGGCGCGACCTCGCGGCCGGCCTCGATCGCGATTACGGCGGCCGGGCGGCGAACCTGCTCGCCGCGGCGGCGGGACGCCTCGACGGCCCGGGCGGGCTGCTCTCCCGGCTCGCGGACTTCGACGCTTACTCCGATCCGCTGGCGAAGAAGGCGCAGCTCCTGGCGAAGATCTGCGAGCGACGCGGATGGCTCGAGGTGGTCGATCCCGAGTCTTGGGAGGTGAGCGCCGACAACGTGCTGATGCGGCTCGCACTGCGCTCGGGCCTGGTCGCGCCTGGATCGCTCGGCGAGGTGCGCGCGGCGACCCGGACGGCCTTCAAGCGGGTCGCCGAGCGGGCCGCGATCTCGCCCCCGGTGCTCGACGACCTGCTGTGGGAGCTCGGCCGGGACGATCCCGACCTGCTCGGGCGCGAAGCCGGCGACCTGCGTGAGCCGCCGCGCGACCCCGGGTCTGCCTGGTACTAGCGGCCCGGAGCGAGCGGAGCGATCGGCACGGCGAAGAAGCTGACCTCGAGCTGCCCCGAGGAGGACGCGAAGCCGCCCTTGGAGTCGATCGCGAAGCTGTCGACGTTCGGGGCGAGGGCGAACGGGGCGGGGAAGTCGGCGTCCTCGGGGGCCCTGAGCAGCAGTCCGCTGGCCGCGTTTGCCGTCAACAGCCGCGCCCGCGCGCTCGGGCCGAGGTCGATGACGCGGATCGCCGCACGGTAGGCGAGCGCGCGCAGCCGCTCGATGCCCTGCGGCCCGGCGCCCTCGATGCGCGCGAACACCGCCTCGTCGGGAAGCGCCCGCGGGACCGCGATCGATTCGCCGTAGGCGGCGGTGACCGCGCCCAGCTCGCGCGGCTCGCCGCAGCGGTCCCGGGCCCGTTCGAGGAGCTGGTAGGCGCCGGTCGTGATCACCGGCCGAAAGCCGCACAGCAGCTCCCGGGTCACCAGCGGGGAGTCGAAGGGGATGTAGCGGCCGTCGATCCCGGCGACCGCGCTGCCGTCGAAGCCGAGGTGGCGGAGGACGAACCGCGGGCCGTCCTCGGCCGCGAGCGCGTCGGCGTTGCGGCGGTCGAGGTCGGGGGTGTAGGCCGAGTAGTCCTGGATCACCGGCAACGGCCTCCAGCTGAGGTCGTAGGCCCAGACGAGGCCGACCTCCCACGGGCGGACGTCGACCGGCGCGTCCCCGATGCGCTCGATGATCCGTGGGTCGACCTCGTAGGCGGCACGCATCGCGGCCTTCGCCTCCGCCCGGGCGTCCTCGCGCTCACCGGGCAGGACGAGGGTCGTGAGCTGGTCGTAGGCGACCTCCGGCTCGATCGTCCGGTCCAGGGTCTCATCCGCGGCCGCGAAGACGAACACCCCGGTGAGGGCGATCGCCGCGCAGCACGCGACGCGCCCGGCGCCCTGCCAGCGCAGGGCGACGAGCACAGCCGCAGGGGTGCCGAAGAACGCCGCCACGTGGCCCGCGTCGTGGCGCACGAACGCGTACTTCTCGAGCGAGAACAGCAGCAGCCCGACCACCGCCAGCATCCCCAGCCGGCGCATCCACGGCAGTCCGACGCCGGCGTACGCGGTCGCAGCGAGCGTGACCGCCGCGACCGCGAGCGCCGCCCAGCCGTCCCAGGGAAGCGGGGCCGCGTTCGCCTGCATCGCCCCTCCGTAGCCGGCGACGATCTCGACCGAGGAGGAGACATAGTCGCCGACGCTGTCGAGCCCCTGACCCGCGGCGAGCCACAGCAGCGTGAAGGCCGCGGCGAAGACCCCAGCGAGCGTCGCCAGGTTGCGGACCCGGTCGGTCGGCAGCAGGACGAGGGTGAGCCCGACGAGGACGAGCATCGTGGGGCCGATGTTGAGCTTGACCACGGTCTCCAGCGCGGCCAGGGTGCCCCCGCCGAAGACGAGCAGGCTGCCGACCCAGCGTGGCGGCGACCGTTGCAGCGCGACCAGGCACCAGATCGCGGTCAGAGCAAGCGGCACCGAGCCGATCGCGCGCGGGATCAGCGCCGCGACGACGACCGCCAGGGCAGCCGCCGCCGGCCAGGGGAAGCTCTGCCGCGCGGCCCAGAGGATGCTGGCGACCAGCGCCGTGCGGATCGCCAGCAGGTAGACGGCGGCGAGCGTCGCCAACAGCCCGTCGACCACCATCGGCTGCTCCAGGAAGCCCAGCGGCCCGTAGGTGAAGACGAATCGCGTCCCGTGGTCGAGCCCGGACTCCGCGGCCAAGTTGAGTCCGAGGATCCAGGACGGGTCGAGCCCCGGCGTCGGGATGATCAGCGCGCTGTCCCAGGTCAGGATCGCGACCGCGAGGCTGAACGCGAGCGTGACCAGCGGATGGTCCAGCCACGGCGCTCGGCTGGGCGGGTCGCCGGCGAGCGTCTCGGCGCGCGCCGGGGGTGCGGACACCTCGGAGGCTATTTGCGCACCTCGAGGTAGTAGCCCTCGTGGTTTTCCACCGTGCGGAACTCGGTGTGGATGAACTCGATCAGCGGCCCGCGCCGGATGCCCTGCCCGTCGGTGAACTGACTCCAGAAGGCGAGGCCTTGGGGCTGGCGAACGACGCACAGGCCGGGCAGCTCGCGCACCCGGTCGACGACCGCCTGCTGCTCTTCGTCCGACAAGAACAGCATCCAGGTGCTGCTCAGCTCCTCGGGCACCGGTTGGCCGGTGTAGAAGTAGAGGCTGTTGAGGCCCGGCACGGTGAGGAAGGTCTCACAGTGGAGGCGCAGGTCGTCGGTCAGGCCGCGGAGCTGGATCGCGTGATCGGGGTTGGTGCGGGTCCGCTCCGCCCCCGGCAGCTCCAGCGGCACGGCTTGCTCGTAGCGGGCGTCCGCGTCCTCGGTGAACGGAACCAGCCGATCGAGCGCGAACCAGGCGCCGAACGCGGCCACCGCGACGGTGGCGACGGCGGCGAGCGCGCGCGACGGTCGCGCCGCCGGCCAGATCGCCGAGAGCTCCCGGATCCCGTCGCCGATGCACACGCCGCCGACGATCACGAGCAGCAGGTGGCTCCAGGCGACCTGCGAGCCCGCGACGGGGAAGGCATGCAGGGTCTGCAGCACCGCGAGCGCCGGGATCAGCATCCTGACGAACCCGATCCGGGTCGAGCCCGCGGGCGGGATCGCCGCCACCCAGGCGAACGGGGTCGCGAGCACCAGTGGCTGGGTGAGCCCGAACGAGAGGCCGAAGATCGGACTCGCCATCGCCAGCCAGACCAACAGCCCGACCGCGATCCGCGCCGCCGCCAGCCGGACCCTTGCCGGCGGGGTGGGATCCACCTTGATCAGCGCTACGCAGAGCGCGCATCCGAGGCCGAACGCCCCCCAGGCCACCGCCAGCCCGTCGATCCGAAGCGGGGCGAAGATGCTGTCCACATGCCGGGTCGGCTGAATCAGCCAGCCCTCGACCAGGCCGCCGGGGCTGGTGCCCAAGGCGATCGGGACGGCGACGACGACGGCGAGCACCGCGAGCGCGCCCGCGCCCAGCCATGCGAGGTCGGACCGGTTGGGGCGGGGGCCGGGCGTGAAGCGGCTGGCGACCGCCACCAGCCCGAGCGCGCTCAGGGTCACGATCGCCCCGTAGCGGGCGGTGTCGGGGTGGTCGAGCTTCGCGTACATCAGCAGCAGGGGAGCGATCACGAACCCGAGGCAGATCGCGACCGTGAGCGCGCGCCTCGCCCGGACCTGGGCGCTGGTGATCGCCACCGCGAGCGCGATCGAGAGCACGGCGAAGGCGCCGACGTTGACCTTGGTCGAGCAGAGGATCACGGCGATGCCGCCGATCGCGGCCATGGCCGCCGGGATCCGCGACGGGTACAGGTACACGGCGGCGGCGACGAGGGCGAGGAGGAAGCAGCCGATCGCCGCCCCGGGGTGCAGCGGCTCGATCGCGTCGGTGAACAGGATCACGAAGGTGATCGCGAGCCCCACCGCGGCGATCACCAGATTGCGGGTCAGCTTCAGGAGCACGAGCCCGCCGAGCAACGTGGACGCGAGCCAGAAGAAGAGGTTGACGAACCGGGCGCCGTCGTTGTCGAAGCCAACCCCGAGCAGCTCCATCGCGCCGCCGACGAACGTGTAGAAGCCCGGGCCGTACTGCGTGTAGACGTCGTCGTAGAGCGCCTCGCCCTGGGCGAAGCTGCGCAGGGTGATCGTCACCGAGCCCTCGTCGTCGGCGAGGTTCAGGTCGCTGAAGATGAACTCGTACGCCGAGTCGGCGAGGCTCGCGAGCAGGCCAACCAGGATCGCGACGGAAGCGATCATCGTCCAGCGCGACAGGGCCGCTTGGGGGTCCCGCGCCTCCTTGCCCTCCACTAGGGGTGCAATTCTAGGCCCGGCCGCGCCGCCGGGCTCCGGTCGAGCCCGGCGGCGCGGCTCAGATGATGATCCGAGGCGGCTGCTCGGCGATGAAGAAGAACCAGATGCAGAGCGCCGTCAGCTCGATCGCGAGCGAGCCGAGCAGCAGCGGCTCCAGGGGCCCGCGCACACGCCGGCGCCAGTCGGCCTGGTCCTCGTCCTCGTCGAGGCGCCGCACCGCTCCGGTGGCCCGCAGATAGAGCCCGTTGAGCCAGATCAGCAGGGGGGAGTAGGCGGCCATCGCCAGCGGGATCCCGAGCAGGGCGACGACGAAATGGGTGGTGCCGGAGTCCGTGAGCTCGCCGAGCGCCCACAGGAAGCCCGCCGGGACCCCGACCCAGAACACGGTGCAGGCGAGCGCCAGGACGCAGAGCACGAAGGCGCCGGCGATCCGCTCGCGGGTGCTCGGCCCTCGCCGTCATCAACCTCCGATCGGCGCCCGTGGATTGGCGCCCCAGAACACCAGGGTCCCCATCATCCCGATGATGTGCACCAAGACGATGTTGAGGACCATCGACTTCGCCGTCGCCGTTCCGACCCCGACCGGCCCGCCCGAGGCGGTGTAGCCGTAGTAGCAGCCGACGAGCACGATCACGGTCGCCATGAACATCGCCTTGATCAGGCTGAATATGAGGTCGGGCGGGTTCTGGAACATCCAGAAGATCAGGAAGTAGCCGCCGGAGGAGACCTCGCCGATCTGCTCGACGACCGCCAGGTAGGAGGCCAGGTAGCCGACCCCGATCGCCGCCAGGTACATGAACGGGAGCGTCATCCAGGCGCCCAGCAGGCGGGTCCCGCAGAGGAAGATCATCGGGTTTACGCCCATCACCTCGAGCGCGTCGACCTCGTCGGAGATCCGCATCGCGCCGAGCTCGGCGACGATCCCGGTGCCGACCTTGGCCGCCATCATGTAGCCGAAGGCATACGGGATCACCTCGCGCAGATCACACCAGGCGGCGAACACGCCGGCGTAGGAGGGCGAGCCGACCGAGCGGTTGAAGTAGGCGCCCTCGATCCCGCACTGGAGGCCGAGGATGAAGACCAGGCCCCAGATCACCACGGTCGAGCCGAAGATCAGGATCCCGGCCTGGCGCAGCGCCTCGCCGAAGAAGTGAAAGACCCGGCCCGAGTAGACGATCCCCATCACCCGCACCGAAAAGCGCGCGATGTCGCCCAAGCTGCCGAGCCAATCGCGCGGTACTGCCAGCCAGCCGGGCACTACGGCCTCGCCTTCGGCTCAGCCGGTGCTGGTGCGCGCCTGCGGCGCTCTTAGTACGCGGCTTCGCCGCTCTTAGTCGCGCGGGCTCAGGCCCTGAGGACCAACAACTAACAACTAACAACTGACAACTCCAAACTCATTTGATCACGCTGATCTCCGGATGCGTCGCCAGCAGCGTCTGCGTGAACACGTAGTTGAACGCGAACACGGCCAGCAGCGCGGTGACCACGGCCTCGTTGACCGCTCGCCCGACCCCCTCGGCGCCTCCGGACGCATTCATCCCCTTGTAACAGCAGACGATCGCGACGATCGCCCCGAAGCCCGTGCACTTGAGCAGCGAGCCCCACAGGTCGGTCACCGAGGCGTTGTTGAAGAGGGTCGCCATGAACCCGCCGAGCGGCTGCCCGTAGAGGAGCTCGGCGAGGATCCCGCCCGAGATCCCGAAGATGATCGCGTAGACGTCGAGCAGCCCGGTGATCAGCATCAGGGCGAGGAAGCGCGGCACGACCAGGTTCTTGATCGGGTCGACGCCGAGCACCTGCAGCGCGTCGAGCTCCTCGCGGATCTTGCGCGCCCCGAGGTCGGCGGTGATCGCGGTGCCGGCGACCCCGGCGACGATGATCGCGCTCACGAACGGCGCGAACTCCCGCACCGAGGCGAGGATGAAGAAGCCGCCGAGGCGGTCGAGGGCGCCGAACAGGCTGAGGAAGTTGGCCGCCTGCAGCCCCGGGGCGCCGAAGCTGACCGCGACCATCGAGACGGCCATCGGAAACCAGCAGAGCTGGAGCGCGAACAGGAACTGGCCGACGAACTCGCCGCCGTAGGGATAGGGCGGCCTGACCGCCGAGGTCAGCGTCTTGCCGGTCAGGATCATCATGTTCCCGACCTGCTCGAACAGGCCCTTGGCGGGCAGGAACGCCCTGTCAGCGGCCGCCCGGACCATCAGCGCTCGCCGCCACGGGCGGCTCGGCTAACGGGCATCCGCCCGAGACCTTCACCCGCCACCAGTTCATCAGCACCCCGAGCGGCCCCATGCGCGGCCCCGCGCTCCAAGTCGTGCACCCGGGCTCGCCCGTCTCCGCGGCCGAGACGACCTCCCACCGATGGCCGGCAGGGTCGGCGACGATCGCGTCGCGTACCGCGCGGGCGCGGCGCTCGCGCTCGCCCGCGCCGGCTGGCCGCCGCGCGTGCCTCGGCGAGCTGCGAGAGCAGCGCGTCGCGTGTCTGCGAGAGCTCGGCGACGCCGGCGACCCGGGGCTCGGCGGGATGCAGCAGCGGGGGCGTGGACGGGGGCTCGATGTCGCGGCTGTAGCTGGCGAGCTCGGCCTCGATCCGGCCGATCTGGCGGCGCAACTCGCGCCGCGCGGCGCCCTCGTCGACCTCGAGCCAGGAGTCGTCGAGGTCGAGCTCCAGCTCGGCGGCCAGCTCGGCGAGGTCGGGCTCCTCGCCCTCCGCCTCGAGCTCCGCCGGGAGCCCGGCCTCGAGCGCCTCCGGCAGCGCCGCGGAGACCAGGGTCGTGATCGCGACATCGCGCGGGTCGACGCCGGCCGCGCGTGCCGCGTCGATCGCCTCGGCGGCGATCCGCTCGACCTCGGTCGAGCCCTGAGCGCCGGCGGCGACGTAGCTGCCGAGGCCGTGGCGGGTGACGATCATGCCCTCGTCCTCGAGCCGGGCGTAGACGGCGCGCACCGTGTTCACGTTCACCTGCGCCCAGTCGGCCATCGTCCGCACGCTCGGCATCCGCTCGCCCGGCGACCAGGCGCCCGGCGGCGATCAGCGCCCGCAGGCGCCACGCGAGCTGGACGCCGACCGGGAGCTCGTCGCCGGGGTCGGCGCGAAAGGGGGTGGCCGCCTGCTGTGCCATCGAGATCACACAGTAGCCCGCCTCACTGTGCCAGTCAAGTAGAACTGCAAGCCGGCCCGAGGGCGTCGCCGGGATCGGCCCGGGCCTCGCTAGCCTCGCGCTGATGCGAATCGAACGCGCCCTACGCGACGAGCTGATCGCCCACGCGCGCGACGACGCGCCGAACGAGTGCTGCGGGATGATCGCCGCGCGCGACGGTCGCTTCAGCGCCCATTTCCGAGCCCGCAACGAGTTCGAGAGCCCGCTGCGGTTCCAGATCGACTCCCGCGATCAGATCCGGATCACGAACGAGATCGAGTCGCGCGGCGAGGAGATCGGGGCGATCTTCCACTCCCATCCGAGCAGCGAGGCGCGGCCGTCGCAGACCGACGTCAACCTGGCGCGCTGGTGGCCCGGGGTCGCTCTGGGTGATCTGCTCGCTGGCCGCCGAGGAGCCCGTGGTGCGCGCGTTTCGCATCGACGGCTCCGAGGTCGAGGAGGTCGAGCTGATTGTCGAGTGAGCCTCCGGGCGCGGCGGCCGAGCCGCTGGCCTGCCCGACCTGCGCCCGCAAGTACCCGCTCTCCGAGCGCTTCTGCGCCGATTGCGAGATGCCGCTCGTCTACGTCGGCCGCGGCGAGCAGGAGCCGATCACCGAGGCCCACGAGCGGGCGCGCAAGGTCAAGCCCGAGTACATCGGCGGCGATCCGGTCAAGGTCGGCTTCGCCAGCAATCTCGCCGAGGCCCAGCTGATCCAGGGGATGCTGCTCGAGGAGGGCATCCCCAGCTTCGAGCGCCGGATGCGCGGCTTCGACGTCCCCGACTTCCTCGCCGCGGGCCCGCGGGACATCCTCGTCCCCGCGGCGGGCGCCGAGGCGGCGCGGGCGCTGCTCGCCGACAGCGGCGAGCACCTCATCGCCGAGGCCGAGCCCGTCGGCGAGCGCCCGCTGCGGCTGCTGGCAGGGATCCTCGTCGCGCTGGCGATCGGCGCGCTGGTGGTCTGGGGGATCTCGCTGCTGGTCGGCTGAGCGGCCTCCTACGGGAACGGGTCCTCGTCGCCGAGCTCGTCGAGCGAGCCGGAGCGGGGCAGGTCCTCGCGCAGGTAGCGGCGCCACTCGCGCTCGACGTGGCGGAAGCGCTCGTCGAAGGCGAGCTCGATCGCCCGCTGGGCGCCCTCGCGGCGCAGGCGTGAGACCAGGACCGAGCACGCGTCGGGCCCGCGCTCGCGCTCGAGCAGGTCGATAGACGGTGCCGCCGAGGATGATCGCGTCGCGCGCCGAGGGCGGGAACGACGGCGGCTTGCCCTGGCGCATCCGGGTGTTGACCGCGGCGCGGAAGAGCGCAGTCTGGCCGGCGAAGTACTGGGCGCCGCCCTCGATCAGCCACGCCCAGCGCACGTAGCGGCCGAACTTGCGCGGGCCCCACGGCGGCGGCAGGCGCTCGTTGTTGGCGGCGATCACGATCTGCGCGTAGAGGCGCTCGGCGGTGCCGCGCAGCGCGGCGAGCGAGTCCTCGCCGGCGGCGCGGCGGTCGGTGTACTCGTCGTTCAGCACGTGCAGCTCCGAGGCCATCGCCCAGCCCGCGAGGTAGCGCCGCCCCGCCGGGGCGGCGGCGAGCCGGGCCGCCGGGCAGGAACGGGTGCGCGGCGGCCAGCCACCCGGGCGACGGGTGGACGACGACCGTGATCCCGCCGGGCGCGTCGTCGAAGCGCTCCTCGAGCCGCAGGCGCAGGTCCTCGAGGCGGTCGAGCGTCCGCTGCGCGCACCCGTCATCCTCCGTCTCGTGGCGCGCGGTGAAGCTCAGCGACTCGGTCTCGACCCAGGCCATCGGCCGGATGAGGTTAATCCCTCGCTCTGTGTCCGATCTCACATTCCGGCGGCCGTCGAGGGAGGACGGTTGCCGTGATGGGCGCGAAGCTCCCACCCGGGCCGCGGCTGCCGCGGGCGCTTCAGGGGGTCGGCTTCTGGACCCGCGCGCTGCCCTTCCTCGAGCGCTGCCGAGCGAAGTACGGGCGGCGGTTCACGATCCGGCTGCCGTTTGCGCCGCCGTTCGTGATGATCACCGACCCGGAGGAGGTCAAGCAGATCTACACGGCCCCCGCCGACGTCCTGCATCCCGGCGAGGGCGCGCGCGTGCTCGAGCCGGTCGTCGGCAAGCACTCGGTGATCCTGCTCGACGAGTCCGCCCACATGGAGCAGCGCAAGCTGATGCTGCCCGCGTTCCACGGCGAGCGGATGGAGCGCCTGCAGGACCTGGTCGCCGAGGTGACCGAGCGCGAGGTCGCCGCCTGGGCCCCCGAGCCGGAGCTCGCGCTGCACCCGCGGATGCAGCGATTGACGCTCGAGGTCATCCTCCGGGCGGTCTTCGGGCTGGACGAGGGCGAGCGCCTGGACGCGCTGCGCGCGAGGCTCGGTCAGATGCTGCGTTACGGCGACAGCCCGATGACCCTGTTCGGCCCGCCCTCGGAGCGCGCCGAGCGGCTCCTCAACCGCGCCGGGCCGCTGCGCGGCTTCGTCGACCTGCGCGAGCAGGTCGACGAGCTGATCTTCGGCCTCGTGCACGAGCGCCGCGCGGAGGCGGGCGAGCGCGACGACGTGCTCTCGATGCTGATCGACGCCCGCCACGAGGACGACTCGCCGATGTCGGATCAGGAGCTGCGCGACGAGTTGCTCACCCTGCTCGTGGCGGGCCACGAGACCACCGCTTCCTCGCTCGCCTGGACGTTCGAGCGGCTGGTGCGGGCGCCGGCGGCGCTCGAGCGGCTGGTCTCGGCGGTCGACTCCGACGACGGCGAGGCCTACGTGACCGCCACCCTGCAGGAGGCGCTGCGCTCGCGGCCGGTGTTGCCGAACACCGCGCCCCGCCTGGTGGTGAAGCCGATCGAGGTCGGCGGCTGGCACTACGAGCCCGGCGCCTGCCTCGTCGCGAACGGCTACCTCATCCATCACGACCCCGAGATCTATCCCGACCCCTACAGCTTCCGGCCGGAGCGCTTCCTCGACGATCCGCCCGGCACCTACACGTGGATCCCGTTCGGCGGCGGGCGCCGGCGCTGCCTCGGCGCCTCATTCGCCCTGCTCGAGATGCGGGTCGTGTTGCCCGCCGTGCTCCGCGTCTACGAGGTGCGCGCCGCGGAGGGGTCGCCGGAGCTCGCGCGACGGCGCAACATCACGATCATTCCCTCCGCCGGCGCGCGGATGCGCCTCCGCGCACGCGCGGCGTCGGCCGACCCCGCGCGCGGGGTGCCCGCCGCGGCCGCCGGGTGACCGATCGATGAGGCGCGGGCGTCGGCACCACGGAGCCGGCTCGGGCGCCGACGAGCGGCTGTTGGACCGGATCGACCGCCGCCTGTTCTGGGTCGGCTGGCTCGCCAACGGCGCCGGGGCGGCGTTCGTCGTCGCGGCGATCGCGTTCGTGATCCCGATCTTCATCGACGCTCCCGACCGCGACGGGGTCGGCGACCACAACCTGCCCTGGCTCGCGGCCTACTTCGTGCTCGCCGGGGTCGGCTGCACCGTCGCCTCGCGGCGCGACACGCGGATCGCGCTGGCGTGGATCGCCGAGGGGCGCGAGCCGACCGTCCCCGAGCACTGCCGGACCCTCGAGCTCGCCATGCGCCAGGCGGTGATCGCGCTGATCGCGTGGGTGCTGGCCGGGGCGCTCGGCTTGCTCATCAACCTCGAGTACTCCGTCGGCTTCGCCGTCGTCGGCGCGGTCGCCGCCTGGCTCGCGGGCGAGATGACCGCCGCGATCCAGTACCTGCTGGCCGAGCGGGTGCTGCGGCCGATCACCGCGCTGGCGCTGGCCGTTCGCCGGCCCGCGGGCAGCACGGCGCCCGGGATCCGCCACCGGCTGCAGTTCGCGTGGAGCCTCGGCACCGGGGTTCCGGTCATCGGCGCCACCGCGATCGGCGTCGTCGGCGTCACCAAGGACGGGGTGGAGACCGAGTACCTGGCCGCGGCGATGGTCTTCCTCGGCTGCGCGGCGCTCCTGATCGGCCTGTTCGCCACGGTGATCGCGGCGCGCGCGATCTCCGACCCGGTGCGGTCGGTTCGCGAGGCGCTCGACCGCGTCGCCGCGGGTGACCTGGAAGTCGAGGTGTCGATCGACGATGCGAGCGAGGTCGGCCTGCTCCAGGCCGGCTTCAACCGGATGGCCGAGGGCCTGCGCGAGCGCGAGCATCTGCGCGACATGTTCGGGCGCCAGGTCGGCAGGGAGGTCGCGCAGGCGGCGCTTCGCGACGGCGCCCGGCTCGGCGGCGAGGAGCGGGAGGTCGGCGCCCTGTTCGTTGACCTCGCGGGCTCGACGTCGATGGCGCTGGCGATGCCGCCGACCGAGGTCGTGCGCCTCTTGAACCGCTTCTTCCGCGTCGTCATCGAGGTCGTCGAGGAGGAGGGCGGGCTCGTGAACAAGTTCGAGGGCGACGCCGCGCTCTGCGTCTTCGGAGCGCCCGCGACGAGCGCCGACCCGGCGGGCGACGCCCTGCGCACGGGCCGCCGGCTGGCCGGGTGCCTCGAGCGCGAGGTGCCCGAGATCGGCTTCGGGATCGGGGTATCGGCGGGCCGCGCGGTGGCCGGCAACGTCGGCTCGGAGGCGCGCTTCGAGTACACGGTGATCGGCGACCCGGTGAACGAGGCCGCGCGGCTCTGCGACCTCGCCAAGGAACGGGGGGAACCGGTGGTTGCCTCCGACGCGGCCCTCGCTCGCGCCTCCGAGCGCGAGGCCGACACGTGGACGGTCACCGACCGCACGGTCCTGCGCGGGCGCCTGGAGGCGACCGGCGTCGCGTTGCCCCAAGCCGGGACGGGCGGCGACCGCACGCGCGGCGCTCAGCGAGAGGCGCGCTCGCGTTCGTAGTCGAGCTCGGTCGAGACGCCGAGCGCGCGGAGGGCGTCGCGAGCCTCCTCTAGTCGCGTCGCCCCGCCGACGGCGCTCGCCAGCGGCAGCAACGCGACGGCGCGGTCGAGGTCGAAGTAGAAGCAGAGCGCCCCGAGCGGGCTGAGGGCGACGGTGCGCCGGCCGCCGCGGATCTCGGCCTCGCCGCGCTCGCCGCGAGCGCAGCGGACCACCTGCAGGCTCGCCTCGGTGCCGGTGGGCTCGGCCGCGCGCGCGATCTCGTCGGCGATCGCCGGGGTCACGCCGGAGGAGCCGATCCACGCGCCCGCCGCGGCGAGCTCGGCGACGCGGGCGAGCACCTCGTCGACGGTGAGCTCGCCGTCGCAGCCGGCGCCGAGCACCGCCAGGGCCCCGTCCAGGCGGCTGCCCAGTCGCTGCCCGGCGGCGAGCATGACCGCGTCGCAGAGCGGGCTCCCGAGCCCGGGCTCGGGGCCGGCGGCGATCGCATCGCCGCCGATGTCGACGTAGACGACCAGATCGCAGCCGAGCAGCCCGGCGGCGGCGCCGATTCCCTCGGCGGCGCCCTCCGGGCCGTCGGTGATGTCGATCAGCACCGTGGGCGTGCGGAGATGGCCGGCGACGTGCGATTCGCTGAACCGGACGCCCTCGGGGGTCGAGGTCTCGGCCCTTGCGAGCACCGCGTGGTTGCCGAGGGGATCGGCTTCGCGGATCTCGCTCACCGGCCGCGGGCCCGGCTTGGGGTCGATCGGCAGGCGCTCCCAGGCGACCCCGCCGACCACGAACGGGGTCCCCAGCTCCTCGCAGCGTCGTGCCACCGCGAGGGACCCGATCACGTCGCCGCCGCCGCCGATCCCGAGGACGAGCACCCGTCGCGCCTCGGCGACGCGGCGATCGAAGGAGAGCGAGGCTATGGCGCGTGCCGGCGAGCTAGACGAGCGCCGGCTCGGCCTGGCAGAGGTCGCGGATCGCCGCGGCGGCGCGGTCGAACTCCTCGTCGGCCATCACCGGGGTGCCCTCGAACGGCAGCTCGCGGTCGATCTCGACCCAGGAGCGGCAGCCGTGGTACTCGTCACGGACCCGGACGGTCACCGGGCGCGGGATCCGGTGGACCCGCAGCAGCAGCACGTGCAGCGGGTGGGTGCGCTTCCAGCGCAGGCGCTTGGTCGCGTAGTCCTGGGTCCAGACGTGGTAGGGCGAGAGCGCGTCGACGATCCGCGGATCCTCGGTCTCGAAGTGGCCGGAGACCTCGGCCCAGGCGCGGATCCGGACCCGGTCGGGCTGCGGGATGCCGCCGTCCTGGAGCAGCGCCCGCGGGGGCGGCTCCTCGTCGGGCCAGACACCCTCCTCGAGCGCGCGGCGAAGCTCCGGGTGATGGGACTCGCGCACCAGGTCGTTGCGCTGATGGTCGAAGGTCGGATAGAGGAAGAACTGCTCGTGCTCGAGCTCGAAGTGCTTGTTCTCCTCCCGGATCCCGCCCTTGCGCAGAGTGACGAGCTGCTCGCCCTCGGAGAGGGCGCGGACCGTCACGGCCCACTCTTTAAAGGCAATAGGCATAGGTTGGCTGGTTCAGGCGAGAGTTGTGCGCGTTTTCCGGCTTCGACGTCGCCCCGTGGGGGCGTTCTGAGCCCGGTTGAGAGCAGCCAGTCTAGGGAACGACGCCCGAAATTCCAAGTTTGTGAGCAATGTTGCTTCCGCCGGCGCCACGCCTGCCGCCGCCGGCCGTCAGCCCTCCCCGCGCCCGCCGCCGCCGGGCGTCTCGAGGCGCAGGCGGCCCCCCGGAGCGAGCTCACCGGCGCATTTCGCCGCCAGCTCCTCGCCGTCGAGCAGATTGCGCCCCGGCGCCCCGTCGGCGCCTCCGTCGCGACCGCGCGGGGGGTGGCGGCGGCGCTCGGTGATCAGGGTGAAGCGCATCGGCGCGAGCGCCTCGATCTCACGCACGATCCCGTCACCGCCGCGCCGCCGGCCGTCGCCGCCGGAGCCGCGCCGCAGGGCGAGCTCGCGCACCCGCAGCGGGTACTCGGTCTCGAGCGCCTCGACCGGGGTGTTGAGCGTGTTCGACATCGCGACGTGGATCGCGCTCGGCCCGTCGGCGTCCGCGCAGGCCCCCTGACCGCCGCCGATCGTCTCGTAGTACGTCCAGTCATCCCCCGCGAGGGTGAGGTTGTTCATCGTCCCCTGGCCCTGTGCCTGGACCTCGACCACCTCGGCGAACGCCGCGAGGACCAGGTCGGCGACCCGGCTCGAGGTCTCGACGTTGCCGGCGACGACGGCCGCAGGCGGGCGGGCGTTCAGCAGCGAGCCGGGCGGCGCTGTCACCCGCACCGGCCGATGGGCGCCCGCCGAGGGGGGTCCGTCGGGATCGGTGAGCACACGGACGGCGAAGAAGGCCGCCGACTTGGTGACCGAGAGCGGGCAGTTGAGGTTGCCGGGCACCTGCTCGGCGCTGCCGCCGAAGTCGAGGGTGAGCGAGTCGCCGTCGACCGTCGCCCGCACCCTGAGCTCGAGGTCGCCGCCGTCGGCGGGCCCGCCCTCGAGCACGTCGCGGGCCTCGTACGTGCCGTCGGCGAGCTCGGCGATCGCGCTGCGGGTGCGCCGCTCGGTGTAGTCGAGGATCGCCGCCATCCCGGCGGCGAGCCCTTCGGCGCCGTGGCGCTCGACCAGCTCCCCGACCCGGCGGGCGCCGGTCAGGTTGGCGGCGCGCTGGGCGCGCAGGTCGGCGAGCCGCTCCTCGGGCTTTCGCATCCGCCCTGCGAGCTCGGCGAGGGTCGCGTCGTCGGCGCGCGTCGGGGCGATCACCACCCCTTCCTCGTCGAGGCTGGTCGAGTCGGCGGGCATGCCGCCGGGGGTCGGCCCCCCGATGTCGGCGTGGTGGGCGCGGCTGGCGGCGAAGCCGATCAGCTCGCGGTCGCTGAAGAGCGGCGAGATCAGCGTCACGTCGGGGAGGTGCGTGCCGCCCCGGTACGGGTCGTTGAGGATCCAGAGGTCGTCGGGCCGCTGCTCGGCGTCGAGTACCGCGGCGACAGCGTCCGGCATCGAGCCCAGGTGGACGGGGATGTGCTCCGCCTGCATCACCAGCTCGCCGGCGGGGTCGAAGAGCGCGGTCGAGCAGTCGTGGCGCTCGGTGATGTTGGGGGAGTGCGCCGAGCGGATCAGCACCGCGCCCATCTCGTCGCAGGCCGCGCGCAGGCCCCCGACCAGGACCTGGAGCGAGATCGGATCGAGCCTCATAAGAGCCGCCTCAACAGCGGCGGGATTCGGCTTCGTCCTCTCGGACTCCGCCTCATAGACCCCTCTCGGCGACGATCGTCCCCGCGTCGTCGACCTCGGCCCGCCAGCCGCCGGGGAGCACGAGGGTGGCCTCGGGAAGCTCGAACACGCACGGCCCGGAGGCCCGGGTGGCGGCGGGCGGGTCGCCGCGGAGGACCTCGGCGTCGACCCACTCGCCCTCGAAGCGCGCCCGGCGCCCCGCGCGCTCGAGCCCGTCCTCGGTGGCCGCGTACGGCCGCGGCGACGGCCCGGGCTCGACCGCGGCGATGCGGATGTTGACCAGCTCCACCGGGGCGTCCGCGTCGCGATAGCCGTAGCGCCGTTCGTGCTCGGCGGCGAAGCTCTCGGCGAGCTCCTCGGGCTCGGGGCTCTCTCCGGCCTCGACCCCGAGCTCGAATGCCTGGCCGCGGTAGCGAAGCTCGTAGGTGACCTCGGTGCGAGCCTCGGAGAGCCCCTCCGTGAGCCGCCCGCGGAGCTCGGCGATCTCGCCGGCGATGCGCTCGGCGGTCAGCTCCGCGCCTCGGAGCATCACCGTGCGGGCGCTGTCGCGGCGCCGCTCCGAGGCCAGCAGCCCGAGCGCCGAGAGCACGCCGCTCGCGCGGGGGCAGACGATCCGTTCGATCCCGAGCTCGCGCGCGATCTGCGCGGCGTGCATCGGCCCGGCGCCTCCGAACGGCAGCAGGGCGTAGCGCCGTGGGTCGACGCCGCGCTCGACCGTGACCACGCGCAACGCCCGGACCATCTCCTGGTTCGCGATCCGCACGATCCCCTCCGCGGTCTCGAGCGCCTCGAGCCCGAGCTCGCCCCCGAGCCGCCCGAGGGCCGCCTCGGCCGCCTCGCCGTCGAGCTCGACGCCGCCGGCGAGTCGCGAATCGGGGCTCAGGTAGCCGAGAGCGAGGTTCGCGTCGGTGACCGTCGGCTCTGAGCCGCCGCGCCCGTAACAGGCGGGGCCGGGCTCGGCCCCCGCCGAGTGGGGACCGACCCGCAGGGCACCGCCGCTGTCGCGCCAGCCGATCGATCCGCCGCCGGCGCCGACCGTGTGCACGTCGACCATCGGCAGCTGGATCACCCGCCCCGCGACCCGGCGGGAATCGGTCTTGCGCACACGCCCGTCGTCGATCACGCAGACGTCGCACGAGGTGCCTCCCATGTCGAACCCGAGCGCGTTGCCGTCGCCCGACAGCCGCGCCAGCAGGCCGGCGCCGACGGCGCCGCCGGCCGGCCCGGAGAGCACGCTCCAGGCGCCGGCCCGGGCCGCCTCGGCCGCGGGCGCGACCCCGCCCGAGGACATCATCACCGCGGGCTCCGGGAGGCCCCGGCCGCGGGCCGCCTCGCCGAGCCGGCCGAGGTAGCGGCCGAGCAGGGGGGAGAGATAGGCGTCGATGACCGTGGTCGAGCAGCGCTCGTACTCGCGAAACTGGGGCAGCACCTCGTGCGAGGCGGAGACGTGCACGCCGGGGAGCTCGGCTCGCAGGCGCTCGGCGATCGCCGCCTCGTGGGCGGGGTGGAGGTACGAGAACAGCAGGCAGACGGCGATCGACTCGGCGCCGGTCGCCCGCGCCTCGGTGGCGATCCGCTCGAGCTCGCCCTCGTCGAGCGGCTCGACCACGCCGTCGGGGCCGACCCGCTCCGCGGCCTCGATCCGGGCCTCGTCGTCGACCAGCGGGGTCGGCTTGGGCGCGCAGAGACGATAGAGCTGCGGGCGGTCCTGGCGGGCGACGTCGAGCAGGTCGGCGAACCCGCGGGTCGCGACCAGCGCCGTGCGGGCGCCGCGCTGCTCGAGCAGCGCGTTGGTGCCGACGGTCATCCCGTGGGCGAAGCCTTGTACCCGGTCCGGGCTCGACCCGGCCCGCTCCAGGGCCGCGTCGACCGCCTCCAGCACCCCCACCGACTGGTCCTCGGGCGTCGTCGGCGCCTTCGCGGTGTGCAGCGAGCGCCCGTCGAACACCACCGCGTCGGTGAACGTTCCGCCGACGTCGACTCCCAGGAGCACGCCGCTGACGCTATCGGCTGCGTCCGCCGCAAAGTCGAGGCCCCGGCTGTCCCCACAGCCGAGGCCTCATCCCCATGCCGACCGCCCCCCGGGCGGCCGACCCCCACGCGGTGGGCTTCCTAAACCGTTGTGCGCACCTCGCTCAACCCGTCCAGCTCCTCGATCGGGATCTCCGGCCCGTCGAAGACCTCCTCGAGATGCTTGTGCGACGGGCAGTGGTCGCGGCCCGGCAGCGGCTCGCGCCGGCACGGCGTCCCCTTGCGCGTGTGCGCGCGGCACTGGCGCTGGATCCCGTCGAGCCCCATCTCGGCGGGCATCCGCTCGAGGAACTCCTGCGCGAGCTCGATGTTCTTCTCGATCACGATCCACACCCGCAGCTGGTCGCCGATCGAGAAGTGCGCCCGCACCTGGTTGAACAGCGAGCGCGCCGGGCGGGCGAAGTAGCGCCGGTCGCTGGCCATCCGCCGGATCACCTGCTCGCAGGAGTCGAGGAAGGCCTGCTTGTTGCGACAACCCGTCGGGTCACGGTCGTCCTCGACCACGTCGGCGGCGAGCTCGCGGTAGATCGATCGGCTGAAGCGGTACATCTGGTCTCTCCTAACCCGTCGTATCCATTCCCTTGGAACTACCGGGCCCCCTTGTCCTATCCCGGTGGATGGGCAGTATGTCATTCGATCGTAGGATTGCAAGTGCGGTCGGTTAAGCACGTATTAACCGATCGGACTAGAAACTAACCCTCCGATCGAACGAAGAGGCTAGATCCAGCGTTCCGCCCGCACCAGGCCGTCCGGCGTGACCACGAGGTGGACGCCGTCGAGGGCCGGGTCGGGGAGCGGGAGGTCCGAGCGCCGGTGCGCGCCCCGCGATTCGGCGCGCTCGAGCGCGCTGAGCGCGATCAGCCGCGCGAGCACGTAGCGGTCGGCGAGGAGCGGCTCGATGCCCGGCGCGTCGCGGAGCGGGCCGGCGTGGCGCCAGACCGCCTCGCGGGTCGCCGGCTGCGGGGCTTCGAACCGCCAGCCGGTCGGCTCGGGGCGGGAGCTCGCGGGCGTTTCCGCGGCCGCCGCGCGGGCGGCGCGGGTGCCGAAGACGAAGCACTCGCTGAGCGAGTTGGAGGCCAGCCGGTTGGCTCCGTGCAGGCCGCTGCAGGCGCACTCGCCGACCGCGAACAGCCCCGTCAGCGTGGTGCGCCCGTCGAGGTCGGCGGCCACGCCGCCGATCAGGTAGTGGGCCGCGGGGGCGACGGGGACCGGCTCGTCCGCGGGACGCAGCCCGGCGCCGCGGCAGACCGCGAACACGTTCGGGAACCGCGCGGGGTCGAGCCGGCGGAGGTCGAGCAGCACGTGGGCGGACCCGTCCGCCTCGATCCGGTCGAGGATCGCCGCGGTCACCTGATCGCGCGGGGCGAGCTCGTCGGTGAACCGCTGCCCGGCGGCGTCGAGCAGGGTCGCTCCCTCGCCGCGCACAGCCTCGGTGATCAGGGCGCCGTCGTGCTCGCTGCCCGGGAGCGCCAGCGCGGTGGGATGGAACTGGCACAGCTCGAGGTCGGCGAGCTCCGCCCCGGCGGCGTGGGCGAGCACCGAGCCGGCGCCGATCGCGCCCCGCGGGTTGGTGGTCCGCGACCACAGCGCCGCGCCGCCGCCGGTGGTCAGCACCGTCGCCCCGGCGGCGAGCGGGCCGGCGTCGGTCAGCACTCCGTGACAGCGCTCGCCGTCGCTCCACAGGGCGACGGCGGACACCCCCTCGAGCACCTCGATCCGCTGTTCGCCGGCGGCCAGCTCCGCGAGCCGCGACGTGATCGCCCGCCCGGTCTCGCTGCCCCCGGCATGGACGATCCGTCGCGCCGAGTGGCCGCCCTCGAGCCCGAGCGCGAGCTCGCCGCCCGGGTCGGTGTCGAAGCGCACCCCCCGCTGCCGGAGTTGCTCGACCGCGGCCGGCGCCTCGCGGGTCAGGACCTCGACCGCGCTCGTGCGGCAGAGCGCTCGTCCGGCCGCCAGCGTGTCGGCCGCGTGGCGCTCGGGGGAGTCATCGGCGGCCAGCGCGGCGGCCAGCCCGCCCTGGGCCCAGAAGCTCGCGCTCTCGGCCAGCGGCTTTCGCGAGACCAGCGTCGCCTCCCCGCCCAGCGCCGCGACCTCGAGCGCCACGTGCATGCCGGCGGCGCCGCCACCGACGACCACGACGTCTGCCTCGCTGGTACCGACCACCAGCGGGGTACGGTATCCGCAGGCTCAGCACCCGAGGCTCTTGGCGCTCTATTACTCCCATCCCTCGTCGCACCGCCACGACACGGGCCCGCACCCGGAGAACGCCGGGCGCCTGGTCGCGATCGAGGGGGCACTCGAGCGCGCGGGCTGGCCGGGCCTGGAGCGGCGCGAGGCGCCGGCGGCGACCCGGGAGCAGATCCTGCGTGTCCACGACGAGGCGCACGTGGACGCGATCGAGCGTTTCTGCGCCGAGGGCGGCGGCATGGTCGATATGGACACGATCGCGAGCCCGGGCTCGTTCGAGGCCGCCATGAATTCGGCCGGCGGCGCCGCAGCCGCGGTTGAGTCGCTGCTCGGCGGCGACGCCCGGGCCGCGTTCTGCGGCCTGCGCCCGCCGGGCCACCACGCCGAGCGCGACCGGGCGATGGGCTTCTGCCTGTTCAACAACGCTGCCGTCGCCGCCACCCACGCGATCGCCGCCTGCGGCGCCGAGCGGGTGCTGGTGCTCGACTGGGACGTCCATCACGGCAACGGCACCGAGCGGATCTTCGCCGCCTCCCCCGAGGTGCTCTACGCCAGCATCCACCAGTCGCCGCTCTACCCGGGCACCGGCGCCGCGGAGTACGCGGGCGAGGGGCCGGGGGAGGGCTACACGGTCAACCTGCCGGTCCCGGCGGGGAGCGACAGCGAGACGTTCCTCGCCCTGGTCGAGCACGTCGTCGTCCCGATCGCCCGCGCCTACGAGCCGGGGTTGATCGTGATCTCGGCCGGTTACGACGCTCATCGCGACGACCCGCTCGCCTCGTGCGCCGTCGACACCGAGGCCTACGGCGGGATGACGGCCGCGGTTCGCGACCTCGCGGCCGAGCTGCGCGTCCCCCTGCTCGTCTGCCTCGAGGGCGGCTACTCGCCAACCGCCCTCGCCGACTCGGTGCTCGCGACTGTCGTCGCCATCGACGGGGACGGTGCTCCGCGTCCGAGCCCGCCGGAGGCCGCCGAGCCCCACCGCTCCCGCCTGCGCGCGACCTGGCCGCTGTAGGCCTCGAGGGTCGAGTCGCACGTTGACCGTCCCTGAGACGGCTAACGTGCGAGTCGGCGCCAGGTGGCTCTAGGGGACCAGGCGGCCGCGGACCTGGTCGAGGAACGGCTCGGGGAGGCCGGGAACCTCGGCGAGCTCTTCGAGCGAGCCGAAGCCGCCGTGCTCCTCCCGGTAGCTGAGCACGCGCTCGGCCTGGGTCACCGACATCCCCAATCCCAGCAGGTCGTCGAGCTCGGCGAGGTTGAGGCTGACGGCCCCCGTCGGCGCCGGTCGAGGGGGCGGTGATGCCCCCGCGCCCCGGCCGCCTCGCCGCCCTCGTGGGCTCGCTCGACCACCGCCTCGGCCCGCTCGCCGACGGTGCCGATCCGGGTCTCGATCTCCTCGAATCGCTGCTCGCGCTCCTGCAGCGCCTCCTTGGTCAGCCGCTCGGCCTGCTCGGCGAGCTTCGCGTCGAGCACCTTCGCCGCTCGGCGCTCGGCCTCGGCGACCGCCTCGCGCACCATCGTCTGAGCCCGCTCGTCGCCGCGCTTGCGCAGCCCCTCGGTCTGCGTTCGCAGCCATTCGGCCGCCGCCTTGCGCGCCTCGGCCTCCGAGAGCGTGTCCGCCGTGTCCGTCTGCTTCAGCTCCGCCCTCAAGCTCGCCTCGCGCTCCGCCGCCTTGCGCTCGACTTCGGCGATCGCCTCGGCGATTCGCCGCTCGCTCTCCTGCCGCTGCTTCTCGGCCTCGGCGGCGAGCTCGCGCTCGGCGCCGGCGACCCGCTCGGAGGCCTCCAGCGCCCGTTGCTCGATCTCGCGCAGCCGCTCGTCCGACGAGCGGATGATCCGCGCCTTCTCCGCACGCTCCTGCTCGAGCTCGGCCTCGCGCAGGCGCAGCTCGGCAGCCAGTCGCTCCTCCGCCTCGCCCCTGACCGTCTCCACCTCGGCCCGCCGACGATCCTCCGCCTCGGCGCGAACGCGCTCCTCGGTCTCGGCTCGGGCCTGATCGACGGTCTGCGCCGCCTGCTCGTCGGCCTGCCGGCGGCCCGCCTCGAGCTGCTCGCGAAGCCAGTTCGCCGCCGCCGCGCGCGCCTCGTCCTCGGCCCTCGCCCGGGCGGTCTCCTCCGGGGTCCGCCGCTCCGCCTCGGCGGCCCGTTGCTCGGCCTCGCGCTTCCGGGCCTCGGCCTCCTCGGCGCGGCGCTCGGCCTCGGCGGCCGTCGCTCGGCCTCCTCGGCGCGGCGCTCGGCCTCGCCGAGCCCGCGCTCGATCTCCTGCACCCGGTCGACCGCCTCGGCCTTGGCTCGTTCGAGATCCTGCTCGAGCGCCCGGATCTCGTCGATCGCCCGGTGCTCGGCCTGCTCGGCGGCCGTCTGCGCCGCGATCCTGATCCGCTCAGCGGTGTCACTTCGGCGCGGCGCGATCCCGGCGCCAGCGTTCGCCGTGGGTGCCGGCTGCGGACCGGGCTCACCCGGCGCTCCCGCGGGTGTCTGCGGCGTCGGGGCCGGCTCATCCGCGGTCGCGTCCACCCCGGCATCGGCGCCCGCCGGCTCCTCCTCCGAGCCGCGCTTGAAGAGGCCGATGCGACGTCGCGCCATGGGCGGCGGACTCTACGCGCTCTCGTCGCTCACCCGCCCATCAGTTGAACCACGTCGGGTGCATGCATCCACCGCCGTGCGTCGATGACCTCGTCGACGGGTATCTGCAGCGCAGACCGTGCACCCAGCCGAGGAGGAGAGCTGATGACCCGATCCGCCGGCCTTCGCAACGCCGCAATGCCGGTTGCCCTGATCGCCCTGGTGCTGGCGATGGCGGGAGCGAGCTGGGCGCTCCCCGGCCGCGCCAAGGTCGAGGCCGACGACCTCGCCAAGGGGAGTGTCGGCAACCGGGCGCTCGCCTCGGGCGCCGTCGAGGCCGACGCGCTCGCCAAGGGTGCTGTCGACCGCCAGGCGACGGCGGCGGGCTCGGTGGGCCGGGCGGAGATCACGACGAACGCTGTCCGGGAGGCCGAGATCATGTCGTCGAGCGTCGGCAACGGCGAGCTCAAGCCGGTCAACAAGCGCACGGCGAACGTCCGTGTGGCGCCCGGGGGCTCGGCGAGGCGACCGCGAGCTGCGACGCCGACGCCGACGAGGCGCTGGTCAGCGGGGGCGCCAACGTCAACGCCGGCCCCGATGCCGTCACGCCGCTGCTGTCCAACGGCCCGAGCGAGACGTCGAGCTGGACCGCGCGCGTGCAGAACCAGAGTGCCCAGCAGATCGAGCTGACCGTCGTCGCCTTCTGCCTCGAGCGTTAGGCGCTCCGCACGATCCGACTAGAGGTCGTGGTGGTCGAGCCAGTCGAGGATCTTGTCGGTCACCCGCTCGGCGGTCCTGTGGAAGAGGCCGACGTGCCCGGCGTCCCGCTGGAAGTAGACCGAGAACTCGCAATTGCAGCCGTTGCGCCAGATCGCGATCTCGGGCGTCACGACGTCGGGATCTGTGCCGTGGTGGTCGGGGCCCGGGAAGGCAGCGTCGCGGTCTGAGAACACGAGCAGTGCGGGGGTGGGACCGACGTTCCCGATCGTCGCGGTCGTCGTGGCCTTGAGAGCAAAGATGCCCGCCTCGCCGCTGGGCGTCGGGAAAGCGGTCTCGGCGTAGTAGTCAGGGCCGCAGAGCTGTTTGAGAGCGCCGGCCTTCATCCCCGACGGGTAGAACAGGAACCGCTCGCAGAACTCGGAGTAGCCGTCGGCGCCGTCGAGGAAGAACTCGCCGTAATCCTTGCCCGCGGCGACCTGCGGTGCCAGGACGCCGATGAGCTCCTCGAAGGTCGCCGACAACTCCGGCTGGTTCGACCAGGCCATCGGGATGATGCCGTCGATGTCGTGGTAGCGCGTGGCGTAGGCCTCGACGATGGCGGCTCCCGAGCTGAACCCGGACAGGACCACGCGTGCGGCTCCGCGACCCGCCGCCTTTCCCGCGCAATCGGTGTAGGAGCCCGCGCGGATCTGCGTGACCATCTGGTGGGTCATCTCGATGTAGCCGTCGGGTGTCAGCAGCGATCCGGACCCGGGGGGCCGCTCATAGGGGCTCTCCCCGTAGCCGAGGCGGTCGATGGCGAACACGGCGTAACCCTGACTGGCGAGTGAACGCGCCATGTCGTGGGTGCCCTTGATGACAGGCGCGCCACCGCTCCAGGCGCTGCGCTCGGCCACCGCCCCGTGTTGCAGGAGGAGGGCGGTCGAGATCGAGCGAGGCTTCTTGGTCGAGCGGAAGAGCGTGCCGCGGACCGTCGAGGCGACCGGGTCGCCGGTGTTGTTGACCGTGAAGCACACATCCTCCGCGTTGACCTTCCCGGTGTGACGGCGGCTGGGAGTCACCTTCACGCGCTCGCACCATTTGCGCCTGTCGGTGACGCGAGCGCCGCTCCGCGTCTTCGCGACAGCGCAGACCCGAGCGTCGCCGCTCTCGAAGCGGGTCCCACCGCGGGCGCGCGCCGTAGCCTCCCAGCGCTGGACCTTGCCCGTGCAACGGCTGTTCCACCGATCCCGCGCCTGGGCTGCGGTCGCCGGCTGGCGGACGACGACGGCGATCGAGACGCGCTCGCCGCGCGTGCAGGCGATCGGCCCGCTCACCCGGATCACCGTGCCGTGCTCCTTATAGGTCGCACGCTCGTCGATCGTGTTGGCGGTGATGAAGGCGCTCGCCGCCTCCGCTCCGGTCAGCAGCGCGACGGCGAGACCGACAACCACGAGTGCCGTCCTTCGCATCAGCTTCCTCCCTCTGCGGGAAGGGCCCGCACGAGGCGAGATGCGTTCATCGCCGGCTTCTTCCGTCTCGCTTGCGATGCTCCGCCGATCGTGCCCGGACCGTTCGCGCGCATGGCGAACTCGCGGACGAGGTGCTGCTCACGAGAGCGCTCCGCTCTCGTTCGCAACCGGCTGTCCCGTTCGCAGGTGCAGCGCGCCGGCGAGCCGGGCGCGCAGCGGGCTGCGGGTGGTCCGGTGGGGACGTTGCGGTGCGGGCCTGCGCTCGTCGCGCAGGGCGTCAGCGAGAGCGATGGCGGTGATCGGGCTGATCATTGGCTTCACCTTTCGGTTGCGGTTCGCGAAGGCCGAGTCTGTCCCCGCCGCCTACGCCTCGCGCGAGGCGGAGCCTAGACCCGGCACGCGGCGCGGATCGCGACCGCGTACGGGGAACTCCCTAATCGCGGGCTCCGGCCTGCGCTTCGCCGACCCCACAACCCACACTCTCGACGCCATCGCGGAGCCCTGGCCCGGTCTACCCGGTCGTCCGCATCTAGTGACGCAACCGCGCCTCAGTTGAGGCGCCTGGGTCTAGATTGGCGATGTTCTCTCGGCCAGCATCGCTCCCGTCAATTCGATGGAAGGAGAACGATGCACAAGCTTCAGGCGTACGCCCGCGTGGGCGCCCTCGACCTGGCCGTCCGTCTTCGGCGACTCACCTCCGAGCGCGGTCAGGGCACGGTCGAGTACGTGGGCCTGATCCTCCTGGTCTCGATGCTGATGGTCGGCATGGTCGCCGCGATGAAGGGCTTCAACGCGACCTCCGGCACCGAGATCGCGGAGGTGATCATCGCCAAGATCAAGCAGGCGGTGAACGCGATCACGTTCCGCTGACCGGCGGTTCCGCGGAACCGCCGAGCTGCGCTCGCCGCCCGCCGCGTCCGCGGCCCTCGGGTCGCGGGTAGAGCGGGCGGCGGCGGTTTGGCGGCGGTTTGGCCGCGCGTCTAGGCCGCCACGGCCGCCAGGCAGGCCTTGGCGGCGCGCTCGCCGGAGCGGATCGCCCCCTCCATGTGGATGTGCCCGACGCCCGCGATGTCGGTGCACGCCCACTGGATCGGGCCGACCGGGCGGCGCAGGTCCTCGCCGAAGCGGCTCAGGCCGCCGGGGCCGAAGCTGGTCCCGTAGGCGCCCCGCGTCCACTCCTGTGCCGACCAGTCCGTCTCGATCAGGTCGACCGGCTCGAGCGCCCGCGGGCCGACGTACTTGGCCATCCCCTCGAGCACCGTGCGCCGGCGCTCGTCGGCGCTCAGCCGGCCGGCGCGCTCGGCGTTCTCGCCGGCGAGGAAGGTGCAGAGCACGCCGGCGGAGGCCGACGGCGGCGAGTTGTCGTAGAGCTCGCGCACGAGCTCGTAGGGGGCGAACCCCTGCCCCGAGAGCCCCTCCTCGCGCCAGAACGGGCGCTCGTAGACGGCCAGGACCTTGTTGATGCTGCCCTGCGAGAGCGCCTGGCCGAGCCGCATGCGCCAGGCGGGGAGCACCGGGTCGAAGCGGATCGCGTTGGTCAGGTTCGGCGGCACGGCGACGATCGCCGAGCCCGCCCGGACCGTGACCGACTCGGCGTCGATCTCGACCCCGTCGTCGGACCAGCGGATCACCCGGGCGGGGGCGCCGAGCACGACCCGATCGCCGAGACGCTCGGCCAGCCGCAGCGGGATCAGCTGCGAGCCGCCGACGACGCGAGCGGCCAGGCACTGGTCGGGTTCGAAGAGCTCGAAGGTGCCGCCGGCGCCGGCGATCATCCACAGGCCCTGGAGCAGCGAGAACGCCTGCGCCGGCTTGGCGAGGAAGCCTCCGGCCAGCCACGAGCGCAGCAGATCGCGGGCCATCTCGTCGTCGACCTCGCTCCGCAGCCAGGCCTCGAACGTGATCGCGTCGAGCTCGGCGGCATCGGGATGCGCCCAGGGCGCCTCCGGGTCGAGCTCCTTGGCCAGCGCGTCGAGCTTCGCCTCCGCCCGCTCGAAGGCGCGCTCGGCGGCGCTGCCGAGCGGCGCGTCGTGGCCCTCGTAGCGGTGCCGCGTCCCGGCGGGGTCGATGTAGACGTGCTCGCCCTCGCGAAAGCTCGGGAAGAGCTCGATCTCGAGCTCGGCGAGCAGCGCGTGCATCGCCGACTGGTACGGGGCGACCCACTGGCCGCCCAGCTCGTTCGCCTCGCCGCCGATCTCGGTGTTCCAGACCCGGCCGCCGACCCGATCGCGGGCCTCGACCACGATCACGTCGGTGCCCTCCCGGGCCAGCATCGCCGCCGCCGAGAGCCCGGCGATCCCGGCCCCGACGACGGCTACCTCGGTCTCGACCGTGCGCGCTGGCATCCTGCCTTCTCCTTCCAGGGTCGAGCGCATCCTATTTCGTCGCGCTCGAGGCCGGCTTGCGTTTGGCAGACTCGCCGCGTGCCCCGCAGCTACGACCGCACGCCCGCCGACCTGCGCCCGGTCTCGATCGAGCCGGGCTTCGTGCGCACGGCGACGGGCTCCTGCCTCTACTCCCAGGGCGAGACGCGGGTGATCTGCACCGCCTCGGTCTCGACCTCGGTCCCGCGCTGGCTCGAGGGCAAGGGCCGCGGCTGGGTCACCGCCGAGTACGCGATGCTGCCCGCCTCCACCGGCGAGCGCAAGGAGCGCGACTCCAAGAAGGGGCGCCCCGACGGCCGTTCGACCGAGATCCAGCGGCTGATCGGGCGGGCGCTTCGCGGCGTCGTCGACCTGACCGCGCTGCCCGATCGCTCCGTCTACGTCGACTGCGACGTGCTCCAGGCAGACGGCGGCACCCGCTGCGCCTCGATCACCGGCGGCTACGTCGCCCTGCGGCTGGCGACCCAGGGCCTGCTCGAAGCGGGCGAGCTCGAGCGCGACCCGCTGACCGGCTCGGTGGCGGCGATCTCCTGCGGCGTGGTCGGCGGCGAGCTGCTCTGCGACCTCGACTACTCCGAGGACTCCACCGCCGAGGTCGACGCGAACATCGTCATGACCGGCGACGGCGGCCTGGTCGAGGTCCAGGCGACCGCGGAGCGGACCCCGGTCTCGCGCGCCTCGCTGAACGAGCTGCTCGAGCTCGCCGAGCCGTCGATCGCGGCGCTGCGCGAGGCCCAGGCCGAGGCCTGTGGCGGCCCGCTGCCGGGCTGATGGGCGAGCCGCCCGCGGCGCGGCTGGTGGTCGCGACCCGTAACGACCACAAGCTTCGCGAGCTGGCCGAGATCCTCACCGAGGTCGAGCTGGTGGCGTTGCCCGAGGAGGTGGTCCTGCCGCCGGAGACCGGCGTCACCTTCGCCGACAACGCGCTCGGCAAGGCGCGCGCCGCCCACGCGGCGACCGGCGAGCCGACGATCGCCGACGATTCCGGGATCACGGTCGCGGCGCTCGGCGATCGCCCCGGCGTGCACTCGGCTCGCTTCGCCGGCCCCGACGCGACCGACGAGCAGAACCTCGACCTGCTGCTCTCCCAGGTCGCGCGCCACGACGATCGATCCGCCGCCTACGTCTGCGTGCTCGCCCATGTCGGCGCCGACGGGGGCGAGCGCCTGTTCGAGGGCCGCTGCGAGGGCACCCTGATCACCGAGCCCCGCGGCAGCGGCGGCTTCGGCTACGACCCGGCGTTCGTCCCCGCCGAGACGGGCGCCGGCGACGAGCGCACGATGGCCGAGCTCGAGCCCGCCGAGAAGCACGCGATCAGCCACCGCGGCCGGGCCGCCCGCAAGCTCGCCGAGTGGCTGCGCGAGCGCGGTTGACCCGGCTCTACCCGGACTCGCCCTCGTCGTCGATGCAGAGCGCCGCGAGATCGACCACGAACACCGGGTGCAGCACCTGACAGCCCATGCGCGCGGAGAACAGGTGGGTCATCGTGCCGCTCGCGAAGGGCGCTGCGGGTACGGCCTGCTCGGCGATGTCCCGGTCGAGTTGCGCGTACGCGCTCAGCCGCTCGTCGCCGCTCAGCAGCGCCGCGTCCGCCATCCGCCGCTGGATGCCGGGATCGTCGATCACCGACGACAGCTGGGCCTGATCGACCGCGAACTGGTCGTTGATGAACGTGGCCGGGTCGGGATAGTCGAACAGCCAGTTCCAGTAGGTGATGTCCCAGGGCTCGTCCGTCGTCTGGATGCGGTCGAAGAACTGCGCCAAGCGGGAACTGGCGCACGTCGACCTCGATCCCGATCGCGGCCAGGTTCGAGGTCAGGATCTGGGCGTGGCGGGTGCAGCCGGGGAGGTCGCACGTATAGAGCGTGACCCGGCGCTCCTCGTCCCCGGCGAGCCGGCGCGCGGTGGCGAGGTCGGGGCCGGAGAGCGGGTAGATCGTCTCGTCCTCGAAGCCGGGCGTACCCGGCGGGATGTACTGGTCCGTCGGCCTGCCCCGCTGCCCGAGCCCGGGGTCGACGGCGAGCGCCCGGCGATCGAGCGCGTAGTTGACGGCCCGGCGCAGCTGCGGGTCGGCGAACGTGTCGCGGTCGGCGTTGAAGATGAAGTAGTGGAGCAGCGGCACCGGCTGGGTGAAGAGCTGCTGGCGCCCTGCTCGGGCGGCCTCGCTGCGCGGCCCGTAGGCGGCCGTCAGCCGGCGCAGCTCCTCCGGCGGCGGCGCCGTTTCGACCAGGGGGTCGAGGGCCGCGTAGTCGGCCTCTCCCGCCTCGATCAGCTCGATCGCGCGCTCGGACGAGACGTCGAGCTCGTAGCGGATCTCCTCCAGCTCCTGCGGACGCGTTCCGCCGTAGTTGGGGTTTCGCCTCAGCACCAGCGACCGGCCGGCGGCGTAGGAGGCGACGTAGTAAGGGCCCGCCGAGGGCAGCAGGTCGACGCCGTCGCGATCGACCGGGGCGTCGGGGGGGACGGCGCAGAACCACGGGGTGGAGAGTCGGTTGACCAGGTTCCCGGCCGGGCGCTCGAGCTCGATCGTGAGCGTGTCGCCGCGCGCGGTCACGCCGGCCACGCTTGGCGCCCGGCCGTTCGCGTAATCCCGAGCGCCGACGATGTCCCTCGCCAGCACCCGCCCGTACGAGCCCGTCGCGGGGTCGAGGACGCGCTCGATCGCGCGCTCGAACGCCGCCGCGGTGACCGGCTCATCCGACGGTGGCGAGAAGCGAAAGTCGTCGCGCAGGGAGAACGTGTACGTCCGCTGGTCGGCCGACACCGAGGGCGGTCCGGTGGCGACCTCGGGCTGCAGCCGGGCGCCGACCGGGAACGGCCGATCGGGGTAGTTGAAGAGCAGCGCGCACGTGGCGCCGAGGTGCTGGTAGTCGTCGAGGTCGTTGTTGAGCGCCGGGTCGGGGGAGCCCGGGTCGGCTGGGCGAGCACGCGGCGACGTCGTCCTCCGCCTCGATCGTGGGCGCCGCCGGCGGCGCGGCGCTCTCCTGGACCGTGACCCAGACGCGGTCGTGCGCGACGACGACGTCCTGCGGGGCCTCGCCGACCGCGACCGTCGCGGCGACCTCGTTGGTCGCCGCGTCGATGCGCGAGAGCGTGCCGTCGAGGCTGTTGGCGACCCACACCGAGCCCGCCCCGGCGGCGATCCCGGTCGGCCGCGCGCCGACCCCGATCGTCTCGGTCACCGAGCCGGTCTCGGGGTCGACGCGCGAGACGGTGTCGTCCTGCGTGTTCGCGACCCACACCGCGCCCTCGCCGGCGGCGACCCCGCCCGGCCCCTGGCCGACCGGGACGGTCGCGGTGACCGCGTTGGCGCTCTCGGGATCGATCCGGGTGAGGGTGTTGTCGACGTCGTCCACCGCCCACACGCGGTCGAAGCCGGTCGTGATCGCGCTGAGGCCGTTCCCGACTGGGACCTCGGCGACCACCCGATCCGAGCGCGGATCGATCCGGGCGATGCCCCCGGGCGCCTCGCCGGCCCAGACGGCGCCGGACCCGACGGCGATCTCGTTCAGGCCGAGGTCGAACGCGCTCGGTCCACCCGCGATGCGGATCGAGCGCGTCGACCCGAACTCGGGGTCGAGCCGGACGAGCTTCGCGCCCCGGCTGTCGCCGATCCACACCGAGCCGGCGCCGGCCGCCAGCCCGCCCACGCTGGTGCCGCCCGGGGTCGTGCCGACGACGGTCTGGGTCTCGGGGTCGATCCGGGTGACGGTGTCGTCGCCTCGATTCGCGACCCAGACGCTCTCGGCGTCCGCGGAGACGGAGGTCGGTTCGATGCCGACCGGCACCGTCGCGTCCATCTCGCCCGACTCGGGGTCGATCACCGCGAGCGTGTTCGCCTCGGCCGCCTGCGCGTCCTCGCCACCGTCGGCGGCGACGATCGCGGCGACGGCGGCCGCCAGCAGCAGGCCGCCGCCGAACGCCATCAGCACGCCCCCGCGTCGGCGCCGGCGTTGCTCGGCGACCGGGCGCGCCCGCGCCGGGGCGCCGATCTCCGGATCCTGGGCGAGGATCGCCCGCTCGAGCCGCTGCAGCTCGGGACCGGGCTCGAGCCCGAGCTCCTCCTCGAGCGATCGCCGAGCGTCGCGGTAGCTCGCCAGCGCGTCGGCCTGGCGGCCGGAGCGGTAGAGGGCCAGCATGAGCTGCGCGCGCAGGCGCTCGCGTGCCGGGTACTGGCCCGCCAGGCCCTCGAGCTCGCCCACCAGCGCCGCGTGCCGGCCGAGCGCGAGATCGGCGTCGACGCGGTCCTCGAGCGCCGCCAGGCGCTCCTCCTCGAGACGCGCGATCTCGTTCTGGGCGAATGACTCGTAGGTGAAGTCGGCCAGCGGCGGGCCGCGCCAGAGGGCGAGCGCCGCTCGCAGGCTCTCCGCGGCGGCGCCCGGGTCGCCGCGCTCCTGTGCGGCGCGGCCCTCGGCCGCCAGCCGCTCGAAGCGGTCGACGTCGAGCTCATCGGCGCCCAGCTCGAGCGCGTAACCGCCGCCGCGAGTGACGAGCGCGCCCTCGCCGAGCGCCTTCCGCAGCCGCGAGACGTAGACCTGCACCGTCTTCGTCGCGGTCTCCGGCGCGCGCTCGCCCCAGAGCTCGTCGACGATGCGATCGACCGGGACGACCTCGCCGCGATGAACGAGCAGGATCGCGAGCACCGCGCGCTGCCTGGCGCCACCGAGCGGCACCTCTCGCCCTTCGGCAAGTACGTCAAGCGTGCCAAGAATGCGGATCTCCATGCCAGCCCCACGGCGAACCTACCACCGTCAGAGCAGGCGTTTACCAGCCTGCAACCGCGGTCAGCCGTGCGTTTGCCGCGCGGTAGGAGGCTCTTCCGCGAAGGATCGCGATGGACGATCCCGAGCCTGGAGGAGATCACATGAGAACAAGCACCCATAGCCTGCGCCGGACCCTCGCGGCCGCAATCGCCGTCACCGTGCTGGCGGCACCCGCCGCCTCGGCGGCTCCGATCGACGAGACCGCCAACCCGAGCGGCCGGCAGCAGGCCGAGGCCTACTCGGCCGCGCCACTCGAGCTCCCGAGCGCGCCCGTCCCGGCGTCGGGCGCCGGGAACGGCTTCGATTGGGGCGACGCCGGAATCGGCGCCACCGCGATGCTCGCCCTCGCGGCGATCGCCGCCGGCGCCGCGGTCGCGGTCGGGCATCGGCCGGGCCGCCGGCACCGTCGCGTAGCGCAAGCTCCCCGCGGATCACGGTTCCAGCGCGCCCGGTTTCGTCCGGGCGCGCTGCCGCTGTTGTACACCCGGCCGCAAGTACCGACCGTTTCGGCGGCGCCCGAACGCGCCTGGCAGCACCCGGCGTACGCCACGTGCCCAACGGCACGCGGCGCACACCGCGCGCCGCCAACCACGCCCGGGCACTCGCCGATTCCGGCCGCTACTCGCGGCCGCGTGTACTAGCGTCGGCGCGGTGATCGCCACCAAGTCGGGCGCCGCCGGGCTCTCGATCGCCTCGAACGCGGCCCTGATCGCACTCAAGCTGGTCGCCGGGGCGATCACCGGGTCGATCGCGATCATCACCGAGGCGATCCACTCGGCGATCGACCTGCTCGCCTCGATCGTCGCCTTCTTCAGCGTCCGCGCCGCCGACGAGCCCGCCGACCGCGAGCACCCCTACGGGCACGAGAAGCTCGAGAACCTCGCGGCGGCGATCGAGGGGATGCTGATCCTGGTCGGCGCCGGGATCATCATCTTCGAGGCCACCCGCAGGCTGGTCGCCGGGTCCGAGGTCGAGGACCTCGGCATCGGGATCGCGGTGATCGCCTTCTCGGCCCTCGCCAACGTCGGCGTCTCGACCTTCCTCTACCGGCGGGCGAAGGCGCTCGAGTCGCCGGCGCTGGAGGGCGACGCCGCCCACCTGCGCACCGACGCGATGACCTCGGCCGGCGTGCTGGTGGGCCTGGTGCTGGTCGAGATCACCGGCGAGCCCGCCTTCGACGCGATCGCGGCGCTGGCGGTCGCCGCGGCGATCGTCGTCGCCGGGGTCAGGATCCTGACCCGCTCGGGGCGGGTGTTGGTCGACGAGGCGCCGCCGGCGTCCGAGCTCGACGCGGTCGAGGCGGCGATCGCCGCCGCCCGCGAGCGGGCCCCGGAGATCGTCGGCTACCACAAGCTCCGCGCCCGCGGCGCCGGCGCCCACCGCTACATCGACCTCCACCTGCAGTTTCGCTCCGGGACCACGCTCGAGCACGCCCACGAGGTCGCCCATGCGGTCCGCGAGGCGATCGAGTCCGCGATCCCGCACTCCGAGGTCCTGATCCACACCGAGCCCGAGCAGTCCTACCGCCCGCCCGAGGAGGAGGCGAAGGGCCCGTTCCGCGCGGGCTGAGCGGCCGGCTCGATCCGCCCCCCGAGCGCCACGGCGGACCCCTGGGGATCTCAGGGGCCGCCGGGTACGCGTCGCTTGTGCCGAGGGTCAGGAGATCGCGGGCGAGCGCGACGGGCGGTTGGCGCGCAGGACCATCGCGGCGCCGAGGCAGATCGCGCAGATCGCGACCGCGACGCTCGCGCCGATCGCGGCGTCGCCCCAGTCGAAGCCCGCGTTCGGGTCTGCAGCCTCGACGACCACCGGGCCCTGCGGGGCCGTCAGGTCACTCTGATCGACCGAGTAGGTGCCGGCGGTGCCGCTCGGGGCGGCGGAGGCGATCGACGGGGCCGCGAACGCGGCGATCACGAGGACGATTGCGAACGTGGTGAGGCTCCGATGCTTGCTGGTCATGTGACGAACCCTTCTCGTTGCCGACCGCCCCATCGCGATCGGATTGCGGCGACCTTGCTCGACCGCGGTAAAGGCGCCGCTGCAACCGGTTGTAGGCCGGTAAAACCGCCGCAAATCGATAAGTTTTGGGCATCGGGGATCCGGTGATCGCCTGGCGCGAGGCGGGCATCGGAAGTGCTGGAGTTCTCGATCGAGCGTCTAGAGCAGGTTGATCGCGGCCGCCGCCCCGACCGCGGCGGCCACGATGCTGTAGCCGCTGTAGCCGCTGATCGCGAGCACGATCGCGCAGATTGCGCAGAGCGCGACCACGGCCAGCCACGACGCTCGCTGCAACGACACGGCCGGTATTGTCGCCCACGTGCCGGACCCTCGATCGACCGCCGGCGCCGAGCGCTGCCGACGCCGAGGTCGCGGTCGCGCGGCTGACCGCGATGTCCGCCGACCTGCGCGGCTGCGTGATCCTCGACCCCGGCGGCGCCGCCCTGGCCGCCAGCGGGCCGGTCGACGTCTGGGCCGAGGCCGCCCGGGCGCTGCTCGAGGCGGCCGACGCCGCCGCCGGCGAGCCGGTCACCCACGCCCACGTCGGCACCGAGGACGGCGAGGCGTTCGCCGTTCGCCGCCACGGCTTCGCGCTCGTCGCCGCGGCCGAGCGCTTCACGCTCGCCGGATTGATGCTCTTCGACATCCGCGCCGTCCTGCGCGACCTCGCCCGCGGCCCCGCCGCGGCGCGCGAGCCCGAGGCGAAGGTCGCCTGATGCCCCCGAAGCCGCATCGCGCCCTGCTCGAGCGGGTCTCCGGCTACGCCGACGACGCCTCGGCCTACCTGCGCCGCCGCCGGCTCACCCGCCGGCCGTTCGCCCGCGTCCACACGCCGGGCGGGCGCAGCGTGGCCTGCGAGCCCGAGACCGAGCAGGGCCGCGAGCTCTTCCTCGCCGCCTCGCGGGTGATCGACGCGGCCGGCCCCTGAGCGGCGCTTGGGCTCCCCGGGACGGACACCTCGCGCACGCCGGCACAGGGTGGGAGCAGCCGGCCTCGCCGTCATCGCGACGCTCGCGCTCGCGATCGCGCCCTCCGGCGGCTCGGTCAAGCCGGGCTCCCTGGGGACCAAGTGCGGCGTCTTTCCCCGGCCCGGCAACGACGTCGCGGCGAGCGCGCCCTCGCTCCCCGACCAGCGGGCCTGGAACCAGGACATCTCCGGGGCCCCGGTGGACCCGCGCTCGGACGCGATCATCGCCGGCCTCGACGGCGACCTGCACCCGGACTTCGGCTCGCCGCGCGAGTACGGCATCCCCTACAGGGTGGTCGGCAAGCGCGCGAAGCGGGTCAAGGTCCGGTTCACCGCCTACGGCGACGAGTCGGACAAGGGCAAGTACCGGGTGCCGCTCAACGCCCCGGTCGAGGGCGGCGCGAGCGCCGACGGCGATCGCCACGTGCTCGTCTACGACAAGGCGCGGTGCAAGCTCTACGAGCTCTACCGCGCCTTCCCGCAGAAGCGCCGCTGGGAGGCCGACTCGGGGGTGATCTGGGACCTGCGCTCGGCCGGGCCTGCGCACCGACGGCTACACCTCCGCCGACGCCGCCGGCCTGCCGATCTTCCCCGGCCTGGTCCGCTACGACGAGGCGCGGGCCGGGCGCATCGACCACGCGATCCGGGTCACCTTCGAGACCACCCGCGACGCCTGGATCCACCCGGCCTCGCACTGCGCCGGCTCGACCCAGTCGGCCGACGCGCCGGCGATGGGCACCCGCCTGCGGCTGAGGGCGGGGTACGACATCTCGGGGTTCTCGGGATCGGCGCGGGTGATCGCCGAGGCGTTCAAGCGCTACGGGATGATCGTCGCCGACAACGGCTCCGACTGGTACTTCCAGGGCAGCTCGGACCCGCGCTGGCCCGACGACAACCTCAACCAGCTCAAGGCGATCCCCGGCTCGGCGTTCGAGGTCGTGCGCTCCCAGGCGCAACCTCACCTCTGCTGAGCTCCTCGCCGGGCTCGGGGCCGCGGGCGCCCTCCTGGCGCAGCTCGGCGAACGCCGCCTGTGCCCCCCAGCCCTCCTCGCGCTCGTCCTCTTCCTTGCGCTCGGCCCGGAGCCGCCGCCCAGCCGGGTGCCAGAGGCCGATCGAGAGCACGGCCATCCCGAGCAGGACTACGCCCAGGCCGATCGCGACGACGGGATCCATGGCCCGCTAGTACCCGGGAACGCCCGCGGCAAGCGGCGCGCGGCTCAGCCGTCGCGCAGGGCGATGATCCCGCCGATCACGCCGAGGTAGGCGGTGCCGTCGGGGCCGAGCGCGATCCCGGCGTAGTTGTTGTTGAAGAGCAGGCCCGAGCCGGAGTACCGGCTCCACGCGGTCTGGCCGGTGTGCCAGTCGATCGCGGTCCAGTAATAGCCCTGGGCGGCGGCGTCGGGCGGCCGGGTGTAGGTGTAGATCAGCCCGGTCTTGGTCGAGAGCTTCGGGACCACGGTCGGCGCGCGGACCTCGGTGTTGGTCCACACCGTCTTGCAGCCGGTGAGCTTCTTGCTCACGTCGACGCGGACGAAGCCCGGCTCGGTCACCGCGCCGGCGTTGGGTCCGAACGGGTCCTGGTAGCCGTAGTTGTTCTCGACCACCAGCGAGCGCCCGGCGGTGATGATCGAGTTCTCGGTCGCGCTCGCGCCGGGCTCGAAGATCGGCTGCTCGCAGACGACGCGCTTCTCGCCCTTGTCGAGCTTGCGCGCGTTTCGATAGACGACCACGTTCATCGGGTCGGCGTTGTCGGTGATCGCGACCAGGCCGTTGTCCATGATCGTCGGCGTGGTCCCCGAGCCGGCGTTGACCTGGCTCGGCTTGACGATCCCCGAGTTCCGGATAGCGCTTCTTCCAGATCACCCGCGGGATCCGCTTCTTGCCCGCCTTGAACCGGTACATGCGCTTGTCGGAGACGATGTACACGCCGTCCTCGCCGACCGCGAACGAGTTCTCGATCTCCTCGTTGAGCGTCTTCACCCGCAGCGCGCCGGTCTGCGGGTCGAGCGTGCCGACCTTGCCGTTGGCCTTGGAGACGAACCAGATCAGGCCGTTGAAGTCGGGCAGCGCCGAGCTGATCCGCTCGGTCGACTCGTCGAGCACCGGGGTCAGGTCGTAGTCGCGTCTCGAGGGTCAGCGTGTTGCCGTCGGCGCCCTGGTTGAGGACGTAGATGTGGTCGGTCTTGGTCGCGCACCCAGATCCGGTCCTCCCCGTCGAGGAAGAAGTAGCCGCCGCCGGTGAAGTTCTGGTACTCGGGGGTGTTCGGCGGGTTGGGCGCCGTCGGCAGGGTGTAGGACGAGATCACCTCGAGCGTGTCCGGGTCGATGATCCGCGCCTGTGGCGGGGCGGCTGCCGACGGGCAGACGCTGACCAGCCGACCCTTGCTGTCGAAGGCGATCGACCCGCAGATCGAGGGCGTGTTCGCCCCCGAGCTCGTCTGCAGGTCCTTGCCGAGCGGCCCGCGGCGCTGGTAGGCGTCGGTCATCCAGGTGTCGTTGTGGATGTTGGAGTTCGGGTTCGGCGCCATGAACGGGTTCTGCGGCGCGATCGTCGGGTCCTTGATCTGCTTCGCGGTCGCCGGGGCGCCCGAGAACGCGGGCAGCGACGGCGTGCCGGTGTCGACGATCGGCGCGGCGCCGGCGCTGGCGCTGGCGCCCAGCACGCAGGCGGCGGTGGTGACGGCGACGAGGCTGGCGCGAACTCGCTTCGTGGACACGATTCTCGGAACTCCCTCTCTCGAGACGACGCTCACAACATATCCCGGAACCCGCGCCGCGTGGCATCGGATCGGCGGGCGAGCGCTTGCTCGGCGGCCAGGCGCCCGCCGGCCGACGAGTGTCATCTGACTTGCGGTTACCGCGAGCGAGGTGACGCTCGGCTGCGGCCGCGGCGAAAGACACCGCAATTTGCGGAACTTTGGCCCGAGAGTTGGGTGCGTATTTCGGCGGACTGTGGGTGTTCTTTCGCGCCGGCGCTCATACGATCGCCCGCGAGGGGGAGAGGGCGATCGGGATCACGTTGAGCTCGCGCGGAAGGAGCGGTGACGGTTCGGAGGCGCAAGTGGACCGGCGGGGGGCGCGCCGGGACGCCCCGGGATTGTTCCCGGCGGGAAGCCGGATGAAGCCTCGCCCCGCACCAACCGCATCAGCGCGCTCGCCGCTTCGCGAGGCGGCGAACGACGAGTGGCGCGAGCGCGCGGGGCGGCTCTTCGGCGAGTTCGAGCGCCCCGCCAAGGCGATGGTCCGCCGCGCGTTTCGTGGCGCCTTCTGCGCCGACGAGCTCGACGACATCTACGCCGGCGCCTGGGTCGGGACACTGCGAGCGCTCGCCGGACGCCAGGCGAAGCTCTCGGACGACGAGATCCGAAGCTACGTGCTGACCGCGGTCGCCAACCAGGCCGGCAAGGAGCTGCGGCGCCGGCGGCGCAAGCCGACCGCGTCCCTCGAGCTCGTGGGCGGCGTCGCGGACCAGGGCGACAGCCCCGAGGAGCGAGCGGCGAGTCGCGAGCAGTCGCGGATCGCGCGCGACCTGCTCGCCTCCATGCCCCCTCGCCGGCGCGCGGTCATCCTGCTCCGCTACGGCTGGGGGTTGGAGCCGAGCCAGGTCTGTCGGCTGATCTCCGGGCTCTCCCCGCGCGCGTACCGCAAGGAGGTGACGCGCGGGGTGGACGAGCTGACCGAGAAGATGCGCGCGGTCGAACGCGGCGACTGGTGCGCGGATCGTGAGCCGGTCCTGAAGGCGTTCGTCGCCGGGGTCGCGGGCGAGGAGCAGACGCGCCAGGCGAAGGCCCACCTTTCCCACTGTCGCCCATGCGCGAGCTTCGTCGCCCGCCTGAGCGGCCACCTGCACGACCTCGGCGCCGGCGCGGCGGTGGGCGCGATCGACGGCATCGACGGCCATCTCGCCTTGAGCGAGCGGCTGCTCGAACTCGGCGAGCGCGCCACCGGCCTGGTCGCGCGCGGCGGGGGCAGCGGCGCCGACGAGGCGACCGCCCAGGCGGCCACGGCGGCCGGAGTGACAGGCGCGGGAGCCGCCGGCGCCGGAGTGCTCACCAAGCTGGCCGGTCTCGGGGCGGCGGGCAAGCTCGCGCTTGCCTGTCTCGGGGGCGGGGTCGCCGCAACCGCCTGTGTGGCGGCGGGGGTGGGTCCGTTCGGGCTCGGATCGGGCGGTGATCGGGAGGCCAAGGCTGAGCGAGTCGCGCAAGACCGCTCCAGGCCCGAGCCGGACGACGCGGTTACGGTCGAAACGCTGCCGTCGCAGATCGGCAACGAGTCCGCCCCGCCGCCGGCGCCGAGCGGCGAAGGGGGTGGCGGTGCAGTGCGCTCGGAGCCGGCGCCCGCTGCCGCCGAGCCGGCGCCCGAGCCGGAGGTCCAGGCTCCGGCGCCGACGGTCGCCCCGACCGCTCCCCCGGAGGTGCAGGAGCTTGACGCCGCCGCCGCGGCCGCGCCTGTTCCGGCCCAGCCACCTCCGGCGACGGCGAGGGGCGACGCTCCCACCGAGGCGCAGGCGGCGCAGCAGGAGTTCGGCCCGTGAAGGTGCGCCTCTGCCTCGCGGCCATGCTCGCCGTTCTCGGTCTCGCCGCCGCGGCTCCCTCGGCGTCGGCCGCGGGTGGGCAGTACCGAGTGGTCAAGTGCCACCCGTGGCACATCGAGGCCGACGAGGTCGAGCACGCGGGCGGCCACCCCAGCTACTGGACGGTGAACGACTGCCGGGGCACGGCCCTCGATCCGAAGCTCGGGATCTTCAACGCCGGCGCCGCCGGGAACACGGCCTACGAGCAGTTCATGTTCTCGGCGCCTCCCGGGACCCACATCGAGACCGCCTGCCTCGACCACAAGCTGCGCCGCGACGGCCACCACCGGGCAGAGCTCCTCGCCTTCCCGGGTTTCCGGGTGCTTGCCACGGGCGGCGACGCGGCCGGCGGTTGGGTCAGCCAGTGCTTCGACCTGAGCCATTCGCAGGTGATCCTGCGGCTCGCCTGCGAGCCAGCGCCGGCGGGTGCCCCAGCGGGGCCCAACGCCCACGCGTACGTCCGCAACGTCGTGCTCGCGCTCGTCGACGATGCCGATCCGGTGATCACGGCCTTCGGCGGCGACATCCTCGGCGGAGGTTGGGTCCGGGGGTCGAGGACGCTGGCCGCCGATGCGGTCGACTGCGGCGCGGGCGTCTTCCACGTGGTCGGGTTCGTGAACGGGGTCGAGGTGGGACGGCAGCCTGGGCGAATGCAACACGGGTGGACTCGGGTGGAACTTCACGCGGCTTGCTCAGACCGTGCCGCCGTGCGGTCGAGACGCGCTCAGCCTGCCGCTCAACACGGCGACGCGGTCCGTTCGTCAACGGCGCGAATACGGTCACCGCGTACGTCGCTGACTACGGCGCCAATATCGATCGCGAGACGAGGATCGTCAACGTCGACAACGCCCGCCCGCAAGCGACCTTCCGCGGGAAGATCTCGGCGGACGACCCGGAGCTGATCCGGGCGGCCGTGTTCGACGCCCATTCCGGTGTCGCCGCGGCGCAGATGTTCTACCGCGCGGTCGGCGCCGAGAGCTGGCAGCCGCTTCAGACCCAGCTTGCCGGTGGCCAGGCCCGCGCCCGAGTCAACTCGTCGAGCGGCGCCCCCGGCGAGTACGAGTTCAAGCTCCTGGTCCGGGACGTCGCCGGCAACGAGATGGAGACGACCCTGCGCGAGGACGGGGCGCCGATGCGGCTCACCTTCCCGCTGCGCGCCGCGGTGGAGCTGCGCACGAGCCTCGGCCCGGGAGGCTCGGCGGGCCAGGTCGTGCCCTACGGGACCAGCTCGGAGGTCCACGGCCGGCTGCTCGACGCGCGCGGGAACCCGCTCGCCGGCCAGGAGATCGTCGTCGTCGACCGGTTCGACAACGGGGCGCTGTACCCGCGGGCCGAGCGCCCCGTGGTCACCGACGAGCAGGGCCGGTTCAGCACCCCCGAGCCGGCCGGCCCGACCCGCTCGATCGAAGCGACCTTCGCGGGCACGAACCGGTACCTGCCGGCCGAGGACGAGGTCGGCAGGTTCGCCGTCAAGGGCGCCGCCAGCTTCCGGACCTCGGCCGACGAGGTCCCGGAGGGGGAGCCGATCACGTTCGCCGGCAAGGTCAAGCACCGGGGTGCGCGGATCCCCGCCGGCGGCAAGCTGGTGGAGATCCAGTACCGGGTCAAGACCGGACGCCAGCGCACGCTGAAGGAGCCGTTCCGGAGCGAGCCCGACGGCTCGTACAGGCTCGTCTACCGGTTCTCGAAGGCGCTGACCGCCGACGCCCTGTTCCGCTTCCGGGTCAAGATCCGCAACGAGGGCAACTGGCCGTTCAAGGGCGCGACGTCCAAGTGGCGGAAGGTGATCGTCCGCGCGAAGTAGAGCTCGAACCGCAACCGCGGGTGCTTCAGACTGTTGAAGCAACGACCGCTTCGCGCGCGGTCGATCCATGAGGACCCCGAGCCACAGCACGGTCGTCGCCTACCTGGCGCTGTTCGTCGCGCTCGGTGGCAGCGCCTACGCCGTCTCGAAGATCGGCTCGGCGCGAGATCGAGAACCGGTCGATCAAGGGCAAGGACGTCGCCGACGACGCCCTCGGCGGGCGGCAGATCGTCGAGGCCAAGCTCGCCGGGCCGCCGGCGGTTGGGGCCGAGCACGTCGGTCGGCTGCGATCCGACGCCCGGAGCACCGGTCGATTGCATCGGGGAGACGATCAAGCTGAAGCGCCAGGGCGCGTTGCTGATCGTCGCGACGGCGAGCAAGACGTGCGCAGCCGGGCTCCGGATCGTGCTCGCTGGTCGTCGACGGCGCAGAGTCGAGCGGCCAGTTCCTGGGCGGAGCTCAGCGCGACGGCTTCGCGCTCACCAAGGTCACGTCACCACTCGGCCGCGGGCGCCACGCGATGGCCCTCCGTTGCACGGAAGCCAGCGGCGACCTCAGGCTCGATCGACCCGACGATCGCAGCCGTTGCGGTCGAGAGCGACACCTAGCGCTCGGCGCCGTCCCCTACAGCTCGTACCGCGCCAGATCCCGCTCCAGCCGCTCCGCGTCCTCACCCTCGACGGGCTCATCGACCCCCGGTTCCGCGGAACCGCCCTCGTCCGCCGCAGCCCCCGCCCGCCGCCACCGCCGCAGCCCGACGACGATCGCGACGCCGGCGCACAGGATCGCGATGCCCGGCACCAGCCACGCGGCCAGGTCGAACCCCGAGTCCTCGGGGATCGCGAGCACCTCGGGGCCGAACTCGTCGACCAGGCGGTCCTTGATCTCGTCCTTGGTCAGCCCCTGGGCGATCAGGTCGCGGATGAACTCGCGCTCCTGGATCGCCTGCGGGGCCTCGGTCGCGAGCTCGAGCGTCACCCCGCAGACGACGCACATCACCTCGTCCTCGATGTCGGGGAGGGAGGTCTGAGGCTCGGGCGCCTGCGCGGCCGCCGCCGGCGGAACCGCGAGGGCGAGCAGGGCGACCAGCAGGCCGAGGCGGCGCACGCTCAGCTCCCCTCGATCAGCGGCGCGACCTGCTCGGTCGAGCCACGCGTCGCTGACCTGGCCGGGGAGCGCCAGCGCGAGCTCGCCGTCGGGGTCGACGAGGAAGCTCTCCGGCACGCCGGTCGTCTTCAGGTCGTCCTTGGCGTAGGCGCCGTCGCCGTCGTGGAGCTGGGGGTAGGTGAGCCCGTACTCGTCGACGAAGCCGAGGCCGCCCTCGCCGGTCTCCTGGGTGTCGATGCCGAGGACCTCGAAGCGCTCGCCGCGGTGCTCGCGGTAGAACGCCTCCAGCGCCGGCGCCTCGTCGCGACAGGGCGCGCACCACGAGGCCCAGACGTTGACCAGCACCCACTTGCCCCGGTGGTCGGCGAGCGAGCCGGTCGCCTCGGAGCCGAGCACCGGAAGCTCCGTGGTCGGCATCTCGTCGCCGACCGCCAGGCGCGCCTCGCCCTTGGAGACGAGGCCGAAGGCGAGCAGCCCGATGAGGGCGATCACGCCCATGAAGACGGCGAAGGTGCGCGCGCTCACCGGCCCAAGGCTAGATGAGTGATTCCACGATCTAGACGCACGAACGCACTAGAATCCGCGCCTCCGCGGGAGTAGCTCAGTTGGTAGAGCATCAGCTTCCCAAGCTGGGGGTCGCGGGTTCGAGCCCCGTCTCCCGCTCTTTCCCTCGCCCCTCGCGCCGCCCGATTACGCTGGCGCGATGATCGTCTGCCTCGGCGAGGCGCTCGTCGACCTGATCTGCGAGCGCCCGGTCGCGCTCGCTGGCCGAGGCCGACTCGTTCGCACCGCACTTCGGCGGCGCGCTCGCCAACGTCGCCGTGGCCGCCAGCCGCGCGGGTGCCGAGACCGGCCTCGCGGGCGCGGCCGGCGACGACGAGTGGGGGAGATGGCTGCGCGAGCGGCTCGAGCGCGAGGGGGTCGACCTGCGCTTCTTCGAGCTGATCGAGGGCGAGCAGACGCCGATCGCCTTCGCCAGCTTCGACCCCGAGGGCGAGCCGAGCTTTCAGATCTACGGCGACGCGATCGAGATCGCGGTCGAGTCGGTCGCCCCGCGCCTCGGGCCCGCCCTCGACGCCGCCTCGGCGCTGGTCTTCAGCTCGACCACCCTGGCGACCGCCGGCGAGCGCGAGGTGACGCTGCGGGCGCGCGAGCTGGCGCTCGAGCGCGGCGCCCACGTCTGCTTCGACCCCAACATCCGCCCCAACCGCTGGAACGGCGACGCCGCAGCGGGCGGCGCGGGCCTCGCGCGAGCTGGTCGCCGGCTCGACCCTGGTGCGCGCCAACCGCGACGAGGCGATCGCGATCACCGGCGCCGACGACCCGCGCGACGCGGCGGCGGAGCTGGCGGCGCTCGGCGCCGAGCTCGCCGTCGTCACCCTGGGCGCCGAGGGCGCGGTGATCCGCGGCGCCTGCGAGGCCGAGGCGCCGGCGCCCGCGGTCGAGGTGGTCTCGACGCTCGGCGCCGGCGACGCGTTCATGGGCACCCTGGTGGCCGGGCTCGCCGAACGCGACTGGGACCTGGCGCGCGCCGAGGAGGCGCTGGCACCGGCGTTGCAGGCCGCCGCCGCGGCCTGTACGCGCTGGTCGGCGCTCGACTAGGGTTTCGCTGCCACCGGCGAACCCCACGGGAGGATCATGGAAGCGAGCCCGACCAGCCCACCGCCGCCCCCGCCGCCCGCGCCCAGCGCGAAGCGGATCGAGGTCGGACGGGTGATCAGCGAGACGTTCGATCTCTACGGCAAGAACGCCGCCACGCTGCTCGGGGCCGCGGTCGTCGTGTTCCTGATCGCGGGCGTGGTCCAGGCGATCTTCCAGGACCAGGGCGGCTTCGTGCTCGCCGTGCTGGCATCGATCGTCAACCTGATCGCGAACGCGCTCTACACGGGCTTCGTGGTCAACGTGGTCGCCGACGTGCGCGCCGACGGAAGGCGCGACCTCACCGCCGGCGAGCTCTTCTCCTCCGCGCGACCGGCGATCTGGCGACTGATCGCCGCCGCGATCATCGCCGGGATCGGGATCGCGATCGGGTTCGTGCTGCTGATCGTCCCGGGCCTCTTCCTGCTCACGATCTGGGCGGTGTTCGCGCCGGCGATCGTGGTCGAAGGCCGGGGCGTGTTCGAGTCCCTGGGCCGCAGCCACGAGCTCGTGCGTGGCGACGGCTGGACGGTGTTCGGCGCGATCGTCGTCGCCTATCTGATCGTCTTCGTCGTCGCCGCGATCGTCACCGCGATCGGCGCCTCGATCAGCGTCGCGGTGCTCGCGATCCTGCTGGTCGTGTTCGGCATCCTGACCGCGCCGGTCCCCGCCCTGGTCTCCAGCATCCTCTTCTTCGACCTCGGCGGGGGCGCCGAGCGGGCACGGCGTCGGCGGATCGCCGCCCGAGCACGTCGGAGCCGCCGCCCGCGGTCGCCTGACGCATTGAGGGCGCCGGGGGTGAAAAGCTCCCGGTGACGTGGTCAAGACGTACCTCGAGATCACCGATCCCGAGCGGCTGCAAGCGCCGGACAGCCCGCCGAGCCGCCCGTTCGAGCTCGAGCCGATCAGCGACCCGGAGCTCAACCGCTGGTTCTACGAGCACGTGGGCGCGGACTGGGCCTGGATCGACCGGCTCTCGTGGTCCGATCGCCAGTGGCGCGAGTGGGAGGCGCGGGTCGAGACCTGGATGATCACCGTCGACGGCGCGCGGGCCGGCTACTTCGAGCTCGAGCCGCACCCGGCCGGCGGACTGATCCAGCTCGCCTACTTCGGCCTGCTGCCGGAGTTCCACGGGCTCGGGATCGGCGGGCACGCCCTCACCGCCGCGATCCGGCGCGGGTTCGAGCTCGGGCCGAAGGTGGCGGTGAGCACCAACACCAGCGACGGCCCGCACGCCCTCGCCAACTACGAGGCGAGGGGCATGCGGGTCGTGCGCCGCGAGCAGGGGGGCGTCGCCGCTTCGTAGGCCTTGCGCGGCGACGGGTAGCCTCGGCGCGGTGAGCGACCGGCAGTGGTGGCGCGAGGCGGTCGTCTACCAGATCTACCCGCGCTCCTTTCAGGACTCCGACGGCGACGGGATCGGCGACCTGGGCGGGATCGCCGCCCGCCTCGACCACCTCGAGTGGCTCGGGGTCGACGCGATCTGGCTCTCGCCGATCTATCCGTCGCCCGGGGCCGACTCCGGCTACGACGTCGCCGACTACACCGCGGTCGACCCGGTGTTCGGCACGCTCGACGACCTCGACGCGCTGATCGCCGCCTGCCACGCGCGCGGGATCAGGGTGCTGCTCGACCTGGTCGCCTCCCACACCTCGATCGAGCACCCCTGGTTTCGCCGCCACCCCGACTGGTACGTGTGGGCCGACGGCGAGCGCCCGCCGAACAACTGGCGCGCGGCCTTCGGGGGGCCGGCGTGGAGCCGCGACCCGCGACAGCGGGCGCTGGTACCTGCACTCGTTCTATCCCGAGCAGCCCGACCTCGACTGGCGCAACCCCGAGGTCCGCGCGGCGATCGCCGAGGTGGTCCGCTTCTGGCGGGCCCGCGGCGTCGACGGCTTTCGCCTCGACGCGATCGAGCGGCTGATGAAGGACCGCGAGCTTCGCGACGACCCGCCGGCCACCGGGCCGCCGGCGCTGCCGGTGCCCGCCGAGCTCGCCCGGCTCGACCCGGCGCGGTCGCGAAACGACCCCGAGATCGGGGTCGCGCTCGCCGCCCTGCGCGAGGCCGCGGGCGACGCGCTGCTGGTCGGCGAGGTCTACCTGCCCACCGCGGGTCTGCGGCCGTACCTCGAGCACCTCGACCTCGCGTTCGCGTTCGAGCTCCTGCACGCGCCGTGGGAGGCCGAGCGGCTGCGCTCGGTGATCGCCGCGGCGGCCGAGCTCGAGGGGATCGCCTGGGTGCTCTCCAACCACGACTTCCCCCGGCTCGCGACCCGGCTCGGCGCCGACGCGGTGCGCGCAGCCGCGGTGCTCCTGCTGACCCTGCCGGGGACGGTGTTCGTCTACCAGGGCGACGAGCTCGGGATGGCCGACGGAGCGGGCGGCGAACCCGCCGATCGATCGCTTCGGCCGCGACCGCCATCGCCACCCGATGCAGTGGGACGCGAGCCCGCACGGCGGCTTCAGCGCGCGCGACGCCCTGGCTGGCGCCGACCGACCCGCGAGTGCGCAACGTCGCCGACCAGCGCCGCGACGCACGACTCGGTGCTGCACCTCTACCGGCGGCTGATCGCGCTGCGGCGCGAGCTGCGCGGCGAGCTGGCGCTGGTCGAGGCGGGCCCCGAGGTGATCGCCTTCGCCCGCGGCGAGCACCTGGTCGCGGTCAACCTCGGCGCGCGCCCGGCGCCGCTGCCGGGCGAGGGCGAGGTCGTGCTCGCCTCGGCCGAGCTCGGGCCTGGCCGGACGATCCCCCCGAATGGCGGGAGTTGTGGCGCGAGCAGGTTTGAACCGGTTGTCACATGGGCAACGGGCGAACTAGCGAAGCGTCCGCCGGGAGGGCGGGCAGCTCGCCGGAGAGGAGACAGTTGGCCCCAGGCCGCACTCGGACCGCATTGCTGGCGCTCTTGGTCTGCGCGCTGGCAATCGCTCTTCTCCGCCTGTGGCGACGACGATGACGAGTCCGGCGCCGGCCAGACGCTGACCTGGTTCATCTTCAACGAGCCCAGCCGGCTCCCCGCAGACGGCGGCCGAGAAGTGCTCGAAGGAGTCCGGGGGCGCCTATGAGATCGAGTTCGAGTTCCTGCCCGCCGACGCCGACGGCCAGCGCGAGCAGCTCGTCCGCCGGCTCGGCGCCGAGGACTCGTCGATCGACCTGATCGGCATGGACGTGATCTGGACCGGCGAGTTCGCCAACGCCGGCTGGATCACCGAGTTCCCCGACGACGTGGCCAAGGTGGTCACCGAGGACGTGTTCCCGAGCGTGGTCAAGACGGCCGAGTTCGAGGGCCGCCTCTACGCGGCGCCGCTGTGGTCCAACACCGAGCTGCTCTGGTATCGCAGCGACCTGGTCAAGCAGCCGCCCAAGACCTGGGACGAGATGATCCAGGTCGCCGAGGGGCTGCCCGCGGACGAGAACAAGATCCAGGTGCAGGGCAACAAGTACGAGGGCCTGGTGGTCTGGTTCAACCAGATGCTCGCCTCCGCCGGCGGCCAGGTGCTCAGCGGCCCCGACGAGCTCGACCTGCCGCAGGCCGAGACCGAGCGGGCGCTCGCGGTGATGGGCAAGCTCTCGACCTCGTCGGCCGCCGACCCGGCGATCACCACCGCCGAGGAGGACGCGAACCGGCTCGCCTTCCAGTCCGGGCAGCTCGGCGTTCATGATCAACTACCCGTTCGTCTATCCGAGCGCCGAGGCGGAGGCGCCGGACATCTTCAAGGTGATGAAGGCGGCCAAGTACCCGGCGGTCGACCCCGGTACGCCCAGCGCGCCGCCGCTCGGCGGCATCAACCTCGGCGTCTCCGCGTTCTCGGAGAACCAGGAGCTCGCCTTCGAGGCGATCGAGTGCCTGGTCAAGCCCGAGAACCAGATCGCGACCGCCGCGGCCGGAGGGCTGCCGCCGGTGCGGATGGACATCTACGACTCGAAGGAGATCGAGGAGGTCTACCCCGGGTTCGCGCCGCTGATCCGCCAGTCGATCGAGGACGCAGCGCCGCGCCCGTCGCAGTCGCCGGCCTACCAGGACCTCGCGCTGGCGATCCAGGCGGCGGTCCACCCGACCACCGAGATCGACCCGGAGGATCCGGGGGCGACCTATGACGAGCTGCAGCGAGCTGCTCGAGCAGGCGATCAACCGGGAGGGGCTGCTGTGAGCGAGGCCGTCGCACCGGCGCCGGCGGCGAGCGCGCCGAAGCCCGAGGGCAAGGTCTCGGACCGGACCAAGTCCGAGCGCAAGCTCGGCTGGATGCTGTGCGCGCCGGCGGTGATCGCGATGCTGCTGGTGACCGCCTATCCGATCATCTACGCGATCGTCCTCTCGCTCCAGGACGTCGACCTGCGCTTCCCCGACGAGGGCGGCTTCGTCGGCCTCGACAACTACTTCACCGTGCTCGGCTCGAGCCTCTGGTGGCAGAGCGTCTTCAACACCGTCTTCATCACCGTGGTCTCGGTCGCGATCGAGCTCGTGCTCGGGATGATCATCGCCCTGGTCATGTTCCGGGCGATCTTCGGCCGCGGCCTGGTGCGCACCGCCGTCCTGATCCCCTACGGGATCATCACCGTGGTCGCCGCGTTCGCCTGGTTCTACGCCTTCGACCCGGCCAGCGGCTTCGTCAACGGCCTCCCGTTCGTCGCCGACGACAAGGCCTGGTTCGGCGACCGCTGGAGCGCGATGGCCGTGATCATCGCGGCCGAGGTCTGGAAGACGACGCCGTTCATCGCCCTGCTGCTGCTCGCCGGGCTGACGACGATCGACGACGGCCTCTACGAGGCGGCGAAGGTCGACGGCGCGACCGCCTGGCAGCGCTTCTGGCGGATCACCCTGCCGCTGATGAAGCCCGCGATCCTGGTCGCGCTGCTGTTCCGCACCCTCGACGCCTTCCGCGTCTTCGACTCGATCTTCGTGATGACCGGAGGTGGCCAGGACACGCAGTCGGTCTCGATCGTCGGCTATGACCAGCTCATATCCCGGGTCAACCTCGGCCTCGGCTCGGCCGTCTCGGTGCTGATCTTCCTCATGGTGCATGGTGATCGCGTTCCTCTTCGTGCGCGGCTTCGGCACCGCGATCCCGGGCAGGGAGAGAGGAGGCGAACTGATGGAGCGCGGCACCCGCGAGAACACGCTCTGGACCGTCGGCATGTTCCTGCTGATCGTGATCTCGATCTTCCCGGTGCTGTGGCTGCTCTCGTTGTCGCTGAAGGACCCGGCGACGATCGCCGACGGCCGCCTGATCCCCGCCGAGATCACCTTCGACAACTACAAGAGCCTGTTCGAGGGTGGCCTCGACAGCCCGCTGCTGAAGCCGCTGATCAACTCGATCGTGATCGCCCTGATCGCGACCACGATCGCGATCGTGCTCGCCTCGTTCACCGCCTATGCGATCGCCCGGCTCGAGTTCCCCGGCAAGCTGCTGATCCTCGGCGGGGCGCTGGCGATCGCGATGTTCCCGCCGATCTCGACCGTCGGGCCGCTGTTCGACATGTGGCGCAACCTCGGCCTCTACGACACCTACGTCGGGCTGATCATCCCCTACCTGACCTTCTCGCTGCCGCTCGCGATCTACACCCTGGTCGCCTTCTTCAGGGAGATCCCCTGGGACCTCGAGCAGGCGGCGCAGGTCGACGGGGCGACGCCGCTCCAGGCCTTCCGCAAGGTGATCGTGCCGCTCGCGGCGCCGGGGATGTTCACCGCGGCGATCCTCGTCTTCATCTTCTGCTGGAACGACTTCGTGTTCGCGATCTCGCTGACCTCGAGCGACGCCTCGCGCACGGTGCCGGCGGCGCTCGCGTTCTTCACCGGCGACTCGCAGTTCACCGCGCCGACCGGCAACATCGCCGCGGCCGCGATCCTGGTCACGATCCCGATCATCATCTTCGTCGTCATCTTCCAGCGCCGAATCGTCGCCGGCCTCACCGCGGGCGCCGTCAAGGGATGAACAGAAAGGAACCCACCGATGGCTGAGATCGTTCTCGACGGCATCTCGAAGCGCTTCGACGACGGCTACGAGGCCGTCAAGGACATGAACCTGACGATCGCCGACGGCGAGTTCGTGATCCTCGTCGGCCCCTCGGGCTGCGGCAAGTCGACCGCGCTGCGGATGATCGCCGGGCTCGAGGACATCACCGAGGGCGAGCTGCGGATCGGCGGCGACGTCGTCAACCAGCTACGCGCCCAAGGACCGCAACATCGCGATGGTGTTCCAGAACTACGCGCTCTACCCGCACATGACCGTGCGCGAGAACATGGCCTTCCCGCTGAAGCTCGCCAAGGTCGCCGGACGCGGAGATCACCGAGAAGGTCGAGGAGGCGGCGAAGATCCTCGACCTCGAGGCCCACCTCGACCGCAAGCCCGCGAACCTCTCCGGCGGCCAGCGCCAGCGGGTGGCGATGGGCCGGGCGATCGTCCGCGACCCGCAGGCCTTCCTGATGGACGAGCCGCTGTCGAACCTGGACGCGAAGCTGCGCGTGCAGATGCGGACCGAGGTCGCGCGGCTGCAGAAGGACCTGAGCACGACCACGGTCTACGTCACCCACGACCAGACCGAGGCGATGACGCTCGGCGACCGCGTGGCGGTGATGCGCGCCGGCGAGCTGCAGCAGGTCGGGGCGCCGAGCGATCTCTACGAGCAGCCCGCGAACCTGTTCGTCGCCGGCTTCATCGGCTCGCCGGCGATGAACTTCATGCCGGCGACGCTGGAGGGCGAGACGGTGAAGCTGCCGTTCGGCGACATCCGCCTGCCGGAGGAGCTGCGCGGTCGGCTCGGCGACGGTGCGGCCGGCCGCGACGTGATCGCCGGGGTCCGGCCGGAGTCGTTCGAGGACGCGTCGCTGGTCGGCGACGCGCGCGACCGCGGCCACGTGCTGACGGCGAAGATCGAGCTGGTCGAGTCGATGGGCTCCGAGCTCTACGTCTACTTCGCGATCGAGTCCGAGGGGATCCAGTCGAAGGAGCTCGACGAGCTGGCCGCCGACTCGGGCGCCGCCGAGGTGCCCGGCTCGGGCTCCGACCAGGTGGTCGCGCGGCTGGCGCCCGAGAGCGAGGTCAAGCGCGGCGACGAGGCCGAGCTCTGGCTCGACGTCAGCAAGATCCACCTCTTCGACCCGCAGACCGGCGAGCGCCTCGGGGCCGACGCAGCGACTCAGGCGGTTAGGTCCTCGCGCAGCCGGTGGACGAAGGTGTCCTCGTCGCGGGCGGGGCGGCGCAGCTCCTCGCGCAGGGCCTCGATCACCTCGTCGTTCCAGGCGTGCGTGCGCAGCAGCAGGTAGCGCAGGCTGACCACGCGGGCGTAGGCCTCGGTCTCGGTGCCGCGGCCGCAGAGGCCGGCCTCGCGCATCATCTCGGTCACCGGCTCGTACTCCTCGCGGAACCAGGCCTCGGCCACCTCCTCGCGGCTGAGGAACTCGCGCCGCGCCTGCATCAGCCGCAGGCCCCAGGCCTCGACCCCCTCGGCGAGACCCGCGTAGTCGAAGCCGTTCTCCAGGCGGATCCGCTCGCGCATCGGCGCCGGCAGCGGCACCCGCTCGAAGAACAGGCGCTCGTGGGACTTGAGCGGCAGGTCGCGCGGCGAGATCCCCTCGTCGGCGTCGACCTCGGTGATGATCTCGGTGACCATCGCGTCGATCTTCTCCAGCCGGAGCTGGCGGGCGACCGAGACCCGGTGGTGGCCGTCCACGACGAAGTGCAGGGCGCCGACGCGGTAGACGTCGATCGGCGGCATGTCGGCGCCGCGGCGCATCGCGGTCGCGATCCCCTGCCAGCGCCGGCGGACCCGGTGCGAGGTGGGGCGGAAGCTGCGGTCGAACTCGCGGCGCGAGCGGTCGACCGTGCCGACGATCGAGTCGAGCTCGATCGTCTGGAGCCCGAGCCGGCGCTCGCCGCGGCGCCCGAGCGCCTCGACCACCTCGTCGAAGGGAAGGATCAGGTCGACGTCGTCGGGCTCGCGGCGAAGCCGCGCCGCGAGGCCGGCGAGCTGGTGGCGGCGCCGTGCGCGGCTGAAGTCGGTCTGCGCGTCCTGGGCGGGAAAGCCGGTGTCCACAGGCGCAGGGTACGCCGCGATGATCCAACCCGAGGCGTCGCGCGTAAGCATGTGCGGATGGGTCGTCGCCCGGCCGCGATGCTGCTGGTTCTCGCCGTGACCGCGGGGACCGCGGGCTGCGGGGGTGACGACGGCGGGATGCCCGCGCCGGCGTCTACGGTGGGTAAGGCGCAGGGCGCGGGCTCCATTTCTTCCTCCGACAGCGGCGAACGCGACCCCGCGGTCCTCGCGGGGACGCTGCCGCTGCTGAACGGCGATCCTCAGGACCTGGCCGAGTACCGGGGCGAGGTCGTGTTGGTCGTCAACACGGCGACCGAGTGCGGGTTCACGCCGCAGTTCGGCGGCCTGGAGGACCTCTACCGGCGCCACCGCGACGCCGGCTTCGTCGTCCTCGGGTTCCCGGCCGACGACGTCGCCCACCAGGAGCCGCGCTCTGACGAGCAGATCGCCGAGTTCTGCGAGGAGAACTTCGGCGTCTCGTTTCCGATGTTCGAGAAGTCGAACGTGGTCTCGGAGCCGCTCAACCCGGTGTTCGAGCGGCTCACCGCGGTGGCCGGCCCGCCGAGCTGGAACTTCGACAAGTACCTGCTCGACCGCGACGGCGACGTGGTCGAGCACTACGAGGTCGCGACGGCGCCGGGCGACCCGGCCCTGAACGCGAGGATCGAGCAGCTCCTCGATCGGGCGTGACCCCGCCGGGAGGTTGATCGCGACCTGATCTGATGCGAACATGTGTTCGTGTCACGGGAGGCATCGATCCTGCACGCCGACGTCGATTCGTTCTTCGCCTCGGTCGAGCAGCGGGACGATCCGCGCCTGCGCGGACGGCCGGTGATCGTCGGCCCCGGGGTGGTGATGGCGGCAAGCTACGAGGCCAAGGCCTGCGGGGTGCGCTCGGCGATGGGCGCCGCGCAGGCCCGGCGGCTGTGCCCGCAGGCCGTCTTCGTCGAGCCGCACTGGCCCGCCTACGTGGCCGCGAGCAAGGCGCTGTTCGCGCTCTTCGAGCAGGTCGCGCCCCGGGTCGAGGGACTGTCGATGGAGGAGGCGTTCCTCGACGTCAGCGGACTGCGACGGATCTCCGGCTCGCCGACCGAGATCGCCGTGCGGCTGAAGGGCGACGTGCGCGAGCGGATCGGCCTGCCGATCACGGTCGGGATCGCGACGACGAAGTTCCTCGCCAAGGTCGCCAGCGCCGTCGCCAAGCCCGACGGGCTGCTGCTGGTCGAGCCCGGGTCGGAGCTCGCGTTCCTGCATCCGCTGCCGGTCGAGCGGCTCTGGGGCGTCGGCCCGGCGACCGCGGCCAAGCTGCACCGCCGCGGGGTCACCACGGTCCGCGAGATCGCGCGGCTCAGCGAGGCCGAGCTGGTCTCGATGCTCGGCCGGGGCGTCGGGCCGCCATCTCCACGCGCTCGCCCACAACCGCGACCCGAGGCGGGTGCGGACGGGGCGGCGGCGCCGCTCGATCGGGTCGCAGTCGGCGCTCGGGCGCCGGCCGAGGTCGGTCGAGGCGCTCGACCGGGTGCTCGTCTCGCTCGTGGACCGGGTCAGCCGGCGGATGCGGGCCGCCGGGCGCGTCGGCCGCACGGTGACGCTTCGGCTGCGCTTCGGCGACTACTCGCGGGCCACCCGCTCGCGCACGCTCTCGCGGCCGACCGCGGCGACGGCGACGATCCTGGCGGTCGCCAGGGGCCTGCTCCGGGCGGCGCAGCCGACGATCGAGCGCCGCGGACTGACCCTGGTGGGGATCACGATCGCCAACCTCGACGCCGGCAGCGTCCAGCTCGAGCTGCCCTTGCCCGGGCTCGGCGAGCGCGCGCTCGACGCCGCCCTCGACGAGCTTCGCGAGCGGTTCGGGCCGACGGCCGTCACCCGGGCCTCGCTGCTCGGCCGCGGGGCGCGCTTCTCGCCCTCGCTGATGCCGGGCGACGAGCCGGATGCTCCGCGGTGAGCAAGCCGGGGTTGACAGGCGGGGCGGGATCTGTTAGTCGTATGGCTTAGTCAATCGTCCAAGACGAGTGCCCTCGGCTCGGACAGCCGGCGGACGGGAGGTCGAAGGAGTGGAGTCGAACACGGGCCAGGCCACGAAGCTCGCCCGCGAGGAGGTCGAGGACCGGTTCCTCGACGCCGCCGAGCGGCTGCTGGTGGAGGTCGGCTCCGCGGGGGTGACCACCCGGCGGCTGGCCGAGGAGGCCCGCGCCAACCACGGGCTCGTCCACTACTACTTCGGCTCGATGGAGAACCTGCTCGTGCGGGTCCTCGAGCGCTTCACCGAGCGCCTGATCGACCGTCAGCGGGAGATGTACGCGGCGGAGGTCCCGTTCGTGGAGAAGTGGCGGACCGCGATGCGCTACCTCGACGTCGACCGCGAGTACCAGAAGGTCTGGTATGAGCTGCAGGCGCTCGCCTGGAGCCGCCCCGAGCTGCGCGAGCGGGTGGCCCACGTCGACGCCGAGTGGCGGGCCGTGCTGACCGAGGCGCTCGCCGAGCCGCGCGAGCGCTACGGGCTGCCGATCCCGCTCGAGGCGCTGGTCTCGCTGGTGGCGAGCTTCAACCAGGGGCTCATCCTCGAGCGCCTCTCGGGGATCGAGACCGGCCACCGGGAGCTGCTGGACTGGATCGACGCGTGGCTGGTCGAGCAGGAGGCAGCGGCGTGAGCACCGCGATCGCCCCCGCGGCGCAGGTCGAGCAGTCGCGCGCGCGGTATCCCGACCAGGAGGGCTTCGTCGAGCGCGACGGCGTCCGCATCTTCTATGAGTCCTACGGCTCCGGCGAGCGCACGATCGTGCTCCTGCCGACCTGGTCGATCATCCACTCGCGGCACTGGAAGCTGCAGATCCCCTACCTGGCGCGCCACTTCCGGGTGGTGACCTTCGACGGGCGCGGCAACGGCCGCTCGGATCGCCCGGACGGGGTCGAGGCCTACGTCGAGCGCCAGTTCGCGCTCGACGCCCTGGCGGTCATGGACCACCTCGGGGTCGAGCGGGCGGCGCTGGCGGCGCTCTCGTGCGGCGCGCTCTGGGCGACGCTGCTCGCGGCCGACTTTCCCGAGCGGGTCGACCGGGTGGCCTTCATCGGGCCCGCGGTCAAGCTGGCGCCCAGCCATCCCGAGCGCGCGATCTGCGATCGCTTCGAGGAGCCGCTGGAGACCACCGAGGGCTGGGCCAAGTACAACCGCCACTACTGGCTCCGCGGACCCGAGGAGTACGAGGACTTCCTCTGGTTCTTCTTCGCCCAGATCCACAACGAACCGCACTCGACCAAGCAGATCGAGGACGGCGTCGGCTGGGCCCTGGAGACCGATCCGGCGACGCTCGCCGACACCTGCTCGGCCATCTCGCTGTGCGGGGTCGAGCGCCTGCGCGACGTCTGCGCCCGGATCCGGTGTCCGACGCTGGTCATTCACGGCGATCGCGACCTGATCCGCCCGCACGCCCAGGGCGCCGCGCTGGCCGAGGTCACCGGTGGCGAGCTGGTGACGCTCGAGGGCTCCGGTCACGCGCCGCAGGGCCGCGATCCCGTCGCCGTCAACCATCTGCTTCGCGACTTCGTCGGGCCACGCAAGCCCCCGCCGCGCCGCCGCCGGGCGATCGCGCGCCGGCCCCGGGCGCTCTACGTCTCGTCGCCGATCGGGCTCGGCCACGCGCGCCGAGACGTGGCGATCGCGAAGGAGCTCCGCAAGCTCGTCCCCGAGCTCGAGGTCGACTGGCTCGCCCAGGACCCGGTGACCCGGGTGCTGGCGTCCGAGGGCGAGCGCATCCACCCCGCGAGTCGCCACCTCGCCAACGAATCGAGCCACATCGAGTCGGAGTCGGCAGAGCACGACCTGCACGCCTTCCAGGCGATCCGGCGGATGGACGAGATCCTCTGCGCCAACTACATGGTCTTCGACGACCTCGTCACCGACGACCACTACGACCTCTGGATCGGCGACGAGGCGTGGGAGCTCGATTACTACCTGCACGAGAACCCGGAGCGAAAGCGGGCCGCCTACGTCTGGCTCACCGACTTCGTCGGCTGGCTGCCGATGCCCGACGGCGGCGAGCGCGAGGAGTTCCTGACCGCCGACTACAACGCGGAGATGATCGAGCAGATCGCGCGCTTCCCGCGGGTGCGCGACCAGGCGCTGTTCGTCGGCAACCCCGACGACGTCGTGCCGGAGAGCTTCGGCCCCGAGCTGCCTCAGATCCGGGGCTGGACCGAGGAGCACTACGAGTTTCCCGGCTACGTCAGCGGCTTCGACCCCGCCGAGTTCGCCGATCGCGAGAAGCTCCGGGCCGAGCTCGGGTACGCGCCCGGCGAGCGTGTGTGCATCGTCACCGTCGGCGGGTCGGGCGTCGGCGAGGATCTGCTTCGCCGGCTGATCGCCGCGTACCCGGAAGCGAGGCGGCTGGTGCCGGAGCTGCGGATGATCGTCGTCGCCGGGCCGCGGATCGACCCGGCGTCGCTGCCGACTCCCGAGGGGCTCGAGGTCCGCGCCTACGTTCACGACCTCTACCGCCACCTCGCCGCCTGCGACCTCGCGGTCGTCCAGGGCGGGCTGACGACGGCGATGGAGCTGACCACGAACCGGCGCCCGTTCCTCTACTTCCCGCTGCGCCATCACTTCGAGCAGAACTTCCACGTCTGCCACCGCCTCGGCAACTACGGCGCCGGGCGGCGGATGGACTTCGAGGCCGACGGGCCGCAGGAGATCGCAGTCGCGATCGCCGAGGAGATCGGCGGCGAGGTCGAGTACGCGCCGGTCGAGATCGACGGTGCCGCCCGGGCGGCGGCGCGCATCGCGGAGCTCCTGTGAGCGCGTTCGAGCCGAATGACAGCAAACAACCAACCACCAAGGAGACGACATGACCACCACCGCACAGGCCCCGATCGACGAGGCGAAGCTCGAGCAGTTCGTCGGCTCGGTCGTCGGCGACCTCGGCGCCACCCTGAACACCGCGCTGATCCGGATCGGCGACGAGCTCGGCCTCTACAAGGCGATGGCCGGCGCCGGACCGCTGACCGCGGCCGAGCTGGCCGAGCGCACCGAGACGGCGGAGCGCTACGTGCGCGAGTGGCTCGCCGCCCAGGCCGCGGGCGGCTACGTCGCCTACGACGCCGACAGCGGAGCGCTACGAGCTGCCGCCCGAGCAGGCGATGGCGCTCGCCGACGAGGACGGCCCGGCGTTCATGCTCGGCGGCTTTCAGATCGCGAGCGCCGGTGCTCGCCGACGAGCCGAAGCTCGCCGAGGCGTTCCGGACCGGCGAGGGGGTCGGCTGGCACGAGCACGACCACCGGCTGTTCGAGGGCACCGAGCGCTTCTTCCGCCCGGGCTATCGCGCCAACCTGGTCGAGCGCCTGGATCCCGGCGCTCGACGGGCGTGGCGGAGAAGCTCGAGCGCCGGCGCCAAGGTCGCCGACGTCGGCTGCGGCCACGGCGCCTCGACGCTGATCATGGCCGAGGCGTACCCGCAGTCGACCTTCGTCGGCTTCGACTACCACGACGGCTCGATCGAGGCGGCCCGCCGCGGCGGCCGAGGCGCGCCGGGGTCGGCCGACCGGGTGAGCTTCGAGGTCGCCGGCGCGAAGGAGTACTCGGGCGACGGGCTACGACCTCGTCTGCTTCTTCGACTGCCTGCACGACATGGGCGATCCGGTCGGGGCGCTGCGCCACGTCCGCGAGACGCTCGCCGACGACGGCACCGTGATGCTGGTCGAGCCCTACGCGGGCGACACGCGTGGAGGACAACCTCAACCCGATCGGCCGCGTCTACTACTGCGCGTCGACGATGCTCTGCACGCCGGGCTCGCTCGACCAGGAGGTCGGGCTGGCGCTCGGCGCCCAGGCGGGCGAGGAGCGGCTTGGCCGAGGTCGCGCGCGAGGCCGGCTTCTCGCGCGTCCGCCGGGCGACCGAGACGCCGCTCAACCTGGTCCTCGAGCTGCGGGCGTAGCGGCGACGGAGACCCGTTAGGCCGACTGCGAGGTCGGGCGGATGAGGATCTCGTTGACGTCGACGCGCTCGGGCTGGCTGAGCGCGTAGAGGACGGCGTTGGCGATATCGGTGTCGTGGAGGGCGCGGTCCGGGCCCGGGCGGTTGTCGAAGAACGGCGTGTCGACCATCCCGGGCTCGATCAGCGTGACGCGGATGCCGTCGTTCTCGTGCATCGTGCGCAGCTCCTGGCGCAGGGCCTCGCCGATCGCGGTGACCGCCCACTTGGTTGCCGAGTACATCGAGCCCGGCAGGGCACGTCGCCCGGCGACCGAGCTGGTGATCACGAAGTGGCCGCGCTCGCGCTCGAGCAGACCCGGGAGGGTGGCGCGAATCGTCAGCGCGACCCCGAGGACGTTGGTGAGCACCATCTCGCGCCACTGCTCGGGCGACTCCTCGAGAAAGCCGCGGGCGGCGCCGAAGCCGGCGTTGGCGAACACGGCGTCGAAGCCGCCGAACGCCTCGACCGCGCCTGCGGCGAGGCGCTCGTTGTCGGCCCAGTCGGTGACGTCGCAGCGCACCGCGATCGCCCGGTCAGCGCCGCCGAGCTCGCCCGCGAGCGCCTCGAGCCGCTCCTCCGAGCGGGCGCCGAGCACCAGCCGGTAGCCCGCCTCGGCCGCCGCCCGCGCGGTCGCGGCGCCGATCCCGCTGGAGGCGCCGGTGATCAGCAGTACGGGGTCGCTCGCCATGAGCTCGCAACCTACCCGAAGCGGCCCACGGCCACCCGCCATAATCAGGTGCGGACGTGGATCCCGACCGCAAGCGAAAGATCCGGCTCGTGATCGCGAGCGCGACCGCCCTGCTGCTCGCCGCCGGCCTGGTCTACGTCTCGTTCTCGGCCTCGAGCGAGGCGAAGACCCCTTCGGAGCTCGACCAGGTGAGCTCGGGCGGTCCCTACCAGCTCGCCGGCCAGGTGGACCGGATCATCAGCGGCAGCGCGAACGGCTACGGCCCGGTCGAGTTCAGCGTCGTCGACGACGAGGGCTCGTCCTCGGGCCGCCTGGTCGTCGACTACGTGGGCGAGCGCGCCGACGCCTTTCGCGAGGGCCGCGAGATCGTCGTCGAGGGGTCGATGCGCGACGGGGTCTTCGTCGGCGACAAGGACACCCTGCTGACCAAGTGCCCGTCGAAGTTCTCCGAAGAGGCCGCCGACGATCAGAACGTGATCATCGAGTAGGCCCCCGCCCGGAGGCCCGGGTCAGTTGCCGAACTCGGCGTTGATCTCGTCGATCAGCTCGTTGAGCTCGGTCTGAGCCTGATTGGTCGCCTGCTGAAGCTCGGTCGCCGCCTCGGCCGCCTGCTGGGCGTCGGCGTCCCTGAACGCGTCCTCGGCCTTCGCGATCCGATCGGCGATCTGGCGGAGCTCACCGACCAGCTGCGCGTGCAGGTCGGCCACCTCCTCGGGCGGCGTCACGGCGTCGATCTCGTCCGCCGAGCCCTCGAAGATCCCGCTCGAGCTCGGCCGCGACCGTGGCCGCCTCGTTCGGGGTCGACGGCGCGGCGCCCGAGACCGTGGCCCTGATCTCGTCGACGAGGTCGACCTGCAGAGCGTTGACCTCGTCGACGTACTCGTTCTGCTCGTCGGCCGAGCCGCATCCGGCCGCGATCGCGGCGGCGGTGGCGATCGCCACCATGGTCGAGCGCCAGGTCATGTACCGGCAATCTAGCCGCGGCGGCCGCGTTGCGATAATCGGCGGGTGAGTCCCCCTCCCGATCGCGCCTGAGTCGATGGTCGAGCTCGGCGCCGCCTGCCTGATCGCGGCCCCGTTCGCGTGCCTGTACGCGGCCGTCGCGGCGCTCGCCGGCGCGCGGCGAGCAGACCGGCAGGCTGGTCGACTCGTCACGGCGCGCCGTCTACGGCCTCTGCGCCCTGCTGACGGTCTGCGTCGTCGTCCTCGAGGCGGCGTTCCTGCGCTCGGACTTCTCGCTCAGCCTGGTCGCCGACCACTCCTCGACCACGACCCCCGTCGGCTACAAGCTGACCGCGATGTGGTCGAGCCAGGGCGGCTCGCTGCTGCTCTGGGCCTGGGTGCTCTCGATCGCCGCCAGCGGCGTCCTCTACCTGACCCGCGGGCGCCACCGCGAGGTCGTTCCCTACGCGACCGCCGTCCTGGCCGCCATCGGCCTCTTCTTCACCACGCTGATGCTGTTCGGCGCCAACCCGTTCGACCGGCTCGATCCGGCGCCGGCAGAGGGCGCAGGGCTCAACCCGCTGCTGCGCCACCCGATGATGGCGATCCACCCGGTGATGCTCTACTCGGGCTACGTGCTGTGGTCGATCCCGTTCGCGTTCGCGATCGGCGCGCTGGTCGCCCGCCGTCTCGACGCGAGCTGGATCCGCACCACCCGGCGCTTCGCGCTCGTCGCCTGGACCTTCCTCGGCATCGGGATCCTGCTCGGCAGCCGCTGGAGCTACTCGGAGCTCGGCTGGGGCGGCTACTGGGGCTGGGACGCGGTCGAGAACGCCTCGCTGATGCCGTGGCTGGTCGGCACCGCGTTCCTGCACTCGGTGATGGTCCAGGAGAAGCGGGGCATGCTCAAGGTCTGGAACGTGTCGCTGATCGTCGCCACGTTCACGCTCGCCCTCCTCGGCACCTTCCTGGTCCGCTCGGGCATCCTCGAGTCGATCCACGCCTTCGGCGCCTCGACCGTCGGCGGGCCGCTGCTGGGCCTGATCGCGGTCGTGATCATCGGCTCGGCGGCGCTGATCGTCTCCCGGCTCGACGCGCTGCGCTCCGAGCGGCGGATCGAGTCGCTGGCCTCGCGCGAGGCGGTGTTCCTGGTCAACAACCTGCTCCTGGTCGGGCTCGCGGTGGTGATCTTCTGGGGCACCTTCTTCCCCCTGATCTCCGAGGCGTTCACGGGCGAGCGCTCGTCCCTCGGCTCGCCGTGGTTCGACCAGTACACGGCGCCGCTGGCGATCGGCCTGGTCCTGTTCACCGGGATCGGCCCGCTGCTCGCGTGGCGCCGGGTGAGCGCCGGGTCGCTGTGGGGCCTGGTCCGGGCGCCGCTGGCGGTCGCCGTCGCGGCCACCGTCGCCGTCGCGGCCTTCACCGACGCGCTCGACCACCCGGCGGCGCTGCTCCTGTTCGCGTTCGCGTTCTTCTCCCTGGCCGCGCTCGCGGCCGAGTTCTGGCGCGGGGCGGCCGCCCAGCGGGCGCTCAGCGGCGGCGGGCGGCTGAGCGCGCTCGGGCGCGTGATCGGCCGCAACCGGCGTCGCTACGGCGGCTACATCGTCCACGCGGGGATCGCGATCCTGTTCATGGCCGTCGCCGCCTCGTCGAGCTTTCAGACCAGCGAGGACCTGCGCCTGCGGCCGGGCGAGTCGGCCGAGGTGGGCGACTTCACGATCACCTACGTGCAGCCGACGAGCTCGATCGACGACTCGGAGCAGCGGCTCACGTTCGGCGCCGTGGTCAGCGCCGAGCGCGACGGCGAGCAGGTCGCGGTGCTGGCGCCGTCGCGCAACTACTACTCGTCGGTCACCTCCGACGGCAGCGTGCGCGGCTTCTTCGAGGGCGAGGCGACCAGCGAGGTCGGCCGCCGCACCCGCGCCGGCGGGGACCTGTGGACGGCGATGCGCCCCGACCTCGCCCGCTACGACTCCTTCATCGAGGGGGCCGACCGCCGGATCACGCAGGCGACCGGCGCCGCGGCCGCCGAGGACGCGCCCTTCCTGGCGCAGCTGCGCGCCAACCTCCAGGGGCTCGCGGTCAACAACCTCGCCGAGCGCTACACCGAGGACGCGCTCCCGGTCGACTTCCGCGTCAACGTGAACCCGTTCGTGATCTGGATCTGGATCGGCGGCGCGATCGCCGTCGGCGGGGCCCTGATCGCGATCTGGCCGGCTCCGGAGGCGCGCCGTCGCCGGGTCTCGGACGTCTACGCCGCTCGCCTCGCCCGCGATCTCGGGCGCGCCTAGCGCCGCAGGATCGATGGAGATCGTCCTCGCGCTCGTGATCGTGGCCGTGCTCGCGGTCTTCGTCGTCGCGCCGCTGCGCCGGCGCGGGGAGGGGGCCGCGACCGAGTCCGAGAGCCCGGAGCTGGCCGACCTCGAGGCCCGCAAGGAGGCGCTCTACCGGCAGATCCGCGACGCCGAGCTCGACCGCGAGCAGGGCAAGCTCTCGCGCGCCGACTGGGAGCGCCTCGACGCCGAGCTCCGCCGCGAGGCGATCGCGGTCCTCAAGCGGATCGACGCTGCCTCGGGCGGCCCTGTCTAAACTGGCCGACCGATGGAAAGCATCCTCAACGTCGTCCAAGTGGTGATCTCGATCGTCCTGATCTTCCTGGTGCTCCTGCACTCGGGCAAGGACACGGGGCTGTCGGGCGCCTTCGGGATCGGGGCCACGGGCGGCTCGGTCGGCGGCTCGCTGGTCGAGCGCAACCTCGACCGCTGGACGATCTTCTTCGCGATCCTGTTCGTCCTCAACACCATCGTCCTGCTGAAGATCTGAGCCGCGGGCCGGCGCGTGCGCGCTTGAGCTCGCCTCGTCGGGGGTAGTCTCTCGCCCATGACGATGGGCATGGGCCTCTTCCTGATCGCCGTCGGCGCGATCCTGCGCTTCGCGGTCAACGACGAGTGGGACGCGGTCAACCTCGAGACGGTCGGCCTGATCCTGATGATCGTCGGTGTGATCGGCTTCGTCGTCGGCGCCTTCTGGGCCTTCGGCAACCGGCGCCGCGAGGCGGTCGTCGTCCAGCGCGATCCGCGCGACCCGCGCTACTAGGGCCCGGGTCGAGTCGCACGTTGTCCGTCCCTGGGCGGGTCAACGTGCGAGTCGCACGTTGCCGGGTTGATTAGAGGACTCTCAGGTCGGTCTCAGCCTCCTCTCAGCACCCGGCTCGATCATGCAACCGTGAACGCACGTCGGCTCAAGCCCGGGCCCTAGGAGAGCGCCGCGATGATGCGTGCCAGGCCGGCCCTGGTCGTCCTGCTGATCATCGCGATCGGCGGGCTGCTGGTGCTGCCCGACCTCCTCCGCGGCGCTCAGGAGCAGCCGCTCGACCCGATCCGAATCGAGCAGCTCGAGCGCGGTAGCGGCGAGCCGCGGGACGGTCGCGGCGGCGAACGACGCCCGCCACGCGACCGCGAAGGCGAGCGTGGGCGCGAAGCGGGGCGAGGGCCCGCAACCGAGCCGGCCGCCTCCGCCGGCGAAGCCGCGCCCCCGACCGAGGCGCCGCCGCCCGCACCGGCTCCGAGCCCGCCCCGGCGCCTCCGAGCTCGCCGGCGACCCCCGGGGCAGGACGACGCCGGCGACGATGGTGGTGATGGCGGGCAGGCCGGCGGATCGAGCCCGGGATCCCAGGCGGCGAGCCAGCCCGCCCCGCCACCGCCGCCCGCACCGCCGCCCCCAGCCGGCCCCGGTCGAGGATGATGATGACGGCGAGGACGCGGACGATCCGGACGATCTCGACGACGACCTCGGCGAGGAAGTGGACGACTGACGATGGCCGCCGATGACAAGCGCCCGGAGCCGGACGCCCCGGGCCCGATCGACGTCGAGGTCGAGCCGGAGCGGCGGCCGCCCCTGGCTCGCCGGATCACCGGCGGGGTCCGGACGCGGATCCTCGCGTCGTACGTGATCCTGCTCGCGATCGCGGCGTTCGCCTCGGTGCTCGCGGTGCGCCAGGTCCTGCTCGTGCGGCTCGACGACCGCGTCGAGGAGGACCTCCAGCAGGAGGTTGAGGAGTTCCGCGCGCTCGCCGGCGGCATCGACCCGCGGACCGGGCGGCCGTTCGGCGACGACGTCAACGCGATCTTCAGGACCTACCTCCAGCGCAACGTCCCCGACGACGACGAGGAGCTGATCACCGTCCCGCGCCGCGGAACGCCGCGGCGCGACGGCGGCGACAACACCGAGAGCTTCACCTTCGGCGACTTCATCGCTCGCTGGCGGACGCTCGAGGAGGTCGAGCGCGGCGACATCGACACCCCGGGCGGGCCGGTCCGCTACGTGGCCATCCCGGTCGAGGGCGAGTCCGGGACGCTCGGGACGTTCGCGGTCGCGATCTTCACCGCCGACGAGCGCGAGCAGGTCGACGAGGCCGTCCAGATCGTGGCCGCGGTCGCCGGCGGCCGTGCTCCTGCTGGGATCGGTGGTCGCCTTCTCGATCGTCGGCCGTGTGCTGGCGCCGCTGAGCGAGCTGCGCGACGCGGCCCGCTCGGTCTCCGGGACCCAGATGGGGCGCCGGATCCAGGTCGACTGCGACGACGAGATCGCCGAGCTCGCGGGGGCGTTCAACCGGATGCTCGACCGGCTCACGGTCGCGTTCGCGAGCCAGCGCGAGTTCATCCGCGACGTCAGCCACGAGCTGCGGACGCCGATCGCGATCTCGCGCGGCCACCTCGAGCTGCTCGCCGAGGGCCACCTCTCCGACGAGCGCGACCGCCGGGAGGCGATCGCGCTGGTCACCGGCGAGCTCGACCGGATGAACCGCTTCGTCGAGGACCTGCTGCTGCTGGCCAAGGCCGAGAGCCCCGATTTCCTTCAGCTCGAGACGGTGCCGCTGGCGGACCTCACCGACGAGCTGGTCGCCAAGGCGCGCGGGATGGCCGACCGCCGCTGGGAGATCGACGAGGGGTCGCCGCGCTCGATCGTCGCCGATCGCCAGCGCTTGACGCAGGCGGTGATGAGCCTGGCGCAGAACGCGGTCGCCCACACCGACGTCGGCGACGAGATCGGCATCGGCGCGGCCGTGAACGGCGAGCAGGCGGCGATCTGGGTCCGCGACACCGGCACCGGGATCCCGGCGAGCGAGCAGCGGCGAATCTTCTCGCGGTTCTCGCGCGGTGTCCACAGCCGCGGCCGCTACGAGGGGACCGGGATCGGGCTCGCGATCGTGCGTGCGATCGCCGAGGCCCACGGCGGGCGCGTCCGGGTCACCAGCAGGCCGGGGGAGGGTGCCCGGTTCGACATCCTCTTGCCGATCGACCAGGAACCCCCCGACGAGGACTGGGTCGTCGAGGTGGGGACGTGAAGCGGATCCTGATCGTCGAGGACGAGCCGGGGATGGCGAGCTTCATCGACAAGGGGCTCGGCTCGCGCGGCTACGCGACCAAGGTGTGCCCGACGGCGCGACGGCGACCGCGATCGCGTCCGACGGCGACTTCGACCTCGTCATCCTCGACCTCGGGCCTGCCCGACATCGACGGCCTCAGCGTCCTGCGGGAGATCCGCCGCCGGGGCGAGCGGATGCCGGTGATCGTCCTCACCGCCCGCGACGACCTCACCGACAAGGTCGAGGGCCTCGACGCGGGCGCGAGCGACTACGTGACCAAGCCGTTCAAGCTCGAGGAGCTGCTGGCCCGGGCGCGGGTGCAGCTCCGCGACGAGCGCTCGGCCGAGCCGACGGTGCTCGAGGCCGGCGGGATCACGCTCGACGTGCGCACCCGCAAGGCGATGGCCGCCGCGAAGGTGGTCGACCTGACCGCGCGCGAGTTCACGATGCTCGAGACCTTCATGGGCCACGCCGGCCAGGTGCTCAGCCGCGAGCAGCTGCTCGCCCACGTCTGGGGCTACGACTACGACCCGGGGTCGAACGTGGTCGAGGTCTACGTCCGCTACCTGCGCCGCAAGCTGGGCGAGGACGCGATCGAGACCGTGCGCGGGATGGGCTACCGGCTGCCCGACTGAGCCGATCCCGGCCGGCGCTCCAGCGACGCTCGGCCGGCTCCAGAGCGGCGAGCCGCTCGAACGCCACCATCAGCTCCTCGAGCGCGGGGCGGTCGGCCGGCTCGGGCTCCAGGCAGGCGGCGATCGGATCGGCGAGCCGCGCCGGCACCGGGCGCACCGCCTCCGGCCGGCGAGCCCGACGCTCGAGCTGCGGGTAGCGCTCCGGCGGCGCCTCGCTGTAGGTGCCCGAGGGATCCGTCGGCGGATCGGTCCACGCATCGGGGTCGTCGTCGAACGGCGCCTCGCCGGTCGCGACCTCGAACAGGACCGCGCCAGGCCCCAGACGTCGGCCGGGAGCCCAGCACTGCCGCCGCGCGCCTGCTCCGGCGAGAGGTAGTTCCAGGTGCCGATCCCGGCCGGCGCTTGGCCGGGCGGGCGGGCGAGGCTGAGGTCGATCACCTTCACCCGCCCGCCCTCGGCGATCAGGTTCGAGGGCTTGAGGTCGAGGTGGAGGTATCCGTTGCGGTGCAGGTAGCGCACCGCCGAGGCGAGCTGGAGCCCGAGGTGGCCGATCTCCTGCCGGAGCGGGCTCGGGCCCATCGGCGATCAGCGACCGAGAGCGTGGCGCCGGGCAGGGTCTCGAGCACGACCATCGGCACCGGGCTCGGCGATCGTCTCGTAGGCGCGGACGATGTGCGGGTGGGCGAGCCGCTCGAGCAGCCGCCCCTCGCGGATCAGGGCCGCGCGGCGCTCGATCGCTTGTGCAGCCGGTCGGGGCGCAGCGCCTTGACCACGCAGCGCGACAGCGCGCTCGACGCTCCAGGCGTCGTAGACGTCGAGGTCGTTGCCGCGGCGCAGGTGCTCGATCACCTCGTAGCCGGGCGCGATCGGCGCTCCGGCCGCCGAGCGGCTCCGACGCTCGCCGGTCGCGCTGACGCGCGGATCGCTCACCCGACCGCCTCCAGCGCCGGCGCGGCGTCGGCCGGCGGCGGCTCGATGCAGCTCCCAGAGGCGCGCGTAGAGGCCGTCCGCGGCGAGCAGCTCGTCGTGCGAGCCGAGCTCGGCGAGCCGGCCGTGGTCGAGGACCGCGATCCGGTCGGCGTCGCGGACGGTCAGCAGATCGTGCGAGACGACGATCGTCGTCCGCTCGCGCATCAGCTCGCGCAGCGGCTCGAGCAGGCGCTCGCGGGTCTCGGCGTCGAGGCCGGTCGACGGCTCGTCGAGGACCAGCACCGGCGCGTCGGCGAGCAGCGCGCGAGCGATCGCGACCCGCTGGCGCTGGCCGCCCGAGAGGTTGCGGCCGCGCTCGCCGATGTCGGTGTCGTAGCCGTCGGGGAGCGCGCGGACGAACTCGTCGGCGCCGGCCGCCCGCGCCGCCGCCTCGATCTCGGCGCTCGGTCGCGTCCGGACGCCCGAAGGCGATGTTCTCGCGCACGCTGCCGTGCAGGACGAGCGCCTCCTGGAACAGGATCGCGACGTTGCGCCGCAGCGACGCGAGCTCCACCTCGCGCAGGTCGTGACCGTCGAGGCGGATCGTGCCGCGATCGGGGTCGTACGAGGCGGACCAGCATCCGCGCCAGGGTCGACTTGCCGGCGCCGCTGGCGCCGACGAGCGCCAGCGTCTCGCCCGGCGCGACCCGCAGGGTGAGCCGTCGAGCGCCGCGGTCGTCGGCGCCGGGATAGGTGAACCCGAGTCCGTCGAGCTCGATCTCTCCGCGCACTCGGCCGAGCCGCACGCGCCCCGGGCCGATCGGTGACCCGCGGCTTCTCGTCGAGCAGCTCGATCACCCGCTCGGCGCCGGCGAGCGCCTTGAAGAACGTGTTCGAGAGCGAGCCGAGCGTGCGGATCGGCGAGTAGAGCTGGCGTCAGGTAGGCGACGAAGACGAGCATGCCGCCGATCGTCAGCGACCCGTCGGCGACCGCGACCGTGCCGAGCGCGAGCACGCAGAGGACGCCGGCGAGCTCGATCAGGTCGACGAGCGGGGTGAACAGGCCGTGGATCCGCGAGGCGGCGAGCTCGGCCTCGACCACGCCCTCGTTCTGGCGCCGGAAGCGCTCGCTGATCGCCCGCTGGGAGTTGGTCGCCTGGATCAGCGGGGCGTTCGAGAAGGTCTCCTCGGCGATCGAGCTGAGCGACCCGACCCGGCGGCGCTTCTCGCGCGAAGCCCGCTTGACCAGGCGCGAGAAGTGCTTGGCCGACGAGCCAGAACGCCGGCACGACCACCAGCGCGACCAGCGCCAGGCGCCAGTCGAGCAGGAACAGGGCGGTGCTGAAGAAGAGGATCCGCAGGAGCGCCGAGAGGCCGTCGGCGACCCCGGAGAGGACGAGGGTCTCGATCTGCTGCACGTCGCTCGAGATCCGGGTGACGAGGTCGCCGAGGCGGTGACGGTTGAAGACGTCGAGCGAGAGCCGCTGGACGTGGTCGAGCACGCGGAGCCGCAGCGAGAGCAGGAAGCGCTCCGCGATCCAGGTCCCGAGGTAGTCGTCGGCGAACGAGACCGCCGCGCCGAGCAGGGTCAGGCCGAGGTAGAGCGAGCGGCGATCCAGCCGAGGGCGCCGAGGTCGCCGGGGACGAGCACGTCGTCGACGACGAGCTTGAAGGCCCAGATCTCGGCGGTCTCGATCAGCGCCCCGAGCGCGATCGCGACCAGCAGCACCGGCAGCCAGCGCCGGTAGGGCCGGGCGTCGGGCCAGAAGCGACGGATCACCTCGCGCAGCGGGAGCTGCGGGGCGTGGGCGACGACCTCGTCGAAGCCGGTGCCGGGCGAGACGAGGCGCGCGAAGCGGGCGCGAAGAGGGGTCATCGTCCAGGTGCGGACAGGCGGCGGCCCCGCCTCGCGACGGGGCCGCCGTCCGCTGCCTCGATCGGCATCCGCGGAGTCGGCTAGGTGCGCGAGCCGCGGCCGCTGCGGCTGCGGTTCCGGCTGCGGTTCCGGCCGCGGCCCCTTAGACTTGCTGCGCCGGCCGCCGGTGCGCTTGTCGCTGGTCCGCTTCGCCGGGTAGATCGCCTTGAACGCCATCTGTGCCTCCTGGTGTCGTGTCCCCCGACCGCGGTACGCGCCGCCGGGCTATTGCCTTCGATGGACACAGGTTCGTCCGCCACCCTGAGAGCGAGCTTGGATCGACCTGAGAGTCCTCCAATTGGAGCTACGCTCCGAGAGTGGACTCCGGAGCGGCGAGGACGACGCGGGTGGAGCTGCGCGGCGGGCGCACCGTGCTCATCGGCCCGCTGCACCCCAACGACCGCGACCGCTTCGTCGAGGGCATCGGGCGAGCCAGCCCGGACTCCGTCTACAAGCGCTTCATGACCCCGATGCCGCGCCTGTCGGATCGGCAGCTCTCCTACCTGCTGGGCGTCGACCACCGCGATCACGAGGCGCTTGCTCGCGATCGACGAGGACGGAGGCGAGGCCGTCGGGGTGGCGCGCTTTATCCGCTCGGAGGAATCACCGGATACGGCCGAGGCGGCGATGCTCGTGATCGACGACTGGCACGGTCTCGGGCTCGGCAAGGCCCTGTGCCTGCTGCTCGCCGCACGGGCACGAGCGGTCGGGATCGAGCGCTTCGAAGCGACGATGCTGGCGGAGAATCGAGCGATGATGGCGGTGCTGCGCTCGCTGGGAGAGCCTCGAAGGGTCGCCGACGACGGGATGACCGTCACGGTCGAGGTGGCCCTGCCCGAAGCAGCGCTCGGCGAGCGGATCCGAGGCACCCTGCGCAAGCTCGACGACGGCGGCTACGAGCTGGCCGCGCCCGTGCACGAGACCACATGAGCGTCGCCACAAGCTGCTCTACGCGATCGGGTTCACGCCCTGGGGCTGACGGCCCTCGAGCCGATGGAGCCGATTCCGCTCGAGCCGGTCGACGCGCTGACGGTCACCACGTTGGTCGACAACGTGACCGACAACCTGCTCCCCGATCAGGGCCCCGCCAAGCGGCCTCCGATCGCGACCTCGCCGCGGGTGCCGGCGCGGTTTCTCGAATCGGGTCAGACCGACGACGCGCTGCGAGCCGAGCACGGGTTCTCGGCCCTGGTGACGATCGCGAAGGGGGATCGGGAGACCACCGTCCTGTTCGATGCCGGCCGCTCGCCGGACGGGCTGGTCGAGAACATGCGCCGCCTGGGCCTGTCCCCGCGCGACATCGACATCATCGTCCTCAGCCACGGCCATTGGGACCACACGACGGGGATGGACGGGCTCGTCAGCGAGCTCGGCCGCCCGAACGTGCCCGTCCTCATCCACCCGGAGTTCTGGAGCCGCCGCCGCCTCGCGCTCCCGGGTCGCGATCCGCTCGAGCTGCCGACGACGAGCAAGAGCGCGCTGCAGGGAGCCGGGTTCGAGATCGTCGAGCAGCGCCAGCCCTCCTTCCTCCTCGACGGCTCGCTGCTGGTCACCGGCGAGGTCGATCGCACGACCGGGTTCGAGCACGGCTTCCCCGGGCATGAGGCCTATCGGCAGGGGGCCTGGGCACCGGACCCGCTGATCCTCGACGACCAGGCCCTCGTCGCCACCGTGCGCGGGCAGGGGCTCGTCGTGCTCACCGGGTGCGGCCACTCGGGCATCGTCAACATCCTTCGCTACGTGCGGAAGCTCAGCGGTGAGGACCGATTCCACGCCGTCCTGGGCGGCTTTCACCTCAGCGGGCGAGCGTTCGAGCCGATCATCGGCCCGACCTGCGAGGCGCTCGCCGAGTTCTCACCGGACTACCTGGTGCCCGCCCACTGCACCGGCTGGCGCGCGAGTCAGGCGCTCGCCGCCGGCTTTCCCGACGCGTTCATCCAGAACAGCGTCGGCACCCGCTACGAGTTCGCCGCGGCGAGCGGCTGACCCGCCTCGGGTGCTCGCCGGAGCGAGCGCGAGCGACCTGGCGCCGAACGGATGCGGCTGAGAGGAGTCGAACCTCCACGACCCACGAATGCACGGGGCTGCTAGCGGTGCCCGCTTCTCGCCCAACGCGCAGTAGCCTGCTCATAGCCGATTGACTTGCTCGTTGCCACACTCCGCCGTGGTGTCGGCCGTCGCCTTGGTCGTGGTCTGTGCGGTCAGCGCCGCCGCCGCTCACGCCGCCGCTGAGCCGGAGCTACGGACGCCAAACGCCCAGCTTCGAGCCGCGACCGACTGCTTCGGAAACCTCCGCAAGACCGACAGAGAACCGATCCTCCTCGTCCACGGAACGGGCGGGTCGGGGGAGGACTTGTGGTCGCGGGGGGTCAACTTCGTCGCGGTTCTGAGTCAGGCGGGGTTCGTGCCGTGCACCGTTCAGCTCCCGAATTACGCGCTCGGCGACCTGCAGGTGAGCGCGGAGTACGTGGTCGCGGCGACTCGCGTGATCGCACGCAAGGCGGATCGTCCGATCGCCCTCTACGGACACAGCCAGGGCGGCCTGCTTGTGCGCTGGGCGCTCACCTACTGGCCGAGCCTACGGGCATCGGTCGCGGACGCTGTCACCGTCGCAGCGACGCATCACGGAACGGACGGGGGGGTAGGGAAGCCCATCGTCGATGCAAATTGCCAGCCGACTGTGGGCTGCCCGCCGGCGCTCTGGCAGCAGACGCTCGATTCCAATCTTCTGGGCGCGCTCAACACTGGGCGGCGGGAGACCCCAGGCAAGCTTGCGTGGACGACGATCCGGACGACCACCGACGACCTCGTGCAGCCCCATCCAACATCGGCGCTAAAGGGGCTACGAACGTGGTGATTCAGGACCACTGCCCGGGCCGCGACGTGACCCACTTCGAGGCACCTTACGACTCGGTTTCATATGCGGCCCTAAAGGACGCGGTAACGCATAGGGGGGCGTCCAAGCCGGCACGCTTCGCCAGGGACGTCTGCGCTCGGGAGTTTGCTCCGGGCATCGATCCTGACGCCGGAGAGGCCGCAACGTCGTCTGGCCTGACCAGTCTCCTCGAGCGGTCACTTGCATACAGCCCCCAGGCCACGTCTGAGCCGGGGGTTCGCGCATACGCTCGGAGATAGCCAAGCCGGCATGTCCGGACCGAGCGCCCCGCTTTTCGGGGCAAAGCGGTAGTCACGTGGGCCCACGGGCCCCGGTCTCGATCACGGCGCCGATCCGCGGCGCGCTCAGAATCGGCTCGTGGCTGGGATTCGAGGTGCGGCTGAGAGGAGTCGAACCTCCACGGCCCTTGCGGGCCACAAGGCCCTCAACCTTGCGCGTCTACCAGTTCCGCCACAGCCGCTTGAGGGAGAGGCGATTCTAGACGGCAGCGGGCGACCGCCGCCGTGCCGGCCGGCTCCCTTGCATCCGTCCGCAGGGGGGTCTACTATCCGAACATATGTTCTGTCCAGCGATCGAAGGAGCGAGTTGGCCGTGGACCTGACCAAGCGCCAGAAGGAGATCTTCGACTTCATCGGCAAGTACGCCGCGAAGACCGGCTATCCGCCGACCGTGCGGGAGATCGGCAAGGCCGTCGGCCTGCACTCCTCCTCGACCGTGCACGCGCACCTCGCCAACCTGGAGAAGATCGGCCTCCTGCGGCGCGACCCGACCAAGCCGCGGGCGATCGAGCTGCTGGTCGACAAGGCGAAGAAGGCGATCGCGCCGGCCGGGCTGCCGCTGGTCGGCCAGGTCGCCGCCGGCGCGCCGATCCTCGCCGAGGAGAACATCGAGGAGTACCTCGAGGTGCCGGACGTGATCGGCGGCGAGACCGGCGACTACATCCTCCGGGTCCGGGGCGACTCGATGATCGGCGCCGGGATCCTCGAGGACGACTTCGTCGTCGTGCGGCCGACCGAGGTCGCCGACGACGGCGAGATCGTGGTCGCGTTGATCGACGACGAGGCGACGGTGAAGAGCTTCTACAAGGAGAAGGACAAGGTCCGCCTCGAGCCCGCGAACAAGGCCTACAAGCCGATCCGCACGGCCGAGGCGCAGCTGCTCGGCCGGGTGGTCGGGGTCTTTCGGAAGGTCTGACGATGAGCGCGGTCGCGACACGCAGGCGCTCGCCGCTCGTCGTCGATCCGCCCGCGGCGGAGCGTCCGGAGCCGCGGCTGTTCGAGCCGCGCGCCGGTGGGGTCACGCTGGAGGACTCGATCCTCGGCACCTGGGAGGACCTGATCGGCGATCGTGGCGCCGGATGCCCCGTCTGCGGCGGGCGGATGCGGGTCGCGGCCGGCTGCGAGGGCTGCGGGTCCGAGCTCTCGTGAGCCGTGGCGGTTCCGCGGAACCGCGGCTCGGCAGCGGTCCTGCGGAACGCCGGTTCCGCCGTACACTTGACGGGCTGGCTATGCAGTCGCGGGAGGTGACTCTCGAGGAAAGTCCGGACACCGAAGGGCAAGGGCGGTGGGTAATGCCCACCCGGGGAAACCCGCGGGACAGTGCCACAGAAACACACCGCCGATGGCGCGCCAACACGTGAGGTGCGCACAGGCAAGGGTGAAATGGTGCGGTAAGAGCGCACCGGCGTCGCGGTGACGCGGCGGCCAGGCAAACCCCGCCCGGTGCAAGGCCAAGCAGGATCGTTGACCCGGCCCGGCGAGATCCAGGTGGGCCGCAGGGCGAAAGCCCTTCCGGGCCCAGGGCCCGGAGAGATGGATGGCTGCACACGACAGAATCCGGATTACAGGCCGGCTGACGGAGGGGCCCCGAAAGGGGCCTCTCCCATTTGGTGGGGATCCCAGGGGCTGAGCCGCGGTCTCCAGCGCCTGACGTTCGCCATGTAGAGCTCGTAGTCGGGCCCGAAGCGCCGGACGAGCCTCGGCTCCTCGACCAGCGGCAGGTAGAGGGCGTTGACGAGGACGAACGCTCCGAGCCAGACGGCCAGCTCAGCGAGGCCGAGCACGAGCGTCTCCCCGGCGAGCATCAGCGCCACGGCCATGATCATCGGGTGGCGCACGTGCCGGTACGGGCCCGCGACGACGAGTCGATCGGGCGGGTCCCACGGGGCGAGCGTTCCGCGCCCGGTCGTCGCGAACAGCCCGACCGTCCAGGTGAAGACCGCGAGGCCGAGCCCGAAGAGGATCAGCCCGGGCACGAGCAGCGCGGCGACTCCTTCCAAGTCCCGGCGCGCGCCGGCGCCGGCCGCGATCACGCCCGGGACGACGACGACCGCGATGAAGGGCAGCGGGAGGATCGCGCTCGCGATCCGCCAACCGCTCGGCGTCTCGCCGCGCGTCATCGCCGGACGATCCTATGCCGCACGGCCGACGGGCGCGTCGCTAACCGAGCGCTCATAAAGCGCAAACCTGACCGCAATCTTTGGTAGCCTCGCGGCCGCTCAATCCCCGCCTCGCGCGGGGAGCGGGGGACCCACTCGAGGGATTCCTTCGGCAAGGGGGCGAATCGCCGGCACCCGCCGCGTAGCGCCAGCTCTTTCGGCGCGAGCCCGTCAGCTAACCCCGTCAGCGATCGAAAGAGAAATGGACGACTTGCACACTCGCCGCGCTGCGGCCAACCGCCGGAGACGCCGCGCCCGCGGGCGCTCGACGCTGAGCGAGCGCCCCGACCGGATCGCGCTCTGGGCGGTCTTCCTGGCCGTCGCGGCGATGATCGCGGGCGCGGCGAGCGCCGAGGCATCCGGGGGCGGCACCAGCGCCTCGGGCGGGACCGGCGGGGCCGCGGGCGACGGGTCGCCGACCGGCGGCGAGGCGCTGACGCCCGGTTGCCCGAACACCCAGCTCGGCAGGCGCACGCTCAAGGTCGGCGATTGCGGCGGTGACGTGGCGACGCTGAACTGGATCCTGAAGGCCAAGCGCTACGGCCGCCCGCCGCTCGCCGACGAGTTCGAGGACGCGACCGAGAACGCGGTCGAGGCCTTCCAGGCGGACGCCGACCTGAGCCGCGACGGGATCTTCGACGCTCAGACTTCGGCCGCGCTCGTCAACTCGATGCCGGCCCAGCTCGCGACCTGGTACGGGCCCGGCTTCTTCGGCAACCGGACCGCCTGCGGGCAGACGCTCGCCAGGGGCACGGTCGGGGTTGCGCACAAGACCCTCCCCTGCGGGTCGAGGGTCGTGGTCCGCTACCGGGGCCGGTTCGTGCGCACGACGGTGATCGATCGCGGGCCGTTCGCCAACGGGGCCCAGTGGGACCTGACCCAGGCGGCCGCGCGGGCGCTGCGGTTCTCCCACACGGACGAGGTCAGGGTGGCGAAGCTCGCCCGCCGCGCCCCTGGCGCCTAAGCCGACGCGCTCCCTGGCCTAGGCCGCCGCCGGCAACACGGTGGGGTCGGACTGGTCCTGTGGCAGCGCCGCCGCGTTCGCGATCAGGCTCTGGAACTCGTTCATCGCCAGATGGGCGACCGCCTCGAGCAGCTCCTCGTCGGTCCAGTCGTGCTCTCGTGCCTCCTCGCCGAGGTGCTGCGCGGGCCGTCCGTCGGCCGCCAGCAGCGCCTCGAGAAAGGCGAGCAGCGCGGCCTGCTTGGGCTCGGCCGACCGGAAGCTGCGCGCCAGGGTGATCTCGTCGAGCCCGAGGCCGGCGGCGCGCGCGGTCCGCGCGTGCTGGGCGACCGAGTAAGGGTCGCCGCGGCGCTCGGCCACCGCGAGCCCGATGCGCTCGCGGGTCGCCTGCGGCAGCGAGCCGCCGCGCAGCTCGTGGCGCATGCGCGCGTATGAGCGCAGCGCCGCCGGCGCCCCGGCAAGCACGCCGATGAACTTGGAGACCTCGCCCGCGGCGCCCTGCACGCCCTTGAGGATCTTGACGCTGCCCTCCGGGGCGGTGAGCTCGTCGTGGATGTGAAAACGACTGACGTCCGTCTTGATGGTCATCGCTGTTCCTCCGTCGGCCGCCGCGGGCACTTCCCGCTCTTTATCCGGCCGTTATCCCGCCTTTACTTTACTTTTAGCCAGTTACTTACTTGACGTAAGCAACGTACACGATCGGCGCCTCGATTGCACGAAAATCGCGTCGAAGAACTACCGATCACTACGAATACGCAGGGGAGGCCGTCACGGATAATCTTGCGCGATGCCCGATCAGCCCGAGCGCCCCGAGACCGCCGAAGACGTGATCGCAGCGGTGGGCGAGCACGACGTCCGCTTCATCCGCCTCTGGTTCACCGACGTGCTCGGGCAGCTGAAGTCGTTCTCGGTCAACTCCTCGGAGCTCGACGACGCCTTCGAGGGCGGGATGGGCTTCGACGGCTCGTCGATCACCGGGTTCAACCCGATCGAGGAGTCGGACATGATCGCGATGCCCGACCCCTCGAGCTTCGCGGTCCTGCCCTGGCGCCCGGAGGAGAACGCGACCGCGCGCATGTTCTGCGACATCCAGCTACCCGGTGGCGAGCCGTACGAGGGCGACCCGCGGTGGATCCTTCGCCGGGCGCTGGAGCGGGCGTCGGGGATGGGCTTCGACGCCTACAACATCGGCCCCGAGCTCGAGTACTTCTACTTCCGCGACTCGCGACCGGGAAGCGGTGGGCCCGAGGTCCTCGACGAGGGCGGCTATTTCGACCTGACGACGCTCGACGCCGGCTCCGACGTGCGGCGCGAGACCATCCTGGCGCTCGAGCAGCTCGGGATCCACGTCGAGTACGCCCACCACGAGGTCGGGCCCTCCCAGCACGAGGTCGACATGCGCTACAAGGACGCGCTCGCGATGTCCGACGACTGCATGACCTACCGGATCACGGTCAAGGAGTACGCGATGAAGTACGGGATGCACGCCACCTTCATGCCGAAGCCGCTGTTCGGCGAGAACGGGTCCGGCATGCACGTCCACCAATCGCTCTCGGCGGAGGGGCGAAACGCCTTCTATGACGCCGACGACCAGTACTTCCTCTCGCCGACGGCGAAGTCGTTCATCGCCGGCCAGCTACGCCACGCGCGCGAGATCGCCCCGCTGTTCGCCCAGTGGGTGAACTCCTACAAGCGCCTCGTCCCCGGCTTCGAGGCGCCGGTGTACCTGGCCTGGTCGCGGCGCAACCGCTCGGCGCTGATCCGGGTGCCGCTCTATCACCCCGGCAAGGAGGCCGCGACCCGCGCCGAGCTCCGCTGCCCGGATCCCGCCTGCAATCCCTACCTCTGCTTTGCCGGCATGCTGCACGCCGGCCTCGAGGGGATCGAGCACGGCTACGAGCTGCCCGAGCCGATGGAGCAGAACCTCTACCACCTGACGCCCGAGGAGCGGGCCCAGCAGGGGATCGAGCAGCTCCCCGAGACGCTCGGCGAGGCGATCGAGATCGCGGCCGAGTCCGAGCTCGTCCTGCGGGTCCTCGGCGAGCACACCTTCAAGCGCTTCATCGAGATCAAGCGCGAGGAGTGGGAGGAGTACCGCGTCCAGGTCACGCCCTGGGAGATCGAGCGCTTCCTCTCGATCCTCTAGCCGCCCTCGGCGCCGCAATGGCTCTGCCCTGAGAGGCGTGAGCAACCGTTAAGGCTTTTCCCCAGGGCTGCCGAATACAGCCCAAGTGGCGGATGTCCCTGTCTATCGCGGGAAGTTCGGCGAGCGCGAGGCCACGCGCCTGCTCTGGCGCGCGGGCTTCGGGCCCAAGCCGGGCGAGGCGGCCAGGCTCGCCCGGCGCTTCAACCTCAACGGCGCCGTCCGCTCGCTGACCCGGCCGAAGGCCAAGGAGCGGCTCAGGGGCCCGGAGCCGGTCGACGGCGACGGCCTGCCGCTCGCACCCTTCGACGCCTACGGCCACGACCTGCTCTGGTGGCTGGACCGGATGGTGCGCACCAACCGGCCGCTGGTCGAGCGCATGGCGCTGATCTGGCACGACTGGTTCGCGACCGCCGACGTCAACTCCCAGCAGCTCTCGATCCAGCAGGCGCAGCTGTTCGAGCGCCGCTGGATGGTGTCGTTCAAGGACCTCCTGCGCGAGGTCACCGTCGACCCGGCGATGCTGATCTGGCTCTCCGGCGTCGACAACACCGAGCGCGCGCCGAACGAGAACTACGCCCGCGAGCTGATGGAGCTGTTCACGCTCGGCGCCTCCGACGCCTCCGGCTTTCCCTACTCCGAGGACGACGTGCGCGAGCAGGCGCGGGCGCTGACCGGATGGGACGCCGAGTACGTCGACGACGTCGGCTACGTCAACTTCCACTTCGACCCCGAGCGCCACGACGCCGGCCGCAAGACGATCTTCGGCCAGACCGGCGCCTTCGACTGGGCCGACTCGTGCCGGCTCTGCATCGAGCACTCGGCCCACAAGACCTTCTTCGTCGAGAAGCTGTGGAGCTACTTCATCCCGGAGCCGCCGTCGCGCAAGACGCGCAAGGCGCTCGAACGGCTCTACGTCAAGCGCGAGTACGCGGTCCGCCCGGTGGTCGAGGCGATCCTCATGCACCCCGACTTCTACCGCGGCCCGGCGATGGTCAAGCCGCCGATCGTCTACATCGCCGGGCTGCTGCGCGCCCGCCGGCACGGGGTGCGCAGCGACTGGGCGTGGATGGCCGACCTGGCCGGCCAGCGCCTGTTTCGCCCGCCGAACGTCTCGGGCTGGGACGACACCCGCTGGCTCGACACCTCGACCTTCCGCGGCCGCTGGATCGCCGCCAACGAGATCGCCGCCTACGACGTGATCGACGACGAGGACACCTACGACGCCGGCGAGCGGCCGCAGACGGCGGTTCGCAGGGCGCTGAGCTTCTGGGGCGACCCGCCGATCAGCGGCGCCACCCGCAAGAGCCTCGAGCGCTACGCGGGCGCGGTCGGCGCCGCGGCGACCGAGGAGTGGCAGCAGGAGACCTTCCGCGCTGCTGCGCCAGAACGCCCTGCGGATCCTGTCGCCACCTCCCCCGAGATGCAGACCTGCTGAGGAGGCCGTCGATGGGTTGCAACCACTGCGAGGAGTTCACCCGCTCGCACCTGGTCCGCCAGGCCGTCGCCGAGGCGGGCCGGGGACTGCCGTCGATCGAGCCCGGGATGCCGGCCCCGGCCGGCACCGGGCTCAGCCGGCGCTCCTTCCTGCTGCGCTCCAGCGCCGCGATGCTGTCCGTCTACGGCGCCTCGAAGCTGCCGCTCGGCGAGCTGCGGGAGGGGATCGCCCACGCCGCCGGCGGCAACGACCGCGTGCTCGTCTCGATCTTCCTCGACGGCGGCATCGACTCGCTCTCGGTGCTGGCGCCGACCACCGACCCGATCTACCGCTCGCTGCGCCCGACGCTGGCCCTGCCGGAGGGCGCCGGGACCGCGTTCACCGAGGACCCGCGCCTGCGCTGGAACCCGTCGGCTGCGTCCTTCGACGCCCTGCACCGGGCCGGCAAGATGGCGGTGCTGCCGGCGGTCGGCTACACGAGCCCCGACCAGTCGCACTTCACCTCGCGCCACTACTGGGAGGTCGGCGGGCTGCAGCCGCACGAGGTCACCGGCTGGATGGGGCGGCTGCTCGACGTGATCGGCACGCCCGACAACCCGCTCCAGGGGCTCTCGCTCGACGGCTCGCTCTCGCCGGCGCTGGCCACCGCCAGCAACCCGGTGGCGGCGATCGACGGCCCCTCCTACGACCTCTGGTCCGAGGGCGTCTGGGGCGAGCCCGAGGACCTGATGTTCGGCGCCGTCGGCGAGCTCGGCCGCGCCGGCGCGAGGGCAAGGACATCGGGCTGAAGGCCGCGGGCGCGGCCGCCACCCAGGCGATGCAGCTCAAGGCTCAGCTCGAGCCGTTCTCGGGCGAGGAGATCACCCCGCCGGTCGCCTACCCGGAGGGAGACGGGGAGTGGTTCGGGGAGAGCCTCGCCGCGCTCGCGGCGATGCTCGCCGCCGGCCTGCCGATCCGCTGCGCCGCGGTCTCGGCGCCGGGGGGCTTCGACACCCACGACAGCCAGGCGGAGAGCTTCGACGGCGACCTCAAGCTGGCCGCCGACTCGATCGCCGCCTTCCAGGCGGACCTCGAGGCGCGCGGGCTCGCCGACCGCGTGCTCACCCTGGTCTGGTCGGAGTTCGGCCGCCGCCCCGAGGAGAACGTGTCGGGCACCGACCACGGCGCCGGCGGGTGCGGCTTCGTGATCGGCAGCCAGGTCAGGGGCCAGATGGTCGGCGAGTTCCCCGGCCTCGCGCAGCTCGACGACGACGACAACCTGCGCGCGACCTCCGACTTCCGCGGCCTCTACTGCTCGATCGTCGAGCAGTGGTTCGGCGTCGACGCCGGCGCGGTGATCCCCGACGCGGGCGCGTTCGGACGAGCCGCGCTGATCGGGTGACGGGATCGCGAGTCGCCGCCGGCGCCTGTGGGGCGATCCTCGCCTGGGTCGTCGCGATCGCGCCCGCCGGCGCCGGTCAGCAGGTGCCCGACCGGGTCATGGCTCGCGGCTTGGAGTTCGAGATCCTGCTCTCGAAGCAGAAGGTCAGGCCGGGCCGTGTGATCGTCCAGTTCGTCAACGAGGGCGAGGACCCGCACGACCTGCGCCTGCAGCGGGTCGGCGACACGACCGAGTTCGGCCTCGGCGAGACCGGGCCGGGCGAGGTGGTCAACCTCGACACCCGGCTGCGCAAGCGCTCGACCTACCTCCTCTGGTGCTCGCTCTCGGACCACCGCCAGCTCGGCATGGAGGCGACCCTGCGGACGCGCAAGCGCCGCCGTTAGCGCTGGCGGAGCTTGCGGATCGCCTCCGCGGCCGCGGTCTTGGCGTTGAAGGCGCCGGTCATCGCCCGGTCGGCGGTCGAGCCCGACTGAGGCAGCAGCCCGAGCTGCTGGGCGACCAGGGTGCCGTTGGTGTAGGCGTTGTTCTCGACGATCTGCCCGTCCTCGACCCGGAGCATGTCGCAGCCCTCCATCACGACCCGGGCGCCGGTCGGGGCGAGCCCCTGAAAGCGGCCCGGGCCGGTGAAGGTGCCGGTCGTGCGCCAGCGACAGGCGGCGTGCTTGCCGCTCGCGGCGAGCTCGAGGATCTCGAACTCCCAGTCGGGGAACGCGTCGAACACGCTGCTGAAGAACGCCTTGATCTCGGCGGGGGCGGTCATGTTCGCGATCCCGTGGATGATGTCGGGCGACCCGGGCTTCCACAGGGCGACCGCCCGATCGAGGTCGCGGTCGCCGATCGCGCCGAAGTACGCCTTGGCGATCTGCGCCGTGGTCTTCGGCTTCGTCTGGGTCTTCGTCTTGGTCTTGGTCTCGGTCGCGGCCATCGCCAGGGAATCTATCCATCGAGCGCGGCGGCGAGCGCCGCGGGCTCGGTGACCGGCGCCCGGCAGGCGAAGCGCTCGCAGACGTAGGCGGCGGCGCGGCCGTCGACCGCCGTGACGCTCGAGCATCAGCTCCGGGCGCTCGGATCCCTCGGAGCCGCCGGCGAGCACCAGGTGCGGCCGGAAGCGCGACCGCACGACCTCCGCCAGCTCGGCGAGCCCGTCGTCCCCGCCACGGGGCGCGACCAGCGCCACCTCGCGCACCGGCGAGAGGTGGAAGTCGATCGCCCGCAGCAGGTGGGCGACCGCCTGGGGGTGGGTCGAGGCGACGCGGCCGAAGAGCCGGAACACCGACTCGGCCTGCGCGGCGTAGGAGTGCTCGCCGGTGAGCGCCGCAGCCGCAGCAGGCCGAGCGCGGCGGCGGAGTTGCCGGAGGGGATCGGGTGGTCGTCGATGTCCTTGCGCCGCGCGATCAGCTGCTCGTGGTCGTCGGAGGTGGTGAAGAAGCCGCCGCGCTCGGGGTCGGCGAAGCGGGCGATCATCGCGTCGGCGGTCTCGCGCGCGGCGTCGAACCAGCGCACCTCGAAGGTCGCCTCGTACAGGGTCAGCAGCGCCTCGAGCAGGTAGGCGTGGTCCTCGAGGTAGGCGTTCAGCTTCGCCTCGCCGTCCTTCTAGGTGCGCAGCAGCCGGCCGTCGGGGTCGCGCATCTCGGTCCAGACGAACTCGGCCGCGACGCGGGCGGCGTCGAGGTAGTCGTCGCGCCCGAGCACCGCGCCGGCGTCGGCGAGCGCGGCGATCATCGAGCGCGTTCCACGACGGCGAGTCGCTTGTCGTCGAGCCCGGGCCAGACGCGCTGGGCGCGCGCCTCGTACAGCGCCGCGCGGGCCTCGTCGAGGCGCGCGGGCGGCTCGCGCGTCGAGCCGGCCGATCAGGTGGAGGATGTTGGCGCCCTCGAAGTTGCCGCGCTCGCTGACGCCGTAGTAGGCGATCACCTCGTCGGCGGCGTCGCCGAGCCCGGCCGCCGCGAGCACCTCGCGGATCTCGGCCGGGGTCCAGACGTAGAACCGGCCCTCGTCGCCCTCGGAGTCGGCGTCGAGCGCGGAGTAGAAGCCGCCCTCGGGGCCGCGCATCTCGCGCAGCGTCCAGTCGAGCGTGCGCTCGCAGGTCGTCCGCCAGCGCTCGTGGCCGAGCGCCTGCCAGCCGTGCAGGTAGGCGCGGGCGAGCAGCGCGTTGTCGTAGAGCATCTTCTCGAAGTGGGGGACGAGCCAGATCGGCGTCGACCGAGTAGCGGGCGAAGCCGCCGCCGATGCTGGTCGTTGATCCCGCCGGCCGCCATCGCGTCGAGGGTCACCTCGACCGGCCTCGTCTCGCCGCGGTCGAGCAGCAGCTCGAGCGCCGACGCGGGCGGGAACTTCGGCGCCGAGCCGAAGCCGCCGTGCTCCATGTCGGCGGCGGTCCGCAGGCTGCTCGCCGCCGCCTCGACCACCCCCCGGTTGAGCTCGTCACCGGCGGGATCGACCCGCCCGACCGCGCCGAGCTGCGTCGCGGATCCGGGCCGCCGCCTCGCGGATCTGCTCGCGCTGGGTCGCCCAGGACTGCACGATCGCCTCCATCACCATCCGGAAGCTCGGCATCCCCTGGCGCGGCTCCGGCGGGAAGTAGGTGCCGCCGTAGAACGGCACGCCCTCGGGGTCGCAGGAACGCCGTCAGCGGCCAGCCGCCGTGGCCGGTCATCCCCTGGACCGCCTCCATGTAGATCGCGTCGACGTCGGGGCGCTCCTCGCGATCGACCTTGACCGGGACGAAGTGCTCGTTCATGAACTGCGCGGTCTCGGGGTCCTCGAACGACTCGCGCTCCATCACGTGGCACCAGTGGCACGACGAGTAGCCGATCGAGAGCAGGATCGGCCGGTCGAGCTCGGCGCGCGCGCGCGAGCGCCTCGTCGCCCCACGGGTACCAGTCGACCGGGTTGTCGGCGTGCTGGAGCAGGTACGGGCTGGTCTCGGAGGCGAGGCGGTTGGGCATCGGTTTGAGGCTACCCGCGCCCCGGCTTCGGGAAGCGTCGCCCCGCCTCAGTACGCCCGCGGCAGGTCGCCGATCCGCTCGATCCAGGCGCGCAGGTTCGGGTGCGAGTCGCCGAGCGGCTGGTAGTCGTCGAGGATGACGTGGAAGACCTCGGTGTCGGCGGGGTCGCGGCTGAGCGCGTACTTGAGGAACGGGTAGGCGACGAAGTCGGCCGCGCTCAGCCGGCCGGCGACCAGGTACTCGCTTCCCGCCAACAGGCCCTCGAAGATCTCGAGCCGGGCGGTCATCTCGGCGCCGAGCTCGGCGATCCGCTCTTCATCGGGCTGCGCGCGCTCGAGCTCGTCCTCGATCGCGTTCGGCGCGGCCTTGTAGACGCGCTCGAACCAGCCGATGAACACCTCGACCCCGGCCCGGCAGGTCGGGTCGGCGGGAAACAGCGCCGGCTCGGGGGTGCGGCGGTCGAGGTGGCGCATGATCGCGACCGAGTCGTGGATGACCTCGCCGGCGTCCTCGATCACCGGCACCAGGCCCTGTCCGCTGATCGCCTCGACCGGCCCTCGGTTCGAGTACTCGATCAACACCGACTGCGCCTCGATGCCCTTGTGGGCGAGCGCCAGCCCGACGCGCTCGCAGTTCGTCGACCACTCGGCCCGGTACAGGCGCACCGTCGAGCCGCCCGCCATCGACCGTCCCGCCGCTAGGCGGCGGTCACGTCTCGGGCGAACGCCTCGAACGCGTCGACGAAGGTCTGCAGGTCCTCCTCCGTGTGCGCGATCGAGAGCGTCCACTCCTCCTCGACCCCGGGGGTCATGAACACGCCGTGGTTCATGTGGTAGAGCCACGCGAGGGTCGAGAGGTCGCCGTCGACCTTGGTCAGGTAGTCGCGGTACTCGCGCATCGGCTCGGCGGCGAAGACCACGCAGCCCTTCGCGCCGAGCCCCTGGCTGTAGCAGGGGAGGCCGTAGCGCTCGATGACCTCGTCGCAGCGGCCGAGCAGCCAGTCGTTGGCGTCCTCGAGCTTCGCGTAGGCGTCATCGGTGAGCACCTCGGTCAGGGTCGCCTGGGCGGCGGCCATCACCATCGGGTTGCCGTTGAAGGTCCCGTACTGGACCACCGTGTTGTCGGCGATCGCGGCCCCGAGCTCGTCGGTCATCCCGATCGCGCCGCCGGGGTAGCCGCCGCACATCGCCTTGGCCAGGGTGATCATGTCCGGGGTGACGCCGAAGCGCTGGGTGGCGCCGCCGCGGGCGATCGTCGCCCCGGTCTTGACCTCGTCGAAGATCAGCTTCACGCCGTGGGCCGTGCACAGCTCGCGCACCCGCTCGAGGTAGCCCTCGACCGGCGGGATGATGTTGATGTTCATCATCGCCGGCTCCATGATCAGCCCGGCGACCTGGCCGTCGAGCTTGCCGAGCACGCTCTCCAGCGCCGTCGCGTCGTTGAACGGGACCGCGCGGGTGAGCTCGGTCAGCGCCAGCGGGTAGCCGGCGCCGTAGGGGACCGAGCGCGGGTCGTCGCGGTCGCCGAGCGCCTCCAGCGGCGGGTAGACGCTGACCATCACCGAGTCGTGGTGGCCGTGGTAGGAGCCCTCGATCTTCAGGATCAGGTCGCGGCCGGTGACCCCGCGGGCGAGGTGGACGGCGTCCATGGTCGACTCGGTGCCCGAGTTCGTGAACCGCCACTGGGGCAGGCCGAAGCGATCGACGAGCTCCTCGGCGACCTCGATCGAGCCGTCGGTGGGGGCGGCGAAATGCGTGCCGAGGTCGATCCGCGCCTTGACCGCGGCGCCGACCGTCGGGTTGGCGTGGCCGATCGCCATCACCCCGAAGCCGTTGTGGAAGTCGACGTACTCGTGACCGTCGACGTCCCAGACGCGAGCGCCCTGGCCGCGCTCGAGGTAGACCGGCCACGGCTCGTTCATCTGAAACGAGGACGGGACACCGCCGGGCATCACCTTGAGCCCGCGCTCGTAGCGCTCCTTCGACGTCGGGGTGCGCTCGGTCAGCTTCGCCATCTCGCGCTCGGTGAGCTCGGTGAGGCGACCCCGATCGATCTTGGAGATGCCTGCGGTGGTCGATTCGACTGTCATGCGCCGGAGGGTAGCGGCCGTGCTCAGGCCGCTTCGTCCAACTCTGGCACATCCGGTTGGACGCGCAGGCGCCGCCAGATCGAGCTCAGCTGCTCGATCTCGTCGGGCTCCAGGCGGTCGACGAAGTGCCGGCGCACCCCGGCGAGATGGTCGGGGCGCGTTGCGGCGAGCGTCTCGCGGCCGGAGTCGGTGAGCAGGGCGAAGAAGCCACGGCCGTCGTCGGTGCAGCGCTCGCGCGCGATCAGCCCCTGGCGCTCGAGCCGGTCGACGAGCCGGGTGATCCCGCTGCGGCTGAGCAGCAGCCGGTCGGCGAGCTCGCCCATTCGCAGCCGCTGCCCCTCCGCGTCGCCGAGGTACATCAGCACCTCGTAGGAGCTCAGCGGCAGGCCGTGCTCGCGCTCCAGCTCGGCGTCGAGCTCGGCGACCAGCCGGCTGTGGGTCTCGAGCATCCCCCGCCAGGCGGCGAGCTCGCGAGGCGAGAGCACGGAGCCGGGATCATTCATCGCGATCGAGGGTAACAGTGCTTGCGAGCGCAACTATCTGATATAGTTGACTACGCAATTACTTTTGCAGACGAAGCGAGGAGAACGATGAAGCTCGAGGGCATCCACCACATCACGGCGATCACCGCCGAGGCGCAGCCGAACGTCGACTTCTACGCCGGCACGCTCGGCCTGCGGATGGTGAAGAAGACGGTCAACCAGGACGCGCCCAGCGTCTATCACCTCTTCTACGCCGACGAGCAGGGCAGCCCGGGCTCCGACATCACCTTCTTCGAGTTCCGCGGGGCGCCGCGCGGCCGCGCCGGCGCCGGGATGGTCCACCGGATCGTCTGGCGGGTCGCCTCGACCGAGGCGCTCGACTTCTGGGAGCGAGCGGCTCGGCGCCGCCGGCACCGCGACCGCCCGCGACGGCGAGCGCCTGCGCTTCGCCGACCCCGAGGGCCTCGAGCACGAGCTCGTCGTCGCCCAGGTCCCCGACCAGCCGCTGATCGCCGACCACCCCGAGGTCCCGGGCGAGCTCGCGCTGCAGGGCTTTCACGCCGCCCGCGCCTACGCGGCGGACCCCGAGCGCAGCGAAGGCCTGCTCGAGCGCCTCGAGTTCGAGCGCTCCGGCGACGGCTGGGAGGCGCGCGGCGAGTCCCGAGGCGGGCTCTGGGCCTACGACGAGCCGCCCGCCGAGCCGGGGATCGAGGGCGCCGGCACGGTCCACCACATCGCCTGGGCGTCGGAGATGGACGAGCACATCGAGTGGCGCGAGCGCGCGATCGCCGGCGGGGCGCGGCCGACCCCGGTGATCGACCGCTTCTGGTTCCGCTCGATCTACTTCCGCGAGCCGAGCGGAGTGCTGTTCGAGATCGCGACCCTCGGCCCGGGATTCGGCGTCGACGAGGATCCCGAGCACCTCGGGCGAGAAGCTGATCCTGCCGCCGTTCCTGGAGGACCAGCGCGAGCAGATCGAGGCGGCGCTGACGCCGGTCGTCAACCCGCGGGCGGCGCGCGCCGGCGCGGCCGGGGAGAGCGCGTGAGCGGGTCCGAAGGACTGGCGGACGACGGGCTCGTCCACCGCCTGCGCGAGCCCGCCGGCGAGCCGCAGGGGGCGCTGGTCCTCAACCACGGCCGCGGCGCCGACGAGAACGACCTCTTCGGCCTGCTCGACGCGCTCGACCCCGAGCGCCGGCTGCTCGGGGTGACGACCGGTGCGCCGCTCACCGGCATCCCTCCCGGGGGTCGCCACTGGTACCTGGTCCCGCGGGTCGGCTTCCCCGACCCGGTCACCTTCGCCGGCAGCTACAGGGCGCTGACCGGATTTCTCGACCGGCTGCTGGCCGAGCGCGGGATCGCCTGGGAGCGCGACCGTGATCGGCGGCTTCTCGATGGGCGCGGTGATGTCCTACGCCGTCGGCCTCGGGACCGGCCGGCCCTCGCCGAAGGCGATCCTCGCCTTCAGCGGCTTCATCCCCACGGTCGAGGGTTGGCGGCCCGAGCTCGAGGGGCGGGAGGGCCTGCCGGTGCTGATCCATCACGGCAGCAACGACCCGGTGATCTCGGTCGAGTTCGCGCGCCAGGCGAACGAGTCGCTCGCCGGCGCCGGGCTCGCCGTCGACTACCTCGAGAGCGACGCGGGCCACTGGCTGCCGCCGGAGGTGCTGCCGCAGGCCGCCGCGCTGGTCGGTGCGACCCCGTCCACCTCGGCGAACGTCCCGGAAGCCCCCGCCTAGCGGACGCTCCGGGACGGTTCGGCGGGGCTGCCGGGCCCGCGAAGCGGCCCGGCTACGCTGTACGGAGATGCCGTCCTTGCGCCTGATCGAGGGGAGGGCGCCGGCCTTCGAGCCGCGTCCGGCCTCTGCCTTCGACGTCCCGATCGACCCCGCGCCGACCGACGAGGAGGCGCTCGACGCCTACTCGCGCGCGGTCGCGGGCGTCGCCGAGCGGCTCTCCGGGTCGGTCGCCAGCCTGCGGGTCCAGCGACGCACCCGCCGCGGGCGGGTGCAGGCCGGCGCCGGCAGCGGCGTCGTCCTGACCCACGACGGCTTCCTGCTCACCTCGGCCCACGTGATCGGCGCCAGCGACGGCGGCAGCGCCCGGTTCACCGACGGGCGCGAGCTGCGCTTCACGGTCGTCGGCAGCGATCCGCTCTCCGACCTCGCGGTGGTGCGCACCGAGGGCGGCGACCTCCATCCGGCCGAGCTCGGCGACGCCGAGCGCCTGCGCGTCGGCCAGCTCGTGGTCGCGATCGGCAACCCGCACGGCTTCGAGGGCTCGGTGACCGCCGGCGTCGTCTCGGCGCTCGGCCGGGCGCTGCCCGCCGTCGCCGGGCGCGGCGCGCGCGTGATCGACAACGTGATCCAGACCGACGCCGCGCTCAACCCCGGCAACTCCGGCGGCGCGCTCGCCGACGGCCGCGGCCGCGTGGTCGGCGTCAACACCGCGGTCGCCGGGGTCGGGCTCGGGCTCGCGGTCCCGGTGAGCGCGACCACGCAGCGGATCATCGCCGCGCTGATCTCCGAGGGGCGCGTGCGCCGCGCCTACCTCGGGATCGCCGGCGGGCCGGCGCCGCTGCCGCCGCGGGCGCGAGCCGCCGCGGGCGCCGAGCGCGGGGTCGAGGTGGTCGAGATCGTCGACGGCAGCCCCGCCGAGCGCGCCGGCCTGCGGGTGGGCGACGTGATCTTCGAGCTCGACGGCGACCCGATCGCCTCCGCGACCGACCTGCAGCGGCTGATGGTCGCGGAGCGGATCGGCGCCGCGGCGCGGGCGCGGGTCGTCCGCGACGGCGCCGTGCTCGAGCTGCGCGTGGTGCCGGCCGAGCTCGAGCTGTAGGCGCCCGCACTCCACGAGTGGCGGATCGCTACCGGCTGTCGGTAGCGAGGTGACGCTCGACCCGAAGCGCTCGCAGCTGTCCGGTCGTATGCGAACATGTGTTCGTGCGATGGAAGAACCTGGAGAAGGGAGCAAGCACGCAGGGCCTGCTGCCGGGGATGGGTGAGTCCGTGGTCCGCACCTTCGACGCTCCGGAGGCGCTCGGCATCCGCTTTCACGAGGTGCAGGCGCGCTCGGGCCTCAACCGGGTCCCGGAGCGGTCGAGGATGCCGTTCCGCTGGACGATCAACCCGTATCGCGGCTGCACCCACGCGTGCGTCTTAGGCCTACTGCTTCGCCCGCCCGACCCACACCTACCTGGACCTCAACGCCCGCGAGGACTTCGAGCGCGAGATCGTGGTCAAGGTCAACGTGCCCGAGGTCGTCCGCGCCGAGCTGCGCCGCCCGTCGTGGAAGGGCGAGCACGTCGCCCTGGGGACGAACACCGACCCCTACCAGTGGGTCGAGGGCCGCTATCGGCTGATGGAGGGGATCTGGGAAGCGATGCGCGACTTCGCCAACCCCTGCTCGGTGCTGACCAAGTCACCGCTCCTCCTGCGCGACCTCGAGTTGATGAAGCAGATCTCGGCGCGGACCGAGTTCGTCGCCAACCTCTCGATCCCGACCCTGGAGGAGAAGGCCTGGCGGGCCACCGAGCCGCACACGCCGCACCCGCGCAAGCGGATCGAGGCGGTCGCGGAGCTGAGCCGTGCCGGGATCCCGACGGGCGTCCTGATCGCGCCGCTGATCCCGGGCGTCAACGACGCGCCCGGGCAGGTCGAGGAGCTCGCGCAGGCGGTCGGCGAGGCCGGGGCGCGAGAGCGTCGGCGGCGTCGGGCTGCACCTGCGGGGCGAGGTGCGCGAGATCTGGTTCGACTGGCTGCGCCAGTACCGGCCGGACCTGGTACCGCGCTACGAGCGGCTCTATCGCCGGGGCGCCTACATGCCCGCCGAGGAGCGCGAGCAGCTCGCGGCTCGCGCGCGCGGCAAGCGCCGGCCGCGGCGGTTCACGGGCGCGCGCGGCTCCGGCATGCGCGGGGCCGGCCGGCGGGCGGCGGGAAAGGAGCGCGAAGGCGGTTCCGCGGAACCGCCGGGGCGCCAGGCGAGCCTGTTCTGATCGTGCGATGACTTCGCCCGACGGCGCCGGTCTACCCTGAGCAGACGATGAGTGAAGCCGAGCGGCAAACCGAGAGCGCGATCGAGCTCCGCGACGTGGTCAAGACCTTCGGCCCGATCACCGCCGTCGACCACCTCGATCTCGACGTCCCCGCCGGGATCTGCCTCGGCCTGCTCGGGCCCAACGGAGCCGGCAAGTCGACGACGATGCGGCTGCTCACCGGACAGGCGATCGCCGACTCGGGGCGGTTGCGCGTGCTCGAGTTCGAGCTGCCGCGGGAGGCGAAGGCGGCGCGCGCGGTGATGGGCGTCGTCCCGCAGCTCGACAACCTCGACGTCGACGTCACGGTCGAGGACAACCTGGCGGTCTTCGCGCGCCTCTACCGGGTCCCCGACGTGGCCGCCGCGGTCGACCGGGCGCTCGACCTCGCGCGCCTGCGCGAGCGGCGCAGGGACGCGGTCGACGAGCTCTCGGGCGGCATGCGCCGCCGGCTGCTGCTCGCGCGCGGGCTCGTCCACGAGCCGCGGCTGGTGCTGCTCGACGAGCCGACCGTCGGCCTCGACCCGCAGATCCGTACCCAGATGTGGTCGCTGATCGACGGGCTGCGCTCCCGTGGGGCGACGATCCTGATGTCGACCCACTACATCGAGGAGGCCGAGCGGCTCGCCGACGAGGTCGCGGTGATGGCGCACGGCAAGGTCATCGCCCGCGGCAGGCCGGCGGAGCTGATCGCCGAGCACGCCGGGCCGGGAGACCGCCGAGGTCTACGGGCCGCCCGACCGGCTCGCCGAGGTGCGCGCCGCGGCCGAGTCGGAGGGGCTCGCGGTCCGGCCGGCGGGCCCGGCGATCGCGATCGTCGGCGCCGAGCGGCCTGCCAACGGGGCCGTCCCCGACGACGCGATCCGCCGCGCCGCCTCGCTCGAGGACGTCTTCGTCCTGCTCACCGGGGAGGAGGCAGAGTGAGTCCGAGGGCGCGGTCGGGCACCCGGCGGCTCGAGCGCGCGGCGATCGCCGGGGTGATGAGCCGCGAGGTCGCCAACTTCCGCACCTTCTGGAAGGCGACCACGTTCTCGAGCGTGCTCGAGCCGATCATCTACCTGCTCGCCTTCGGCCTCGGCCTCGGCGCGACGATCGTCGAGCTCGGTCGACGGGCTCGACTACGTCGAGTTCGTCGGCACCGGGATGGTCGCCACCGCGGTGATCTTCTCCAGCGCCCTGCCGGCGATGTTCGGCACCTTCGTCAAGCACCGCTTCCAGCAGCACCTACGACGCGATCCTCGCGGCGCCGGTCGACGTCGAGGAGCTGGTCACGGCGGAGATGCTCTGGATCGGGCTGCGCGCCGGCTTCTACGGCTGCTTCCCGCTGATCGTCTCGTTCGCCTTCGGGCTCGACCCCACCTGGGGGATGCTGCTGGTGCCGCTGTTCTGCTTCATCACCGCGCTCGGGTTCGCCGCCTTCGGGATCGCGGTCGCCGGGACGGTGGCGAAGATCGACCAGTTCAACTACGTGACCACGCTCGTGATCACGCCGCTGTTCCTGGTCGCCGGGACCTTCTTCCCGATCGATCAGCTCCCCGAGGGCTTTCAGGTCGCGGCGCAGTTCAACCCGCTCTACCAGCTGGTCGAGCTGGTGCGCGGGGCCGCCTTCGGCTTCGAGGCGGTCGACGCGGTCCGGGTGCTGGTGCTGGCCGCGTTCGCGTTCGGGATGTGGCGCCTCGCCGTGCGCCAGCTCACCCGGCGGCTGGTCGACTGAATCGGCGCCTGCCCCGACGCCGCTAGCGGGCGAACGGGCGGGTGCCGCAGCGGGTGAAGTAGGGGAGCTGGCCGAGCGGTGCCGGGACAGTGACCGTGCTCGGACCCCGATAGCTCCCGCCGCCGGGCGCCTGGTGCTCCCAGCAGCCGCGCGGGAAGCTGACCTCGCGCTCGACCGCGCCCTCTACGACCACAGGGGCGACAAGCACGTCCGGCCCCAGCAGCCACTGCTGCGAGTCGGAGGCGGCGCCCGGGGCGCTCGGGCCCCCGAGCCACATCGGCCGGGTGATCGGCATCCCGGTCTTCCTCCCCCGCTTCCACAGGTCGCGGATCAGCGGCAGCGCCCGCTGGTGAAGCGAGGCCAGCGACTTCCAGCTGGCCAGCGTCTCGGGGCCGTAGAACCACGGCATCCGGGTCCCGGTGGAGGCCGAGTTGTGGACGCGGAAGTAGGGGGTGAGCGCCGCCCACTCGCTCCAGCGGGTGAACAGCTCGGCGTTCGGGGGCGGTGCGATGAAGTCGGTGTAGCCGCCGATGTCGGTGGTGTAGCCGAAGGCCCCGCCGACGGCGCGGTTGAGCATGTCGGGGGCGAGCGAGCGCAGCCCCGAACCGGCGCTCCAGTCGGTGGTCTCGTCGCCGGGGAAGTTGCCCATCTCGAACGCCGCGCTGCCGGGCCGGCCGCTGTAACCGGCGCGGGTAAAGAACCAGATCGGCCCGCGCTCGGGATGGTCGCGCTGCCAGTCGTCGAGGATCCGCCGGCTGAGGCGATGCCAGATCACCGGATAGCGGTTGTGCATCGTGCGGCCGGTGCTGCCGTCGGCGAAGTGCATGTCGCGCTGGACCTGCTCGCCGAAGTCCTGCATGAAGCCGTCCATGCCCAGATCGAGCGTGAGCTCGAGCCGCTCGCGCCACCAGGACTTCGTCCTCGGGTTGGTGAAGTCGAGCAGGGTCGAGTCGCCCCCGCCGTTGGCGCCGAAGATGTACGGCGCGCCGTCGGCGGTCGTCGCCACCAGTCCCTGCTCCATCGTCTCGGCGTAGTCGCCCGGCGGCTGGGTGTTCAGCGTGTCGTTGGCCACGTAGGCCCGGTGATAGAGGATCACCTTGATTCCCTGGGCGTGCAGCCGGTCGATCACGCTGCGAACGAACTCGTAGTCGTCGACGAGTGCCCAGCCCTCGAACGCGTAGGCGCTCAGCTCGACGTCGTAGGTCTCGATGTCGGCGAGGTCCTGCTCGATCTTCGCTCGGTAGCTCTCCGGGCTCTCGGCGGCCGGAGCGCCGGGGAGCGACGGCACCTGGACCGCCCGCGACACCGTCGGTCCCTGCGCCCAGCGCGGCGGCAGCAGGTGGCGTCCCGTGATCTCGGTCAGCTGGCCCGTCGCCCGCTCCGGGCTCGGGCCCAGGGCGACCGTGTAGTCGAGCTTGCGCGCCGATGCCTGCACCTGCCAGGCGCGGTCGCGGTCGTTGCCCATCCGCCAGCGACTGAACTGGTCCTGGTTGAGCAGGAAGCCGTAGCCGGCGGAGGAGACGAACTGCGCCTGCGGGTAATAGGCCGCGTTCGGGCCGTTGGGGGCCATGTAGCGCTCGAAGCCGCCGGGGAGGTCGGCCTCGCCGCGAAACGCGCCGCCGAGCTGGTCGAGCGTGTAGTCGGAGCTCAGCTCGGTCAGCGGGGAGAGCAACGAGAGCCCGCCCACGATCGTCGGCTCGGCCGCCGAGGTTCTCCTGATCGGTGTAGCCGTAGAGCTTCTCGCCGTGCTTGTTGACGCTCCCGTGCCGGCCACCGAAGCCGTAGAAGCCCTCACCTCGGCCGGCGGCGAACGAATCTCCGACTGTGATCACTCCCTTGCGTTCGGCTCAGCCGGGCGCGAACCCGCAGCGCCTCATCACCGTCGGGGCCAACTCGGACGATCAGCTTGCGAGCCGGGTCGGTGGTCGAGACCCGCATCCGCACGCCGCCACCTGCCGGCTCGGCCGAGGTCACCTCTTGGGCGAAGTGCACCGTGCCCTCGCGTCGCGAGAACAGCGCGTTGCCGTTCCAAATCAGCGCGTTCCACTGCTCGAGGTTCTCGCGCCCGACCTCGAACGAGAGCGGCGCGTATGTCGCGTTGTCGGGCTTGCGCTCGACCGCGAACGGCTCCGGATCGTCGGTCAGCGGCAGGTCGACCGGATCCCGCCGGCGGGCGCCGACCTCCCGCAGCAGCGACCTCGCCCCGGGCGTTCTCGAACGTGAGCCGAAACGGTGCCCGGTCAACGACCGCACGGCCGGCCTCGGTTTCGACCACAATCCGCTTGGCGTTGATCTCGACGGCCGCTGACGCCGTCGACGTCAGTGCGCCCATCCCGACCGCCGCCGCGACAGAGATCGCCGCCCGCTTCACCCGGCCAGCCTATCCGTAGCCCGACGCCGGCGCCGGGATTTGATCGGCGACCGCGCGCAGGCTCAGGGCGACCGCGATCGTCGCCAGCGCGCAGGCGGCCGCGAGCACGAACGCGGCCTCGTAGCCGCCGAGCGCCGCCGCGGCGCCGACGATCGGGCTGCCGACCCCCATGCCGAGGTCGAAGAAGGCGGTGAAGGTGCCCATCGCCGCCCCGCGTCGGTCCTCGGGCACGCGGTTCACGACCAGCAGGGCCAGCGAGGGGAACAGCAGCGAGAAGCCCGAGCCCATCGCCACCGCGCCGAGCACGGCGACCGCGACCGAGTCCGCCGCTGCGATCACCAGCAGGCCCGCGGCCTCGATCGAGCCCGCGCCGATGATGCACGGGACCGAGCCGTAGCGGTCCGGGAGCCCGCCGCCGATCACCCGCATGCCGACGACGCTGACCGCGAACGCGGTGAACACCGCCGCCCCGTGGCCGACGCCACGCTCGTCGAGGTGGAGGACGACGAACGCCGCCATCGCGGCGTAGCCGACGATCGCCAGCGAGAGGCCGAGGCCGGGCCGCAACGCCTCGCGCGCGATCAGCCTCCGGTCCGCCTCCGGGGTCGGGCGCGGGAGCGAAGCTCTCCGGGATCCGCAGCGCGAGCGCCGCGCCGGCGAGCGGCGCCGCGGCCGCGAACGCCCAGACCATCTCGAAGCTCGTCGCCTGCAGGATCAGCTCGCCGATCGGCGGCCCGAGCGCCAGCCCGCCCCAGATCGCGAGCCCGTAGAGCCCGATGATCCGACCCGCGTCGCTCCGGGGGAGTCATGTCCACCACCCAGGCCGAGCCGGCGGTGTAGACGGCGCCCTCGCCGGCGCCGAGGAAGAGCCGGGCGACGATCAGGCCGCCGATCCCGGCCGGGACGAAATAGAGCAGCCCGGCGATCGCGGTCGAAATCGCGCCGCCGATCACGACGAGCTTGCGGCCGCGCTGGTCTGCGAGCCGGCCGGCGAGCGGCCGGCACGCGAGGCCGGTGATCGCGAACGCGCCCGTGACCACGCCGACGTCGAAGTCGCTGCCGTCGAGCGGCCCGTCGACGTAGCGCGGCAGCACCGGCAGCGTCGCCCCGACCGCCAGCAGGCCGAGCGCGGTGACGACGAAGATCCCGGCGAAGGCCGTGCGCGCGGGCGTGATCCGAGGGGTGGGGGGCCTGGCTCCGCGCACGGCTGAATGAATAGCGGAGCGAGGCACATGTGTTTTTGGTTTGCCGTCCGTGCCTTCGTGGAATCCCGAGATCGACTGGGACGCGGCGACGGCCGGCTCCCGGGAGTAGGAGACTGACGGGGGCCGCGGGAGCGCCCGCGGCCCCGCGCGTCACGATCGAAGCTCGAAGGAGGACAGATGGAAGTCGCATCCGGAACGCCCGAGGGCCTGGAGGCCGAGCTCGGCGAGCTGCTCGACCAGGAGCTGTTCGAGCCCTCCGAGAAGTTTCGCGACTCGGCCCTGATCACCGACGAGTCGCTGCACGCCGAGGCCGCCCGCGATCCCGAGGCGTGGTGGCTGAAGCTCGCCGCGGAGCTCGACTGGGCGACCGAGCCGACCCAGGCGCTCGACGACTCGAACCCGCCGTTCTACAAGTGGTTCGCCGACGGCAAGCTGAACGCCTCCTACAACTGCCTCGACCGCCACGTCGAGGCGGGCATCGGCGACCGGGTCGCCTTCTACTGGCGCGGCGAGGAGGGCAAGGAGGCCGAGGTCACCTACGCCGACCTCCACCGCGACGTGCAGCGGCTCGCCAACGTGCTGCTCGAGCGGGGGGTCGAGGCCGGCGACGTGGTCGGCATCTACCTGCCGATGATCCCCGAGGTCGCGGTCGCGATGCTCGCCTGCGCTCGGATCGGCGCCCCCCACAACGTCGTCTTCGGCGGCTTCTCACCGGACGCGGTCAAGGACCGGATGCAGTTCTCCGAGGCGAAGGCGCTGATCACCGTCGATGCCGCCCGGCGCAAGGGCAAGACGGCCGAGATCAAGCCTGCGGTCGACGCCTTCCTCGAGCGAGGTGCCTTCGATCGAGACCGTGATCGTGGTCCGCAACACCGGTGCCGAGGTGGAGATGACCGAGGGCCGCGACGTCTTCTACGACGAGGCGCTCGAGGCCGCGGACCCGGAGTGCCCGCCGGCCGAGCTCGACGCCGAGCATCCGCTCTACATCCTCTACAGCTCGGGGTCGACGGCGAAGCCGAAGGGGATCCTGCACACCACTGGCGGCTATCTGACCGGGGTCGCGTGGACGCACAAATACGTCTTCGACCTCAAGCCCGCCGACGACGTCTACTGGTGCTCGGCCGACGTCGGCTGGGTCACGGGCCACTCCTACATCGTCTACGGGCCGCTCCTCAACGGCGCCACCTCGGTGATGTACGAGGGCGCGCCCGACTACCCCGACAAGGACATCTGGTGGGAGCTGTGCGACCGCTACGGGGTGACGATCTTCTACACGGCGCCGACCGCGATCCGCGCCTGCATGAAGTGGGGCGCCGAGTACCCCGAGCGCCACGACCTCTCGGCGATCCGCCTCCTGGGCACGGTCGGCGAGCCGATCAACCCGAAGGCATGGCTCTGGTACTGGAAGGTGATCGGCGGCGAGCGCGCGCCGGTGGTCGACACCTGGTGGCAGACCGAGACCGGGCACATCATGATCACCACCCTGCCGGGGGCGCAGCCGTCGAAGCCGGGCTCGGCGGGCAAGCCGCTGCCCGGGATCGAGGCGGCGGTGCTCGACGAGGAGGGCAACGACGTCGACGACGAGCAGGGCCTGCTGGCGCTGCGCCGGCCGTGGCCGGGGATGCTGCGGACGCTCTACCGCGACGACGACCGCTACGTCGAGACCTACTTCTCCAAGTTCGGGCCCGAGACCTACTTCGTCGGCGACGCCTCGCGCAAGGACTCCGACGGCTACTTCTGGGTGATCGGCCGGGTCGACGACGTGATCAACGTCTCCGGCCACCGCCTCTCGACCGCCGAGGTCGAGTCGGCGGTCGTCTCGCCACCCGAAGGTCGCCGAGTGCGCGGTGATCGGCCAGGCCGACGAGCACACCGGTCAGTCGATCTGCGCCTTCGTCACCCTCGAGGGCGAGCTCGAGGGCGGCGACGAGCTGATCGCCGAGATCAACGAGCAGGTCGCGAAGCGGATCGGCAAGTTCGCGCGCCCGAAGCGGATCGTCTGGGCCGACGACCTGCCGAAGACGCGCTCGGGCAAGATCATGCGCCGGCTGCTGCGCGACATCGCCGAGGGCCGCGAGCTCGGCGACGTGACCACGCTGCGCGACCCCGACGTGGTCAAGGAGCTCGACGAGGTGGTCAAGCGCCGCGCCACGGAGGGGGAGGAGTAGGCGCGGGCGCGCCGCCTCGCTAGGCGGCGCCGGGCTCAGGCTCGGGGATCGGTGCCGGCCCGCCGGTGCCACGGTCCGCCGGCGCGTTCTCACGCCGAGAGAGGGCGATGAACGGCAGCGCCAGGGCCGCGATCCCGGCGCTCAGCAGGTACGAGGGCGCGTAGCCCCAGACGTCGGCGGATCGACCGAGGACGGGCTGGGCCCAGACGCCGCCGGTCGAGCCCATCAACGAGTCGAAGGAGAGGATCGTCGCCCGCTGCCGCGACGGGATCATCCCGTTGATGTAGGCCTGGCGGATCGGCATCTCGGCGGCGAACAGCAGGCCCCAGACGACGATCAGGGCGATCACCGCGGCGAAGCTCTCGATCACCCCGATCAGCGCGAGTGCCAGCACGCCGAGCGTGGTCATCCCGAGCAGCGCCGAGGTGCGGCGGTGAAAGAGCCTGCGGATCCGGGGGGCCGCGATGCCGCCGAGGATCTGGGCGCCGGCGACGATCGCGGCCACGAGCCCGGCGACCGAGTAGGCGGTCGGGTCGCCGTAGAGCTCGAGCAGATACGGCTGGAGGGCGTAGAAGGCGTAGATGCCGACTCCCCCGCTGAACAGCGAGCTCAGCATCAGCCACTTGACCGCCGGCACGCGCCACCCGTACTCGATCGAGTCGGCGGTGATCTTGCGCATCTCGGCGATCGGTCGCCCCCGCTGTTCGGGGGTGAAGCCGACGTCGTGCATGACCCGGAAGGCGACCACGAACATCACCGCGAGCACCCCGGCCCGGACCACGAACGGGACCCCGAGGCTGGTCGCCTGGGCGATCAGCCCGCCGGCGACCGAGCCGGTCAGCATCGCGATGCCGGAGACGATCTGGCCCTTGCCGAAGACCGACTCGAGGTCGCCGGTGAAGCCGGTGGCGCTGAGCGCGTCGACCAGCCACGCCTCCACCGCGCCGGAGAAGAACGTGAACCCGAGGCCGAGGAAGACCGAGGAGGCCGCCCATGCCCAGAACGGGGCCTCGATCTGCCACAGCAGCACGTAGATCGCGGTCGAGACGGTCAGCGTCACGGTCCCGAGCAGGTACGACGTCCGCCTCCCGACCGTGTCGGCGACGACCCCGGTCGGGACCTCGAAGATCACCATCCCCGCGGTGAAGAAGGCGTTGGCCGCGAACGCCTCGGCGTTCGAGAGCCCGGCGTCGAGCAGGAAGATCGTGTTGATGCCCCAGATGAACGACGCCGCGAGCGTGTTGCCGAGCATCAGCGTCAGGTAGATCCGCTGGATCGAGCGCGGGGTGGGCATCAGATGAACTTAGGGCCTCGGCGCCGAACCCACGTCTCGGCGCCGAAACTCAACCGCGCAGCTCCGCCCGCTTGATCTTGCCGCTGGCGGTCTTCGGCAGCTCGCTCGGCGAACTCGACGATCCGCGGGTACTTGTAGGGCGCCGTCGTCGCCTTGACGTGCTCCTGGAGCTCGCGGGCGAGCTCGTCGGACGGCGCGCGGTCGCGCGGGACGACGATCGCGCGCACGATCGATCCGCGCTCGGCGTCGGGGGCGGCGACGGCGGCCGCCTCGGCGACGGCCGGATGGGTGAGCAGCGCCGACTCGACCTCGAACGGCCCGATCCGGTAGCCGGCCGAGAGGATCAGGTCGTCGTCGCGCCCCTCGTACCAGAGGTACCCGTCGTCGTCGGCGCGGACGACGTCGCCCGTCGACCACCACTCGCCCGCGAACGGCTCGCCGTCGAGGTAGCGGCTGAAGAAGGTCGGGCAGCTGGCCGCCCGCAGCTCGAGGATCTCGTCGGTGACCCGCAGGTCGAGCCCGGGCAGCGGCTTGCCCATCGAGCCGTCGCGGACCGTCGTCGCCGACGTGGTTGCCGACCAGGTGGCCGGTCTCGGTCTGGCCGTAGCCGTCGGCGATCTCGAGCGCGGTCGCCTCGCGCCAGCTTGCGATCACCTCCGGGTTGAGCGGCTCGCCGGCCGAGACCAGGCGGCGCACCGACGGCAGCGGCCGCAGCTCGGCGCGGCTCGCCAGCGCCCGGTACTCGGTCGGCGCCTGGCAGACGACGTTGACGCGCTCGCGCTCGATCAGCGCCAGGCGCTCGGCGGGCTCGAAGCGGCCCTCGGCCAGCATCGCCGCCGCGCCGCAGAGCCACGGGGCGAGAAAGACGTTGCGGGCCGACTTCGACCATCCCGTGGCGGTCGTGCACCAGACCAGCTCCTGCTCTCGCGCGCCGAGCCAGTGCTCGGCCTGAGCGCCGCTGCCCGGGCAGGTAGCGCTGGGCGTGAAGCGCCGCGCGCGGCTCCCCGGTGCGTGCCGGAGGTGAAGACGACCAGCGCCGGGTCCTCGGAATCGAGGTCCGCCTTCTCGACCGGCGGCGCCTGCGGCAGGTCCTCGTCGAGCGCCTCGGCGAGCTCGGCCAGGGTCATGTACGGGATCCCGTCCGGGAGCTCGCCCAGCAGGTCCTCGTCGCCCACGCAGAGCGTCGGGTCGGCGACGCCCGCCCGGAGCTCCAGGTCCCGGCGCCGAAGCTGGGTGCTGCACGGCAGGGCGACGGCGCCCATGCGCCAGCAGGCGAGCAGGCTGAGCACCCACTCGAGCCGGTTGCCGACCAGGGTCATGACCACGTCGCCGCGGCCGACGCCGCGGGCCGCGAACGCCCCCGAGAGCCCCGCCGACATCGCCACCAGCTCGCCGAAGTGAGCGACTCGCCGCCCGCCCTCGGCGTCGATCGCGAGCAGCGCCGGCCTCGACGCGGGGAAGGCCTCGAGCAGGTCCGAGATCAGGTTCACGGCAGCGCGGGCGTCAGCACTCGCGCGGCCGCCGCAGCCCGGCGCCGAGCCGCCCGGTTCGCTTGCCCACCGTCGCCTCGATCCCCAGGGTCGCCCCGCGGCAGCTCTTGATCGCGAAGTCGAGGACCTCGCGCTGGCGCGGGCTGAGCGGAAGCCGCACGGTGGCCTCGCCGTCGCGCAGCTTGCCGGTCTTGGGCCCGAGCCGGAAGCTGAAGTCCTCGGGGTAGCCGTCGACGACGAAGGTCGCCTTCACCCGCGCCTCCGAGCCGCGGCTCGAGTCGACCTCGACCTTGATCGCCTTGCGCCTGAGCGCGCCCTCCTCGGTGGCGGTGAGCAGCGTCACCCTGGGCGGTCGGGGCTTCGCGGGCTCGGCGTCGGCCGTCGCTGCGGCGACCGACGCCGTCGCCGCGAGCGCAATCAGCGCCGCAGCTCGGTGCCGTCGTAGAGCTTGCGGACGACGACGCTGCCCGGAGGGCTCGCTTCGAGGCATAGCTCGCAGAGGACGCATTCGTCGAGATTCTGGCGCACGACCTCGACCCCTTCTCCGGTGGCGCGGAAGATGTCTACCGGACAGACCTCCTCGAGCCGCTTCGCCAGCTCGGGATCGGCGGCCGCGTCGCCGGAGACCTCGACCTCGATGAAGGTGCCATCCAGGGCGCTCGCTGCTCGTTGCTCGTCGCTCGTCATCGCTGCTCGCTCAGCTTCCGCTTGACCACGTCGGGGATCTCGTGAATGCGCTCGACCACCGGGATGCCGGCTGCCTCCAGGCGAGCGATCTTCTCCGTCGCCGAGTCCTCCTTGCCCTCGACGATCGTCCCCGCGTGGCCGAAGCTCATCCCCTGCATCTCGGCGTCGTCCATGAACCTGCCGGCCATGAAGGCGACGATCGGCAGGGTGGAGCCGGTTCGCTCACGCCAATCCACCAGCTCGGCCTCCATCCGCCCGCCGGGCTCGGTGTAGATCACGATCGCCTCGGTCTGCTCGTCGGCCTCGAACAACGGCATCAGCTCGGCGTAGGTGGAGCCGATGATCGCGTCGCCGCCGATCGAGATCGCGGTCGAGACCCCGAGCCCGGCGGCGGTCAGCGTCGAGGAGATCTCGGTCGTCATCCCGCCGGACCGCGACATCACTCCGACCGGGCCCGGGGAGTAGGCCTTGGCGGCATCCTTGGCCGGCCCGCCGATCCCGCCCATCTTCGCCACCCCGGGAACGATCAGGCCGAGGCAGTTGGGGCCGATGATCCGCGCGCCGCGCTCGCTCGCAAGCTCGACCATCTGCGCGACATCGCGGCGCGGGATGCGCTCGGTGACCACCACGATGAGCCCGATCCCGTTCTCGATCGCCTCGAGTACCGCGTCCTTGGTGAACGCCGGCGGGACCGTGACGACGGCGCCGTCGGGGGGCGAGCCGTGATGCTCGACGACCTGCTCGACCGTGTCGAAGACGGGTACCCCGTGGACCTCGCGTCCCTTGCGGCCGGGGGTGACGCCGCCGACGATCTTGGCGCCGAAGTCGAGGCACTCCCGGGTCAGGTTGACCGCCTCGCGCCCGGTGATCCCCTGCACGATGAAGGTGAAGTCCTTGTTCAGGAGGATGGTCATCCGTTGCTCGAGGCCTCTCCCTGAATCTTGGCCACCGCGATTCCCGCCGCATCCCACATGCTGACGCTGCGATCGCAGTACTCGACCCCGTACGCGTCGAGGATCCTGTACCCCTCCTCCTCCCAGGCGCCGGGGATGCGGAAGATCGCGATCGTCTCGGCGGGGTCCTTGCCGAGCTCGAGGCAGGCCTTGATCACCCCGCGGGCGACGATGTCGACCCTGGTGTTGGAGACGATCGACATCATCACCGCGATCTTCTCGACCCCCTCCTTACGCAGGACCTCGATCGCCAGCCCCTTCGACTTGGCGACCGAGGGGTTGCCGCCGATCTCGGCGTAGTTGGCGGGCTTGCCGCCCTGGCTGCGGACCGCGTCGGTGAGCGTCAGCGAGCCGCCGCCGGCGCCGATCACGAGCCCGAGGTCGCCGTGGAAGCCGTGGTCCTTGCCCTGGATCACGCCGCGGTGGTCGGCGGCATCGATCGCCTTGACGTTGCGCTCGAAGGCCGATGGCTCATAGAGCTCTCGCGGTTGCTCGGAGTCGACGCCGATCTCGCTCAGCATCGCCCGGTGGCGCCCGACCGCCTCGTCCTCCATCTCCATGTGGGCGTCGAGGGCGACGAACGAGCCGTCCGCGAGCCGGGCGAGCGGGTTGATCTCGGCCAGCGTCATGTCGTAGTCGCGCTGCAAGCGGGCCAGCCCGGCGAGCACCGCGGTCGCGCGGTTCAGCTCCGAGCCGGTCATCCCGCAGCGGGCCACGGCCTGCTTGGCCTCGAAGTCGGCGACCGGGTGGAGGTTGGAGAGGTGGCCGCGACCGACGTGGTCGGGGTGCTCTTCGGCGACCTGCTCGATGTCGATCCCGCCCATGTCCGAGAAGAGCATCATCGGCCGCTTCGCCCGGCCGTCCCAGAGCACCGCGGCGTAGTACTCCTGCTCGATCTCGGCCTTCGGGTCGACGAGCACGCCGACCGGCATGTGGCCGCCGATCTCGAGCTCGAGGATCTCGGCGGCGTGCGCCTCGGCCTCCTCGGGGCTGTCGGCGAACTTGACCCCGCCGGCCTTCATCCGCCCGCCGGTCAGGACCTGCGACTTGATCACGGTCGGGCCCGCGATCCGCTCGGCCGCCTCCCGGGCTTCGGCTGCGGTGGTGGCGAAGCCGTAGTCGGTGACCGGGATCCCCGCCCGCTCGACGATTCGGCGTGACTCGTACTCGTAGAAGCGCATCGTGCGGCGCGCAACCCTAGCGAGTGCGGGATAGGCTCGGCCGGATGGCGGGCTCCGAGCGGCAGGACACCGACGTGGTCGTGGTCGGCGCCGGCCTCGCCGGGCTGGCGGCGGCGCGCGAGCTGCGCAGCGCCGGCCGGGACGTGGTCGTGCTCGAGGCGCGCGACCGCGTCGGCGGCCGGACGCTCAACGAGCCGATCGGCGACGGCAAGGTGGTCGAGATCGGCGCCCAGTGGGTGGGGCCGACGCAGGACCGGGTGCTGCGGCTGATCCGGGAGCTCGGGCTGGAGACGTTTCCGACCTACGTCGCGGGCGAGAGCATCTTCGAGCGCGGCGGGCGCCTGGCCCGCTACTCGGGGACGATCCCGCGCGCCAACCCGGTGGGCCTGCTCGAGGTCGGGATCGCCCTCAAGCGACTCAACGCGATGGCGGCGCGGGTGCCGCCGGAGGCTCCCTGGCGAGCGCCGAAGGCGCGGCGCTGGGATGCGGAGACCTTCGCGACCTGGGCTCGCCGCAACGTTCGCACCGAGGTCGCGCGCGACATCCTGCGGCTGGCGATCATCGGCGTGTGGGCCGCCGAGCCCGAGGACGTCTCGCTGCTGCACGTGCTCTTCTACATCCGCTCGGCCGGCTCGCTCGAGATCCTCACCGACGCAGAGGGAGGAGCCCAGCAGGACCGGGTCGTGGGCGGCACCCAGCTGATCTCGCTCGGGATCGCCGAGGAGCTCGGGCCGGCGGTGGTCGAGCTGTCGACTCCGGTGCGCTCGATCCGCCACACCGACACGGGCGTCTCCGTGGTCTCGGACCGGGTCACGGTCGGCGCCAAGGGCGCGATCGTCGCCGTGCCGCCGACGCTCGCCGGCCGGATCGCCTACGACCCGCCGCTGCCGGCCGTCCGCGACGGCCTCTCGCAGCGGATGGCCCAGGGCAGCGTGGTCAAGTGCATGGCGGTCTACGAGCGCCCGTTCTGGCGCGAGCGAGGGCTCTCCGGCGCGATCACCAGCGTCACCGGCCCGGTCTCGGTCGGATTCGACAACTCCCCGCCCGACGGCACGCCCGGGGTCCTCCTCGGTTTCCTCGAGGGCCGCGCCGCCCGCGAGGCCGCCGACCTCCCGCAGGCCGAGCGCCGGCGGATGGTCGCGGAGTGCTTCGCCCGGTTCTTCGGCCCCCAGGCGGCCAACCCGGTCGCCTACGTCGACCGTGCCTGGGGCGCCGACGAGTGGTCGCGCGGCTGCTACGGCGGCTTCATGCCGCCCGGCGCCTGGACCGACCACGGCGCGGCGCTGCGCGAGCCCATCGGCCCGATCCACTGGGCCGGCGCCGAGACCGCGGTGGTCTGGAACGGCTACATGGACGGCGCCGTCGGCTCCGGCCAGGACGCCGCGCGCGCGGTCCTCGCCTCGCTCTCGTAACCCTTCCGGCACACCTTGCGCACCACCCGCGCGCCCGTCCCAGCGACCCTGGGCCGTATGCCCGAACGACCTCACGTTTCGGACGCATACCGTCCAAGACGTCGAGTTGATCGGCTACGAGCGTTGGCGCACCTCGCTGCCCGCCAGCATGGCGTCGTCTCGCTCGAGCAGCTGCGAGGCGATGGATTCAGCGACCGAGCGGTCTCGAGGCTGGTCGCGACCGGGTCGCTGCATCGGCTGTATCGCGGTGTCTTCGCAGTCGGGCATCGACGCCTGAGCAAGCGTGGCCGCTGGATCGCCGGCGTGTTCGCCCTCGGCCCGGCCGCCTTCCTCTCTCATCGCTCGTGCGCGGAGCTGCGCGGCTTCGTCCGGCGATCCGGCCGGATCGAGGTCACGGTCCCGCGTCAGATCCGCGCGCGCCGGGGCATCACGCCGTACGTGTGCACCGACCTCACGCCGCCGACCGCGCCCTCGTCGATGCCATTCCCTGCGCAAGCGTCCCGCTGACCCTCCTCGGCCTCGCCGCGACAATGCCTCGGCGCTTCCCGGCGCGCTCGCGACGGCGGAGAAACGCGGCGTCCTCGATCTGGCCGCGATCGACGAGCTGCTGGCCCGCAGGCCGCGCACGCCCGGCGGCCCCGCGCTCCGTGCAGCGCTCGGCGCCTATCGCAGCGAGTGGACGTGGACCAGGAGCGAGCTCGAGCGCCGTTTCCTGGGCGTCTGTGTCGACGCCCGCGTGCCGCGGCCGCGGGTCAACGCGTGGATCGAGGTCCCCGGCGACGGTTTCGAGGTCGACTTCTCATGGCCGCAGCCACGCCTCGTCGTCGAGACCGACGGCCACGCGCACCACGGCGACCGGCGCGTTTTCGAGGAGGACCGCCGGCGCGATCAGCAGCTCGTGGCGGCCGGGTGGCGCGTGGTGCGCTTCACGTGGCGCCAGGTCGTCCACGACCGCGCGGAGGTTGCCCGGGTCCTGCGCCGCCTGTTGTCTTCGCCGAGCGCGCGCCTAGCGCCGGACCGCGCCGCGGTCCTTGTTGATCGCCCGCCAGATGAGCAGGGCGATCACCGCGCCGACGATCGAGCCGATCACGCCCGAGGCCTGTAGGGCCCCGTCGTCGAGATCGTGGCCGAACAAGAAGAATCCGATCAGGCCGCCGATGAAGCTGCCGATCACACCGAGCGCGAGCGTCTGCCAGAAGCTCATCGGGTCCTTGCCGGGTACGAGCAGGCGCGCCAGATAGCCGGCGATGACGCCGATCACGAGCAGGTACAGGATCAGGCCGAGCACGCGGATCTCCTTCGGTGGGGGAGCTTCGGTAGTTCCCGGGCCGACGGACGTTAAACGACGTGTGATCCTTCATCTCGCCTGTTGAGGCACAATGGCGCGGCCGCGGTCCGCTGGCGCCGCTGGCCGGTACAGGGGACGACGAAAAGGAGTTGACGCTCAACTTGACGACCACCGCCGCGACCAAGCAACTGACCGACAACCCGAGGCTGATCTCCTGGGTCGAGGAGATCGCCGCGCTCACCCAGCCGGACTCGATCCACTGGTGTGACGGGTCGGCGGAGGAGTACGACCGCCTCTGCCAGGAGCTGGTCGATAACGGGACCTTCGAGAAGCTGTCGGAGGCGAAGCGGCCGAACTCCTATCTCGCCCGCTCGGACCCCGGCGACGTAGCCCGGGTCGAGGACCGCACCTTCATCTGCACCGAGCGGGAGGAGGACGCCGGGCCGACCAACAACTGGCGCGCCCCGGCCGCGATGCGCGACGAGATCACCGCCCTGTTCCGCGGCGCGATGAAGGGCCGGACGATGTACGTGGTCCCGTTCTCGATGGGGCCGCTGGGCTCGCCGATCGCCCACATCGGCGTCCAGCTCACCGACTCCGCCTACGTCGCCGTCTCGATGCGGATCATGACCCGGATGGGGGAGGGGGCGCTGGAGGCGCTGGGCGCCGACGGCGACTTCGTGCCCTGCCTGCACACGGTCGGGATGCCCCTCGCCGAGGGCGAGGCCGACGTGCCCTGGCCGTGCGATGCCGACAACAAGTACATCGTCCACTTCCCCGAGAGCCGCGAGATCTGGTCCTACGGCTCCGGCTACGGCGGCAACGCCCTGCTGGGCAAGAAGTGCTTCGCGCTGCGGATCGCCTCGGCGATGGCCCGCGACGAGGGCTGGATGGCCGAGCACATGCTGATCCTCAAGCTGACCTCACCCGAGGGAGAGGTCAAGTACGTCACCGGCGCCTTCCCGTCCGCGTGCGGGAAGACCAACCTGGCGATGCTGGTGCCGACGCTCGAGGGCTGGACCGTGGAGACGGTCGGCGACGACATCGCCTGGATGAAGTTCGGCTCAGACGGCCGCCTGTACGCCGTCAACCCCGAGGCCGGCTTCTTCGGCGTCGCCCCGAACACCAGCCACAAGACCAACCCGAACGCGATGGACACGATCGAGCGCAACTCGATCTTCACCAACTGCGCGCTCACCGACGACGGCGACATCTGGTGGGAGGGGATGACGGGCGAGCCGCCCGCGCACGCGATCGACTGGAAGGGCGAGGACTGGACCCCCGATCGCCAGGAGCCGGCGGCGCACCCGAACGCGCGCTTCACCACGCCGGCGGCGCAGTGCCCCTCGATCGCGCCCGAGTGGGAGGACCCGGCGGGAGTGCCGATCGACGCCTTCCTGTTCGGCGGCCGGCGCGCGACCGTGGTCCCGCTGGTGGCCGAGTCATACGACTGGGATCACGGCGTCTTCCTCGGGGCGACGATGTCGTCGGAGACCACCGCCGCCGCGGCGGGCGAGGTCGGCAAGCTGCGCTTCGACCCGATGGCGATGCTGCCGTTCAGCGGCTACAACATGGCCGACTACTTCGCCCACTGGCACGAGCTCGGCAAGGCTCATCCGGAGCGAATGCCGCGGATCTTCGTCGTCAACTGGTTTCGCAAGGACGAGGACGGCAGGTTCCTGTGGCCCGGCTTCGGCGAGAACAGCCGCGTGCTCGAGTGGGTGTTCCGGCGCTGCAACGGCGAGGGCGAGACGGTGGACACGCCGGTCGGCCTCGTTCCCGCGGAGGGCCAGCTCGACCTCGAAGGCGCCGACGTCTCCGACGCTGCGATGCGCGAGCTGCTCACGGTCGACCCGGAGCAGGTCAAAGAGCAGCTCCCGCAGGTGGAGGAGTTCCTGGGCCAGTTCGGCGAGCGGCTGCCGGACGAGATCGGCAGGCAGCTCGAGGCGCTGAGGCAGCGGCTCGGCTGAGCCCGGGCGGCGGGCCGGCTGTTTGGCTGCGCACGACTATTGCGAGTAGCGGGCGAGCGCCGCCCGCACTTCATCCGGCATCGGCGCCTTCGCGAACGTGTCGGGGTCGACGAAGACGTGGCGGAGCTCGACCTCGGCGGCGGCCGTGCCTTCGCGCGCGATTGCGACGTGGGTGGTGGTCGACGTCAGGCCGATGCGGGTCACCGTCGCGACCAGCTCGATCTCGTCATCGAAGCGCACCGGCGCCTGGAAGCGGAGGTTGGCCTCGGCGACGACCATGTCGACGCCGTACTCCGCCACCAGCGCAACCCAGGCGCCGAAGGCCTCGCGATAGAGCTCGGTCATCGCGACATCCGCGTAGGCGAGGTAGTTGGCGTTGAAGACGTGGCCCTGGAGGTCGCACTCGCCGTAGCGGACCCTCAGCCGGTGGCGAAAAGGGGCGCTCACCGTGCGCTCAGAGCTCGTAGGCCTCGGCGAGCTCCGGGTCCTTCTTCGCCAGCATCTCGGCCAGCTCCACCATCACCCTGCACTGCTTATACGTTGCATCGTCCTGCATCTTGCCGTCGATCATGTGGACGCCGCGACCGTCGGGGATCGCCTCGATCACCCGCTTCGCGAACTTGACCTCGTCGGGGTCGGGGCTGAACACCTTCTTCGCGATCTCGATCTGCACCGGGTGCAGGGACCAGGCGCCGACGCAGCCGAGCAGGAAAGCGGCGCGGAACTGCGCCTCGCAGCCCCTGACGTCCTTGATGTCCCCGTAGGGCCCGTAGAAGGGCAGCAGCCCCGCCGAGGTGCAGGCGTCGACCATGCGCGCGATCGAGTAGTGCCAGGGATCCTGCTGGGCGGTGGCTCGCGGTGCATCGGGATCGTCGGGGTCGGGGTCGTTGATGACCAGGTAGCCGGGGTGGCCGCCGCCGACCCGGGTCGTCTTCATCCGCCGTGAGGCGGCGAGGTCGGCGGGGCCGAAGCTCATCCCCTGCATCCGCGGCGACGCGGTCGCGATCCCCTCGAGGTTGACGACGCCCTGAGCGGTCTCCAGGATCGCGTGGACGAGGATCGGGCGCTCGACGCCGGCCTTGGCCTCGAGCTGAGCGAGGAGCCGGTCGACGTAGTGGATGTCCCACGGCCCCTCGACCTTGGGCACCATGATCACCTCGAGCTTGTCGCCGATCTCGGTGACCAGCGTGGTCAGGTCGTCGAGCACCCAGGGGCTCTCGAGCGAGTTCACCCGCGTCCAGAGCGCCGTCTCGCCGAAGTCGACCTCCCGGGCGACCTCGACCAGGCCGTCGCGAGCGGCCTGCTTGTTGTCGACCGAGACCGCGTCCTCCAGGTTGCCGAGCAGGATGTCCGCCTGCTTCGCCATCTCGGGGACCTTGGCGGCCATCTTCGGGTTCGAGGCGTCGAAGAAGTGGATCATCCGCGAGGGCTTGAACGGCACCTCGGCGATCGGATCGGGGGCGCCGATCGCGAGCGGCTTGAGGAAGTCGCGGGGGTTGCGCAAGGTCAGCCTCCTGGGTCGGTTGGCGGCCGCAACGCTAGCGTGAGCGTGATGGAGATCGAGGTCAGAGCGGCGCTGCCCGGAGAGGAGCACAGGATCGTCGGGCTGTACGAGTGGCTGTTCGCCCCGCCCGGCTCGCGGCCCGCCGCCTGGGACGAGCGCCGGGCGACGATCGCCCTGCGCCAGGCGATCGATTCCCACGACGCCTGCGTCCTGGTCGCGGCCGAGGCGTGGGACTCGGCTGACCCGGCCACCTCCGGAGGCGAAGCCGAGGAGGGGGCGGAACGTTCGTAGGCTTCTGCACCGCCTACCAGGACCTGCACTCGGTGCGCTTCGGCTACCGCGCGTGGGTCGAGGACCTGGCGGTCGATCCCGGTCACCGCTCGCGCGGGATCGGCGCCCGCCTGCTCGCCGCCGCCCGCGACTGGGCACGGGAGCGGGGCGCCACCCACCTCGAGCTCGACTCGGCCGACGCTCGCACGGACGCCCACCGCTTCTACGAGCGCGAGGGCGCCGGCTATCGCTCGGTCAGCTTCGGCTGGGAGCTCTGATCAGCGCGGACGAGCGCGGACCTTGGCGGTGATCCTCGGTTTCAGCCCGACGTCGGCGCGGCGCAGCCGGCGCTCGGCCCGCCTGGTCAGGGTCGCTGTCACCCACTCCGGTTTCCCCGCCCTGAGGCGCTCGCCCTCCTTCGCGATCTCGCCCCGGATCCCGATCCGCTTCGCGGCCCGGCCCTTGGCGACCAGCCTCAGGGTGGCGAAGCAGTTGCGGTTGCAGCGCAGCTTCGCCCGGCCGCCTCGGGCGAGCAGCCGCTTGCGCGACTCCGGGATCCGCAGCTTCAGGATCCGCACCTTGAGCTTCCGCTCCGTGCGCGGCCCCGCCCCGCCCGGGGCGATCGCGACCGACGCGGTGTCGGTGACGCCGTCGTCGTCGGTGACCCGGACCTGGACGTCGAACATGCTCTCTGCGATGTAGGTGCGCTGCAGCGCCACCTCGCTCGAGTCGTCGAAGACCCCGTCACCGTCGAGGTCCCAGGCGTAGTCGAGCGTGTCGCCGAAGTCCGGGTCGCTGGAAGCGGAGGCGTCGAAGCTGATGACCAGCGGCAGCGGCCCGCTGGTGGGATTGGCCGTCAGGCGGGCGGTCGGCGCCTGGTTGACCCCGATCCGCTGGACCCGGCCGCCGTCGAGGTCCGTGTAGTAGAGGGCGCCGTCGGGCCCGACCTCGAGGAAGCTCGGGTTCGCCGCTCCGGGCGCGAAGTTGCGCACCGCCGCGGGATTCGGGCTGCCGCCGGCACCCGCCGGGATCACCCAGATGCAGTCCCGGACGTAGTCGGCGACGAACAGGGCGCCGCTGTAGCTGGATGGAAAGGCGTTGCCGGTGTAGAAGTCGAGCCCGGCGAGCGCCGAGGAGCCCGTGGGGCAGGTATCGCCCGGCGCCACGGTGCTTCCGTGCAGGTAGGCGAGGCGGGGGGCTGTGACCGCGCCTGGCGCCGCGTAGAGGCTCTCGCAGATCGGGCGGTCGGCGCTGTCGTAGGTGGGCTGGCGCTGGGGGCCCTCGTAGCAGGGCCAGCCGAAGTTGGCGACCGAGGACGGGGCGGCGGAGATGCTGTTGAGCTCCTCATACGCGTCCCAGCCGACGTCGCCGATCCAGAGCTCGCCGCCGGGCGAGATCGCGAACCGGAACGGATTGCGCAGCCCGTAGGCGATGATCCGCTGCTGGTTCGCGCTGCCAGTGCCCGGGTTGCCTGGCCACGGGTTCCCGTTCGCGGGGTTGATCCGGATCACGGTCCCGTCAAGGGTCACCGGGTCGCCGTCGGTCCGCAGGTCCTGGCTGCGCAGCGCGCCGCCCTCGTTCAGCGGATCCCCGCAGGTCGGGCTGCCGACCTGGCCCCAGTCGGGGCCGAAGAAGTCAGCCCCCTCGCCGGCGCTGGCGTACAGGGCGCCGCCGCGGAACTCGAGGTGGCCGACCGTGTGGCTCGGGTACTGCTGGCACCAGTCCTCGAGCAGCACGGTCTCCTGCGGCGCCGCGGTGCCGTTCAGGGTCAGCCGCGAGATCCGGCCGCTGACCGGGCAACCGGGCCCGGGCGTCGTGGGAAATATCCAGCCGGGACAGGGCTCCTCGGCGTCGGAGTTGGGCTGGCCCCAGGTGGGCGCCGTGCCGCCGATCGGGGCGTCGTGGGTGTAGGCGACGTAGATCCGGCCGTTGGCGACGAAGTTCGGGTCCAGGGCCATCCCCAGCAGCCCGCGCTCCCAGTAGCCGTGGACCCGGGTGCGCAGGTCGGCGACGACGTCGGGCGTGGTGTCACCGGGTCCCGAGAACGACTTGATCACCCCACGCTGCTCGGCGACGAGCACCCGGCCGTCGGGGGCGAAGCGGACCACCGTGGGCGTCGTGAGGCCGTTGAAGACGGTCGACTCCTCGAACCCGGGCGGCAGCGCGTTGGCGCTCGGGGCGGCCAGCAGCGTGGCGACGAGTGCCGCCGCGACGCCGAGCGCGCCCCTGAGTCCCCTACCACCCCTACGAAGCTTCAACTGATGGCCACCTCCGTTGCCCCCCCAGGAGCCTAGCGAGCGCTGCTAGCGCGCGCGGAAGTTGGCCCGGATCGTCGGCTGTGCCGCACCGCCGGCCTGACGCAGGAGGCGAGCCGCCCGCCGGCTCAGCTTCGCGACCACCCAGGTGGGCTCGCCGGCGTCCAGATTGGCGATCTCCTTGGCGATCTTGCCGTCGATGCCGAGCTTGCGCGCGGCGCGGCCGGCGGCGACCAGCTTCATCGTCGCCCGGCAGTCGAGGTTGCAGAGCAACTTCGCGCGGGCGCCGCGAGCGGCGAGGCGCCGGTTCGAGTCCGGGATCCGCAGCTTGAGCCGCGTCAGCGTCAGCTCCGGGTCGGTGGGCGGCGCAGGGCTTGGGCTCGGGCTCGGCAGGCCGACCGGCGAGAACAGCGCCGAGTAGGTGGTGGTCGCGTCGGCCGAGATCGTATGCGTCGGCTCCTTGCCGTCGGACCAGGACTGCCAGTTGTAGGTGACGCCGGCGAGCTGTTGCGGCGTCGGCGCGCCGACCGTGTTGCGCGACCCCCTGATCACCGTCCTGCTGAGCGGCGCCGGGCCGCTCGCGTCGTTGATCGCGAGCTCGAGCCCGGGCGGGGTCGAGGCGACGGTCAGCCGGACCGTCTCCGGACTGATCCGGACCGTGTCGCCGGCGGTCAGGCCCTGGGCGTCGGTTGCCGTGACGCTCAGGTCGAGGGTCGAGGGATACTCGTGGTCGGGCGCCGCGAAGCTCCCCGAAGCCACGTTCTCGAAGCCCTGCACCGCGTGCTGATGGCAGTTGCTCGGGCAGTGGTTGATCACCAGCTCCCAGTCGAACGCGCTGGGCGGCAGCGCCCCCTGTTGCGGGTCGCTGGCGGTGGCGGCGAAGTTGATCGTCTCGCCGACGCCCCATTGGAAGCCGGCGGCGGGCTGGACGATCGCCGCCGACGGGGGATCGTTGTCGACATCGATCCGCAGCGACTCGCTGGTGCCGGTGGCGCCGGCATCGTCGGTGACCCGGAGCCGGACGAAGACCGTGGCGGGCGAGGTGTAGGTCCACTGCGGGCTGACGGAGCTCGAGTCGTCGAACTGGTTGTCTCCGTCGAGGTCCCAGGCGTAGTCGAGGGTGTCGCCCGGGTCGGGGTCGCTCGAGAAGGCCCCGCTGAAGTTGACCGTGAGCGGGGCCGAGCCGCTGGTCGGCGACCCGGCGGCGATCGCTGTGGGCGTCTGGTTGGACGCGGAGTAGCTCAGCCGCCGGACCCGTCCGCCGTCGAAGTCGGTGTAGTAGACGGCGCCGTCGGGCCCCGACTCGATGAAGGTCGGGTTCTGCGCGTTGGCGACGAAGGTGCTTACGTCGGCCGGGTTGGGAGCGCCGCCCGCGCCGGCCTGCATCACCCAGATGCAGTCGCGCGAGTAGTCGGCGAAGAAGAGCGCATCGTCGTATTCGGCGGGGTACGGTCCCCCGCCGTAGAACTCGACCCCCGCCACCGACGAGCTGCCGGTGGGGCAGCTCTCGCCGGGGACCACACTGGAGTTGTGGTGGTAGGCGAAGCTCGGGGAGGTGTGTGCCCCGGGCGAGCCGTACAGGTTCTCGCAGGTGCTCAGGTTGGCGGCGTCGTAGCCGTCCTGACGCCCGGCGCCCTCATAACAGGGCCAGCCGAAGTTGACCACCGACGGCGGGTCGGTGGGGAAGTGGTTGAGCTCCTCCCATTCGGTCCAGCCCACATCCCCGACCCAGAGCTCGTCGTCGGGCGAGATCGCGAACCGGAACGGGTTGCGCAGCCCGTAGGCGATGATCCGTCGCGCGTTCGGGCTCGAGCTGCCGAAGTTGGGGTTGGTGGGCAGCGCGTCGCCGGTATCGGGGTCGATCCGGATCACGCTGCCGTCGAGAGTGACCGGGTCGGCGGTGGTGCGCAGGTCCTGGCTGCGCAGCGCGCCGCCCTGCGCCGTCGGCGGGCTCATCGTCCCGCCGACTCCGCCGGGGGGATCGCCGCAGGGGTTGTCCGGGTTCCCCTCCTGGCCGAAGTCGACAAAGGTGAAGCTGGCCCCGTCGCCGCCCGACGCGTAGAGCGCCCCGGAGTCGTCGAACTCCAGGTGCCCGACGGAGTGGCTCGGATACTGCTGACACCAGTCCTCGATCAGGACGTCCTCGTCCGGGGAGGTGGTGCCGTCGAGCGTCAGCCGCGAGAGCCGTCCGCTGATCACGCAGCCGTCGGTCGTCGGGCCCGGCGGGGTCGGGCAGGGGTCGGCGCCCGGGTTGGTCAGCGAGCCCCAGAACGGCGCCGTGCCTCCGATCGGCGCGTCGTGGGCGTAGAGCACGTAGACGCGCTGGTTGGCGACGAAGTCCGGATCGAGCGCGAAGCCGAGCAGGCCTCGATCCCAGAAGCCGTAGACCTGGCGGCGAAGGTCGGCGACGACCTGCGGCGAGTTGTCGCCGAGGTCCGAGAACTCCTTGATCAGGCCGCCGTGCTCGGCGACGAACACGCGACCGTCGTCGGCGAACCGGACCACGGTCGGGTCGTCGAGGCCGCTGAACGCCGTCGTCTCCTGAAAGCCGGGCGGCAGGGCGCTCGCCCCGCCGGCGCCGGCGAGCATGGCGATCGTGGTCGCAGCGATCGCGAGCGCGGTCGTTCGTCCCCTGGTTGCAGTCCCACGCCCCAACCCGTGCTCACCTCCGTTGCCGAGCGATCCCGTTGGCCGATTCGTCGTACCAACGGACCGGCGAAGCGAATACTGTCGGTCGGGTGGAAAAAAGGATGATTCTCTTCGGAGCCACCGGCTACACCGGGAGGCTGACCGCCGCGGCGATGGTCGCGCGCGGCGATCGGCCGGTGCTCGCCGCGCGGACGAAGGAGAAGGTCGAGGCGATGGCGGCCGAGCTCGGCGGGCTCGAGAGCGCGGTCGCGGACGTCGCCGAGCCGGCCTCGGTGCGCGCGCTGCTCGAGCCTGGCGACGCGATCGTGGCCACGGTCGGGCCGTTCGCCCGCTGGGGCGATCCGGCGGTCGAGGCGGCGATCGACGCCGGGGCCTCCTACATCGACTCGACCGGCGAGCCGGCGTTCGTCCGCCGCGTGTTCGAGCAGTTCGGGCCGCGTGCCGAGCGGGCCGGCGTCGGCCTGGTGACCGCGTTCGGCTATGACTGGGTCCCCGGCAACCTCGCCGGGGCGCTCGCGCTGCGCGACGCCGGCCAGGCCGCGACGCGCATCGACGTCGGCTACTTCACCACCGGCGGGCTCGGGGGGATGAGCGGCGGCACGCGCGCCTCCGCCGCCGGCGCGATGACCGAGCCCTCGTTCGTGTGGCGGTCGGGCATCCAAACCGAGCGGGGCGCAAAGCGAGTCCGCAGCTTCCTCGCGGCCGGCAAGGAGCGTCCGGCGATCTCGGTCGGCGCCTCCGAGCACTTCACGCTGCCGCGCATCCATCCGGGGCTACGAGAGGTCAACGCCTACCTGGGGTGGTTCGGCGACCGCTCACGAGCGATGCAGGCGATCGCCGCGGTCAACGCGGGCATCACGCGGATCCCCGGGATGAAGCGAGGGCTCGATGCGCTCACGGGGCGGTTCGTCTCCGGCTCCACCGGCGGGCCGACGGAGTCCGACCGCGCCGGCACCGGGTCGGTGGCGGTGGCGATCGCCTACGACGCGTCGGGCGCCGAGCTGTCCACGGTCGAGGTGCGTGGTCCCAACGGCTATGACCTGACCGCCGCGCTGCTCGCCTGGGGCGGGGCGCACGCGGCGGCCGACGGAATGCTCGCGGCCGGCGGGCTCGGACCGGTTGAGGCCTTCGGCCACGACGCCTTCGTCGCCGGCTGTGCCGAGGTCGGGCTCGAGCGGGTCTGAGGCACCCTGGAAGTATCCTGGCCGCACCCGACCCATGCGAGAAAAGGAGCCATGGCAGTAGCGACCGCGACCCACCAGGAGATCACCGACGAGCAACAGGCGATCGTCGAGATGGTCCGGAGCTTCGTCGACAAGGAGATCCTCCCGGTCGCCGAGGAGTACGACCACGAGGACAAGTTCCCCGAGCCGATCGTCGAGCAGATGAAGGAGCTCGGCCTGTTCGGGGTGACGATCCCCGAGGAGTACGGCGGCATGGGCCTCGACCTCTCCACCTACACGCTGATCGTCGAGGAGCTCTCGCGCGGCTGGATCTCGATCTCGGGCGTCGTCAACACCCACTTCATCGGCTCGTACCTGCTGATGAAGTTCGGCACCGACGAGCAGAGGGACCACTTCCTGCCGAGGATGGCGACCGGAGAGATCCGCGCGGCGTTCTCGCTCTCCGAGCCGGAGGTGGGCTCCGATGTCCAGGGGATCAAGGCGTCGGCGAAGCAGAACGACGCCGGCGCCTGGGAGCTCAACGGCCAGAAGATGTGGGTCACGAACGGGCTCGGCTCCGGCGTGGTCTTCGTGCTGATGAAGACCGACCCGAAGGCCGATCCGCCCTACAAGGGGATGACCTGCTTCATCACCGAGAAGGAGCCGTGGGCCGACCACAACGAGGGCGAGTTTGCCGGGCTCGAGATCCCGCCGAAGATCAAGAAGATGGGTTACAAGGGCGTCGAGTCCACCGAGCTGGTCTACAACGGCTACGTCTGCCCGGAGGAGCGCATCCTCGGCGGCGCCGACGGGGTCGGGGAGGGCTTCAAGCAGATGATGGACGCGCTCGAGGTCGGGCGCGTGAACGTCGCCGCCCGCGGCGTCGGCATCGCGCAGCGGGCCCTCGAGCTGGCGCTGCGCTACTCGCAGGAGCGCAAGACGTTCGGCAAGCCGATCGCCGAGCACCAGGCGATCCAGTTCAAGCTCGCCGAGATGGCGACCAAGGTCGAGGCCGCCCGGCTGCTGACCCGCAAGGCGGCCAGGCTCAAGGACGCCGGCGAGCGCTCCGACCTCGAGGCGGGGATGGCGAAGCTGTTCGCGTCCGAGACCGGCAAGGAGTGCGTCGAGGAGGCCTTTCGCATCCACGGCGGCTACGGCTACTCGAAGGAGTACGAGATCGAGCGCCTCTACCGCGACGCACCGCTCCTCTTGATCGGCGAGGGCACCTCCGAGATCCAGAAGATGGTGATCGGCAAGAAGGTGCTCGCGCGCAACAAGCTCTAGGCGTCAGTTCGTCATCACGGTGTCGAACAGGTCGGCCGCCGCCCTGGCGTGCCGATCGAAGGTGAGGCTCCGTCGCAACCAAGCTCGCGTCTCGGGCAGGCCGTCGGCTCCTTGGCCCGTGTGAATCGCCCGCAGTGCGGCGGCGATCGCATCGGGGTCCTTCGGCGGAACGGCGAAGACCCCGGGCCGACCCCTGATCAGCTCGCTCACGCCCGCGCCCGTGGAGACGACCACGGGGGTCCCGCTCGCGAGCGCTTCCAGCGGCGCGAGCCCGTAGCTCTGCCGCCGCGGTACGAACACGAACGCGTCCGCCGCCGCCATGTGGGTGCGCAGGTCCCCGTCGATGATCGCGTCGCCGCGGACCTCGACCCGGGGCGCCAGGTCGCGAGCGGTGACCAGCGCACGCAGATCGCGGACGTAATCGGGGTCCTCGTGGTCGGAGCCGCCCACCAGGACGCGAAGAGCGGGCAGATCCTCGAGCCGGGCCGCGGCCTCGATCAGATCCTCGCTGCGCCGATAGGGCTGATGGATCGCGAACGAGAAGACGAAGAAATCGTCCGCGGTGAGACCCAGCTCGGACCGCGCGACATCCCGCGGTGGAGAGCTGAAGAACCCGGACGGGGGCGGCTGCCGCAGCACGTGCGCCCGGCGCCGGTACGCGCGCGTGACCATCCGCGCATCGTGTTCAGAGGTCACGACGATGGCGTCGGCCCGCCGCGCGTGCCAGAGATCGGCGAGCCCGTGGGCCCCCCGAGCCGCGCGCATGACCGGGGAGCGCTGATCGAACCTTCCCGCTTCGGGCATCAATGCCTGCTCCCAGAAGGTCTCGTCGCTACGGGTCCAGACCAGCGGGGCGCCGGTCCGGCGCGCCGCGAGCACGCCGGCGCGCAGGCCCATCCACTCGTGCGCGTTGATCACGTCGACGTCCCCCGGCACGAGTGCCGCCACCCGCCGCATCCCGCCCCAGTAACGACGCAGGGTCGAGCGGGCGCTCCGGCTCCCACCCCGGTAGGGGGCCGCCGCCCGGACCTCCACCCCGGAGGTCTCGTCATCGAAGATCGACGGGCCTTGGTGGTAACAGCAGAGGGTCACCCGATGCCCGAGCCGGTCGAGGCCGCGGGCCAGTTCGGTGACGAGCCTGGCCGAGCCGCCGCCCCCGGCCGAGCCGCCGATCCGTTCATGAATGACCGCGATGTGCGCCATCCGCTCAACGTACCAACGGCTTGGCTCGTCGAACCTGCCGGGTCGCCGAGCGGGCGATCGACGTTCCCCACGCTGCTTCCCTGGTAGAACCAAGCGGATGGCGAGCACGGCGGACCTGATTCGCGCCGCGGTCGAGCGGCTCCAGGATGACGTTCCCGCGCTGGCGAGGCTGAAGCTCGTCTTCGGGCTCGAGCTCCGCGGACGCGGCGACGTGCAGCTCTACCGCGTCGAGCTCCCAGGGCCGAAGATCTCGAAGGGGATCGGGGATGACGAGCGCGTCCACGTCTCAATCCCGCGCTCGCACTTCAACGAGCTCGTGGCCGATGGCAAGCTCGAGCACTGGCACGAGGCCTACGACCACGGCCACATCAGGATCGAGGGCGATCCGAAGATCCAGCAGCTCGTCGGCCAGGTGATCGCCCACGCCGAAGCGCGCGGCAGGCTGCGCAAGGCACGCTGAGCGCGGGGATGGCCGCCGCCACCAGCGAGCTGATCGTCGTCGCCGTGCGGCGGGTGCAGGCGGAGGCGCCGGCGCTGGCGAAGCTGAAGCTGGTCATCGGCCTCGAGCTGACCGCGGGCGGGCTCACGGGGCCGGGCACCTCCGAGCACTACCGGGTCGAGGTCCCCGGGCCCGCCGTCGCCGAGGGCAAGCCCGACGACGCGCGGCTGATGCTCGTCGTGCCGAAGACGATGTTCAACCTGCTGGCCGAGGAGGGCGGGCTCGCGGACTGGCGCGATGCCTACTACTCCGGCCACCTCGAGGTCGGCGGCGACGAACGGGTCAAGCGGCTCCTCGGCAAGGCGATCGGGCGGCCCTGATCCCGCCCCGGTGAGCCCGAGCGGGACCGAGACCGCGAGGCTGGCCCGGCTGCGGGCGACGGCCCAGGGACTGCACCGGCCGCCCGCACTCGGGCATCCGGTCGACGTCATCCGAGGCGCCGGCCCGGCCCAGGCCCAGGAGCCGCGCGCGGCGAGGCTCGCCTTCCGCGCCCGCTCGCGCGGGCTCGACCGCGGTCGACGTCGACCGCGCCCGGACCGAGGAGCGCTCGCTGCTGCGGGCCTGGTGCATGCGAAGGACGGTCCACCTGATCTGCGCCGAGGACGCCGGCTGGCTGCTGCCGTTGTTCTCCGGGGCGATCGTGCGCTGGTCGCGAAAGCGCCTCGCCGACTTCGGCCTCGATCGCCGAGCGCAAGACCGCGCCCTGAGGGTGCTTCACGACGCGGTCGACGCCGACGGCGCCCTGACCCGCCCGGAGCTCGCCGAGCGCCTCGAGCGCGCCGGCTTCGAGACCGCGAACGAGTTCAAGGTTCACCTGTGGCTGCTGGCGACGCTCGACGGCGAGCTCTGCCTCGGGCCCGACCGTGGGCGACAGACCTGTCTGGTGAGGACGGTGGACTGGCTCGGGACGCTCGAGCCGCGTCCGCGCGACGACTCGCTCGCCGAGCTCGCGCGCCGCTACCTGCGTGCCTACGGCCCGGCGACGGAGCGAGACCTGGCCCGCTGGGCCGGGCTGCCGTTGCGAGACGCCCGCCTCGGGTTCGAGCGCATCGTCTCGGAGCTGCGTGCCGCCGGCGAGCGGTCCACGCTCGGTGCCGTGACCTCGGGTCGCCCGCTCGCCCGTGGTCCGCCTCCTCGGCGCGTTCGACAACTACAACCTCGGCTACGTCGATCGCGGCGTCGCGATCGCCGCCGAGCACGAGCGGCGCGTCAACCCCGGCGGCGGCATCGTGCGACCGTCGATCACCGTCGACGGGCGCTTCGTCGGCACCTGGTCGTCGAAGCGCAGCGGCGGGCGGCTCGCGGTCGTCGATCCAGCCGTTCGGGCGGCTCACCGCCGGATGTCGAGCGAGCGATCGAGGCCGAGGTCGCCGACCTCGGCCGCTTCGAGGGGCTCGATGCGACGATTGCCGGCGAGGCGTAGCGAGCCGCGCCGCTGTTGAGGCGCTGAATCGCCCGCCGCTACGATCCCGCGCCGATGAACGACACCGAGCACAAACTCTCAACCGACCAGGCCGAGCGCGAGGCCTCGGGCGCCCACGCCTACGGCCGCTACCTCGAGGAGTTCGAGGAGGGCGCCGTCTACGAGCACTGGCCGGCCAAGACGGTCACCGAGTCCGACGATCACCTCTTCTGCCTGATCACGATGAACCACCACCCGCTGCACCTCAACGACGTCTACGCGGCGGAGTCCCAGCAGGGCCGCAATGTGGTCGTCGGGCCGCTGGTCTACTCCCTCGCGCTGGGAATGTCCGTCTCGGACGTCTCCGGCAAGGCGATCGCCAACCTCGCCACCGAGGAGCTCTCGCATCCGAACCCGGTCTTTCACGGGGACACCCTCTACTGCGAGTCCGAGGTGCTCGAGGTCCGGCCGTCGAAGTCGAAGCCCGACCGCGGGATCGTCAAGGTCCACACCCGCGTCTACAAGCAGGACAACACGCTGGTCGCCGAGTTCAAGCGCACCGTGTTGATCCCGAAGCGACCGAACGGCGACTCGCCGAAGGCCGAGGCCGACGTCGAGTAACGGCGTTCGCCGCGGTCAGATCAGCTCGGCGACCGACTCGAGCCCGGCGTCGAAGTCCGTGCCGGGGAGCCCGCCGATCGCCGGCGAGTTGACGCCGGCGTCCTGGTAGCGGCGCACGGCGGCATGTACGTCGGCGGTCGAGCCGATCCCTGCGAGCTCGCCGAGCATCCGATCCGAGAGCCCGGCCTTGGCCCGCTCGAGGTCGCCGGCGGCCATGCCCTCGTCGAAGGCGGCGAGCTCGTCGGCGAATCCCGACGCCTCCAGCATCGCCCGGTAGAACGGCAGCGACGCGTAGGGGATCAGGTCCTGACGCAGCCTCGCCCGTGCCGCCTCGGCGTCGTCGCTGAGCGCGACGGGGACCGCGGCGACGACGTCGAAGTCATCGAACGAGCGCCCCGAGGACTCGACGCCATCCCGCAGCGCGGGGACGACCGTGTCGCGGATATAGCCGGGGCAGCACAGCCACAGCATCACCCCGTCGGCGACCTCGCCCGCGAGCCGGATCATGTTCGGCGAGAGCGCGGCGACGTAGATCGGCAGCTCGGCGCGCGCCTCGTAGCCCATGAACGCGAACTTGGTGGGAAAGAACTCCGAATCGGGCGGCTCCTGCGCCGGTGAGGATCGCCCGCACGCCCGCGACGTACTCGCGCATCTGCGTCACCGGCTTGGTGATCTGTTGACCGTGCCAGTTCTCGACCGTGACCCGATGCGAGACGCCGAGGCCGAGCACCATCCGCCCGCCCGAGTACTCGTCGATCGTCGCCGCTGTCTGCGCCATCGTCGCCGGCGTGCGGCTGAAGATCGGCACGACTCCGGTGCCGACCCGGATCCGGTCGCCGGCGGCGGCGTAGGCCATCAGCGTGGTCAGCGCGTCACGGCCGGCGACGTGGGTGGTGTAGGCGGCGTCGTAGCCCAGCCGGTCGGCGAGCGCCACCCGCTCGAGCGTCTTCGGCAGCGAGCGACCGGGAGTGATGAAGGCGCCGATCCCGCTCACGCCGGATTCATATACGAATCGGCGATGGGATTCGACGGCGAGCTGACGGTTGCCTCGACCGTGGCCGTCCCGGCGAACGTCGCGTGGGAGCGGGCGGTCACCGAGGAGGGGATCAACGACGAGCTCAGCCCGATCCTGCGGATGACGATGCCCGCCGGCCTGCGCGGAAAGACGATCGATGAGGTCGCGGTCGGGTCGCCGCTCGGGCGCAGCTGGATCCTGCTCGGACGCGTGCTCCCGGTCGACTACGACGACCTCTGCCTGGTCGAGCTCGAGCCGGGTCGCCGCTTCCTCGAGCGCTCCCGCACGCTGGCCTTCGCCGTCTGGCAGCACGAGCGGGTGATCGAGCCCGAAAGCGAGCGCGCCTGCGTCGTCACCGACCGCCTCGGCTTCGAGCTCAAGCGCGGCGTCGCCTGGATCCCCGGCGCCGCCCGGCTCGCTGAGACCGTCGTCCGCGCCCTCTTTCGCCACCGTCACCGGCGCCTGGCCCGCAACGGTAGTCGCGCCCACCGTCGGAGCGCCGGCCTCTAGGATCGCCCGTCCGGTGGCGCTCCCCACGGCGGTGATCTTCGACAACGACGGCCTCCTGCTCGACACGGAGTCGGTCTGGACCAGGGCCGAGCAGGAGCTGTTCGCCCGTCGCGGGCTCGAGTTCACGCTCGCCCACAAGCGGGAGCTGGTGGGCACCTCCGCCGAGCTCTCGGGGGCGATCCTCGCCCGCCAGCTCGACGAACCGGGCCGCGCCGGCGAGCTGATCGCCGAGCTCGACGGGCTGGTCTTCGAGCTGCTCGAGGGTGGGGTGGAGCCGATGCCGGGGGCGCTGGACCTGCTCGCGGACCTCGGCCGGCGCGCGGTCCCGACCGGGCTCGTCTCCAACTCGCCCGTGGAGTTCATCGCCAGGACCCTGGACCTGGTCGGGCTCGGCGACCGGTTCGGGGTCATCGTCAGCGGCCACGACGTCGCCGCGCCGAAGCCGGCGCCGGACGCCTACCTCGCCGCCTGCGAGCGGCTCGCGGTCGTGCCTGGCGCCGACGTGATCGTGCTCGAGGACTCGCCGACGGGGGTGGCGGCCGCTCGCGCCGCCGGGCTCACGGTGCTCGGGGTCCCGTCGCTGGACGGGATCGAGCTGAGCGAGGCCGACCGGGTCTACGACTCGCTGGCCGAGCCCGCGCTGCGAGCCCGGCTCGGCCTGTCCTAGTGCGGCGGCTCGACCGCGTGCGCCGGGGGGCGCGATTCCTCGGCCAGCGAGGTGAGCTCGAGCACGCCGCGCGAGGCGTCCTCGAGCACGTCGGTCGCCTCCTCGGCCGAGCGCGCGTAGAGCTCGACCAGCAGGTGGACGATGATCCGCTCCTCGTCGTGCTTGTGGAAGCGCACGTGGGTGAAGAACTCGCGGGTGCCCGAATCGCCGAACGCGGCGTAGGTGAGGCTGTCCGCGGCCTCGGGGCCGGAGCAGGTCTCGACCGCGTCCTGGTCGACCGTGACCGTGCACGAGGCGACCCACGGCGTCCCGGCCACCATCCGCTCCCAGCGCTCCGAGATCGGGACCACGTGCCCCTCCTCGATCGCGAGGTGCGGCTGGTCGTGCATGCAGTCGAGGCACTGGACGACCGCCTCCTGGACCTCCTCGACGCGCTCGGCGGTCTCGCCCGAGTCGGGGTCGACGCGGATGATCGCGTCGTAGTGGACCTGCGCCTCCAGACGCGTCGACCAGCAGCGGTAGCAGCGCAGCCAGGCGGTGCGATCGCCGTTCAGCTCGCTCATCGCCCATGAGGGTAGCGCCGTGCGGCCGCGACGGGGATCAGCGCGGCGTCCTCGGGCAAGAGCGAGTACATGAGCATGTCGCGCCGCGCTCCCCGCGACGACCATGAACGAGCGCAGCAGCCCCTCGCGGGTGAAGCCCGCGGCCTCGGCAACCCGCAGCGAGGCGGTGTTCGACGGGCTCGATCCAGAGCTCGATCCGCTCGCACGTCGAGCTCGCGCGAAGGCGAACGCGCAGAGCAGCGCCAGGCCGCGGCGCGCGACGTCGCGCCCGCGCGCCGACGCCGCGACCCAGTAGCCGGCCGAGCAGCGCCCGATGGCCGGGTCGAGGTTGTGCAGCCCGACCGCGCCGAGCAGCTCGTCGTCGTCGGCATCGACGATCAGCGTCGCCAGATCGGTTCCCGAGCGCGAGCCCGGCGCTCGCGCGGTCCGCCGCCATTGGCGCGCGTCCTCGTCGCCGTACGGGAACGGGCACGGTCGTGTAGCGCGGGATCTCGGGATCCGCACGGCCTCGACGACCTCGGGCACGTCGGCGTCGGTCATCAACCGCAGGCGGACCACGCCGTCGCTGAGCCCCTCGACCGGGAACTCGATCGCCCCGGGCTCACGCGGCCGGGTTCGCCGGCCGCTCGCGAGGCCCCGGGCACGCGATCAGGCGGGCGCCGGGGACCCGGCGCGCTCGCCGACGAGGTCGACGATCTCGCCCATGATCCGGTTCACGTCGAAGTCCTTGGGCGTGTACACGGCCGCGACCCCGGCCGCGCGCAGCTTCTCGGCGTCGGCGGCGGGGATGATCCCGCCGATCACCACCGGGGCGTCGACCTCGCGCTCGCGAAGCAGGCGCACGGTCTCGGGGATCAGCTCCAGGTGCGAACCGGAGAGGATCGAGAGCCCGACCACGTCCACGTCCTCCTCGAGCGCCGACGCAGCGATCTGCTCCGGCGTCAGGCGAATGCCCTGGTAGATCACCTCCATGCCGACGTCTCGGGCCCGGACGGCGATCTGCTCGGCCCCGTTGGAATGGCCGTCGAGCCCGGGCTTGCCGACCAGGATGCGGGGGCGGTGGCCGATCCGCCGGGCGACCTCGTCGACCCGCGTCCGGATCGCGTCGAGCTGCTCCTGCGTGGCCGGCGGCGGCAGCGGCGGAGACGCCGGTCGGCGCGCGGTAGTCGCCGAACACGTCGCGCAGGGTGGTCGCCCACTCGCCGGTCGTCGCCCCGGCCTTCGCCGCCTCGATCGTCGCCGGCATGATGTTGGCCGACTCGTCGGCCGCGGCGGCGGCGAGGTTGCCGAGGGCGCGCTCGACCGCCGCCTGGTCGCGCTCCGCCTTCCACTCCTCGAGCGCCTCGCGGCGCTCGCGCTCGACCTCGGGGTCGGGGGTGAGGATGCCGCCGTCGACGCTCGCGGTCAACGGCGAGTCCTCGGTCTCGGTGAAGCAGTTCTGGCCGATCACCTTGATCTCCTCGCGCTCGATCCTCGCGATCCGCTCGCGATGCGACTCGACCAGGCGCGCCTTCATGTAGGCGACGGCCTCGACCGCGCCGCCCTGCTCGGCGACCACGCCCATCTCCTCGCGAGCGCCCTCGGCGAGCTCGGCGACCAGTCCGTCCATCACCTTCGAGCCCTCGAAGATGTCGGGGTACTCGAGCAGGTCGGTCTCGAAGGCCAGCACCTGCTGGATCCGCAGGCTCCATTGCTGGTCCCAGGGGCGCGGCAGGCCGAGCGCCTCGTTCCAGGCCGGGAGCTGGATCGCCCGCGCGCGGGCGTTGCGCCCCAGGGTGACCGCGAGCGCCTCCAGCACGATCCGCTGGACGTTGTTCTCCGGCTGGGCCTCGGTCAGGCCCAGGCTGTTGACCTGGACGCCGTAGCGCATGCGCAGCAGCTTCGGCTCGTCGACCCCGTAGCGCTCGCGGCCGATCCGCTCCCAGAGCTCCGACATCGCCCGCAGCTTCGCGTGCTCCTCGACGAAGCGGACGCCGGCGTTGACGAAGAACGAGATCCGGCCGAAGACCTTGGGGAAGTCCGCCTCGGCGACCTGTCCCCGGGCCTTGACCTCGTCGAGCACCGCGATCGCGGTCGCGAGCGAGTAGGCGATCTCCTGCACCGGGGTGGCGCCGGCCTCCTGGAGGTGGTAGCTGCAGACGTTGGTCGGGTTCCAGCTCGGCATCTCGTTGACGCTGAACGCGACCGTGTCGGCGATCAGGCGCATCGACGGCCCGGGCGGGAAGGCGTAGGTGCCGCGCGAGAGGTACTCCTTGATGATGTCGTTCTGGGTCGTCCCCGTGAGCGCCGCGCGGCCGAGCCCGTTCTCGTCCGCGACCGTGACGTAGAGGGCGAGCAGCCAGGCCGCGGTCGCGTTGATCGTCATCGACGTGTTCATCTCGTCGAGCGGGATGCCGTCGAAGAGGGTGTGCATGTCGCCCTTGTGGGCGATCGAGACGCCGACCTTGCCGACCTCGCCGCGCGAGAGGACGTGGTCGGGGTCGTAGCCGGTCTGGGTGGGGAGGTCGAAGGCGACCGAGAGCCCGGTCTGGCCCTTGGCGAGGTTGCGGCGGTAGAGCTCGTTCGAGCGCCGAGCGTCGGAGTGCCCGGCGTAGGTGCGCATCACCCACGGCCGGTCACGGTCGGGCAGGCGATGATCGCTCATGGGCAGATTCTACGGCGGGTCCGGGGCTTCGACCGCAATCGTGCGCACGGCGCGGGAGAGCGCGCCCGAGGGTACCGTTCGGCCGTGGTCCGCCTGATCGACACCATGCACCTCGGGCGCGACCGGGTGATCGGCGCGCACCTGGTGCGTGACGGCCTGATCGTCGACCCCGGGCCGGCCTCGGCGCTCGACAACTGGATCGACGACCTCGAGGTCCCGCCGCGGGCGCTGATGCTGACCCACATCCATCTCGACCACGCGGGCGCGAGCGGTGTCCTCGCCCGTCGCTTTCCCGAGCTCGTGGTCTACGTCCACGAGACCGGCGCCCCGCACCTGATCGACCCCGAGCGCCTGCTCGCGAGCGCGTCGCGCCTCTACGGCGCCGAGAACATGGAGCGGCTGTGGGGCGAGGTCGCGCCGGTGCCGGCCGAGCGCGTCGTCGCCGTGCGCGGGGGCGGGGAGGAGGTCGAGGGCTTCCGCGTCGAGCACACCCCGGGCCACGCCGGCCACCACGTCACCTACCTCGACCTCGACTCCGGCGACGCGTTCGTCGGCGACATGGCCGGGGTCCGGATCCCGCCGAGCGAGGTGACGCTGGCGCCGACGCCGCCGCCCGAGATCGACGTCGACGCGTGGCTCGCCTCGGTCGAGCGGATCGAGCGGCTCGGGGCCGAGCGCCTGCGCCTCACGCATTTCGGACCGGTCGAGGAGGTCGCCGCCCAGCTCGATCGCGTGCGCGCGGCGCTCAGCCGGGGCGTCGAGCTGGCCCAGCGGGGCCGCGAGGCCTTCCTGGAGGCGGTCGAGCGCGAGATCCGCGAGCGCGCCGACCCCGCCACCGCCGCCGCGCTGATCCAGGCGGCGTCGCCCGAGCAGCAGTGGCTGGGCCTCGAGCGCTACCTGCGCAAGCGCTCGGAGGCCTGACTGGAGGCCGATGAAATTCCGCGCCCGCACCTTCGGGTGCGCGCGGGTGTTCAGGGTTCTCCAGCGGCTACGCTGCCGCGTGAACATCCCGGAGCCGACGTGACAAACGCCATCTTCAGCAGACGCAGCGCGGTTGCGGCCGTGGTCGCGACCGTGCTCGGGGTGGGCGCGGCGACCTCGATCGCCGCGGTCACCGTGTACGAGAACGACATGTCGAGCCAGGGCGAGTTCAACGAGATCGTGCGCTCGGGCGGCGGCAAGCGCTGCGACAAGAAGTACCGCGAGAAGACCAAGGTGATGCACGCCTCGGTGAAGAAGAGCCCGACCACCTGCTCGTTCCGCCCGCCGGTGCAGGGCGACAGCGAGCTCCCCAACCAGGGCGTCGCCGTCGAGGGCAAGATCCTCAAGCAGACGCCGAAGTCCGTGCGCGGCGGCGCCTTCATCGAGGTCACGGTGCGCGCCGGGGGCAGCGGCACCGGTTACGCGCTGCGGATCTTCCCCCAGAAGCAGCGCTACTCGCTCATCCGCGGCCCCGCGGGTGGCGGCTTCCCGGCGGAGGGCAAGAGCGATGCGATCAAGAAGGTCAACGAGCGCAACCGGATCGAGGTGATCGCAACCGGCGCCGAGGTCATCGGCACTGGTCAACGGCAAGGAGGTCGCGAAGCTCAGCGACTCCAACCCGGGCCAGGTCCGGGGCCGCAAGGTGCGCTTCGCGATCGGCAGCCAGGCGAACAAGGACAAGACCGTCGTCGGCACGTTCAAGCGCGTCGCGGTCTCGGTCCCGGACCCTTAGGCCTCCGCCGGGCCAGGGGGCAGTCAGATCTCGACCGAGACGATCGAGCGCCCGCGCGGCGCCGGGCCGGGGTCCGGCCTCGGCGGCAACTGGCAGGTGATCGTCCTAAACGACGACCACAACACCTTCGACCACGTGGCGGGGACGCTGGCGCGCGTCGTCCCCGGCGTCTCCCTGGAGCAGGGTCACCGGTTCGCCGAGCGCATCCACACCGCCGGGCGGGCGATCGTCTGGACCGGCCCCCGCGAGCCCGCCGAGCTCTACTGGCAGCAGCTGTCTGAGGCGGGCCTCACCATGGCCCCCCTCGAACAGCACTGAGGCTGCTGCAAACCGTCGCCTGGCTGCGTCCTCGGTCGGGCGGCTCGCTCACGTACCGGGCGCGTACGCTCACTCGCCGCCCTCCCTGCGTCCTTGCCACGCTCGGTTTTCGCAGCCTCCGGCTAGCCGACCCGCTGCAGGGTGATGATCTGGCCGGGCGGCGAGCCGCCGACGGCCGGGCGACCGCGCCGGCCGACGAGCCGCGAGCCGCGCCGCCGCCGGTGCTCTCCCCGGCGGCCCTGGAGCTGGGCGACGCGCAGCTTGAGGAGCCCGCGGAGCTCGCTGGTGCGGCTGAACGGGTCGGCGATCACGTCGCCGCTCACGATCGAGATCGCGGCCAGCAGCCTGCCCTCGACCTCGGCGCCGATCACAGGGCCGGTCGAGCGGCTCGTGCGAGTCGAGCTCGGCGAGCGCGGCCAGCGCGTCCGCGTCGGCATCGTCGCGGTCCATGCGGCGGATCGTCAACGCGGTGTTGACCTGGGTCTCCTGAATCGTCATCTCGTTCACCTCGCTCACTCTCGTCGCCTCGGTGATGGAACGCCTGGGCGGCTGTTTTCGTGATCGACGAGAGGATCTCGCGCCCAGGCTATTAGCGCAACATCAATCGCTGCTATATCTGATAAGGTCAGCTAATGCTCGATGTGAAGCGGTTGCGCATCCTGCGAGAGGTCGCCCGGCAGGGTTCGTTCTCGGCCGCCGCCGACGCCCTGTACCTCTCCCAGTCGGCGGTCAGCCAGCAGATCGCCACGCTCGAGCGGGAGGTCGGGATGCAGCTGCTCGACCGCACGCGCGAGGGGCCGAAGCTGACCGACGCCGGGCGCGTGTTGGTCTCGCACGCCGAGGCGGCGATCGCGCGTCTCGACGAGGCCGAGCGCGAGCTGGCCTCGATCGCCGGGCCTCGAGGGCGGCGAGCTGCGGCTCGCCAGCTTCCCGAGCGCGAGCGCGACCGTGCTCACCGAGGCGGTGTCGCTGTTCCATGGCCGCCACCCGGGCGTCCGGCTCAGCGTCGCCGACGCCGAGCCCGAGGAGTCGCTGCCGCGGCTGCGCGCCGGCGAGGTCGACCTGGCGCTGACCTTCGACTACCCGTCGTTGCCGAAGCCGCCGGAGCGCGACCTCGACCAGACTCTGTTGCTGACCGAGTCGATGCACCTGGCGCTGCCCGCCGACCACGAGCTGGCCGCTCGCCGGGTCGTCCCGCTCGACGCCTTCACCGACACCGAGTGGCTCTGCGGGTCGCGCCCGAGCACCTGCGGCGAGGTCGTGTTCCGGGCCTGCCGGGACGCCGGGTTCGAGCCCAGGATCGGGTTCGAGACCGACGACTACCACGTGATGCAGGGCTTCATCGCCGCCAAGCTCGGGGTCACCCTGCTGCCCGACCTGGCGCTCGCGACCCTCCGCTCGGACCTCGTCGTCCGGGCGACCGACCCGCCGGCGCCGAAGCGTCGCGTGTGGGCCGTCAGCCGGCCCGCCGGCTCGCGCTCACCGGCCACCGACGAGATGCTCGCGATCCTGGTCGAGGTCGGCGCCGCGTTCGAGCAGCGCAGCGCCGAGCTCACCCTCGTCGCCTGAGCCGGCTCACGGCCACGCCGAGCGTCCCGCAGTACCGCTCTCAGCGCATGCTCGGGGACGTTCGGCGGGTCGCGCTGCCGTCAAGCAGCCGCGGCAGCACGTCGCCGAGCATCGCCAGCAGGGTCCGCTGCACGATCGTCTCGGTCTGCGCACGCGTCGCCCGCCCCCACAGCGCCCACTCGGCCAGGGCGGCCTCGGCGGCGCCGAGGTAGACGCGAAGCACGAGCCGCAGCTCGTCCGAGTCGGCGACCACCGTCGTCTGGTTGACGAGCATCCGCGCGATCGCCTCGTCACGCGCCCGGTCGAGGATCGCCTGCACGTCCGGGTCCGAGCCCGCGGTGCCGAGCAGCCGCGTCCAGGCGTCCCGGTCGCGCTCGACCGCGTCGAGCAGCGCCTTCGAGTTGACCTCGATCATGCGCTCGAGCGGTTCGCCACGCAGGTCGGTGCGGATCGCCGCGGGTAGCCGCTGGGCGAGCTCTTCCAGCAGGGCGAGAAAGAGCTCGCGCCGTGAGCCGAAGTAGTGGTGGACCAACCCGCGGGTGACGCCGGCCTCCTGGGCCACCGCGGCCGTCGAGGCCGCCTCGAAGCCGTCGCGGACGAAGACGCGCCGGGCGGCGTCGAGGACCTGGGCGCGGCGGTCCTCGGGGGCAAGGCGGGTGAATCGGTGCTCGTTTGCTCGCATGGCTCAATGCGCTTGTTGACGCAGCGCCAACAAGATGGTAGCGTGCGCGCAGACCCCGCGCTCGAGGAGGAACCAAGCAGGCATGAAGGCAAGATCGCTGATCGTCGTCGCGGCCGTCCTGGCGGCATCCGCAACGTTCCCCGCGGCCGCGCCGGCAGCCGCCCAGCCCCCCAACGTCGTCACGATCATGACCGACGACCAGGACTTCCGGTCGATGTGGGCGATGCCGAAGACGCGCAAGCTGCTCGCGCGCCAGGGCACCACGTTCACCGACAACATCGTCAACTTCCCGCTCTGCTGCCCCTCGCGGGCCACCTACTACACGGGCCAGTACGCGCACAACCACGGCATCCTCTGGAACAACTGGCCCGAGGGCGGCTACTACCGCTTCGACGGTGGCGAGGCGCTGCCCGTGTGGCTGCAGAGCGCCGGCTATCGCACGATCCACATCGGCAAGTACCTGAACGAGTACGGCACCCGGGACCCCTTCGAGGTGCCGCAGGGCTGGTCGGAGTGGTGGGGCGGCGTCGATCCGAGCACCTACGGTTACTACGACTACACGCTCAACCACAACGGCAAGCTGCGCACGTACGGGAGCTCGCCCGAGGACTACTCGACCGACGTCTACGGGCGGATCGCCAAGCGCGAGATCGCCGACGCGGCCCGGGCCGACAAGCCGTTCTTCCTCAACCTGGCGCCGATCGCGCCGCACACGGTCGCGGTCGAGACCGACGCGAAGCAGGAGGGGACGCCCGCCGTCCCGGCGCCGCGGGACCAGGCGGCCGCCGCGGAGCTCGAGATGCCGATCTACCCGAACTACAACGAGGCCGACCTGTCGGACAAGCCGGCGCTGCTCTCCTTCTTCCCACAGCCGTTCGGCGCCGACATCGCCGCGTCGCTCGAGCGTCACTACCGGGGTCGGATGGGCTCGCTGTTCGCCGTGGACGACATGGTCGCGGGCGTCCACCGGGCGCTTCGCCGCGCCGGGGTCGCCGACAACACCGTGATCATCTTCACCTCCGACAACGGCTGGATCCTCGGCGAGCACCGCCTGTACGACTGGATCACCCAGGACGGCAACGCCTCCGGGGTCAAGTACGTGCCCTTCGAGGGTTCGTCGCGGGTGCCGCTGATCATCGCCGGGCCCGGGTTCCCGGAGCGCGAGAAGGTCGAGGGCGTCACCGTCAACGCCGACCTGGCGCCGACGATCCTGCGCCTCGCCGGCGCCAAGAGCACGCTTCCGCGCGACGGCGTCTCGCTCCTGCGCGCCGCCCGGCATCCGGATTCGCTCGCCGGCCGCGGCGTCCTGATCGAAACGGCGACGAACCCGCGCGGCGTCCCTCCCTACAAGTCGATCCGCACCGAGCGCTACCGGCTCGACGTCACCGCGGGCGGCGCCTTCGAGGCGCTCTTCGACTTGAAGCGCGACCCGTGGGAGCTGCAGAGCGTCCACGACGACCCGCGCTACGCGGAGATCCACGACATCCTCCGCGGGGCGCTCGACCGGCTCGCCACATGCACCGGCAAGTCGTGTCGCGTCGACGTTGGGAAGCTGCCCAAGCCGGCGCCTTAGCACTCGGGGTGATCGTCTACGGGTCGAAGATCTCGTACTTCACGGGCAAGCTCGAGGCCTACCTGCGCTATCGCGAGATCCCGTACGAGTTCCGCCCGCTCGGCGTCCGCCTCTACCGCTCGGTGGTCCCCGCGCGGCTCGGCGCGACGCAGTTTCCCAGCGTCGAGCTCGACGACGGGCGCTGGATGAGCGACACCACGCCGATGATCGCCTGGCTCGAGCGCGAGCGGCCGGGAACGCCCGTGATCCCCGACGACCCGGTGCAGCGCTATCTCTCGCTGCTGGTCGAGGACTACGCCGACGAGTGGCTGTGGCGCCCGGCGATGCAATACCGGTGGCTGAACGCGCCCGACCGCTACCTCGCCGGCACCCGGCTCGCCGAGGAGGTCCTGCGGATCCCCTACGTGCCGAAGATGCGCCGGCGGCGCTGGGTCTCCAGGCGTCAGACGCGGCTCTTCGTGCGTGGCGACGGGGTCGTCGACGATCGGACCCGAGACCACGCGGAGGGCAGCTACCTGAACCTGCTCGGGTGGCTCGAGCCGATCTTCACCGATCGCCCCTTCATGCTCGGCGGCCGGCCGACGATCGCCGACTTCGGGCTCATGGGCCCGTTCTGGCGCCACTTCGTCCACGACCCGACCCCGGCGCGGCTGATGCAGGAGCGCGCCCCAGCCACGTTCGAGTGGGCGGCGCGCACCTGGAACGCGCGCGCGAGCCGGATCGCCTCCGAGCCGATCGCCGACGGCATCCCGGACGACTGGGGGCCGATCCTCGAGGAGATCGGCGAGACCCACCTCGAGGCGCTGGCCGCGAACGCGGCGGCCTACGACGCGGGCGCGAAGACGCATGACCTCACGGTCCAGGGGACGACCTATCGACGCATCCCCACCAGCGCCTATCGCCCGTGGTGCCTCCGACAGCTCCAAACGGGGTTCGAGGATCTCCCTGCGGAAGCCGCCGCGAACGTGCGATCGGTGCTCGAGCGGCATCGCTGCTGGGAGCCGCTGTGGCGGGTCACCGCGTTCGCCTGCGACCACGACCCGGAGGGGACGGCACCGTTCTGCCGGGCGACGCGGATGGTGCGTGACTAGCCGGCTCCGCTAGCCCGGCTGGCCGTTGGTCTGGAGCGCCGCCTCGGCGACCCGGGCGTGCCAGTGCTGGTCGATCGGCTTGTGGTAATAGGTGAACGCGGCCTGGCGCAGGGCCGAGATCTCGTCCGAGAACCACCAGCGCTCGTGGTCGGCGCGGCTCTCCCAGACCGTCACCTGGCGCAGGTGCAGCGTGTCGTCCTCGTTGCGGCTGAGGAAGGCGCTGCGCGCCCCGTAGGCGAGCGCGCGGTCGAGGGCGGGCGTCCAGATCTCGAGGAAGCGATCGCGCCGCCACGGCGTGATGTGCCACTCGATGTAGTGGACCTCGGGCATCCGGGTCAAGACTAGTGCTGGGCGCGCTAGGCGCCGACCTCCGCCCAGATCGCGCCCTCGCCTTCGGCGTGCTTGCCCTCGCCGTTGTCGGTGGCGCCGACCCGGATCGAGATCTTGCCGGAGTGGCGGTTCTCGTGCAGCATCTGGTGCGCCTCGGGGACGCCCTCGAAGTCCATCACCTGCGAGAGCACGGGGCGGACCTTGCCCTCGGCCATGAGCTGGTTCGCGCGCGTGCACTCGTAGGCGTTGGCGAAGTGCGAGCCGAGGATCTCCTTCTGCTTCATCCACAGGTAGCGGACGTCGAAGTCGAGGTTGTAGCCGGAGGTGGCGCCGCAGATGACCACCTTGCCGAACGGCTTGACCGTGAACACCGAGGTCGGGAAGGTCGCCTGGCCGACGTGCTCGAAGACGATGTCGGGGGCGTCGCCGAGGATCTCCTTGACCCGCTTGGCGAACCCGCGCGAGGCCTTGAAGCGCTCCTTGTCGGCGGCCGGGTCGGCGGCGGGATGGTTGGCGTCGGTGCGCATCATCTCGCCGAACTCGGCCCGGTTGACGTAGTCGACGGCGCCGAGCTGCTTGACCAGCTCGCCCTTCTCGTCGGAGGAGACGACGCCCACGGCGTTCGCGCCCGCGGCCTTGCAGAGCTGGGTCGCGAACACGCCGAGCCCGCCGGCGGCGCCCCAGATGAGCACGTTGTGGCCGGCCTGGAGCTTGCAGCGGTCGAAGAGCATCCGGTAGGCGGTGAAGTAGGTGAGCCCGTAGGCCGACGACTCGACCCAGGAGAGGTTGCGCGGCTTCGGCAGGAGCTGCTGGGCCTGCACCTTGGTGAACTGCGCGAACGACCCCCAGGTCGTCTCGTAGCCCCAGATCTCCTGGCTCGGCGCCGCCATCGGGTCGAGCCCGTGGACCTCGACGTCCTCGTAGGAGGCCTGGTTGCAGTGGATCACGACCTCGTCGCCGGGCTGCCAGCGGGTGACGCCCTCGCCGACCTTCCACACGATCCCCGAGGCGTCCGAGCCGCCGATGTGGTGACCGTACTCGGGGTGGTCGCCGTAGCCGAACACCGAGACCGGCTTGCCGAGCGACGCCCAGACGTTGTTGAAGTTGACCCCGGCGGCCATCACCCGGACGATCACCTCGAACGCGCCGGGCTCGGGCACCTCGATCTCCTCGACCTGAAACGCGTCCTTGGGCTCGCCCTCGCGCTCCTGGCGGATCACCCACGCCGCCATCTTCTCCGGCAACGTCCCGGGCTCCACGTCGAGCTTCGACACCTCCGCTACGTCTACGGCCACGGTTCTCCCTCTGGTCGCTGGTCGGGCGCCGCGGATCGTACGGGATGGAGGCGCCCTGAGCCCCGCGAACGTCCCGGCGTGTCGGCCGGGAGGGGCAAACGGGACGTTCGCGTCAGAATGGCGCGGTGCGGGTTCTCCAGCTCACCGATGGCGGTCAGAGCGCCGAGGACGTCGCTGCGGAGGTCGCCTCGTTCCTCGCCGCGGCGCGCAGCACGCTCGAGCTCGCCCTCTACGACATCCGGCTCCCGGGCGAGGCGGGGGAGATCGTGGCCGGTGAGCTGCGCGCGGCGGCGGCGCGCGGGGTCGAGGTGCGGCTGCTCTACAACGTCGACTCCGCCCGCCCGCCGGCGATCCACCCGCCGCCGGCGACCAGGCCCGAGCTCCTGCACGAGCTGCCGGTGGACGATCGAGCGGTGCCGGGGATCCCCGACCTGATGCACCACAAGTACGTGGTCCGCGATCGCGAGGCGGTCTGGACCGGCTCCGCCAACTGGACGGTCGACTCGTGGACCCGGCAGGAGAACGTCTGCATCGCGGTCGACTCGGCCGAGCTCGCCGCGGCCTACGCCGGCAACTTCGAGGAGCTGTGGGAGCGCCGCGACGTCGAGCGCTCGCGGCCGGATCGAGCCGCGCCGGGTCGAGCTCGAGGGCGGGGCGGAGGCGCGCGCGTGGTTCACGCCCGGACAGGGGGCCGAGCTCTCGCAGGCGATCGCGAAGGCGATCGCCACCGCGCGCCGCCGGGTGCGGATCGCGTCGCCGGTGATCACCTCGGCGCCGATCCTGGCGACGCTCGCCGAGCTGGGGGCCCGTGGCGGGATCGACATCGCCGGGGTGATCGACGAGCCACAGACCGACGCCGTCTACGGACAGTGGGCGACCAACGGGGTCTCGGAATGGAAGATCCCGCTGCTGGTCAAGGCGCTGAGCCTGCTGCCGTTCTCCGGCAAGCCGTCGACGCCCTGGTCGCCGGGCACCGTCCACGACTTCATGCACGCCAAGGTCACGGTCGCCGACGACACGGTGTTCGTCGGCTCGTTCAACCTCTCGCGCTCGGGCGAGATGAACGCCGAGAACGTGCTCGAGCTGCGGGACGCCGGGCTCGCCGAGCGGATGGCGGCGTTCGTCGACTCGGTCCGCGGGCGCTATCCGCCCACATCGGTGCCGGGCTCGGCGCAGGCGATCGCCACGACCTCGGAGGGCTCCTCGACGAGCTCCGGGATGGCGAAGTCCGCGGGCGAGATCCGTCCCGGCTCGAGCAGCTCGGCCCGCACCCAGTCCAGCAGCCCGGACCAGTAGTCGCGGCCGACGAGCACCACCGGGTGGTCGACCGCCTCGCCGGTCTGGATCAGGGTCAGCACCTCGAACAGCTCGTCGAGCGTCCCGTAGCCGCCCGGCAGGGCGACGATCGAGCGCGAGTAGCGCACGAACATCAGCTTGCGGGTGAAGAAGTAGTCGAAGGTGAGGCCGATGTCGCAGTAGGGGTTCAGCTCCTGCTCGAACGGGAGCAGGATGTTGAGCCCGACCGAGGTCGGCGCCGGCGTCGCGGGCGCCGCGGTTGGCGGCCTCCATCAGGCCCGGCCCGCCGCCGGTGATCACGGCGAAGCCGGCCTCGCCGATCGCCCGCCCGATCTCGCGCGCCCGCGCGTACAGCGGGTCGCCGGGCGGGGTGCGCGCGGAGCCGAAGACGCAGACCGCGGGGCCGATCTCCGCCAGCGCCTCGAAGCCCTGGCGCAGCTCCTTCTCGACCAGGGCGAGCCGCTGCTCGTCGGTCCGCGTCGACGCGACCGCCGGCTTCTCGGCGCCGATGATCTCGACGTTGGGCGTCGGGGGATCGAGGGGTCGTGGTTCGCTCATCGCGCTGTCAGGTTCATGTCCGGGTCCGCGACTACCTTCGCAAGTTCCCATGGAAGCATCGGAGAGACCACAGCTACCGCTCGACCAGGCCGCCGACGGCACGGTGCGCGCGCTCGAGGACCGGCTCGTGATCGAGTCGCTCACGGTCGAGGACGAGCGCACCGCCAAGCTCGTGCGGGAGCGGGCCGAGACCGGGCACCCTCCGACGCAGACCGTGCGCGACGCGGTCGAGATCGGCGCCCGAGTGCTCGAGCGCGAAGGCACGGCGGTCGAGGTCGACTACGTACGGGCGGAGTTCGAGCGTCACGCCGCCGAGCTGCGCGACCGCCTCGCGCGGGCGCTCGAGTCCGGCGACGAGCTGCTCGCGGAGCGAATCACCGAGACCTTCGACGGCTCACGCGACGGGTCGGTGCAAAAGGACATCGACGAGCTGCTCAAGCGGGCGCTCGCCGACCAGCGCGAGGCGCTGTTGAAGCAGTTCTCGGCCCAAGAGGGTTCGAACCCGCTGTTCGACTTCAAGAACGCGATGGTCAACGCCACCCGCGAGCTCGGCTCGCGCCAGCAGTCCGAGGGCGAGGAGAACCGCAAGGTGATCGCCGAGCTGCGGCGTGAGGTGCTCGAGCTGAAGGAGCGCCGGGATGCCGACGAGCGGGTCGCCGAGGAGGCCGAGCGCGGCACCGCAAAGGGACGCACGTTCGAGGACCTCGTCCACGCGGTGATCGACGAGATCGCGGCGGCCCAGGGCGATGCAGCCCATCACACGGGCGACTCGGCGAACGAGACCGGGAGCAAGAAGGGCGACACGGTGGTCGAGATCGGCGGGGCACTCGGCAGTTCGCTGGCGACGATCGTGTTCGAGGCGAAGAACAAGCGGCTGTCGAAGAACGACGCCTGGACCGAGCTCAATGCCTGCATGGGGGAGCGAGACGCTGCCTTCGCGGTGCTCGTGGTCGCCGGGGAGGACAAGGTCCCCGCGGGGCTGGAGGAGCTGACCGAGTATCAGGGCAACAAGATCATCGCCGTCCTCGACCGCGAGAGCCCGGACCCGCTCGCGCTGCGGCTCGTGTACCGCTACGTGCGTGCCCGGATCCTGGCCGCGGACGCCGACGAGCTCGAGGTCGACGCCGCCGGCGTACGCGACGCCGCCGAGGAGGCGGCCGCCCGCCTCAAGCGCGCCAACCGGGTCCGCAAGTCGCTGACCAGCGTCACGAACAGCGCCAAGGCGGCCGGCGACGAGTTCGACGAGATGGTCACCGACGTCGAGCGCTGCCTGGCGCGGATCGAGGGATTGGTGGCCGCCGCGGCGGCCGACGAGCCGGGCTAGGGCAGCCCGAGCTCGTTCCGCGAGCTCTCGCGCTCGGGGCCGACCTCGAGCTTGGTCTCGCCGCCACCGTCACCGTTGGTGACGGCGTAGTCGCCCTCCTCCAGCCCGAGCTTGAAGGAGTCCGTGTTCCCGGCCAGGATCTCGTCGCTGGCGTCGTCGGTCGGTCCCTCGAGCACCAGCCGGGTGGGCTTGCTGCTCTGGTTGGAGATCGTGATCGTCGCCGGGCCGGCGCCGATCGTCGCCGGGCTCACCGTGACCCCGTCGTCGCCGATCCTGGCGCTGAGCTGGACCGGCGACGGCGGCCGCGGGCTGTTCACGAAATCGTCCTCACCGCAGGCGACGAGAGCGAGCGCGGCTGCGAGCGCCGCCGCCGACACGATCAGCCTCCTCTGCACGCTCATCGTGCGCGCAACCCTAGTGGAATCACTCATGAACCCGAACCGGCGGGAGCGCAGTCGGGAGCCGAGCTCAGAAGGGCGGCTCGACGACCTGGGCGGAGTTGCCTGCGCCGACCTCGACCGTCGCCCCCGGCTCGGCCTCTCGGCGCAGGACCGCGAGCGCGATCGGCCCGTGGGCGGGGGAGAGGACGGCGGTGCCGATCGTGCCCAGCTCGCGCTCCCCCAGGCGGACCGGGTCGCCGTTCGCGCCGGGCCGGGCCAGGCGCAGGCCGCGCAGGTGGCGGTTGGGCTTGCCGCGGTAGTGCAGTCGCGCGACCGTCTCCTGGCCGATGTAACAGCCCTTGGCGAAGCTGACCGCGCGCTCGTTGATCCCGGCCTCCTGGGGGATCGTCGCCGTGGTCATCTCGTACCCGAAGCGCGGCCTGCCGGCCTCGACGCGAACGATCTCCGCGGCGGACTCGTCGACCGGCTCGGCGCCCCGCTCACGAAGCGCCTCGAGCACGGCGCTGCCGGCATCGGCCGCGACCAGCAGGTCGACGCCCGCGTCGGTCGCCACGGCGATCGCGTCGGCGCCGCCGACGCTCGCCGGGCGGTGGGCGTGCTCGCCGCCCGCCGGGCCTCCGATCGCGATCTCGGCCGCCGCCGGGCCGATCACCGAGATCACGGCCCAGCGGTCGCCGGCGTCCTCGATCGTGACGTCGCGACCGATCTTGTACATCGCCAGATGGCGCAGGACCGCCGCGGCGGCGATCTCCTCGGTCTCGATCAGAAAGCCGTCCGCCGTGCGCAGGACTCGCATGTCGCCCTGCATGTGGCCCTTGCGATCGAGCAGCGCCGAGTAACAGCCGTCGCCGGGAGCGAGCGCCTCCACGTCGTTGGTCACCTGCCCCTGCAGGTACTCGCCTGCCTCGGCGCCGCCGGCCTCGACCAGCCTGCGGGTGCGCCGCTCGAGCGCTCCGGCCCCCTCGCGCAGGACCCGGTACTGGGCGTCGAGCTCGGTGGCGACCGGGGTCTGGGCGGAGTCCATTCGCCCCCGATTGTCGCAGGCCCTTGCGGTCCAGATTTTGATTTGTCAAACTTTGGATTGTGGACGATCCAAAGACAGGCGAGCCAAGCGGGGGAACCCCGGCGACGCAGGAGGGCGACTCCGAGGCCGCGGCGGGGGGAAGCGACCGCGGGATCAGCCGCCGCCGCTTGCTCGCCGGCGGCGTGGTCGCGGCCCCCACGCTGGCGTTGCTCCACGAGACGATCCCCCACCAGGGGCTCCACAACGCGCTCCCGGGCTCGGCGGCCGCCCAGGTCCACGGTGGCGCCGCGCACGGCGTGCCGGCAGGGAAGCTGGCCCACGGCGGCGGGGCCGAGGGCCCGACCTTTCGCGGCGGCGCCAGCGTCGACCACGCGGCCAACGGCTTTGACCCGACCGAGATCCTGCGCGACTTCGACTTCGGCGAGACCCGCCGGCTGGCCTCCGGCAGGGTGCTGCGCGAGTGGCAGCTCATCGCCTCCGACAGGGAGATCGAGGTGGCCCCCGGGCTCAGCTACCCCGCCTGGACCTACAACGGGCGAGTCCCGGGGCCGACCCTGCGCGCGCGCGAGGGCGAGCTCTTGCGGATCCGGTTCGTGAACGGGTCGGCTCACCCGCACACGATTCACTTCCACGGGCTGCACCCGTCGGCGATGGACGGCGTCCCCGACATCGGCGCGGGGATCATCGAGCCCGGCAAGTCGACCGTGTACGAGTTCGACGCCGAGCCCTTCGGCCTGCACCTCTACCACTGCCACGTCGGGCCGCTCGCCGAGCACATCGCCCGCGGCCTCTACGGGACGTTCATCGTCGATCCGAAGCAGGGGCGCACCGAGGCCGACGAGATGGTGATGGTCCAGCACGGCTACAACACGACCTTCGACGGCGAGGGCAACCAGCTCTACGCCGTGAACGGGATCCCCTTTCACTACCTGAACGAGCCGATCCGGGTGCAGCGCGACGAGCTCGTCCGGATCTACCTCGTCAACGTGCTCGAGTACGACCCGATCAACTCGTTCCACATCCACGGGAACTTCTTCGACTACTTCCCGACCGGGACCAGGCTGGAGCCGACCGAGTTCACCGACACGGTGATCCAGGGCCAGGCGCAGCGCGGGATCTGCGAGCTGCGCTTCCCGCACGCCGGGCCCTTCATGTTCCATGCCCACAAGACCGAGTTCGCCGAGCTCGGCTGGATGGGGTTCTTCGAGGTCGAGGGCTGATCGGTGGAGGCGCGCGGCGAGACGATCGAGCGCTCCGGGCCGCTGCGGGGCGTGCCGACCTGGGGCCTGGTCGCCGGCGCGGTCGCGCTGATCGCGGCGGTGCTGATCGCGCTTGCGGTGGCGGGCGGCGACTCGCTGCCCGACCGGCCCGGCCCGCCGGTCGAGGAGCTGGCGGTCGAGCGCACCGAGCTGACCCCGGGGCGGATCGACGTCACCGTGCGCAACACGGGGCCGGATGCGGTCCAGATCGCCCAGGTGTTCGTCAACGACGCCTACGTCGACTTCCAGGGCGCCGACGGCCCGATCGGCCGGCTCGGTTCCGCATCGGTCTCGCTCGACTACCCCTGGCAGGAGGGCCAGCCGTACCTGATCTCGATGGTCACCTCGACCGGCGTCGTGATCGAGCACGAGGTCGCGGCCGCGGTCGAGACGCCCGAGGCCGACGGCTCCCTCTTCGGCCTCATGGCGCTGCTGGGGACCTACGTGGGGATCGTGCCCGTGATCCTCGGCATGGCCCTGCTGCCGGCGATGCGCCGCTTCGAGTCCGGCTGGGTGCGCGTCCTGATGGCGTTCACGGTCGGCCTGCTGGCGTTCCTCGCCGTTGACGCGACGCTCGAGGCGCTCGATCTCGCCGGCGGGTCGGCGGGTGCCTTCGGCGGGGCCGAGCTGCTCTTCCTCGGCGCCGGGATCGCCTACCTGCTGCTGGTGGGGCTCGACCGCTTCCTCAGCGCCCGGGCCGAGCGCGCCGGGCTCGCCGCCCGCTCGGGCGGCCGGCTGGCCCTGCTGATCGCGATCGGGATCGGCCTCCACAACCTCGGGGAAGGGCTGGCGATCGGGTCGGCGTACGCGATCGGCGAGCTCGCGCTTGGCGCGTTCCTCGTCGTGGGCTTCGCGATCCACAACACCACCGAGGGGTTCGCGATCGTGGCGCCGCTGACCAGGGAGCGGCCGGCGCCGGGTCGCCTGGTCATGCTCGGGCTGATCGCCGGGGCCCCCGCGATCGTCGGGGCGCTGATCGGCGCGACCGTGTCCAACGACGAGCTCTCGGTCTTCCTGCTCGGCGTCGGCGTCGGCGCGATCGTCCAGGTGATCGGGCAGATCGCGCCCGCCATGCGCGACCGGGCCGGGAGGGCGCTCGACGCCGCGACCGCCGCCGCGATCGCCCTCGGCGCCGTGCTCTTCTACCTGACCGGCCTGCTGGTGAGCGTGTGAACGAACAGCGCGCGGCCGCACACCCGCAGCCGCGCGGAGCGGCCCGCCGCCAACACCGAGGCGATCGAGGACTACGCGAAGACGATCCACGCTCTCTCCGGCCGCCAGGGCGCGTCGGTCGGGACCTCGGCCCTCGCCGAGCGGCTCGGGGTCTCGCCCGGCACGGTGACCGCGATGCTGAAGCGGATGGCCGATCTGGGGCTGGTCGAGCACGAGCCCTACCACGGGGCGGTGCTGACCGAGTCCGGCGAGCGCGTGGCGCTCGAGGTGATCCGCCACCACCGCCTGATCGAGTCCTACCTCGCGGACGCGCTGGGGATGCCCTGGGACCGCGTCCACGACGAGGCCGAGGTGCTCGAGCACTACATCTCGGAGGAGCTCGAGGAGCGCATGGCCGCCGCGCTCGGCGACCCCAGCCACGACCCTCACGGCGACCCGATCCCGGACCGGCGGCTGGCGGTGGCCAGCGAGCAGGGCATCCCCCTCGTCGACCTCGAGCCCGGCGAGAGCGGCACCTTCAGCCGCGTCTCGGACTCCGACTCGGAGATGCTCCGCTACCTCGATCGGCGCGGGATCCGTCCCGGGATCGAGCTGCGGCTGCGCGACCGCGAGCCGTTCGAGGGGCCGCTGTTCGTCGAGGTCGGCGAGGACGAGCACGTGCTCGGTCACCGGCTCGCCGCGGCGATGCGGGTGCTCCCGGCCCGGCGCTGATCCGCGCGAGGCCGCGGTAGGCTGCGCGCGTGCCGTTGGCGGACGACTTCCAGCAGGTGCTCGACTCGCTGCCGGGCGACTGGACCGACATCGTCTGCGACCTGCGGATCGCCGACGAGGACCAGTACATCGATGCCGCCGTGCTGTTGACGATGGTCAACGCCCAGCCCTACTCGGAAGCCGAGTGGCACTTTCGCCTCAACGTGGCCCACGGCTTTGGCCACGCCGCCGCCGCGGAGACGGTCAAGGGAGCCTTGGCGCTGCTCGACCAGCAGGGGATCGAGGGCGAGCTGATCGTCCGCGACGTGCACGAGGGCCGCACCGAGGTCGTCCAGATGTGGGGCCGGCCGGAGTCCGTACGGCGCGAGTTTCGAGCCCGCCGCTCGCTGTAGACGGGTCGCCCGGCGGTCGCTAGACGGCGTGGCGCTCGGCGCGCGGCCGGTCGCGCTCGGCTGACAGGGTCGGGATCACCGAGGCGAACTGGCTGGCGATCACCCGCGCGCGGTTGATCTCGGCTCGCGACCAGGCCCGCTCGTCCAGGCGGTAGGCCTCGATCATCCCGATGGTCTCGCCGCGGCTGACGACCGGGACCATCAGCAGCGAGCGCTCGCCGAGCGCGAGCAGCAACTCGACCTCGCGCGGGTCGCTGTCTGGGTCGCCGACCACCGTCTGCACCGCTCGCTGCTCGCGGATCACCATTGCGCTCAGCGGGAAATCGTCGATCGCGAAGGTCGTCTGCTCGGAGCGGTCGCCGTTCTCGGCCAGGGTCTCGATCACCGCCTCGCGCTCGTGCCAGGCCGAGAGGCAGACCTTGGAGGAGCCGAGCTCGGCGGCGATCAGGGCGAGCGCGCTCTCGAGATCCCGCGTGGTGCGCGCGGAGGCGAGCCGGGCGCTCACGTGGACGAGGCGGCGGTCGCTCGAGCCGATCGGGTGATACTCGCTCGGCAACGTGCGGAAGCTGTCGGCCAGCGCCGCGCGGCAGACCTCGGCGGCGACCGGGGAGACCTCGGTCCAAGGCGGCTGCGGGCGCGCGAGGACGTAGCCCTGGCCCCACTGGACGTCGAGGTCGGCGAGCACGGCGAGCTCGTCGAGGCTCTCGATTCCCTCGGCGCAGACCGTGGCGCCCACGTCGCGGGCGAAGCGCACGAACGACTCCACCAGGGCCATGCGGGCGGCATCCCGGTGGATGTCGTGGGTGAGGTCGCGGTCGAGCTTGACGATGTCGGGGCGGACCCGCATCAGCTGCTTGAGCCCGGCGTGGCCGGCGCCGGCGTCGTCGACCGCGATCTTGGCGCCGCGGCCGCGCAGGTCGGCGACCGCGGCGGCGAGGGAGTCGTCGTCGGGGACGAATTCGTGCTCGGTGATCTCGACGACGATCCCTTCCAGGCTTCCCCGCAACGCCCCGCGGACCAGGTCGGAGGTGAGCGCCGACGGGCTCACGTTGACCGCGAGGTGGGTGTCGAACGGGCGTCCGAGCGGCTCGAGCGCGGCGCGGATCGCGACCGCCTCGAGCTCGGCGCCGAGGCCGCATCCATGCGCCTGAGCGAACCAGATGTCGGGGCTGCGCCCGCCCTCACCCGGAAACCGCGCCAGCGCCTCGTAGCCGACCACCCTCCCGCTGCCGAGGCTGACCACCGGCTGGTACGCGCAGACGACCGGCCGGTCGAGACCGAGCAGCTCCTCGATCTCGGCCCGCTGGCGCTCGGTCCAGGTCGCCGGCGAGTGCTCGGGGTCGAAGCGGCGCGTGCGCCGCTTGCCGCCGCGCTTGGCCCAGTAGAGGGCGCTGTCGGCGAGCTGGTAGACCGTCGACGGGTCCTCGGCATCGTCGGGGTAGGCGGCGACGCCGGCCGAGGCGCTGAGCTCGAAGCTCCGCACCGGCACCGCGGCGATCGCCAGCCGCGTGCGCTCGGCGATCATGAAGGCGGTGTCGGCGTTCGCGCCGGGGAGGATGAGCCCGAACTCCTCACCGCCGATCCGGGCGGCGGTGTCGCCGACGCGGATCGCGCCGCGAATGGCGGTGCCGACCCCGCGCAGGACCTCGTCGCCGTAGGGATGGCCGTGGGTGTCGTTGATGGACTTGAAGTTGTCGAGGTCGACGATCACGACCGCGACCCGGGTGCCGAGCTCGGCGCCGCGCGCGAGCTCGGCCGCGAGGACCTCGTGGAAGCTGCGGTGGTTGCCGAGGCCCGTGAGCGCGTCGGTCTCCGCGAGGCTGCGCAGCCTCGAGTGCTGGCGGTGGATGCTCAACAGCAGGCCGGCGGTCACCACCGCGCCCGTGATGCCGAGGACGACCAGGGTGCCGCCCCCGACGCGCACGCCGACGAGGATCATCCCCCCGATCCACAGCAGCCCGCAGGCGGCCGCCGCGGGCAGGAGCGCGCGGGAGCGCTCCGGGAACGCTCGGCTGGTGCCGGTCAGCTGTGGTCGCATGGGGCGCAAGTCACCTCCACGGACCAACATCGGCCCGCCGCCGGTCGCGCTTGAGGGCGGCGCCGGCTGCATGGTGATTGTCTAGTCGTCCAGGTCGAAGCTGCGGTCGACGTCAGGCGGCCGCGCGACGATCCCGCGCTCGGCCTCCCACCGGGCCCAGGCGGCAAGCGCCGCGCGATCGAGCTCGACCCCGGGGCCCAGCGCCCGGGCGGCGAGCAGCGCCTGGAGCTGGGCGCGCTGCTCGAGTCGGTCGAGCTCCGGGACGGCGGTCAGCAGGTCGTCGAGGGCGGCCTCCGGGTCGGCGACGGTGTCGTCGTAGCCTCGGCCGCTCGCCGCGACCACCGCGTCGACCAGCTCGGGCCTCCCCGAGAGGGTCTCGGCGGTCGTGGTCAGCACCAGCTCCGGATAGCGGGGGGCGCCGAACTCGTCGACGCGAAACTCCCGGGTCGGGATCCCGAGGCCGCGCATGGTCACGCCCTCGGCGTTCCAGAAGGCGGTCGCGGCGTCGAGGCGAGCGGCGGCCAGGGCGGCGACCGCCTCGAACCCGATCGTCACCCGCTCGACCGCGCCCGGCGCCACCGGCGCGGCGGCCAGGACCGAGTCGAGGACGGCGTCGTCGGAGGGCAGCCCGGTGACGCCGACGGTGGCGCCCTCGAGGTCCGCCGGGCTGCGGACCGCCGCCCGGTCGCGCGCGATCACGGCCGCAAGCGGGCGCTGGACGATGGCGCCGACGCCGACCAGGTCCAGGCCCCGCTGCCGGGCGAGCGCGAGGTCGTGGATGTCGAGGACGGCGAACTCGACCCGGCCGCTCTGCAGCAGCTTCGGCCCGTCGGTGGCGGCGGCCGGCTCGCGGACGGTGAGCTCGACGCCGGCCTCGTCGTACGCGCCGCTCGCCTGGGCCGCGTAGATCCCCGCGTGGACCGCGTTCGGCTGGAAGTCGAGCATCAGGGTCGCCTCGCCGGAGGCGCCCGGTTCAGCACCGCCACCGCCGCAGGCCGCGAGGGCGAGCCCGGCGATGGCGGCCGCCAGCGACGCGACGACCGTTCTCATCCGGTGCGGAGGTTAGAGGGGCAACGGCGATAGCCTTGCGGCGTGCTCGACCACCAGTTCACCGACGAGCACCCGATCACCCACGAGCTGCTCGCGCTGGTCGAGATCCCGAAGGGGAGCCGCAACAAGTACGAGTTCGACGAGGGGATCGGCAGGCTGGTGCTCGACCGCTTCCTCTCCTCCTCGATGGTCTACCCGACCGACTACGGGTTCCTGATGGGACATCGCGGCCGCGACGGCGACCCGCTCGACGCGATGATCTGCGTCTCCGAGCCGAGCTTCCCGGGTTGCGTGATCCCGGTCAAGCCGATCGCCCTCTTCGTGATGCAGGACGAGAAGGGCGAGGACGACAAGGTCGTCTGCGTCCCGACGCAGGATCCGGGCTGGAACCACGCCGAGACGCTCGAGGACATCCCCGAGGGGCTGCAGCGGGAGATCACCCACTTCTTCTCCGTCTACAAGCAGCTCGAGGGCAAGGAGGTGCAGGTCGACGGCTGGCAGTCGCGCGAGCGAGCGCTCGAGGTGATCGTTGACGGCCGGCAGCTCCAGATGCAGCACGACGCCCCGCGGCGCAGCTGACCCGGCGCGGGCGCCAGCGGAGTGCCCGCCGCCCCGACCTCTATACACTGCCGCGCGCTACCCACCAGAGGAGGAGTAACGACGTGCAGGATCGAGGCCTTGCGGCTTACATCGCCGAGTTGATCGGGACGCTGTTCCTGGTCCTCGTCGTCGGCACCGTGGTCAGTCTCTACGTGTCGACCGGCGCGCAGTCGCAGATCGGCTCGGACTTCGCCGTGATCGGCCTCGTCCACGCGTTCGCCCTCTTCATGCTGATCATCGCCTTCGGGCAGGTCAGCGGCGGGCACTTCAATCCGGTGGTCACGATGGTCGCGGCGGCGATGCGGCGGATCGACCCGATCGACGCGGTCGTCTACATCCTCGCCCAGCTTTCCGGGGCGGTTCTCGGCGCGCTCCTGGTCAAGGGCCTGCTGCAGGACGAGGGTCTCGCAACCGGCTACGGGAACGCCGAGGTCTCGAGTCTCCTCAGCGGCAACTTCGCCGGCGGCGTGGTCGAGGCGCTCGGCGCCTTCCTGCTCGTGCTCGCGATCTGCGCGGTGGCGCTGAACCCCCGCGCCCGCCAGGAGTGGGCGCCGTGGGCGATCGGCGCCACGCTCGGCTTCGCGGTGATGATCTTCGGGCCGCTCACCGGCGGGTCCTTCAACCCGGCGCGCTGGTTCGGCCCGGCCCTGATCTCCGACAACCTCGACGGCAGCGACCTGCTCGTCTACGTGCTCGGCCCGGCGATCGGAGCATTGCTGGCGTTCGGCGTCTACCGCTTCCTGATCGCCGGCCCGCAGTACGCCGAGGGGGCGGAACCGCCGACCTCGGACGTGCGCGGGGTCGCCCAGGCGGTCAAGGACGCCGAGGTCCGCGAGCGCAACAGGTAGCAGCGCGCGCGGTAGCGTGTCGGCCTGATGCGCCGCGTTACGTTCTCGCGCAACTACACGCTCTCGCTCTCGCGGACCTGCCGCTGCTACTGCAAGTACTGCGCCTTCGCGACCCGCAAGGCGCACCTCTACTCGCCCGAGCAGGTCGAGCGGCACCTCGAGCAGGCGGTGAGGCGAAACGCCAAGGAGCTGCTGGTGCTCACCGGCGAGCTCCCGGAGGTCAACCCCGAGGTGGCGGCGCGCCTCGCGTCGTACGGTCACCCCGACTTCGTCTCCTACGTCGCCTGGGCGTGCGAGCGGGCGATCGAGCGGGGCCTGCTCCCGCACACCAACCTGGGCGCGCTGGAGCGCGACGACCTCGCTCGGCTGCGGGAGGTGACCGCCTCCCAGGGGCTGATGCTGGAGTCGGTCTCCGAGCGGCTCATGCAGACCGTCCACGCGGGCTCGCCGAGCAAGCACCCGGCGGTGCGCCTGCGAGACGATCGAGGCCGCCGGCGAGCTGAGGGTCCCGTTCACGAGCGGGATCCTGGTCGGGATCGGCGAGACCGAGGACGAGCGGATCGCCTCGCTCGAGGCGCTCGCGGCCGTCCACGCGCGCCACGGTCACCTCCAGGAGGTGATCATCCAGAACTTCGTCCCGCACCCGCGCTACTACGGGCGCGAGGTGGCGGAGATCGCGGATGAGGCCGCGACGCGCCGGTGGGAGGCCGAGCAACGAGCAGACGAGCAACGCAGCAACTTCCTCCATGGGCCACCGAGATCACCCTCGAGGACATGAAGCGCCTGGTGGCCGAGTCGCGCCGCCTGATGCCGGACGTCGGCGTCCAGATCCCGCCCAACCTCAGCGACTGGTGGGTGGACCTGGTCGAGGTCGGCGCCACCGACCTCGGCGGGCTGTCGGCGAACGGCGACCACATCTCGCCCGAGCACGCCTTCCCCAGCCCGCATCAGGTGCGAAAGCGCCTCCAGCCACGCGGCTACGCGCTCACGGAGCGCCTCTGCGCCTATCCGCAGTACCTGCGCCCCGAGTGGATCGATCAGGGCGTGCTCGACCTGGTCAAGCTCAGGTACTGGAGCTTCATCCCGCGCAGGGGATCCGGCCGCCGCTCCGAGCGCGCGATCGATCCGGAGCTGGCCCCGCGCGCGATCGAGCGCGGCCGCGCGGGCGAGCCACTGGGCGAGGACGAGCTCACCGCGCTGTTCGCCGAGCAGCGCCCCGACGTGGTCGAGCGGATGCGGGTGGCGGCCGACGAGCTGCGGGCCGAGCTGGCCGGTGAGACGGCGACCTTCGTCGTCAACCGCAACGTCAACTTCACCAACGTCTGCATCGTCGGGTGCGCGTTCTGCGGCTTCGGCCAGGGCAAGCGCTCGCCCGATGCCTACCACGTCAGCGCCGAGGACTTCGAGGCGCGGATCGCCGAAGCCGTCGAGTTCGGCGCGACCGAGATCTGCATGCAGGGCGGCATCCATCCCGACTACACCCTCGAGCACTACGGCGAGTGGCTGCGGCTGGCGAAGCGCACCGCTCCGCAGCTGCACCTGCACGCTTACTCGCCGATGGAGATCCACTACATGTGCGAGCGCTCCGGGAAGAGCCCGGACGCGGGTCTTCGACTACCTGCTCGAGTGCGGGCTCGGGTCGACTCCGGGGACCGCCGCCGAGGTCCTCGACGACGGCGTCAGGACGCGGATCTCGCCGAACAAGCTGCCGGCGGCGCGCTGGGTCGAGATCATCGAGGCCTGCCACCGCGCCGGCCTGCGCTCGACCTCGACGGTGATGTTCGGCCACATCGAGGAGCCCTGGGAGCTCGCCCGCCACATGCGGGTCGTCCGCGAGCTGCAGGAGCGGACCGGCGGGATCACCGAGTTCGTGCCCCTCAGCTTCATCCCCTTCCAGACCCTGCTCGGACGCACCCACGGGATCGAGGAGATCTCGCGGGCCGAGAACCTCAAGCACACGGCGGCGTTCCGGCTCGCGCTCGGGCGCACGATCCCGAACCTGCAGGCGAGCTGGGTGAAGATGGGCGTCGACGCGGCTACCGAGAGCCTGCGCTGGGGCGTCAACGACCTCGGCGGGACGCTGATGGAGGAGAACATCTCGCGGATGGCGGGGTCTCAGCACGGGGTCCGGCTGGAGCCCTCCGACCTGATCGAGGCCGCGCGCCGCGGCGGCCGCAGGCCGGCGCAGCGGACGACGCTGTACGAGATCGTCGAGACGTACTAGCCGTCGCTTGTCAGTGGTGGGGCTGCGGGCGCTCCGCCTCGCGCAGTCGGTCCGCCGCCGCCGCCAGCACCTTCCGAGCGACGCTGGGCACGTCCTCGATCAGGCTCGAGAACTCGCGCGAGCTGAGGACGAGGAGGCTCATGTCGGTCTCGGCGGTGACCGTCGCGGACCGCGGCGCCGAGTGCAGCAGCGCCAGCTCACCGAAGCACTCGCCGGGTTCGAGGCGAAGGCTCCTGCGGCCCCGGATCGTCGCCTTCGCCGTGCCGCGCTCGATCACGAAGCACTCGCGCCCGGGCTCTCCCTGGCGCATCAGCACCCGTCCGGCCGGGACGTCGATCTCGACGGTCAGAGCGGCGATCCGCGACAGCTCGCGCTTGCTGCAGGTCGAGAACAGGCTGACCTCCGCCAGCCGCCGGAGCTTCGGGTCGCGCGAACCGCGCCGCGTCGCTCTCGCCATCGCGGCGAGTATTCCAACTTTGCAACGGCGCGCGCCCCGCGCGTCGCGGCCGCGATGATGGCGGGGAATGCGCGCCATGGTGCTCGAGGCTCCGGGGCGACCGCCGGCGGCGGTCGAGCTCCCCGACCCCGAGCCGGCGCCGGGAGAGGTCCTCGTCCGGGTGCTTGCCTGCGGCGTCTGCCGCACCGACCTCCACATCGCCGACGGCGAGCTCGCCGAGCCCAAGCTGCCGCTGGTGCTCGGCCATCAGGTCGTCGGCGAGGTGGTCGGGGCGGGGGAGGGGGCCGAGCGCTTCCGCGCAAGGCGACCGCGTCGGGATCCCCTGGCTCGGCTGGGCGTGCGGCGAGTGCCGGTACTGCCGCTCCGGCCGCGAGAACCTCTGCGAGCGAGCGGTCTTCACGGGCTACACGCGCGACGGCGGCTACGCGGAGCTGGCGAGCGCCGACGAGCGCTTCTGCCTGCCGCTCGCCGCGGGCGCCGGGGTCGAGACGGCGCCGCTCCTGTGCGCCGGGATGATCGGCTATCGCGCCCTGCGCATGTGCGGGGATGCCGAGCGCCTCGGCCTCTACGGGTTCGGCGCCTCGGCGCACCTCGTCTGCCAGGTGGCAGCCCATCAGGGCCGGCGCGTGTTCGCGGTGACCCGCGCCAGGGCCGACGACGACAAGCGCGACCTCGCGCGCGAGCTCGGGGCGGAGTGGGCGGGCGCGGCCGACGAGCTGCCCGAGCCCCTGGACGCCGCGATCATCTTCGCTCCGGCGGGCGCGCTCGTCCCGGTGGCGCTGCGAGCGCTGGCGCCGGGCGGGGCCGTGGTGTGCGCCGGCATCCACATGTCCGACATCCCGTCGTTCGCCTACGCCGACCTCTGGGGCGAGCGCCAGATCCGCTCGGTCGCCAACCTCACGCGGCGTGACGGCGAGGAGTTCCTCGCCCTCGCCGCCGATGCCGGGATCCGGGCGCAAACCACCACCTTTGCCCTGGGTGAGGCAAATCACGCTCTGGACGAGCTGCGCGCGGGTAGGGTTCGGGGGGCAGCGGTGCTGCGACCCTCGACCGTGGAGTAGCCGATGGCGGACGTGACCGTGAGGCGCACCGAGGAGTTCGAGCCGACCTATGGCGGCGCGATGCTCAAGGTGCGCGCGGGGCTCGGCGTGACCTCGTTCGGGATCCAGCTGCTGCGGTTGCCTCCGAACGAAGAGCGCTATCCCGAGCACGACCACACCACCAGCGGTCAGGAGGAGGTCTACATCGCGCTCGACGGCGAGGCGACCCTGACCGCGGCGGGCGAGCAGCACCTGCTCGAGCCGGGCGTGTACGCGCGCGTCGGCCCGAGCGAAACGCGCACGGTCGTCACCGGCGAGTCGTCGGCCACGATCCTCGTGCTCGGAGGTACGCCCGGGGAGGCGTTCACAGTCACGCAGTGGACCGAGGACGGCGAGCCCGACCCGTTCGCCGCCTCGCCGTAGCTACATGGCCGACGTCACCGTCAAGCGCTTGGAGGAGTTCGAGGCGATCTTCGGCGGCGGCTTTCGCCGCGTGCGAGCCGGGCTCGGCGTCAGCTCGTTCGGGCTCGCGGTCATGGACCTGCCCCCGAACTTCGCCGACTACCCCGACCACGACCAGATGCACGACCACCAGGAGGAGGTCTACACGCTCCTCAGCGGCCGGGCGACGATCCGGGTTGGCGGCGAGGGGGGAGAGGAGCGCGAGCTCGAGCCAGGCGTCTGGATCCGGGTGGGCCCGGCGGAGAGGCGCAAGATCATCACCGGCGCCGAGCCGGCGCGCGTGCTGGCGATCGGGGGCTCGCCGGGCCAGGCCTACGAGGCGCCCGAGTTCACCGACGAGGGTGGCGCGGCCCCGCCGATGGAGAAGTACGAGCACTAGCTAGCGAAACAGGTCCTGGTCGGCGGGGCGCTGGAGCGCCGCGGCCGCGCCGGGCCCGTCGCCGCGCGTCCAGAAGCGGTCCGCTCCGCGGATCACCGCCACCGGCCTCCCCGAGTCCTTCGCCCGGCTGAGGTCGGCGGCGCCGGCGAGCTGGTCGGCGACCGCGATTGAGGTCGCGGCGAGCGCGTGCCCGTGGGCATCGTCGCGCCCCCGCCAATCGTCGATGGCGATCAGGCCGGCGCACCCGATCGCGGCCTCCGCCTGGCCGAGGCGCCACGGCCGCCCGAAGCTGTCGGCGATCAGCACCCCGGGTCGGCCTCCGCCGGCGGACGCGATCTCGGCGCGGATCCGCCGCGCGGAGGCGTCGGCGTCGACGGGCAGCAGCGTGACCGATTCGTCGGCGGGCAGGTTGGAGGCGTCGATCCCCGCATTGGCGCAGGTCCACCCACCATGGGTCTCGACGATCAGGGCGGACGGCGTCGCCCGCACGATCCGCCGAGACTCGGCGAGCACGAGTTCGACCAGGCGCGGATCGCGGTCCACCTCGGCGGCGAGCTCGAGCGCCCGCCGGCCGGGCTCTACCGTCGCCAGGTCGCGGACGCGGCCCTCGGCCTTGGAGACGACCTTCTGCGAGACGACGACGATCTCGCCGTCGGCGAGCTCGGCGATCCCCGCAGCGGCGGCCGCGATCAGGTCACCGAGGCGGTCACGGTCCACGACCTCGGGCAGCGGCGGGAGCGCGAAGATCTCGAGCCGGCCGGTCATGTGGGCGAGCCGGCGACCCGTCCGATCCGGTCGAGCGCCGCGGCGGTCGCCGGCGCGCGCTCGGGGCGCGCAGCGAGCTCGGCGGCGAGCGCGGAGAGGTCGTCGGGCGTATCGAGGTCGAGCGCCAGCGAGTCCAGGCGCTCGATCGCGACGGTGTGGCCGGCCCGGGTGCCCCGCTCGCGATGTCGCTCGGCGCTGCCCTCGCCGAAGGCAGGGCCGATCGCGTCGGCCGGGCAGAGCAGCAGCCCGTTGGTCCCGGTGCCGTGTCGGTCGGGGATCACGGCGACCCGGCCCGGCTCCATGCGCCCCAGGGCCGCGTCGAGCTCGGCCGGATCGAGCAGCGGGCAGTCGCCGGGCAGCAGGGCGCTGCACTCGGCTCGGAGGGCGAGGGCGCGGATGATTCCAAGGGTCGCGGCTCGGGAGTGTCCGTGATCGTCGGGGTCGCGCATCACCTCGAGCGCGGTTCGGGTGCGCTGCGCATGGGCGAGCGCGATCCGCTCGGCGCGTCCCTCGCCGGTGACGACGATCACCCGCTCGATCGACTCGGCGGCGGAGACCGCTACCAGCACGTCGCCGAGCATCGCCTTGACCAGCTCCGCCCGCCGGGGTCGGTCGAGCCGCTCGAGCAGCCGTTGCTTCGCCTGGCCGAAGCGCTTCACGGGGATGATCGCGGTCGCGCGCACGGCTCAGATCATCCCGCTAGAGATCGCTGCCGGGCCCCGCGCATCTACAGGCCGACGGCGAACTCGAGCGTCCGCTCGGCCACGCGCCGTCGCCCTCGGGCGTCCTCCATCAGCGTCGGGCAGCTCAGCACCTGGAGCTGGGTCGGCGGGGGGTCGGGGTCGCCGGAATCGACCACGATCCCGTCGAGCAGCCCCTCGTACAGCGAGGCGACGCCCGTGGCGCTGACCGGGCGGCCAAGCGCCGCGACGAATGCGTCGGTGGGCCCCTTCACCGACCGCCCGCCGACGAACGGGCTGACCGCCACCACAGGGCCGGGGGAGGCGGCGATCGCCGCCCGCATCCCCGGCACCGCCAGGATCGGGCCGATCGAGATCACCGGGTTCGACGGCCCGACGATCACCGCCTCGGCGCCGGCGAGCACCTCCAGCACCTCCGGCGCCGGCGCCGCCTCGGCGATCCCGTCGAGCTCGACCCCCTCGATCGGAGCCGCGCCCCGGTCGATGATCAGGAACTCCTGCAGGCCGCGCCACCCGGCGGGCGTGCGGACCCGCGTGCGCACCGGCTGCTCGGACATCGGCAGGACCCGCGCGACGACGCCGAGAGCGCGCGCGATCTGGGCCTGGGCGGCGGTCAGCGTGCCGCCCTCGGCGAGGAAGTGGGTCCGATACAGGCAGGTGGCCAGGTCGCGATCCGAGAGCGAGAACCAGCCCGGCGCGCCGAGCAGCTCGAGTCGCTCGTGGACGGTGAAGGTGTCGTCGCGAATCCCCCAGCCGCGCTCCTCGTCGATCTGGCCCGCGAGCCAGTAGGTGATCAGGTCGGGATCGGGGCAGACCAGCAACCCGTGCGCCTCGGTGTCGTCGCCGGTGTTCGCGATCACCGCAAGCCGGTCACCGACCAGGTCCTGGAGGCCGGCGGCGAGCTTCGCCCCGCCGGTGCCGCCGGCGAGGCAAACGACGGTCATCTCAACAGGGCGCCTCAACGGCGGCGCGGCTCGGCTTCGGCTTCGCTCCGCCTCACAGCCAGTGATCGCCCTCGGGCAGGCCGTTGATCCGGATCCCGGCGTGGGCCTTGTAGCGGGCGTTGATCGAGATCAGCATCGGGGTCAGCTGCTCGACGATGCGCGCCATCTCGAGGGCGCCGGCGTTGACGGCGCGCAGGCCGGGGATCGCCTCGATCAGTCGCGCGACCTTCGCCTTGTCGGCCTTGCGGTCACCGCAGAGGAGGACGTCCTCGGAGAGCTCGGCGCCGAGGTCGGCGAGCGTCGGCGCGCTCACCGTGTGCAGCCCGGCCACCACGGTCACGCCCTCGGGGACCATCTCCTGGGCCTGCTGGGCGGCGGAGCCCTGCCAGACCCCCAGCGAGCGGGTGGCCTTGCCGCTGATCGCGGCCGCCAGCGGCACGGTGCAGTCGACGAGCAGCTGGCCGGGCTCGAGCGCCTCCCGCAGGTTGTTGAGGTTCTCCGACTGGGCCCGGAAGGGGACGGTGAGGAAGACGACCGAGCCCTGGCGGGCGGCCTGCTCGTTGGTCAGCCCCTCGATCTCGGCGTCGGGGGCGAGCTCGGAGAGCTTGCGCGCCGTCTCCGCGGCGCGCTCCTCGCTGCGCGAGCCGATCACGACCGCGTGCCCGGCCCGAGCCCACCGCAGGGCGAGCCCGTAGCCGAGCGCGCCGGTGCCGCCGATGATCGGGATCGCTTCGCCGCTGGCCACGGCGCGGGAGTGTATGCGAGGGCCTCCGCCGCATATGCTGCCGCGCGGATGCGACTCGAGGGTCGAAAGGCGCTGGTCACCGGGGGCGCGAGCGGGATCGGCGCCGCGACCGCCGCGCGGCTCGCCGCGGAAGGCGCCGAGGTCGTGATCGGCGATCTCAACACCGAGCTCGCCGCGCAGACGGCCGCGGAGATCGGCGCCGAGTCGGCCGCCCTCGACGTCACCGATCCCCAATCGGCGATCGACCTGGTCGCCGCCCACGGGCCGTTCGCAATCCTGGTCAACAACGCCGGCACCGACGAGTTCGGTTTCTTCGCCGACACCGATCCCGGGCAGTGGGAGCGCGTGACCGCGGTCAACCTGTTCGGCGTGTTCGCCTGCACGCACGCGGTGCTCTCGGGCATGCAGGAGACCCGCTACGGGCGAATCGTCTCGATCTCCTCGGAGGCCGGCAGGATCGGATCCAAGGGCTCGGCGGTCTACTCGGCCGCCAAGGGCGGCGTGATCTCGTTCATGAAGGTGATCGCGCGGGAGGGAGCCCGGTTCGGGATCACGGCCAACTCGATCGCCCCGGGGCCGATCGAGACGCCGTTGCTGATGGCCGCGCTCGAGTTCGGGGAGCTCGGCCAGAAGATCGTCGACAACATGAAGGCCGGCACCCAGCTCCGCCGCCTCGGCCAGCCCGACGAGGTCGCCGCGGTGGTCGCCTTCCTCGCCTCCGACGACTCCTCCTATGTCACGGGCGAGACGATCGGCGTCTCCGGCGGCATGGGGATGGTGGGGTGACGCCCGCCCTTGTTCCCGGGCTCGAGCGCGTCGACGAGTTCGTCGTCGCCGACCGCCTGGTCACCGACGTCGGCGGGACGATCGGCGTAAGCGTCCTCTCGACCCCGGGGATGATCGCGATGATGGAGCGCTGCGCCTCGGTCCTCTCCTACGCGAACCTGCCGGACGGGCAGGCGACGGTCGGGTTCGAGGTCTGCATCAAGCACGTCGCCGCCGCGGCCGAGGGCGCCACCTGCGCCGTGCGCGCCACCCTGCGCGAGGTGGTCGACGAGCGCAAGCTGCGGTTCGACGTCGAGGTCACGGAGGGCGAGCGCACCATCGGCGTCGGCACCCACGAGCGCCGCGTGATCGCGGTGGGCGCCGTCAAATCGGACTAGCCGCCGCGATGAGTTTCGGGCGCCGCCGCGGTCCCTGGTGACATGAGCAAGATCAAGGTGGACATCTCGGTCTCGGTGGACGGCTACGTCGCCGGGCCGAATCAATCGATGAAGGATCCGCTCGGCGAGGGCGGGAACCTGCTGCACGAGTGGGCGCTCGGGCTGGAGGCCTGGCGCGAGCCCCACGGCAGGGAGGGTGGCGAGACCGGCGCCGAGTCCGATCTCGTCGATGAGTCGCGCAGCGCGACCGGGGCGACGGTGATGGGCCGGCGCATGTTCAGCGGCGGCGAGGGATCCTGGGACGACGACCCCAACGCGCGCGGCTGGTGGGGAGACGAGCCGCCCTTCCATCAGCCGGTATTCGTGCTCACGCATCACCCGCGCGAGCCGCTCGAGATGGAGGGCGGCACGACCTTCACCTTCGTCACCGACGGGATCGAAGCCGCGCTGGCGCAGGCCCAGGCGGCCGCGCGGCGAGCGCGACGTCCTGATCGCCGGCGGAGCCCAGGCCGCCCAGCAGTACCTGAACGCGGGGCTGGTGGACGAGCTCACCCTCCACATCGCCCCGGTGATGCTCGGGTCAGGCGAGCGGCTGTTCGAGGGCGTCGCGCCGCTCGAGCTCGAGCCCGTGCTCATGCTCCCGGGTCAAACCGCCACTCACGTCCGCTACCGCGTCGGCTGACCGCCCGCGGCTCGGGGGACGAACCGCAGGTTTCCCACGCCCACGGTGGCAAACTCGCGGTTCATCCGGGTGCCACCCGCATAACCTCTCGGGCGTGAGCGAGCTTCAGCGAAGCGTCAAGGTGCGCGAGGTCGGGCCGCGCGACGGGTTTCAGAACGAACCCGAGGTGATCCCGACGCCGGAGAAGGTGCGGCTGATCGGGATGCTCGGCGCGGCCGGTCTCCGGCGCATCGAGCTGACCTCGTTCGTGCGCGCGGACGTGATCCCCCAGCTCGCTGACGCGGAGGAGGTCCTGGCCGCCTACGAGCGCCTGGACGGGGTCGCCTACTCGGTCCTGATCCCGAACGAGCGCGGGCTCGAGCGTGCGCTCGAGCACCGTGACCGCTTCGACGAGGTCAACCTGTTCGTGTCCGCCTCGGAGACGCACAACCGCAAGAACGTCAACCGCTCGATCGCCGAGTCGCTCGCCGGGCTCGAGCGGGTGATCGAGCGCGCGCGGGCGGAGGAGCTGCGATGCGAGGGCGTGATCTCGACCAGCTTCGGCTGTCCCTACGAGGGCCGGGTCCCGGTCGAGCGCGTGCTCGAGATCGCCGAGCGGCTCGCGGGAGCCGGCTGCGAGGAGCTCGCCTTCGGCGACACCACCGGGATGGCGAACCCGCGCCAGGTCGGCGAGTTCTTCGCCGCCGCGCGCGAGCGCCTCGGGGCGGTCGAGCTGACCGCTCACTTCCACAACACCCGCGGCCAGGGACTCGCGAACGTGCTCGCCGCGCTCGAGCGCGGGGTGGAGTCGTTCGAGTCCGCGTTCGGCGAGCTGGGCGGCTGTCCCGTGCCGCCGGGCGCGACCGGCAACATCGCGACCGAGGACCTGGTCTCGATGCTCGACGAGATGGGGGTCCGGACGGGGATCGACCTGGCGAAGCTGATCGAGGCCTCGAGGGCGGTCCAGGAGCTGCTCGGCCGCCCGCTGGGGGCACACGTCCTCACGGCGGGCCCCGTCGACTGGCGCTCTAACAACTAACAACTCAACCAACAACTAGCGACCACGAGGAGAACTACATGGCAACCCGAAGCGCCGATGAGAGGCGAAGCGATGCCTTTCGCGCCGCCGCCGAGGCGAAGGACTTCGCCGCCGCCGAGGACCTGTTCGCTCCCGACGCCACCTTCCGCAGCCCGGTGGTGTTCAAGCCGTATGAGGGTCGCGAACAGATCGCGGTCCTGCTGGGTGCGGTGGTGCAGGTGTTCGAGGACTTCCGCTACCTCGAGCAGGTAGAGACCGGCGACGTCGCCGTGCTCGTGTTCGAGGCCCGCGTGGGCGACAAGCAGCTGCAGGGGGTCGACATCCTCAAGTTCGGCGAGGACGACCGGATCGCGGAGATGACGGTGATGGTGCGGCCGATGAGCGGCATGCACGCCCTGGCCGAGCAGATGCGGCGGATGCTCGAGGAGGCGGGGGCTGGCCAGCCCGCCTGACGCGGCCTACTTGTTCTTCTTTAGACCCTCGGCACTCCAGCCACAACCTCGCTGTAGGCTCCGCCGCCGCTTGTCAATCGACCGGAGGACGTCAAGGCATGGAGATCACGAAGGTAGGAGTTGTCGGCTGTGGGTTGATGGGCCACGGGATCGCCCAGATCTGCGCCCAGGCCGGCTGGGACGTGGTCGCGGTCGAGATCGATCAGGGAGCGCTCGACAAGGGGATCGCCAAGATCGAGAAGCAGCTCGCCAGGGCGGTCGAGAAGGGCAAGCTCGAGCAGGCGGACGCCGACGCCGTGCGCGGCCGGATCACGCCGACCCTCGAGCAGGACGAGCTCGCCGACTGCGACCTGGTGATCGAAGCGATCACCGAGGACCTCGAGCGCAAGCTCGAGCTCTGGCGCCAGCTCGACCGAGATCGTCAAGTCGGATGCGTTCTTCGCCACCAACACCTCCTCGCTGGCCGTCGCCGACCAGGCGGCGGCGACCGGGCGCGCGGACCGCTTCCTCGGCCTGCACTTCTTCAACCCGGCGCAGGTGATGCCGCTGCTCGAGGTCGTCCGCGCCGAGGGCACGGGGGAGACCGCGTACGACCTCGGCTTCGAGCTCGGCGAGAAGCTCGGCAAGACCACGGTCGCCGCCGGCGACAACCGCGGCTTCATCGTCAACCGGCTGCTGGTCCCGTACATGCTCGACGCGATCCGAGCGCACGAACAGGGCGTCGGCTCGGTCACCGACATCGACCGGGGGATGATGGCGGGCGCCAGCCACCCGATGGGGCCTCTGGCGCTCGCCGACTTCGTCGGCCTCGACACCCTCGCCTCGATCGCGGACGTGATGGCCGACTACTACGGCGAGGACCGCTTCGCCCAGCCCGAGAGCCTGCGCAGGCTGGTCGCGGCCGGCCACTACGGCCGCAAGTCCGGGCGAGGCTTCTACGACTACTCGGGTGAGAAGCCCGTCGCAGTCGATCCCGGCGAGTAACCACGGCGCGGGCTTCTCGCTACCCTCGCCGAGGATCCGACCAGCGGAGGCAGAGGCAGTGGACGAGCACTCGATCGAGCGCATACGCAACGCCAGCTTCTCCCATTCGGTGCGCGGTTACGACCGTGGCGAGGTCGACCGGTTCCTCGCCGAGGTGGCCGACTGGCTGGAGCTCGGCGGTGGCGAGCAGGCGGCTGCGGTCGAGGCCGTCCGTGCGGAGCTCGAGCGGGTGGGCGAGCAGACCGCCGGCATCCTCACCGAGGCGCACGCGGCGGCGCAGGCGATCCGCGAGGACGCCGCGAGCCAGGTCCGCGCGCAGCTGGTCGACGCCAACCTGACGGTCGAGTCGCTGCGCTCGGAGGCCGGTGAGTACTCGGCCGACGCCCGCGACGAGGCCGACGCCTACGCCCGCAAGGTCCGCGGCGAGGCCGATTCCTACGCCGAGCGGTCGCGGTCGGAGGCCGACGCCGAGATCGCCGCGGATCGCGACGGGGCGCGCAAGGAGGCAGACCGGATCCTCGCCGAGGCCAACCGGCGAAAAGCGGACGTCGAGTCGGTGATCTCCGATCTCGAACGGCGCCGCGACGCCGTGCTCGCTGAGCTCGAGCGGCTGGCGAGCGGCATCGCCGGGACCGCGACCGAGCACCGCTCGCCCGCAGGCCGGGCGGGGGAGGACGAGGCCGACGAGGTCGCCGACGACGTCGACGACACCGAGGAGACCACCGTCCTCGCCCGCGACCCCGACTGAGGCGCCGATGGGCACCCGCGAGGGCACCGAGTTCGAGCGCGCGATCGAGTCGGCGCTGGCCGGCGGGCCCGAGCGCCATCATCAGAAGACGGCCGAGCAGGGCAAGCTCGGGGTCCGCGAGCGGGTCGAGCGCCTGGTCGATCCGGACTCGTTCGCCGAGGAGGGGGTGCTGGCGAACTGGGACGCGGAGGGCCTCGGCGCCGACGGGGTGGTCACCGGCCTCGCCACGATCGGCGGCCGCAAGGTCTGCCTGATGGCCAACGACCCGACCGTCAAGGCCGGGTCGTGGGGTCCGAAGACCGTCGAGAAGATCATCCGGGTCCAGGAGCGCGCCCTGAGCCTGGAGCTGCCGATGATCTACCTCGTCGACTCGGCCGGCGCCCGGATCACCGAGCAGGTGCAGATGTTCCCGGGCCGGCGGGGCGCCGGGCGGATCTTCTACAACGAGGTCAAGCTCTCCGGCCGCGTCCCCCAGGTGTGCCTGCTCTTCGGCCCCTCGGCCGCCGGCGGCGCCTACATCCCGGCCTTCTGCGACGTCGTGATCATGCGCGAGGGCAACGCCTCGATGTACCTCGGCTCGCCGCGGATGGCCGAGATGGTGATCGGCGAGAAGGTGACCCTGGAGGAGATGGGCGGGGCGAAGATGCACACCGGGGTCTCCGGCTGCGGCCACTTCCTGGTCGGCACCGACGAGGAGGCGATCGACCTCGCCCGGCGCTATCTCTCCTACATGCCGTCGAGCTGGCGCGAGCGCCCGCCGGCCGCGCCTCCGGCCGACCCCGAGGCGGACCTGGCGGTATCGCAGATCGTCCCCGACGACGAGAAGACCGCGTTCGACATCAAGGAGCTGGTCGGCGCCGTCGTCGATGCCGGCTCATTCTGCGAGGTGCACGCGCGCTGGGCGAAGGAGCTGGTGGTCGGCTACGCGCGCCTCGACGGCCGCGCGATCGGGATCGTCGCCAACCAGCCGAAGTACAAGGGCGGGGTGCTGTTCGTCGACTCCGCGGACAAGGCGGCGCGGTTCATCGCCACCTGCAACGCCTTCAACATCCCCCTGCTGTTCCTCGCCGACGTGCCCGGGTTCATGATCGGGACCGAGGTCGAGCGCCAGGGGATCATCCGCCACGGGGCGAAGATGATCAGCGCGGTCTCGGAGGCGACGGTCCCGAAGCTCTCGGTGATCGTCCGCAAGGCCTACGGCGCCGGCCTCTACGCGATGGCCGGGCCGGCCTTCGAGCCCGACTGCTGCATCGCCCTGCCGACGGCGTCGATCGCCGTCATGGGGCCCGAGGCGGCGATCAACGCGGTCTTCTTCAATCAGATCCAGGCGATCGAGGACGCTGACGAGCGCGAGCGCTTCGTGCGCTCGAAGCGCGAGCAGTACTCCGCCGACATCGACATCCTCCACCTGGCCTCCGAGCTGGTGGTCGACGCGGTGATCGATCCCGACGACCTGCGAGCCGAGCTCGATCCGCCGGTTCGAGCTCGCCTCGGATCGCGACCGCGGCTTCAGCGAGCGCCGCAACCCGATCACGCCGGCCTAGAGGGAAGCGGCGCTCAGTTGTCGGCCGAGATCTCGACGCTGCACAGGTCGACCGAGCTGCGGGTGCCCATCTCGCCCTGCGGCGGTGACATCTCGTTCAGGGTCGCGTCGCCCTTGCGCATGTCCTCCTCGGTCTCATAGAAGCCGATCGCGACGACGGTTCCGTTCGCCTTGTCGGCGCAGAAGCGAAAGCCGACCGCGGGCACGCCCTCGGGCGGTCCGGACTCGACCCGCTCGCGGATCCCCGCGACGTTCTTGTCGATCACGTCGGCATCGACGCCCGTGAACCGCGCTATGCGTGCGTACATGTGTGCCTCCAGTCGTCGGTTTCCCGGAACCTATCCCAACGTCAACCGGGCGATCGCGACCAGCCCGACGACGACGATCAGCGCTCGCAGCGCGGCGGGCTCCAGCCGGCGGCCGTAACGGGCGCCGAGCCACCCGCCGACGATCGATCCCGCGGCGATCAACCCCGCGACGGCCCAGTCGACCTCGGCGGCGAACACGAACACGATCCCGGCCGTGAGGTTGACGAGGCCGGCGAGCACGTTCTTGAGCGCGTTGATGCGCTGGAGGTGGTCGCCGATCCCGATGCCCAGGATCCCGAGCAGGAGGATCCCCTGGCCGGCGCCGAAGTAGCCGCCGTAGACGCCGCTGGCGGTGACCGCCGCGCGCAGGACGCCCCCGTGCTCGGCGTCCGGGCGGCGACGGTCGGCGAGCATCCGGTCGAGCCGCGGCTGGGCGACGACGAGGACGAGGGCGAGCGCGATCAGCGTCGGGACGATCGCGTCGAAGGCCGAGGCGGGAAGGCTGAGCAGCAGCGCTGCGCCGGCGAGCGCTCCGGCGACCGAGAAGGCGCCGAGGACGATCGCGCGCGGGCGCTGGCCCTCGAGCTCGCGGCGGTAGCCGTAGGCGCCCGTGACGGCCCCCGGGACCAGGCCGATGTTGTTGGAGACGTTGGCGATCAACGGCTGGTAGCCGAGCGCGATCAGGACCGGGAAGGTGATCAGGGTGCCGCTGCCGACCACCGCGTTGATCGCCCCGGCGGCGATCCCGGCGGCGACGATCGCGATCGCCTCGAGCGGGTCCATGAGGCGGGCCAGGCTACTGTGCCACCGTGGCACGGCTTGGGCTGATCGCGGGCAGCGCGCTCCACGACTCCGAGCTGCCGGCGGGCCCATGGGAGGCGGTTCGGCGCCACGAGGTCGCCTCCGGCTACCGGTTGCCGCACCTGATCGACCACGTGGCGACCCTGCGCGCCCTCGCCGAGCTCGGCTGCGACCGGGTGCTGGCGCTGAGCTCGGTCGGCGGCCTGCGCGCGGAGCTCGTGCCCGGGACGCTGCTCTGCCCGCACGACTTCATCGCCCTCGACGCCGAGCCGCTGACCGCGCTCGAGGGCGCCGAGGCGCATCGCGTGCCCGGCTTCGACCCCGCGCTGGCGCGGCGAGCTGCTCGCCGCGCTGGCCGCGGCCGGAATCGACGCCCTCGCCGAGGGCGTCTACTGGCAGGCCCGCGGGCCGCGGCTGGAGACGCCCGCCGAGATCCGCTTCGTCGCCGACCACGCCGACGTGATCGGGATGACGGTGGGCTCGGAATGCGCGATCGCCGGCGAGCTCGGGCTGCGCTACGCCGCCCTCTGCGTGGTCGACAACCTCGCCAACGGGATCGGCGAGGCGGAGCTCACCCTCGACGAGATCGAGCGCAACCGGACGCGCAACCAGGCGGCGCTGCGGGCGACGCTCGACGCGATCCTGCCCGCGCCTGGCCGGTTGACCACGCTCACCAGGTGTCGACGAACCGCGGCGTCTCCCGGGGCTCGGCGTGCGCCGTCGCCGCGGCGAGCGTCGCCGCCAGCAGGCGCCGGGTCTCGGCCGGGTCGATCACGTCGTCGAGCTCGAACAGGGTCGCCGCGTTGAGCGCCTTCGCGTGCTCGTGGGCGTGGGCGACCATCGCCTCGAGCCGCTCGGCGCGCTCGGCCTCGTCGGCGATCGCCTCGAGCTCGCGGCGGAAGCCGAGCTTCACCGCGCCCTCGAGGCCCATCGCCCCGAGCTCGGCCGTCGGCCAGCCGACGCGTCAGCAGCGGCTCGTGCAGGCTGCCGCCCGCCATCGCCTGGGCGCCGAGCCCGTAGGCCTTGCGCAGGATCACCGCGCACAGCGGCACCCGCAGGCCGGCGCCGGCGACGAACAGGCGCGAGCAGTGGCGCACGAGCCCGGTCGCCTCGGCCTCGGGGCCGACCATCATCCCCGGGGTGTCGATCAGCGAGACGAGCGGCAGCCCGAAGGCGTCGCAGAGCTGCATCAGGCGGGCCGCCTTGTCGGCGCCGTCGCTGGTGATCGCGCCGGCGAGGCGCATCGGGTTGTTGGCGATCACGCCGACCGGCCGGCCCTCGATCCGCGCCAGCGCGGTCAGCATCTCCGGGGCGAAGCGCTCGCGCAGCACGGTCACCGAGCCCGTGTCGGCGAGCCCCTCGACCACCGTGCGCACGTCGTAGGCGCGGCGGCGACGCTCCGGGACCAGCCTCGCGCAGCCGCGACTGATCGGGCGCCTCCCACTCGCTCACCGGCCCCTGGAAGTAGGAGATCAGGCGCTTCGCGGCCGCCACCGCCTCGGCCTCGTCGGCGACCTCGACGTCGACGACCCCGTTCGGGCCCTGGACGGCGAGCGGGCCGATCGCCTCGGGCTCGAAGCTGCCCAGGCCGCCGCCCTCGATCATCGCCGGGCCGCCCATGCCGAGCGCGATGCTCTCGGTGGCGACGATCAGGTCCGAGGAGCCGGCGAGGACGGCGTTGCCGGCGAAGCAGCGGCCGGCGACGATCGCGATCCGCGGCACGATCCCCGAGAGCCGGCCCCAGAGCGCGAAGGCGCGCGTGTCGAGCGCCGAGACGACCGCGTAGTCGGTGTCGCCGGGCCGGCCGCCGCCGCCCTCGGCGAACAGCACCGTCGGCAGGCGCATGCGCTCGATCAGCTCGAAGAGGCGGTCCTTCTTGCGGTGGCCGATCGCGCCCTGGGTGCCGGCGAGCACGGTGTAGTCGTAGGAGAGCACCGCGCAGGCGGCGCGCTCGCCGTGGAGGTCGCCGTTGATCCGCGCGGTCCCGGCGATCAGGCCGTCGGCCGGCGTCCGGGCGATCAGCTCGTCGATGCTCGCGGCGCATCCGCTGGGCGGCGATCGCGAGCCCGCCGTACTCGACGAAGCTGCCGGCGTCGACGAGGTCGGCGAGGTTCTCGCGCGCGGTGCGCGCGCCGGCGGCGTGGCGGCGCTCGACCGCCTCCGGCCGCGCCTCGTCGCCGGTCAGCCGCCGGCGCTCGAGCACCTCGGCGAGGTCGGCTCGAACGCTCGTCGTCTCCCACCCGGAGAAGACTCGCATACGCTTGTGCGAGTGGGACTCGCCGTGACCAACGCGACGCTCGGAGGAGTCGCGGTCGGCGTGCGATGCGAGGAGGGCGCGATCGCCGCGCTCGGCCCGGGGGTCGAGCCCGAGCCCGGCGACGAGGTCGTCGACGCGGCCGGGATGGCGCTCGTGCCCGGGCTCGTCAACGGACACACCCACGCGGCGATGACCCTGTTTCGCGGCTACGCCGACGACCTGCCGCTGATGGAGTGGCTGACCGATCACATCTGGCCGGTGGAGAAGCGGATGGCCGACGACGACGTCTACTGGGGGACGCGCCTCGCCTGCGTCGAGATGATCCGCACCGGCACGACGTGCTTCTGGGACATGTACTGGCACGCGCACGCGACCGCGCGGGCGGTCGAGGACGCGGGCCTGCGGGCGGTGACCGCGGCGCCGCTGATCGACGACTCCGACCCGGCGAAGTCGGAGCGCGCCTGCGCCGACGCCGAGCGCAGCCTCGACCGGATCGCCGACGCCGGCGGCGAGCTCGCCCGGCCCGGCTTCGCCCCGCACGCGATCTACTCGCTCTCCGAGCGATCGCTGCGCTGGGTCGCCGAGCGCTCGACCGAGCTCGAGGTGCCGGTGCAGATCCACCTCTCCGAGACCGAGGACGAGGTCGAGAGCTGTGAGCGCCAGCACGGCGAGCGGCCGGCGGTCTATCTCGACCGGGTCGGGCTGCTCGGGCCGCACACGGTGCTCGCGCACGGCTGCTGGCTCGACCGCGCCGAGCTCGAGCTGATCGCCGACCGCGGCGCGACCGTGGTCACCAACCCGGTCGCCAACCTCAAGCTCGCCGTCGGCCGGGTCTTCCCCTACCGCGACGCCCGCCAGGTGCGGGGTCGAGGTCGGGCTCGGCACCGACGGGCCGGGCTCCAACAACTCGCTCGACCTGCTCTCCGACGCCAAGGCGTTCGCGCTGCTGCAGAAGAACGAGGCCCGCGACCCGGCCGCGGTGACGGCCTCGGAGTCGCTGGCGATCGCGACCGGGCGCCGCTCAGGGCTGCTCGGCGGCCAGGGGCATCGTCGTCGGCGCCCCCGCCGACTTCCTGCTCGTCCGCGTGGACGACCCGGCGCTCTCGCTCGGCGATCTCGACGCCGGGCTCGTCTACGCGGCCTCGGGCGCGATCGTCGACACGACGGTCGTGGCCGGGCGGACGCTGATGCGCGGCGGCGTGGTCGAGGGCGCGGACGAGGTCGTCGCGCGTGCCCGCGAGCGCGCGCAGGGGCTCGGCATCCGCTGAGCGGCGAGCTCAGCGCAGCTCGTAGGCCCCGAGGTCGGGATCGGCGCCTCGCCGCGCCCCGCGCTGATCGAGCTTGGGGGAGAGGGCAGGGTTGGCGGCGTCGATCGCCGGGCTCCCCGCCTTCAGCGGCAGGGCCAACGACGTCCCCTGAGCGGCGACCAGCTTCTTCCCGAGCAGCGGCTCGGTGGCGTGGATCTCGGCGCCGGGATCGCAGCCGCCAGCGAGCGTGGTCACGAGGTTCGGCTCGACATTGGTGAACTCCGTCCCGGAGCAGTCGAATCCGGCTCCGTTGGCGCCCAGGTTGAGGGCGAGGATCGAGTTCGTGAGCGCGAACGAGGTCGCCGGGTCGAAATGCATACCGCCTGCCATCGCGCGGGCCTCATTACGGGCGACCGTGGCCGAGCCGATCGTGCCCTTGGCGCCGGATTCGGCGAACAGCCCGCCGCCCGCGGCGAGCGCGCTGTTCTCGGTCACGGTCGAGTTGGTGAGCGAGAGGTCGCCCTGGTCGTCGACGTAGATCCCGGCTCCGTCGCCGACCTCGCCGTCCCCGCCGCCGACCGCGCGATTCGACGCCACCAGGGTGTCCTTGACGGTCACCGGCCCGACGGCCATCACTCCGGCGCCCTCGCCGCCGCGATTGAGGTTGATCTTGCTGCGGGCGATCACGGTCGATCCGTCGATCGAGGCGGTGACCCCGCCGCCGTCACCGCCGGCGACGTTGCGAGCGATGACCGTGTCGACGAGCCGCAGCCGTGCGGAGAGGTCCGTGTCGATCCCGCCGCCGTTGCCGTCGACGGCCGGCGAGCGGTTGGCGACGATGCGGCTGTCGGCGATCGTCACCCGGGCATCGCCGCCGGCGAGAACGCCGCCGCCGTCCCCGTCGCCATCGGCCGGATGCGCCACGCCGCCGCGGATGGTGAGCTTCTCGAACCGCGTCTCCGCGCCCTCGATGTCGAAGACCCGGTCGATGCGGCCGGCGTCGATCGGCGCGGTGCGCCGGCCCGGGTGGACGATGCGCAGCGGCCCCGAGGTCAGATCGAGGTCGCCGTCCTGCGCGGCGTCCTCGCCGGTGCTCTGGATCGAAAGGAAGTGCGTGCGGTGCATCGGCAGCGAGATCACGTCACCGCCGACGCGCTCGTTTGCCGCGATCACCGCCTCGCGCAGGGTGCAGTCGGAGGGCGTGCATGTCCCGAGGTGGTCCCGGTGGTCGTTGACGACGTAGGTGCGCGCCTCGGCCGAGGCGGCCGCCCCCAGGATGATCGTGATGGCCGCAACCATCGCGCGCGAGCCGAGTGTTGATCTCATCGGGATCACCGACCATCCTAAGCCGGTGCGCGGCGTCGCGCGCCACTTAAAGCCCGCCACGGGGTCTGCCGATGGGATTCACGAGAGAAGAGCGGCTACGGAGGCGATTTGAGGCAGATCAGGGTGCAATCGATCGTCGCGGGCGCGCGCCACCGCCTGCGGTGGCGCAACGCCGACGCCCTCATCGGCCCGGTCGCCGAGCGGGCGCAGATCGCGCGCGTCCTCGCCTATCTGTTCGGCTTCGGCGGGCTGCTGTTGCTGTTCACCCTGCTGCTCCCGGGTTCCTCCGGCCGCGACGAGGTCGCGCTGGTCGGGGTGGCGTTCGCCGCGATCGCCTTCGCCGGCGTCCTCGTCGCCGGTTACGACCGCCTGCCGATGTGGTTCCTGACCGTGGCGCCGGGCGCCGGGTCAGTGCTGGTCGGCCTCGTGATCTGCTTCGCCGGGCCCGACGCCTCGGCCCCGTACGCGCTCTACTTCGCCTGGGTCGTGATCGCGTCGGCGGGCTTCCTCAGTCGCGCCGCCACAGCGGTCCACGGTGCGGTCGTCGTCGGCGTCTACGCGGTCGCGATCGAGATCGTCGGTCCGTCGGCGACCCCGAGCGGGCTGGCGCTGGCGATGACCGCCGGGACCGCTTTGGTGGCCGCCGTGGTGATGGCGGGGATCGCCGCCCAGACGCGGGAGCTGGTGGTCCGCCTGGACGACGCGGCCCGCACCGACCCCCTGACCGGGCTCGACAACCGCCGCGCGCTTCGCGACGAGTTCGAGCGGGAGCTGGCGCGCGCGGATCGCACTCGCAGGCCGCTGTCGCTGGTCGTCCTCGACCTCGACCACTTCAAGCGCTTCAACGACGCGCTCGGCCATCTGGCGGGCGACGAGGCCCTGCGCCGGCTGGCGGAGATCCTCGAGGAGGTCACCCGGGCCAGCGAGATCGCGGCCCGGCTCGGGGGCGAGGAGTTCGCGATCGTCGCCCCGGAGACCGACGAGGCGGGGGCGATCGCGCTCGCCGAGCGCGTCCGGATCGCGGTTCAGTCGGAGTTCGCGGACGCCACGCCGCCGCTCACGGTGAGCTGCGGGATCGCGATCCACCAGCCGGGCGCCCGCCCGGACGTCGACCTGTTCGCGGTCGCCGACCGCGCCCTCTACGCCGCCAAGGACGCCGGCCGCAACCGGGTCGAGGTCGCCCTGGCCGAGCGCCCGCCGCTGGAGCTCGCCGGCAGCTGGCCGAGCAGCCGGCTCACGCCTCCTGATCGAGCCGCGCCGCGAGCTCGACGAAGAAGTCGAGCGACCCCGGGTTGGCGAGCGAGTCGCGCGAGGCGGCCCGGTCGGCCGGGGTCCCGGTGAGGATTCGCTTCACAGGCACCTCGAGCACCTTGCCGCTCAGCGTCCGCGGCACCTCGGCGATCTCGAACACGCGGTCGGGCACGTGGCGCGGCGAGCACTGCTCCCGGATCCGCCTGCCGATCTCCTTGGTCAGCTGCCTCGTCGAGCTCAGCGCCCTCGCGCAGGACCACGAACAACGGCATCCAGCCCTCGGTCCCCGGGCGCGGGATGTCGACGACCAGGGCGTCGGTGACCTCGTCGACCGAGGCGACCGCGCGATAGATCTCCGACGTGCCCATGCGGATCCCCGAGCGGTTGATGGTCGAGTCCGAGCGCCCGTAGATGATCGCCGTGCCGCGCGAGGTGATCTCGATCCAGTCGCCGTGGCGCCAGACGCCCGGGTAGGTCTCGAAGTACGAGGCGCGGTAGCGCGACCCGTCCTCGTCGCCCCAGAAGAACACCGGCATCGAGGGCATCGGCTCGGTGATCACCAGCTCGCCGACCTCGTCGACGAGCGAGTTGCCGTTCTCGTCCCAGGCCTCGATCGCGCAGCCGAGCGAGCGCCCCTGGAGCTCGCCGCGATAGACGGGCAGGATCGGAACGCCGCCGACGAAGGCGGTGCAGACGTCGGTGCCGCCGGAGGTCGAGAACAGCCAGGTGTCCGCGCCGAGCGTGGTCGTAGACCCACTGGAAGCCCTCGGGCGCCAGCGGCGAGCCCGTCGAGCCGACCGAGCGCAGGCTCGACAGGTCGCGGCCCGAGGCCGGCTCGACCCCGGCCTTCATGCAGCCGGCGATGTAGCTGGCGCCGGTGCCGAAGCAGGTGATCCGCGCTTCCTCGGCGAGCTCCCAGAGCACGCCCATGTCCGGGTGCCCGGGACTGCCGTCGTAGAGGACGATCGAGGCCTCGGTGAGCAGCACCCCGACGAGGAAGTTCCACATCATCCAGCCCGTGGTCGTGAACCAGAACACGCGGTCGCCGGGCTGCGCGTCGAGGTGCAGGTGATGCTTCTTGAGCTGCTCGAGCAGGATGCCGCCGTGGCCCTGGACGATCGCCTTCGGCAGCCCGGTGGTCCCCGACGAGTAGAGGACCCAGAGCGGGTGGTCGAAGGGGAGCTGCTCGAACGCGATCTCCCCCGGATCGCCGCGCGCCGCGAGCTGGTCGAACCCGATCGCTCCTCGAAGGCGGTCGATCTCGGCCTCGGGGTCGAGGTAGCGCAGTGCGACCGTGTGCTCGACCGTCGGCAGCTCCTCGAGCAGCCCGGCGACGACGTCTCGCGCGGTCGAAGTCGCGGCCGTTGTAGCGGTAGCCGTCGACGCAGAAGAGCACCTTGGGCTCGATCTGGGCGAAGCGGTCGACGACCGAGCGGGCGCCGAAGTCCGGCGAGCAGCTCGACCAGATCGCGCCGATCGAGGCGCTGGCGAGGAAGGCGACCAGGGTCTCGGGCAGGTTCGGCATGTAGGCGACAGACGCGGTCGCCCGGCTCGACTCCGAGCCCGCGCAGGGCCGACGCCGACCGCGCGCCACCTGCTCGCGCAGCTCGCCCCAGGTGAGCGCGCTCGAGCTCGCGCAGCTCGGAGGCGTGCTGGACCGCGAGGCGATCGGGCGGCCTCGCCGGCGAGCAGGTTCTCGGCGTAGTTGAGCCGCGCGCCCTCGAACCAGCGCGCGCCCGGCATCTCGCGCCCGCGCGAGGACCCGCTCGTACCGGGCGGAGGCGCGAACCTCGAACTGGTCCCAGATCGAGGCCCAGAACGGCTCGAGCTCGTCGATCGACCAGCGCCAGACGGCGCCGTAGTCGCCGTTCGAGCTCGAGCCCGCGCTCCTGCTCGAGCCGGCGCATGTAGCGGGTCAGGTTCGAGCGCTCGATCGCCGCCGGCGGAGGGCTGCCAGAGCAGCTCGCCGCGCGCCGCTGGCGTCGTCTCGCTCACCGGCGAACTTCTATCACCGGTCCTGGCCGCGGCCCGGATCGCCCGCCCGGTCGCGGCCGAGATCGGCGTCGAGGCGCCGGATCAGCTCGAGCGTGAAGCCGTGGGCGCGATCGAGCGCGGCGTGGTTGATCGTCTCCGGCGTGTCGGTGGGCAGGTGGCGGTGGGGGACGTAGCCGTCGGCGTCGAGGCAGGTGATCCCGATCGCGCGCCAGCCCGCCAGCCGGGGCGGCACCGAGTCGCCGCCGAGCCCGCTCGCGAAGCCGGCGGCCTCGAAGCGGCGCTCGCCCGTCGGCGTCGGCGGTCGCGATCGCCTCGCAGAGCTCGATCAGGCGCCGGTCCATGTCGTGGCTGACGACCCAGCCGGCGCTGGTCTGAAAGCGGACGTCGCCGCGGCCGACCGAGTCGAGCGCGAGGACGAACGTGCTCCGCGGCTCGAGCCGCTTGCGGTGCGAGCGCACGAACGCGCGCATCCCCTCCTGCTGGCACTCGTCGGCGCCGTCGAGAACGACCCAGACGTCGAGGTTGTCCGGGCGGCTCGCGCGTCGAGCTCGTCGGCGAGCGAGATCGCGGTCGCGACCCCGGAGGCGTTGTCGTTGGCGCCGGGGACGATCCGCCGAGAGCTCGATCTCGACCAGGGCGAAGAGCGCGACCAGGAGCACCAGCGTCGGGAGGAGCTGGAGCACCGAGACCAGCTCCGAGTCGATGCCCGCCATCCGCAGCCCGAGCAACGGCAGCAGGGCCACCAGCGACCAGAAGAGGATCCGGAACGGGCCGAGCGGAAGCGGCGAGCGCTGCGCGAGCCTGGCGAACCGCCGGGCGGGCCCGGGCGCGAAGACGGCGCCGCTGCGGGCGGCGTCGAGGTGCGCGCAGAGGATCAGCCGCGCGGGCGCGTCCGGCCGCTTGCCGGGCGAGACGACGTTCTGGGAGGCGCGGCGGAAGAACAGCGAGCGGACCAGGTAGATGCGGTGGTTGAGGTCGAGGTACATCGACGTCGCCGCCAGCAGGACGAGGCCGAAGCCGAGCGCCGGGACCGTGATCGCGACCAGGCTGCCGGCGAAGCCGAGCAGGCAGTGGGCGGCGTGGACGAGCCCGTACTGGGGGTGGACGTAGATGGGCTCGACCTCGACCCGTCGGCCGAGCCCGCGCAGCCGCTCGGCGAACCGGTTCGGCGGCGCGCCGCTCGGCGTCCGTGCCCGCGCAGCCGGCGCTCGAACGAGCACAGCTCGCGAATGATCTCCATGCGCCCTGCCGCGTCCACGGCCGGGGATTATCTATGCGCGGCGGATGCGCGGCGGCGGCCAGGCTGCCCGGGCGCCGGCCGGAGTGCCGCACCGAGCGGGAGGAAACCCCCGCCAGGGGTCAGTTTCCTCGCGCTCGCCGGGGCGCACCTGATGCGGCGGGTGGGATTCGAACCCACAAGTGCTTTCGCACAGCGGCTTTTGAGACCGCCGCCTTTGCCAGTTTGGCCACCGCCGCTCGGCTCCATTCTGACGACCGCTCGTCCCTGCGACCGCTCCCGCGCCGCCAAGCGTGCCGATCGCCCGATTAAGCTCAATCGCATGTGCGGGCGCTACACGCTCACCAACCCCGACCCGATGCGGCTGCGGGCGCGCTTCGACATCCTCGAGTCGGTCGAGGTCGCCGACGAGCCGCGGTACAACATCGCGCCCACCGATCCGGTGCTCGCGGTTCGCCGGACCGAGGACGGGCAGCCGCGACCTCGGCCGGCTGCGCTGGGGGCTGGTGCCCGGGCGCTGGGCCGAGAAGCAGTCGGGTCGCCCGCTGATCAACGCCCGCGCCGAGACGCTGGAGAGCCAGCCGGCCTTTCGCGACGCCTTTCGCGAGCGCCGCTGCCTGATTCCGGCCGACGGCTTCTACGAGTGGCTCACCGACGAGCGCGGCAAGCGTCCGGTCTGGCTGAGCCGCCCCGACGGCGAGCTGTTCGCCTTCGCCGGGATCTGGGCCGAGCTCCCGCGCAAGGGGAGCGACGACGTCCTCCACAGCTGCGCGATCGTCACCTGCGCCGCCGAACGAGCTCATCCGCCCGATCCACGATCGGATGCCGGTCCTCCTCGCCCCCGGCGCCGAGGCCGCCTGGCTCGATCCCGGCCGCTCGCCCGAGGAGCTGCTGGGGCTGTTGGCGCCCGCGCCGGAGGACGCGCTGGTCGCCCGCGAGGTCGACGACCTGGTCAACGACGTGCGCGAGGACGGCCCGGAGCTGATCGAGCCGCGCGAGGAGCAGCCGGCGCTGTTCTGAGCGGGCGGACGGGTTCAGGCGGGCGCGGGCGCGGTGCCCGCGTCGTCGCCCTCGCCGTGGAGCGGGTGGTCGCCGATCGGCCGCTCCTCCTCGACGTGCCACTCCTGGTTGAAGCCGATCATCGCGACGACGATCAGGATCAGCTGCACCGGGACCAGGATCAACGTCAGCAGTGCCGAGCAGGTCCTCGGGCGAGCGCCGGTGACTCGAGGCCGTCCTTCGAGCGCGCGAACCAGTCCGGCGCCGCGATCGCGGCGAAGATCGCCAGGATCACCGCCAGCGCCGCGGCGACCGGGAGGATGCCGCGGATCCAGCGCATGACGAGGAAGGCGAACAAGATGTAGAGCCCGGCCCAGATCAGCGACATCGCGCCGACGCTCGCGCCCAGCAGCCGCTCCCAGCCCCCGACCGTGACGATGATCAGGAGCGCGGCGCTGACCAGCAGAACGAAGGCGATCAGCGCCTTCATCGTCTGCGACTCGGCCTTCTCGCGATTCGGCCGCCACAGCTCGTACCCCGGTCGGGCGGTCACGGTCTCCATCGCCGCAAGCATAAACGCGAACCCGGCCGCGCGTGAAGGCCGTCGATGCGAGCTATGGCATCGTTACCGAAGTCCCGCGCGGACGTGGCGGAATTGGCAGACGCGCCAGGTTTAGGACCTGGTGGGCTAACGCCCGTGGAGGTTCGAGTCCTCTCGTCCGCACCTGTGGCTCTTGCCAGCTGGTCGCGGACGACCGCGCCTGGGCTGCTCACCGCCTAAGCTCAGGCGCAGTCCGGGGGAGTGAGTTAATGGCTATGCGCGCGGTCTCCAAAACCGTGAATCCGGGTTCGAATCCCGGCTCCCCCGCTCGCTTCTTCGCACCGAGCACCCCCGCAACTCGGCGGCGCCAAGCGGGTTTGAGCAGATAGCGCGCCGGCAGGGGCGCGCTAACTTTTCTCTCAGGCATGACTCAGACGCGCAAGGCAGGACGGCGATGGCTCGCCGCGGCTGCCGGGGGCCTCGCGGCGCTCGGCGTCGCGGCCGTGGCCTCCCTGGCGCCCGCCTCCTCACCGACTCCTTCCCAGGCGGCGGCCGCCAGGGGCGGGCCGGCGTGCGGCCTGGCGTCGGCGCCGGCCGCCCAATCGACCGTCAGGAACCTGCGCAAGTCGATCCGGTGTCTGATCAACGAGGAGCGCGCCGTGCACGGGTTCGGCAAGCTGGTCCGCAGCGCACCGCTGCAGAAGGCGAGCCAGCGGCACGCGAAGGCGATGGTCGCCACGGGCTGCCTCGCCCATCGCTGCCCGAACGAGCCCAGCCTGGAGGCGCGGCTGCGCCAGGCGGGGTACTTCGACGGGGTCGAGTCCTGGCGCTACGCGGAGAACACCGGCTGCGGGCGGAGCGCCAAGGCGATGGTCGCCAACTGGATGGCGAGCGTCTACCACCGAGTCAACATCCTCGACCCGGACTTTCGCGAGCTCGGGGTCGGGGTGTCCAAGAAGAAGGTCGCCGGCCGGTGCCAGAAGAAGTACGCGACGTTCGCCGTCGTCTTCGGCCAACGCACCCCCTGACCCCGGTCGAACGTCCACCGAGCTAACGCGATCGGCGCCGTCCGCCGATCGTCAGCGCAATGGCGACTCGTGTGGGGGACCCAAGCCAGCGCTTCCTGGCCGCGCTCGGACTCGCGATCTCGCTGCTGGCGATCGGCGGCACGGCAGCGACCCCGCGCGCGGCCGCGAGCGCGTGCGGCAAGTGGGGAGGGTCGAACCCGGCCTCGCTGACCGCCGGGCAGGCCCGCGACGCGATCACCTGCCTGATCAACCGGGAGCGCGAGCACGCGAACCTGCGCGGCGCTCGACCGCGACCGCAAGCTCCAGCGCGCCGCCCAGCGTCACAACGAGCGCATGGACGGCACCGGCTGCTTCGACCACGCCTGCGGCGGCGAGGGCGACCTCGGCGCCCGGCTCGAGGGTGTCGGCTACCTCGCGCGGCGGCCTGAGCCAATGGGCTTACGGCGAGAACATCGGCTGGGGAGCGCGCGACCAGGGCACCCCGCGCGCGATCGTCCGCGCCTGGATGAGCAGCACCGGCCACCGCGCCAACATCCTCAACCGCGGCTTCCGCGAGCTCGGCGTCGGGTTCTCGGCCGGCACCCCGGGCGCCGGCGACAAGTCCGGCGGCATCTACACGGTCGACTTCGGCCTGCGGGTGGGCTGACTGGCCGCCGGGCAGCACCACCCGCGCGGCCGAAGCGAAGTTGCCGCCGTGCGGATCGGTGGCTTGACGCTGTCGCACGCGTTTCTATGATTCAGAGCCACGCGGGCGTGGTGTAAAGGCTGCATGCGACCCTTCCAAGGTCTCGGTACGAGTTCGATTCTCGTCGCCCGCTTCACGGTCCCGATCGACGCTCGACCTGGCGTAGACTCGGGACGACCCACGGGGCGTGGCGCAGTCTGGTAGCGCACTCGGCTGGGGGCCGAGCGGTCGCTGGTTCAAATCCAGTCGCCCCGATTGGCTGAAACCCGCTTCCGAGGCGGGCTTCGGCATCGGCGATCCCCACGGGGCGGGGCGGGGACGAGCGCCGTGGTACCGGCCGTGGTACCAAGCGGCGCTCGCACTGAGCTGGGGGCAGAGCGGTCGCTGGTTCAAATCCCGGTCGGCTCGATCTCGAAAGCCCCATCCGGAGTTCGCTCCAGCATCTCTGGGCCCGCTGATGGGCTAGGAAGCTGGCGTGACCAAGGCGGGCCTCGTGCATCTAGGGGCGCCATATCAGCCATGCTGGCAGTCATTCCCAGGCGCGATCGGAACACCCGGGTGATAATGTCCCGCCGCATCATTTCTTCGCATGTGTTGCAGGGATCACGGAGGCGAGCGATGAGCAGATCGTGTCGGTGGCGGCTCGGAGCACTAATGGCCGTGGCGGGACTCACCGCGTCGGTTGCGGCGCCCGGGGGTGCCGCGACCAACAAGCCGGACAAGCTCGACCCCGACAAGGTCACCCCGGTGATCTTCGTCCACGGCGGGTCGGGGTCAGGGGCGCAGTTCGAGTCGCAGCAGATGCGGCTGACCAGCAACGGGTTTCCGCAGCGCTTCATCCACGTACTCGAGTACGACACGCTCACCCCCCTCGACGAGACCATCGACGAGGTCCACGCCAGCCTCGACGCGCTGATCGAGCGGGTGAAGGCGCAGACCGGCAAGTCCCGGGTCGACGTGCTCGGGCACTCGCGCGGGACGACGGTGATGCACGAGTACCTCGCGAGCCCCGCGCGGGCGGCCAGCGTGCGCCGCTACGTCAACATCGACGGCCGGACGAGCGACTCGCCGCCCGGAGGGGTGAAGACGCTCGCGATCTGGGCTGGCCTTCGGACGCTGGACCCCGGGGATGAGCCGACCAGGGAGATCGGGGGGGCGAAGAACATCACGATCCCGAACCAGACCCACGTTCAAGTGGCGACCTCGGAGGAGTCCTTCACCCCGATCTTCAGATTCCTGGTCGGCGAAAAGCCCGAGACCGACGAGATCGAGAAGGGCAAGCGGGAGGTCAAGATCGCCGGCCGCGCCGTCATCTTCCCTCAGAACACCGGCGTTCCAGGCGGGACTCAGCTGGAGGTGTGGCGGCTGAAGCCTGCCACGGGCGAGCGGAAGGGAAACCAGCCGGTCGAGGCACCCGACCTCGCGACCGATGGGGCGTGGGGCCCGCTGAAGCTGGTGCGCGACAAGCGCTACGAGTTCGCACTGACCCGTCCCGATGGAGTGGTCCACCACCTTTACCCAGAGCCGTTCCGGCGCAACGACCGGCTCGTGCGCCTGCTCAGCTCGGTCCCCGGCGAGGGCGTCGAACTGCTGCTCTCACCCAACGAGGCGAACTCGGGCATGGTGATCACCCGCTACAAGGAGTTCTGGGGCGACCACGGCGGCGGTCAGAACGACGTGCTCACGGTCGAGGGCCAGAACGTCGTCACCCCGGCGCTGAGCCCGATCTCGAACACGACGAACGCCGTATTCGTGTTCGACGATGACTCGGACGGCATGTCGGATCTCAGCGAACCGAATGCGTTGATCGCCAGCCTGCCGTTCCTGACTCACGCGGACCTGTTCATCCCTGCGGCGGAGCCCCCGAACGACACCGTGGAGGTGAGTCTCAAGTCGCGCGGGCGCGGGCCGACGCGAAGCCTCAACTTCCCCAACTTCCGCTCGTCGACCAACCGTGTCAGCCTGATCTTCAACGACTACGAGAAGCGTTGATTCACTGCCGGGACGCGCCGGGCTGAACACCGGCGCGCCCGCATCGCTCGGCGTGAGGCCGTGTGGGTGACCATCGGGTCGAGGATCTGAGGCCGGTCGTCTTCGTGCACCTCGCGCGCCCCCGACGATCAGGCCGGCAGGCGCGTCCGTTCCACAATCCGCGGGTGGTAGCGAGCGACGAATCGGGCCGCCGATCCGAATCCACGACCTCGTAGTACCAGCTTGGTACCGACTGCTATGTCCTATTCGTCCGGATCGTTCGCGGGCGGGGACGATGGGGACGCGGGGGACGCCTCCGGACGCATCGACACCGCTTGGGTGCCGGCTGGGGGCCGAGCGGTCGCTGGTTCAAAATCCAGTCGCCCCGATTGAGCGAGATCCGGTCCTGGAAGGGCTCCGCTTTGGGCGGCAATCGGCCGGGTGTAGGGTCGGCAGACACAGATCTAGCCGCGACGACGGAAGACGCCCGGCGGATCGCTGAAATGCCGTCGTCAGTTTGGCACCAAGCGAAGGAGTTTCTCGATGAGCGCCCCGACGACCACACCTGACACGATCGTCTTCGTCCACGGCTTCTGGGTCACGCCCCGGTCCTGGGAGAACTGGATGGCCCGGTTCGAAGCGCGCGGTTACCGCGTTCTAGCGCCAGCCTATCCCGGCTTCGAGGTCGAGGTGGAGGCGCTCAACGCCGATCCCTCGCCGATCGAGGCGGTGACCGTGCCTGAAATCATTGCGCGCTTCGAAGAGGTAATCGGTGAGCTCGATTCGCCGCCGATCCTCATTGGACACTCGGCGGGCGGCGCGTTTACGCAGATCCTCCTCGACCATGGCTATGGCGCTGCAGGAGTCGCTCTGAACTCGGCTCCGACCGAGGGCGTCCGGGCGATCCCAGCGGCGCAGCTAAAAGCGACGCTCCCGGTCCTCAAGAACCCGGCCAACCATCACAAGGCGGTCGGATTCACGTTCGATCAGTGGCGCTATGCGTTTACGAACACCTTCCCTGAGGACGAGGCTCGGAGGCTCTACGAGCGCTACCACATCCCAGCCTCCGGACGGATCTTCTGGGACAGCGTCTTGGCCAACCTGCAGCCGGGCCATCAGGAGGTGTGGGTCGACTATCACAACGACGATCGGGCCCCGCTGCTGTTCGTTTCGGGCGGTGAGGACCACCTAATGCCACCGAAGGTCCAGCAGTCGAACGCCAAGCACTACAAGTCCGACACGATCACCGAGATCAGGGAGTGCGAGGGCTTCGCCCACCTGCTCCCGGCGCAGACCGGGTGGGAGGACATCGCCGACTCCGTCTTGCAGTGGGCGGTCGAACATGCAGAGGTTCCGAGTCGGACGTGACGGCTGATGGCGGCCGCGGCGACACTAGTCATGTGGTTTCACCTCCGCTCGCCGGAGCTAGCCGAGGACTTTGAACGTCTGATGGCCAGCGATCGGGACATCGTTCATGGCTCGCTGGAGACCATGGCGGATTGGCGATTGACGCGGCCGATGGACGTACCCGGACAGGCCATTGAATCAGCCGATTACGTGCTGATCGCGGAGATCGTCAACCTCGAGCACTGGCAGCAACAAGCGGAACTACGGGTCGAGGCCTTGGCGGATGACTTGGAGCATCTGGTGTCCAGCCGGCGGATGCTCGTCCTCGAACGCATCCTTTGAAAACAAGCTTCGCTCTGCGGTCAGGCAGGAAGGCCTTGGCTCAACTTGCTGGGCTTCCACTGGCCGACGAGGCCGCGTGACGGTCCGCCAGAAGGCGGACGCGGCGGTACTCGGGTCCGATTGATGAAACGCGACGCCCTCGGTCAGGCCATGAACTGCCTCGAGCCCCAACCTGCCGGGGTCATCGCCCGCAGCTCCCAGGTCGCGACAGCCGTCAAGAGCCCTGTCACGATCCCGATGAGCGCGAGCGTCGAGAGCTCGGATGCGAGCGGCGCAAGCGCGACGATCAGCGCAGCCGCCGCCAGGCGCTTCGCGTTGACCGTGCCGGTCGCGCTCCACTGGAAGAGGCTCTCGCCGAGCAGGAAGAGAGCGGGGCCGCCGAGGATGATCGCCAGGCCGACGCCGTGCTGAGGATCGTGCGGGTGGGCGATGAGCAAGTCGACCCCGGCGGCGGTCGCGATGATCCCGGCGACGATCAGCGCGTGGACGTAGGTGTAGGCGTTGCGCGCGATGCGGCCCGGATCGTCGCTTTCGCTCATCATGGCGTGCGAGCGTTCGGCCGGGGCGCCGAAGTAGAGCCACCACAGCGCCACGGTCTCCAGGAACGCAACGACGAGGCAGACGACCACGGTCGAGGTCAGGCCGGCGTCCGCCGCAGTGGCCCCGGTCACGACGATCGACTCGCCGAGCGCGATGATGATGAACAGCTGGCAGCGCTCGGCGAAGTGGCCGCCGTCGATGTCCCAGTCCGTCGTCGCCGCGCGGCCGCGGCCGGGGAGCCAGTAGCGGGCGAAGGGCGCGGCGAGCTCCAGGCCGAGCGCGGGGATCCACAGGAGCAGGCGCTGGTCCGGGTCGAGCGCCGCGCCCGCGAGCCAGAGCGCGCCCGAGACCAGGCTCCACAGGAGCAGCCGCTCGAACACGTCGCGAAGCCGGTGGTCGCGGACCAGCACCATCGCCGCGGCGTTGCGGCCCGCCTGAAGCGCGACGTAGCTCGCCGCGAAGAGGAATCCATCGTCGCCGAACGCCGTGGGCAGCGCCGCGGCCATCAGGAGGCTCGCGAGCATGACCCCGGTGAGGACGGTGCGGACCGCGGGGGAGGACGGGTCGAGCCAGTTCGCCATCCAGGTCGTATAGATCCACGCCCACCAGACGACGATCAGGAGGAAGGCCGCCTGCGCGACCCCGTCTACGGAGAGGTCGTCGAGGATCAGGTGCGAGAGCTGCGTGATCGCAAAGACGTAGACGAGGTCGAAGAAGAGCTCGACCGGTGTGACGCGCTGTGACCCCGCCTCGTCGCGGTCGCGCAGATGGCGATGCGACCGAGGACGGGGTCGGGACGGCCACGCCCTAAGCCGCGGGCGCGGCTTCGGCGAGCCAGTCGTCGAACCGGGTTCCGCCGAAGTGGATGGCGTTGTCCGGCACCAGCGAGCGCTCCTCCAGCACCGCGCCGAAGTAGCGGGCCTGCGGGTCGGCGACGACGGTCCGCGGGTCGCCCTTGGCCGCCAGCGCGTCGCGGATGAACTCGTCGAAGCGGTACTGCTCTGGACCGGCGATCTCGACGAGCCCGTCGGCCGGTGCCCGCTGGCTGACCTCGACGACCGCAGCAGCGACGTCGTCCGCGGCCATCGGTTGGAACAGCACATGCGGCAACCGGACGACGTCGCCGTCCGTCGCCTCGTCCGCGATCCGCTTCGCGAACTCGTAGAACTGCGTGGCGCGAACGATCGTGTAGGGAATCGACGACCCGTCGATCAGCTTCTCCTGGGCGACCTTCGCCCGGAGGTAGCCGCTCTCGGGCACGCGGTCCGCTCCGACCACCGACAGGGCGACGTAGTGCCGCACACCGGCCTCTGCCGCGGCCGCCAGTACGTTGGTGGTGGCGGTCGTGAAGAACTCCATCACCGCCTCGTCCTCGAACGACGGCGAGTTCGACACGTCGATCACGGCCTCGGCGCCCTCGAGCGCCTCGGCCAGTCCCTCGCCGGTGAGCGTATTGACGCCGGTGTCGGGTGACGCGGCGACGGCCTCGTGATCCTCCTCGTTGAGGCCGGCCACCACCTTCGAGCCGATCAGGCCGGTACCGCCGATGACAATGATCTTCATGGGGTTCCTTTCGTTGTTGGTCTCAGTACAGCCGATTGGCAGATTCGAGGACCCCGCGGTGGCGGGATCCTCGCGGCCATGCAATCCGCCGCCGACGGTCTCCACCACGTCGCGTGGCCCGAACTGAAAGGCTGATCCATGAGTTACGGGACCGAAGCTGCGACCGAAGGGGTATCGATGACCGACAAGTCGACCGATGGCGCGAGTGGGATCAGCGACCGCGAGCAGCGACAGGTTGAGGAGGCCAACGCGAGCGGGAAGACGCCGGTCGTCTTCATCCACGGGCTGTGGCTGCTCCCGTCGAGCTGGAACAACTGGGTCGAGTTCTTCGAGGAGCACGGATACGCCGGACTGACGCCCGATTGGCCTGACGACCCCGAGACCGTCGAAGAGGCTCGGGCGAACCCCGACGTGCTCGCGAAGAAGACGCTTGGGCAGGTCGCCGACCACACGGCCGCGGTGATCGGCGCTCTCGACAAGAAGCCGGCGGTGATGGGGCACTCGACGGGAGGCCTGCTGGCCCAGCTGGTCGCCGATCGCGGTCTCTCGGCCGCCACGGTCGCGATCGATCCGGGTCCGTTCCGCGGTGTGCTGCCGCTGCCGCTCTCGTCGCTCCGCGCGGCGCTGCCGGTGCTCAAGAACCCGCTCAACCGCGGGCGTGCGGTCACCCTGACCTTCGACGAGTTCAAGTACGGCTGGACCAACGCGTTCGGCGACGACGAGGAGGCGCGGTACCTGTATGAGACCTACCACGTCGCCGCACCGGGCTCAGCGCTGATGCAGATGGCCAACGCCAACCTGAACCCGTTCAGCGAGGCGAAGCTCGACGTTCGCAACCCCGACCGCGGCTCGCTTCTGATCATCGACGGCGCGGAGGACCACACGGTGCCGTGGGCGATCGCGAATGCCTCCTACAAGCGCCAGCGCCACAACAAGGCGGTCACCGAGATCCAGAAGATCCCGAACCGCGGCCATTCGCTGACGATCGACAGCGGCTGGCGCGAGGTCGCCCAAGTCGCCCTCGACTTCGTAAAGCGGTTCGTCTAGCGGGAATGAAGTCGCAATCCGGTGCAGCGGCCGGCGAGTCGCTCGGCCCGCTCTTGCGGACCGCGGTGGCTAGTGGCCGATATGGCGCTGTGGGCGAGCTGCTTGCGAGCGACGCCTTCCTCGACTCCAGCAGTGAGGCCGGGCGCCGACGAATCCACGGCGCAGATGCAGTCGTCGCTCATCTGGAGACAGCTGGTCCGGGGGACGTGCTCCTCTGGGATGCCCAGGAATGGCCCTCAGGCGTCGCCGTGACCTTCGAGTGGCGTGGCGCGGATGCCGTGGATCGGCGCCGCTGGTATGTCCGAAGTGATGGTGGTCAGATCCGCCGCATCTGGAGCTACGCCGCGAGGTCGCGCGACGACTCACAGGTCTCGTTGTCGGAAACCGTCCTTCGGCGCATGGGTCCCGGAGCCCGCCGGGCTGCATTCGAACACTCCGGTAACTCCGGGGCGTCGCTCGAAAAAGTCATGCTCGCCGATGGAACCGACCTGATCGCTAAGCGCGTCGGTCCCGCATCAGATTGGCTCGGGCGCGTCACGCGAGACCGTGGCAGAACGGCCTTGCTCTGGGAAGCCGGTGCCTTCGATCGGATGCCGGAAACGATCGATCACGGAATCGAAGCGGTCATCGCGGACGGCGACGGGTGGTGGGTGATGATGCGGGATCTCTCGGCGACTTTTCTCGGGGATGATCGCGTGCTGTCCCGCGCTGAGAATCGACACGTCCTCGATGCAGCGGCCGCGCTGCATGCCGAGTTCGCTGGCCGCGTTCCGGACGGAGCCGCAGCTCTAGGCGATCGTCTCGGGATGTCCTCGCCCCTTGTTGCCGCGGAGGAGCGCGCCGGGACCGACCTGCTGCCGAAGCAACTGGAGGCGGCGTGGGAAGCGTTCGCAGACTCCGTCCCGGCGGATGTCGGCGACGAGGTGCTGAGGACCGCAAATGACGTCTCTGCGCTCGCCGAGGCACTCGAGAAAGCAGGTCCGCTGACCCTGTTGCACGGCGATCTGCGGGACGACAACCTCGGACTCGCGGATCAGACGGTGGTCCTACTCGATTGGGACCTCGCAACCGTCGGCACCCCCACGGTCGAGTTTGCCTGGTACCTCTGCCACGACGCTTGGCGTATCGAGGCGAGTCACGACGAGATCGAGGCGGACTTTCGTGCCGCGGAGGGCCAGCTTCTATCGGAGAACGAACTAGAGCTGGGGATGCTCAGCGGGCTCGTCCAGTACGGCTGGATCTTTGGACACTCCCTGCGCATCCATCCAGACCCGGATGAGAAGGCGTGGGCGCAGGCCGAGCTCGAGTGGTGGGTTCCTCGCGTTGGTAAGGCTCTGGAACGCACGGGCGGGATGCCTGGCCGCCTGGATGCTCGACCACGACGCGACTAGTTTGGCGCTGATCGCACGTGTCTTCGACGGATATGCCGAGGGCCTAACCCGAGACGACATCCTCGACAACGTCTCCCACCACGGTCGGACGCTTCGCGGCCTGGGAACAGCCGGGGGCTCTTGGCAGAAGGGGTCCGCACCCGGTTCCGGAAGCTGCGCTAGGTGACCGGATTTATCGCGTGCACGACAAAGCCGATAGCGATTGTTGGAATCCCACTCTGAGGCGTTAGGCTGCGCGTATGAGGGGGTCAGTGCACGAGATCGCGGGTTGGTTGGCGGTGCCTCGTGCATTGAGGCAGCGCGCGCTCGCATCCGGCGTGCGGGAGATGGTCCTGCTCGCCCGCCCGTCCGGAAACGACCCACCGAGGACACGTCTTCCTGCTCTTGCTCAACCTGTCGGCGGAAGCGAGTAAGCCGCCGTCACAGAACCTAAGGAGACCCATATGTCAGTCACGACCGACAAGCCGTCGGGCGCCACAGAGATCCGTCCCTTCCAAGTTGAGATTCCGGAAGAGGCGCTGGACGACCTCCGTCAACGCATCGCCGCGACGCGCTGGCCCACCAGGGAGCTCGTCGACGATCGGTCACAGGGCGTGCAACTGGCGACCACGAAGGCCCTCGCGGACTTCTGGCAGAACGAGTACGACTGGCGTGCATGCGAGGCGAGGCTGAACGCGCTGCCTCAGTTCAAGACCGAGATCGACGGCGTCGACATCCACTTCATCCACGTGCGCTCGCAGCACGAGGACGCTCTGCCGCTGATCATGACCCACGGCTGGCCCGGGTCGGTCGTCGAGCTGCTCGAGACCGTCGGACCGCTCACCGACCCGACCGCGCACGGTGGCGACGCCGCGGACGCCTTCCACCTGGTGCTGCCGTCGCTGCCCGGTTACGGGTTCTCCAGTGAGCCGACCGAGCTCGGTTGGGACGCCGCCCGCACCGGACGGGCGTGGGCGGAGCTGATGCAGCGCCTCGGCTACGCCCGCTACGTCGCCCAGGGCGGCGACGTGGGTGCCCTCGTCACGGACCTGATGGGTCGCCAGGGGGTCGAGGGTCTGGCCGGCTACCACCTGAACCTGCTCACGGCGGTGCTCGCAATCGGCGATCACCTGCCCAAGGAATCCGAACAGGAACGCGCAGCGGCCGAGGCGGTCGCGACGTTCAAGGAAGACGGCTTCGGCTACTTCCTCGAGATGGCAACGCGGCCGCAGACGATCGGCTACGCCCTGCTCGATTCACCGGTCGCGCTGGCGGCCTGGCTGCTCGACCACGACACGGACAGCTACTACAAGATCGCCGGCGCCTTCGTCGACGGGAAGCCCGCGGGCAACCTGACACGGGAGTCGATCGTCGACAACATCACGCTGTACTGGCTGACCGGCACCGCAGCGTCGGCGGCCCGGTCGTACTGGGAGGACGGACGAGCGCTGGCCGCAGCGCTTGCGAGCGGCCAGCCTCCTCCGGCGGTCACCGTGCCGGTCGGCTTCACCACGTTCCCCGGCGAGATCTGGGCGTCGCCGCGGAGCTGGGTCGAGGCGGTCTACCCCGACCTCGCGTACTTCAACGAGGCCGACAAGGGCGGCCACTTCGCCGCCTGGGAGGAGCCGGAGGTGTTCACCGACGAGGTTCGGTCGGCGTTCCGGTCGCTCCGCTAGACCGCGTGGCGCGCAACGTCCACTGCCGCGCTCGACGGGCGACCGAGTGGCCAATCGAGCCGCTCGGCCCCGCCGAGCCGCGGGCCGCGTCGCAATACCGACGCCATCCGGTCTCGCGAAGGAGATCCTCATGAGCACCACGGTCGAAACAGCCAACGAGATCCGTCCGTTCCACGTCGACGTTCCGGAGGAGGAACTTGCCGATCTCCGCCGCCGGATTGCGGCGACGCGCTGGCCGGAGAAGGAAACCGTCCCAGATCATTCGCAGGGCGTGCCGCTTGCGATGACTCAGGAACTCGCCAACTACTGGGCCACGGACTACGACTGGCGCAAGTGCGAGGCAGAGCTGAACGCCCTACCGCAGTTCATCACCGAGATCGACGGGCTGGACATTCATTTCATGCACGTTCGCTCGCAACATGACGACGCGTTACCGCTCATCGTCAATCACGGATGGCCCGGCTCGATCATCGAACAGCTGAAGATCATTGATCGGCTGACCGATCCCACGGCGCACGGCGCCAGCGCATCGGACGCCTTCCATGTGGTGATTCCGTCGATGCCCGGCTACGGGTTCTCCGGCAAGCCCACGAGCACCGGCTGGGGTCCTGAGCGCATGGGCCGAGCCTGGGCGGAGCTCATGGGGAGGCTGGGGTATGACCGCTACGTCGCCCAAGGCGGCGACTGGGGTGCTTTCGTCGTGGACCAGATGGGCTTGCAGGCACCTGACGGATTGCTCGCCATCCACACCAACATGCCGGCCACGGTTCCGGCTGACGTCGACGAGGCTCTCCTGGCCGGCGACCCGCCGCCATCGGACCTTTCAGCTGAGGAACGACGCGCGTATGCGCAGCTGGCGAGAACGTTCACGCAAGTCGACTACGCCAGGTACATGGCCGCGCGCCCGCAGACGTTGTACGGGATCGCGGATTCACCCGTTGGGCTGGCCGCCTGGCTTCTCGACCACAACGATGCCGACGACCAGCCGGCCGCAGCGGTGGTTGAGGCTCTGGACCGGACTACGAGCGCGAACGGGGAACTGACGCGTGACGAGCTGCTCGACAACATCACGCTCTATTGGCTGACGAACACGGGGGTCTCCGCTTCCCGTCTCTACTGGGAATACAAGGGTGGCTTCTTCAACGCGAAGGGCGTCTCGATTCCGGTCGCCGTGAGCGTCTTTCCCGGCGAGCAATACGAGGCGCCGCGGAGCTGGACGGAGCGGGCCTATCCGAATCTCATCCACTACAACGAGGTCGACAAGGGCGGGCACTTCGCGGCGTGGGAACAGCCGGAGCTCTTCGCAGAAGAGGTCCGCACGGGGTTGCGAAAGCTCCGCTAGGCGACCGTGTTCGACCGTCTGCACCCCCGTGTGCACATGCCGTCGCTCGACGGGGCGACCGGGTGGCTCAACTCCGAGCCACTCGGCCCCGACGAGCTGCGCGGGCACGTCGTCGTCGTCAACTTCTGGACCCTGACCTGCATCAACTGGCTGCGCCAGGAGCCGTACGTCCGCGCGTGGTCGCAGGCCTACCGAGACGACGGGCTGATCGTGATCGGCGTCCACACACCTGAGTTCGCTTTCGAGCACGACGGTCGACGGCGTCCGGGAGGCGACGAAGGAGAGAGGCATCGACTACCCGATCGCCGCCGACAACGACTACGAAGTCTGGAGCGCGTTCGACAATCACTACTGGCCGGCGCTCTATTTCGTCGACGCCGACGGAGTCATCCGCGACCAACGCTTCGGCGAAGGACGCTACGAGGAATCGGAGCGAATGATCCAGGCCCTGCTCGGCATCGAGCGCGAGCTCGTCTCGGTCGAGGGACTTGGCGTGGAGACGGAGGCCGACTGGGACCATCTAAAGACGCCGGAGACGTACCTTGGCTACGGCCGCACCGGCCAGCCCGCGCCACCCGACGAACCGCGCGAGGGTCTGCACTTGAACCGGTGGACCGTCGCGGGTAAGTGGACGGTCGAGCGTGAGAGCGTCGTGCTCGAGGAGGCCGGGGGGAGCGTCGCCTTCCGGTTTCACGCACGCGACGCGCACCTCGTGCTCTCGTCCGGAGCGCGCGAGCCGATCCCATTCCGCGTGCTCCTCGACGGCGAACCTCCTGGTGCGTCACATGGCGTGGACGTCGACGAGAACGGCAACGGCCTCCTCAGCGACGGACGCCTCTACCAACTCGTTCGCGAGCGCGAAACGGTCCGCGAGCGGACGCTGGAGATCACGTTCCTCGAGCCCGGCGCCGAGGCATACGCGTTCACATTCGGGTAGTAAGCCGACCATGACTCGCCCCGATGACTGGGTCGTAGTTGGGGTCGCCACGAGCGAGCCCGAGGCGGAGCTGCTCTGCTCGGTCTTGCGCGGCGCCGGCATCGAATGTCTGCCCCGGTTGACCAACAGCGGCGCCGGGGCCGGTGACGGCTTGGGGTCCGTCGGGGCGCACGACATCCTGGTCAGCGCGCACAACGCGCAAGAGGCTCGCGAGCTCTTGGCGTGATGTCCGACTTCGTCTCCCGGGGATTCACCGGTCGCGCGCACCGCGGCGACGACCGCCTGCCGCCCGGCCAGTACGAGGAGCGCGGCTTCCCGGTCCTGACGGCCGGCCCGACGCCCGACGTCGACCCCGCGGACTGGAGCTTCCGGATCGACGGCATGGTCGCCGAGGAGGCCGAGTGGACCTGGGAGGAGTTTCACGAGCTCGAGTTCGAGGAGATCCCCTGCGACATCCACTGCGTGACGAGCTGGTCGAAGCTCGGCACCAGCTTCGGCGGCGTCTCGGTCGACCTGCTGCTCGATGCCGCGGAACCGCTCGGGCGCCTACGCGATGGCCTTCAGCTACGGCGGCTACACGACCAACCTCGCGATCGACGACCTCACCGACGGCAAGGCCTGGGTCGTCACCGAGCACGAGGGCGAGCCGCTCGAGCGCGCGCACGGCGGGCCGGCTCGGCTGCTGGTCCCGCACCTGTACTTCTGGAAGAGCGCGAAGTGGGTCGCCGGCCTGCTGGTGATGGACCACGACGAGCCCGGCTTCTGGGAGGCCAACGGCTACCACAACCGCGGCGACCCCTGGAAGGAGGAGCGCTATTGGACCGATTGACCATGCCGGTCGCTCAGCGTGCTCCCGGCCGCTGGCAGATCGCCACCGTGACCGCGATCAGGACCGAGACGCCCCGCACGAAGACGTTCCGCCTTGCGCTGCCGATGTGGATGCCGTTCCTGCCCGGCCAGCACCTGGACGTCCGCCTCACGGCGCCCGACGGCTACCGCGCCCAGCGGTCCTACTCGATCGCCTCCTCGCCGCTCGATCGGGGCGAGATCGAGCTGACGATCGATCGGCTCGACGAGGGCGAGGTCTCCGGCTACTTCCACGACGTCGTGGTCGAGGGCGACCAGGTCGAGGTCCGGGGTCCGTTCACCTCGTACTTCGTCTGGCGGGGCGAGGCCCCGGCGCTGCTGATCGGCGGCGGCTCCGGCGTCGTGCCGTTGATGGCGATGATGCGCCATCGCCGCCGCACGATGCCCGACCTCGACGATGGAGCTCGATCTACTCGGCGCGCACCGCCGAGGAGCTGATCTACGCCGACGAGCTCGACGGCGACGTCACGGTCACGCTCACCCGCGAGGCGCCCGAGGGCTGGACCGGACACACCGGCCGGATCGACGCCGAGCTGATCGCCGAGCCCGCCTCCCGGGCGCGGGTCGTCTTCATCTGCGGCTCGAACGGCTTCGTCGAGTCCGCGTCGGACGCTGGCGCTCGCCGCGGGCGTGGACCGGCGGATGATCCGCACCGAGCGGTTCGGCCCGACGGGGTAATCGTTGTGCGTAGGATCGAAGCGATGGATCCTGCGTCCACCGTGGAGGGCCTGAAGTGCGCGGACCTGGTCGACGCGATGGGACGGCTGCATCGCCACCGCTGCCACATCCTCGACCTCGTCAGCCCGACGCCTGGGCGGGTCCTCTTCGGCCCCGCGGTGACCATCTCCTACTTCCCGAGCTGCTCGGCGTCGCTCGATCCCGAGCGCTACAACCTCGCCAACCTCTTCTACGAGGCCGTTGGCGACGACCCGCAGGGCAAGGTCTTGGTCCTCGCCTCCAACGGCTACACCGACGTCTCGATGGGTGGTGGTACGAAGCTCACGCGCGTTCAGCACCATGGTCTCGCCGGCGTGCTCACCGACGGGCGGCTGCGCGACTTCGACGAACTGGCGGGATATGACTTCGCCGCCTACTGCGCCGGTGAGGCGACGCGATGGGGTGGGGGCGAGATCACACCGTTTCAGGCCAACGTGCCCGTGGTCTTGCGCGGTGTAGGGGTGGTCCCTGGCATGTATGTGTTCGCCGACTCCTCGGGCGCGGTCGTGATCCCGCCGGGGGAACTCGAACGGGTACTGGCTGAGGCGCGCTCGATCGAAGCAGCCGACGCGCGCGATCGCGAGGAGATCGCTCGCGAGGACGGTCCGCCGTCCTAGTCAGCTCGCCGCAACGGGCTACGGCGACCCGTCTCGTTCGACAGGTCGTGCGTCGCGGCGAGAAACGAATCGGGCCCCCGGTCCGACCTCGTGGTACCGCTTGGTACCGACTGCTACGTCCCATTCGTCCGATCGTCCAGGCCGGGGACGATGGGGACGCGGCGGACGCTGCGGGACGCATCGACATGGATTGGGTGCCGGCTGGGGGCCGAGCGGTCGCTGGTTCAAATCCCGGTCGGCTCGATATCGAAAGCCCCATCCGGAGTTCGCTTCAGCATCTCTGGGCCCGCTGATGGGCTAGGACGCTGGCGTGACCAACGCCGGGCCTCGTTCATCTAGGGGCGCCATTCAGCCATGCTGGCAGTCAGTCCCAGGCGCGATCGGAACACCCGGGTGATAACGTCCTGCCGAATCATTCTTCGCATGTGTTGCAGGGACCCACGGAGGAGAGCGATGACCACAGCGTGTCGGTGGCGGCTCGGAGCACTAATGGTCGTGGCGGGACTCACCGCGTCGGTTGCGGCGCCCGGGGCTACCGCGACCGACAAGCCGGACAAGCTCGACCCCGACAAGGTCACCCCGCTGATCTTCGTCCACGGCGGGTCGGGGTCAGGGGCGCAGTTCGAGTCGCAGCAGATGCGGCTGACCAGCAACGGGTTTCCGCAGCGCTTCATCCACGTACTCGAGTACGACACGCTCACCCCCCTCGACGAGACCATCGACGAGGTCCACGCCAGCCTCGACGCGCTGATCGAGCGGGTGAAGGCGCAGACCGGCAAGTCCCGGGTCGACGTGCTCGGGCACTCGCGCGGGACGACGGTGATGCACGAGTACCTCGCGAGCCACGCGCGCGCGGCCAGCGTGCGCCGCTACGTCAACATCGACGGCCGGACGAGCGACTCGCCGCCCGGAGGGGTGAAGACGCTCGCGATCTGGGCTGGCCTTCGGACGCTGGACCCCGGGGATGAGCCGACCAGGGAGATCGGGGGGGCGAAGAACATCACGATCCCCAACCAGACCCACGTTCAAGTGGCGACCTCGGAGGAGTCCTTCACCCCGATCTTCAGATTCCTGGTCGGCGAAAAGCCCGAGACCGACGAGATCGAGAAGGGCAAGCGGGAGGTCAAGATCGCCGGCCGCGCCGTCGTCTTCCCTCAGAACACCGGCGTTCCAGGGGGGACTCAGCTGGAGGTGTGGCGGCTGAAGCCTGCCACGGGCGAGCGGAAGGGAAACCGGCCGGTCGAGGCACCCGACCTCGCGACCGACGGGGCGTGGGGCCCGCTGAAGCTGGTGCGCGACAAGCGCTACGAGTTCGCACTGACCCGTCCCGATGGAGTGGTCCACCACCTTTACCCGGAGCCGTTCCGGCGCAACGACCGACTCGTGCGCCTGCTCAGCTCGGTCCCCGGCGAGGGCGTCGAACTGCTGCTCTCACCCAACGAGGCGAACTCGGGCATGGTGATCACGCGCTACAAGGAGTTCTGGGGCGACCACGGCGGCGGTCAGAACGACGTGCTCACGGTCGAGGGCCAGAACGTCGTCACCCCGGCGCTGAGCCCGATCTCGAACACGACGAACGCCGTATTCGTGTTCGACGATGACTCGGACGGCATGTCGGATCTCAGCGAACCGAATGCGTTGATCGCCAGCCTGCCGTTCCTGACCCACGCGGACCTGTTCATCCCCGCGGCGGAGCCCCCGAACGACACCGTGGAGGTGAGTCTCAAGTCGCGCGGCCGCGGGCCGACGCGAAGCCTCAACTTCCCCAACTTCCGCTCGTCGACGAACCGTGTCAGCCTGATCTTCAACGACTACGAGAAGCGTTGATTCACTGCCGGGACGCGCCGGGCTGAACACCGGCGCGCCCGCATCGCTCGGCGTGAGGCCGTGTGGGTGACCATCGGGTCGAGGTGGTACCGCATCGGTACCGACTGTTGCGTCTTATCCGTCCAGAACGTCCATAGCGGTGAACGATGGAGACGCGGGGGACGCTCCGGGACGCACCTACACCGACCGGCTGCCGGCTTGGGGGCCGAGCGGTCGCTGGTTCAAATCCATTCGCCCCGATTCCCGAAAGCCCGCTTCCGGAGGGGGCTTTCGGGCTCTCTGGCCTCGGTAACAGAGTCGGTTGCGACCGTCGCGGTACCAGCCGTGGTACCAATCGCCACCAGTCGACTCCCCCAGAAGTCTCCTCGCGGCGAAGCTGGAGCGCAGCCGCCTCATACTCGAGCAAGCGGTTCTCGTCAGGTACCCAGAGCGCCCCAAGAGCGATCCAGCGGGTAGACCCTGCGGAGGTCGACGCGGCATAGGGGAGGCCGGCGCCGGACCGGCCTCCCCGGGTCGACGGCGTTACGCCGCCGCCGCGTACGCGTATGCCAGCTCAGCGGCGAACTGCTCGAACTCGGTCGGGGTCGTGTTGCTCTCGTTGCGACCCTCGAGCGAGTGCAGCCTGCCTTCGCTCAGCGCCTGGTTGAACTCGACGAACAGGGCGGCGAAGTCCGGCGAGAACCCGGCGGCCTCGGTGAGGAGCCCCATCAGCTCTGCGTCGGGCAGCTGGACGTACTGGAGGTCCGGCTCACCGATCGCTGCGCCGATCGCCGCCGCGGCCTCGGGGTAGGTGAGGTCATGCGGGCCGAGCAGCTCGCGGACCACGACGCCGTTCCAGTTCCGCTCGCGCAGCGCCCCGGCCGCGACCGCGGCGATGTCGGCGGTGGCGATCATCGGCACCTTCGCTTCGGGCGCGACCGAGTCGGCGACCACGCGCTCGTGGCGGATCGTCTCCAGCGCCGCGTAGAAGCCCTCGAAGAAGGCGCCGGGGCGCAGGATCATGAGGTTGACGCGGTCAAGCGCCCGCAGCCGCCCCTCTTGGCGGTGCATGCTGGCGATGAACCCGTTGCCGCTCGCGAGCTCGGCGCCGATCGCGCTCAGGGCGACCACATGGGGCACACCGCTCTCGCGAATTGCCGAAGCGATCGCCTCGCCACGCCTGTCCTGATCGGCGTGGTAGTCGGGCAGGGTCGGGTCGAACGCGGTCAGCGTGTAGACCGCGTCGGCGGCTGCGAAGGTGCTTGCGAGGTAGTCGGCGTCGCGGACGTCGCCGGCGACGGTTTCGGCTCCAAGCGCGTCGAGCTCGGCGAGCTTCTCCGGCGAGCGCCCGAGCGCGCGCACCGCCTCGCCGTCTTCGAGCAACAGCTCGGTGATCTTGCGGCCGGTGTTTCCGGTGGCTCCCATCACGGTGATCATTGTTCGTTCCTCCTGGGTCATGGAATTGCAGTTCATCCAGTATGAGATCTATCAGCAGGACTGACAATGATCTACAGTCCTTAATACATGCTCGTTCGTCCTACAGATTGGATGTTCGAATCCAGCCGTGTCATCCTGCTCGCGTGACCTCGCATCCCGACCCCTGGCCCTCGGCCGCCGATCCGCTCGGCGAGGCCCTGCACTTCCTCGAACTGCGCGGCGCCTTCTACTGCCGCTCCGAGTTCACCGCCCCGTTCGGTCTCGAGCTGCCGCCGTTCGAGGGCTATCTGTGGTTTCACGCCATCACCGCCGGAAGCTGTTGGCTGGAGGCCCCCCAGGCCCAGCCGCGGCGCCTGGCCGCAAGCGAGCTGGCGCTCGTCCCGCACGGCGAGGGCCACAGGCTGCGCAGCGAGCCCGACGCGCCGACCCCCAGCATCTTCGAGCTCGAGCGCGAGCAGCTCGGGGAGCGCTACGAGATCCTGCGCCACGGCGGCGGTGGAGAGCGCATCGACATGGTCTGCGGCGCCGTGCGCTTCGATCATCCGGCCGCCCGCAGGCTGCTCGCCGTGTTGCCGCGGATCCTCGCGTTCGACCCGGCGACGAGCCCGACGCAGCTCGAGTGGTTGCGCTCCACCCTGCGGCTGATGGCGCTAGAGGCGGAGGGTCTGCGTCCCGGCGGTGAGACGGTGATCACCCGCCTTTCCGACGTGCTCGTCGTACAGGCGCTGCGGGCCTGGCTGGAGAGTGACCCGGCGGCGCAGTCGGGCTGGCTCGGCGCGCTGCGGGACCCGCAGATCGGCCGCGCGATCTCGCTCATCCACCGCGAGCCCGGACGCCCGTGGAGCGTCGCCTCGCTCGCCGACCAGATCCCGATGTCGCGCTCGGCCTTCGCCGCACGGTTCACCGAGCTCGTAGGCGAGCCGGCGATGAGCTATGTGACCGGGTGGCGGATGCACCTGGCCGCGGTGGCGCTGCGGGACGAGGGCGCAACCGTGGCCGCACTCGCGGATCGTTTCGGCTATCGCTCCGAGGCCGCGTTCGCGCGCGCGTTCAAGCGCGTCGTGGGATCACCGCCCGGCGCCGTACGGCGGGCGGGCCCGGCCGAGCCGATCGCCGCCTGAAGCCGCTCATGGCTCATAGCCCGGAGGTCGCGGGTTCAAATACCACCACGTCTTGGATCTCGCAACGACGCACGAGCCCAGGCTCGAGAAGTATCGCTTTGCATGGAAAGCGCAACTTGCGACCGACGCCCGCGCCGCCGGAGTGTCGGGCTACCTAGTCCTCGCCGTGTTCGTCCGGGACGGACGAGAGGAGGTCGGTGGGCTTGAGCACGTAGACGTGGGAGAGCAGGTCGGGGTCCTGCTGGCTGCTGCTCATGAACCCGATCACCTCGCGTCCGGTCAGTCGCTCGACCACGTCGATGAAGCGCTGGCGCATCGACTCCGACAGGTCAACTCGAGTCTGAGCAACCGACCGACGCCCGCCGTGTTCGAGCAGGGTTTGCTCCCCGGGCATGTGGCCCTCGAACATCAAGACGAGCGCACAGTCCTCCTGGAGATAGAGCTTGGTCCTGATGGGGCCGCGCCCGAAGAACTCCTTGTGGAGCTTCACGATCTCCCGTTGCAGCGTGGCTCGCTTGGAGTCGACGGCGGCGGGGTTGGGTGCTTCGGGAGCTTCCATGCTCTCCTGAGTCTTCCCAACGAGGGCTTCGCCGAAACAGCGCAGTAACTGGCAGCGAGCGATGAGACTAAAGACGACGACGCGCCTAGGTACGCCGGCCATCCCGGGAACCTGCGCCCTGACGCGTCGCCGCGGGCCCCTACTGCCCGTTTTGACGAGGAGCGCAACGCAGGGAAGCGCTACCTACTCCGAGACGGGGCGGTCGAACCAGAAACGGGCCGCCTTGAAGACGGCCCGCTCCGAACTACCCCGCAATCGTCCCGAGCTGAGAGAGGCGGCTCAGGACGTGCGAGGCCTATTCCCTCAGATCGGAGGCCCTAACGGGTCATCTGACGTCAGCCTTCTCGGCTTTCGACGACCCATTACCGCGCGGGTAGAACGCTTGACCTGTCGCACGCGGCTTCTTACAATTGCCGCAGGCTCTCGGTCCAGATTGGCTGAGATCTTCCGATCCAGCAGAGGAACGGCGCGCGGGAGGGGCGCGGCGGGCTCGGCACGAACTCGAACCGAGAGGAGTGACCCGTGCCTACCGTCGAGAGCAAGCCCAACCCACGCCGCAGCGTTGATGGTCTTCTTGCCATCGAAGTCGACTCCGAGGGCGAGTCCACTCTGATTCGAGCGTCAGGCGAACTCGACATGAGTACGACACCTGCGTTGGCAGAAAGGCTCAATGAGGCGCTATCGAGCGCAGGCGGGCCGGTTGTCCTCGACCTGGAGCATCTGGAGTTCATCGACCTGGCCGGCCTCCGCTGCCTGATGCATGCCGCAAGCCGTTCACGGGCCGATGGTGACCGGCTGCGGGTACTCGATGGAAACGTGCATCTCGAGCGCGTTCTAAAACTCACGGGTCTCACCCGTTCGCTGCCGCTAATAGATAAGAGCTAGCCACCGCTTTGTGGAAAGTGTCGCTTTGGACGAGGAACGCATGAAAAACGGCGCTCTCGGTGCTCCCTAGCGGAGGTCGATCGGCGAACATTCCGTTGTGACGGCATCAGAAAACGTTGCTCTGGTTCGCTCGATCTACGGAGCGTGGGAAACCGGTGACTGGAGCTCCACTGAGTGGGCTGACCCAGACATTGAGTGCCTGTTTGCCGATGGCCCTACACGCCGGAAATGGCAAGGAGTCGCCGGCCTCAGGCGATGCTTGCAGGAGCTTCTCAGCCCATGGGAACAATGGCGCACGCGAGCTGACGAATATCGCGAGGTAGACGATGAGCGCGTGCTCGTCCTCGACCACTTCAGCGGACGCGGCGCAACGAGCGGCGTTGACATGGAGGAGATGCGGACTGAGGGGGCGGTGCTATTCCAACTCAGCGGCGGCAAAGTGACCAGCCTGGTGATGTACTGGAGCCGCCCCCGAGCCCTAGTTGAGCTCGGTCTATCCCAGGAGATCTGACGCCGGCGGTGAGATAGCGCTTCGGACGAGGAGTAGCACTCCGCATGGAGAGCGATAGCCCGGCTTGGGCGTGCGACTGGGCGGGTGTAGGGTCGGCACATGACCGGAGCCGGGACGAGAGGAGGCATGGATCTCGCGCTCAGGTGGGCGGTAAGCGGCGTCTCCCTGGCGATCTTCGTGCTGGGCGTGGCCGGACTAATCGCCTTCGGCACGAGTCAAGCGTCCGCGACCCACGTGAGCTGCGGCGATGAGATCACAGCCGACACCACGCTGGACAGCGACCTCATCGACTGTCCCAACAACGGGATCGTGATCGGCGCCGACAACATCACACTCGATCTGAACGGCCACCGGATCGACGGCGACGGCACCGAGTTCGCGGACTGCCCGGAGAACGAGATCTGCGACGTGGGGGTGGTAAACGACCGCCACGACGGGGTCAAGGTCAAGGGCGGCTCGACGCGGGAGTTCGGGTTCGGCGTGCTCGTCTCGCGCGCTCGCGACAGCCGGTTGGTGGGCATCTCCTCGTCGAGGAACGTCTTTTTCGGCGCCGTGTTCGACGGCTCATCGCGAAGCGTGGTCCGGGACAGCTCGTTGAGCAACAACATCGCTCCGGAGGGAGACGGGATCGGTTTGTTTGGCTCCGATCGCATCAAGATCGTTGACAACTCGATCCAGCACAACCCCGGGCCGGGCATCCACGTCAATGGTTCCAACGGCAACTTGATCAAGGGAAACCTGTTCTCGCACTCCAGTCCCGGGGTTCTGATCGGGGGTGACCGGGGTTCTGATCGGGGTGACCGCAACGAGGTGCGACGCAACCGCTTTGTTCGAAACAGTGGCGGCATCATCGTTTTCCACGGCAGCCGAAACGTGGTCACTCGCAACCACCTCTCCCGAGACGGGTCGGGCATCGGAATCGAAAAGGCACGCCACAACCTGGTCGCCCGCAACGTGGTCGTCGACCCTCGCCACAGGGGCATCAGCCTCGGAATCGACTTTGCCGACGGGTCTTCCATCGGCGGCGTCGACAACATCGTCCGCCGAAACGTGGTCAGAGGGAGCGGCGGCGATGGGTTCCTAATCAACGCGAAGGGCACCAGCGTCCTGAGGCGCAACGTCGCCAGCGGGGCGAAGGACGACGGCTTCGACGTTGAGAGCCGCTCGACGAGGCTGGCGAAGAACCGGGCGACGCACAACGCGGACCTCGGCATCCAGGCCGTGCGCGGGGTGATCAACGGTGGTGGCAACGTCGCCCGACACAACGGCGACCGCCGCCAGTGCACGCACATCGCGTGTAAGTAGGCGAGGAGCCGTTCTAGAGGGAGAAGGCCCTCGGACCGCCGGCTGCGGGGCGAGTCGGAGTATCGCTTTGGACGCCGAGGAGGAGTCCGCCGTCCCTACGGCTCGCTGTCGCAATGCGCGACAAGCAGAAGTGTCGCTCGCTGCCCCTTCCGAGCAGCTCGGCGGAATGTTGCGCTTTGGACGAGAAGCGGCACTCTGCATGGAAAGCGCAACTTGCGCTGTTCCCGGTTAACCCTGGCGCTGGACTCACCGCGGGGCGCGGTGGGCTTGTCCTTGCGTTAACCAAGTCCGGATCCGGGTAAACGCGTCTGCACAGGGGGTCCAAGACCCAAGAGGAGACGAGATGGCCAGGTACGGCGAGTACGGGACCCCCCGTCAGCGGGACAAGTTCGGGGGTATCAACTGGGGCGCGGCGTTCTTCGGCTGGCTGGTCGCAGTCGGCATCGGGGCCCTGCTGACCGCGCTGCTGAGCGCGGCGGGCGCGGCGATCGCGCTCTCGGAGCTCGAGAGCGCGGACGAGGCGCTGGGCAGCAGCGAGACGATCGGTGTCGTCGGCGCGATCGCGCTGCTCGCGATCGGTCTGGTCGCCTACTTCGCCGGCGGCTACGTCGCCGGGCGCATGTCCCGCTTCGACGGCGGGCGCCAGGGGATCGCAGTCTGGGTCTGGAGCATCCTTGCCGTCGTCGTCCTCGCGGTCATCGGCGCGATCGCAGGCTCCGAGTACAACCTGCTCGGGTCGATCGAGCTCCCTCGGATCCCAATCGACGAGGGTGACCTGACCGCCGGCGGCGTGATCACGCTCGTGCTGGTGCTCGCAGGGACGCTGTTGGCTGCGATTGCCGGCGGCAAGGCCGGGGAGCGCTATCACCGCAGGGTCGACGCAGCGGGTGTCGGTGAGCGCGACCGGATCCACGATCGCGACGGCGACGGGGTCGATGATCGTCGCGAGCGCAGGGAAGCGCCGCTTCGCGAGCGCGCCCCGGCGCGCTGAGAAAGTTCCGACCGCCCGGCAACGGGCGCACGTAGCGTGAAAAGCGTGCCATCGCCCTGAAGACGGAGGCCGAATACGGGTAGTCGGTGCGTGGGCCGCGCGACCCCTCGTCCGGCAAAACAGTACCTGGGCGGGGGATGGTCAGAGGGGCGGGGATGCAAGCGCGGCTAGGCGGGGCGGGTTGCGCTCTCTCGGCGGCCCGCCCTCGCTATGCCTGCGCCCGGTTCCCGGCAGGACCCCTGGATAGGCGCGCGCAAGTGATCCGAGGAGGCCCGATGGCTGAGCCAGTCCCGAAACAGACCATGGCCGAACGGACACACCGCCACCACGCCTATCTGGATGGCTGAGCTCGCCGGAACCAATCCCGCCAGGGATAGAGGCTCGGGCAGGCGACGGCCCATCCTCAGGACAGACTCTCCTGAACCCCCTGGCCGTCGCCTGGTGCGGGCCGTCCCGATTCGATAGCCCGCTCCTCTCCGAACAGACGGGCGGCGCGCAAGTTGCGGTTCGCCGAACTAGGTCATCCGGGTGTGGTCGCGCCAGTCGGGTCGCAGCTGGCGAGGATGGGCCAGGTGCTCAGGATCGGAGGCGGAGCTGCGCCGGCCGGCGTCGTTCGTCCCGAACCCGAGGCCGCGATACTGCGCAGGCGATGTCGCAGGAAAGCCCCTTCAGGTAATCGTCGCCGGCATCTAACAGGCTGGCCTCAGCTCCCGTGATCGGAACTCAGAACGGACAGCTCGCCCGTCGGCCCCGAGAGGTATCGCTTTCCATGCAAAGGGACACGTTCGCGGCGGGCGGCAGCGCGGTAACCACTTTGGTACCGACTGCTATGTCCTATTCGTCCGGATCGTTCGCAGGCGGGACGATGGGGACGCGGGGGACGCCTCCGGACGCATCGACACCGATTGGCTGCCGGCTGGGGGCCGAGCGGTCGCTGGTTCAAATCCAGTCGCCCCGATGCCAACTTGGATAGGGAATCGACTCGCGGGTCGCGGCAACGTCCTGCGGCCGCTGTCGCTCCTCGCGCGAAGCGAGAGTGAGCGGAACGAGCCCCAACCGCTGCTCCTCCGCATGGAAGGAGCCTTCTGCTTTCACGCGAAGGGAGCAGCGTCGGGCCGCAGCGAGATGCGCCCGCGTGGACACGCTAGCCCGCCGATTCAGGCCCGGTTCGTGAAGGACGTATGGCAGGGGGGCGCGGTGGTCAGAGGCGCCTCAGGGGGGCGGGTATATATTCAGTTCTCGTCGACGATCCCACGGAGGAGGTCCCAATGTCCGAGGGCAAGGATCCGACTTTCTATCGGTCGCCCGCCGCCGCGATCGAGGCGCCGTCCGAGAAGCTCGCCTACGTCGCCGCGTTCGATCCAGCTGGTGAGCAGCGCGACGCCATGACGGTGATCGACTGCGACCCCGGGTCGGACAGCTTCGGCGAGGTGGTCGGCTGGACCGAGCTTCCGACCGCCGGCAACGAGCTGCATCACTTCGGCTGGAACGCGTGCTCCAGCGCCCTCTGTCACGAGGGCCACGACGGCGCGCTCGAGCGCCGCTATCTGATCGTGCCGGGTCTGCGCTCGTCGCGAACCTACGTGCTCGATACCGGCCCCGACCCGCGCCAGCCGCAGATAGTGCGCACGATCGAGCCCGAGGAGCTCGCCGCGAAGGCCGGCTACTCACGCCCGCACACCGTGCACTGCGGACCGGGCGGCATCTTCATGTCCAACCTGGGCGCCGCCGACGGCGACGGTCCGGGCGGGGTGGCGCTGATCGACCACAACACCTTCGAGGTCACCGGCGCCTGGGAGACCGACCGTGGCGAGCAGTACTTCTCATACGACATCTGGTGGCACCTGAACGAGGACGTGGCGATCACCTCGGAGTGGGCCACCCCATCGATGATCGAGGATGGGTTGAACCCCGAGGACCTTCTCGGAAAGCGCTTCGGCCACCATCTCGACTTCTGGAGCCTCTCCGAGGGCAAGCTCACCCAGCGCATCGACCTCGGAGACGAGCACCAGATGGTGCTCGAGGTGAGACCGGCTCACGACCCCCGGAAGACCTGGGGCTTCGTCGGAGTGGTGATCAGCGTCGAGGATTTGTCCGCCTCGGTGTGGCTGTGGAACCGTGAGGATGGCCGCTGGACCGCAAACAAGGTGATCACGATCCCCGCCGAGCCCGCCGAGACCGACCAGCTCCCGCCGGCGCTCCAGCCCTTCGGCGCAGTTCCACCACTCGTCACCGACATCGACCTCTCGGTCGACGATCGCTGGCTGTACGTGTCGTGCTGGGGGACCGGGGAGCTCAAGCAGTACGACGTCAGCGATCCGCAGAATCCAACGGAGGCAGGCTCGGTGCGCTTGGGCGGCATCGTCCGCCGCACGCCCCATCCGGCGGCCCCTGACCTCGAACTGCGAGGCGCGCCTCAGATGGTGGAGGTGAGCCGCGACGGGCGCCGCGTTTATGCCACCAACTCGCTCTACGCATCGTGGGACGAGATCTTCTACCCGGACGGCGTGGGTGCCTGGATGGCTTGCTTCGACGCGGACACCGAGTCCGGCGGCATGAGCCTCGACCCGCGGTTCTTCCCTCATGGCGATGACTTCCGCGGGCTGCGAGTGCATCAGACCCGCCTCCAGGCCGGGGATGCCTCGAGCGACTCGTACTGCTTCGTGGACTAGCGACCAGCAGCCCGAGGAGAAACATCTGACCGTCGTAGCGCATCTAGGTCCGCTTCCCCTCGAGGAACTTCTCGCCGGTTGCGCGGTTGCCTTCGCCATCGGGGTCCCCACGATGCGAGCGCTGGCCAAGGCGACAGTGCAACGGCAGGGCGCGAAGCCGAGCGCAGTGAGGACAGGTCGGCGGCTCTCGCCGAGACCGCCGCGGGCCGACCGGGACTGACGTGGCCGAGGCTGCGACTGAGCGGCATTGGCAGGGGGTCTATGAGTCGAAGGCGCCGGAGCAGGAGAGCTGGTTCGAGCCGTCGCCCGACCACTCGCTGCGGTTGATCGAAGTACTCGAGCTGCCGCTCGACGCGGCGATCGTCGACGTCGGCGGTGGCACGTCGCACTTCGCCGGCGAGCTCCTCGCCCGGGGCTACGAGGATGTGACCGTCACGGATGTCTCCGAGGCCGCCCTTGAGCGAGCCCAAGCCGACCTCGGCCAGCACGCCGGCGACGTCACATGGGTCGCAGGCGACATCCGCATCCAGGATCTCGGACGCGAGTTCGACCTCTGGCACGATCGCGCCGTTTTCCACTTCCAGGTCGAGGCGACCGACCGAGATGCGTACCTGGCGAGCCTGCGACGCAGCCTCGCGAGCGAAGGCGGGGTTGTAGTCGCGACCTTCGGGCCAGCCGGCCCGACCTCATGCAGCGGTCTGCCCGTGCGCCGCTACGGGGCCGACGAGCTAGATGCCGAGCTCGGTGATGAGTTCGACTTGACCGCGAGCGAGCTCGTCGAGCACATAACCCCCAGCGGGAATCCACAGCAGTTCCTCTACGCAGTCTTTCGGCACGGCACCCTCCGCTGACGCTTGGCCCGCGGGGGCAATCGTTCCCGCTCCCATGCAAAGCGCGACTTTCTAGGTAGACGCGTCGCGGTACCGCTTTGGTCCCGACTGATGTGTCCCATGCGTCCAGCGACTCGTCGGGTGGGGACGCAGGGGACGCGTAGAAACGTACGGGCGGGCGGCCGCACCTGAACGTCCTCGTCGGCACGCTGACCCCGATGGAAGGCGCCACCCTTGCGGCCTTCGGCACGGCGGCGAGTAACGCCGCTCGCGAGCCGCCAGCCGCCGAGGGGTGCAGGTGATCGCCTGAGTCGTAGTCGGGGAGTAGGCGCCCTGGATTGTTCGGGTCGCCAAGGGCTCGCGCGAAGTCGACGTAGCCGTCACCGATCCCGCTGGTACGGATGAAGTCGTTGATCTTCCGGCGGATGGCCGAGGCGGTGAGGCTCTCCGAGCTCAAGGGCACGGGCTGTCGATGATCTGGCTTCTCGCGCCGTCGACCGCCCTCCGGACCCCAGCCGGGCGCGTGTGTAGACCCGGCGGCTAATGCCGGGGCGCGGGGGGCAGCCGGCGTCGCTTCCTTGACCAACGCCAGCGGTTCACAGCGCCAGCGACCGGCGCGCGCCGTTTGCTGAGCAGCACCGCTGCGGATAGGGTTTTCGCCACACCCAGTCACAGCGAGAGGAGGCCCCGATGGCGATCGCGGTCAAGTTCGAAGACCCGCCGACGACGCGGGAGAAGTACGACGAGGCGCGGAGGCGCCTCGAAGAGGCGGGCGACTGGCCGGCGCCCGGCCTCGTCGTTCACGCGGCATGCGGCGCGCCCGACGTCGACTGTGCTTGAGGTCTGGGAGTCAAGCGAGGCCTTCGAGGCGTTTGGCTCGAAGCTCATGCCGCTCCTGGACGAGGTCGGGATCGATGCCGGCGAGCCACAGGTCTGGGAGGTCTACAAGATGGATAAACCGTAGTTTGAGCGCCGTTCTCAGCGCCAACCGCGATTGCAGCGCGTACACGAGGCCGCAGGTTCGCCAGCGAATCGCGGATACAAAACTCCCTGCCCACGGGAGATCGGGTTAGAGTCGGGAAGAGCAGCGACAAAGGAGGCCTCCGATGTATGCGGTCGTCGTTACCGTCGCGATCAGCGACCACGAAGTCGCGGAGAACCATCTGCGGGAGAACGTGGTGCCCGGCGTGTCGCAGGCGCCGGGGTTCGTAGCTGGGTACTGGACACGAAAGGACGAGTCGGGACTGGGGATGGTTGTCTTCGAGTCCGAGGACGCCGCCCAGGCCATGAGCGAGCGGGTCCCGTCGATGGTTCCTGACGTCGTCACGCTCAAGGACATTGAGGTGCGCGAAGTCGTAGCGCACGCCTGACCTAGCGCCGGTCCCGGTTACAGCGAGCGCAGGCGGGCCGCAGCACTACAGCCACCCGAGCATCCGCACCGGCTCCGGCTGATTCTCGCCCCGATCGACGGCCATCCCCAACGCGATCACCGCGCCGATCCGGTGGGCGGAGTCCCGCCCGCCCGCGTGGGCGATCCGCGCTCCCCGTTGCGTCTGCTTCGCCACCGCGGCGGCGACGTGGGCGTCGAGGATCGGGTCGCCGGGGTGACGTAGCCGCCGCTCCAAGATCGCCGCCGAGAGCCGCTCGCCCGCTGGCACGAGCCGCGAGCAGGCGATCGAGGAGCTGCGCGAGGCCTTTCTTCATAGAGACGACAAGCAGAAGCTTTCGCTCCTCGTCCAATGGGGGTATCCGGTCACCCGCCACCCGTACGCGGGTCACCGGGTCAATACGGGGCTCAGCGGCGGCCAGAGCTAGCTGCCCGGTCAATGGAGGGTGGGTCGGTAGGTGAGCTCTTGGATGTGACCGTCGAGCGTCCGGTTCTCGACCAGCTCCAGGTCGAAGTCGGCCGCACCCTGGAAAATCGGGTCCAGCCCGGTCTGACCGGTGATGACAGGAAAGAGCGTCACCTGCACGCGGTCGACTAGGCCGGCAGCCATCAGCGCCCGATTCATCGACAGGCTGCCGTGCGAGCGCAACGGCACCTCGGACTCCTCCTTGAGCCGGGCGACGACGTCGACGGCGTCACCGCTCACGAGGGTCGCGTCGGGCCAGTCGAGGGGGCCTTCCAGCGTCGTCGACACCACCGTTGCCGGCAGGCTCCTCATCCGCGTGACCCATGGGTCACGCACTTCGGACTCCTCGGTGCTCGAGGCCAGCATCCGCGCGAATGCCCGATACGTGTTGGCCCCGAAGACCATCCGCTGCTCCGCGCCGTACAGGGCAAGGCGGTGATCGAGCAACTCGGGGCCTTGCTTTCCCCAGTAGCCGGTCCAGTTGGCGCGGGCGGCGCCGTAGCCGTCGAGGCTGGAAAAGACGTCGAAGGTGTAGGTAGCGGTCATGTCGTCTCCTCGAGCGCAGTTGATCGGTGTGAGTACAGACCGGAGATCACTGCGGGACTCATCGGCGTCGGACTGACCGTGACATTGCAAATGCCTACTTTCATGCGAAGTAGGCCAGTCGCCAAGGACGGCTTCAGGTGCCGCCGGCCTTCCGGCAGACGACGAGGGCTTCGATGTAGTCCCGGCGGAAGCGGTCTGGGGCCATCGCGACGCGCCTCTCGAGCTCCGCAAGGAACTCGGCGAGTAGACCGCGTGCGCGGCCCTCGCCCTCGAGCGCGAACGCAGGAAAGAGGAGCGGTTCGCCCCACGCGGTGATGCTGCGGACGTAGGCCCGAGCGAACACAGCGGAATCGTCATCCCGGTAGGGGTTGTCGAGATAGAACAGCTCGGCGCGCTCGAGTTCGAGGCCCGCGAAGCGCCCGCCGCCCGCCTCGAAGGGAGCCCGGATCTCGTCGACCGTCCGCATCCAGACCGGAACGACCACCGCGGCGACGGTGGTTGCGCCGATGCGCCCTGCGCGGCGCCAGTCGGAGAGCAGCCTGTTCATCTCCCCGATGACCTGGACGTAGGGCCCGGTCCTCCAGGGGTCCGGAGCGGGGGAGGCCGGGACGGCGGCGATCAACCGCGCGCCCGGGGCGAGCTCGATCGCGCGCATCTGGAGCACCCGCTCCCAGAGCCGCGCGGCGGCCACGCCCCAAGCTCGCCGCTCCGCCTCGTCTTCGTGGTCCGGGTAGCCCGGGAACACAGACCCCGTCGAGGCAAGGCCCGCCGCCTCCGCGATCCAGTGCATCGCCGTGCCACTGACCGCTACGTGCACGCTCTCCGGGGGGAGACAGGGCGCCTGCTGAATCGGGATGCCCGCCAAGCTGACCACGACGGACGGCGGCGGACTGTGCGCGAGCGCTCGGCGGCAGCCCTCGCCATGGGCATCATGCGACGCCCAATGCACCCCCGTACCGACGTCGGCGACCCCCGGGCCGCCGTCGCCGGGCCCTGGGATCACCACGGCGCCCGCCCCACCCGCCGCGCCGCCGAAGGCGTGCCGCAGGTGGTCGGCGGCGACCGCCCACGCGTTCGTCGGCAGATCGACGAGCGCGTAGACCAGCGGCCGGCCGCCGCGCTCGGCCATCAGGTCGCGGATGAGGCCGTGCGAGTTGACCCCGTCCGCGGCGCCGAGGTCGACGACGCGCAGCACGGGCTCGGCGGCGAACATCCGCGCCGTGGTGAGCGCGGCCGGTTGGGTCGCCTCGAACGCAGCGCGCTGGGAGAGCGCGTGGCTCGCGTAGTCGTCCGCCATGCTCGAAAGCTCGGGGCGATCTGTCAGCGAAACGCCTCCTTCCGGACGGCAGGACCCGCTCTCGAGGCTGCGACGAGCATCGTCTCACAGGTCCGTGTGCCCGCCGGGCATGTCCGGCCCGAGCGGTAGCCGGTTCGAATCCAGTCGCCCCGAGCTCACGACCGCCGCTCACTGGTCGGCTACCCGGCGGGCGGTCGGGATCCTGGCGCCGTCGCCTTGACGCCGCCGGCGAGACCCGCGAGCCTTACGCCCGCCATGAACCTCTTCGCGCTCGCCGGGATCATCATCGGGGTTGCCGCAGCCTCTGCCGGCTTGCTGTGGCTGGCCCGGCGTAACCCGTTGAACGAGCGCTTCTCGTCGCAGCTCGGCGAGCACAGCAGTGCGTTCGACTTCCTGGGCATCGCGTTCGCAATCTTGCTCGGATTCGTGGTGCTCCAGGCATACGACAGCTACAACGACGCGAAGAGGGGCGCCGAGCAGGAGGCCCAGGCAGTCCTGGAGCTCACCCGCACCGCCTCGGGGTTCACGCCGGAGGAACACGACCGCCTGGAGGGGACGCTGGTCTGCTACGGGCGGGCGGTAATCGAGCAGGGATGGCCGGCGATGCAGGACCGCGGCGAGGGAAGCCCGGTCGTGACCGAGTGGGGGGGACGCTTCAGGGAGGCGGCGTTCGACCTCCGTGTCCGTTCGCTGGTCGACGAGGCCGCGTTCCGGCAGCTCCTGACGGAACAGGACAGACGCATCGAGGGTCGGCGCATGAGGCTTGCCGAGGCCGTCCGCGTGACGCCGCCCCCGATGTGGTTCGTGCTGATCATGGGGGCGCTGCTGACGGTCGGATGGATCGTGCTGGGCGCCGATCGGCGGGGCAGCTTCGTCGTTCAGGCCAGCGCGGTGGCTTCCGTCGCCGCAATGGCGACGGCGACACTGCTGCTGGTGTGGTTCCTGGACCACCCCTTCACGGATGAGAGCGGAAGCATCCAGCCGATCGAGATGGAGGAGGTGCTCGCGGTCATCGAGGAGGAGTCACACGCTGAGGGCGTAGAGGTGACTCATCCCTGCACCGAAGATGGCGATCCCCTGTCCGCCTAACGGCCAGAACCCCGTCGTAGCCAGGAACGAATCGGGCCGCCAATCCGAAAGTCCGACGGGTCGTAGGACCCAGCTTGGTACCCCCTGCTGTGTCCTATCCGTCCAGAACGTCCACGGCGGTAAACGATGCGGACGCGGGGGACGCTGAAGGTCCGCTTGCCGAACTGCGCCAAGAACAGCCCGCGCCTCGGGTTGTGTGCCGCTTGGGCCGGCAGTGCGGCCGGTTGACTTAGCTGGGTTCGACAGGCTCGAAGACGTGCTCCGCCTCGCCGGGCGAGATTATGATCAGCCCAAGCAGCGGGCCGTCGCGGCGCGTCGCCCCCCGCGAAGTCGTCGGCCATACGACCAACGCCCGCTTGACGGGCCCTCCGCTTCCGCGTGAAGGCAGAAGCGCCAGTTTGAACACGGAGTCGACCGGCGGTTCGTGGGCACCGTCCCTGTGGCCGCTGTCGTTTCGTCGCGCAACGGAGGAGTGCGTCTCGACAGTCGGACGCGCGCGGCGTCGGCAGCACCAGTCCAATTGCGTTGAACGGGCCCTTTACGTCTCGCTAACGCACGATGCCTAGCATCGGCCGGCCTTGCCACCCCGACGCTCGCAGCATGCCTTGGCGCTGGGCCTGGCGGCCGCGGTGATTGTCGTACTCCTCAGCGGCGGCTCGTTGGCCGGCGACGCACCTTCCCACGCAGAGGCCACCGGCCCGGCGCTCGACCGCAAGGCGTCGCTGCGCGCCCGGGTCGCTGCGATCATGAAGTCCGCGCGGCGTCACGGCTTCTCCGGGGCCGTCGCTCATCGCGCGGCGCGGGCGGCCTACCGTGTCACGAGGTGTCGGCCTGGCGGACCGCAGGCGGCGGATCCGAATCACGCCGCGGACGATCTTCGACATCGGCTCGATCACAAAGCCATTGACGCTGGCGGCTGCATTGGCCCTGGTCGAGGACACAAGGCTCGACCTGTCCGATCGTCTTGGCGACCTGCTTCCGGGCGTCCCGGCCGACAAGCGGTCGATCACACTCAGGCAGCTGCTTGCGCATCGCGCCGGCCTTCCCGCGTACGTCGTCGACGCTCCCGGCGGCGACTTCGTCGAGCTGTCCCGCGACGAGGCCCTGAACCGCATCCTCGGCCGCCCGTTGCGCTTCGTGCCCGGCACCGATTATGGCTACTCCGACGCGGGCTACACCCTCGTCGCCGCGGTGATCGAGGACGTCGCGGGCCGGCCGTTCGAGGACTTCCTCCGCAAGCGGGTGCTCGAGCGCGGACGGATGACCTCGGCCGGGTTCTATGGCGACCGTTGGCGGCGGTCTCGGGTTGCGATTGGGTACGGGGGCCGGACCCACGGTGCCAGGAATGCTCCCGACGCGTGGTCGCACGTCTCCTGGTCGCTCAAGGGCGCCGGCGGCGTCGCCGCGTCGGCTCGAGACCTGGTCAAGTGGACGCGCCGGCTGTGGCGCGGGAAGGTGCTGGACCGACGCACCGTGCGCACCTTCTACGAGATCCTCTACGAACCGGAACAGATACCTCCGGGGAACGGGTTCGTGATTGGTTACGGAGGGGCGAACGACTACGGATTCAACTCCGTCGTAGTCGAGGGAGACCGCGCCCGCCGGGTCGTCGTCGTGCTGACCAACGCGGGCGGGAACCGCGCGGAACGGCTCGCAAACCGAATCGCACCGCTCGTTTTTCGCTAACGGCGCTCGGGCCACCAGACATCACCTCAACAGCGGGGCGCACCGGCGCGAGACGGCGCTACCGTCCGGTCCGTGCCGACCTGGGACGATGTCCGCCGCATCGCGCTCTCGCTCCCAGAGACGAGCGAGAAGCTGATGTGGGGGACGCCCTCGTGGCGCGTTCGCACCAAGCTCTTCGTCTGGGAGCGGCCGCTTCGAAACGCCGACCTCGAGGCCTTGGGCGACGATGCGCCGCAAGGCGAGATCCTCGGTGCTCGCGTCGAGGATCTGCTCGCCAAGGAGGCGTTGATCGCGGATGACCCGGCGATCTTTACGACGCCGCACTTCGACGGCTATCCGGCGGTTCTCATCGAGCTCGACAGAGTCGACGCCGAGGTGCTCGAGGAGATCGTCGTCGAGGCGTGGCTCTCCCGCGCGCCCAAGCGCCTCGCCCGGACGTACATGGAGGCTCACGGACTCAGCGAAGGCGACGAGTGACGCAAAGGCTGGTAGCAACGAGCCAAACGCGGGAGCCTCCCCAAGGTCCCAATGGGGCCCACTTCCGACGCGGGGCGCAGGTTCCGGTCCACCCGATCCATCGTTACGGAGCCAGTTCCGCCTCCGCCGTTCTCGACCTGGTCGCGCTTCGCGGCACGGCGAGCGAAGCCCCGTCGTCTCGGACGCTCTCGAGAAGCCTCCACAGCGCCTTGCGAATTATCCGTGATACCTGCATCTGCGAGACGCCGAGGAGCTTGCCGACATCGCTCTGGGTCATCCCCTCGTTGAACTTCAGCACCAGGGCGCGGCGCTCGCGCGGATCGAGCTCGACGGCCCTCGACGCCAGCAGATCCTCGACCTTGCCGTAGCCCGGTTCGATCGTCCCAAGCGTCTCGATCACAGTTGATGCGCCCGCGTCACCCGAGACCGACCTGGGTGCGTCGAGCGATGCCGTCCGTCGCGCGGCAGCAGCCTCGAGTCCGTCCAAGACGTCCTCGACGGAGATCTCCAACTCGTTGGCCAGTTCCTCGACGGTCGGCGGGTGCCCCAGCCGCTCCGACAGCCGCGCTGTCGCCGCCTCGATTCGCATGCATGCTTCCTGCAGGTTGCGGGGCAACCGCAGACTCCAGACGTTGTCGCGGAAATGCCGCCGGAGCTCGCCGAGGATCGTCGGACTTGCATAAGCCGCGAACGGACTGCCACGATCGGCGTCGAAGCCATTGATCGCCTTCACCAACCCGTAGGCGGCCACTTGAAGTAGGTCGTCGAGAGGCTCCCTGCCGGAGTGATATCGACGAGCCAGCGACCGAGCCAGCGGCATGTGGCGCTCGATCAGCGCGTCTCGCAGCTCCGGCGACGGGGAGTCCGCGTAGCGTCGGAGAAGCTCCGCATCCGAGATGTTCCTGGGCAGTTGGATCTCGTCAACAACCAGAGTGGTCGCCCTCGTCCGGGCGGTGACGAGAGCCGATCTCGTCGAGTCGCTGAGACGCTTGGTGCGCGACCGCCGCGATCTGCGCGTAGCGGTCATGCCCTGCCCTCGCGCCGAGCACGTATCCGACGGCGAACACGACCAGGCTTCCGAGCGTCACGAACCGTTCTTCTCCGCATGCTCGCGGTGCCTGAGCGCGGAGATGCCCGCGCTCGCGGCCGTCAAAGCGGCCAAGCTACCCGCGGCGATCAAGCCCCCTTTTGCGGCCCGGCCCGGCAGCCCGGACTTGACCCCATTTGGGATCTCGAGCCAGTCGTCGACCGTGTCGAGCAGCCGTTGCGGCTGGCTTTTCCTACTGAAGAGCGGCATCTGGATCACCTTCCTCACCTGCCGGTACGAGACGCCTTGGCGATTGCCTTGACGAGCTCGTCCTTGGTCATCGTTGTCCGCCGCTCGATCCCGATGCCGGCCGCGAGCTCGACCAGCTCAGGCTTGTTGTAATCCTCGAGATCGCCGTTGGTGGCTCGCCTGAGCTTGCCGGCGCCGCGCTTCGCGGTTGCCTCGGAACGCCGGCGGATCTCCTCGGCCTCGGCGATCCGCGTGTCGGCCTCGCTCGCCTGCTGCTCCGCGTCCTCGGCGAGCTCTTGGGCCTGACGGGTCGCCTCCTCCGCAGCGGCTCGCGCGGCGTTGGCGGCCTCCTCCGCCAGCTGCCTGGCCTCCGCCAGCTTCGCTGCCGCGTCCGCGACGAGCTCATCGGCCTCCTCTTGGGCCGCTTCGGCCTCGTCTTCGGCCTCCTCGATCTCGTCATCGACCTCGGCCTGGACCTGCACCTGTCGCTCCTCGGCGTCCGCCTCGGCGGCCTGGCGTTCGCGCTCCACCGCCTCGTCGGCGGCTTTCTGAGCCTCCGCGACTCGGTCCTTGACCCAACGGCCCAGCTCTTGTTCAGCCTCGACCACACGAGCGCGACCACTCTCGCTGACCTGCTGGGCGTGGTCGGCGCGATGATTCGCGTCGTCTTCGGCCTCCACGGCCTGCTCCTCGGCCTCTCGAGCCCGCACGGAGGCATCTCGCGCTCGCTCCATGCGGATTTCGACGGAGTCCCCGCCGCCGGGAGCGGCGTCGATCAACGCAGCTTTCACCCGTCGACCTCGGTCGCGAACGCCGGCGGTCGCCGACTCGGTCTTGTCGCCGACGGACTCCGCCGGCGTGAATGCGCGCGACAGCAGCCAGGCGGCGTTGGAGGGCATCTCGCGCAGACCCTCCCGTGTTCGCTCCGAAAGTGACATGGTTACTCCTTCTCCAGCATTCCCTACGACAAGGACGACTCTGGATGAGACACTAGCATCTCATCAGGCGACTGCGTAGGCTAGAGCAGAGACCCCAATGTCAGAACCGGCGCAAAGACCAGCCTTACAGCAGCGGGTGACCGCGGCGATCCTCGATGGCGCAGCTCAGATGTTCGCCGCGCGGGGCGAAGGGGCGAGCATGAACGACGTGGCCGCGGCAGCCGGCGTCGCTCGAGCCACCGTCTATCGATACTTCCCGAGCCGGCAAGTCCTGTTCGACGAGCTCGCACGGGTCGCGGCCACCGACACCGAGACTCGGTTGGCCGCCGCGAGGATCGATGAAGTGTCCCCCGAGGAGGGGGTCGCTCGCGCCGTGCGCGCGATGGTCGACGTCGGTGACTCCTTCGTGTTGCTGGCGCGCCAGCGGGTGCGATCCGAGCGCGGGCTCTTCGAGCGCGGGCTCGCCGAGCCGCTTCGCCGTCTGTTCGAGCGCGGTCAGGCCAGTGGGGACTTCCGCGAGGACATCGCGAGCGCCCGCCTGACCGAGTCCCTGGTCGGCTTGATCGTCGGCCTCCTCTCAGCCATGCCGCCGCTCGGCAAGGAGGACATGATCGCCACGGTCACCGGTTTGTTCGTCGACGGCGCTCGTGCCCGCGGCCCACGGCTTCGATGAGCGAGCATGAGCCACGCCGCTGAGCGGTCAACCCAACCCGAGGAGGACGCGATGGACCAAGAGTCCGATCGGCCGGCCACAGACGAGGATTCGGATCAGCGAACCAACGGTCAGCCTGCCGAGAGCCCCGAGGAAACCAGTCCGCTCTTGCAAGAGCTGGTGGAGTACCTGCGCCAGACCCGAACGGACTTGCGCGAGGAATGGGCGCGTCGCATCAGCGAGGCGGAGCTACTCAGCGTGATGTCCGAGGAGGAGATCTTCTCCGAGGCGACCGAGGTATACGACAACTACGTCGATGCCTTGGAGACCGGGAGCATCGAGGCCCTGCGGACCTATGCGCGCGAGCTCTCGGAGCGAATCATCCCTCGCGGCGTCGAGACGCACGAGGTTCTCGGCATAGTGCTCCTCCTACGGGACGTGCTCGCGCGTTCACTGTTCGCGAAGTATCAGGAGGATCTCGAGCTCTTGAACCGCATTCTCGACGCCTATGAGCCGGCGGCCAATCGGATCGCGGTGACGGTCGGGGTGAGCTTCGTCGAGGAGCGCGAGCGGGTGATCAACGAGCAACAGGAATCGTTGAGGGAGCTGTCGACGCCGGTGCTCCAACTGCGCGAACGGCTGTTGATCCTGCCGATCATCGGCGTCCTCGACTCCTCGCGGGCGCGCCAGCTCACCGAGCAGCTTCTCGGATCGATCCAGGAGAATCGCGCCCAGGTCGTGGTCATCGACATCACCGGGGTCGCGACGATCGACCGCACCGTGGCCAACCATCTGGTGCAGACCGTCGAGGCGTCGCGGCTGATGGGGGCGAGCGTGATCCTCACCGGCCTGTCATCGGAGATCGCCCAGACGATCGTCGACCTCGGTGTAGATCTCGGCATGATGAAGACCGTCGGCGATCTCCAAGGAGGGCTGGAGGAGGCTGAGCGGGTCGCCGGCTACAGGGCCGCCGAGATCGGCGACTCGAGCGATCCGGCCCGCGACGACGAGCGCTAGTGGTCGCTGCCGGATGTCGGTAGCAATCCTCAGGCAGGGCGACTACCTCGTCGCCTCGATTCAGTCCGACCTCTCCGACAGTCGAAGTCTTGGCGTTGCGAGAAGAACTGTCCGAGCTGGTCGGGAAGTGTCGTGCTCGCGGAATCGTCATCGACGTGGCCGCCCTCGAGGTGATCGACTCGTTCGTGGCCAGAGCGCTTCGCTCAATCGTGATTACCGCGAAGTTGCGCGGTGCCGAAACCGTGATCGTCGGCATCCAACCGGACGTGGCGATCGCGATGGTGCAGTTTCGTTTGAACCTGGAGCCGCTCCGCGTGGCTCTCGATCTGGATGCGGCCAAAGCGCTGCTCGATCGGCTGACCTCGGGAGACGCTGTGGATGGACGATGAAGTCCGCGTACCGATCAACGCCGATGCAGATCTGGTGGCAGCGCGCGCAGAAGGGCGCGCGATGGCGGAACGGCTCGGATTTCCCCGACCCGACCCCACTCTGATCGCGACCGCGATCTCGGAGGTCGCTCGCAACATCGTCGTGCACGTGGGCTCCGGCGAGATCGTTCTGCAACCGCTTGACGAGCCCAGTCGCTACGGGCTCACCGTGATCGCGCGCGATGCCGGGCCGGGCATCCGCGACGTCGAGGCGGCGCTGCGCGACGAGTACAGCGGCAGGGCCGGCCTCGGCCTCGGGCTCCCGGGTGCCCGGCGCCTCATGGATGAGTTCCAGATCTCGTCTGATGCCGACACGGGGACGACCGTGACGATGAAGAAGTGGCGATTTCGCGATGAGCTGTCGAGGTTGCGCGAGGAGCGCAGACGACGTGGTTGAGCGGGCGGCAGATGAAGCGGTCGAGTGGGGAATGGCGACGAGGTGCCGGCGAGGCGAAGCCACGAGCGGCGACCTCGCCGTCATCGCCCTGCTGCCCGAGGGTGCGCTGATTGCCGCGATCGACGGCCTCGGGCACGGCGGCGAGGCGGCCCACGCTGCCCAGAAGGCCGGCGAGGTCATACGCGAACGGCCCGGCGACGATCTGGTTCGACTGACGAAGCAGTGTCACAGTGCACTGAGGGCGACTCGCGGCGCTGCGATCAGCCTCGTCTTCGTCTCGCCCGCGAAGGGCACGATGACCTGGCTCGGTGTCGGCAGCGTCGAGGGACGAGTGATCAGCGGCGCTCCATCGGCGACGCGGCCGAAGGGCTCCCTGGCGCTCGAGAACGGCGTCCCCGGGCACGAGTTGCCGAGCCTGAGAACGGCGGCGCTCGGGGTTCGACCCGGCGACGTAGTGGTCCTCGCCACTGACGGGATCGAGGCCTCCTTCGGGGAGTCGCTCGACGTCTCGGGCTCACCGCAGGCGATCAGCGAACGAATCCTTGCGGCTCACTGGAAACCGACCGATGACGCCCTCGTAGTCGCCGCTCCGTTACCTCGGCGCGCCGGCGTGAGCGGGGGCGGCGGTCCTGGATCGGGGCCGTTCCGGGCGGCGTATGCGTCCGCTCTCGCCGCATATCTGCGCGATCCGAGCGAGCGATCGCTTCGGGCGGCCTACGAGCTCGGTCGCGAAGCAGTGCAGCGGCCATTGAGCGTGCTCGATCTCGCGGTGGCCCACCACGAGGCCATGCTCGCGCAATCGGTGGGGGTCTACGGCGCGGAGGAGACGCAGCAACTGATCCGCGCGGCTGGCGACTTCTTCCTCGAGAGCCTCTCCTCGTTCGAGATGGTCCAGCGCGGATTCGGGGAGGTGCGGGAGGCCGCCCGGCTCGAGCGCCGACAGACGGAGATGTCGCGTCAGCTGTCGAGCTTTCTGGCCGATGCGTCTCTCGCCCTGAACGCCTCCGACTCGCTCGGGGAGATGCTGCGGCTGGTGGCCGAACAGGCACGCGAACTGGTGGGCGCCGAGTGCTGCCTGGCGACCGTGGCAGCCGAAGGTCGGCCTCGGATCGCCGAAGGTGCTTCCTACTCCGCGGCCGACCGACGGTGGACGGCTCTCGTCCAGTGGCTCGACCTGTTTGCGACCTACGAGCTCATTCGCCGTAGCGGCGGAGCCGTGCGGATCGCCGGCGAGCAACTGGCTGACATGACCCAATTCACCACCGCTGCCGGCGACGCGCCGCTCCGGGGATGGCTCGCTGCACCGCTGACAGCTCTCGACGGCAGCGGGATGGGCGCCATCCAACTCTTCGACAAGCAGGAGGGAGAGTTCACTGAGGACGACGAGGCCGCTCTCGTTCATCTCGCGCAGATGGCGTCGGCGGCAGTCGAGCGGACGCGGCTGTACCAAGACCGAAGCTAGCCTGCCGGCTTGCCGCCCGGTCCTGCCTCTGCCCGGTCGTGCAACCGCCTGTTCATTCCCCTCAATGCAGGCCAAATCGAGCATGGGTTCACCCATTCGGGGTACGATCACCCCGGAGCATTAATCCAAGGAAGGCAGGAAATGGCTCAGCAGACCAAGCGTGCGTCAAGCAACTCCGGTGCCGCAAAGAAGCGCGCGACGTCTAGCCGCTCACGCAACGGCAGCTCGGCGTCGGCGAGGTCCACGCGGAGCGGTAGTTCACGATCCAAGGGCGCCGGTTCGCGGGCGGGCACCCGAAGGCAGGCTTCAACGCCGCGCAAGCGCAGCACGGCGACCCGGAAGCGCTCGACGTCGAAGAACAGTCAGGGACCGGTCGCGGAAGCAAAGGACGGAGCCGTGGCCGCGGGCAGCACGGTCGCGGACGTGGTCAAGAAGGCGAAGGTGCCGTGATCGCGGCAGGAGCTGGGCTCGCAGGGCTGGCCGGCGGCGCGATGCTCGCCGCGCGTAACCCACGCAAGCGGGTGCTCGGGGTGCCGATGCTGCGTAAGAGCACGAGCAAGAACATCGCCAACGCGTCGAAGAACGTGGCGACCTTCGGTGAGGGCATGGGCTCGCTCGCGTCCGAGGTGCACCGCATCACGACCGGACTCTCCGACGCAAACGCCGTCCGCCGGTCGCCGATCGAGGTCGTGCTGGACGGTCTCACCAACAGGCGTCGGTAGCGGACAGCTGGACAGCGCGCGTTTCGGGAGGGTGTGACCTCTCGGTCCCGGCGCTCACCGCATGTAGCGCGACCGACCGGGTACGCCCTGCGACATGTTCGTCTTCTTCTCCAACCGGTTGGGCTGTCTTCCGTCATTGGCGCTTTCAGCGGCCATTACCCTGCTGCTCCTCTTGGTCCTCGGCGTGCTCGAGCTGTAGCCAACAAGCGCGCGGCTCCTGAGGCTGGGAGCTCCAAGTCACGTTCTGTAGCTCAGCCGCGCAGGGATTAGCCGCATTGTGGTGGGGTAGGCGTATGCAAGGACCAATCAGGGGGGAGTCCATGGTCCTGGACGAAGCACCGGAGACCGTCGGGAAGCTCGAGTCGCGCAACCGAGAGGAAACAGATGCCCGGACAGACAACCAGGGACGAAAAGCTCGTTGAGCTGCTCAACGAGGCGTACGGCAAGGAGTGTCAGCTAGAGGTCGCTCTGAGCGGTCATCTCGAGGTGACCACGCGCTCCGACTACAAGAAGCGCTTACGCGAGCATCACAAAGAGACCAAGTCGCACGCGACGAAGGTCGCCAAACGGATCAAGCAGCTCGGCGGAACCGCGAACACGGTTTCCGTCCCCGGTCCCGAAGGCGCGACCAAGGCAGCGCAAAGTGTGCGGGGGGTAGTCGACAAGGCCAAGGCTGCCGCGCAGGCCCCGATGCATCTCGCCAGAGGCGAAGGCGAGCAGGCCCGGATGCTGCACAACGCGCGGCTCGAGTATCGCGAGGAAGCTGAAGAAATCGCGACCTACACCGTGATCGACGCTCTCGCGACCTCGGTGGGCGACACGGAGACGGCGAAGCTCGCCCGCGATATCCGCGCCGAGGAGGAGCGGATGGCGAAGTTCATCGGGGAACTGTTGCCGCAGCTCGCAACCGATGTCGCACATGACGAGATCCCGGTATCCGAGATCGAGGGGCCGGCCAAGCGGCGCAAGTCCACGCGGTCGGGTCGCACCCGCAAGGCGCCGGCGTCCAGTTCGCGCTCGCCTAAGTCGCGCTCACCCAAGAAGACCCGCGCGAAGCGTTAACGAGCAAGACCGGCTTTACGCAGCGTTGCGCCGACAAGGAGCCGTAGCAGCTTGAAGGGCCGGAGCTCGGCCTCGAAGGGTTGGCGCTCGGTGACCACGATCGAGGACTACCGCTCGATCATGCGGGATGCACTTCGAGGCCTTGTTCGGCGCGGTCAGTATCGATCGGACTAGCGCGCCCGACGTTGAGCGGCACCCCTGTTCACGAGTAGCGCACTCGGCTGGGGCCGAGCGGTCGCTGGTTCAAATCCAGTCGCCCCGACTCGAACAGCGAGGGCAAGGGAAGTTCCCAGTTCAGGTTGCCCGCCGGCGACCGCGTTCGGCCACCATTTCAAGGTTGCCTCAGCCACGCCACCGATGACCGCCCAGACGAAGGGGCTGTTGCCCTGCTGGTCGATCCAGGGGTGAAAGTGGTCGGAAATCGAGACGAAGTCGAACCCGGCCTCCTCGGCTCGGCGGGCGAAGTCGACGAGCTCCCGCGGGCCGAACTCCTCGGAGGACAAGGTGTACCCGATCGCTGCCACCGCGCTTCCTCTTCCCGGGAGTGGCGCTCGGAAAACTCTCGGGCGCACGAGACGTCACGACCAAGACGGCCCTTCCGATGTCAGCCCGCCCGCCCGTCGGCCAGCAGATTGCATCGCGAGATGCAGACCAGGTCACTCGCGAGCGCTTCTGCGGATTGGCGACTCAACCGGCGGGTAAGGACTCAAGGGGAGAGCGCGGATGGGCACCAATCGACAACCAACAAGCAGTCCCTGATGTGGGCCCCATGGATGGGGATCACGGCCGGCGGGCTCCTCGGGGTCTTGCTGCTAATCGCGATCGCTTTTGGGACCGCCGGGCTGCTGATCCCGTTACTCCTGGTTGCGGCGTTTGCCGTATTTGCCGCGCTCGCCTATATCGGTTCCCGGGCAGCGGGCGCAGGGCGAAACCGAGGACGGCTTCCCACGAACCCGGTCGAGGACGCGGCGCCTGCATCGGCAACCGTCGCCGATCCTCCACCGCCGAACACTCCGCCTTCCCAGGCACCGTAGCGCTGGTGATGAGCTAATACCGCGGCACCACTGCGCGCCACGGCCTGATCCGGGGCGAAGGTCCTGCCGCTCAGATCAGCCCGATTTCGCGGCCCCGTGTCTGGAGGTCAAGGGTCCTTCGTCAGGGGTCCTGGCCGTCCAACCGGAAGCGCTGGGACCGGGGCTATCCCGAGGGTGGTGGCTGCCCCTGTGGGCCGTAAGTTCGAATCGAAACCCGCTTCGTCTCCAGCTGTGCCTCCGTCAGCCGCCGGATGCGCCGACACGCCTGTCGATAGAACCGCAGCTGGTGGGTCCGGCCGAATAGCCGGAAACCTGTTCGCAGGGCAAACGGTCCGGTCGTCGCAGGGCGAGATACGGCGCGGAGATGAAACTCGACGTCGCCGGACTCGATCCACTTCCAGACCTCATAGTGCATCTGACCTTCCTCAAAATGACCCTCGAGGGTTCGGTAGTCCCACCCGAATACGTGAGCCTGGCCTCCGTCGAGCTCCAGCGTCTCCTCGTAGACGTCGCCGACACGGACCCCCACGTTGAAGCGCAGTCCCGCAAACCGGATCTTGAGCAACATGTCGCGCCCGGAAAACGGCGCTTCCTTGTCATACGCGGCTGTCACCACACCGGGGTCGGCCAGCTGATAGTTGATCATCGCGTCACGGGCGACCTGCCAGCTGCCGCCCTCGACCGGAGGCCCCGAGCCTTCCGGTGGCAGGGTCTCGACCATGTCGTCGACGTGCCAGCCGTGATCCGCGGCGTATTCGTCGATCCTCGAGGCGTCGAAGTTGATCGATCGGGTCGCGAGATCGGTCAGCTCGGGAACGGTCGCCACGCGCGCCGCGTCGCCCTTCGGCCCGGGTAGGGCCTCCGGCTTGACCAGCCGGGTCGTAATCACGATCCCGCCGTCCATCTTGCCCCTCGCGAGGTCGACTACTCGGCCGAGGACCGACGACCACATGTGCACTTGCACCTCCTTGGATATCCGCAGGTGGGTGTAGAGCAGGTCGCTCAGGCGATCTCCGCTGCGCGCCCAGGACTCGATCTCGAAATGCAATGACCGATGATCGGAGCGAACTCGGAACTCGATCTGGCCGGCCTCCAGGTGCCCGTCCAGAGTCGCCAGGCGAAACGATGTCGCCTCCGTTGCGATCACCCGCACAGGCCCGTCCCATGGCCCTGGCATCCGTACTACGTAGTCATCCCCCTTCTGGAGGTCGCCCCGCGCGCCCTCGGTCTTCTGAAAGGTGGCGAACTCCGACGGAGCAACGCAGTCGAGGTTCTCCGAGATCCTTCCCATCAGCTGCTCTGCCGTCAGCGCCGACCCCACGATCCGTGTCCGGTAGATCCGATGGACCAGCGGGCCGAAGCCCTGGCGGGCGTCCTGGACGCCATCGCGATCGACTCCTTCGGGCAGTTCCGGCGGGGCGTCTTCGAGCCACTCGCCGGTCAGCTCCCAGCGGTGAACCGCCGTGATCCGCCAGAAGTAGCGGAAGGACGTGAGGGCCACCCCCACCGGCCAGCGGGCCGCCGTCGACCATCGTTTCCTCCAGGACTGTCGTGCGGGCACCTCACACCTGTACCCGAATTGCGTCAAGCTACGGCGGTGGCGATCGCGAAGCTGAGACCGCGAAGCAGCCAGTTCTACGGGTTGTCGATGGGCACGATCGTGCTCTGCGTCGCGCTTTGGATTCGAGCGAAGACGATCGGTGAGGACGAGCGCGGAAATGCCGAGCGACGTGCTCTCTTCGTCGGGCTATGGCCGGTGATGTTCTGGCAGATCGGCGACGCTTTGCGACGGTCCGAGGAGCGCCGCGCCCGCTCGGGCCTCGCCGGACTGCTGCGCCGCACGTGACGTTCGTCCTCGGCTCGAGGATTCGGACGAACACTGGCGCGCGGTACTAATGCCGGTAGAACTCACACCGAGCCGGACCGCCGCCGAGCCGGCCGGCGGCCCCAGTCCGCCGCCTACGGCAGTGCGTCCTTCACCTTGTCCACAACGCCGGCGCCGTTGCCGTCCGGGTTGGCGACGACTCCGCTCGGCTTCTCCGACATTCCCGCGGACTCTCGGAGCCGGGCCGCGATCTCTGAGATTTCCTCCGGCGCGTAATCGGGCGCGAACACATCGGGTTGCGAGGGGAGGTCCATTGGCGGAACCCCCTCCGGCGGCTCAGTCACGACCTCGAGGTCCTCACCGGTCTCGGGATGCGGGCCGTTGAATACCGCTGCCAGCTCCAGGTAGTCGCTGAGCGAGAAGCGATACAGCTTCCGATGGTCGGGGCCCCTTGACGATTGCGGAAGTTGAACGACTGAAAGGTGTAGGTCATGAGCGTCGACATCTCCCCGTACTTGCCACCGAGCAGCTCCTGAACGGCGGCGGCGCCCTTCGGGTCGGGGGTGGAGGGCGGCGGCAGCTCGGTCGCGTGACGGTCGATACGCAGGATCATGGGGACTCCTCCTTCGCTGACCGCATCTGCGGGCACGCGAGATTTCAGCTTTCGCTCGTACGACTCCCCCGGCCGGACGAACCGGTTACGAAGACCGGGAGGGCTTCGCAACGTCCCGCCCGGCCGACCCCTTCTACCCCGGTCCATGGGGTACCTAACGGGCGTCTCGCGTTCTGCGCCCGCCGCCGAGAGTTGCATCGGCGCCCCGCGGCCGACATGGTTGACCGCCACCTTGGACGAATTTAGAATCCCTCGCGGCGACAGCGCTCGGTGTGAACGCGCCGGTTGCCAATCACGATCTTGCGAACACGGGGCCGCGTTGAGCACGGCCCCGTTGGCTTCGATGATTCATCGCCTACATGGGGACGGACGAAATGGCAAATCTCAACCAGATCGAGCCCTTCTCAACCCGGGTGGATCGCGCCGGGGACCTGGTCACGGTTGCGATCACGGGCGAGCTCGACTTCTCGGTATCCGATCAGTTCTCGACTACGCTCTCCGAGGCCGGCGACCCTGCCTCGCGGCTTCGCTTGGACTTTGAGCGCTGCACGTTCATCGACTCGGCCGGGATTCAGGTCGTGGTCGACAACGCGCGAACGTGTCGCGACGATGGAAGTGAGCTTTCGGTGATCAACCTGCGCGGCGATGTCGCGAAGGTGTTTCGGATCACAGACTTGCTCTCGGAGAGTTCTCCGATTCAGGCCGAATCCCCATAGCGATCCTCGCCGCGAAATAGCCGCGGACCCCGCGGCTGGACCGGCTCTCGGCCTCGCGCGATCTCACGCTCGACTGCTATCTGCAGTTCCGCCGTGGATTGCTCCGTCGGAGCCTCGATGTCGAAACTGGCGGAGACCCCGGCGCCGCGGCCCTCTGACTCGATCGTCACTTCACGGGCGAGCTTGCTGGTGATCGGAAGACCGAATCCCAACCCCGGCGAATCCGGCCGTGGAGTCATGCCCCTGCCCCGGTCGGCAACAGTGATCACGAGTTGCCTCCTTAGTACCTCGGCGATTACCCAGACCGGACCGGGCTCGCGCCCGACGTAGGCGTGCTGAACGGCGTTGCCCACGAGTTCGCTGACCACGATCCTCACCGCGCTCGAATCGGCTCCGAGCCGCTCGGCAAGATCGCTCAGCGCGTGGCGCGCCGCAGGGACGCTCTCCGGGATGGCCCGCAGCTCCAACCTGAGTGATGACGACCCGGTCACGCCCAAGGCGAGTACCCGATTCGGTAGCCGATATGTCCAAATACCCGTCCAGGGTCTATCCCGCATGGCGAGGAAGAATGGTCGTCAGGCCGATCGCTCGCCCCGCGCGATGCGCACGCGACGCGTGCACATACCGAAGCCCCCGTCTGTGTAACCTCGTGCCGCGCGCGATGGGTACCCCTCGGGAAGAAAGACTCGCCGAGAACGAAGCCTTGTTTCGGGCGGCGAACGAGCGCATGGCAGGGTGGGAAGAACAACACGCCACCTCGGGGACCGAGCTCTACTTCTGCGAGTGCGCCGACCCCGAGTGCCGCGCGAAGGTGCCCTTGCGGAAGTCCGACTACGAGAGGATTCGCGCCGACGCGAAGCAGTTCTTCGTTGTCCCTGGACACGAGATCTTGGACGTGGAAACGGTGATCGAGCGACACGACGACGAGGGTTGGGCGGTTGTGCTTAAGCCACCCGAGGTCGCCGAAACGGTCGAACGGACCGATCCTCGCCAGCCCTGAACCGGCCCATCGGCGGGTGGCGAGCGGCACAGAGCCGTCCGACCGACAAGTCCGTTCCGAACACCTTCGTGAGCAACTTGCCACTCCGGCCGGGCTTCGCCCGGCGCCTGCCGACCGAGACCAAGCAGGCCGTCAAGACCGCCGGGTTTTGGGCCATGGTCTGCGTCATCGTCACGATTCTCGTCAGCGCGGCTGCGATCAGGGAGCGGGACGACGACGCAGCGGTACCGACGAGTTCATCGCCCGTCAGGCGTGGCTTTACGTCGCGATCGTCGCCAGCGCCTATCTGATCAGCCGCGGGCTGGCCAAGGCGGGATCGAGTGATCCCTACCCCGAGACGCGCGACGACAGCAACGGGAGCCGCCTCCGTACCGTTAGATCTGCGGACGCACGGGTAGTCCGGGCGGATGGCAAACACGGCGGCGACGCGTCGGGTTCTCGTGGTGGCCGCCGAACCGGTGCTCGGACCGCCGATCATCGAGGAGCTGCGCAGGCATCTGGGCGACGACACGAACGCGAGCGTGATGGTCGTCGCGCCAGCTCTGACCGATTCCGCGCTCAAGCACGCGATGGGCGATGTAGATGAGGGCCATGAACGGGCGGAGCGGGTCCTCTCTGAGTCGCTGGAGGCGCTTGAGCGAACCGGAGCTTCGCTCGAGGGTTCCGTCGGCGACGCCGATCCGATCCTCGCGATCGAGGATGCGCTGGCAGAGTTCCCCGCCGATGAAATCGTCTTGGTCACCGCCCCCGAGGGCGAGGGCCTGTATCTGGAGGACGAGGTGTTCGACCGGGCCCGGCACGAGTTCGACCAGCAAATCGTGCGACTGGCAATCTCACACCCCGGCTCCCTCGATGCCGGCATTGAGGAGGTTGAGAGCGCCTCCGGCGCGGCGCACGATGGCTCGGAAAGGGAGATCGAGCCGAAATCGAAGAACCTTCCTCCGCTGTCTGCTCGGGATATTGCCGGGATTCTCGTGGCGGTCGTGGGGACCATCATTTTGATCGTGTTGGCGGCCGATTGCGGCGGCGATCAGGTACAGCGGGATACGGGCACCGGCGGCGTCGGGAGCAGCGGCAGCTGCGTCTTCCGTTACATCGCGGCGGGCGTGATGGCGCTGGCGAACATCGCTCACGTGGTGGGGCTCTTCCTGTTCGAGAGCGTCGGCTACCGAGGACTTGCCGCGCGGGGGTTCGCCTGGCTGTCACTGATCGGAACGCCGGTCGCGATTGTCCTCAGTCTGCTTATCCACTGAGCCGAGACGCTCGCCCACTGGGGCGTGGACGCGCAAGAGCCCAGCCCAAGACCAGCAGCGCCGCGCCGACGGCGAGGAACAGAGCGTCCCAGAGCGGCACGTTCGCATAGTTGACGTGGTGAATTGTCAGGATCTGGTGGTTGGTGAGCCCCTCGACCAGATTGAAGAGGCCCCATCCGACGAGCATCAGACCGATCAGTCGGCGGATCCGAACAACGGCGCCGTTGCCGAGCGCGCCCAAGAGCAGGAAGACCCCCGCGAGTGACGCGACAAAGGTCAAAGCGTGAAACAGGCCGTCAGCGAGCGTGTTCGCCTCGAGGCCGACCACGGTGGTCGCCGGATGGTCACCGGTGCTGGTCAGCATGTGATGCCACTGGAGGATTTGGTGAAGGAGGATTCCGTCGAAAAAACCACCGAACCCGATCCCGAGCAGCAGCCCAGCGGCGAGGATCGGATAGGCAGAGTCGCTCGATTCGAAACCTGAGCTTGTGATCTCTCGCTCTCCGAAAGTTCCGGGCCCCACCAGCGCTCCTCTTGTCGATGCATCCGACGGACCGTGTCGAATCGGCGCCGTGATTGCCTTCCCCACTCCCTCTCACGTAAACAGTCCAGGCCGGCGCTCCACGGGGCGGACGGTTTGGGACAGGGCCCGGAACGCAGTCGTCCGCTTTGGCCGTCGGATGCCCGCAGCGGTGTGGGCAACGGCTCCGGCCCCGACATCGAGCGCCTCGGCGTCAGCACCGATGACGTGCGCTCGTTCGCGCTCGACGGCCTGACGCGGCGCCTCGAGATCATCGGCGTGCCGCTGAGCAGCCTGGCAACTAGGCCGCTAGGCGTACTCGCTCGAGGAATACGACCATTCGCGGTCCGTCAGCTGCGAGCGCGTGCGGCGGTTGAAGCGGACGTAGCGCATCCGCCCGGAGGCCCAGACGGAATAGGTCGCCCCTAGGCTCTTCGAGTGCGCATCGTGAGCTGGAATGTCGCGCGGCTGAGCGCGCGTCTGGCCGAGCAGGCTGCTGCCCTCGCGGGGCGCGAGCCGGACGTGGTCGCGCTTCAAGAGATCACGGGACGCACCCTCCCGATGTGGAGGGCTGCCCTCGCGACGATCGGACTAGCTCACGTTCGCGCGTCGCTCGATGACGTGGACCCCCGCCGGCAGCCGGCGAGCCGGCGCCGCACAGGGGTCCTCCTGAGCTCCCGGGCTCCGCTGACGGATGCTTCGATGAGCTTGCCCGTGCCGTGGCCGGAGACCACCCTCGCGGCGACCACCTCTTCGCTCGCCGGCGGCGTCTTAGAGATTCATTGCGTTCACGTGCCCAACGCAGCCAACGGGTGGGTCAAGGTCCGGACCTTGCAGACGATCCGCAGCGGGCTCGCCAACGGACCGCCGGCGCCACGGGTGCTCTGTGGAGATCTCAACACCCCGCGCCGCGAGCTACCGAGCGGTGAGGTGATCTCGTTCGCACGCGACTCTCGGGGCCGCCTTCGCCCCGATCGTGGAGGCGAATGGGATGAGGCTGAGCTCGGCGTGGTTCCGGGGCTGCGAGAAGTGGGCTACGCGGATGCATTTCGAACCCTGCACGGCTACGCGAGCAAGGAGCCGAGTTGGACATGGCGGCGCATAGCCGGCCATGGGGGTGGTTGGCGGCTGGATCATCTATTCGCGTCGAACGAGTTGCGGCCCGTCGCGGCCGTCTATCACCACGACTGGCGCGACCAGGGCCTCAGTGACCATTCGCCGCTCGAGGTCGACCTACAGGTTTCCGCTGGGCCCGTACGCGAACGTAGACCCTGATCCGCAAGGGCTCAGGCGCGAGTGGGATCGGGCGCCCCGGCCCGCTCGGCCTCCAGTTGGGCAGCCACGGCCAGGCCGAGGAACAGCGCCAGTGCGCTGAGAAACGCCCACAGCATCAACCCGATGAAGCCGGCGAGCGGACCGTATGTCTCGCCGAAGCTGTCGCTGGCGCCGATGTAGGCCGCAAGCAGGCCGGTGAAAGCGAACCACAGGACCACGGCGAGGCTCGAGCCCAGCGCCAACCACGATACCTGCGGTTGATGGCGATGCGGAGAGGCCACGAAAAGCACTGCGACCGCGCCGGCGACCAGTGCGGCGCCGAGCGGCCACCGGCCAATCGACCAAGCGGCCTGGGCGACATTGGTCCAGTCTTTGGCGGAGCCCAGGGAATCGCCGATCGCCGAGCCGAAGACGACCAGCACGAATGCCGCTACCGTCGCCGCCCCGGCGGTCAGCGCGAGACCCGTTGCAACCAGGTACTTGCGCACGGTCGGCCGGTCGCGTTCCACTCCGTAGATGCGGTTGGATCCGCGCTCGATCTGTCCCATCGCTCCCGCCGCCGAGACGATCGCGGCCGACAGGCCCAGCGCCAGCGCAACGCCTCCCGGCCCGGCGCCCCCGCTGCCCTGTCCGAACGCCTGGGTCAGGATCTCTCCCGCCGGACCTGGAGCGATGTCCTCGACGGTGTTGGTGAGCACGGTCGTGAAGGTGTCCTGATCGAGCACGCGAGCGAGCCCGACGACGGCGATCAAGCCGGGCAGCAGCGTGAGGATGAACTGGAAGGCGAGCGCTCGCGAGTGGCTGAAGCCGTCGGCGTAGCGAAAGCGAACGAACGACCGCCGCAGGAGGTTGGCGAGGCCGACGCTGCGCAGGGTCTCGATCGCCTCGTCGCCTTCGAGCTCGAGGTCTCGGGTGACGGGCACGGTCGCGGCGGTGCTCACCGCCGCATGATCACACCGTGGAGGCGGACGGGAGTCGGTCGAAGCACACCGCGGCCCGCTCGCGCTCCTTACGTCGCGGATCCGAGGTCCGAAACACCCTGGCGACGGTCGTCAATTATCGCCTCAGGCGCAGTGCCGCGTAGGCCCGACCGTCACCGGGTAGACGACCCGGATGGCGGTGACCGTAGGGATTCTGTTTGTGCTGCTCGTATTGCTCGCGATTAGCGTCAGCCGCTCGGCACGCCGCCAGCGCCAACGAATGGAGGCGGAGCGACGGCGACGGGAGGAGCTGGCGCGACACGGGGGCGGATCATCACCGTTCGAGGGCATGCCCTTCGGCGGTCTGTTCGACACTCTTTCAGGTCCCGGGATGTGGTCCCGGTCGCTCGAGTACGACCCCCAGACAGGAGAATGGGTCGAGCTCGGAGACGCCCCGCCAGAGCCGGCGCTCGGCGGCGCTACGCAGGGCGAGTTTGAAGAAGACGATCCAGCCGCAGCCCGCTCCGCGCCTCCGCCGGCCCCACGACGGCCTGCGGCCGCCTCGGGTCCATTCGGGGGTCTGTTCGGCGGGATGATGGGCGAGCTCGGCGGCATGGGCGGCGGGGGAGACTTCGAGGTCGAGTCCCCGGACGCCCTCGGCGACTTCGATGATGTCGGCGGCATGGAGTCGTTGAAGCAGGAGCTGCGCGACACCGTCGGCCTGATGCTCCAGCACCCCGACGATGCCGAGCGCTACGGCATCGAGTGGAACGGGATCCTCCTCCACGGTCCACCCGGTGTCGGCAAGACGTTCTTCGCCCGAGCCGTCGCCGGCGAGTACGAGATGAACCTGATCCATGTCTCCACCGGCGACCTCGTCTCCTCGCTCCAGGGAGGTTCGGCGCAGAACATCTCGAAGGCGTTCGACGCCGCCCTCGACGCGCTTCCGTGCCTGCTCTTCTTCGACGAGTTCGATTCCGTCGCCGCTCGTCGAGGGGGCACTCCCGACCAGGAATCGCGGCGCACGGTCAACCAGCTGCTCACATCGCTCGAGGCCCACCGCGACGAGCGGCGGCTGTTGGTGATGGCGGCGACGAACTCGGTCGAGCACCTCGACCCGGCCGTGATCCGGCCGGGACGCTTCGATCGCCAGATCCGCATCGATCTGCCCGACGCGGCGGCGCGCGAAGCGATCTTCCGCGCCGAGCTCGACGACCGTCCGACCTCGGACTCGGTCGATCTGGTGGAGCTCGTCCGGCGCACGGAGGGGATGACACCCGCGGCGATCGCGAAGGTCGTCGACACAGCGGCCTTGGAGGTGTTCAGGCGCGCCGCCGAGTCCGGGAAGCAGCTCGAGCTGGGGACTCAGGATCTGCTCGCCGCAGTGACCAAGTTCGGGGGTCAGGATCGTCCGATGATCGAGCACTGGACCTGGGAGTCCCTGATCCTGCCGGTGCCGATCAAGCGCCAGCTGCAGCAACTTCAGGCGGTGATCGAGGAGCCCGAGTCGGCGCGTCGGTTCGGCGTCGACCCTCCGACCGGTTTGCTCCTCGCCGGGCCTCCCGGCACCGGGAAGACTACGGTGGCGAAGGTGCTGGCCGCCCAGGCGCACTGTTCGTTCTATCCGGTCTCGGGCGCGGACGTGATGTCGAAGTGGGTCGGGGAGTCGGAGGGAAACATTCGGCGGCTGTTCGAGCGAGCGCGCGAGAACCGGCCATCGATCGTCTTCATCGACGAGATCGACGCGATTGCCGGCCGCCGCGGCCAAGTCGAGGTCCACGACAGCCAGGTCAACCAGCTGCTCGCCGAGATCGACGGTGTCGCCGGACAGCGGGGCGTCTTCATCGTCGGCGCGACCAACCGCCCCGATCAGCTCGACCCCGCCTTGCTACGCGGTGGACGCCTGTCCCGGACGATCGTGCTCGGCCTCCCCGACGAGGCCGCCCGACTGGAGATGCTGAAGCTGCACACAGCGCGGATGCCGACGATCGAGGTCGACCTGGTCGACCTTGCTAGGAAGACCGAGGGCCTGTCCCCGGCCGACCTCAAGGGACTAGCCCAGGAGGCCGCACTCGCCGCGATGGCGCGCGGCAACGACAGCAGCGAGGAGGCCCAGGTCCGCCACGAGGACTTCGAGGAAGCGCTCGCTCGTCTGCGCCCACGGGAGCCGACGCCCGCCTGATGGAGGTCGTCGGCTACGTCATCGGCCTGCTGTTGAGCGGCCTGCTGGTAGGCGCGCTGGCGCGCCTGCTGCTGCCCGGCCGCGATCCGATGAGCATCTTCGAGACGATCCTGGTTGGGGTCGCCGGCACCTTGATCGCCGGGCTGATCACCTACTACGCGTTCGACCAGCAGGCGGCGGCGGGGATCCTGCTCTCCGTCCTTTGCGCGATCGGCATCGTCTACGCCGTGCGCAAGCTCCGTGAGCGCCAGCTCGGATCAGCGGCCGACCGGCCCGCATCGACGGCCGTCGGAGCGGGCGGCTTCGGGACCACGCAGGTCCACTTCTTCCCGGGCTGTCTGATCGGCTCGTTGCTGATCTCGCTCTTGCTCACCGTCGGCGTCAATCTCCTGCTACGGGCGTTCTGATGTCGAGCCGGACCGACGCCGACCCTCTCGCCCCGGACACGGAGCAAATGCATGGTGTGCCGCGGGAACGCCCTCTGGCTCGGCCGGTAACTCGGCGTCATCAGGCGCACCTGCCTTGCGTGCAGAGTCGAGCGGACGCGAGCCCTTCTGGTCGAACATTTGTTTGGGCGGACACCTGAGGGGTACTTGATTGTTACGGCAGCTATTGCTCGCCGATTCGTGAGCAACCTGCCAATCCGACTGGGAGCACAGGGGCGAGTGTGACGCGGTCACCTCGCACGGCCCAGGCGGCACACCCGCAACCATAGGAGAACGGAACTGATGGAAGCAGGAACCACCGCTGCGCCGACGCGCAGCGATTCAGGCGCCTGCAGCACCGACTCGGTTCGTCACACGGGCATCGTTCGACGCCTGACGACCGAGACCAAGCAGGCGTTCAAGACCACCGAGTTCTGGGCCATGGTCGGCGTCATCGTCGCGATCCTCGTCAGCGCGGCTGCGATCAAGGGCGGCGACACCAGCGGCACCGATGAGTTCATCGCCCGCCAGGCGTGGCTTTACGTCGCGATCGTCGCCAGCGCCTATCTGATCAGCCGCGGGCTGGCCAAGGCGGGATCGAGCGATCCCTACACCGAGACGCGCGACGACAGCAACGGGAGCCGCCACTAGGACCGCAAAGCGAGGCGCAGGCGGATCAGCCGGCGCACCGTCGTACGCAAAACCGGCCGGGGGCCTCTTTGCAGGGGTCCTCGGCCGGCTCTCTGATAACGAGTCAGCAATCGAAGGGATATAGACCCATGGCCGCACAGACAAAGACCCAGCGCCAGGCAGCCGCCAAGAAGGCCGCTGCGACACGGAAGCGAAACTCCGCCAAGCAGAGCGGTGGGAGCGCAAAGGCCTCCGCTCGTCGGACAAGGAGCTCCGCGCAGGACACCGGTCGCGCCGCGCGCACGACCGCCAAGCAGGCCGCCCGCGCAACCGCCCATCGCGCCGAGGCCGAGACGACCCGCCTCGGGGCCGTCGCCCACCAAGCCGAGCGCGCCGTTCTGATTCCCGTCGGCGCTGCGCTTGAGGCGCGCGACCGAGTGACGGGCACGGTTCGCACCTATAGCGACACCCGGCTCACTCGTGAGGAGCTGAATCGATTCGAGCGACGGGGTGCGAAGGCGCTCGGGCGTACGGGCCGCACAGCCGAGCGTCAGGCTTAGTACGTTCAAGGGCAGCGTCGAGGGGCCCCGCGAACGATGTCCATCGAACACACGGACATCGCCGACCGGGTTCTGAGCCTCGACGGTCCTAAGCACGAGCGAATGAGAGGCCCGGGAAAAACCCCGGGCCTCTCTTCCTGCTCGGCATCAGGGCGCCTCGCCGGGGACCAGCGGAGCGGCGCGGAAGGGCCGGCCCCGCGCGGCGCGCTCGAACCGCTCGCGCGCATCGGCGATCGGGCGGTAATGGGGCTCGAAGGCAAAGCCTCCGAAGTGCATCGGAACGACGGTTCTCGCTCCGAGTAGCTCGCCCGCAAGCGCGGCCTGCTCAGGCTCCATCGTCGCAGGCAGCGGGCTGGCCGGCTGCTGGTGGGGGAAGTCGACGACCGCGCCGTTGACCGGGGCGAAGACGACATCGAAAGGCCCCGCCCGCCGCGCCATCTGCCACCAGGCGCCGTGGAAGACGGTGTCACCGAGGTGGAGCAGGCTGCTGCCACCGGCCGCCACGAGCCAGGACACCTGCGGATCGCCGAGACCGTCGACGGCAGGCAGCGCCGTGCAGGTGAATGGCCCGACCGTGACCGACCCCCATGTCGCGATCTCGCGGCGCGGCAGCTTTGCGGCGCCGAGCTCGTGCTCGGCCTGGGCCAGCGCGACGTTGTCCTCCTCGCTCGGCGCGGGGTGATGCACGGCGGCGCCTGGTGCCAGCGCAGCGGCGAGCGCGGAGGCATCGGTGTGGTCGCGATGCAGATGGCTCACGAGGCCGGCCACCGCACCACCGCCGGCGGGCACCACCTCCGGAAGCTCGACGTCGCGCCCGGCGTCGCCGAAGGCGGCAAAGGTCCCCGCCGGGTCGGCGAGCGGGTCGATCACAACCGTCTCGCCCTCGTGCTCGAGCTCCACTCCTGCCCAGCCCAGCCATCGCATCTGCATACGTCTCTCCCTAGTTCGATATTTATCGGACGATCGTTCGTACGCTATCATGCGAAAAGTGCCTCGCCGCTCTGCCGCCGCCGTCGCTGACACGCGCGCCGAAGTCCTCGACGTTGCGGTCCGGCGCGCGTCGGTCGACGGACTCGAGGGACTGACGATCGGGCGCCTGGCCGACGAGCTGTCGATGAGCAAGAGCGGCCTCCACGGCCTGTTCGGAAGCAAGGAGGAGCTTCAGGTCGCCACGTTCGAGCAGGCGGTGGAGAGCTTCACGCGCGAGGTCTGGACCCCGGTCGAGGGCCGACAGCCGGGGCTGCCGCGACTTCTGGCGCTCCTCGATCGCTGGCTGGCCTATCACCGGCGCCGCGTTCTGCCCGGCGGCTGCCTCGTTACGACGGCGACGATCGAGTTCGACGCCCGCCCGGGCCCGCTGCGCGACGCGGTCGCCCGCGCCCGAACGCGGATGCACACCGCGCTCGAGGCCGACATCCGCACAGCCGCCGAGACCGGCGACCTTCCCGCGGGCACCGACCCGGCGGATATCGCGTTCGCGCTCTACGCGATCGCGTCCGCGGCGAGCCAGGCGATCCAGCTCGAGGAGCCCGGCGCCAGTGCCCGCGCGCGGCGCTGTATGCGGACTGTTCTGGGCGGCGGCATCTGACCGGTTGAATCGGCGCGGCGACGGGCCGGCCACACTCTTGATCAGCGCACGCTGGTGCCGTCAGCGAAACAGGTCCGAGATCCAGGTCTGAAGGTCCTCGCCGAGCGCCTCGAGATCCGGCTCGGGCTCGGTGTCGAGCGCGTCGGAGGCGAGCTGGCGCGCCGCGTAGACTGCGCCGACGAATGCCGACAGCGGCAGCGGCCGACCGCCGGGCGCGACGCGCTCGGCGAGCCCGCGGAAGTAGGCGGCGAACCCGTTGAGGGCGTTGCGCCGTCGCTCGCGCGCCGGGGGTCCCAGCACGTCGAGGTCGTTGGCGGCCGCGTCGCCGTCAGCCGCCGCGGACGTACGTCATCCCGCCCGGGCCCTGGCCGGGGGTGTTGTGACAGCTTCCGGACCCGACCCCCGCGCTCCAGGCGAGGCCGAGGCAGCGGCCCAGGGCCCGCTGCGCGTAGGCGTTCGGGTGCAGCGTCTCCTGGACCTCGCCCTGCACGAGGTTGGACGTCAGGAAGCGTGCCCACTCGCTGCTCGCCCCGGAGGCCGGGGCGGTCGGCGTCGCGAGCCTGACGCCCTCGGCGCAGACCTCGCGACCGGCGAGCGCCTCGCGCAGGTCGAGGAACTCGACCCCTCGCTCGGCGGCCACTTCGCCCACCATGTCGGCGATCTGGGCGACGAGCGAGTCACGGGCCCAGTCCAGGTCCGCGTCGTAGAACGGACAGCCCCCGACCAGCTCGCGCGTGCCGCCGAGCTCGGGATAGCGCGCCTCGCTCGCCCTCGGCACGGGGGAGGGGTAGCTCTGGAGGATGAAGCGGTACTGGCTGCGGCGGTAGCCGGCCTGCTGCATCACGGCGCGGACCTCGTCGATCGCCTTGGCGACCCCGGCCCGCGCGGTGGCCAGCTTGGCGTCGACCGTCGCCTGCTGGGAGGCGTTGCAGGGGCCGGTCTTGGTCGTGTACTGCAGGGCGCACTGGGTGATGATGTCGGCGAAGCCGAGGTCGTTGCCGCCGATCGAGAGGACGATCAGCCGGACGCGGTTGCTGCGCGCCACGGGCGCGAGCTTGTCAGCCTGCGGCGGCTCGCCCTTCTGCGCCTGGCCGCCGTTGGAGGAGCGGAAGATGTTCGCGGTCGCGGCGCCCGAGCAGGCGAGGTTCACCTTGCGGTCGACGGCGATCGTCGCGGTGCGGATCTCGGCGACGTCGGAGCGGTGGCAGCCGTTGGCGTCTGTGGCGCCGTAGATCCGCGTGGGGTCGTAGCCGGTGCCGGTCCACGCCCGGTCGGTGCCGGCGCGCGAGCCGAGCGCGAACAGGGAGTTGCCCTGCCAGCGACCGGCCTCGCCCGAGATGAAGCTGTCGCCGAGCGACACGATCGCCGTCGGGACCACTGGACGGACTCGCCGCCGCACCAGCCGCCCAGGCGATCGCCAGCACGCACGCGAGCACGACGGACCTGGCTATGCGCCTCATCATCAACTCCCCAGTCGACCCACCGATGCGCGGTGAGCATATGCGCTACCGCGCGTCCGGGCAACCGGTTGGGCAGGGGCTCCGAGGCGCGGCACTCCGCACTGCGACCGGCGCCCTACGATGCGCCTGCCGGTTATTACTCCAAGCCCAGGAGGCGCAGGTCATGGTCAACCCAATCCCTGACGGCTACCCACGCGTTACTGCCTACCTGATCGTCGATGGTGCTGCCGCGGCGATCGACTTCTACACGTCGGTGCTCGGCGCGACCGAGCGCATGCGGATGGCGGGTCCCGATGGCAAGGTCGGCCACGCCGAGCTCGAGCTCGGTGATTCGGTGATCATGCTCGCCGACGAGCACCCCGAGATCGACGCGCTTGGTCCGGGCAGCGTGGGCGGCACCCCCGTTTCCCTGCATGTCTACGTCGAGGACGTTGATCGCGTCTTCGAGCGGGCGATCGAAGCCGGCGCCAAGGCTCAGCGGCCGGTCGAGGACAAGTTCTACGGCGACCGGTCGGGAGGCTTCGAGGATCCGTTCGGCCACCGCTGGGACGTCGCGTCGCACGTCGAAGACGTCCCGCCGGATGAGATGTCCAAGCGGGCGGAGGAGGCTGCGGCAGCCGGTTGAGTCCTACGCCGACGCCTTCGGCTGCCAGAAGGCGATCTCGCCGCCGGCGGGGGCGGCGACGGCGCTGCGCCAGCCGGCCGGGCCCTCGCGCGGCTCGAGCAGCACCGTCGCGCCGAGCTCACGCGCGCGCTCGGTCACCTCGGAGATCCCCGAGACCTCGACGTAGGGCAGCCACAGCGGGCGGCGTGCCTCGCAGCCGACGATGCCGCCGTCGACGCGGCCGCCGAGCCCGAGCGCCAGGTAGGAGCTCGAGCCGGCCGCCAGCCGCTGCGGCCGCCAGCCGCAGAGCTGGGCGTAGAAGTCACGGGCGCCCTGCGGATCGCCGGTATGCAGCTCCAGGTGGACGACGGGGCTTGAGGGTCGCTTCGCCATGCGCTGTCCGTAATGACCGCCCGCGACGCCGAAACTCATCGCCTCGGCCGATGAGCTTCGCCGGCCCGATCCGTCTACCCTGGTGCACTGGATGAGCGCCGCGCCCGAAACCACGATCGCCCGCGAGGAGGAGCTGCTGAGCCGCGCGCGCGGTGGCGACGAGCGCGCCTTCGGCCAGCTCGTCGACGCCTACCGCGGCCAGCTCCACGCCCACTGCTACCGGATGCTCGGTTCGGTCCACGACGCCGAGGACGCGCTCCAGGAGACGATGCTGCGAGCCTGGCGCGGGATCGAGAAGTTCGAGGGGCGCAGCTCGCTGCGCTCGTGGCTGTACACGATCGCCACCAACACGTCCTTGAACCAGATCGCCAAGCGCCCCAAGCGGGTGCTTCCCGTCGACTACGGCCCGGCCGCCGACCCGCATGAGGCGCCCGGGGACCCGCTGGTGGAGTCGGTCTGGATCGAGCCCTACGCCGACGAGCGGCTCGGGCTCGAGGACGGCCTGGCCGGCCCCGAGGCCCGCTACGAGCAGCGCGAGGCCGTCGAGCTCGCGTTCATCGCCGCGCTTCAGCACCTGCCGGCGAACCAGCGCGCCGCCCTGATCCTGCGCGAGGTGCTCGGCTTCTCCGCCAAGGAGGCCGCCGAGACGCTGGACACGACCACGGCGTCGATCAACAGCGCCCTGCAGCGCGCGCGAGCGACCGTCGAGGACAGGCTCCCCGAGCAGAGCCAGCAGGAGACTCTACGCTCGCTCGGCGACGAGCGCGTGCGCGAGCTGGTCGAGGCCTACGTCGAGGCGTGGCAGCGCGGCGACGTCGACGCGGTGGTCGCGATGCTGACCGAGGACGCAGCGTTCACGATGCCGCCGATGTCCACCTGGTACGGCGGTCGCGAGGAGATCGCCACCTGGCTCGCCAATTCACCGCTCTCGGGCGACTGGCGCTGGAAGCCGATCCCGGCGCGCGCCAACGGCCAGCCGGCCCTCGCCTACTACAGCTGGGACGAGGGCGAGTCGTGCTACCTGCCCTTCGCGCTCAACGTGCTCACCTTCCGCGGCGAGCTGATCAGCGAGATCGACGCCTTCATCACCCGCTCGATCGAGGACCCCTCGCGCGAGACGATGGCGCGGATGCCGGAGCAGCCGTTCGAGTCCACCCGGCTCGCGGCCGCGTTCGGGAACCTGGGCCTTCCCGACCGCCTCGACTGAGCCGCCGCCGCGACGGCCGGCAGCCGCCGTCGAGCTCAGGTCGCCGGCGACCCGCTCGGTCACCGCTTCGCGCTCGAGCAGGCGGTGGAGCTGCTCGACCACGACCGAGCCCTCGCCGACGGCCGAGGCGACCCGCTTGGTGGAGCCGCTGCGAGCGTCGCCGACCGCGAACACCCGCGGCATGCTCGTCTCCAGGATCATCGGCGGCCGCTCCAGCGGCCAGCTCTCCGGCAGGGCGCCGTCGCGCACCAGGTCGGAGCCGGTGAGCACGTATCCCCACGCGGTCGCGCTCGATCTCCGCCGGCAACCAGTCGGTATGGGGATCGGCGCCGATGAGGACGAAGAGGCCGCCGGTCTCGTGGCGTCTCGACCGCCCCGGTGACGAGGTCGCGAAGCTCGAGCGCCTCCAGCCACCCGTCGTCGTCGGCGACCGCGCCGGCGACCTCGGCCCGGTGGCGCACCTCGACGTTCCCGGCGGCCTCGAGCGCGTCGCGCAGGTAGCGGGACATGCTGTCGGCGAGGGTGTCGCCGCGGACCAACAGGGTCACCCGGCTGGCATAGCGCGAGAGGTGCATCGCGGCCTGGCCGGCCGAGTTGCCGCCGCCGACCACGAACACCGCCTCGCCGGCAAGCGCCTGTCGCCTGGGTGCTGGCGGAGTAGAAGACGCCGGCGTCGGTGAGCTCGCTCGAGGACGGCGCAGGTCGAGCCGGCGGTAGGAGGCGCCGGTCGCCAGGACCACCGCCCGGGCGCTGAGCTGCTCGCCGGCCGCCTCGAGCCGCAGGCGGTCGTCGTCGGAGCGCAGCGCGGTCACCTCGCGCATCAGCAGGAAGCTGGCGCCGAACACCCACGCCTGCTGATAGGCGCGCTGGGCGAGCTCGCCGCCGCTGACGCCGCGCGAGAACCCGAGGTAGTTGCGGATCAGCGAGCTCGACCCGGCCTGACCGCCGATCGCCTCGCGCTCGATGACCAGCGTCCGCAGCCCCTCCGAGGCGGCGTAGACGGCGGCGGCGAGGCCGGCGGGCCCGGCGCCGACCACGATCACGTCGAAGTCGCGCTCCGGCGCCGAGCTCGGTGTTGACGCCGAACGCCGTCGCGAGCTCGATCTTGGTCGGGTTGACCAGCGTCGGCCCGTCGCGGACGATCGCGATCGGGCCCTCGGCGGGCGTGTAGCCGGCCTCGCGCGAGCAGGCGGCGGCCGCGCTCGCAGTCGTCGTCGACGAACGCGTGCGGCACGCCGTTTCGCGCCAGCAGGCTGCGCAGCTCGTGCGTGCGCGGCGACCACTCGCCGCCGACCAGCGTGATCTCGCTCTCGGCGGGCGAGCGCAGCTGCGCCCACTCGTAGAGGAACTCCGAGATCAGCCGGTGAAACTGCTCCTCCCCCGGTCGCGCCGGCTTGAGCACGTAGTAGTCGAACTGGGCGGCGGCCATCCCGCCGACCATCCCCCGGGCCCGCTCCGGGTGCGCCCAGTCGCCCCAGTGCACGAGCAGGCCCCGCTTGGCGGACGGGTGCATGCGGCGCACCCGTTCGAGCAGCTCGGCGCCCGGCCAGCTCGCCCATCTCCTGGTCGGCGAGCACGAGGGCCACCTCCTCGGCGCCCTCGGGCGATCTCCGAGGGCCAGCGCCCGTCGCGGCGAGCGCTCGCAGATCACCTCGTAGTCGACGCCGTAACGCTGGCCGAGCTCGCGGCTGAGCATGCCCAGCGCCTGCTCGTTGTCGTCGACGGCCAACAGGACCGGCTTCCGTTGGCCGCCGCCTTGCTCGGGTTCGGTTGCCATCGTTCCCGCTCGATGGTATTGGCCCCCGCCCGGCGGGTGGGGTGGGACGCTGGGCCGTGCGGCGCGGTGCCTAGCGCGTGTCGGCGACCATCACTTCCTCCTCGATGCCCGCCTCCGGCGTCACCAGGATCGCACCCTCGCCGGTCGCGTAGGCCTCCTCGCCGTGCTGGATCACGTCCATGCCCAAGGCCTCCTCGTGCTCGGTCACCCGCAGCGGCATCACCGCGCCGATCAGCCGCAGGAGCACGTAGGTGGCCGCGAACGCGTACGCCGGGGCCGCGACCGCGGCGATCGCCTGGTCGGCGAGCTGGGCGCCGTTGCCGAACAGCGCCCCGTCGGAGATCCCGTTCCAGGACAGCTGGGCGAAGAAGCCGATGAAGAGGATCCCGGTGAACCCGGCGATCCCGTGCGCGGCGAGCACGTCGAGGGTCTCGTCGACGCGGGTCCGGGTCCGGTAGACGATCACCGCGTAGCAGGGGAGGGCGACCAGCGCCCCGAGCAGCATCGCGTAGCCGGGGCTGATGAACCCGCCGGCGGGGGTGATCCCGACGCAGCCGACGATGATCGCCGTCGCGGCGCCGATCGCCGTCACCTGCCGGCCGCGCAGGGCGTCGAGCAGGAACCAGACGAGCAGCGTGCAGGCCGGGGTCAGCAGCGTGTTGGTGAACGCGAGCACCGAGTTGCTGCCGGTGTTGAAGCCGCTGCCGCCGTTGAACCCGAACCAGCCGAACCAGAGCAGGCCGGCGCCGACGAGGACGTAGACGGCGTTGTGCGGGAGCAGAGCCTGGCGCCCGTAGTCCTTGCGCGCTCCGACCACCAGCGCCGCGGCCAGGGCGGAGAACCCGGAGCCCATCTCGACCGGCACGCCGCCGGCGAAGTCGAGGGTCCCGTTCTCGAGCAGCCACCCGGGGCCGAAGGCCCAGTGCGCGAGCACCGCGTACACCAGCACCGACCAGAGCGCGGCGAAGACGAGGAAGGCGCTGAAGCGCATCCGCTCGACCACCGCACCCGAGACCAGCGCGGTGGTGATGATGCAGAACGTCGCCTGGAAGGCGAAGAACAGCAGGTGGGGGATCGTCGAGCCCTCGCGCGGCTCGAAGGTGACGTCGTTGAGGAACGCGTAATCGAAGCCGCCGATGAACCCGCTGCCCTCCGAGAACGCGAACGAGTAGCCGATTGCCGCCCAGGTGACGACGGCGACCGCGATCGCCGCCACGCACATCATGAACGTGTTCAGGGTGTTCTTCGACCGCACCAGGCCCGCGTAGAACAGCCCCAGGGCGGGCGTCATCATCAACACCAGCGCCGTCGCGATCAGCATCCACGCCGTGTCGCCGGTGTCGATCTCGGCGACCTGGGCGATGATCGGGGTCTCCATCAGCCGCCGACCGGGGTCACGGCGCCGTGGTCGGTCTCGCCGGTTCGGATCCGGACCACCCGGTCCAGCGGGAGGACGAAGATCTTGCCGTCACCGACCTCGCCGGTGCGCGCGCTGGCGCAGACGGCGTCGACGGTGGGCTGGACGAACTCCTCGGAGACTGCGATCTCGAACCGCACCTTGTCCGCGAGTCCGACCTTCACGGTCGTGCCGCGGTAGGTCTCGACCCGGTCGAGCTCGCCCCCGTGGCCCTCGATCCGGCTGATCGAGACGCCGCGCACCTCGGCGCGATACAGGGCTTCGAGCACGTCGTTCGCCTTCTCCGGCCGGACGATGCCGATCACCAGCTTCACGTTCCTCCCTCGTTCGTCGTTACCTCCCGCCGAGCGCGCGCGAGCCTAACGTCAGCCGCGGCGGAGTCAAGGCAGGGCGGCGATGAGTTTGCGCGCCTTGCGTGGTCTTAGGGACTGAAAACGGAAATCGAGGGAAGGGAGAGCCGAGAGGTGACCGAGCGGACCGACAACAAGCGCCGGCTGGCGCTGTACGTGCTCTGCGGCGGGATGCTGATGATCGTCCTCGACGCGACGATCGTCAACGTCGCGCTGCCGACGATCCAGGACGACCTCGGCTTCTCGCAGAACAGCCTCGCCTGGGTCGTCAACGCCTACCTGATCGCGTTCGGGGGCCTGCTCCTGCTCTCCGGGCGCCTCGGCGACCTGGTCGGCCAGCGGCGCGTGTTCCTGATCGGCCTCGCCGTGTTCACCGGGGCCTCGCTGGTCTGCGCCACCGCGCAGAGCCAGGGGATGCTGATCGCCGCCCGCTTCGTCCAGGGGGCCGGGGGCGCGGTTGCCTCCGCTGTGATCCTGGGCATGATCGTGACCATGTTCCCCGAGCCGCGGGAGCAGGCGAAGGCGATCGGCGTCTACAGCTTCGTCGCCTCCGCCGGCGCCTCGATCGGGCTGCTCGCCGGCGGGGTGCTGACCGAGGCGATCAACTGGCACTGGATCTTCGTCATCAACCTGCCGGTCGGGGTCGCGGTCGCTGCTGCTCGCCATGCGCCTGGTCGAGGCCGACGAGGGCATCGGGCTCGGCGAGGGTGCCGACATCCCCGGCGCCGTGCTGATCACCAGCGCGCTGATGCTGGGCGTGTACACGCTCCTCGAGGCCGGGGAGCAGGGCTGGGGCTCGCTCCAGACGCTCGGGCTCGGCGGCGTCTCGATCGCGCTGGTGGCGGCCTTCTTCGCCCGCCAGGCGCGGATCGCGAACCCGTTGATGCCGCTGCGCCTGTTCCGCTCGCGCAACGTCGCCGGCGCCAACCTCGTGATGGGCCTGCTGGTGGTCGGGTTCTTCGGCATGTTCTTCCTCGGCGCCCTCTACATGCAGGAGATCCTCGGCTACGACCCGCTCGAGGTCGGGCTCGCGTTCCTGCCCTCGTGCATCGTCATGGGTGCTCTCTCGATCGGGTTCGCGGAGCGGATCATCATGGGGATCGGCGCCCGCGCGGCGCTGGTCGCGGGCCTCGCGGCCGCCGGCGCCGGGCTGCTGCTGTTCGCCCGGGCGCCGGTCGACGCCACCTACGCGGTCGACGTCGCGCCGGTGATGCTGCTGCTCGGCACCGGTGCGGGCCTCGCCTTCCCGGCGCTGATGACGCTGGCGATGTCGGGCGCGACCAAGAGCGATGCCGGGCTGGCCTCGGGCCTGGTCAACACGACCACCCAGGTCGGCGGCGCGGTCGGGCTCGCCGTGCTCGCGACGCTGGCGACCGAGCGCACCGACGGCCTGCTCGGCGACGGGGTCGCCAGGGACTCGGCGCTCAACTCCGGCTACCACCTCGCCTACCTGATCGGCGCGGTGCTGATCGGGATCGCGATCGTCGTCGCGCTGGCCGTGATCCAGCCGGCCCCCGCGGGCGCCGAGGAGGATCGGGCGCGAGGCCGACCTCGGTGACGGAGCGCCCGCATACTCCGAGGCTACGTAGGACTCGACCGCGAGCGGAGGAAGGAGCAGAAGCACGATGACGACCCCGTACACCCACACGAGCCTGAACGAGGTCAAGGACTCGGCGCCCGAGTTCGGGTTCGACGAGTACCAGGAGGCCCGCTTCGCGCAGGGCGACCTCGACGCCGAGCGCACCGGCTTCAGCCTCCATCGGTTCAAGCCGGGCAAGCGCCAGGGATTTGCCCATCGCCACGACCGGGCGGAGGAGGTCTACGTGGTCACCGCCGGCAGCGGGCGGATGAAGCTCGATGACGAGATCGTCGAGCTGAGTCGCCTGGACGCCGTGCGGGTCGCCCCGGGCGTCACGCGCCAGTTCGAGGCGGGAGACGACGGGCTCGAGGTGCTCGCGTTCGGCGCCCACCACGACGATGACCGGGGCGAGGTCATTCCGGGCTGGTGGGACGACGCCGAGTGACGGATTGAGCACCCAGGACGGTGCTCAGCGCGTCACTCGGCGAATCTCACTGGCCGGTGAGCCGGAAGTAGCCGGTGTTCTCCTCGTCGTCGCGGACCTTCTCCAGCTTGCCGAGCTGGCGCGCCTCGCGGAAGGCCGGCTTGATGTCCGCCTTCTCGACCCCGAGCTGGGCGGCGAGGTCGCCGCGCGAGAACTCCTCCTTGCCCAGCGCCTGCGCCGCCTCGACGATCTTGGACGAGGTGAGTGCTTCGCTCATCTGCATCCTGCCCTTCTGTCGAATTGCCTGTCCGGTCGCACCGTAGCGCACCCTTTCCGGGGCGCCGGGGATGGGGTAGGTTCGGTTCACCGAGCGTTTCCCCACCCGAAGGAGGACCGATGCCGCACGCACGCAAGAGAGCAAGGTCACGGAGGCTGAGGGTGAAGCCGGAGAGGGTCGATGCCGCGATCGCGGCCTTCGAGAGCGAGCAGCTGCCGCAGTTCAAGCAGCAGCGGGGCTTCCATGGCGTCACCCTGCTCGCCAACCGCGATTCCGGCGAGCTGATCGGGATCTCCTACTGGGAGACCGAGGAGCACCTCACCGCGAGCGCCGGGCTCGGCCGCAGCGCCGGCGAGCGCGTGGGCGAGGCGGGCGAGGCCGAGTCCGTCGGGGAGCCCGACGAGTGGATCGTGGTCCTCGACGAGGAGGCTTAGGCCTGACTCCGAGCTGAGTCCACGGCCCGGGCAGGCGCCCGGGCGAGCTCGCGAGCGCGGGCCAGCGCCGGCTCGGCGCCGAGGGCATCCAGGGTGGCGATCGCCGCGTCGCGCACCGCCGCCGCTTCGGGCTCGCGGCCTTCGGCGGTCAGCCAGGCGGCGAGGTCGGTCTGCGCGCGGGCGGTGAAGTAGCGATAGCCCAGCGCCGCGAGCTCGTCGCAGGCTCGGCGCAAACCTGCCTCGACGTCCTCGGAGCGGCCACGGGCGGCGTCGATCCTGGCCCGGCCGCGCGCGAGCTCGGCGCGCAGCAGCGGCGGCACCGCGCCGCGGGGCTGTTCGGCGAGGAGGGCGGCGAGCGCCTCCGCCTCGTCGAGCCGTCCCAACTCCAGCGCGGCCTCCATGGCGCCGCTCCAGGCCAGGCGGACGCCCTCGGCCGACGGCCCGTGGCGCTCGGTCGCCTCGCGAGCGACGAGCGCCAGCGGCTCCAGCGCCCGCTCGGGCTCGCCGGCGGCGAGCGCGATCAGGGCGGCCAGGGCGGTGAGCAGGTGCCGCGCCTCGAGGTCGTCCGAGCGCTCCCAGCTCGCCATCCGCGCGAGATGCGAGCGGGCGCGCTCGAGGTCGCCGCGCGCCGCCCAGAGCACCACGAGCTGCAGGTGGATGAACTCGACGTCCGGGCGCTCGGCGTCGTTGGCAAGCGCCTCGCGCCCGATCGACTCGACCTCGTCCCAGCGGCCGGCGAGCAGGTGGGCCAGCATCAGGTTCCCGAGGCCGACGCTCTCCGCCGAGCGGTTGCCGAGCTCGCGGGCGCCGGCGACGCCCGCCTCGCAGAGCTCGACCGCGTCGGGAAGGTCGCGGAGGATCCGCAGGTTGGCCGCGTTGAGCTGCGGATACACCCGGTCGGCGAGGCGGTCGCGCTCGCCGAGGGCGCTCGCGCCGTCGTAGAGGACGCGGGCCTCCTCGAAGCGCCCGAGGAGCTCCGAGTTGAGCGCCTTGAGGCCGAGCGCCCGGGCGGTCACCGCGGTCAGCTCGAGCGCCTGCGCCGCGTCCAGCGCCCGGTCGATCACCTCCTCGGCCTCATCGACCTCGCCGGTGGCCGACAGGGCCCGGCCCAGCTCGCAGCCGAGCGCCGCGACGTCGGGGTCGAGCTCGTCCGGGCCGAGCACGGCGAGCGCGGCACGCATCCGCTCGATCGCCTCCTCGTTTCGCCCCAGGCGCCCGAGCGCGAGGCCGATCGGCGCCGCGAGGCGGGCCGCCTCGCGATCGCGGCCGGCGGCCAGGTGCGCCGCGGAGGCCCGCTCGAACAGCTCGATCGCCTCCGGATAACGGCCGGCGAGGTCGGCCATCCGCCCCGCCTCCTCGGTCAGCGTCGCGCACGCGCGCTCGTCGTCCGCCAGCTCGGCCGCGCGGTGCAGCGAGCGCTGGGCCATCGCCGGCGAGCCCACCGTCGCCGCTCGTTGCGCCGCCGTGCGCAGGGCGTCGAGCGCCTCCTCACGCAGGCGCTCGTCCTCGGGACCCGCCTCGTAGGCGTCGACCAGGTGGGCCGCGATCAGCTCGGCGACCTCCTCCCCTTGATTCGGGAACGCCGTGCGCAGGTGCGCGGCCGCGGCCAGGTGGCGCGGCCGTCGGTCGCGCTTCGGCAGTCGCTCATAGGCGACGGTCCGCAGCATCCCCTGGGCGAAGGCGAACTGGCCGCGCTCCGGGGACAGCGGATCGGTGCGGATGGTGAGAATCTCCCGGCCGACCAGGGCTGCGAGGGCGTCATCGAGCCGCTCTTCGGGCACGTCCGCGAGCGCGGCCGCGGACGAGCGCGGAAAGCTGCCGCCGAACACCGACATCGCCTGGACCAGCTCGCGTTCCTCGGGCCGGAGCGCGTCGAGGCGCGCCGAGAGCAGCGAGCTGAGGCTCGCCGGGACGTCGAGGTCGCCGATCTCGACCTCGGGCTCGAGCCCGTCCCCGCGCTCGACCAGGACGCCGCGGTCGACCAGCGAGCGGATCGTCTCGACCGCGTACAGCGGGATGCCGCCGGCCCGGGCCACGATTCGCCGCCGCGCGGCGGCCGTGAGCGACGGCACCCAGCCGGCCAGCAGCGCGTCCGTCGCCCGGTCGTCGAGCGGCTCGAGCGCGATCGATGTGGCACCGGACACTCCCGGCCAGCCGGGGCGGCGCTCGGCCAGCTCCGGCCGCGCGAAGGCGACGACGAAGATCGGGCGCTCGGCCGACCAGTCGAGGAGCTGCTCGATGAAGTCGAGCAGGCCGTCCTCGGCCCACTGCACGTCCTCGAACAGCATCACCACCGGGTCGCTCTGGGCGAGCCGCTCGAAGAACAGGCGCCAGCCGGCGAACAGCTCCTCGCGCGCGAGCCCCGGCTCGGCGATCCCGAGCAGCGCCCCCAGGGTCTCGCCGACGCGCCGGCGGTCGCCCGGGTCGGTGACCCATTCCTCGAGGCCCGCGGCGAGGCCCGCAGCCGCGGCCTCGCCGGACGCCTCCTCGGCGATCCCGAGGCGCTGGCGGACCATCTCGGCGAGCGCCGAGTAGGAGACGCCGTCGCCGAACGAAAGACACCGGCCCGAGTGCCAGAGCACCGTGTCGGCGAGCCCGTCGAGGTAGTTCGAAAGCTCGTCACCGAGCCTGGTCTTGCCGACCCCGGCCGGGCCGGTGACGGCGATCAGGCGCGCGCCGCCGCGATCGGCGGTGGCGTGAAAGAGGTCCTTGATGAGGCGCAGCTCCGACTCGCGGCCGACGAACGGGACGTCGATCCCGGTCACCCGCCGGGCGCCGGCGACCCTGGCCACCGCTCTCGTCGCACGCCACAGCCGCAGCGGCCGCGCCTTGCCCTTGACCGAGTGCTCGCCGGCGTCCTCGTAGCCGATCGAGGCCGCCGTCGCCTGGCGGGTGACATCGTCGACCAGCACCGTGCCCGGCTCGGCCACCGCCTGCACCCGCGCCGCCGTGTTGACGCGATCACCGACCACCAGGCCCTCCTCGGGGTCCTCGAGTGGCGCCACCTGTCCGGTGACGACCCCGCCCCGGGCGCGCAGGCCCGATGCTCCGACTCCCTCGCCGAGACGGCCGACGGACTCGACCAGCTCGAGGCCCGCGCGGACCGCCCGCTCGGCGTCGTCCTCCCGTGCGGCCGGGACGCCCCAGACCGCCATCACCGCGTCGCCGATGAACTTGCCGACCGTCCCGCCGTAGCGATCGACGATCGTCCTCGCCTGCTCGAAGTAGCGGCCGAGCAGCTCACGGACGTCGCCGGCGTCGGCCGCCTCCGAGAGGTCGGTGAACCCGACCAGGTCGACGAACAGCACCGAGACGTGGCGCAGCTCCGCGGCCGGGCTCGCGATCGTGGCAGCCGGCTGCTCGGGCCCGGCGCCGCCGGAGCGGAGCGCCGCACTGGTCGCAGTAGGCCTGGCCCGGCTCGTGCGGGGTCCCACAGGCGTCGCAGCCGAGCGCCAGCGCGGCGCCGCAGCCCTTGCAGAACCGGGCGCCAACCCTGTTGTCCGTCGCGCAAGCCGGGCAGACCAATGCGCACTCTCCTCGGTACCGGGGACCCGAGGCAACGGTACCCGAGGCGACGCCGGATGGACTACCGATTCTTTCGATGAGTGGTTAGGGTGCGCGCCGCGACCCCATGGCCGACCAGCGCGACCTCGAGTTCACCTACTCCCTGATCGACCGCATCTTCCGCCTCAGCCTCGGCGAGCTCGCCGATTTCAGCGGTGCCAAGTACGACGGCGACTTCACGCTCACGCTCGAGCAGGCGCAGCGGCGGAAGCACGAGTACGTCGCGGAGCAGATCGGGATCGCGCCCGGGCGCCGGGTGCTCGACCTCGGCTGCGGCTGGGGGCCGCTGCTCGACTTCATCCGCGAGCGCGAGGCCTCCGGGGTGGGGGTGACGCTCTCGTCGGCCCAGGCGGAGTCCTGCCGGCGCCACGGCCTGGACGCCCGGATCCACGACGCGCGCCAGGTCACGCGGGAGAGCTTCGGCGAGTTCGACGCCATCGCCAGCCTCGGGGCATTCGAGCACTTCTGCTCGCCGGAGGACTACCGGGCGGGGCGCCAGGAGCAGGCCTACGCGCGAGCTCTTCGCCAACCTCGCCGGGGTCCTCCCCGACGACGGCCGCCTCTACCTGCAGACGATGGTCTTCGGGCGCAACATGATCGACCCGGGGCGGGCCAGCATCGACGCCCCGCGCGACTCCGACGAGTGGTACCTGGCGCTGATGATGCGCCAGTTCCCGGGCTCCTTCCTGCCCTTCGGCCACGAGCAGATCGTCGAGTCGGCGAAGCCGCACTTCCGGCTCGTCTCGGCGGTCAGCGGCCGCCTCGACTACATCGAGACGATCAAGCAGTGGCGCCGGCGCTTCGCCGAGCCCAGCCTGCGCAAGACCCTGCTCAAGGCCCGCCTGGTGCCGCGCTGGCTGACCAGCCGCGACTTCCGCCTCGCCTTCACCTCCGGCGTCAGCGCCAACAGCGCCTGCTTCGAGCGCGAGCTGCTCGACCACTTCCGGCTCGTGTTCGAAAAGCCGTAGAGGCCGCGGGACGAGCCGCAATAGGATCGCCCGCGTGACCCCGCTCGTCGACCGGATCACGAGCCCGGCCGCGCGGCTCGCGGCGGTGGCGCAGAACGCCTTCGAGGTGGCGCGCTTCGGCGGCCTCGAGACCGACGAGCAGCCGTCGCCCCACGAGGTCGTCGCCGAGCGCCCGGTCTACCGGCTGCGCCGCTACTACGCCGATCGGGCGCGGGGGGCGCCGGTGGTGCTGGTGCCGCCGATGATGCTCGCCGCCGACGTCTACGACGTCTCCCCGAGCTCGAGCGCGGTCTCGGTCCTGCACGCGCGGGGTGCCGATCCCTGGGTGGTCGACTTCGGCGCGCCCGAGCACGAGGAGGGCGGCCTCGAGCGCGATCTCGCCGACCACGTCGTCGCCGTCTCGGACGCGGTCGACCGCGTGCGCGAGGCGACGGGGCGCGACGTCCACCTCGGCGGCTACTCCCAGGGCGGCATGTTCTGCTACCAGGCGGCCGCGTATCGCCGCGGCGAGGGGGTCGACTCGGTGATCGCCTTCGGCAGCCCGGTCGACACCAGGGTCGCCCTGCCGCTCGGGATCCCGGAGGAGGTCGCCGAGTCCGCCGCCGGGGTGCTCGCCGGCCTCTTCGGCCGCACCGCCGTGCCGGCCTGGATGAGCCGGACCGGCTTTCGGCTGCTCGACCCGGTGAAGGATCTCCGCCAGCGGGTCGACTTCGTCCGCCAGCTCCACGATCGCGAGGCGCTGCTTCCCCGCGAGCGCCAGCGCCGCTTCCTGATGGGGGAGGGGTGGGTCGCATGGCCGGGGCCGGCCGTCGCCGACTTCATGCGCCAGTTCATCGCCCACAACCGGATGCTCGAGGGCGGCTTCGTGATCGAGGACCGGTTGGTGACGCTGGCCGACATCGACCGGCCGGTGCTCACCGTGGTCGGCGAGGTGGACGAGATCGCGCCCGCGCCCGCGGTCCGGGCGATCAACCGGGCCGCCCCGCGCGCCGAGGTCTACGAGCTGGCGCTGCGTGCCGGGCACTTCGGGCTGGTGGTCGGCTCGAAGGCGACCGAGACGACGTGGCCGGCGGTCGCCGCGTGGACCCGCTGGCGCGCGGGCGAGGGCGAGCTGCCGCCCGAGGTCCGCCGGGTGACCGGCGTCGAGCTGGAGCCGGAGCCGCCGCCGCTGGGCACCCGGGTCGGGCTCGGGCTCGAGCTCGCGGTGGGGGTCGGCGGCGGCGTCGCCCGGTCGCTGGCCGGTGCGGCGACGAGGACCCTGGAGGGGGTGAGGGTGCTGGCGGACGAGGTCACCGGCCAGCTTCCCCGGCTGGCGCGACTCGGGAGGCTGGAGCCGCGGACGCGCGTCTCGCTCGGCCTGCTGCTCGACGAGCAGGCCCGCGGGTCGCCGGAGACGGACTTCTTCCTCTTCGAGGATCGCGCGTACTCGCGTGAGGCCGTCAAGCGCCGGGTCGACAACGTGGTCCGCGGGCTGCTCGAGGTCGGCGTCCGCCAGGGCGAGCACGTCGGCGTGCTGATGAGCACCCGCCCGAGCGGACTCTCGGTGGTCGCCGCGCTCAACCGCCTCGGCGCCGTGGCGGTGCTGATGCGGCCCGACGGCCCGGTCGCGCACGAGGCCGAGCTCGGCCAGGTGACTCGCATCGTCGCCGACCCCGAGCTCGCCGAGCGCGCGAGCGAGGCGGTCGGCGGAGAGGTGTTGGTGCTCGGCGGCGGCGGCGAGGAGCGCGACCTGGGCGGCGGCGTGATCGACATGGAGCGCATCGACCCCGACGAGGTCGAGCTGCCGGCCTGGTACGAGCCGAACCCGGGCCGCGCCGCCGACCTCGCCTTCGTCCTGTTCACCGGCGAGGGCGAGCGCACGCGGGCGAACCGGGTCACCAACGGGCGCTGGGCGCTGTCGGCGTTCGCGACCGCGTCGGCGGCGGCGCTCTCGGACTCCGACACCGTCTACGCGGTGACGCCGATCTACCACCCGTCCGGCCTGCTGATGAGCATCGGCGGGGCCGTCGCGGGCGGCGCCCGGCTGGCGATCGCCAGGGACTTCGACCCCTCCACCTTCTGGGCCGAGGTGCGCCGCTACGGGATCACGGTCGCCTCCTACACCTGGACGATGCTGCGCGAGATCGCCGCGGCGCCCGAGGACCCGGCCGAGCACCATCACCCGGTGCGCCTGTTCATCGGCGCCGGGATGCCGCGCGGCCTCTGGCGGCGGGTCACGCGGCGCTTCTCCCCCGCGGCGGTGCTCGAGTTCTACGCCTCGACCGAGGGCGAGGCCATCCTCGTCAACCTGACCGGCGAGAAGCCGGGGTGCAAGGGCAGGCCGCTGCCGGGCAGCGCCGAGGTCCGGCTCGCCGCCTACGACGTCGCCGCCGGGCGCCTGCGCGAGCGCGCCGACGGCTTCGCGGTCGAGTGCGGGCCGGGCGAGGTCGGGATGCTGCTCACCCGCGTGCGCGGGCTGGTCTCGACCTCCGAGAGCCCGCTGCGCGGCCTGTTCGAGCCCGACGATGCCTGGCTCGCGACCGGCGACCTGTTCCGCTTCGACGAGGACGGCGACCTGTGGCTGGTGGACAACGTCGCGTCCCTGATCCGCACCGCCCACGGTCACGTCGGCGCGGGTCCGATCCTCGACGCGCTCGCCGACATCGACACGATCGACCTGGCGGCCGTCTACGGGGTGCCCGGACCCGGACTCCGACGCCCACCTCGCGGTGGCCGCCGTGACCCTGCGCGGCGGCGGGGAGCTGGACGCAGAGGCGCTGACCGAGGCGCTCTCGATCGTCCCGGCCGGCGCGCGCCCCGACCTGGTCCACGTGGTGAAGGAGATCCCGGTGACGACCTGGTATCGGCCCTCGACCGCTGCCCTGCGCGCAGCCGGCGTACCGCGCGGAAAGCGGGTCTGGCGGCGCGAGGGCGAGATCTACGTCGGCGCCCGCAAGAAGGCCGCTCGCGTGAGCAGGGCGGTGCTCGCGTGCCTCGTGCTGGCGGTCGCGGCGGTCGCGGCCCCCGCCGCGGCAGGTGCGTCCGGCGAGCGCCGTGGCTTCGACTACGACGTCCCGGTGCTCTCCGACTCGCCCTGGCCGGAGATGCGGCGCGACGGCCGCAACACCGCGATGAGCCCGATCCGCGCCCGCTACCGGGGCGATCGGCCATGGTCGGCGCGGACCGGCCGCGGGATCTTCTCGACCCCGGTGATCGGCGGTGACGAGACCGTCTACGTCGGCTCCGCCGACGGCTGGTTCTACGCCCTCGGCCGCGACGGACGCGCCGCCTGGAGATTCGGGACCGGCGGGATCATCGACGCCGCGGCCGCCCTCGGCCGGCGCAACCGGGCCGGCCGCTTCCCGATCACGATCGGCTCCGGCGACGAGAGCCTCTACCAGCTGCGCAGCGGCCCGCGCGGGCTCACCCGGCGCGAGCGCGTCCGCTGGCGCTATCGCGCCTCGCAACCGCCGGCGACCGGGCAGCTCGTCAACTGGTGGGAGGGCAACGTCGCCTACGGGCCCGACGGCAACCTCTACGTCGGCAACACCGGTGGCGGCGTCTACTCGCTGACGCCCCGCGGGCGAGCAGCGCTGGGTCGTCCAGCGCGCCAACTCGGTCTGGACCACGCCGGCGTTCGACGAGGCCGGCAACAGCTTCTGGGGCTCGGTCGACCTCTACGCGTTCTCGCTCGACCCCGGCGGCGCGCCAGCGATGGCAGACCGCGAACGCCGGCTACGTCACCTCGTCGCCGGCGCTCGGCTCCGACGGGACCGTCTACTACGGCTCCTTCGACGGCAGCCTGCACGCGGCCGACCCCGACACCGGGGCGGACCGCTGGACCTTCCCGACCGCCGACCACATCTACAGCTCGCCGGCGCTCGCCCGCGACGGTCAGGGCCGGACGAGCGCGGTCTACATCGGCTCGGCGGACGGCTCCGTGTACGCGGTGCGTCCCGACGGCAGCCAGCTCTGGCGCTATGACACCGGTGAGCCGGTGCGCTCCTCGCCGGTGGTGGGCCGGGCGCCGAAGGGCGACGGCCAGATCGTCTACGTCGGCTCCTCGAACGGCAAGCTGTACGCGCTCGACGCCGAGAGCGGGAGGCGGCGGTGGTCGTTCGACACCACCCCGAGCCGGCCGCCGCTCAGCGACCGCAACGACCTCAACGGCTCACCGGCGCTCGGCCGTCGCGGCGTGTACATCGGCGGCGAGCACGGCTTCGTCTGGTACGTCCCCTACGACTACTGCCTGCACCGCAACCACCGCCGCTGCGAGCGAAGCCCTGGGCAGGAGTTCGCCGCCGACGTCGAGCGGGTGCTGCCGGTGACCCCGGGCGGGCACCACGCTCGCGCGAGCGCGACGAGCGGGTGCCGGCCTCGACCGTGCTCGGCGCGCGGCTGGTCGTCCGCCGCGGTGGGGAGACCCTCGACGCGCGGATGCTCGCACCCCAGGGCTCGGACGCGCTGGTCGCGGTCGAGCCGCCGGTCGACGTCGAGACCCAGCTCTCCGGGGACGGCCATTACCTGTTCATCCGCCCGGACCGCATCCTTGCCCGCGACACCGTCTACCGCGTCCACCTCCGAGGCGAGTGGGAGGCGCCGGCGGCGAGCGGGGGCTTCGACGACACCCTGCGCTTCCACACCGAGCCGTCGCGGGGCGAGCTCGGGTTGAGGACGGGGCGCAACCAGGTCGGCGCGCTGACCATCAGCCGCCTGGCGCTGCCGCTGCCCTCGCTGCTCCCTTCGGTGAACCAGATCGGCTTCGACTCCTACGACCTGATCGCGGGCACGCTGTCGCGGTCGAAGCCGAACGCCGCCGGCGCCGGCCGGATCCTGCTCTGGGTGATCGCTGCGCAGCGCAATCCGCACGGGGTCCCGGTGGCGGACCCGCGCGGCAACTTCGCCTTCCCCCTCGCGGGCACGTACAGGCGCGACCTGCTGAGCCTGAACGCCAGCGGGCTGAACCTGCAATTCAGCTTCGGCCCGGTGCCGATCCGCAGCTTCGACCTCCGGGGGCGTCTCGACCGCGGCGGCAGCTTCCGCTCCGGCGCCAGCCTCTACAGCGAGGTCACCTGCGCCGCCGTCCCCAACTACTCCGCCTATCTCTACGTCGCCGGGGTCTGCAACGCCGCCGACACGCTGGCGGCATCGGGCACCTTCCTCAGCGAGGGCTATGACCCCCGCGGGCGCGCGAACCGGCGCCCGCGCGGCCTCGGCGTCGCGGACGTCGCGCTCGAGCGCCCGACCGCGACCGCGGACGGACGAGGTGGTCGCGACCCTGAGCCTCGCCGAGGGCGCCCGCTACCCGGCCGGCTCGCACCTGGCCTCGATCCTGCTCGTCGACCCGGCCACCGGCGCGCCGGTGAGCCTCGACTACCGGGCGCTGACCACCAACCTCGCGGACGAGGCCGGCCAGATCGCCGAGGTCCGCCTGCGGCTGCCGGCGGCCACCACGCTGCCGGACTCGCTGCGGGCCTACGTGATCGCCGACGTCTTCCCGCTCGGCTCGCGCGGTCTCTAACGCATAGAGTTCGCGTCCTCGGCTCAACCACGAAAGGGGACCCGCTTGCTTCCGATCGCCGACTACGGCCTCGGTGAGGCACTGCTCACCACGCTCTCGATCTTTTTCTTCGTGATCTGGATCTGGATCCTGATCACGATCCTCAGCGACCTGTTCCGCGACCACGAGGTCTCCGGCTGGGGCAAGGCGGCATGGGTGTTCTTCCTCGTCTTCGTCCCCTTCCTCACCGCCCTGATCTATCTCGGGCTGCGCGGCTCCGGGATGCGCGAGCGGACGGCGAAGGCTCAGGCCGATGCCCAGCAGCAGTTCGACAGCTACGTCCGCGAGACCGCCGGGACCTCACCCGCCGACGAGCTCCACAAGCTCAGCGAGCTGAAGGAGAAGGGTACGATCTCCGACGAGGAGTTCGAGCGCCTGAAGGCGAAGCTGATCGGGTAGGGCACAGCGCGGCGGCCTACCACGAGCCGCCGCCTCCGCCGCCGGAGAACCCGCCGCCTCCGCCGCCGGAGAAGCCACCCCCGCCGCCGCTCGACGAGCTCGCGGGCGGCGCCACCTGGCTCGAGAAGCCGGAGCTGAAGTCGGAGCCGTCGAATGCCGAGCCGTTGAAGCCGCCGACGAAGGCGTATGAGCTCCAGTGCGTGCCGGCGGAGCCGTCGGCGACCACCGGGGCGGGGATCCGCCCGGAGGCGATCATGCGCTCGGCGGTGCCGAACGCGACCCCGTAGACGAGGATCCGCTTCCACAGCTCGAGCGTCGCCGGCGGGTCGTCCGAGAGGCGCGGGAACTCCTCGGTCCAGCGCTCGAACGCGCGCCAGCGCTCGGTGCGCTCGACGTGCGCCGCGTCGACCCGCTTGAACCGCGTCGCGGCCAGCGCCAGCATGCCGACCCAGGCGACGAACGAGACCAGGGCGGCGAGGAACCAGCCCTCGCCCTCCGCCATCGCGAGCAGGATCGTGAACGCGAACGCCGGCAGCGCGACCAGCGCGGTGAGCCAGCGCGCCCAGTTGAGGTTGCGGTCCCACGCGAGCTGGCCCTCCTCGACGTCGTTCAGCTTCTCCGTCATCCGCTCCCAGCGCCCGCGCCAGACCTCCGAGTGCCGGGGGATCTCGTCCTTCATCTCGCTCATCGCCACCCGCTTGCCGTCGAGGAGCTGATCGAAGAAGGCGAGCACGTCCTGCTCGTAGTCGGTCAGCTCCTCGGCGGGGCGGTCGGCCTTCTGCTCCAGCGCCAGGTCGAGCTCCTCGTCCGCGGTGGTCGCCTGGCTGGTCTCGTAGTAGCCGCGATCGACCAGGTCGAGGAGGGTGGCGAGCACGGTGTCGGAGCTGTCGGCGCCCTCGTGGGCGAGGGCGTAGGCGAGCGCCGGCGTGGCGTCGTCGGGGGGCTCGGGCAGGTGCTCGGGAGCGCTGCCGCGGCGCTCGCGGGCGAGCGCCATAAGCCCGAAGAGCACCAGCCAGGCGACCGCGGCGATCCCGAGGCAGACCCCGAACGCGTGGTCGGACACGAACCGCTTGAAGCGGTTCCAGGGCGAGTTGAAGTCGTCGGTGAGCCCCTGCTCGAAGGCGAGGATCGCGGCCAGGCCGTCGCCGTCGCCCGGGCGGGCGGCCGGGTAGGCCTCGTCCGGGTCGCGCGGCATCGTCACCCGAAGTTCGACTGCGGTCCCCGAGCTCACGTCCTCGGCCTCGAGCGTCGCCTTGCCCTCGCCACGCACAGTCTCGCCCTCGATCCGCTCCGCCTCCCCGTCCGCCTCGACCACGTGCCCCCAGACCCGGTAGCAGCGGCTCGTCGGGGTCGAGCGCGGGGTTGGTGAAGCTCGCGGTCAGCCGCTCGAGGTCGAACTGCCACTCCGATCCCCAGACCGCCCAGCCGATGTCGAGCACGTCCTCGTAGGCGATCACTGCGTCGGTGACCCGGTAGGAGAGCGTCGTCGCCCGGGTCTCGTCGGTCGCCCGGTAGTGCCAGACGATGCGGTAGGCGTTGCCGAAGTCGGCGGTGCCGAAGACGCCCGGACGGTCGTCGCTGCCGAGGCCGGTGGCGCCCCCGGGCTCGAACGTCCGGCCGTCCTGACTCACCGAGACGTCGGTGATCCGTTCGCCGTGGTTGAGCTCGAGGTCGCGGTAGGAGCCCTCGAAGTGACCGTCGTAGTCGAAGGTGAGCCGCTCCGTGACCAGCAGGCTGCCGTCGCCGGCGAGCCGCAGCGAGACGTCGGCGTCGGTGACGTCGGCGCTGCGGGCCGACGCCGGCGGCGCGAGCGCGAGCGAGATCGCGAGCGCCGCCCAGCAGGCGATCAGCAGGCGCCGCAGGAGCGGTGGTCCCATCAGGCCGGGCCGGGGGAGAGGCTGACCTGCGGCGCCGCCTCGGCCTCCGCCGGGGCGTCGAAGAACTCGCGCCGGTCGAAGCCGAACAGGCGGGCGACGATCACCGCGGGGAAGACCTGGATCAGGGTGTTGTAGGTCTCGACGGTGTCGTTGTAGACGCGGCGGGTGATCGCGATCTGGTCCTCGGTCTCGCGGAGGTCGGTCTGGAGCTTGGAGAAGTTGGTGGAGGCCTCGAGCTCCGGGTAGGCCTCGGCGACGACGAGCAGCCGATCGGTCTCGCGCCCGAGCTCGCCCTCGGCGGCGGCGCGGCTGGCCGGCCCCTCGGCGGCGATCGCCGAGCTGCGCGCCTCGGTCACGTGCTCGAACGTGGTCCGCTCATGGCTCGCGTAGCCCTTCACCGCCTCGACCAGGGTCGGGATCAGGTCGTGGCGGCGGCGCAGGGCGACGTCGATCTGCGACCACGAGTTCTCGGTCGCCAGCCGCCTGGCGACCATCCGGTTGTAGGTCAGCCAGACGAAGCCGACGAGCGCCGCGACGACGACGATTCCGATCACGGCCCAGATCACGCGCGAAACGCTAGTTGCCGGCGCCGACGTCCGCGCGCTACGGCCGAGCCGGGCGAGCAGCCAATCGGCGTGGGCGGTCAGACGCTCGATCGGGTAGGCCTCCGGGTCGGTGAGCAGCAGCCTGGCGGCCTCGTCGGCGACGGCCGAGAGGGTCCGCGCGGTGAGCTCGGGGTCGGGCGAGCCGGTGTCGGCGCCGAGCCCGGGCCGGACCACCGCGGCGAGCGTGGCGACGACGGCGTCGCGCCCGGCGGTGATCCGCTCGCGCAGCACCGCCGGCGCCCCCTCCGGCGGCATCAACACCAGCCGCCAGGTCACCGGATCGGCGCTGACGGCCTCCAGGTATCCGCGCAGGGCGGCGACCAGCTCCTGGCGCGCGCCGGCGCCGGCCGACCGGCCGGGCAGCACCGCTTCGAGCTGCGCCAGCGCACGCTGGCCCTCGCGCTCGACCATCGTGTCGAGCAGTCCGGCGAGATCGCCGAAGTGCTCGTAGATGACCGGCCGGGTGATCCCGGCGCGCCGCGCGACCGCCTCGATCGAGAGTCCGTGGAAGCCTCGCTCGCCGACGAGCGCCTTGGTCACGTCGAGCAGCTGCTCACGGCGCTCGGAGGCGGTCATCCGGTTCTTCGGGGATCCTCGCGCGGTGCCCATCGATCCAATCTCCGCTTCGACTTGACAGGGAGGTTACAGAGATGTAAGTTACGGCACCGTAAGTCGCGCGGAGCGCCCGCCAGCGATGATCGGAGCCGGATGACCACCGCCACGCAGGAAATCGAGCAGCTCGATGTCGTGATCATCGGCGGAGGGCTGTCGGGGATCGCCGCCGCCTACTACCTGCAGCGCCACCACCCGCAGCGCAGCTACGCGATCCTCGAGTCACGGGAGGCGACCGGCGGCACCTGGGATCTGTTCCGCTATCCCGGCATCCGGTCCGACTCCGACCTCCACACCCTGGGCTACGCGTTCAAGCCGTGGATCCACGAGGACTCGATCGCCAAGGGCGACGACATCCTGGCCTACATCAGGGAGACCGCGACCGAGAACGGGATCGATCCGAAGATCCGCCTGCAGCACCGCGTCGCGACCGCGCGGTTTAAGAGCGAGGATGCGCGCTGGTCGTTGGAGGTCGAGCGCGGCGACACCGGTGAGAGCACCCGGATCAGCTGCCAGTGGATCTTCTGCGCGACCGGCTACTACATCTACGAGGAGGGCTTCACGCCCGCCTTCGAAGGGACCGATCGCTTCGAGGGGCCGATCATCCACCCCCAGCACTGGCCCGAGGACCTCGACTACGAGGGCAAACGGGTGGTCGTGATCGGCAGCGGCGCCACAGCGGTGACGCTGATCCCGGCGATGACCGACAAGGCCGAGCACGTGACGATGCTGCAGCGATCGCCGAGCTACGTGATGCCGGTCCCGGCGCAGGACTCGGTGGCCAACCTGCTGCGCAGGTTCCTGCGCGACGAGACCGCCTATCGGCTGGTGCGGCGCAAGAACATCTTCCTGCAACGCGCGGTCTACGGCCTCTGCAAGCGCTACCCCAAGCAGGCCCGCAAGCTGATCCGCAAGGTCAACGAGAAGCAGTTGCCCGAGGACTTCGACATCGACACGCACTTCAACCCCCGCTACGGCCCGTGGGACCAGCGGCTCTGCGCGTCGCCCGACGGTGACCTGTTCACGGAGCTGCGCCGCGGCACCGCCTCGATCGTCACCGACACGATCGAGACCTTCACCGAGAGGGGACTGCTGCTGGGCTCGGGCGAGGAGCTCGAGGCCGACATCATCATCACGGCCACGGGGTTGAACATGCGCGCGATGGGCGGGATCGACATCTTCGTCGACGGCGAGCCGATCAACCTGCACGAGACCGTCGCCTTCCGCAGCATGATGCTCAGCGGCGTTCCCAACTTCGCCTTCGCGGTCGGATACACGAACGCGTCGTGGACCCTGCGCGTCGACCTCGTCTGCGAGCACTGGTGCCGGCTGATGTCGCACATGGATCGCACGGGTGAGGAGATCTGCGTCGCGGAACGCGACGATCGCCAGGAGCTCGAGTTGACCCCGCTGATGACCCTCTCGGCCGGCTACGTGCAGCGGGCCGCCTCCCAGCTCCCCCGCCAGGCGGGCCGCGCCCCATGGGAGCTGTCGCTGCACTACGCCGACGACGTCAAGCTGCTGATCGACGGCAGCGTCGAGGGCGAGGGCCTGAGCTTCCGCGGCAAGGTCGACCCGGCCGAGCGCGCGACGACGCGGTCCGTGCTAGGTGTAGCGCGTGATCGCGCTGCGGCGTAAACGAGCGGGCCCCGCCGTTGTCCGCCTGCTGCGCTCGGAGGAAACCGAGCGCGTGTCCGAGACCGGAGCCGTCGCCTCGGTCCAAGAGGCCGAGGTGACGATGCCGCGCGAGCTCGTCGCCGAGCTCTGGAAGCCGCAGTACCTGGAACGCCTCGCCCGCTCCTACTGGCGCTGGCTCAGCCGCGCGACGCTCGGCCTGATCCGCGTCGTCTACAGCGATGAGGCGCGCTCGGTGGTCCTGCTCAGCCCCCGCCTGCCGCTGCTCGGCTTCCACGCGCCCGAGTACGAGACCGGGGCCCAGCACGGTTGCGTCACCTGGCGCATCGAACGCGGGTTGCTGGTCGCGCGCGAGGGCCGCGACTCCGACGGTTTCCTTCAGATCCGGGTCGAGCGCCCCGCCCGCGCCGATCCTGCGGCCGCCGAGGAGACGCTCGCGGTCCGGCTCGAGGTCCGCAACTTCTACCCCTGGCTGCGCGGCTCGGGGCGCTTCGCCCGCCTCGGCGCCTGGCTCTACGGGCAGACCCAGCTGCGCATCCACGAGCTCGTCTGCAACGGCTTCCTGCGCTCGCTGGCGCGACTCGACCTGCCCCCGTCGCGAGTCGGCGCGCTGATCGGCGAGATCGGCGCCGGCGAGGCGGTTTGACCGGGCGTCCGCGCGGGAAGACGGTGCGAATGCCCTCCAGGCCGATCCTCGTCACCGGCGCCACCGGCTTCGTCGGCCGGCTGCTGGTCCGGCGGCTGCTCGAGGACGGCTTCCCGGTCCGGTGCCTGGTCCGCGACCCGGGCTCCGAGGCGGCGGAGGAGCTCGAGCGGCTCGGGTGCGAGCTCGCCGTAGCCGACCTGACCCGGCCCGCCGGCGTCGCCGAGGCGCTCGAGGGGGTCGCGGTTGCGTACTTCCTCGTCCACATGATCGGCGACGGCGAGGACTACCCCGCGATCGAGCGAGCCGCCGCGACCCGGTTCGCCCGGCTGGCCCGGGCCGCGGGGGTCGAGCGGCTGATCTACCTCGGGGGCCTCGGCGAGGAGGAGACGTCCAGGCACCTCACCGCCCGGCACGACGTCGCCGAGGCGCTCGCCGCGGCCGGTCCGCCGCTCACGTACTTCCGCGCCGCGATGGTGATCGGCTCCGGCAGCGAGTCCTACGAGCTGCTCCGCGGGATCGTCGAGCGGCTGCGGGTGCTGCCGGCGCCCGACTGGCTGCACACGAAGACGCAGCCGATCGGGGCCGCCGACGTGGTCGACTACCTGCGCGAGGCGCTCGACGTGCCGGAGTCGGCCGGCCGCGAGATCGAGATCGGCGGCCCCGAGGTGGTCACCCACCTGGAGGTCATCAACGAGATGGCGAGCGCGCTCGGCCGCAAGCCCCCCCGGCGGATCCGGATGTCCGGCGAGGTCGCGCGCCCGGCCACCGTCGCCGCCGGGGCCGGCGCGGTGACCTCGGGCGATGCCGAGATCGCGACCGAGATCAGCCGCGGGCTGAGCACGCCCACGGTGGTCGGAGACGCGCTTGCGGCGGAGTTGTTCGCGACCAGGCCGAAGCGCCTCGACGCGGTGCTCGCCGAGGCCGTGGACGCGCCCGCGCCGGCCTGATGGGGCGCAGCGTCCGCGAGACGATCGTGCTCGCCGCCGAGCCCCGGCGGGTCTGGGACACGGTCATGGACCCGGCCCTGCTCGAGCGCTGGGTGACCACCCACGACTCCTACGAGGGGACCGCGGCGGGGCCGCTCGCCGAGGGCGACGAGTTCACCCAGAAGCTGCGGCTGGCGGGCAAGTCCTTCAAGGTCCGCTGGCGGGTGGTCGCGGCGGAGGCGCCGGAGCTGGCGCGCTGGCGAGGTGAGGGCCCGGCCGGATCGACGGCCACGGTCGTCTACCGGCTGGCGAACGAGGACGGGGGCACCCGCTTCGAGTACGAGAACGAGTTCGCGCTCCCCGGCGGGGCGCTCGGCAAGGCCGCCGGAGGCCTGCTCGCGGCGGCGCCCGGCGGGCGCGAGGCGCGGCGCTCGCTCGAGCGCCTGCGCGGCCTGCTGGAGAGCCCGGGTTAGCCCGTCCGGCCGCAACCGGCGCGCGCTAGCGGCGGCGTTCGCGCTCGGCGCGCCGGTGGCGCGCGAGCGCCAGCAGCGGGTAGACGAGTACCGAGACCATCCCGGCCCCGATCAGCGAGACCGCGACCTCGGTGCGCATCGTGTCGGTGTCGAGCCCGATCTGGGTGATCGCGACCAGGAGCGGCAGGGCGGCGGCCGAGAACAGCCCCAGTGCCACGCGCTCGGAGCTCGGCAGCAGCCTGCGGTAGAGCACGAGGGCCGGCAGGCCGCGGGTGAGCAGGAACAGCAGCGCGAACCCGGGCACGAGCGCGAGCGAGGCGGCGCTGGAGAACAGCGCGTCGAGGTCGTACTCCATCCCCGTGGCGATGAAGAACACCGGGATCAGGAAGCCGTAGCCGACCGCGTCGAGCTTGCCGAGGAACTCGTGCGCCTCGGCGCCGCGGATCACGATCCCGACGACGATCCCGGCCGCGAACGCGCCCAGGATCACGTCGAGGCCGAACTCGGCGGCGAGCGCGGCCAGGGCGACGACCAAGAGCACCGAGAGCCGCACCGCGAGCTGGCCGCTGGTGCCCATCGTCGTCTCGACCAGGCGGACGATGCGGGCGGGGCGCGCGCGCAGCGCCAGCAACGTCGCGGCGACGACGATCGCGGCGAAGGCGAACAGGAGCAACGCCCGCAGGGGCTCGTCGGCCTCGAAGGCGAGGATCACCGAGACGACCACGAGCGGCCCGAACTCGCCCGCGGCACCGGCGCCGACGACGAAATCGCCGAAGCGCTGGTCGAGGATCCCGGCGTCTCGCAGGATCGGCATCAGCGTCCCGAGGGTGGTCGTGGTGAGCGCGATCGCGACCAGGATCGTCGCGTCGATCACGCCGGTCAGGTGCAGGGCGAGCGCGATCGCGAGCCCGAGCGCGAGCGAGACCAGCCAGCCGCCGACGGCGGCCCGCACCGGAGCGCCGCGGATGCGCTCGAAGTCGATCTCGATCCCGGCGAGGAAGAAGAGAAAGGCGAGCCCGAAGGTGGAGAGCGCCTCGATGAAGCTGTCGGCCTCGGCGAGGCCGAGCAGCTCCGGGCCGACGACGATGCCGAGGAAGATCTCGGCGACGACGACCGGCAGCCGCGCCCTTCGCGAGAGGTCGGCGAGCACAGGGGCGAGCACGGCGACGCCGACGACGACGAGGATGTCGGCGTGATCGATCTCCAACTCGCAGCGAGCCTATTCGCCGCGCCAGGCGTGTCCACGATCGCCGCTAGTGGGACACGAGAACGGGGTTACTGGAGACATTTCGGCGCTCTGCGGCCGGGACTCTCGCCCGGCGGCACGACGTAGATTGCCTCATCGCGATACGCGCTCGAGCTCTCGGGGTTGCGGGGTGCCCGCCGGTAGACGTCGATGTGCTTGCCGATGATTGCGCCGCCCACATCTCGCGCCTTCATGCACCCGCCGCCGCGACGGTCGCGATACCTCGGCACGAAGACCCGGCTGCCGAGCGGGATGACCTGCGGGTCGACCGCGACGCTGCGCCAGTATCTGAGCGGCAGCGAGGGGCCTCGCTCAAAGGTGATCCCGGCGGCACTAATGTGCTTCACACCGTGTCCGTTTGACCATCCCGTCTTGTTCAGGCGGTACGTGACCGCGCCCCGGCGGTTGCGCCAGCCGACGTCGCGCCAATACGGCGTGCCGCGGGACCAGCCCTGCCGACCGGCCTCTGTCTTCCTTCCGGACTTCGTCACCCATCCCTGGGAACCGAGACCTTCGATATGGAAACGCTGTCCGCTCAGCGATACTCCGTCCCCCTCCATCGACATCCCCCAGGCCGAATAGAGCCAGTCGATTCGACCTCGCGTGCCGCCCGACCCCGGAATCCGTACCGTCTCACCAGTCGACCACGCTTCGGGGGCGGGGTAGTACTCGGTGACGAGGACATCCTTCAACCAGCGGGACTCCTTGATCCGCGCGTCCGCGGACCCCGCCGCAAACGCGAACACCGCCACGGCGGCGGCACAAGCCACGCGGATCATCGATGCATTTCCTTCCAGATGAACTTTTCGCCGAGGATCTCGCTCACGGTGACGAGTTCGAAACCTCGCGACTGAAGCGTCTGGATTATCCGCGGAAGTGCCGACAGCGTTTGTTGTCGGTAGCCGCCACCGTCGTGCATCAAGACGATCGACCCAGCTCGCGCGCCGCCTACGGCGCGACGATAGATGGCTTCCGAACCTGGCAGCGTCCAGTCGAGGGTATCGACGTCCCAAAGAACGCTCGACATGCCGTTCGCCCGCGCGGCGCTCGCGACATCCCCGTCGATCAGCCCGTAGGGCGGGCGAAACGTGCAGGGCGAGAACCCTGTCGCCGCCTCGATCCTCGCGCTTGTCGCCGCCATGCTCGAGCTCGAGGGATAGCGCTCGTGGTGTAGTGAGTGGTTGGCCAGCTCATGGCCACGGCCGACTGCATCGCGCAGCGTTGTGGCGTCTCCGGGCAGTTGATCGCCGAGGACATAGAAAGTTCCGCTGGCGTTGTGGCGATCGAGGATGCGAAGTACGGAGTGGGTGTAGGCGCTCGGGCCGTCATCGAAGGTGAGCGCAAGCTTTTTGCTTGTGCCTGGATCCACGCGTATTGACCAAGTCCTCATCGCGGGTGCAACCAACCCGCCGCACGGGATGAAACCGGCCTCGCCCGAACCCGTCGTCCGGCGCGCGGTCGAGACAGAGGTTTTCGTCCCGGTCGATCATCGGCGGGCGCCGGCGCTCTTCCCGCCGCTTGCCGGCGAGCCGGAGAGGCCGTGGCTCACAGGCGTGACCCGTCCAGCCGCTGAGTCCCCGCCACGCAAAGCGCCCGGGTGCCAGCTCGGCCTCCGTGAGCGCGAAACTGAGCTCCAAGTGAATGCTCCGTCCGGCGGGTCACCCGTGTGGCGACCGTCCCGAGGCGGGTCGCGTGCCCCGCCTCGCTGTGCCTGGATAGCCCGAGAGTCACCTCGCGCTTTCGTCCTTTGGTCGCGGCGCAGAGCAACTTGCGGTCGACAGCACGGCCATTGAGCTGGATGCAGAGGTAGCGCTCGTCACCGGCACCGACGCTGGAGGGAAACGGCGTCAATGCCCGCAACGGTGGCAGCCGATCGTGTACGCGCACCCGAAGCTCGACTCGGCGCTCCTCCTGGGTCAGACGCATCCTCCGCACATCGAGCGGCCCTTCTGCGTCGTTGGCGTCCTCACGCGTGGAGCCTGACGCAGGGTGGGCCCCGAGCATCGCCGCGACGAGGAGCCAGCCGGTGACGGCCGTCCGAGTCACCGGACGCAACCTCAAGGCTGAGCCCGAGTTCGGTGTGCGGCACAGACTTTGCTTTAGGGCGAGCAGGTTTCGAGCCTACTTCGAGAAGCGGCAGATGACGCCACTGAACGCGGCTCGCGGCTCGCTCAGCCCTTCGGGATCGCGAACAGCGAGGCGGCCGAGGCGGCGAAGATCATGTCGCCCTCGATCTTCAGCTTGCCGCTCATGAACAGCATCGGGCCGGCGGCGTTGCCGGTCACCAGCCGCAGGAAGTCGGCGCCGTCGATCGTGAACGTGACCCGCGGCGAGCTCCGACTCGAGGCCCTCGTGGACCTCGCAGGCGCCGTCGCGGATCACGGTCTCGTACTCGTCGGCGCCGCCGTCGGGCCGGCCGCCGATCCGCCAGTGGATCACCGCGTCGATGTCGCGGGCCGACTCGGCGCGGAAGTGCTCCGACATGCGCCGGAAGATCTCGCTCAGGATCTGGCCGCGCATCGGTCCCGACATCAGCTCGGCGAGCTGCTCGTCGGTGGCCGAGGACATGTTCCTGGCCAGCTCCTCGGCGTCGACCGCGCTCGGGTCGATCGCGCCCGGGTCGGGTGCGTCCGGGTCGATCGCGCTCACTCGCACCTGCACGCCCGAGATCGCCCGCGAGATCACCAGCCGCTGGATCTCCGAGGTGCCCTCGAAGATGTCGTAGATCTTCGCGTCGCGGTGCATGCGCTCGACCGGGAACTCGCGGGTGTAGCCGTTGCCGCCGAGGATCTGGATCGCCCGCTCGGTGACCCAGGTCGCGACCTCGCCGGCCTTGACCTTCGACATCGAGCCCTCGGCGTTCGTGAACGGGATCTGGTTGCGGCCCATCCAGGCCGCCCGCCAGACGAGCAGCCGGGCCGCGTCGATCTCGGTCTTCATGTCGGCGAGCGTGAAGGCGATCGCCTGGTTCTCGATGATCGCCTTGCCGAACTGGCTGCGCTCCTTGGCGTAGTCGAGCGAGTACTCGTAGGCGGCGCGGGCGATCCCGATCGCCTGCGAGGCGACCGTCGGGCGGCTCGCCTCGAAGGTCTGCATCGCGGCCTGCGACTGGCCCTTCTTGCCCTCGCGCACGCGCGCGAGCCGCTCGTCGAGCTTCTCCTTGCCGCCGAGCAGGCAGGCGCCCGGGACGCGGCAGTCGTCGAGGTGGACGTCGGCGGTGTGCGAGGCGCGGATCCCGTGCTTCTTCACCTTCGCGCCCTGCTCCAGCCCCTTGGTGCCGGGAGGGACGATGAACGCCGCGTGCCCGCGCGAGCCGAGCTCGCGGTCGACCGTGGCGATGACCACGTGCACGTCGGCGATCCCGCCGTTGGTGGCCCAGGCCTTCTGGCCGTTGATGACCCACTCGTCCGTGGCCTCGTCGTACTTGGCGTTGGTGCGGATCGCCGAGACGTCGGAGCCGGCGTCGGGCTCGGAGGAGCAGAAGGAGGCGACCTTGGCGTCGTCGGGGTCGCCGAAGCAGCGCGGGATCCACTCCGCCATCTGCTCGGGCGTGCCCTGGCCGAAGATCGCGGCGACGGCGAGCGAGGTGCCCATGATCGACATCCCGATCCCGGCGTCGCCCCAGAACAGCTCCTCGTTGACGAGCGGCAGCGTCAGCCCCGACTGGTCGAACCAGAACTGGGCCAGCCCCTCGTACCCGTACAGGCCGATCTTCGCCGCCTCCTGGATCACCGGCCACGGCGTCTCCTCGCGCTCGTCCCACTCGGCGGCGGCGGGGCGGACCACGTCGGCGGCGAAGCCGTGGACCCAGTCGCGGATGTCCTTCTGGTCCTGGGTCAGCTCGAGCGAGAAGGTCGGGGTGGAGTCCTCGGCGCCGGCGATCGCCTGCTCGACGAGCTCCTCGGTGCTGGTGGCGTTCACGGTGATGGCGCTCCTGATTTCGACATCGGGTTATGTAACATCGGCCAGGGTAAGGGTTACTCCCAAGGCCATGTCAAAGATCAAAGAGATCCAGCTCCACGGCCACCGCGTCTGCTTTCGCCGCGCCGGCGAGGGCCCCGTGATCGTCCTGATCCACGGGATCACCGGCCGCTCCGACCAGTGGGAGCCGGCGATCGAGCACCTCGCCGCCGAGCACACGGTGCTGGCCCCGGACCTGCTCGGCCACGGCGAGTCGGCCAAGCCGCGGGGCGACTACTCGCTCGGCGCCTACGCGAGCGCCGTCCGCGACACGATGGTCGCGCTCGGCCACGAGCGGGCGACGATCGTCGGCCACTCGCTCGGCGGCGGGATCGCGATGCAGTTCGCCTACCAGTTCCCGGAGCGCTGCGAGCGCCTCGTGCTGGTCTCGAGCGGCGGGCTGGGGCGCGAGGTGCATCCGCTGCTGCGGGCCTCGACCCTGCCGGGCTCGGAGTGGGTGATGCCGTGGCTGCTCCACGAGCGGGTGCTCGGCGCCGGCGAGGCCGCCGCCCGCCTGATCGGCTTCCTGCGGCTGCAGGCCGGGACCGACGTCGCCGAGGTCGCCCGCGGCTTCGCCTCGCTCGGCGACGCCGAGGCCAGGTCGGCGTTCATCGAGACGATGCGCGCGGTCCTCGACCCCGGCGGACAGCGGGTCTCGGCGCTCGACCGCCTCTACCTCACCGAGGCGCTCCCCTCGCTGCTGATCTGGGGCGACGAGCGACCCGATCATCCCGGCCGAGCACGGCCTGGGCGCGCACGAGGCGATGCCGGGCAGCCGGCTCGAGCTGCTCGAGGGCGTCGGACACTTCCCCCAGCTCGAGCGCCCGCATGAGTTCGCCCGCCTCCTGGCCGAGTTCGTCGCCGAGACCGAGCCCGCGGAGCTCGACACCGAGACGATGCGCGAGCGCCTGCTGGCCACCGCCGCCTAGTGGGCGTGTCCTAGCGGCGCTTCTGGATCCGCTCGACCTCGCGCCCCATCCGCTCCTCGACCACCTCGGTCATCACGAGCTGGAACATCGCCAGCAGCGCGTCGGAGGCGAGCGGTCGCAGGCGCTCGAGCGCGTCGCGGACCGCCGGCAGGTCGTGCTCGGGGCGACCCTGGTCCTCGAACGGCTTCCAGACCTGGTCGATGAACAGCCGGGTGAACGCCTTCGCCACCGCCTCGGAGTGCTTGCGCAGCGTCGCGGCGACGTCGAGCGCGGTCTCGGCCGGGATCCCGAGCGCGGCGAGCTCCGCGCTGGCGCGGCCGAGGCGCGGCGAGAGCTCCTCGAAGTTGCCGTCGGGCAGCGGCCGCAGGATCCCGAGCCGCTCGGCCTTGCGCAACATCGCCGGGGCGGCGTCGCCGGCGTTCCAGCGCTCGGCGAGCTCGGCCGCGGTGACGATCTGCGGCTGCTCGTCCTCGAACGGCGCCTTGACCGCGCGCGTGAAGCGCAGCACCTCCTCGCTCGAGCCGCCCGCGCTCTCGAGCAGGCGCCCGATCGCCTCGAGCTTGAACCCGTCGGCCTGCAGCTCGCGGATCAGGTTGATCCGCGACTCGTGCTCGGGGCCGTAGAAGCCGGTGCGCCCGCGGACCTGGGGTGCGGGCAACAGGCCGCGCGACTGGTGCGCGCGGATGTTGCGCACCGTCATCCCGGTGCGCCGCGCGAGCTCGTCGATCGTCAGCTCTTCGGCCGTGGTCGCCACGGGGCCGAGTCTACGCGCCCCCATGGCGCATCGCCCGATGTGACATGGGACTTGCGCGGCCGTCGTGGTAGAGGTCGTCCGGGGCCAGGTCGTCGAGCAGGTGGCGAAGCTCGGGCTCGCCCTCGTCCGCCACCACGCAGATCGTGCCCGGCCAGTAGGGGCTGGTCGCCGCGGTCTTGCCGAGCAGCCCCGGGGAGTGGACCCAGCTGCCCGTGTTCCAGAGCTTCGCCTCGTCCTTGAGCTCGGGGCCGCCGCGGCGATGGGTGTGGCCGAAGACGACGTGCTCGGCGTCGATCGCGAGGGTGTCGACCACGTCCCACATCGCCTCGAAGCCGGCGCGACCGATCGCCCCGGCCGAGAGGTCGGAGCGCACCGGGCCGAGCCCGAGCCGGTTGGCGACGCCGACGGCTCCGGGCACCGCGACCGAGCCCAGCAACCAGCTCCGCACGCGGGCGGAAGGCGAGTCGCCCCCGCCGAGCATCTGCCACAGGCGCGCCGACGGGTCGGCGCCGCCGCGGCGCTCGCCGACGGTCGCCTGGGCGAGGCCGAAGAGCAGCGCGTAGACGGGCGTCTGCACCCGCTCGTACTCGTCGACCTCGACCGCGGTCGCGTCGCCGGGCGCCGCCAGCGGGTCCGGTCCGGTGATCGGCATCCCCAGGACCCGCTCGACCGCGGCCACACCGAGGCGCTCGATCGTCGGCACGGTCAGATGGCGGTCGAGGTACTGGCCGTGGAAGGCGTAGACGTCGTCGCGCACCCAGAGCCCCGGATAGGCGAAGCTGACCCTGCCCGGGCCCGCGCCCTCGCAGAGCGCCTCGAACGCGAGGCCCTCGGGATCGCCCGTCTGCTCGAGCTCGAGCGGCGTGGCCGCCCTCGAGGCGCCGGCGCTCGAGCCAGGGCTCGATCAGGTGATGGTCGTGGTTGCCGGGGACGACGACCAGCTCGCCGCCGGCGAGGGCCGCGCCGAGCTCGGCGACCACCGGCGCTGGCGACCTCGAGCACCTCGGGCAGCGGCCGATCGCGAAGCTCGAGCACGTCGCCGAGCAGGACCAGGCGGTCGACCCCGGCGATCGCCTCGATCAGCCGCGCTCGAAACCGCTCGCGGCGCAGGAGGTCGGCGCCGCTGCCGAGCCCGAGATGGAGGTCGGAGACGATCGCGGTGACCACGGCGGCATCGTCGCAGCCGCCGCGGCGCGCGCCCGCGCCGGCGAGCGGCTCGGCGCCGGCCCGGTTCCGACCGCCGCGGGCGCAACCATCGGCGACCGATGACGGCGCCCGACCAGCCACCGCCGGCCCGCCGCCCGCCGCTGCCCGCGCGCCTGCTCGGGATCGGCGCCCGCGCCGGCGAGCGGGTCGCATCGGCGACCGGGATCGACGACGCGGTCGAGGGCGCGACCGAGGAGGCGATCGTGCGGGCGCTCGAGAGCCCCGCGGTCGAGCGGGCGATCGTCCGCGTGCTCGAGTCCGATGCGGCCCAGGACGCGTTCGAGCGCACGCTCTCGAGCCCGGCGGTCGAGCGCGCCGCGGTCAAGGTGCTCGACTCCGAGCTCGTCGACCACGTCTGGGATCGGCTGCTCGCCTCCGACGAGGCGCAGAAGCTGGTCGAGCGGATCGCCGAGGCGCCGGAGGTGCGGGCGGCGATCGCCTCGCAGGGCGTCGGCCTGATCGAGGACATCGGCCGCCAGGTGCGGCGGATCGCCGATCGGCTCGACGACGGGCTCGAGCGGCTTCGTGCGCCGGCTGCTGCGGCGCCCCGCGCGCGGCGGCGGACGGCCGGCGTCGGCCTGGTCACGCGCGGCCGGTCGCGTTCGCCGCTCGACGGCGTGATCCTCAACGGGATCTTCCTCGCTCGCCGCCGCGATCGCTCGTCGGCCCTGTTCGGCGGCGACGGGGTCTCCGGCGCCGGGCTGGCGTCTTCGGCGCCGCGCGTCCTGGATCCTCTTCGGCGGCCTCTACCTGCTCACGTTCTGGTCGCTCGCCGGCCAGACGCCCGGGATGCGCTTCCTCTCGATCCGGATCGAGCGCGACGGCTCGCCACGGCTCGGGCCCGCGGGTCGCCCGGCGGCGGCTCGTCGGCGCGTGCTCGCTGCGATCCCGTTCGGGCTCGGCTTCCTCGGCGTCGCCACCCGCGACGACCACCGCGGCTTCCACGACCGCCACGCGGGCACCGACGTCGTCCGGGTCGACCCGATGGCCGCGCCCTACTCGCGAGCTGCGCGCCGACCGAATAGACATAGCACTCGGCCGCGATGGCCGAAGCCGCGGGCATCCCGGTCGAGAACCCGGCGACGGGGGAGACGATCGCGACCGTGCCCGAGCTCGGCGGCGACGAGGTCCGCGCCCTGGTCGCGGCGGCGCGGGCGGCCCAACCCGGATGGGCCGACGCTCGGCTTCGAGGGGCGAGCCGAGGTCCTGCTCGCGGCTCGCCGCTGGATGGTCGCCAACGCCGAGCGCGTCGTCGGCACGATCGTGGCCGAGACCGGCCGGCCGGCCGACGAGACCCAGTTCGCCGAGCTCTCCTACGGGCTCGCGGCGCTCGAGTTCTGGGCCAAGCAGGCGCCGGCCTACCTCGCCGACGAGGAGATCGAGTCGGCGTCGCCGTTCGTCCGCGGGCGGCGGATGGTGGTCCGCTACGCGCCGCTCGGCGTCGTCGGCGTGATCGGGCCCTGGAACTTCCCGCTCAACAACTCGTTCGGCGACTGCATCCCGGCGCTGGCCGCCGGCAACGCCGTGGTCATGAAGCCGTCCGAGGTCACGCCGCTGACCTCGATGCTGATGGCGGAGATGCTCGCCGAGTCCGGGATCCCGGACGACGTGTTCACGGTCGCCACCGGCCGCGGCGAGACCGGGGCGGCGCTGATCGACGAGGTCGACTTCGTCATGTTCACCGGCTCGGTCGCCACCGGCAAGAAGGTGATGGCGCAGGCGGCGCAGACGCTGACCCCGGTCAGCCTCGAGCTCGGCGGCAAGGACCCGATGATCGTGCTCGCCGACGCCGACCTCGAGCGGGCGGCCAACGCGGCGGTCTCCTACGGCCTCAACAACTCGGGGCAGGTCTGCATCTCGGTCGAGCGCATCTACGTCGAGGAGCCGGTCCACGACGAGTTCCTCGGGCGGCTGACCGAGAAGGTCGAGGGGCTGCGCCAGGGCCCGCCCGGGCGAGCCCGGGACGCGTCGACGTCGGCGCGATCATCTTCCCGCCCCAGATCGAGCTGATCGAGGCCCACGTCCAGGACGCGGTCGACAAGGGCGCCACCGTGGTCACCGGCGGCGCCCGCGGCGAGGGGCCGGGGCGCTTCTACGAGCCGACCGTGCTCAGCGGGGTCGACCACTCGATGCGCTGCATGGTCGAGGAGACCTTCGGCCCGACCCTGCCGGTGATGAGCGTGCGCGACGCCGACGAGGCCGTGGCGCTCGCCAACGACGGCCGCTACGGCCTGCAGGCCTCGGTCTGGACCCGCGACGAGGCGCGCGGCGAGCAGCTCGCGCGCCGGATCGAGGCGGGGACGGCGATGGTCAACGACGCCCAGCTCAACTACGCCGCCCTCGAGCTGCCGATGGGAGGGTGGAAGGACTCGGGGCTGGGCTCGCGCCACGGCCCCGACGGGATCCGCAAGTACACCAAGCGCCAGTCGCTGATGGTCACCCCCGGCTACGCGCCCTCGCGCGACGCCCATCACCTCCCCTACAGCGCGGCCAGGCGAGCCAGGCGATGGGCGAGGCGTTCAACGCGCTCGCGACCAGCGAGCTGTTCTCCGACGCCCAGCGGGCGACCCTGGTGGCGCTCTGCGACACCTTCATCCCGGCCCTCGACCCGCCGGCCGAGGACGCCGGCGACCCGCACGGCTTCTGGCGGCGCGCCGCATCGCACGCCGCGGTCCCCGAGGGGGTCGAGGTCGCCCTGGTGCAGGCCGAGCTCCCCGACGAGCAGGTCGAGGGGCTGCGGGTGCTGCTCGACGCCCTCGCCGAGCACGGGCTCGCCGCCGCGACCCCGCCCGAGCTGCGCGAGCAGATCGTGCTCGGCTTCAGCGACGAGAGCCCCGAGGCGCTGGCCGGGATCACGACGCTACGCAACCTCGCCGCGACCCTGTTCTACGCGCTCCCGGACCTCGGCACCGGCCGCAACCCGACCTGGGACGCGATCGGCTACCCGGGCCCGATCGCCCCGCCGCCCGATCGCCCGCGGCCGCTCGAGATGCATCGCCCCGGCGGGGCCGAGGAGCTGATCGAGGCCGACGTCTGCGTGGTCGGCTCGGGGGCGGGCGGCGGCGTGGTCGCCGGCGAGCTCGCCGCGGCCGGCAAGTCGGTCTGCGTGCTCGAGACCTGGCCACGGTCACCAAAAAACATATCGGACGCGCGGGAAATCCTCGTCACTGCATTCCCCGAGACTAGCTCACAGGGGGTCGCGCGTGAACCGGGCCCGGTGGAGCGACTTGAGGCAAGGGTGCATTTTGACCGCCTTACGTTGCATTGCATACTCTCCAGGTCATATTATAGATACAACCCCTCAGCTAGTTCCTTCGAAGTCGGAAGTTTTCTCGTCGACGGTTGCCAGGGCAAGCTGGTGGCGATCCAAGACAACAGCCACACAACATACACGAGTGGCATGGTTGTTTACCGGTTCGAGAATTCACTCAACGCAAGACAGCTGGCCGAAGTCGGGCCCATACTCGAAGTCTCGATCCTCAACCTGACTTATGACGGCAGCCGGATCGCGGAAGATGCCTGGGTGCATCAATATAAAAGCTACATAGCGCTTAGCGACAATCGGCGCGCTTATCTTGCCCGCTTGGATATGACGCCTATTTCGCCCTCCAGTTCAGCCGCGGATCCGGAAATTGCTTATCCGTATGACAAATACAAAAGAATTCAACCGTATATCGTTGCGGACAACCCGCTCCGGATCAAGGTCAGGCGGGCACATGCCGAAGCAGCCATGGACAGCTGGTCGAGCGCTAAGGCCGCGCTTGTCGAAGCCGGAAAGAGCTCTTGGTATGCCGGCGCCAATGGGTTGAGGCCGGCTGGCGACATCGGGATTCAGCAAAGCAAATCTATTGACATTATCGACCGCTACGACCCTTCTGTTTACGAACCCCGGCCGAAACTCAAGGTACGATTTGAGAATCTCTATCACCCATTTGTCTGCACCTACATTAGAAAACTTCAGCAATATGGCGTCCGAGGGCTTCTCAACCTTGCCAATCAGCAACTCAGGTTTGGTGACCCAGATTTCTGGGCGCGTTACGATCCAAACCCTAAAGTAGTTGCAACGCCTCACCCGCGCGTAGCCGTCGATTTCGGAGAGACCGAAAAACCGGGCATTTATCGATCGACGGCGTATTCCACCTATAATTGGGAGCTCTTCTTTCACATCCCACTGCTGATTGCCGAGCGACTGCACCAGAACCAGCGCTTTGAGGACGCGATGCGGTGGTTACATTTTGTGTTCAATCCCACAGAGGGCACAGCATCCTACTGGAAGTTCCTGCCTCTGCTGACGACGCCGGCGCAGACACTCGAAGACTGGCTGAAGCAGCTTAACGCCGGCGACTCCGAGCTTAAGAAACAGATCGCGGAATGGAAAGATCATCCTTTTGAGCCGCACCGCATCGCTCGGATGCGCCTCACCGCTTATAAGAAATACGTTTTCATGCGCTATCTCGACACCGTGCTCGCGCGGGCGGACCAACTCTTCGCGAACGACACGATCGAATCCATCAACGCCGCCACACAGTTCTACGTGATGGCGGCCGATCTGCTTGGAAAACGCATTGAACGAATTCCGCGCGCCGGTGAGCCAAAGGCGGCGACATACTTGGGCATGAGGGGGAAAATCGACGCTCTCGGCAATTTCGCGGCCGAATTCGAGAACTCGTTTCCTTTTCTGAGCACTTCGAGCATGGCGAGCTCGCCCGAGACTTCGGGTCTCCTCGGAATCAGCAAGTCCCTCTATTTTTGCACGCCGCAGAACGATAAGCTTCTTGGTTATTGGGATGCTGTGGCGGACCGTCTCTTCAAGATCCGCAATTGCATGAATATCTCAGGCGTGGCGCGCCAGCTGCCGCTCTTCGAGCCTGCGATTGATCCGGCGCTGCTGGTCCAGGCCACCTCGCAAGGCCTTGATCTCTCGAGCGTGCTGAGCGATCTCAGCGCACCGCGCCCGCATTATCGGTTCGTTCCCGTGCTCAACAGAGCGCTGGATGCTTGCAACGACGTCATAGCGCTTGGAGCCTCGCTGCTGTCAGCTCTGGAAAAGCGCGACGCCGAGGCGTTGACTCTGCTCCGGGCCACCCATGACACCGCCCTCCGCGAGGCATCCATGGAGTCCAGGAGACAGCAGGAAGAGGAAGCGGCCGAGCGAGTGTCTGCCCTACAGAAGGCGCGAGCCGTTCCGGTCACCCGGCTGCTGCACTATCGGAAACTAATGGGAGGGCAAGAGGAAGAATTAGTCGAGCCGGAGTTCGGAGCCGAGATCCCGCTTGTCGCAGACAGCGCTTCCGTGGCGGCACGAGGCGGCGCCTTCCTGGTCGAGGAAGAAATCGAGGAACTCAATGCATCCCATAGCGCACGGGATTGGCAGGTCATTTCGGCAACTTACGAGATCGTTGCGAGTCTCTCGCACTATGTACCGACTTTCGAGGTACCCACAAGTCCCGCAACCAAGTTCCAGTTTGGCGGACCACATATCGGTCCTGGAATCGCCGCGATCGCACGATATGTAGCCATGAAAGGCCAAAAAGACGCCTATAATGCCTCCCATGCAGGCAAGATGGCGGGCTACAAGCGCAGGCACCAAGAGTATGTCATCCAGGCGAATCTCGCCGCTCGTGAAGTCATGCAGATCGACCGGGAGATCACCGCGGCGAACATCCGGGCCGCAGTAGCCAAGCTGGAGCGAGAAATTTTGGAGAAGGACATCGCGCAGACGGAGCTCGTCGAAGACTACCTAAAAACGAAATACACCACGTCCGACCTCTACGGCTGGATGCAGGGGCAGATTAGCAATTTGTACCTCCAGTCCTATCAGCTCGCCTTTGAATTGGCGAAGGAAGCAGAGCGCTGCTACCGCTTCGAACGCGGCATCACTTCGAGCAACTATGTTCAGTTCGGTGCCTGGGACAGCCTCAAGAAAGGACTTCTCGCTGGCGAAAAACTGCGGCTCCAGCTTCGCCAATTAGAGCGGGCTTTTCTCGATCAGAATGCGCGTGAGCTTGAACTGACCAAGCATATATCGATCCTGCAGCACGATCCTTTAGCCCTTATCCGCTTGCGAGAAACCGGCTGGTGCGAGATCGATATCCCCGAGCTCCTTTTCGACATGGACCATCCGGGTCATTTCCTGCGGCGCATAAAATCCGTCAGCGTGACGATTCCGGCAGTCGCCGGTCCCTATACCCCTATCAATGCTTGCCTCACGCTGTTAACGAACGAGACACGCAAGAATGCCGATCTGCGCAACGGAAAGTACGAGCGCGACTTGCAGAGCGACGACGATCGCTTTGTTTACGACTTCGCTCCGATGCAGGCGATCGCCACGAGTACGGGACAGAACGATAGTGGCCTGTTCGAGTTGAACTTCCGTGATGAGCGCTATCTTCCTTTTGAGGGCGCAGGGGCCGTGGGCCGATGGCGGCTCGAACTCGATCCGGACTGCAATCGCTTCGACCTTGACAGCGTCACCGATATGGTCCTCCAGCTCAGATACACCGCGCGCGATGGCGGCCAGGTCCTTCGCAAAAAAGCCAAGGAACATTTCAAGAAAAAGCTGGCCGATGCCGAGAACACAGTACTCACGCGCCTCTTCAGTTTGCGGCACGAATTCCCGACTGAATGGAATCGGTTCGTAAACGCTCCGGCTTCGGCGACCTTTACTATCACAGTAGACTTGGCCATAACACGCTTTCCCTACCTTGCTCAGGGCCGAAACATTGTCATCCGGCAGGCAAATGCAATCGCAAGCGTAAAATCAAGCGCCGCGGCTTCGCTAACCATCGCGCCAGGGCAGAATCCTCAAGATCTTAGCGATTCGCCCTGGTCCGGTGAGGCTGTTCCTGGAGTCTGGACGGTTGGAACCAGCTCCAACCCAAAGTTTATCAAAGATATTTTTGTGGTTCTAGCCTATGCCTTAGAGAGCAGCTAAATGACTGGGAGTTCCAAGCATCTAAGCGATGCAAGTGGCGAGAAGGCTTTTCGCAAAAAAAGGAGAGAATTCCCTAGTGAACGAAATATTAGCGAAGTCGAAGGCAGAGAATTGAGAAGGTAGGGCACCGCGAGAAAGCATCCGCCTGCACGGGAGCGGATAACCTGACGAATGTCGGACGGAAAAATTTTCGCTGAGACCCAAACAGTGTGATTGATGCACTGCTGTGAAGTTCTAGAATCCTGTAGATGCAGCGGCAATGGATTTTCCCAAGCGCAGATGGGGATGCGGCCGTTGACCGGCTGAGCAGGGAGCTGAGTATTCCAGTTTTCCTGGCGCGAGTCTTGATCCGCAATGGGCTTGGCGATTTCAGCGCCGCGTCTGGCTTCCTCGAACCGCGGCTTCGCAATCTGGAGGATCCCTTCCTCATTCCCGAAATGGAGAAAGCGGTCGCTCGCATCCGCCGCGCCATCGATACTCAGGAAGGAATTGTCCTCTACGGTGATTATGACGTGGACGGGGTGGCTTCGCTTGCCCTCCTGCAACGCATCCTTACCGCGCTGGGCGCTCGGGTAAGCTGCTTTTTGCCCCTTCGTGCCGAGGACGGCTATGGGCTGAGCCCCTCGGGAGTTGAGCGCTGCTTCGAGCAATACTCTCCCGACCTTGTCATTGCTGTAGACTGCGGGACCAACTCTGCGCGCGAAGTTGCTGTCATTCGCGAGCGTGGCGCTGATGTGATTGTCCTTGATCATCACGAGGTCTCCAGCGAAAGGCCCGAGTGCGTGGCGCTGATCAACCCAAAAACGGATGGACGCTTTCACTATCTTTGCAGCGCAGGTGTAGCCTTTAAAGTCGCTCACGCCTTGCTCAAGCGATGGCCGAACCCGGGCATCGATCTCAAGGACTATCTGGACATCGTGGCGCTCGCTACTCTCGCCGATCTAGTTCCCTTGGTCGGCGAAAATCGAATCCTGGTCCACCGAGGTCTCCAACGGATGGCACGCACCCGGTGGCCAGGACTCGCGGCATTGATGACAATTTCCAATGTGCGTGCGCCGCTTCGCGGCAGCGATATCGGGTTTCGTCTCGGACCACGCATCAATGCTTCGGGCCGTCTCGGCACCGCGCTCGAATCGCTCCGCCTTCTGCTCTGCGACGACATCCGCGAAGCGACGCAATTGGCGGACAGCCTTGATCGCCAGAATCGCGCCCGGCAAAGCGTTGAAAAAGACCTGATCCTCGAAGTCGAGCAATGGGTCGAAGAACACTACGATGCCACCATCCATGCGAGCATCGTTGCAGGCCGGCGTGAGTGGCACCATGGAGTGCTCGGAATCGTCGCGGCCCGTGTGATGCGCAGACATCATCGGCCGACGCTGTTGGTTGGGTTCGATGAAAGCGGGCTTGGCAAAGGCAGTGGCCGTAGCATCGAAGGGCTTTCGCTCGTCGACGCGCTGCGGCAATGTGCCTGTCATCTCGAAAAATTTGGCGGACATGAGATGGCTGCCGGCGTGACCGTGCACCAGGATCGCTTCGAAGAGTTTCGCCGGGCATTCGAGATTTCCGCGCGCGCGCGCGTGAACGACGACATCCTCACGCCCAAGCTGCGCCTCGATGCCGAACTGCCGATGGAAGATATCTCGCTCTGCCTTCTTGAAATGCAGGGATTGCTTGAGCCTTATGGAATGGGCAACTCTCAGCCCATCTTCGCGGCGCGAATGGTCACTCCGGCCATCGCTCCACGAACTCTCAATGAGCGGCATTTGCGGCTCGTATTTCGCGCCGGACGCCGTCTGCTTCAAGCGATCTACTTTCGCGGAGCCGAAGAAACTCTTCCTCAGCCACCTTGGGATGTTGCCTTTACCCTCGAGCGCAACGAATTCAACGGACGCGTCGACGCCCAAATCCAAGTGGTGGCAATTCGAGCGGCTGTTGCCTAAGTTGGCAGCAATGCCGACGATGCGATTGCTCATTATTCTGCGCAAACAGCCGAGAACCACTGTGAGCTGGCTGCATGGCGGTGTCCATGGATGGTAGCGCGCGACGAGGTTATCGTCATTCTACGGCACATGAGTGATCTTGATTCGATAAGTCCCTTGCTCCTTAAGCCGGAGACACTGCTCGGCGAGCTGGAGTGGATCCCGCGCGGAAAGCTCACTCCTCTCCGCCGGCTGGGGCTGGCGACGCTCGGCAACCTGATTGAACATTATCCGAGGCGCTACGAAGATCGCAGACGCTTTGACCGCTTCCCCGACGACGAGATGACGAACCCCGTCTGTCTCTTCGGCATTGCCACGAAAACCTCGCTCAAGCGAATCGCCGGATGGCGAACGATGTTTGAAGTCACCTTGGAAAACGAGTCTGCCGGCGTCCTGAGCGAGCCGGTGACCTGTCGCTGGTTCAACATGCCATACATGCAAAAGATGATCGTCGTCGGCCAGCGCCTCGTCATCTTCGGAAGGCCGAAGAAAAAAGGCCGAAAAATCTTCATCGATCATCCTGAATTTGAGGGTGTCGAAGACGATGAGGAGACTTCCATCCACATGAACAGGATCACTCCGGTGCACCCTGCAGGAGACGGAGTCTCGCCACGCTTGCTCCGAACGCTGATCTTTCAAGCGCTCGCTAGGACGGATCTTACGGCAGTGCCCTCGCTGTTACCGACATCGCCTGTCGCAGCCCTTCGCGATATCCATTTTCCGGCGACTTTCGAATGTCTGGAGAATGCCAGGGAACAATTGGTGCGAGAGGAATTCTTTGCCATGCAATTGCTGATCCATGCCCGCCGGACTGATTGGGGAAGGCTCCCCGGAGTCGCAAAGACCGCAAAGGGGAAGCTTCTCGATAATCTCTTGCAACAGCTCCCGTTTTCCCTGACCAATTCGCAAGCTGAGGTCATCGCCGAGATTCGTCGTGACCTCGCCGTGCCCAAGCGGATGAATCGCCTCCTTCAGGGTGATGTGGGATCCGGAAAAACATTAGTGGCCCTCGCGGCGATGCTCCTAGCGGTAGAGGCTGGCTGGCAGGCCGCCCTCATGGCCCCGACCCAAATTCTGGCCGAACAGCACTATTTAAACTTCAAAACGCTTCTCGAGCCGCTGGAGATTCCCGTTGCCCTTCGGACCTCCGACCGAAACGAGGATACTGCCCCACTCCCTCTCTTCCCGCAGGCTCGGGGAGCGCACCCGTCCTCGGGTGCACTTTCCGGCGTCTCGCCGGAAAAGTCTGGTTCGCGGGACGCGAACCAGCACACGCGAGACGCGTATGCTCCCCAGGAATCGCGTTACTCGAAGCGCAATTTGCCGCACTTCGAACGGCCATGGGCGAAGTACGCGGTCACATTTTCTACCCGCCAAGGAATGGCTCTCACGGCTGAGGAGCGCGATATCGTTCTTAATGCGGTGCTCCATCAGCGGGGGCGCTTCACTCTCTACGCCGCCTGCGTGATGCCGGATCACATGCATCTCTTGATCGAGCCCGCGGTTAAAGAACAGGACACTGCTGGAGCAGCGATCTTCTTCTCGCTTACCGAAATCCTGCACTCCCTAAAGTCGTTCACAGCTCATGAGATTAACAAACTAAGAGGAAAAACGGGACCCGTTTGGGAAAAGGAGTCGTTTGATCGGCTAATCCGATCCGAGCAGGACCTCCATGAAAAGTTCCAGTACATCACGCGCAATCCATGGAAATCCGGAGTCGTAGGCGCAAATGAAGACTATCCCTGGGTCTGGTTTCCCGGCGAGTCGGATCGGGGAGCGCACCCGTCCTCGGGTGCACTTTCCGGCGTCTCGCCGGAAAATTCTGCTTCGCGAGACGCGAACCAGCACACGCGAGACGCGTATGTTCCCCAGATCATTGTCGGTACGCATGCGCTCCTCTACGAAACGAGTGAACTTAATAATCTCGGGCTGATTGTGATTGACGAGCAGCACAAGTTCGGGGTGTTGCAGCGGGCAGGTTTGATCGCCCGGGGCGACTCGCCAGACGTGCTCGTTATGACGGCGACGCCGATTCCGCGCACGCTCACACAAACGATCTACGGCGATCTCGATGTTTCCATCCTCCGAGAAAAGCCAGCCAACCGCGGAGCCGTTGTCACCGTGGTACGCGATACGGGAAAATTGCCCGAGGTTATCGACTTTGTTAAGAAGCAGATCGCCCGAGGACGCCAAGCATACGTCGTCTATCCGTTGGTGGAGGAGTCCGAGAAACTAGCTGTGAAGTCTGCGACAGCAGAATTTGAGAAGTGGCGGTCGCTGCTTGCCCCGTATCTGTCGGACTCCTTCACGGCCGCATGCCGCCCGACGAAAAGGAAGAGGTGATGGCCAAATTTCGCAGCGGACGCCTTACGGTGCTGATTGCCACCACGGTCATCGAAATTGGAGTGGATGTTCCCAACGCCACTGTGATGGTCGTCGAGAATGCCGAGCGGTTCGGCTTGGCACAACTTCACCAACTCCGCGGCCGCATTGGACGCGCCGAGCATAAGTCGTTTTGCATTCTGCTCCACGACGTTAAAGCTGAGCAGCCTGCACGGGAAAAGCTATCCGTCCTCGAAAGTACCTCCGATGGGTTCGCCATCGCCGAAGCAGACCTTCGCTTACGCGGGCCGGGCGATCTGCTCGGAACTGCCCAGACCGGTCTACCTCCTCTCAAGCTCGGCAACCTCTTCCGTGACGCGCAGCTCATGAAGGAAACTGCGACCCTTGCCGCCACCGTGTTCGCCGACGATCCCGAACTGCAAAAAAGCGAGCACCGGCATTTGCAGGAGTTCCTCGCGCGATCGGGCACGAAAATCACCGCCTCTGTCGGTTGAGATTTCGTAAAAAACCGACTTGATTTCGGAATTGACCACTCGTTAATTGCGCCAAAATGGCACTCAAGACTCTACTGATTGTCGATGACGAGAAGAACACCCGGGATGGGCTGCGAAACGCGCTGCAAGATCATTATGAGGTTTACGTTGCCGGAGACATAGCAGGCGCTTTTGCGGCACTGGAGACCGAACCCGCTGACGTCCTCATCACCGATTTGCGACTTGCGTCCGAGGACGGGATGGAGCTGATGGAGAGGGCGCAGAAGCTGCCAAGGCCTCCTATTTGCATCATGATGACAGCTTACGGAAGCGTGGATACTGCGGTGGAGGCAATGAAACGAGGCGCTTACGACTTTGTGACCAAGCCTGTAAATATCGACCGGCTTGAGTTGCTCATCCAACGTGCGCTGCGCGAACGAGACACTCGGCGCGAGAATGTGGAGCTTCGCCAGCAAGTCAGTCGGCGCGTAGGTTTGGAAAGCATGATCGGCCATTCGCCTGCCATGGTCGAGGTATTCGAAACGATCAAACAAGTTGCTCCATCGCGGGCCACAGTGCTCATCCAGGGAGAAACGGGCACCGGCAAAGAGCTTGCCGCCCACGCCATCCACGCCCTAAGCACGCGTTCGACAAAGAAATTCATCGCCGTGCACTGCAAGGCATTTTCTCCTCAACTGCTTGAGAGCGAGCTTTTTGGGCACGAGAAAGGCGCCTTTACAGGCGCATTCGAGAGGCGGATCGGCCGTTTTGAACAGGCCGCAGGCGGAACCCTCTTTCTCGATGAGATCGGCGAGATTGACGAGAATACCCAAGTCAAGATTCTTCGCGTGCTGGGAGAGCGCACCTTCGAACGGGTGGGCGGCAACCAAACGCTAGAGACCGATGTGCGTCTGATTACTGCCACAAACAAGGATCTGGCGACCCTCGTGGCCGAAGGAAAGTTTAGGGAGGACCTCTATTTTCGTTTGAACGTCGTCCCTTTGACGATGCCCCCGCTTCGCGCACGCAAGGAAGACCTGCCGCTCCTCGTGCAAGCCTTCCTTAAGGAGTCCGCCAAGGAAAACGCCAAACCTCTTCGTGAGCTCGCTCCGGAAGCGATGGCCTGCATTCTGGAATACAATTGGCCGGGAAACGTTCGAGAACTGCGGGCCGCGATTGAACACGCAGTCGTTATGTCCAGCACCCCGAAAATTGGAGTGCGTGATTTGCCCGCGAGTGTGCGCCGGCGGCTCCAGTTGCCGGACAGTCCGCCCCAAGAGTCCCACGAATTAAATTTGCATCAGTCAGAACGAAACCTTATTTTCCGCGCCCTGGAAGAAAGCGGTGGCAATCGCACTCGAGCGGCACGGATTCTTGGAATCAGTCGCCGAACGTTGCATCGCCGTCTGAGCGAACTGAACATCACAAAAAACGCAACTGTTTGATGCGCGGCAGCTACGTCCATATGGCAATCGACAGACCTTCGCTCGACGATGCAAGGTTGGGTGTTTTGTTTGAGAGGGTCGCACCCCTCGGGTTAGTTGCTTGCCTGAACAGGCAATGCATCATCTCCGGCGATCTTCCAGGCGAAGACCGCCGCAGGCCGCGACCATGAGCGAAAAAGAAACCGTTGCCGTCGAACTCCTTTCCATCGAACAAGCTATGGAGAGGCTGGAGAGCCTGGTCCGGGAAATGGAATCGGGCCACTTGCCCTTGGAGCAGCTTATCCGCAGCTACGAAGAGGGCGTTAGGCTGGCGAGCCAGTGTCAGGAAAAACTCGACGCCGCTGCCAAAAAAATTCAACTTATCACGAAAAATTCCTCCGGCCGACCAGGTTTGGAGGACTTTCCTCTTGCTGCCGATGAATCATAAGCCGCTTCTTCCAACGATTCACTCCCCTGCGGATGTGAAGGTCATCGAGGAAAAAGATCTGCCCTTACTAGCCGAGGAGGTGCGTGCTGAATTGATCGGCGTCCTCTCGCAAACCGGTGGCCACCTGGGGCCGAATCTCGGGGTGGTCGAGCTCACCATCGCGCTTCATCGTGTCTTCAACACGCCGAAGGACAAGTTTGTCTTCGACGTCAGCCACCAAGGCTACGTTCACAAGCTCTTCACCGGCCGGCGCGAGCGCTTTTCGACCATCCGCCAATACCAAGGGCTTAACGGCTTCCTCCTGCGAACCGAGAGCGAGCACGATTGCTACGGGGCGGGGCACGCTGGCACAGCGCTCTCCGCGGCGCTCGGTATGGCTGCTGCGCGCGACATGCTCGGGGGCGACGAGCATGTCGTCTGCGTGGCCGGCGACGCCGCCTTTACCTGCGGCGTGAGCTTCGAGGCCCTCAACAATCTCGCCGCAACCACCAGGCGCCTCATCCTCGTGCTCAACGACAACGAATGGTCCATCGCGAAGAACGTCGGTGCCGTCGCGGAGTATCTCAACCGCATCGTCGCCAATCCAGCATTTGCGCCACTTGCACGACAAGGCCGGGCAGTTCGTCGAGTGGCTCGCCGGCAAGCAGGCCCGACATTTCGCCCACAAAGTCGAAGCCGGGCGTCAAGAACCTGCTCGCGCCCAGCGTGATCTTTGAGGACCTGGGCTTGCGCTACTACGGTCCGATTGACGGACACGATATCCCGCTGCTCATTCGCACCTTCGAGTTTCTCAAGACCCAGCACGAGCCGGTGATCCTCCACATCCTCACGAAGAAGGGAAAAGGATACGCGCCCGCCCTGGAGAAGCCGGACAAATTTCACGGCCTCGGCAAATTTCACCTTCGACACCGGCGAAACGGTTGCCTCGGCGAAACCGACCTATTCCGAATTGCTCGGGAAGACGCTGGCCAATTTTGCCGATCACAACAACAAGATCGTCGCGCATCACCGCCGCGATGCCCAGCGGCACGGGACTCGTCCATTTCTCGAAGCGGCACCCGAATCGCTTTTTCGATGTCGGCATCGCCGAAGAGCACGCCGCGCTCTTCGCCTGCGGCCTTGCCGTGCGAGGGATGAAGCCTTTCCTCGCGATCTATTCCACCTTCCTGCAGCGCGCCTACGACATGATCATTCATGATATCGCGCTGCAAAACCTAAACGTCGCCCTTTGCATGGACCGCGCCGGACTCTCCGGCGACGATGGCCCGACCCATCACGGTCTCTTCGACATCGGCTACCTTCGCCCCGTTCCCGGCATCGTCCATATGCAGCCGAAGGACGAAGATGAATTCTGCGACATGCTTTGGACGATGGCGAATTATCATTCGGGGCCGATTGCCATTCGCTATCCGCGCGGCGTCGGCACCGGCGCGGAGCCGAAGGAACGCCCGATGCATTCTGGAGATCGGCAAAGCCGAAGTTCTCCGGCACGGCTCGCGAGTCGCGATCATCGCGCTAGGAACGATGGTCGAGGTCGCGCTGGAAGCCGCGACGAAGCTGGAGGAGCAAGGCATCTCGACGGCCGTCATCAACGCGCGCTGGATCAAGCCGCTCGATGCCGCGACGATCGAGTTCTTCGCGCGCGGGTGCGAGGTCGTCTGCACGATGGAGGACCATGTCCTGCACAACGGCTTTCGGCTGCGCTGTGATGGAGCACCTTGCCGAGCGCAGGATTACCACCCCAGTCGTCCGGGTCGGCTGGCCTGATCAATTCATCGAGCATGGCAGCGTTCCGATCCTCGCGCAAGAAGCACGGCCTCACCGCCGAGGCCGCGGTGGAGAAGATCGTGGCGGCGCTCCCGGTAAGAAAAGAACTTCGGGTCAATCGGCCGCGTGAGGATGGGGAGCGCACGCGTCCTCGCGTGCATTCTTCTGGGCTTCGCACTGCGAAAAGCTCCGCGTTCCGGCCCAACGCTCTGGCAGTCGTCCGCAACGGCTCCGACCGGTCGTGTGCTCTCCAACCCTCTAGTTAACGTCTCAATGTCGAAAGATTCTGCCCTCCACGCATGGAAAAGATCGTCAGCCTTTGCAAGCGGAGGGGCTTTATTTTCCAATCCTCTGAAATCTACGGAGGGCTCAATGGCTTTTGGGATTATGGTCCGCTGGGCGTGGAGCTCAAACGCAATCTCAAGGAGTTCTGGTGGCGCCGCAACGTTCGCGAACGTGAAGACATGGTCGGCATGGACGGTTCGATCATCATGAATCGCGCGGTATGGAAGGCGAGTGGACACGAAGATACCTTCAGCGATCCGATGGTCGACTGCCGCTCCTGCAAGTCGCGGCATCGCGCCGACCAATTGCCGCTTAAGGATGGCGTGAAATACTGCCCGAATTGCGGAAGCCGCGATCTGACCGAGCCACGCGCCTTCAACCTGATGTTCAAGAGCTTCGCCGGACCACTCGAAAGCGAGGAAAACCTCGTTTATCTTCGGCCTGGAGACGGCCCAGGCCATCTTCGTGCAGTTCAAGAATGTCCTGGAAACGTCGCGCCAGAAGCTTCCCTTCGGAATCGCGCAGATCGGGAAGGCCTTTCGCAATGAAATCAACCCGCGCAATTACACCTTTCGCTCCCGCGAGTTTGAGCAGATGGAAATCGAATACTTCTGCCGCGCCGAGGAGGGACTGCGCCTCACCGACTACTGGCTGGAAGAGCGCCTCAGGTTTTATGAGGACATCGGTATCCCGCGAGCAAAGATCCGCGTCCACGATATTCCGGACGAGGAACGCGCGTTCTATTCGAAGAAGACCTACGATCTCGAATACGATTTTCCTTTCGGAGTGAGCGAGCTTGAAGGCATCGCCTACCGCACCGACTACGATCTCTCTCGCCACATCGAATTTAGCGGCAAGCCGCTCGATTACTTCGATGAGGAGACGAAGCAAAAATTTGTGCCACATGTCGTGGAACCGAGCGCGGGTGTCGACCGAACGGCGTTGGCCCTCCTTTGTGAAGCCTTCGATGAGGAGACGGTTGCCGGTGAGAATGGCAAGAGCGAGATGCGGACGGTTCTGCGCCTGCATCCGAGAATGGCGCCGATCAAGTGCGGGATCTTTCCGCTCCTGAAGAACAAACCGGAACTGGTGGCCACAGCCAGGGAGATAGCCAGCAGGCTACGCCCCCTTATGGCCATCTTCTACGATGAGGTCGGCGCCATCGGCCGGCGATACCGGCGCCAGGATGAGGCTGGGACCCCTTTCGGTGTCACGGTCGACTTTGACACCATCGGTGAAAATGGACCGGCGAGAAAAGACACCGTGACTCTGCGCTACCGCGACAGCATGAAGCAGGATCGCGTGGCCATTTCCGACCTTAAGGACCTCCTTCTGGAGGCCGTCGCCTGAACCCACGACCCTGGCACATCCGTCCTCTCACCGAAACGATCCCGAAAAAAATGTTCAAAAAATTGCAAAATTTTTGAACCTCGGGGCAGCATGCGTGTTTAATAGGGTATGAGAGCGCGTTTCTTTGCAATTTTTATGGCAGCGTTCGTGGGCGCTTTCGCCCTGTTCGCAACTCCGGCTGAAGCTGGCGGAAGGAGATATTACGACGGTTGTTACCGAGGAGGGGGGTATGGATATTACCGCCCCTACTACAGGCCCTACTATCGGGGCTATGGATACTACCGGCCCTATCGGGTACTATCGTCCTTATCGGGGCTATTACGGAGGTCGGGGATATTACGGAGGCCCGGGCTTTTACCTTTCTGTCCCGCCAGTTCGTATCGCCATTGGCGGCTGGTAACGCTGACTCCGTGAAGGATTCGTGGGAGGGATAAAAGCGCCCGAGGGCACGGACTCGGGCGCTCCCAGGGCGTTTTCGGGTAGCGGATCGGCTCCCGGCGAGGGTTTCTAGCGACGCTTCTGCATGGGCGGGGCTTTGTCGGCATAAGCCGCCGCCGCTACATACCGGCTGGTCCCGTTTTGGCAGTTTTTCCGCGGTAACGTTCTGATCTGGCTTTTCAAGCGAAACAGCTTGGCCAGAATGCCCGCCTGTGCTGCTCAAGAAGAAGTTTAGGATTCTCCGTGCCGCGCAGCTTCTTCTGGTTGCGGCGCTCGCTATTCTCTTGATTCCTCCGACGCAGGTGGCCCTCGCTGTCGTCTGGGATCCTCCGCTGATCCCTATGCGCATTCAAAGGAAGCTCGAAGCGTGGCGCAGGGGCGAAGCGCCTGAGCAGACTCCTATGCGTTGGGTGCCTCTTAAGAAAATTCCGAAGAGCTTCATCCATTTTGTGTGGGCTTCCGAGGACCAGCGGTTCTTCGAACACCACGGCTTTGACTTTGTGCGGATCCGCGAGGCCATCGAAGAAGCGCAGAACCGAAATAAGGCACCAGGCGCGTTGTCGACGATTACGATGCAATGTGCACGCACCCTGTTTCTCTGGCAGGGGCGCTCCTATGTCCGCAAAGCCCTGGAGGCGTACTACACGCTCTGGATGGAGCTACTGATGAGCAAACGACGCATCCTCGAGCTCTATCTCAACCACATCGAGTTTGGCCCCGGAATCTATGGAATCGGGGCGGCGGCGGACAAATACTTCGACACCACACCCGATCAACTCTCACGGGGCCAAATGCTTGCGCTAGCGGCGATCCTCCCAAACCCTTTGAAGTGGTCGCCAGTTCATCCCAGCAAATTAGTCATTGATAAGATCCGTCGTGTCGAACGTCTGGCCTCGCAAGTGCCGTTTCCCGGCGAACAATTGCAGCCCAAATAAGCACCCTTGCTTGTATCGCACCGCTGTCCTCCCTAGTCTCGCCAGCGATGCCCGGTGACCTGCGCGTAGACCTGAAGCCACTCTTCGAATACAATCGCAGCTGGGCATTGGGCATGCGCGAGAAGCAGCCCCGCTTCTTCGAAAATCTGGCTGAGCGACAAATTCCAAAGTTTCTCTGGATTGGCTGCTCCGACAGCCGGGTGCCGGCCAACGAAATCATCGGCCTGCAGCCGGGAGAGGTTTTTGTTCACCGCAACGTTGCCAATATCGTCTCCCTGACCGACTTCAATTGCCTGGCGACCGTTCAATACGCGGTCGACGTCCTTAAGGTCCTCCATATTATCGTTTGCGGGCACTACGGGTGTGGCGGGGTTCAGGCGGCGATCGGAGGAGACGCGGTTGGTCTGGTCAACAACTGGCTTTCCCCGATTTCGGAGGCATTCGAAACCTACCGCGAGCACATCGAGGCGATTGAGGATTCGGCCGCGCGAGTCGAGAAGCTTTGCGAGATCAACGTCATTCTCCAAGTGCGCAACCTTTGCCGTTCTGCCCTCCTTAGAGAGGCCTGGAAGAATGGTCGAGAGTTGGCCGTCCATGGTCTTATCTATGGACTTCAGGATGGAATCCTGCGCGATCTCCAGGTCAACATTGTTAGCTTAGCCACGACGGAGGCAGTTTGTCACATCGCGCTGAAACGGATTCTGGAGACCCCGGGTCGAGTGGTCTCTTGACGAACCGTTATGCCATCGCTCGATCCTCCCCTGGATCGCGGCTACACGCGCGGCGAAGAGATTGCCAATACGTTGTCCGCTGCCGCCGGCCTGCTCGTCTTCGTCGGAGCCTCTCCCTTTCTCATCGCGAGCGCGGTGCGAAGCGAGCAACCCCTGGCAGTCGCAAGCATAGGTATTTTCCTCGTGTCGATCTTTGCATTGTATCTTAGTTCGACGCTCTACCATGCCCTGGCGCCTTGCAAAACAAAGCGGATCGTTCGGATCCTCGATCATTCGGCGATCTTTGTTTTGATCGCCGGCACCTACACGCCCTTTGCTCTTGGCCCGCTGGCAAAAAGCGATGGCCTGGTCCTCGCAAGCATCGAGTGGACGATGGCCGTGCTTGGAATTGCTTTCAAATGGGCAGGCGGAATCCAATACAGGCGATTGTCGAACGTCCTCTACTTATGCATGGGCTGGCTGGGGCTTTTTTGGATCCGACCCTTCATTGAGAGTGTCGGTTGGTCGGGATTTTTTTGGGTGTTTTTAGGAGGAATCGCCTATACTGTCGGTATCCGGTTCTATGCCGCCAAGCATAAGAGCTATGCCCATTTCGTTTGGCACTTGTTCGTTTTTGCAGGCTCCCTTTGCCACACCTGGGCTATTTGGAGGTATGCCATCTGATCTGCCGTAGATAGTGCTTCCCGCCCCCGTCGCCCATAATACATTAAGATGCCTATGGAAACCTCTCTTATCCTTTTGAAGCCTGACTGCGTGGCTGGGCGGAAAGTCGGCGAAGTGATCAAGCGTTTCGAGGACGATGGATTTCAGATTCGTGGCTGTAAGATGTTCAGTGCTTCGCCTGAACTCTTGAAGGAGCACTATTCCCACCTGCTCGACAAAAGCTTCTTCCCTCAGCTCGAAGTCTTCATGCAATCCACTCCAGTTATCGCGCTCGCCCTCACAGGAGAAAATGCGGTCGACCGTGTTCGGACGATCATCGGTCCAACCGACTCGCGCAAGGCGGAGAAGGGAACCGTTCGTGGCGATCTCGGCATCGACGTGATGGTCAATATCGTGCACGCCTCCGATTCACCCGAGAATGCCGAGATCGAACTGGAGCGGTTTTTCGAACCCGACGAGCTTTTCTCCTACGAGATGAATTACAGCACAGAGATGCGGAAATAGGCAGCTCTGTGGCGACTGTATTTCCGCCAGGGCGCCCAGATGGGCCCACGGTCGAAGATCTTCGGCGGCGGGGACGCCGCCGCTACAGAGAGGCGGCTGCCGCCGCTTACTTAATGTGTAACCATGACCGGAGTTCCCGCTGGGGCATTCGCATAGAAGAGCTGTGCCATTCTGAGCGGCATGCGGATACACCCGTGCGAATCAGGAACTCCGGGCAGGTAACCGGCATGCATGCCCACTCCGCTATAGATCCGCATGAAATACGGCATCGGCGCACCGCGAAAGTGGGTCCCAGGCGGCCTGGGATCTTCCACCACACCCACGTTCTTTACGACGACATTACCGGCGGAGTCCACATAGTCTCCGTAGAGGTTTGAGTGATGGTCCCTGTTTTTCTGCAGAATCTTGAATCTGCCGGTCGGAGTCCGGTACCCCTCACGTCCGCTTGATATGGGAGACATGCCGACAACTTGTCCCGACCTATAGAAGTATGCCTTCTGATTGCCCAAGTCGATGACGATGGAAGGTGAGCCGAAGACACCCTCGCCCTGCCAATAGCCCTCCTCCTGAGGTCGCGCCGCCTGCGTCTGCCTCGTCACCACGATGCCGTCCTCACCGAGATAGAGGGTTGCGTACCTATCATTGAGGTAACGAGCCTGCGGCGGGGGCGGTGGAGTGCTTGAGCAGGCCGCGAGGTACGGCCAAGCTTGCGATCAAAAGAAACCTATTCACCTTTCTCTCTTCAGTAGCGCGAACTCTCCCGGCGGAAAAGCCACAAAGTAGCTTGCGGGCGCGCCAGGCATGCAGTCAATTGCCTCGTGAAAGACAAGGCGCAGGAAATCGAGATGGAGGTGCTCCCTCCCGAGTCGAAGGCCAGCAAAGATGAGTTTGCCCGCGTGCTCGCTTACATTCTCGATGATTTGATTCCGATCCCGGGGACAAAATATCGCATCGGGCTCGATCCGCTCATTGGTTTGATTCCCGGTCTTGGAGATACTTCCACGGCAGCTGTCTCCTCTTTGATTCTCGTCCATGGCGTTCGGGCAGGGGTACCGCGAGTCGTGCTCCTTAGGATGGCGGTGAATATCCTGATCAATTCGATCCTTGGAGCTCTTCCGGGTATCGGCGACTTATTTTCTGCCTGGTTCAAATCCAATCAGCAGAATTATCGTCTCTTGAAGCATCACTCGGGTGGCACGCGTGTCTCGACGACTGCGGACTGGGTTTTCCTGATCGCCCTCCTCGCCGTTGTCCTCGTCGTCGCTGTAACCATTGCTCTGGCGGTCGGCTACCTGGCCTTTCGAATGGTTTCCGTGCTGTTTGGCGGGTCGTGAGCGCCATCCGAGCGCACCTTCGAGCCTTAGCGAAGTGCCGCAGGTGCCCGGCCATGCACAAGCCCGTGGTGGTTGGGCGGCCGGTCGTCAGCCGCATCCTCTTGATCGGACAGGCGCCAGGCGGAAAGGAGCCGGTGCTTGGACGTCCCTTTGCCTGGACAGCGGGCCAGACGCTCTTTCGCTGGCTTCACTCCGCACTGGGGTGGGAGGAAGAGACGGCGCGGCGCCGAATATACTTTGCAGCGGTCTGCCGCTGCTTTCCAGGAAAGGATCCTCAGGGTGGTGATCGGATTCCCAGCGAGCTCGAAGTTCAAGAATGTTCCCATTGGCTGCGGCGGGAGTTCGAAATTCTGCGTCCCGAGCTGGTGTTGCCGGTGGGACGCTTGGCGATCTCGCAGTTTCTCGAATTTCAGTCGCTCGCGGATGTGGTCGGCAAGTGCTGGGAGCTAGAATTTAACGGACGACGGCAAGACTTTATTCCGCTCCCGCACCCCTCCGGTGCTTCGACATGGCACCGGGGCGAGCCCGGGAAGACTCTTCTGGAGAATGCGCTTGGGCTGATTGCTGGCCATCCTGCGCTACGCCGCCAAGCGGACGCATGGGAGTAAAAGCTTAGTCTGTCTAGCCAGACAGAGGAGATCGTCCCCTCGCCTGCTTGCGCCCCTGTCGCGCCTCAAAACAATAATCGCAGTGAGAGGCCACAGTTTTCCGTAGGTCCGGGGAGCATACGCGTCCCCGCGTGTGGTGTTCGGCGTCTCGCCGGACAGGGTTTTCCGGCGAGACGCCGGAAATTGCACGCGGGGACGCCAGTAGTGTTCGGCAAGTAAATTGCTGTTGGCTCATTGCAGGATTTTGATGCCGGGTGAGGGCTGCGAAAAAGAGGGGAAGCGTCCAGTTGAGAAGACAGGGGGGCAGCATCGGGGCGTGCGAATGCTCGGCGACTTCGAGCGACAAAGACGCCTAGCAGGCAGTTAACCTTGTGGTGCTTTCCTTTTCTGCAGGCGCAGCAATTCGCGTTGCCAGCCAGCTTGCAGATCTTGGGTACTGGCCACACCGAGCAGATAAAGTTGGATAAGCTCCATCATCCGGCGGTTGGGACGCTGCCCGCTGTAGAGTTGCAGGAGCAGGGCGGCGATGAGGGCGAGATAAATTTCAATAGCGACGCCGCGGGAGGACTCTGCCAACCAATGCCGACAACCCAAAATGCATTTAATCCAGCGGAAGAACAGTTCGATCCGCCAACGTTGGCGATAAAGAGCGGCGACCAGTTCGGCAGGCATGGCGTGCGGCTCTTGGTTGGTCACCAACAGGAGCACCTCCTTGGAAGTCTCTACCCAGACTAGCCGCACCCGGGTGCTGCGGTAACGCGCCTTACAACCAAGCACGACCCAAGCTTGGCGCAGGACTCCGCTCTGACGATCGGTCGGGCTGACCGCAATCTCTTCGAGGACCTCGATGGCCGCTTGTTCGCGCAGGCGCAACACATAGGCACACCCAGCTTCGTGCAGCTTGGCAAAGAGCCGGTAATCCTCTCCATAATAGCGATCGCCCACATAGGCATCCCCTGGTTGCCAGTTCTCACGCCAGGCCTGACGTTCGCAGCCCCGCCCTGTGGTGATCTTGGCTCGCTGCGGCTTGTCCTCGACCACGTGCAAGCTCAGGTGCAGTCGCACCGCATTCTGAGAGGTGCCCTGCCGACGCCACAACGCCCAGCGCATCCGCGGCAGCACTTCCCACAAGGTACTGTCTTGGATGAGCCACCTCTTAGCTCTCTCGCTGACCAAATCCTCGCGTCGCGAGATTTCCTCACTGAGTTCTGCAAAAATTCTTTCCAGCAACCCGGTGTCCACCACCGCCTGGGCTTCCGAAAAACTTCCCAGACTCACCGGCCTTCCGCACACCTCACTTTGCAAGCGTGGTAAGTGGCTTGCGGCGCACAACCCACGCATCGTTCGCACCGCCGGATTAACTACCCCGAAAAGAAAGAGCCCCAGATAATGTCCTAACTGCAAGCGGCGCCGGCGATCGGCAAAGCTCGCCCCAACCCCATCTTCCCGGCCGATGCGCTCAAGCCGCTCCTGCAGATCGGCTACCAAACGCCATCGCCCCAGCTCTCCTTGCCGGAGCGCAGGCTGTCGCTCGCTTGCTTTGCGCACTCCCTTAGTGAGCCCTGATTGACTAAAAAGTACAACTCCAAATTTCTCAACCTCTGCTCCTGCCCAAGCCCTCTCACCTTAAGCACCTTTCATGCCGAACACTACTGGCGGGGACGCGTGCGCTCCCCGGAGGCTTCAGCCCCGCCGAACATTTTGGAAACCTTCGATGAGCACCGCTCTAGTCGCACACTGTCACCGATCAGGAAGGGACGTTTGAGGTGGTTTCCATTTTGCAAGAGAAGGCTGAGAGCCTCTGACTCGACATGTTGGGCAACTTTGCGCAGGTCGTCTGCTCCGACCTCCTAACAGACTCGGCGCCGGTCAAGAGCTGATTCTGAGTACCCTCAGCAGGTGAGCCCCTGAACAACACGGTTGATCTTGTGCGACCGCCGCCCTATTTCTCGGGTCCAAGGAAGGATACCGCATGTTAGGTCAGACTCTGTCAGTTCCTCCGGGGGGTTCATCGATTACCATTCGGCGCGCCAAGCAAGAAGACGCACCAGTGTGCGGGCGAATCTGCTTTGATGCCTTCTATGGGATCAGCACAAAGCACAGCTTTCCACCCGACTGGCCGTCGCCCGATGCAGCGGCTGGGGTTCTCTCAATGTTTTTTTCCCACCCGAAGTTTTACTGCGTGGTGGCGGAATCAGACGGGTGCATTGTGGGCAGCAACTGTCTCGATGAACGTGCCGCAGTCGCGGGTCTCGGACCGATCACAGTCGACCCGAGCATGCAAGATCGCGGTGTCGGCCGAAAATTGATGGAAGCGGTCCTAGCGCGGGCCCGAGAGCGCAACTTCCCAGGGGTCCGGCTGCTCCAATCGACGTTTCACAACAGATCCTTGGCCCTGTATAGCCGACTGGGCTTTGATGCCCGCGAGCCAGTCTCGGTCATGCAGGGACCGCCGCTTCGGAAACGGGTTGAAGGGTGCTCAGTCCGGCCGGCGCGAGCTGCGGATCTTGAGGATTGTAACCGCCAGTGCATGAAAGTTCATGGACACGATCGGGGGGGCGAATTGACAGATGCCATCACAGATGGGACCGCAGTGGTCGTCGAGCGCCATGGACGGATTGCGGGATACGCCACCGCGCTGGCTTTTATCGGGCACGCCGTCGCTGAGACTAACCTGGACCTCCAGGCATTGATAGCCTCCGCGGAGGCCTTTGCCGGACCAGGGATCATCGTGCCGACGCGCAATTCAGACATTTTCCGGTGGTGTCTCGAAAATGGCCTTCGAGTCGTCCAGCCAATGACGCTGATGAGCTCGGGGCTGTACAACGAGCCGGCCGGGGCATATCTGCCTTCTGTCCTCTTCTAAATGCTTTGACAGGCCTTCCTCGTCGCCGCTTGCTGCACTGGAGGTTCTGCGCCAGACATTCTGCCGCGCTGCAAGTTCTGAGTCTTTCGAGACCCACGCAAACCTCGACATTCGCTGTGCTGTTTACCGATCGGCTCGGTTTGGTCCGGTGATTTCCTGGCGCGGAGGAGCAAGGCTCAGATTTGAGTCTTGCTGCAAAGTGGAGACGAGCGAACGATCATTCCGCTGGCCAGCGGATACCTTGGCTGTCACGAGCTGTCAACTTAACGAAGGTCGAGATCCCTAGGTTAAACCGTTGATTGCCTAGGAGATTACTACGACAATCTGCGACAACGTCAGACACCTAGTGCAATAATAATCAATCATTGTAAGCTGGAGAGCCTTCGGGTGCTGGAAATGCGGCCTGCCACTCGCGAGGCTGGAATCCAATTAGTCGCACACTGTCACCGATCAGGAAGGGACGTTTGACGAGGTTTCCATGTTGCGAGAGGAGGCTAAGTGCCTCTGCCTCAGACATGCTCGGCAACTTTGCGCTTAGGTTTCGCGCTTTGTAATCCAAACCTCACGAGTTGAAGAGCTTGCGAATGTTGCTGCAGGCGGCGGCCATCGCTTTCAGCTCCGCTTCCGACGGGATCGTCTCGCGAATCTGATCTACTGATGTACTTGCGCAGTCTACTGCTGCTTTTCGGCAAAATCGTCGTGGCGCCGAGCGCGTTTCCACCGATTCGATATTTAGGAATGTTCTCACTGGCGGCGGAAATTCGACATTTCTTCGGCCGAGCTAGGACGATCGGCGTTTCCAAATTTCTCAATCCGGCTCGCTCGCGGCTCATGGGCGCCTGGGAGCTTGAATTAAACGCTCGCAGCACTATGGCATTATGCTTCACTCCGTGCCGCGCTTCGACCCTTCGACCTGGCACCGTACCAGGAACCACGAAAGACCTTGCTCGGAATCGCTCGGCTGATGACTGATTACCGACGATCAAGTGTCGAAGTTTCTCAGGACACAAGAATAGTCAATGGCCCATCAAACGTACTGTATCAAGATGGGAATACCCTCCAATTCAGAATGTGGCGATATTCGCAAAGCACAGCAGCCTTCAATCAACTGATGCGCGATCCAAGCGCGATCAACGATAGGAGCGAATAGCAGTGCCCTTCCTAGGAATGCTGCTAGCTCTGCATCCGTGACGAGCGACTCCCCATAGAAATGATACGATTTACCTGATCTTAAAAGCGCACCGGACACGCCAAGTAACGGCATTATTTCCGCAATCAGACGCGTAGCATGGTCAGAATATCCGACGTGGAAGTCAAGAAGTGGCAGCTGCTTTACGCTACCGTCACGGACTTGCACCGATGAGGTCACTGCAAGTAGTCGCTTTTCGTTCTGCGCCTTTTGGCTCATCCGTTGAAGCCGGGCGATGCCGAGTTTCTCTACACGAATCCACTCCACCTTGCTGTCGAGCTCCTGGTGATACACGGCGCCTTTTAGGGCGCCCATAGGTATGACTTCGCCATGTGAGCCGGCCAACATCACCCCATCCCAGAAGGGTAAATGAAGCGTCTGTCGGAGTTCGAGGGCACGACCCACAGCGGCAGAATCGGCGTCGCTCAACTCGCTGCGTGCCTCCAGCAACGGCGCGAAATCAAGAGTCGCGAATTGCAGCGCTGTAACCTCCGGTTTGGAAGATAACTCCAGCAACAATTCGAAGGCGTCGATAGGATTCCCAGCGTCCGATCTCATTCGAAACTGTTCAACGGGTGAACAGCCAATTCTATCTTTCGAAAAAGACCGTAATTAAAGTCCTCGTACCGAAAGTCTGGATCAACTCGTCTTCCTACGACTCGGACACTTGAGAAGGCGCACGTCTTTCCAGGCAACTCGTCTTGAATACCGCGGACAACAACACAAGTCATCCGTTGTTCACCAATGTCGCGCAAGAAGGTGGCACGTGTCGATCCCTCAATAAGTACGTATTTGCTGCCAGCATCTTCAACAACTGGAGGTGTGATGATGCTTTTGCTTCCTTCTACTAACTCCACGGCCGCAGCTTCGAACAATCTAAGATCTCTCCTCGTGAATTCCGGAATCCAGTGTTGGAATTGTCGGTACCTGTTACTCATGGACGTAGCTGGTCAACGCTTCCAAGTTTGAGAGCTCAATCGACTCGACAGACAATTGTACCCGGGGCCGGCTGTACCTGAGCGACAGTTTTGAGTCGTGAGAGCAGACTGTCTTGAGAGTCAAGACCAATTTTGGGATATGCTGCCGCCGTATTTGTTACGTTTCCTGAAAAGAGGTTTATTAGGCGATCGTAGAGTGTCGTGATCGCCGCGGCGTGAATAGTGCCTTCGTAAATCACCGCCTCGACGTGACGTGCGTCGGTCGCAACATATGCGCTGCTTCGAACAGGATCGTGACCGTTGATGAAGTAACCTCGGAACGGAACCGAATCTATTTCGACCAATTCTACTCCTAACTTACGCAGAAGTCGTCTACGATACGCCCCATCTTTCTTTGGTTCGGTCCGAGGGATGACAACGTGCGTTCGAGCTCCTCGCATTTGCCAGAGCAGCAAACTTGGGAAAATTTGATAAACAAAATCAGTGCTAAGCTCTGCGATTAACACATCTTTGACGTCTTCGTTTAGATGGTTTGTTACTCTGTTGTAGAGATCTTCACGGTCATAACAAACGGCTAATGGCGTTCGCGTCGCTTTGACGCGAGCCAATTCGGATTTGAAGAAGCTCCTTGAAGCTTCTCGTCCGGCATCAATCAATTTGGAAACTATCGATGTGTTGATCTTATCGAAATCAGTGGCCTTAATCGCCCCCGTTGGGATGACGATCGCATGTACTTCGGATTGTAATTGCATTTGCAAGTCCTGGGCGCCGTCTACGATTGTGTTGGCCACTGCTGACAGGAACGGAAACGTCCCCCACTCTGCAATTTTCTCATCATCTCCTTTGAGGACGAAGGCCAAAATCCGGCTCGTCAGAGGCCTCCCGGCGGCGCTATTCGCAAAGACAAATGCAGGCAAATTGCTCAGCACGCCTCCATCAACGTATCGTTGGTCCGCCGGTTGGAAGAAGATTGGAATCGAGCACGACGCCCGAACTGCGCCAGCGACAGATTCATCCGGGCTTGTCTTCTGGTTCCAAATACGTGGCCGTCGCGAGAGTATATCAGTAGCAACTACCGAGACCGGAAGGGGTAGCATCTTGAACGGGATCGGGCCCACATGATCTCCGCGGAGCTTTCTCAAACAACGCTCGACCCACGTTTCGATTTCGCGCGACGAGTGGAACCCTTGATACAACAGAAGATCAGCCAAACGACCAAAGGGCCGAGCCAGCTGTCTCGTAACAAAACCGGGAGCCGTTCGGATCTCTGGCGGCTTCAAAAAGCTGCGAAAATCTAGTTCGGCGACAAATTCGGTAAGCTGCTTTGGAGAAGCACCGGCTCCCGCGAGCACTGCGATTATCGAGCCAGCTGAAGTGCCGGCCACTTCGACAAATTGAACACCGTGTTCGATTGCCTGTTCATAGGCGCCAACAAGAGCCGCAGCCCGGCACCCTCCGCCTTGAAACACGCCTAGGCACGAGTGAAAGAATGTAGTTCTTGGCATACCATGCGTCTGTAGTCGTGTTTGTTGAAGCCCAGGTCGGAGCTCTTCGAGATAATTGAAAATCCTCGGGTTCGGCGCGTGATCAGGGTAGATACGAAATACGAAATCTGAGCGTCAGTCGCCAGTGAAATCGTGCACGCGCGGGGCCATTCGGCACCGCCGTCACAACGTCGCTCGGGTTTGGGTACAGTCGAGACCCAAAAGGTTCAGAATCCACAGTGCGTTCCGGGCACAAAGTCGGGAGGGGTGAGCGTGAACTTTCCCGAGTGCATCAATCTCGAGCCTGGAGCTCGAGGTGGACGGGCTCAACGTCCGGCCGATCGCTCGTCTCTGCGTCCGGCGCCTCAAAATGCGGCCTGCCACTCGCGAGGCTGGAATCCAATTAGTCGCACATTGTCACCGATCAGGAAGGGACGTTTGACGAGGTTTCCATGTTGCGAGAGAAGGCTAAGAGCCTCTGACTCGGACATGCTGGGCAACTTTGCGCTTAGGTTTCCCGCTTTGTAGTCCGAACCTGACGAGTTGAAGAGCTTTCGAATGTTGCCGTAGGCGGTGGCCATCGCCTTCAACTCTGCCTCCGACGGCGGCGTCTCGCGAATCGCAACCTCCTCAAATACGACGTTGCGCTCACGCAGGAATTTCAGAGCTCGCCTGCACGTGTCGCATTTTGAGTAGGTATAGATTCTAAGCATGGCATGATCTCTGCGCGGCTGGAATTAACCACTACTAAGACCCAGAGCTTTACGAATTCCGGGGGCGGTCGCGCAACGCGAGGATCCGCTCGCGCTTCCGGTCATACTCGAGGGCATGAAAGAGCCGGATTTCCTCGACGCGTCTGGCGGCAGCAAGGCTCTCAAGGTATCGGGTATATGCTTTGGCGAGATACGTTGTCTCCGCATAGCGTGCGGAGATCATTCTGTCGCGAAATGAGCGGTCGTGCCGCGATTCGAACATATGAAAGCGCAGCCAGCGACGGTCCGCGCGGGTGATCTTACCTGGCTGACGGAAGAACGCCACAAAGAGCAATAGCACCAGGTAGGTATCCACCTGCGCCTGCAGCTCCAAGTTGCGTGCATAGGTCTCCTCGCGCGTCGGTGCCTCTCCGCGTTGAAATTTCAGCGCGGCATGCAGGGCGTGATTGATTTCCTCAACGAAGGCGATCAGCGCCTTGATGTTGGAGTTGCTCAGACCGGAACGGGGATCGTGCTTCTCAAGCTGTTCTATGAGCCAGTTCGAGTAATAAATGCCAACCCGCAAGCGACCGTCTGCGGCGCGGAGAAAGGTTCGCGCGAGCATGCTTAGCTCGGCCGCCTGTGCGCCAGCTAGAGCCGAAAGTTGGCTGCATCGGCGGCGGTCAATCAGACATTCCTCGAGGTTGACTCCAACGCTCGAATAAGTCCGCTCCAGCAAACGCTGAATCTCACTAAACAGTGTGCTCATGTCGCAATGATGAGCGCGGTGGAAGAATCAAGATGCAGGAGCCGACTTGCGAGATCATTGAGGGCCAAGCGCACCTCGCGGAAGCCGCCCGCCAGTTCTTCATAAATAGCTTGCAGCTTGAAGCGCTTGGCTTCGCGGTATTCGGAAGCCGCCCGGTAGTTCATCTGCCCGACAGCTTCATAAAAGGAAAGGTCGGGCGCTCCTCGCTGGCGCGTCCGCATCTCAACATTGTCCGCAAAAATCCCGCTAATAAAGAGTGCATAATTCGCCGCGTGCGAACGGAGCAAAAAGGCCTCGCGCGTTCCGGCGTTGTTCATCGCCTGCATGATGTCGGAAAGATACTGGATGCTGCGCGTTCCAGTTTCGTCTCCGGATTCCAGGCGCGCGGTCCTCATGAATCCTTCCAGCACCGAGGCGACAAAGTCCGCCGCTTCGCGGCTTTTGACCCGGGTTTCGCGAAGAACCTTCCGACAAAGCACGTAAAACAACAGCTGCGGAGAGATCGGAAGCCGCTGAGGAGATTCAAGGATCGCTTTGGCGAGCAGTTCATGATCGAGAATGGCATCCCGCGTGTCCTCGTCGACTAAGAGCTTCACGAGCGAGACGTGGTCCGTTTCGCTCCGCGACAGAACCTTGACTACGAACGTAAAATCGTCCGCTGTCAGCCGCATCCGACAATTCGCATGGATCATCGGGACTTATTGTTGAGCATTGGGCGTGCCAACATTCTTTGGGGGGTTTTTGGCAGGACGTCGCCATATTACTCTCTCCTTGAGTTTTTCTCAAGGGTCTTCGTGATCTCCAACTGCTTTGGTCGTGGCGCGCGGTAAATTGCCGTCTGCGCGCAATGCGACCTACTTGAGCAAGGGAGCAAGCGAGTTCAGGACGCCTTTGGCGCCGTCCTTGGCAGCATTTGGGATATCCTCGATGAGCCGCTTACCCTGGAGGATCGTTTCGTCGCGAACGGCCGCGGCCAACCGAGATGAAAGGTCTTCCTGTGGACTTTGCAGGGAGCCTCCGATGCGGACGTCTGTCCAGACGTAGCCGTTCTGAGCGACGGTGAAGACGCGCTCCCGCGAGCCTGGCAACCACTGGAGAGTTTGCGGCGCCACTCCAACACGAAGCGATCCACTCAGCGCGCCGCCTTCGGTGATGGTGCATGCTCCCTCCAGGCGCAAGAGTCCCTTGGACTCGGCAACCAGATTGGTAATTTTCAAAAGACTCCGGGTCCATTCATAGTTGCCCGAGAATTCCTGGAGCGGCATGCGCCGGAATTGCGGGGCTCCGGTGAAGGTTGCCACCTGTTCGAGCATTTCAATATTTTCGGCAATGCCGTCAGTCAGCCGAAAATTGCCGATTGCCTTACCATCGGCGATGCCGGAGGGCGGCCATTCGATTGCAGCGGTGCCGGCAACAAGCCCGGAAAGGCGGGAGCGCCAGGGCTCCTGGAGAAAGCGGTCGACATCGACCTGGCTCCACTCGACGAGAAGCCTGGAATTGTCGCCAAACTCGCCAGAGGCCGATATCTTGCCGGTCTCGCCCAGCCGGAATTCCCCGTTGGTGAGAAAAAACGTGTCGCCTTGAGTTCTCGAGCGAAAGCTCACCACGTTCAGGCCAGGGAGCTTGGAAACCAAGAGGTGACCGCCCTTGCCATCGATCGCCCAACCAGTCACTGTCAGGGTAGACCTCCAAGGCTGCGTCCTGCAGGGAGACGATTTGGAGTCCGCTTTGGCTACGAAAGTGAAGACGCGCCCGTCCGATGTCCAACTCACCCACCTCAAAACGCGTGGGGAGCAAGGAGGCAATTCCTCGACGTGGCGGCGGAGACGCAGCGGGAGTTTCCTTTGGGAGAAGCGACCCTGGACGAAACGTCGCGTCGAAACTGACAATCTGAATTTGATCGACCCTCCAGGCTCCTTGAAAGATCGCCCGCCAATTAACATCAGCCCGGACTTGGTCTGCGCGCAAGCTTTGCACGACGGAGCCCTGCAATCCCGTAGCTTGCAGGGAATCAACAAACATCGAGGAACCAGACCAGCTCAAAGGAGTGTAGGAAGCTTCCGAGTAAAGCGCTTGGCCCGTCTTCGCACCCATGAGCTTGCGAAAGGCTTCGCTTCTCAAAAATCGATGGATGAAGATGGAGGCGGCCAGGGCGGCTACGACCAGGAGCAACAGCGCCGCTGCCAGCGAAATCCACACTACACGGCTGTTCATGAGAAGCTGGGACCGAAGCTAGCTTAGAGAATCGGCATCGCCAATAGTTGAAATGCGCCGTCAACGAAATAGGATTGTCGGGGAATGCAAGCCGTAGTTCGTCTGTTGAGCCGTCCATGAGCGCAACTGTTGCATCTGCCCCCGCTCGCAAGCAGATGATCGCTGCACGCCGAGAACGTTCGGCTGTTTGGCGTGTAATTCATATCCTCGGATCCCTGCAGCTCGCGCTTATTCTTCTGGCAACTCTTGCGATAGCTTGCGCCATTGCGACCTTCACCGAGTCGAACTTTAATACGAAGATCGCCCAAGCCTACATCTACAAGGCCCCTTGGTTTAAGCTTTGGCTCGCTCTTCTCTGTGTCAACCTCTTTGCAGTCACCCTCACCCGCTGGCCATGGCAGAAGAGGCACATCGGGTTTGTCGTCACTCATTATGGAATCATCACCCTCCTTTTCGGGGCGATGATCGGGATGCAAACGGGATTCGAAGGCAATGTCACACTTCGAAAAAATGATCCTCCCGTGAATCGTGTCACAACCAATCGAAGCATTATCCAGCTCCAAAGTCCTGCGGATTCCGCGCTCTACCTGATGCGTTTCGATGCAGAGGCCACTCCCCCGAGCGTGCGACGACCACGCGCCTTTCCGGTGCCAAAGACAAATCTCAAGGTCGTCGCAGATGATTTCAGCCCAAATCTCATTCGCGAGCAGAGATTTGTTGCTTCCGAGGCGCGTCAGGCCGGGCCGGCGGTGCGGCTGAGGCTTTCCAGCAATATGGCAGGCCAATCGACCGACATTCCTTTGTCGCTTTCGCCGGGTCAGGAAGCGGAGTCCGATTTTTTCGGCCTGGCTCGGATTTCTCTTCATCCTTCCTTAGCCCAACCCGCCGCCACGGATGCCCACGAGACCCGGATGGTTTTTGCGCATTATGCGCCGATCAGCCAGGCCGAGACTCCATCCGACATGACCGTCCGGCTGAGCGAAGATGGGTCCAAGGTGGCGA
>CAVTCA010000001.1:0-30878 GCA_963733075.1 uncultured Solirubrobacterales bacterium | reverse complement strand
CGGGCCTGGGCTTTCGCCGAGATCCGTCGCGGAGACCTTGAAGGCGTAGAGAACTGGGCTGGCCTCGGCACGCGCGCCGTCGCAGGTTCCCTCCGAGCCTCGGCCGGATCATCGGGGATCCGCCGCTTCGACTTCGGCGACCCTGAACGCTGGCCGCGATCCAGGCGTCCGGATCGCCGATGAGGTCGAGCGAGTGATGGTGAACAACCTGACGTCGGCCGTCATCACCTTCGCCGGCTTCGCGCGCCTGCAGGCAGAGGTCGGCGTCGTAGCCGTGAATCGCGCCGAGCGACTCGTCGAAGCGCAGGTCTCGATCGCCGACGGGGTGAGCCCAACAAGAAGCGCGTCGAGGTTGTCGACCTCGCCGGTGCGGCGTAGGCGGGCAAGTCCTCCAAGCCCCAGGCGAACGCTCGGAACTCGCCTCGCCGAACTCGTGCCGGGTAGCGATGGGTGAACGAGGCCCAGGTGACCGAAGCCTCCGACCAGGCGATGTTGCGCGCCCCGATCGATCCGACGCAGCCGACGATCGCGACCATGGGGTCGGCGATCGCCTCGCCAGCGTGGCGCAGAAGCGCGGATCGGCGATCTGCGAGTCCTGGGCACGAGGACGAGCGCCTCGACTCGTCCCGAGCTCGCGCGCCTGGTCGAGCAGGACGTTGAATTGGCGAGCAGAGCAACCCGTCGCCGCGTGGGCGAGCACCGGCGAATCCGGCTCGCGCGCGTGGTCGATCCGCGGCGAGCGCACCGCTCGTGGTGCTCCGGGTCCGTGATCGAGCGCCGAAGGCGATCATCTGCCAACCGCCCGCGCCCGCAGCCGCGAGCGACGGCGCGAGCGACGGCGCATCGTCTGGATCGGTCCGGCGCGGCGCCGAGGTGCTCGAGATCGGCCGGGTAGCGCTCGCGCCCCGCGGAACGTGGTAGCCCTTGACCCGACCGCGGACCCCGGCGAGGTTGCGGTCGACGACCGCCTGACCGGCGCAGGTGGCGAGCTCGCGTACCAGCACCGGCCCGAGCCGCGCGCGGGCGTCATCGCCCTGCCACTTCGCAACACGTAGCCGCGCCCGTAACCCGGTCAGGTAGTTCTTCACGCCGAGCCGGAACCGAGCGTCGCGGAATGCTCGTGGTCGCCGATCGCGTCCGGGGCGAGCACGCAGCGCAGCCCGAGGGAACGAAGTCGCAGGACAAGGTCGACGTCCTCCCAGTAGGCGAACAGGCGCTCGTCGAAGCCGCCGACCGCGAGGAAGGTCGAGCGGTCGAACGCCGCCGCGGCCGCCGAGGGTCCGATCGGATCCGCGACACCTTCGCTCGAGCACGGTCAGCGGGGCGCCGTTGAGATAGTCCCAGACCAGGAGCGTCCGGTCGAGCTCCATGCCGGCGCTGTCGATCAGCGAGCGGTCCGCCCAGTCCCGCATCACCGCGGCCGCCATCACGACCCCGGCCGCGGGGTCGATCGGCGCCGTGATCGCCTCGACGAAGCCCGGATCACAGACGCAGTCGTCGTTGAGCAGCACCAGCCGTTCGCCCTCCGCGCGGCGCGCGCCGACGTTGACCGCCCTCGTATAGCCGAGGTTGGTCTCGAGGCTGACCACCTCGACGCCCTCGTGGGCGGCGCAGATCGAGGCGACCGGGCCGCACGGAGCCGTTGTCGACGACGATGGTCTGATGATCGCCGGACGGTCGATCGAGCCGCAGCATCCGGTCGAGTCGCTCGGCGTCCTGCGTCGGCACGACCACGGTCGCCGACGACGTTCCGCTCATCGGCCGGAGGCTCAGTACGCGCCGGACCCGCGCAGGGTGACGGGGACCGTCTCGGCGATGATCCGCAGGTCGCGCGCGAGCGAGAGGTTCTCGATGTAGTCGAGCTCGACCGCGAGGCGTTCGTGGAAGGTCAGGTCGCCGCGGCCGAAGACCTGCATCGGGCCGGTGATCCCCGGCTTGACCGCTGAGCCGGAAGCGATGCTCGGGCCGGTAGCGCTCGACCAGCTCGACCTGCTCCGGACGCGGGCCGACGATGCTCATCTCGCCGCGCAGGACGTTGATCAGCTGCGGCAGCTCGTCGAGGCTGAGCCGGCGCAGGAAGCGCCCGACCCGGGTGACGCGCGGGTCGTCGGAGAGCTTGAACACCGGGTCGCGCAGGTCATCGAGCCGGACCACGTCCGCGAGGCGTTCCTCGGCGTCGGCGACCATCGTGCGGAACTTGTGCATCTGGAACGGGTCGCCCGTCGAGCCCTGCGCGCGTCTGATTGAAGAACACGGGCCCGCGGCTGTCGAGCTTGATCGCGAGCGCGATCAGCGGGAACAGCGGGGCGGTGACCACCAGCCCGGCCGAGGAGACGGCGACGTCGAAGGCGCGCTTGATCAGCGCCGTCGAGCGCGACGGGTCCCAGGTCTCGTACTCGAGCACCGGGAGATCGGCCACCCGGGCGAGCCGCACGGGCCCGGCGCGACCGTGCAGGGGCGAGATCACGCTCAGCTTCACCTGCCGCTCGCGGCAGAGCGCAACCAGCCCGCCGACCTCGCCGGGCTCCATCCGATCGGAGGCGAAGATCACCCGGTCGACGCCTCCGGCGAGCGCGTCGAAGGCCTCGATCTCGTGCTCGGCGACGAGGCTCAGGTGCATGTCCGGGAACAGCTCCAGCTTGCGCCGGATCATCTCCGCTAGGTCGCCGTCGCCGAGCACAGCGGTGACCTCGGGCGGGGTGACACGGCGCCAGGCCCAGCGAGCGAGGCCCCGAAGGACCAGACCGCCGGCGCCGGCGACGACGAAGGCTCCGAGCGCGGCGCTCGGGCCGACTGGCCGGCCGGCGTCTGCGGCAGCACCAGCGCCAGGGTCGCGACTCCGGCCGCCGCCCAGGCGGCCAGCGCGCGGCAGCTCGTCGACCGTCAGGTGGCGGATGGCGACGTGGTCGCGGTCGTAGAGACCGATCAGCTTCGCCCACAAGACCCACACCGGCAGCAGCGCCAAGGCCCAGAAGGCGTCGGCGGAGCGACGAGGCGACGACGAGGCTGGCGCCGGCGGCCGCGATCAGGTCGGCGAGCGCGAGCATGCGGCGGCGCAGGGCATCGCGCCAGAACCGAGGCCGTGCGACCGGATCGGCGGAGCCCCCATCGACACTGACGAGGGAAGGTCCGTCCCTGACCATCGCGCGACAGGTTATCCCGGAAGGAGCGGAAATGACGCGCTGATCTCGCTCGTTGCCACCGCGCTCGCACGACGTCTACCCTCGGCGGCCGTGAATTCATCCAAACTTCCACCCGCCTTCCTGCTCTGCGTCGAGCACGGCCGCCTCGAAAGCGAGGCGATCCTGCTGGTCGAGAGCCTGCGCGCGTGGGGCGGATCGTGCGCGCGGGCGCCGGTGTACGCATTCGCTCCCCGACCCGCGTTCCAGCCCGCAGCCGCGACGGTCGAGCGGCTGGCAGGCCTCGAGGCCACCTTCATCGACGAGCCGCTCGTGGATCGCTTCGTCGAGACCCCGACCTTCAACAAGGTGGCGGTCTCGGCCTGGGCCGAGCGCGAGCTCGAGCACGAGACGCTCGTGTTCACCGACACCGACTGCGTCTTCTGCGGCGAGCCGACCGAGCTCGCCGAGGGCGACTGGGTGGCCGCCGTGCGCCCGGTCGATCGGCGGATCGCCGGCTCGCGAGGCAAGGGCAAGGGCGAGCCCTACTGGCAGAAGATGTACGCCGAGCTCGGGGTCGAGGGGCGGCCGTTCACCCGCACCACCGTCGGTCAGATGGAGATCCGCGCCTACTGGAACAGCGGCCTGATCGGGGCCCGGCGCAGCGCCGGGCTGTTCACCGCCTGGGAGCGCGCGCTGAACCGGCTCTACGACGCCGACCTGGTGCCGACGGCGTTGGCCACACTTCATGGACCAGCTCAGCTGGGCGGCCGTGACCGCCGACGTCCACGATCGGGTGCGGGTCCTCTCCGACGCCTACAACTACCCGCTGCGTCACCGCACGGCCCTCGCCCCGGCCGCCGTCGGGCTCGACCTCGCCGAGATGGTCCACCTGCACTACCGGCTCTGGTTTCACCTTGCCGACGCCCTGGCGAAGGTCGACCCCCCGTTCGACCCCGGCAGCGATCGCTACCGCTGGCTCGCGGAGCGGCTGCCGCTTCAGCCCGAGGTCGACGAGGCGGACTGAGCCCCGGCTCAATTCAGCGCCAGGACCTGCTGCTGGATCTCGGGGTCACGCGGGTTCAGCCGTAATGCCTCCAAGAGCGCCGCGCTCGAAGCCTCATCGTCGCCCGACTCGGACGCCATCCGTGCGGCGAGCAGGTGCAGGCGGTACTCCTCGGGGGCGCGCTCGATCGCCTCGGCGATCTCCTCGGTCGCGCGCTGATAGTCGCCGGCCTGCTCGTAGACGAGCGCCAGCTGGGTCCGCGGCTCCGCGTCCCACGGCTGCAGGTCGATCGCGTCGTTCGCGGCATCGATGGCCGCCTCGATGTCGGCGCGCTCGGCGGCGTCGCGGCTCGACTCGAGCGAGTTCGCCGACAACAGCAACAGCCCCGAGCCGCAGATCGCCGCCCAGGCGACGAGCAGGAGGACGACGCCGGCCGCGAAGCCGCGGCGCGTTCGAGCCTGGCCGCGCTCGCGGCGCGACGGCGGCCCCGGATCGGGCCCGGCCAGCGTCGCGGGGCCGGTGAGCAATGCCGCCGCGACCACGGCGAGCCCGAACACGGCCGGCAGGTCCCAGGTCCAATCGACGGCGGCGGCGGCGAGACCGACGGCGAGCAGCGCCACCGCGGGCCCCGTCTCGGCCACCCCGTCCGGGGCGCGGGCCCGCTTCACGCCGGCGACCGCCGCGCATGCAAAGAAGGTGGCCAAGAGCGCGAAGCCGAGGATCCCGAGCTCGGCCAGCGTCTCGAACAGCACCGAGTGCGCCCGAGTCGCCGGGATCGGGATCTCGCGGTGCTCGAACCAGTACGGCGTGTATCCGCTGGCGCCCACGCCGGCGACCGGCGCGCTGCCGAAGGCATCGACGGCGGTCTCCCAGAACTGGTATCGCCCGCTGCCGCCACCGCGGAGCAAGCCGATCTCGCCGTCGGCCAGCTCGGCGTCGGAGGGCGGCTGCTTGAACTCCTCCCACTGCTCGACCGGACCGATCGCGACCACCGCGCCCAGCAACGCGACGGCGATCGCGATCAGCGCGACGCGGCCGCTGCGTCGCGAGATCTCGAGCTCCTGGACGTGGCGGTCGAGTGCCCACCGCGCAGCCATCGTGGCCGCGAACACCGCGATCGTGATCGCCAGCATCCGGTCACCCTGACCCGCGGCCTCGGCGGCCACCGGGTTCGAGAGCAGCTCCTCGTGGGCCTCGGCGACGACGACCAGGATCGCACCGGCGAGGGCGCCGAGAACGAGGTTGGCCATCAGGCGGGCACGCTCGGGACCGGTCGCCATCAGCACCGCGAAGGCCAGCAGCCGCAGCGATCAGGCCGCCCCGGGAGTCCGTCATCCACAGTGCCAGGATCACCGGAGGCAGGGCGGCGACCGACGCCGACCGACCGACCCGCGAGGTCGACGTGGCGGCGAACCAGCTCAGCAGCACGATGGCGGCCGCCATCACCGCGGCGAGGCCGTTCCAGTACCCGATCGGATAGGTCAGCCGGCCGAGGGTGGAAGGCAGGGTCTCGATGAGGTCGGCGTCGGGCTCGCCGAACAGCGGGGGCTCGAACCGCGCCAGGAGCGCGACCGCCCCGACGACGCTCAGCCCGACGGTGAGGCCGACCAGCCAGGGTCGCGCTTGGCCTCGCACGGAGACGCCCACGATGAGCACGAACGTCCCCAAGTAGGCGAGCGTCCTGACCGCATCCTCGAACGCATGGCCGTCGTCGCTCGCCCAGGTGAGCGAGAGCGCCGTCAGCCCGGCGAGCCCGGCGACCGCGAGCCCTGCGAGCGCCGCCGGGGCGGGCACCGGCGAACGCGGCACGACGCCGACCGCGAGCCCGACCACGACCGCGATCCAGACCACGAGGCCGGCGGCGGCGAAGGCCGTCGGCTCGAACCCGCCCCCGGCCATCGCCAGGGCGACACAGGCGGCCGCAACCGCGCCCGCGATCACGCGGTTGACCTCTAGGCGTCGCATCACAATCATCGTGGGTGCACCCTGTACCCTGCTCCGGGCGGCACCCTCGCTACCGGACGTACTGGAACGGATGACCCAAGGCAGGAAGTCTAAGACCATGCTCGCGGTCGGTTGCGCGCTCCTCGCCCTCGCGATGCCGGCGCTGCTGGCCCCCGCGTTCGTCGCTGCCCAGGCCGCCGAGGACGAGTACGACCTCAGCCTGCCCGGCTCGGGCGGGGGCGACGGCACGTCCACCGGCGGCGGCGATGAGAGCAGCAGGGGCGGCTCCGGAGGCGGCGGCGCGGGCACGCCGACGAGCGGGGCCGACGGGAGCAGCACCGGCGATTCCGCCGGCTCCGCCGGCGGACAGGGCGGCGGGGCGCCGGTCGCGTTGATCATCCTTGCGGTGGTCGCCGCCGTGGGGATCGGGTTCGCCGTATGGCGACTGCGCGGTCGCAGCGCCCACGACGCCGAGCACGCCCAGCCCGGGTCCACGGACGCGGCGGGCGCCACCGGAAAGACGCCCTAGGCGGAATGCGGTCGGCGGACTCAGGCAGGACGAGCTTCCTGCCCCCGGCGCCATCGGTGCGCCGCTGGCCCGTGATCGGCGCGCTGGCCCTGGCGTTGCTCGGCGGCTCTCTGGCACCGGGCAGCGCGTCGACGCCCGCCGCGCCGGCCGCGGCTGCCAAGCGCGGGGCGGCCAACCCCGTGTTCGGGATCATCCCTCAGGATGGCGCCCTGCCCCCCGACAGCGACCTTGACCTGATCGCGGGGGCGGGCGTCGGCGGGTTGCGCACGATGCTGCCCTGGGGCGTGATCGAGCGAACGCCGGGCGAGTACGACTGGAGCCCGGCGGACGCCGTCGTTCGCGAAACCATCAGGCGCGGGATCCAGCCGCTGATGTTCCTTTACGGGACCCCCGACTGGGCCGCCAGGCAGGACGGCTACGACTGCGTCCCGGGCGGTTGCGGCGTCTATCCGCCGCGCAGCCCCGCGACTCGCCAGGCGTTCAGGGAGTTCGCCGCGGCGGCGGCTGCGCGCTACGGACCCGGCGGTGACTTCTGGGAGGCCCCCGCCCCGCCGGAAGCGCCGTGTCCGGGCGAGGTGCCGTCCTGCCCCCCGCTGCCATCACCCGAGGCGCCCGCGGGCACCGGGCCGCCCTGCGAGTGCGCCGAGCCGCGCCCGATCACCATCTGGCAGGTCTGGAACGAGCAGAACTCGCCCAAGTACTTCGCGCCGAAGGTGAACGCGCGCCGCTACGCGGCCTTGCTCAGGAGCGCGGCCGCAGGGATCCGCTCGGTCGACCCCGCGGCCGAGATCGTGCTGGGCGGGATGTGGGGACCGGAGGATGCAAGCGACGTCGTCACCCCGACCGACGCTTACCTCGAGCGTCTCTACGCCCTCGGCGCCGACGACAGCTTCGACTCGATCGCGATCCACCCCTACGCCGACACGGCCGCGGACTCGGTCGCTCAGCTCGAGAGCGCCCGCCGGGTCGTGGCCGAGGCCCGCGACCGCGGCACCGGCCTGTGGGTGACCGAGGTCGGCTGGGCGAGCCGCGGCCCGACCGACCACCCCTACGTCAAGGGCCTGCTCGGCCAGGCCCGGATCCTGGCGCGCACGCTGTCGGCGTACGAGCGCAGAGCGCGCAGCTTGAAGCTGCGCGGAGTGTTCTGGTACTCGTGGCGCGACAAGGCCGGGGGCAAGACGATCTGCGAGTGGTGCGGCAACGCGGGGCTGCGAGGCAGGAGCGGGGCGCCGAAGCCCGCGTGGCATGCGTTCGTCCGGGTGGCCCGCGATTGAGCCGGAGACTCGCGATCGTGATCGCGCTCGGTGTCGCACTGGCGCTCGCCCTGGCGACGAGCGCCGCTGCCGCCACCCCGAAGCGCTTCTTCGGCGTCATGCCGCACGGCCCTCTGACGACCGAGGACTACGAGGCGATGGGAGCCGCGAACGTCGGCGTGCTGCGAACCGAGATCTACTGGGCCGGCATCGACCCGTCGTCCGCTGCCGGCGACTACCAGTGGGCGTCGTCGGACGCGGTCGTCGCCGGGGCGGCGCGAAACGGAGTCGCGGTGCTGCCGTACATCGCCTCGGAGCCGCCGTGGGTGGCGGAGCTCGACGGCCACAACTGCGACTTCGGCCAGTGCCCGCCCTACGCGCCCGACGGCAGCGAGGCGCTGGCCGCGTGGCGGGCGTTCCTCGGCGACACGGTGGAACGCTACGGCCCGGGCGGCGAGTTCTGGGCCGCGAACCCGTCGCTTCCGGAGCTGCCGATCCGCACCTGGCAGATCTGGAACGAGCAGAACTCGCCCAGCTTCTACAAGCCGAAGCCGCGCGTGAGGTCTTACGCCAAGCTGCTCGGTGCGTCCCACGCGGCGATCACCGCGGAGGATCCGGGGGCCGAGGTGATCCTCGGCGGCATGTTCGGCACCCCACTCGGCGGCCGCAAGCCGGCGCTCTCGGCCTGGGACTTCCTCGCCAAGCTCTACCGGCAGAAGGGTGCGAGCAAGGACTTCGACGGGGTCGCCGTGCACCCGTACGCCTCCAAGATCACCAAGGTGCTCGCCCAGATCGATCTCCTGCGCGACGTGATGGTCGAGGGCCGCGACAAGCGGACGGGGCTGTGGATCACCGAGATCGGCTGGTCTTCGGGCGGTGCCCCGAACCCGCTCAACCGGGGCCTGCAGGGACAGGCTGACCGGCTGAGCCAGGTGTTTCGCAAGTTCGTGCGGAAGCGGCGCAAGCTGAATCTCGAGAGCCTGATCTGGTACTCGTGGCGCGACAACACCTCGGCCAGCGCGGGCCTGTGCGAATGGTGTCCGAAATCGGGCCTGTTGAACGAGAACGGCACGACCAAGCCCTCCTTCGACGCCTTCACGCGGTTCACGGGCGGCAGCTGAGCCGGCACTCGCAGCGCACGTCGGGGGCCTGGGGATGTCCTGCGCCGACGATCGCTAGCCTACCCGCGATGAGAGCAGCTCTTCTGGCAGGGGCGGCTGTCGGCATCCTTGCGTTGGGCTCACTCGGTTGCGGTTCGAGCGGGGGCGAGGATGAGCCGACGACGGCGCGCGCTCCGAAGGAGTTCTTCGGCGTCGTCACGCAGGGCCCGGTGACCGACCGGGACCTCAAGCGGATGCAGCAGGGCAATGTCGGCACGCTCCGGTTCATGATCCCCTGGGGCGCGCTGGACACCACCGCCGATCGTGGCCCGCTCGACTACTCGGGCATCGACGCGCTCGTGCTCGGCGCGGCCGAGCGACAGATCAAGCTGCTGCCGATGCTCTACGGGACGCCCTCGTGGGTCGCCGAGGATCTCGACGGCGAGCGCTGCGATCCCAACTGCGCGGCATACGTGCCCCGCTCGGCGAAGGCGCTCGACGCCTGGCACGAGTTCGTCGACGAGCTGGTCGAACGCTACGGCCCCGGCGGCAAGCTCTGGAAGGAGCACCCCGGCACCGACCCGGAGCCGATCCGCACCTGGCAGATCTGGAACGAGCAGAACTCGCCGACCTTCTATCAGCCCAAGGTCGAGCCGAGCTCGTACAACGAGCTGCTCGAAACGTCCACGGATGCGATCGAGGCCCACGACCCCAACGCGGAAGTGATCCTCGGCGGGATGTTCGGGACGCCGTTCAAGGGCAAGCCGCCGGCCATCTCGGCCGCGGACTACCTGCGCCAGCTCTACGCGATCGACGGTGCGGACCAGCACTTCGACGCCGTCGCAGCCCACCCCTACGCCGCGCGCCTGCCGAAGATCGAGCAGCAGGTCGACCTGCTCCACGACGAGATCGTGCGCGCGGACGACGACGCTGCGCTCTGGATCACCGAGGTGGGGGCCTCGTCGAACGAGGGCGAGGATTGCGCCGAGCCCTGCCCGCTCGAGCGCGGCCCGGAGGGCCATGCTGAGCTGCTGCGCCAAGTCTTCGAGTTCATGATCGCGCACCGCGAACGCTGGAACGTCGAGGGGGTCGCCTGGTATGCGTGGCGGGACACCAGCGACCCCACTCAGTGCGCCTGGTGCACGGGCGCGGGCTTCTTCCCCGAGGACGAGGACTCGCTGGACCCGAAGCCCGCCTGGGACGCCTTCGTGGAGCTCAGCGGCGGCTCCTAGCCTCAGCCGCATCGGACGCGGCCACGCCGCGACGACAGCAGCGCCGGGCTAACCGGCCGTGGGGCGGTCAGCCCATCGGTCGCCGCCCGCCATCGCGGGCAGGATCACGACGGTGTCCCCCTGCGCCGACCGCGGTCCCGAGGCCGTCGAGCACCCGCACGTCCTCGTCGTTGAGATAGACGTTGACGTAGCGGTTGAGCGCGCCGTCGTCGGCGAACAGCTGCCCGCTGGTGTCGGGGTGGGCCTCGGCGAGCGCCTCCAGCACCTCGCCGACCGTCTCCCCGCCGACCGAGAGCTCGGCCTCGCCGCCCGTGCGGGCGCGCAGCACCGGTGGGATCTTCACGGTCGGCATCGGGGCTGAAAGCTACCGAGGGCGCGAGGCGCTGGGACTCAGCTAGGCGACCGCCGGCGTCTCCTCGCGAGCCGGAGCGCCGCAGAAGAGCTCGTAGTCGGGGAACTTGCCCAGCTCCTCGACCGGGATCTCCGGCGCGTGCTCGCCGCAGATCGGGCACTCGGGATCGCGCTTTACCTTGAGCTCGGTGAAACGTGTCCCGAGCGACTCGTAGAGGAGCAGCCGCCCGACGAGCGGCTCGCCGATCCCGGCGACCAGCTTGATCACCTCGTTCGCCTGCAGCAGGCCCATGACGCCGGCCATCACGCCGAGGACCCCGTTGGCGCCGCAGCTCGGCGCGAGCTCGGGAGGCGGCGGGACCGGGTACAGGCAGCGGTAGCACGGCCCCTCGTGGGGAACGAAGGTCGAGACCTGGCCGTCGAAGCCGAGGATCGAGGCGGAGATCACGGGCTTTCGCAGCCGCACCGAGGCGTCGTTGAGCAGGTAGCGGGTGGGGAAGTTGTCGGCCCCGTCGACGATCACGTCATAGGGCTCGATCAGCTCGAGCACGTTGGCGGCGCTGAGCCGCGTGTTGTGCTCGATCACCTCGACGTCGGGGTTGAGCGCCTCGATCGTGGCCCTGGCCGAGGCCGTCTTGGCAATTCCGACGCGCTCGGTGTTGTGGATCACCTGACGCTGGAGGTTGGACTCGTCGACGACGTCGTCGTCGACGATGCCGATCGTGCCGACCCCCGCCGCGGCGAGGTAGAGCGCCGTCGGCGCCCCCAGCCCACCCGCGCCGAGCAGCAACACCTTCGAGTCGAGGAGCTTGAGCTGGCCGTCGACGCCGACCTCCGGCAGCAGGGTGTGGCGCGAGTAGCGCATTCGCTGCTCCTTGGTCAGGCCCGGGGCGTTGACCGTCGGCAGCCCGGCGTCCTCCCAGGCGACGATCCCGCCGCTCATCACGCCGACGTTCTCATAGCCGACCGCCGCGAGCTGCTCGGCCATGTTCGCCGAGCGGTTGTCCGTGCGACAGTGCAGCAGCAGCCGCTCCGAGGTGTCGGGGGCGAGCTCGTCGATGCGAGCGACCAGCTCGCCCTGGGGGACGTGCTCGGCGGCGGCGATGTGGGACTCGTCCCACTCGTTCTGCTCGCGGACGTCGATCAGCCTCACGCCGTCGGCGATCTCCCGCCGGGCGGTGTCCAGGTCAACCATCTCAACCGGCATCGGACCCAAAAACTCCTAATCCCTATCCGGATTACACCTATTACTTCAGAAAGTGTAGCAACGGGCGGGAGCCCCTGCCGAAGCCCCGCCGCCGCCGCTACCGCGGCAGCTCGGGCACCGGGCGGGCCGAGGTCACCGACTCGACCGCGGCGCGGTCGCGGTCACTGGCGCGGCCGAGCAGCGTCTTCGCGAGCAGCCGCAACCGCAGGTTGACGCGCAGCGCGAGCCACCCCAGCCACTCCCGTCGCGGCCCGTAGGCGCGGCGCAGCGCGGCGCGCCAGTTGAGCGTCCCGGTCGGCCGCCAGCCCTCGCGGGAGCCGTAGACGAGCGTCGACGATCCCTGCCCGTGGTGGACGATCCGGCACGACGGATCGAACCACGAGGTGATCCCGCCGGCGCGCGCGCGCAGCCCGAGGTCGATGTCCTCGCCGAACATGTGCAGCGCGGGGTCGAACGGCCCGAGCCCGGCGAGCACCCGGGTCGGCCCGGCGATGCAGGCGCCGGTGAGCCAGGTGACCTCGAGCGGACGCTCCAGGCGGTAGGGCTCGGTGCGCGAGCGGATCGCCTCGGGCTGCATCGCGGCCGGCACCAGGGCCCGGACCCAGGGCCAGGCGCCGACCTCGGGGCCGCTCGCGGAGGGCTGCACCGAGCGATCGGGGTTGAGCACCCGCGGCCCGACCAGTCCCTGCCGGCGAAGGGCCGCGGCCGCGAGGCGGTCGAGGCCGTCGTCGAGCAGCTCCGTGTCGGGGTTGAGCAGCACCGTCACCTCCCCCGCCGCCTCGCCGACGCCGGCGTTGGACGCCGCGCCGAAGCCGAGGTTGGCATCGAGGGCGACGAACCGGTGCTCGCCCTTCCACGTCGCCGCCGCCTCCAGCGGCGCGTCGGTGGACGCGTTGTCGACCACGATCAGCTCCTGATCGCCGTCGAGGAACCGGTTCATCGTCGCCACCAGGGCGCGCAGGTGGTCCGCGCATTCCCAGGTGACGACGACTACCGAGTACTTGATGCTCAGGCCGAGGGAGGGGCGCATCTGGCGCAGGCGCCGCACGCGCTCCTCGATCGGCGGGTGGGTCGAGAACAGACCCGCGATCCCGCCGGCCTTGAACGGCTTCACGATGTACATCGACTCGGTCGCCTGGTTGACGTGCATCGGCATCGCCTTGGCGCCCTCCTCGAGCCGCAGCAGCGCCGAGGCCAGCGACTCGGGGTTGTTGGTGAACTGGGCGCCCGTCGCGTCCGCCGCGTACTCGCGCTGGCGCGAGACCGCGAGCTGGATCAGGGTCGCGGCGATCGGCGCGAGCAGCACCAGCGCCAGGCTTCCGATCAGCCCGAGCGGCGACTCGTCGTCGCCGCCGAACCACATGAAGAAGTAGGCGAGGTAGGTGATCATCGCGCCGATTGCCGAGGCGACCGACTGGGTGAGGATGTCGCGGTTGTTGATGTGGGCGAGCTCGTGGGCGATCACGCCCCGCAGCTCGTCCTCGGAGAGCAGCTTGGTGATCCCCTGGGTGACGGCGATCGCCGAGTGCTTGGGGCTGCGCCCGGTGGCGAACGCGTTCGGCTGCTCCGACGGGATCACGTACAGGCGCGGCATCGGCAGGCCGGCGCGCGTGGTCAGCTCGCGCACCATCTGGTAGATGCCCGGCGCCTCCTGTTCGGAGAGCGGCTTCGCGCCGGAGGCCTTGATCGCGATCTTGTCGCTGAAGAAGAAGGCGACGAAGTTCATCACCAGGGCGATCGCGAGGAAGACGGACGCGATCTGGATGCCGCCGATCGCGTAACCGATCGCGATCATCAGGCCGCCGAGCGTGGCCATCAGGATCGTGGTCCGCAATCCGGCCGTGAAGTTCGACTTGCGGGTGGTTGTCATCGCTTGGGGTGCTCCTTGATGCCTGCCCGGCTCTCAAGACGCAGGCGGCCGGACTTGAACCTGCTGTGGACATTCTGACGATGCGCGGCCGCTACGGCATAGGGGCCAGCCCCTAATTCGCTCTGGGTGGCACACCCCTTCCGCGATCGCGGGCGGCAGACGCCGCGCCGAGGCCGATACTTAGATCGATGCGCCGGCGCGATCTCCTGACCCAGGTCCTGGTCGTCAACCTGCTGCTGATCGTCGCCGCCGTGGTCACCGCGGCGATCGCCGCCAACCCGGACGCGAACCTGTTCGAGTCGCCGCAGTCGGCGCTCGTGCTCGGCTTCGCCGTCGGCCTGACGATCCTCTTCAACGTGCTGTTGATCCAGCGGCGCTTCCAGCCGCTCGAGGACCTCGTCGACCAGATGGAGCGCGTCGATCTCTCCCGCCCGGGCGCCAACCTGACCGCGGGCGCCGACCCCCGCGGCCCCGATGAGGTGCTGCGGCTGCACCAGGCGTTCGCCCGCATGCTCGAGCGCCTCGAGGCCGAGCGCCGGCGCGCCTCGAGCGTGGCGCTCGGGGCCCAGGAGGAGGAGCGAACCAGGGTCGCCCGCGACCTCCACGACGAGGTCAACCAGTCGCTGACCGGCTTGCTGCTGCGCCTCGAGGCGGCACGCAAGAAGGCGCCCCCGGAGCTCGCCGGCGAGCTCGGCGAGATCAGGGCCCTGGCGAACCGGGCGATGGAGGAGCTCCTGACGCTCGCTCGCCAGCTGCGCCCGACGGCGCTCGACGACCTCGGCCTCGAGGCCGCGCTGGCCGGCAACGTGCGCCAGCTCGCCGACCAGGGCGTGGACGCGAGCTTCGACGCCGACGGCGAGCTCGACGTGCTGGGCGCTGACGCCCAGCTGGTCGTCTACCGCGTCGCCCAGGAAGCGCTCTCGAACGCCATGCGCCACGCGGGGGCCGAGCACGTGCACGTCGGCCTGCATCGCGAGGGCAACCGGGTCGCGCTCAGCGTCGGCGACGACGGCCGCGGGTTCACCTTCGACGAGGTCAGCCGCGGGCTCGGAATCGGGGGCATGCGCGAGCGGGCGATGCTCGTGGGCGGCGACTTCACGATCGAGTCGCGGCCGGGAATCGGCACAAGGGTTCGGCTGCTCGTGCCGATAAGGACTGGTGATGCGACTCCCAACGGCGGATGAAGACGTGCGGGTGCTGATCGCCGACGACCACGGAATCGTCCGCTCCGGGCTGCGGATGCTGCTCGAGCAGCAGGAGGACATCGAGGTGATCGCCGAGGCGGCCGACGGGGCGACCGCTCGCGACGTCGCGATCCGCGAGCGGCCCGACCTGGCGATCCTCGACGTCAAGATGCCGAAGCTGACCGGCCTGCAGGCGACCCGCGAGATCCGCGAGCAGGCCCCCGACGTCGCCGTGCTGATCCTCTCGATGTACGACGACGAGCGCTACCTGTTCGAGGCGCTGAAGGCCGGCGCCTCCGGATACGTGCTCAAGACCCAGGCCGACGTCGACCTGCTCGAGGCGGTGCGAGCGGTCGAGCGCGGCGAGCCGTTCCTGACCCCTGAGGCGCAGCGGGCGCTGATCAAGGACGTCCTCGGCCAGGGCGCGGGGCGCACCGACGAGCTCACCCCGCGTGAGCAGGAGGTCGTGAAGCTGGTGGCCGAAGCGCACACGAACAAGGAGATCGCCGAGATCCTCCATCTCTCGGAGAAGACGGTCGAGAACCATCGCTCGAACGCGATGCGCAAGCTCGGCATGCGCGATCGGGTCGAGCTGGTGCGCTACGCGATCAGGCGCGGGTTGATCGAGCCCTAGGGCCCGCGCGCGCGGCAGAGGGCCATCGTCCAGGGCAGGGGCGTGCGAACCTCGACCACGGTCAGCGCGCCGGAGAGCCAGCGCACGAACGCCCGCCGCGACCAGTGGCCGCGATGCCCCGGCGTGTTGCCGAGCTCGCCCACGTAGCGGCCGCGGGCGAGGTTGAGCACCCGCCACAGCGGTTCGCGCGGGACGCTGACGATCAGCCAGGGGCTGGCGAGGGCCGTGAGCACCTCGAGGCCGCGGTCGGGATCGCTGACGTGCTCGAGCACCTCACAGCAGACGACCAGCTCCGCCGCGTCGGTCGGCGGGGAAAGGGTCTCGAGGGGCGCCTGGCGGTAGTCGATCTCGAGGCCGGCAGCGGCGGCGCGACGGCGTGCCTCGGTGACCACCTCGGCGTCGACATCCGATCCACGCATCCGCAATCCGCGGCGGGCGAGCAGCATCGTGAGCTCCCCTTCCCCGCAGCCAACCTCGTGGGCCTCGCGGGCGCCGGTGCGCTCGGCCAGCTCGTCGACCTGGGCCAGGAAGCCAGCGACCAGGCGGCGCTCGATCGGGTGGCGAGTGCCGTACTTGTCGTAGACGTTGCCGCCCTGCGGGGCAGGCTCAGGAGTGCTCATCGGCGTCGGCCGGACGTCCGGCCTGGTAGTGGGACGGCTCGACGCCGGCGGCGAGCTCGAGCCGCCGGACGCGCTCGTGGATCCGCTGGCCGATCACCCGCTGGCCGGCGAGCGCGTCGCCGATGATCCCCAGCGCCAGCATCTGGACCGCGATCATCGCCAGCACGGCGGCCACGATCAGCGACTGCAGATGCCCGGCGGTGTCGCCGGTGCGGACGAAGTCGACCAGGAAGGGCGCGGCGGCGATCAGGGTTGCGAGGCCGAAGGCCCCGGCGACGATGACGAAGAAGCGCAGCGGTTTGTAGAGGACGAACGCCCGCACGATCGAGAGCGCGTTGCGGCGCACGTAGGCGGCATTGGAGGCGAACAGCCGCGACTCGCGCACGTGGGGGTTGGCCGCCACCGGGACGTGGTCGATCGCGACCAGGGTCCGCCCCGCCTGGATCAGGCTCTCGAGCGTGTAGGTGAAGTTGGAGACGACCAGCAGTTGGAGCGCCGCCTCCCGGTTGTAGGCGCGAAAGCCCGAGGTCGTGTCGGGGACGTCCGTGCCGGAGACCTTGCGGACCACCCAGCTCCCGAGGCCCTGGAGCAGCCTCTTGGAGCGCGAGAAGTGCTCGAGGCCCGCGACCTGGCGATCGCCGACGACCATGTCGGCGCGCCCCTCGAGGATCGGCGCGACGAGCAGCGGGATCTCCGCGGCCTCGTACTGGCCGTCGGCGTCCGTGTTCACGATCACGTCCGCGCCGAGCTTGAGAGCAGCGTCAAGACCCGCCTGGAAGGCGGCCGCGAGCCCCCGGTTGCTGGTCAGTTTCACCAGGTGGTCGACCCCGCCCGCGTGGGCGAGGTCCAGGGTGCGGTCGGTCGAGCCGTCGTCGATCACCAGCCACTCGACCCGGTCGAAGCCCTCGACCCGGCGCGGAAGCCGACTCAGCGTCCGCGGCAGCTCCTGCTCCTCGTTCAGACAGGGGATCTGGATTATCAGCCGCATGCCGAGGTGATTATCGCGGCGCGCGCGACGGCCGTCCGCGCCGCTATAACCGACCTCTCGGGTAGGATTTAGTTTCGATGCTGTTCTCGACCAAGGCGGAATACGGCGTGCGACTGATGGTCGAGCTCGGGCGCCAGGCCGGCGACTCCGAGCCCGAGCGCGCCGAGCCGATCGCCCTCGCCGCCGTCGCCGAGGCGGAGACGCTGCCACTGTCCTACCTCGAGCACCTGGTCGCGAAGCTGCGCCAGGCCGGCCTCGTGACCTCGGTTCGGGGAGCTCACGGCGGCTACCGGCTGGCCAAGGCGCCGACGCGAGATCGCGATGCTGGACGTGGTCGAGGCACTCGAGGGCCCGATCGCCCCGATGGAGTGCTTTCACTCCGACCGCGAGGGCCGGGTCCTGTGCTCGCATGAGCTGGACGCGGGGCACGCCTGCGCCACCAAGCTGCTGTGGACGCGGGTTCACGGAGGCGTCACCAAGGCGCTGACGAGCACGACGCTCGCCGACCTGGTCGAGTTCGCCGGCCCGCCGCCGACGGTAGAGCCGGTCGCCGTCCCCTCTAACTAGCGACTAACAACCAACAACCAGCAACCAATCCGGAGACTCATGGCCGACCTCGAGATTCGCAACCTGCACGTGAGCGCCGAGGACAAGGAGATCCTCAAGGGCGTCGACCTCGAGGTGTCGAGGGGGGAGATCCATGCCCTGATGGGTCCCAACGGGTCCGGCAAGTCGACGCTCGCGAACGCCGTCATGGGTCACCCCGCGCTCGCGATCAGCGACGGGGAGATCGTCTTCGACGGCACCGAGATCACCGCTGCCGATCCCGAGGAGCGCTCGCGATCGGGGCTGTTCATGGCCTTCCAGTACCCGGTCGCCATCCCCGGCGTGACCGTCGCCAAGTACCTGCGGATGGCGATCAACGCCCATCGCGAGGCACGCGGCGAGCCGCAGATCAGCCTGAAGGAGTTCCGCCGCGAGACCGAGGACGCGATGGAGCTGGTCGACATCCCGCGCGAGTTCTCCAGCCGCTACGTCAACGACGGATTCTCGGGTGGTGAGAAGAAGCGGCTCGAAGTCCTGCAGATGGCGATGCTGAAGCCCCAGATCGCGATTCTCGACGAGACCGACTCGGGCCTCGACATCGACGCGCTGCGCGTCGTCGCGGGCGGCGTCAACCGGTTCGCCGGCCCCGACATGGGGATCCTGATCATCACCCACTACCAGCGGATCCTTCACCTGGTCGAGCCCGACCGCGTGCATGTGATGTACGGCGGGCGGATCGTCAAGAGCGGCGGCCCCGAGCTGGTCGCCGAGCTCGAGGACAAGGGCTATGGGTGGATTCGCGAGGAGGTCGAGGCGGCGGCGTGAGCTCGGCAGTCGGCAGTCGGCAGTCGGCAGGCACAGCCGACACCTTCCCGATCGACCGGGTGCGCGAAAGCTTCCCGGCGCTCGAGCGCGAGGTCGCGGGCAAGCGGGTCGCCTACCTCGACTCGGGCGCGAGCTCGCAGCGGGTGCTGGCCTCGATCCAGGCGGTCGACCGCTACGAGCGCCGCCATCACTCCAACGTCCACCGCGGCTCACACACCCTCTCCGCCGAGGCAACCGCCGCCTACGAGGGGGCCCGCGCCACCGTCGCCGACCACCTCGGGGCCGCCGACCGGCGCGAGGTGGTCTTCGTCCGCAACGCGACCGAGGCGATCAACCTCGTCGCGCACGCCTGGGGCGACGCCAACCTCGGCCCCGGCGACCGGGTCGTACTGACCGAGATGGAGCACCACTCGAACATCGTTCCGTGGCAGCTGCTCGCCGAGCGGACCGGAGCCGAGGTCGACTGGGTGCCCGTGACCGACGACGGCCTGCTCGACCTCGATGCCTACGGCGCCCTGCTCGAGCGCGGGCCGAAGCTGGTCGCGGTAGCCCACGTGTCGAACGTGCTCGGGACCGAGAACCCGCTTGCCGAGATCTCCCGCCTCGCCCACGAGGCCGGCGCCCTGGTGCTCGCCGACGGCGCCCAGGCGGCGCCGAAGCTGGCGCTCGACGTCGGCGCGCTCGGGGTCGACTTCTACGCGATCACCGGCCACAAGGCCTACGCGCCGACCGGGATCGGCGCGCTCTGGGCGCGGCTGGAGCTGCTCCGGGAGATGCCCCCGTTCCTGGGCGGTGGCTCGATGATCCGCAAGGTGACCAAGGAGAGGACCACGTGGGCCGACCCGCCCGCGCGGTTCGAGGCCGGGACCCCGGCGATCGCCCAGGCGATCGGCCTCGCCGCCGCCTTTCGCTGGCTCGACGGGCTCGGGATCGAGGCGGCGACCGCGCACGAGCGCGAGATCGCCGCCTATGCGCTCGAGCGGCTCGCCGAGGTGCCGGGCCTGCGGGTGTTCGGGCCCACGCCGTCGCCCGACCGCCTCGGCCCGGTCTCGTTCGAGCTCGAGGGGATCCACGCCCACGACGTCTCGGAGATCCTCGATCGCCACGGGGTCGCCGTCCGGGCCGGGCACCACTGCGCCCAGCCGCTGATGGACCGGTTCGGGATCGCCGCCACCGCCCGCGCCTCGTTCGGCGTCTACACGACGGCCGAGGAGATCGACCGCCTGGCTGAGGGCCTGCTCGACGCCCGGCGCGTGTTCGGGACCTGAGCGCGGATGGACGAGCTCTACCGCGAGAACATCCTCGACCACTACAAGCGGCCGCGCCACTTCGGCCGCCCCGAGCGAGTTCGATCTCGAGTACGAGGACACGAACCCGCTCTGCGGTGACGAGCAGCACGTGTTCATCGTTCTCGGCGCCGACGGCCGGGTCGAGCAGGTGGCGTTCGAGGGCAGGGGCTGCGCGATCTCGACCGCGGCCACCTCGATGCTGACCGAGGAGCTCGCCGGCAAGACCCGGGAGGAGCTGCTGCGACTCGACAAGGACTACGTCCTCGATCTGCTCGGGATCGAGATCTCGGCGACGCGGCTGAAGTGCGCGCTTCTCGGCCTCAAGGTGGTCAAGTCGGCCGCCCTGGGCGACGCCGCCGACTGGGAGGACGAGGGCGCCCCCGGCGACCCGATCGCCCAGCGCGATCAGGTCTGAGCGACCGTCGCGTCTCGCGATTCCGGCTCGGGCTCCGGGGCTCAGAGTGGGGTCAGCTCGCCCTCGGCGTCCAGGGTCGTGTTCGGAGCTTCGGCCGCGGTCACCTGGAGCTCGGCCACGCGGTCGAGCTCGATCCCGGCCAGCGAGCTGATCGGCGTCCAAGCGTCCCGGTCGAGCACCTGGCCGGCGGCGAACGGCTCGGGGTCGAGGGCCTGGGAGGGGAAGATGACCGCGCACAGCCCGCCCTCGCCGTCGCCGACCGGGTCGCCGCCACGGCTGAGGAAGGTGACCAGGGCGCCCTCGTAGAGGTGGAAGCTGAAGTTGTGGCGCCCGTAGGCGCGGGCCGCCTCGTCGGCGTTCCAGGCCTCGACACAGCGCGGCGGGGCGGCGACGACGGCGCGACTCCTCCGACTCCCCGCCGGAGGCGATCGCGACGATGGCGACGATCGCCGCCAGCACCACCGCTGCGACGGCGGCGATCAGGATCCGCCCTCGCGGCCGGGGCTGCTGCGCCTCCATCGCCGGGACGGTACCGGCGGGCGGGCGGCGGGCGCCGAGGCGCTCCGGTGCCCCCGCTAAAATCCGACCAGGAGACTAGGAATAGTGGCCACGAAGACAACCGTCGACGTCTGCAAGCTCGCCGACCTGCCCGCGGGCGAAATGCGCCTGGTCGAGATCGACGGCCGCAAGATCGGCGTCTTTCATTGCACCGAGGGCGAGCTGCTCGCGATCGAGGATCGCTGCTCGCACGACGACGGGCCGCTCGCCGAGGGGGAGTTCGACCCCGCCTCCTGTACCGTGGAGTGTCCGCGGCACGGCTCCCTGTTCGACCTCCGCACAGGCAGACCGCGGACCCTGCCGGCCTATCGCCCGGTGGATACCTTCGAGGTCCGTGTCGACGACGACGACGTGAAGCTGGAGCTCTGATTCTCAGATGACCACACCCCCCGAGACCGCCACCGTCCCCGCTTCGCCGTCGGGCAAGCAGCTGACCGAGTCCGAGTCGGCGCTCAAGGGCATCGGCTCCGACTACAAGGAGAAGTTCGGCTTCCACGATCCCGAGACCGGCTACGCCTACAAGGCGCCGAAGGGACTCTCGCGCGAGGTCGTCGAGTCGATCTCCGAGTACAAGGACGAGCCGCAGTGGATGCGCGACTTCCGACTCAAGGCCTACCAGCACTTCGTCGATCGCCCGACCCCGAATTGGGGCGGCAACCTCGGCCAGATCGACTTCGACGACATCCACTACTTCGTCCGCGCCTCGGATCGCAACAGCCGCGACTGGAGCGAGGTCCCCGAGGACATCAAGAAGACCTTCGACCGGCTCGGGATCCCCGAAGCGGAGCGCAAGTTCCTCTCCGGCGTCGGCGCCCAGTACGAGAGCGAAGTCGTCTATCACCAGATCAACGAGAAGCTCGAGGCCCAGGGCGTGATCTTCACCGACATGGACACCGCCCTTCGCGAGCACGAGGACCTGGTGCGCGAGTACTGGGCGACGGTGATCCCGCCCAACGACAACAAGCTCGCGGCGCTCAACTCCGCCGTCTGGTCGGGCGGCTCGTTCGTCTACGTGCCCGCCGGGGTCAAGGTCGCGATGCCGCTGCAGGCGTACTTCCGGATCAACACCGAGAACATGGGCCAGTTCGAGCGCACCCTGATCATCGCCGAGGAGGGCTCGGAGGTCCACTACATCGAGGGCTGCACGGCTCCCGTGTACTCGACCGACTCGCTGCACTCCGCGGTGGTTGAGATCGTCTGCAAGCCGAGCTCACGGGTCCGCTACACGACGGTCCAGAACTGGTCGCAGAACGTCTACAACCTGGTCACCAAGCGCGCCGTAGCGCACGAGGACGCGACCATGGAGTGGGTCGACTGCAACCTCGGCTCGAAGCTGACGATGAAGTACCCGTCGATCTATCTGCTCGGCGAGCGAGCCCACGGAGAGCTGCTCTCGATCGCCTTCGCCGGCAAGGGCCAGCACCAGGACGCCGGCGGCAAGATCATCCACGCGGCGCCGAAGACGACCTCGTCGATCTTCTCCAAGTCGATCTCCAAGGACGGCGGGCGGGCCACCTACCGCGGCCTGCTCGAGGTCGCGCAGGGCGCCACCGAGACGAAGTCGAAGGTCGTCTGCGACGCGCTGCTGCTCGACGAGGAGTCGCGCTCGGACACCTACCCGACGATCCGCATCGACGAGTCCGACGCCAACGTCGGCCACGAGGCCTCCGTCTCGAAGGTGGGCGAGGACCAGCTCTTCTACCTCCAGGCGCACGGGCTCGACGAGGAGGAGGCGTCGAAGATGATCGTCAACGGGTTCATCGAGCCGATCGCCAAGGAGCTGCCGATGGAGTACTCGGTCGAGATGAACCGGCTGATCGAGCTCCAGATGGAGGGCTCGATTGGCTGACCGCGAGGGCGCGGCGGCGCCCTCGGTGGTCGAGCCGGACTGGCTCAACGCGGAGCGCGACCGCGCGAAGGAGCTCGCCGCCGGGCTCGAGCTGCCGACCCAGAAGCAGAAGGGCTGGGAGTTCACCGACCTCTCCGGGCTCGAGCTCGACGGCTTCAACGAGGCGGTCGCCGCCGTCGACGGGCCTCCCCGCGGGCGACGGCGACGGCGCGATCGTCATGGCCGCTCGCCGAGGCGGCGAGCGAGCATCCCGAGCTGCTGCGCGAGCGGCTCGGCTCGATCGTCGGCGCGACCGACGCGTTCACCGCCCGCAACCAGGCCCGCTGGCGCGACGGGCTGCTGGTCTACGTGCCGCCGGGCGTTCGCGTGGAGGAGCCGATCAGGCTCACCGTCTCGGGCGCCGACGGCGACGAGATCGAGTGGCGGGCGCTGATCGTGCGTGGGCGACGGGGCCGAGGCCGAGGTCTGGGAGCGCTACGCGTCGGAGGGCGACGGCCTCTTCAACGGCGTGGTCGAGATCGTGGTCGGCGACGGCGCCAACCTGCGCTACGTCTGCGAGCAGGAAATCTCCGACGAGGGCTGGGTGTTCGCCACCCAGCGCGCCGAGGTCGGCCGCGACGCCAGCCTCGACTGGGTCGCGCTCGGGTTCGGCTCCGCGCGGGGCAAGGTGCGGATGGAGACCAAGCTCGCCGGCCGCGGGTCGAGCGCCAAGGTCACCGGCGCCTACGCCGGCGACGGCACCCAGCACCTCGACTACGACACCACCCAGGAGCACGCGGCCGAGGACACGGTCTCCGACCTCGCCTTCCGCGGCGTGCTCGCCGAGCGGGCGACCGCGGTCTGGCGCGGGATGATCCGCGTCGACCGGGGCGCGCAGCGCACGGACGCGTTCCAGGAGAGCCGCAACCTGCTGCTCTCCACGGACGCGCACGCCGACGCGATCCCCGGGCTCGAGATCGAGGCCGACGACGTCCGCTGCACGCACGCCGCCGCGGTGGCCCAGGTCGACCCGGAGCAGCTCCACTACCTGCGCGCGCACGGGCTCGCAGATCGCGACGCCAAGCGGCTGGTGATCGAGGGCTTCCTCCAGGAGCTGGTCGAGCGCGCCCACGACGGCCCGATTCGCGAGCTCCTGCGCGAGCAGCTCGAGCACCGGCTCGAGCGCCTGCTGGCCGCGGCCTGATCGCCGCCACCGTCGCGAACCCGACCAGCGGTGCGTTTAGGCCGGGGGTCGGTTCGAACGCACCCTCGTTGGTTACGCGAACAGCCCCTCCCCCACGAACCCGCCCTCGCTCGCCCCGGGCGGGACCGCGAACACCGCGCTCGAGGTGTGGACGATGTACTCGTTGAGGATGTCGGTCGAGAGGTTGCGCTGGATCCGCTCGAACTGCGCCGGGTCGCGCTGGAAGCAGATGAAGAAGAGGCCGGCGTCGAGCTGCCCGGTGACCTCGTCGAAGCCGTCGGTGAACGAGTAGCCGCGCCGCAGGATCCTGGTGCCGAGGAGGTCGCCCGAGCTGAGCCGGACGTGCGCGTCGCGGTCGATCACCGGGCCGTCCGGGCCGCGGGCCTCGAAGTCCGGCGTGTCGAACTCGTCGCTGCCGCCGAGCGGCGCGCCCGAGTACTTGTGCACGGCCGATCGTCCGCTCCTGCTCGACGAGCGCGGTGCGGTCCCAGCTCTCGATGATCATCCTGATCCGGCGCGTCACGAGGTAGGTCCCGCCCCGCAGCCAGGCCGGGCCCTCCGAGCCGACCCACACGAACCGCTCCAGGTCTCCGGTGTCCTCGGCCCGGATGTTGTTGGTGCCGTCCTTCAGCCCCATCAGGTTGCGCGGCGTGTCCTGCTCGCGGGTGGTGGTCGCCGTGCGCCCGAAGCCGAGCTGCGACCAGCGCATCACCACCGAGCCGCGGCCGATCCGCGCCAGGTTGCGCACCGCGTGGAAGGCGACCTGCGGGTCGTCGGAGCACGCCTGCACGCAGATGTCGCCGCCCGGAGCGATCCGGGTCGATCGCCTCGGCGGGCAGCGGCGGGAACTGGCGCAGCTCCGGCGGTCGGCGCGAGGCGAGCCCGAAGCGGTCCTCGCCGTCGCGCTCGAACAGGCCGGGCCCGAAGCCGAAGGTGATCGTCAGCCGGCTCGGCAGGTGGCCGATCGCCTCGCCGGTGTCGTCGGGCGGATACAGCGCCTCGGCGTTGCGGGGCCCGGCGAGCTCGCCCGCGGTCAGCTGCGCCGCCGCCGCCGTCCACTCGCGCAGCAGCTGCTCGAGCTCGGCCGGCGTCTCGGCGGTGACGTCGAAGGCGGCGAAGTGCAGCCGGTCCTGCTGCGCGGTGACGATGCCCGCCTGGCGCTCGCCCCAGAACGGGACCGTGCCGGTGCCCTCCGCCTCGTCCGAGGCGCGCTCCTGGCCGAGGGCGTAGCCGGCGGCGCCGAGCCCGAGCCCGGCGCCGGCGAGCCCGGCCGTCGTGATCAGGCCGCGCCGCGTGATCCCGCGGCCGGCCGGCTCGCTCGTCGGTTCGGTCGGTCTCGCTCACCCCACCAGGGACGGTACCTGCGACAGGGGTTCGCCGAGCGTGTCGATCTGCTGCGCGAGCTCCTGCGTCTGCTCCTCGCTCAGCGTGTCGTAGAGGACGAAGCCGTCGCCCTCGCGGTGCTCGTCGAGCAGCGCGTACATCGCCTCGAACTCGGCCTCGATCTCCTCGACCAGCTCGGGGTCGACCTCGACCAGCGCCGGCTCGAGCGCCTCGAACCCGGCCTCGGCGCCGGCGACGTTGGCCTCGAAGTCCCAGAGGTCGGTGTGCGAGTAGCGCTCCTCCTCGCCGGTGATCTTCGACGCCGAGACCTCGGCCAGCAGGTCGACCGAGCCCTGCGCGATCTCCGCCGGGTCGAACTCGGCCTTGATCGCGATGTCGTCGAGGTTGGCGACGTCGTTGCGCAGCTCCTTGATCGTCTGCTCGAGGCCCTCGGTCGACTCGTCGATCCACAGCGCCTTCTCGATCCTGTGGTAGCCGCCCCACTCGTCCGGCGGGATGTCGCCCTCGCGGCCGTCGATGTCGGGATCGAGGTCGCCGAAGGCGCCGGCGACCGGCTCGATCCGCTCGAAGTGCACCCGGGCGGCCGGATACAGCTCCTTGGCGGCCTCGACGTCGCCCGCCTCGACCGGCGCGAGGAACTCCTCGGTGGCGACGACGAAGTCGCCGGTCTCCTGCTCGACGTAGGCGTCGTAGGTCGGCGACCGCCTCGTCGAGCAGCGCCTGGTCGATCGCGGCCGAGGTCGGACCCGGTTCGGCGGGCGTGGTGGTCGGCTCGTCGTCGTCGCCACAGGCGGCGAGCGCGAGCGCCGCGAGCGTGAGTGCCAGCGTCAGCGCGCCCGCGCGGCGCGACGTCGGGATGGCGTGCTTCAAGCCGTCGTCCTCCTGGGTTGGTTTCGGGCAGCCGGTCATCCCGACTTAGGTACGCCTAATTAGGCTACCCTAATCAGCGCGCTGGAGGGCCACCGCCATCCGGTGGCCCTCCGCGCCTCTGCTCTAGCCCTCCGGCGTCGGGGAGGCCTCGGCCTGACCCGATCGATCGGCGGCCTGAGCCTCGCGCCGCTCACGCCGCATCGAGGTGACGATCGACGCCAGCACGACGATCACCGGGAGGGCATAGAGGATCCATAGGGCCCAATGGCCCGCGTGGGCGATCGGCAGCACCCGCCCATTATCGCGCCCGCGGTCGCCGGCCGGTCAGGCCGCCGAGCAGCGCGAGCATTCGCCGCGGATCAGGACCTCGTGAGCGCCGACCCGGTGGCCGAGCCGATCGGCGAGGCGGTCGATCGTCCGCTCGAGCGCCGAGTCCGAGAACGGCGTCAGCCGCCCGCAGCGATCGCAGACGGCGTGATGGTGGTGAGCTCCGCCGGGGACGATCGGCTCGTAGCGCGCGCCGCCGTCGCCGACCTCGACCCGCTGGACCAGGCCGCGCGCGAGCAGGCCGTCGACCGCCCGGTAGACGCTCGCCGTGCCGACCGCGCCGGCCCCCGCTCCGGATCGCGTCGGCGATCTCCTGGGCGCTGAGGCAGCAGTCCTGCCGCGCCAGCAGCTCGACCACGGCGCGACGAGCGCCCCCCGGCCGCCGACCTTCGCTCGACAGCGCGTCGAGCGCCAGCTCCGACCAGTCGCGATCGCCGCCCTTCGCCATGCCGCTCAGCATACCGAGTTTGAGAATGATTATCATTCTCGCCTCGATGGAGTGGATCGCGATCCCGTTCGCCCTCGCCACGGTCGCCGCGACCTTCGCGGGGGGCGCGCTGGCGCTGCGCCTGGCGCACTCGCTGCCGACGCTGATGGCGCTCACCGGAGGCGTCGTGGTCGCGGTGGCGCTCTTCGACGTGCTGCCCGAGAGCATCGAGGCGGTCGACGACCCGCAACGGGTCGGGCTCCTGGTCGGGGCCGGGTTCATCGCCTTCTTCCTCGCCGAGCGGGTGCTGGTACTGCACCATCGCGACGACCCCGAGCAGGCCCGCGCGCACGACCAGGTCGGCGCGCTGGGGGCGCTCGGCCTCTCGGCCCACAGCTTCATCGACGGGCTCGGGATCGGGCTCGCCTTCGGCCTCGACACCGCCACCGGCGTGCTCGTGTTCATCGCCGTGATCAGCCACGACTTCGCGGACGGCCTGAACACGGTGAGCTTCGTCCTCAGCCAGTCCGACGATCGCCGGCGGGCGAAGCGCTGGCTCACGGTCGACGCCGTCGCGCCGCTGTTCGGCGCGATCGTCGGCAGCGCGATCACGATCTCGGAGTTCGCGCTGGGCGAGCTGCTCGCCGTCTACGCGGGCTTCTTCCTCTACATGGGCGGCACCGACCTGCTCCCCGAGGCCCACGGCGAGCACGCCTCGTGGTCACGGGTGGCGCTCACCGTCGCCGGATTCGCGGCGATCTATGGAACGACCAAGATCGCCGGCGTCTGAGCCGCTCACCCGGCGCCGCTCGCAGGCTAGGATCGCCCGGATGCTCAGACGCCTCGCCATCTGCCTCGGCGCCGTCGCGCTGGCCCTGACCCTCGCGGGCCCGGCGGACGGGCGCCAGCGACCGATCGTCTACGTGGTCGTCCTCGACGGCCTCGACGGCGACCGGATCGAGGCGGGCCGGGCGCCGTTCATCTCCTCGCTGCTGGCCGGGGATCGGGCGGCGGCGGGACCTACTTCCCCGACTCGAGCTCGGTGATCCCGGCCGAGACCAACCCGAACCACATCGCGATGATGTCGGGCGCCTATCCGGGCCGCTCCGGGATCCCGGCGAACGCGTTCGCGCTCTACGCGCCGCTCGAAGGCCCGGACAGCTGCGTGGCCACCGGACCGCTCGACCAAACCGCGCTCCCGAGCGAGACCAGCGGCGAGAGCCGCACCTGCCCCGGGGCGGAGCTCGTGTTCGAGGCGATCGGGCGCCAGGGCAACCCCGACCGGCTCGCCACCGCCGGGATCTTCGGCAAGCCGAAGCTCGGCCGGATCTTCGCCGGGCAGAACCTCCACCCGGGACGCCCGGACGCCGACTACCTCTGGGCCCCGTGCGCCACCGGCCCCGACGACGACGCCTACTGCGAGCCGGTCCCCACCAACCCGGTCTCCGGCTACGCGCTCGACGACGCGACCGTGATGGACCGCGTCCTGGCGACGATCGACAGCGGCGTGCCCGGCCGCGGGCGGCCCCGAGCGCCCCGACCTCACCTTCGTCAACCTGCACCAGATCGACACCGCCGGCCACGCCACCGGCACCGGCACCGTCTACGACGCGGCGATCGGCGAGGCCGACGACGAGGTCGAGCGCCTGGTCGAGACGCTGCGGGCCCGCGGCGAGTGGAAGCGCACGGTGCTGATCCTCGTCTCCGACCACTCGATGGACACGACCTCCTCCAAGGTCAGCCTCACCGAGGCGCTCACCGACGCCGGCGTGCCCGAGAGCGAGTTCGTCGCCCTCAACAACGGGGCTCGATCGACTTCGTCTACCTCGCCGACCGCACGAGCCCGGGACGGTTCGAGCTGCTGGCGCGGATGCGCGCGATCGCCCTCGCGCAGCCCGGCGTCGCCGAGGTCCTCTATCGCGAGCCCAACCCGCTCGACGGCGGCAAGAGCGCACACCGTCGAGAGCGCGCACCCCGAATGGCACTCGCTCGGACCGCGCTCAGCGGCGACCTGTTCGCGATCGCGCAACCCGGGGTCGGCTTCGGCGAGCCGTCGCCGTCGAGCAACCCGCTGCCCGGCAACCACGGCGCCCCGCAGACCGCCGACAACTTCCTCGCGGTCACCGGCGGCAGCGAGCTGGTGCGTACCGCGGACGGTCACCGGAGACGGGCCGGCCGCGAACCCGGTCAACGTCGACATCGCGCCGACGGTGATGGGCCTGTTCGGGCTGTTCGCGCCCGAGGACTCGCGGGGGCGGTTCCTGCGCAAGGCCTTCGACCGCAGCGAGCTCAGCCGGGTCGCGCGCCCGCACGCGCCCGCGCGGTCGAGGTCGGGCCGCAAGCGGCTCGAGATCCTGCCCGGAGGGCGGCCGCTACGACGTCGAGGCGCGCGTCGACGGCCGCTGGAAGCGGATCGCGACGAAGCGGCGGCGGGCGTCGATCTCAGCTCGACGCCTTCCCAGGGCGCCGCGCAAGCGGTGCGCGTGCGGTCGCGGTCGGCCGCCGGCATCCCGGGTCCCTGGCGACGCGCGGCATTGGGCTGAGACCCGGAGCGGCGGGCTCAGGCGTTCGACTGCGAGAGCAGGAACAGCCCGAGCGAGGTGAAGCCGACCATCAGGGCCAGCATCCAGTACTGCGAGCGGGCGGCGACGCGCGGGTCGCCGTAGACCTTCAGCGCCCGGTCGTGGCCGAGCACGAGCGCGGTCACGTGGCCGGCGATCAGCGCGCCGACCTGCACGTACCAGATCGCGTTGGCGCTGATCGCCGCCGTAGTCGATCCCGCTGCCGGCGGTGCCGAAGATGTCCGAGCCGTCGCCGAGCGGGTCGGAGAGCAGGAACGTGAACTGCGCCTGCTCCTGGAAGACGACGAGGCTGAAGTAGTGGGCGACCAGGTAGGCGAGCGCGATCGGGATGAACGCGTGCGCGAACAGCCGCCCGAGCCCGCGCGGTGTCGATGCTCGGTGCGGACCGTGTGCATGCCGTAGATCCCGGCCCAGAACAGGCCGGCGACGAAGGCGAGGCGTGAGCGCGAGGAAGATCGAGTTGGTGACCCGCAGCGCGGCCAGCGGGCCGAGCCCGAGGTCGACGAACCAGCCCTCGACCGTGGAGATCGGCTCCGCCAGCGTGCCCTCGGAGGCGCCGTCGAAGGTCGTCGCCCCGATCGTCAGCAGGACCAGGGCGACCGAGCCGGGCGACTCGGCGACCCACCTGGTGGCGCGCCGAGAGCGCCCGGCGGACGCCGAGCCGGCCGTCGCGGACCTCGAACGGCGCCAGGGTCGAGAACATGTCGAAGTAGACCGAGAACGTCTCGCCGCGCTCGAGCCACTTCTCGCTCCCGAACAGCGTCATGGCGACGAACGTGTAGGCGGTGTAGACGAGCGTCGCGACCGCGACCGTGTGCGGCGTCAGGCCGACCGTCTGGAACCCGCCCTGGCCGTAGACGAGCTCGAGCCAGACGAAGGCGACGAGGCCGACGGCCGCCGGCCAGCGCCCCCAGCGCTCGGGGTAGGCGAGCGGCGGCGGCGCGGACTGGCCGGCGACCAGCTTGAAGAGCGCCGCCGACCGACGCGGGCGATCGCCCGCCAGGGGTTGAAGGCGCGAAAGACGTCGCCGAAGCACGACGCTGAGCGACGACGAAGCCGAGCCAGACGGTGACGAAGACGAAGGTGACCGAGAAGTTGCGGTCCGGCGCCTCGGTGCCCGTTCAGCCCCGCCCAGACGATGAGCCCGAGCAGGAAGACGCCGAGCGCGCCGCAGAGCGACCTCGATGACGCGGGTTGAGCAGCGCGTTCGAGACCACCGGCCGCACCGGGCGCCAGCGGGTCTCCTCGAAGCGGCTGCGTGTGCCAGGCGACGGAGAGCGCGACGAAGGAGACGATCAGCACGAGCGAGGCGCCCCAGGCGAACAGCCACTCCGGGATCGGCAGGTCCTGGCGGCCGACCAGCGCGTGGCCGACGACCTGCGAGCGGCGCCGAGCGACATCGCCGAGGCTCAGGCGCGGGTTGACGGTGATCTCGGCGATCGGGACGACCGCGGTCCTCGAGCTCGACCTCGAACACGCCCGCGATCGTCGCCGGGACGTCGAACTCGACCGTGCCGCCGGCCGCGACGTCCTCGGAGACGTCGTAGCCGTGCAGGTGGACCTCGTCGGCGACGTCGGACTCGACCACGAAGCGGATCTCGTCGCCCTCGGTGAAGGTCAGCTCCT